>NZ_JANQCE010000006.1:0-401587 GCF_042055345.1 Klebsiella sp. C349492
ATTAAACTTCGTAATGAATTACGTATGTTCACTCAGAGACTTGGTATTCATTTTTCGTCCGAGGACGTTAAGAATCCATGTCACTTTGAGTGCCCACACAGATTGTCTGATAAATTGTTAAAGAGCAATGGCGACGCGCTTTAGCGCTCTGTCGCGAGGTCCCGTATATTACGTTTTCCTCATTCAGAGTCAAGCGTTTATTTTGCTTTTCTCCGTCGGCTTTCGCGGCTGATATTCAGCGTTTAAGCCTGCTGACCCGGCGGCGTGTTGGCCGTTGTTCCGTGTCAGTGGAGGCGCATTATAGGCGGTAATTCTGAGGTGACAAGTATAAATTCAAAAAAATGATGCGTTCGATTACTTTTCACACAAAACCACGCTCGGACTTTAATTCTTGCCTGGTTTTTAAACAAAAACGAGCCCATTGGGCCCGTTTTTGTCGTTTTGTGATTTACTGCACTGCCACAATCCGATCATCTTTCACCACCAGTTGCACTTCTTTACCGGGAATAAGTTCACCGGAAAGGATTTGCTGCGCCAGCGGGTTTTCGATCTGCTGCTGGATGGCTCTTTTTAACGGCCGCGCGCCATACACCGGATCGTAACCGTTCGCACTCAGCAGCTTCAGCGCCTCATCGGACATGCGCACTTCATAGCCGCGCTCTTCCAGACGCTTGTACAGACGCTGCAGCTGGATCTGAGCAATAGAGGCAATGTGTTTTTCACCCAGCGGGTGGAATACCACGACCTCATCTATACGGTTGATGAATTCCGGACGGAAGCTTTGGCTGACAACGCCCATAATCACATCTTTCATATGACTATAATCCAGCTCACCAAACCGTTCCTGAATCAGGTCGGAGCCAAGGTTAGAGGTCATAATGACGACCGTATTACGGAAATCGACCGTTCTCCCCTGCCCGTCCGTCAAACGCCCGTCATCCAGCACCTGCAGCAGAATGTTGAACACATCAGGATGCGCTTTTTCGACCTCATCCAGCAAAATCACCGAATAAGGACGACGGCGCACGGCTTCCGTCAGATAGCCGCCCTCTTCATAACCGACGTATCCTGGAGGCGCACCCACCAGCCGCGAGACGGAGTGTTTCTCCATAAACTCGGACATATCGATACGCACCATCGCGTCATCGCTATCGAACATAAAATTCGCCAGCGTTTTACACAGCTCGGTTTTACCGACACCGGTCGGCCCAAGGAACAGGAACGAGCCGATAGGACGGTTAGGGTCGGACAAGCCGGCACGGCTACGGCGAATCGCGTTCGATACCGCTTCAACCGCCTCGTTCTGACCAATCACCCGGCTATGCAGCTCCTGCTCCATACGCAGCAGTTTTTCACGCTCGCCTTCCATCATTCGCGCTACCGGAATACCGGTCCAGCGCGCCAGCACTTCCGCAATTTCCGCATCCGTCACTTTATTACGCAACAGACGCATCGTTTTACCTTCAGACTGCGTAGCCGCTGCCAGCTGTTTTTCCAGCTCCGGGATTTTGCCGTACTGCAGTTCAGACATCCGGGCCAGGTCGCCGACGCGTCGCGCCTGCTCGATGGCAATTTTTGCCTGTTCCAGCTCAGCTTTAATCGTCTGGGTTCCGGAGAGCGACGCTTTTTCCGCCTTCCACTCTTCTTCTAATACGGAATACTGACGCTCTTTATCCGCCAGCTCTTCATTCAGCATATCCAGACGCTTCAGGCTTGCCTCGTCGGCTTCTTTCTTCAGCGCCTGCTGCTCCAGCTTGAGCTGAATAATACGTCTGTCGAGTCGGTCGAGCTCTTCCGGCTTCGAGTCAATCTGCATACGAATACTTGAAGCGGCTTCATCAATCAGGTCAATCGCTTTGTCCGGCAGCTGTCGGTCGGCAATGTAGCGATGCGACAAGGTTGCGGCCGCGACGATAGCCGGATCGGTGATCTGCACATGGTGATGCAGCTCATAGCGCTCTTTTAAGCCGCGCAGAATCGCAATGGTGTCTTCCACCGAAGGTTCGGCCACGAAGACTTTCTGGAAGCGCCGCTCCAGGGCTGCATCTTTTTCAATATATTGCCGATACTCATCAAGAGTGGTCGCGCCGACGCAGTGCAGTTCACCGCGCGCCAGCGCGGGCTTCAGCATATTGCCTGCATCCATCGCGCCGTCCGCTTTCCCCGCCCCGACCATAGTGTGCAGCTCATCGATAAACAGAATGACGTTGCCTTCCTGCTTCGAGAGATCGTTCAGCACGCCTTTCAGACGCTCTTCAAACTCGCCGCGATACTTGGCTCCAGCCACCAGCGCGCCCATATCCAGCGCCAGTACCCGGCGGCCTTTTAGCCCTTCCGGCACTTCGCCATTGACGATGCGCTGCGCCAGACCTTCAACAATGGCCGTTTTACCGACGCCAGGCTCACCGATAAGCACCGGGTTATTTTTAGTTCGCCGCTGCAGTACCTGAATAGTACGGCGAATCTCTTCATCACGACCAATGACCGGATCCAGCTTGCCCTGTTCAGCACGCTCGGTCAGATCGACTGTAAATTTTTTCAATGCCTGACGTTGGTCTTCGGCACCCTGATCGTTCACGCTTTCACCTCCACGCATTTGTTCAATCGCCTGAGTCACATTGGCGGTTGTTGCACCGGCGGATTTCAAAAGATCGGTTAGCGTACCGCGTGATTCAAGCGCCGCCAGAACGAACAGTTCCGACGAAATAAAGTTGTCCTTCCGCTTTTGCGCCAGCTTGTCGCAAAGGTTCAGAATACGCACCAAATCCTGGGACGGCTGCACGTCGCCGCCGGTGCCTTCCACCTGTGGTAAACGGCTCAAGGCCTGAGTAATACTGGTGCTTAACTCGCCGGCGTTAATGCCCGCAGAAGTTAATAAAGGACGTACCGATCCCCCTTCCTGATTAAGCAAGGCGCTCATTAGATGAAGAGGTTCGATGAATTGGTTGTCGTGCCCTAACGCGAGCGACTGGGCATCGGCAAGAGCAAGCTGGAATTTATTGGTAAGACGGTCCAGACGCATAACTCCTCCCATAACAGGTCAAATTTGCTACTGGAGATTAAATGAGGTCATCCCTCAATTATTCAAGGTTAAAGACCTGAACTATGCGAAAAATAAGTCTGCCTTCCGGACCGTCTTGATACACCAGGTTATATCAGCCAGATAAAACTAGCCATACGACCCGTCGTCCTGTCGCGACGATAAGAGAAAAAATCATCCTTTTCGCTTAGCGTGCAGCGATCGCCGCCGAAGATTTGCTCCACGCCGACGTTAGCCAGGCGCTGGCGAGCCAGCTGATAGATATTGGCAAAGTATTTCTCACCAGCCGGACGAAAAGCGCTGTCGGCCTTCGCGTCTTTGCTCATAAAGGCTTCACGAACTTCCGCGCCGACTTCAAAAGCGTCGGGGCCGATAGCCGGACCGAGCCACGCCAGGATATTCTCCGGCTTATCAGCGAAGCAGGCGACCGTTTCCTCCAGCACGCCGTCGCATAATCCGCGCCAGCCAGCGTGAGCCGCCGCCACTTCGGTACCGGCACGGTTGCAAAAAAGCACCGGCAGGCAGTCAGCGGTCATCACGGCGCAAACGGTGCCCGGCGTATTACAGTATGACGCATCCGCGCGTTTTGACGCATACGGCCCGCCGTCGAGTTTCAGCACCGCAGTACCGTGAACCTGTTCGAGCCACACCGGATACGCGGGGAGCCCGCCTGCGGCAAACATCCGCCGGCGGTTTTCCTCAACGTCCGGCAGATTGTCTCCGCAATGGGCGCCCAGATTGAGCGAGCCATACGGAGGCAGGCTCACGCCGCCAACGCGCGTGGAGCTACAGGCCGCCACGCTTTCCGGCATTGGCCACTGCGGTACAATCAGTTTAGTCATAGCCAGTCAATACGATCCTTATGCTCTTCATAATCGGCGCGCATGGCATCGATCAGCTCAACCATATCCTGAGGGATCGGCGCATGCCATTCCATCTCAATACCGCTAACCGGGTGATACAGACGCAGCATGGTGGCGTGCAGAGCCTGACGATCGAACTGGCGCAGTGCGGTAATGAACTCCTCTGACGCCCCTTTCGGCGGACGTGGACGGCCGCCGTATACCTGATCGCCGACCAGCGGATGGGTGATATGCGCCATGTGTACGCGGATCTGGTGAGTACGACCGGTTTCCAGACGCAGGCGCAGGCGCGTATGAATACGGAAATGCTCCATAATGCGGTAATGCGTTACCGCCGGTTTACCCATCGGGTGCACCGCCATATGCGTACGCTTGGTCGGGTGACGACTAATCGGTTCTTCTACCGTACCGCCAGACGTCATGTGACCAATCGCTACCGCTTCGTATTCGCGGGTAATTTCGCGCAGCTGCAGTGATTCCACCAGACGCGTTTGCGCCGGGATAGTTTTCGCCACAACCATCAGGCCGGTGGTGTCCTTATCCAGTCTGTGGACAATGCCCGCACGCGGAACATCGGCAATCGCCGGATAGTAGTGCAGCAGCGCATTCAGCACAGTACCGTCAGGATTGCCCGCTCCTGGATGGACGACCAGGCCGCGCGGTTTATTGATCACGAGGATGTCGTCATCCTCGTAGACGATATTGAGCGGAATATCCTGCGGTTCGAAGCGCACATCTTCTTCGATTTCAACATCGATAGAGACGCTTTCTCCCCCTAAAACTTTTTCTTTCGGCTTGTCGCTGACAGTGCCGTTTACCAGCACTCGCTGGTCAAGGATCCATTCTTTTATGCGCGAACGCGAATAATCCGGGAACATTTCGGCCAAAGCCTGATCTAAGCGTTGCCCGAGTTGATTTTCGGACACCGTTGCGGTGAGTTGTACTCGTTGTGCCATATACAGCTTCTTCGTTTAACGTTGGGTTTTACGGCTTTGCCGTATAATATAGTGTGCTATTGTAGCTGGTCTTAATCGGGAGCAGGAACAGAGATTCTCCCGCATAAACATTTTGAGGAAGTCAAAACGTCATGACGCGCATGAAATACCTGGTGGCAGCTGCCACACTGAGCCTGGCTTTGGTGGGTTGCTCCGGCTCAAAGGAAGAGGTGCCTGATAATCCGCCGAATGAAATCTACGCGACTGCCCAGCAAAAACTGCAGGACGGTAACTGGAAACAGGCGATAACGCAACTGGAAGCGTTGGATAATCGCTATCCGTTCGGCCCTTATTCCCAACAGGTACAGCTGGACCTGATTTATGCGTACTACAAAAATGCCGATCTGCCGTTAGCTCAGGCGGCCATCGACCGCTTTGTTCGTCTGAACCCGACCCATCCTAACATTGATTACGTCATTTATATGCGTGGTCTGACAAATATGGCTCTGGATGATAGTGCGCTGCAAGGATTCTTCGGTGTCGATCGCTCCGATCGCGACCCCCAGCACGCACGCGATGCCTTCAATGACTTCTCGAAGCTGGTGCGCGGCTATCCGAACAGCCAGTATTCGACCGACGCCTACAAACGTATGGTGTTCCTGAAGGATCGTCTGGCGAAGTACGAACTGTCGGTGGTTGATTACTATACCGACCGCGGCGCGTGGGTTGCCGTCGTAAACCGCGTTGATGGCATGCTGCGCAGCTATCCTGATGCGCAGGCTACCCGCGATGCATTGCCGAAAATGGAAAACGCCTATCGCCAGATGCAAATGAATGCGCAGGCAGATAAGGTGGCCAAAATTATCGCGGCTAACAGTAAAAATACCTGATCGCTTTTGATGTAAGCAAAACGGCAGCTCCAGGGCTGCCGTTTTTTTATTCATCTGACTTATAAGCTGAAGCGTTTTAGCGTCAGGTCATCCCATCAAATATGACTCTCTTTCCGCGGTTCGACAAGTAAAATCTCCCCCGTTCCTGCCCTGCCTCACAAATTGCATTTGTTGACAAAAAGTGACATTAAAATGTGATTTAAATCACGCATTTTGACATTGGGCGAGGTATGCTGAGTTCACCAAGACGGGAAAGACAAGAGGTAAAATTTATGACAATGAACATTACCAGTAAACAAATGGAAATTACTCCGGCTATTCGCCAGCATGTCGCAGACCGTCTCGCCAAATTGGATAAATGGCAAACCCACTTAATCAACCCGCACATCATTCTCTCCAAGGAGCCGCAAGGTTTTGTCGCTGACGCAACCATCAATACGCCAAATGGTCATCTGGTTGCCAGCGCGAGAAGTGAAGATATGTACGCCGCGATCAACGAATTAATCAACAAGCTGGAACGGCAGCTGAACAAAGTGCAACACAAAGGGGAAGCCCGCCGCGCCGCAACATCGGTGAAAGAGGCAGGCTTTGTGGAAGAAGAAGAGTAATCCTGAACTTTACTGTCCTTAACTTAATATTGTGTAACGCCACGCGCCTTCGGGCGCGTTTTTTATTGACAGGATGAAAACAGTCCGGGTACTGTAATCCCAGCCGATTAAAGGAATTTATCTTGAAACTACTGCCGTTCTTCTTCGCATTCTTTTTTACCTTCCCCTAACCGGGAGGCAATTCGTCGTGTGATAAAGAATGCGAAGACGAACTACAAGGCCTCCCACCAGGGAGGCCTTTTTTATTTATGCCCGCTATTTTTCAGGTTGCACGCGCGCCGTCGGTAGCTCGAACGATTTAGGGTATCTACACCAATAACAAGAAAGGCAACACATATGACCGAGGAAAACCCATTACTGGCCCTGCGCGATAAGATAAGCGCCCTGGATGAAAAGCTGCTCGCGCTGCTGGCAGAACGCCGTGGGCTGGCTGTCGAAGTCGGGAAGGCAAAGCTGGCGTCGCATCGCCCGGTACGCGATATCGACCGTGAGCGTGACCTGCTGGACCGCCTGATGACGCTGGGTAAAGCCCACCATCTGGATGCGCACTACATCACCCGGCTGTTCCAGCTGATCATCGAGGATTCCGTTCTCACCCAGCAAACCCTGCTGCAGCAGCATCTGAATAAGATCAACCCACATTCAGCACGCGTGGCTTTTCTGGGGCCAAAAGGGTCATACTCTCACCTTGCCGCACGACAATACGCGGCCCGCCATTTTGAACAGTTCATCGAAAGCGGCTGCGCCAGGTTTGCCGATATCTTCAACCAGGTTGAGACCGGTCAGGCTGACTACGCGGTAGTGCCAATCGAAAATACCAGCTCTGGCGGGATCAACGACGTCTACGATCTGCTGCAGCACACCAGTCTGTCGATCGTTGGCGAACTAACGATCCCTATCGATCACTGCGTTCTGGTTGCCGCCTCTACCGATCCGCAGCAAATTACCACCGTCTACAGCCATCCGCAGCCGTTCCAGCAGTGTAGCCAGTATCTAAGCCGCTACCCGCACTGGAAAATCGAATATACCGAAAGTACCTCGGCGGCGATGGAGAAGGTCGCGCAGGCCAAATCGCCAACCATCGCGGCGCTGGGCAGCGAAGCCGGCGGTGCGCTGTACGGACTGCAGGTGCTTGAACACTGCGAGGCAAACCAAACGCAAAATATCACCCGCTTCCTGGTACTGGCGCGCAAAGCGGTGAATGTTTCCGATCAGGTTCCGGCAAAAACCACCCTGCTCATTGCGACCGGCCAGCAGGCGGGTGCGCTGGTCGAAGCGCTGCTGGTACTGCGCAACCACAACCTGATCATGACCAAGCTGGAGTCGCGCCCAATCTACGGCAATCCGTGGGAAGAGATGTTTTATCTGGATATCCAGGCGAACCTGGAATCAATCCCCATGCGCAAGGCGCTCAAGGAGCTGGCGGAGATCACCCGGTCAATGAAAGTTCTGGGCTGCTATCCTGGCGAAAACGTGGTTCCCGTTGAGCCAATCTAACGCTCGATAAAGGCCCGCTTCTTCATCCCTGCCACCGCAACCGGCAGGGTGAAGATAGCCCCGGAGAGCGGGTATTTCTCAACTTCATCCGCAGCCATATTTTCCCGGGTAGTGGTGATAAACAGCGTACGCATATCCGCACCGCCAAAACAGACCATCGTCGGGCAGCGTACCGGCAGACGATACTCGGCCAGCTGTTCACCGGTTGGCGAGAAGCGCGCTATACGCCAGCCGTCAAACATCGCGCTCCAGTAGCACCCTTCCACATCGATAGCCGCGCCGTCAGGAATGCCTTCCCCCGGCTGAAAGCGACGGAAAACCTCGCGCGTGCCCGGCTCGCCCTGATTATCCAGCGGCGTACGGTAGATAACGGCGTTCGGCGTATCCGAGGTATACATCCAGCGCCGATCCTCGCTAAAGGCCAGGCCGTTAGCGCCGTGGATATCGCACTGGATGACCCGCGGGGTAAGATCGCTATCGATACGCACCAGCAGCGCACCGTTATAATCTCCCGGCGCCCAGAAGGTTCCGGCGTAAAAGCGTCCGTCGCGATCCGTCCCGCCGTCATTAAAACGAGCCAACTGCGGGTTGCTTGGGTTATCGCAGATTTTACGCCGCAGCAGGCCGTGCGCATCGGTTAACCAGATAGCGCTACGCAGCGCCACGATAAAGCCGCCCTTCTCGCGCAGAGCAAAGCAGCCGACCTCTTCAGGAAATTGCAGGACCTGATGCTCCCCGCTGCGGACGTCGTAGCGGTGAATTTCGCACTCCATAATATCGGCCCAGTACAAGGCTTGCTCAGCGTCGTTCCAGGTCGGGCATTCCGGCAGGTGTCCGGCGTAATCAAACAGCGGTTGCGGTTCAGCCATCGTTTTCATCCCTATAAAAAAAGCCAGCGGGTTGCCCCTCTGGCTTTGATTATATACGGTTTTCAGCTACTGCCGATTATCATTCGCCTGGCGGAGCAGCGTGCGGCTTTCGCTCTGGAAGCGCTGGGCATAATCGCCAAACCAGTGCTCAACTTTGCGGAAGCTCTCGATAAACGCCTGTTTATCCCCCTGCTCCAGCAGGCCAATCGCCTCACCAAAACGCTGGTAGTAGCGCTTAATCAGCGCCAGGTTACTCTCCGACGACATAATAATGTCGGCGTAAAGCTGCGGATCCTGGGCAAACAGCCGACCCACCATCGCCAGCTCAAGCCGGTAGATCGGTGATGACAGCGCCAGCAGCTGCTCCAGGCGAACGTTCTCCTCCGCCAGGTGCAGGCCGTAGGCAAAGGTCGCAAAGTGGCGCAGAGCCTGAATAAACGCCATATTCTGATCGTGCTCGACGGCGCTGATACGGTGCAGACGAGCGCCCCAAACCTGAATTTGCTCAAGGAACCACTGATAGGCTTCCGGCTGACGGCCGTCGCAGTAGACTACCACCTGCTTAGCGAGGCTGCCGCTGTCCGGGCCGAACATCGGATGCAGGCCCAGCACCGGGCCATTATGCGCCGCCAGCATCGCCTGCAGCGGTTCCGCTTTAACTGACGCCAGGTCAACCAAAATGCAGTCTGCCGGCAGCGAAGGAAGCCGGGCAATCGTTTCAACCGTTGCGTGAATGGGTACGCTGACGATCACCATCCCGGCGTCGGCGACAATCTCCGTCGCCCGCGGCCAGTCTTCTTTCTCCAGAATACGTACCTGGTAGCCAGAAAGCGTCAGCATTTTCTCGAACAGGCGCCCCATCTGCCCGCCGCCGCCGACAATCACCACCGGGCGCAGGTTCGGGCAGAGCGTTTTAAAGCCTTTGTCGTTTTCGCTGGAATAGGACTCGCGCATCACTCGGCGCAGCACGTCTTCAATCAGATCCGGCGGCACGCCAAGCGCGGCCGCCTCTTCGCGACGGGAGGCCAGCATCGCCGCCTCCCGTTCCGGGACGTAAATAGGCAGGCCGTATTTGCTCTTGACCTCGCCAACTTCCGCCACCAGCTCCAGGCGCCTGGCCAGCAGGCCCAGCAGCGCCTTATCAACTTCATCAATTTGATCGCGCAACGCGGTCAGTTCAGCAACCATACAATCCTCTTACGCCAGACGAGCCGCCAGATGGCCGCGCAGATCCTTATCAAGTTCGCGGAGCAACGCATCGGTGGTTTCCCAACTGATGCAAGCATCGGTGACGGATACGCCGTATTTCATATCACAACGCGGCTGCTCAGAGGACTGGTTACCTTCGTGGATATTACTCTCAATCATCAGACCAATAATGGAACGGTTGCCATCCTTGATCTGCGCGACGACGGATTCTGCCACCGCTGGCTGACGGCGGTAGTCTTTATTGGAATTACCATGACTGCAATCTACCATCAGCGACGGTTTCAGTCCCGCCTGAGTCATCTCTTTTTCGCATTGCTCAACATCTTCCGGGCCGTAGTTTGGCGCTTTACCGCCGCGCAGAATGACGTGACCATCCGGGTTGCCCTGGGTTTGCAGCAGGCAGACCTGACCCGCCTGGTTAATCCCAACAAAGCGGTGCGGCATCGCTGCGGCACGCATGGCGTTAATCGCCGTCGCCAGGCTACCGTCGGTACCATTTTTAAAGCCGACCGGCATCGACAGGCCGGATGCCATTTCGCGGTGCGTCTGGGATTCGGTGGTACGTGCGCCGATCGCGGACCAGCTGAACAGATCGCCAAGGTACTGCGGGCTGTTTGGGTCCAGCGCTTCGGTCGCCAGCGGCAGCCCCATATTTACCAGCTCAACCAGCAGTCGACGCGCAATCTTCAGACCGCCTTCAACATCAAACGAGCCATCCATGTGCGGATCGTTAATCAGCCCTTTCCAACCGACGGTGGTACGGGGTTTTTCAAAATAGACGCGCATTACCAGGTAGAGGCTATCGCTGACCTCAGCGGCAAGTGCTTTAAAACGATGAGCGTACTCAATTGCCGCTTCCGGATCGTGAATTGAGCAAGGACCGCAGACGACCAGCAGACGCGGATCGCGGCCGGCAATGATCTCAGAAATTGTCTGGCGAGACTGCGCGATTTGCGCTTCCTGCTCGATATTCAGGGGAAACTCAGCTTTCAGCTGGTCCGGGGTCAGTAAAACCTGTTCATCGGTAATATGTACGTTATTCAGCGCGTCTTTTTGCATGATTGCGATCCTGTGTAGCTCGTTTGCGATAGTGTTTTCCTCACAGAGGAGGACGTAACGATACCACACAAAGTAAATATTTCAATCCATATTCCGTAAATTTTACGTTACACTAGCAAAATAAATGGCCTTTAACCCACCACTAATCGTAAAGTTAAATTAACACCACCCACATTAGCCGCCAAAAAATTATCCACCGGGCCGCCTTTTCTTTACGAAAAATCCTGGCCAAAATTAACGCATTGCACGGGCGACGGCTAATGACGGTTTTCACCAACAATGCTATCCTTCGGCCAGGCATCAGCGCACTGCAATTCACGTACTATGACGAACCAGACGGATCCGTTAATGAAACAGTTGCACCGTCTTTTTTTGATTTCTTTGTTATTCATCGTGAGCTATCCCGCTTTTGCCGCCGGGCAGTCGACAAATGTGCGAGCCATTGTTTCGGGGATCGTGACGTATACCCGCTGGCCAGAACTATCCGCCCCGCCCAGACTGTGTATTTTCTCTACGTCACGCTATACCCACAGCCTGACCCAGCAATCGCCTGAGGCTTTACCCTACCAGCCGGTGGTTGTTCACAGTACAGAAGAAGCGTTGAATACGGTTTGTGATGGTTTTTATTTTGGCAGCGAATCGCCGTTACAGCAGTCCGAATTCACCTCTAAATACCGGCCAAGGCCCCTATTACTTATTGCGGAACAGAATACCGATTGCGCTATTGGCAGTGCTTTTTGCCTGATCATCAATGACGACAGGGTCAAATTCTCCGTTAATCTTGATGTCCTGACGCACAGCGGTGTGCGGGTCAATCCAGATGTACTGATGCTTGCCCGGAAAAACGCACATGAATAAGGATTATCCTCAGGGCCCGCGCCCCACCTTCAAAAGAGCGTTACGCCGTATCAGCATGATAAGCGTAATCATATCGATGACTCTGGTCTGGCTGCTGCTCAGCACCGCCTCCGTATTCACGCTGAAACAATACGCGCAGAAGAATCTGGAGCTGACTGCCGCGACGATGAGCCGCAGTCTTGAAGCAGCGCTGGTGTTTGGCGATAGCGCGGCGGCAGAAGATACGCTGGCGACGCTGGGGAAGCAGGGACAGTTTTCCGAAGCGCTGGTGCTTGATAGCCAGAAAAAGCATTTTGCCCTCTGGCATAACCACGATCTGGTAAGCCAGGAAAAACTCAGCGGCCTTATCAGCAGGTGGCTTTTCCCACTGCCGACCACGCAGCCCATCTGGCATGAAGGGAAAATTATCGGCGAGCTTCGCCTGACGGCGCTGGACCGGTTGATAAGCCACTTCCTCGGCATTTCGATTATCGTCCTGACCAGCAGCATCCTGCTGGCGTCCTTTATCGCCCTGCTGCTGACCCACTCTCTGCACCGCGGCATCGTCACCGCGCTGCAGAGCATTACCGAAGTGGTGCACGATATCCGGGAAAACCGTCACTTCTCGCGTCGCGTTCCCGAAGAGCACATTGAAGAGTTTCATCTTTTCGCCCAGGACTTTAATAGCCTGCTCGGCGAGATGGAGGACTGGCAGCGGCAGCTACAGGCCAAAAACGCCCAGCTCCTGCGCAGCTCTCTGCACGATCCGCTGACCGGGCTTGCCAACCGCGCGGCGTTTCGCAACGTCATCAACAAACTCATGAACGACGACGTTACCCACCGTAGCTCCGCGCTCCTGTTCCTTGATGGCGACAACTTCAAGCTCATCAACGATAACTGGGGGCACGCGACGGGCGATAAGGTCTTAATCGAAGTAGCCAGCCGGCTGATGACGTTTGCCGGCACCGAGCATCAGGCGTGGCGACTAGGCGGCGACGAATTTGCGATTCTGCTGCGCAACGTTCACACAGAGGCCGAAGTCCAGGCGCAGTGCGCTTTACTCTCGGCACAGTTTCTCCAGCCGTTCAATCTGCACAACGGCCATACCGCTACCCTGTCGCTCAGTATTGGTTACGCGCTGGCGTGGGAGCATACTTCTGCCGAAAATCTGCAAGAGTTTGCCGATCAAAATATGTATCGGATGAAAAATCAACGTTTGCAGCAAGTACAAAAATAAAAGGAATCATCATGCTCAGGAAATATTTTGCTCCCGCCCTGCTGGCCGCGGTTTTTCTCACCGGCTGTCAGGCTCCGCAAGGAAAATTCTCTCAGCAGCAGGTTGCGGCGATGAAATCCTATGGCTTTACGGAAAGTAACGGCGACTGGTCCCTCGGCCTATCTGACTCCATCCTGTTTGATAAAAACGACTACCACCTGCGCGCTGATAGCCGGCAGCAAATTCACAGCATGGCTTCCCGCCTCGCCTCAACCGGGATTATGCACAGTCGTTTAGATGGTCATACGGATAACTATGGCGAAGATGGCTACAACGAGATGCTGTCGCTGAAACGAGCAAACAGCGTCGCGGACGCCTGGGCGGAAGGCGCCGGCATCCCGCGCGGCAATTTAACGACCCGCGGACTGGGCAAAAAATATCCTATTGTCAGTAACGATACGGCAAAAGGACGTGCCGAAAACCGCCGGGTTACGGTTGTTATCAGCACGCCTTAGTTCCCTTAGTCTACTGAACTGGCGAGCGTCACGGCCGTGGCCGCACGCCAGCGCAGATAGTCAACGGTAATACACAGCAGCAGGCTGGCGCCCATCAGCGGCAGCCCCAGCCCCAGCAGGACGGCAGCCACCAGCGTAAGCGTACGGGCCGGCCATGCCAGATTAAGCCATGCCTGCACCAGCGTACTTGCCGGGTTAAACGCCGCCTTCGGCGGACGGCGAATCCACCATAAGCGATACCCAACGACAATCATCACGCACAGCGCCGAGCCAAAGGCGATCAGCAGCAGCTGATTAGCCAGGCCAAAGAGGATCCCCATGTGGAAATCAACGCCCCAGCGGGTGAGTTTCGCCATCAGCGGGAAATCGGCAAAGCGCGTACGGTCAACAACCTGCATTCGTTCGCCATCAATCGCCACCGCGTCAACCTGGGTCGGCCAGCTTCGGTCTATTTCGTTCACCGTCCAGGCGAACTCCGCCCCCTTCGGTGGACGAATCTCAAGCTTGCTGGCATCGAGACCTGCGCTACGCGCGAGCGTCAGCACCCGGTCAAACTGCTCGCCCTTCAGAGGCGGCATAGTTTCGGGCATCGCCATATTCCCCATATGATGCTCAGCATGGGCATCATGAGCCATCGGCAGCGTGGCATGCAGGCGGGCGTTGACCTGCGGCGTCAGCCAGCCGAAAGCGGCGCGCATCTTATCGACATTATCCCCGGCCCACTGCGACCAGGTTAAGCCGGTCGCGGAGAACAGCAGCATTCCCGCCAGCAGCACCCAGCCGAGAGAAGCATGCAGCCGGCGCGTATTTTGCTGGCGGTTATTGATACGCCGCCGGGGCCGGGTCATTGCCCACAGCGCAATGCCCCCCAGCGCGGCAACCCACATCCAGGACGCCGCCAGCTCGCTATACAGCCGGCCGATATTACCTGCCAGCAGCGACCTGTGCGCGTAATCAATCCACTGGCGCAGGGGCAAAATACCGCTGGTGCCATAGACCGTCATATCGCCTTTAACCCGTAAGGTCACCGGATCGATAAACAGCGCCCGGGATTCAGATTCTCCCAGCTGCGGGTCGGCGAACATCACCCGCGTCGTCTCGCCGTCGGCAATGGCCGGTCGCACCGCCTGCAGGCGAAGACTCCCCTGAGTCAGCCCCTCCGCGACCGCTATTTGGGCGCTCAGCGGCTGCTTCTCGCCACCGGCTGTCGCGCTCAGCGCGTCGTGATACAGCCAGTTCTCCAGCTGCGGCGTGGCGACATACAGCGTACCGGTTAGCGCAGCCACGAAGATAAACGGCCCGATAAACAGACCAATATAAAAATGAAGACGTCGCAGCAGGTTCAGCCATGCCGCGCGCGAGGTGCAGGTTGTCATACTTTTCCTTTCCGAAAGCAAAAAGAGAACGTTGCGCGGTGCGCACATTATTTTTTATCAACAGGAAACAGCAGACTGGCGCGGCGGCGCGCGGGTATCGGGATAGAGCCAGGGGAAGTAGTGCCAATGCTTCTGCACCGGGCGAGCCGTAAAGATACGCAGCCGACGCAGGATGAACGTGATAAGCAGCGCCAGCGCCAGCAGCAGGCCCGGCACGTGGGCTAACAGCACGCAGTAGCCGCAGGCCTCGGCGTGGTCAGCCGGCATGGTATGCGAAGGCGCAGACGCCTGTGGAGCAGAATGGGACATCGTCATGGCGTGAGACGTTTCCGCCATCATCATCGCGTGGTGCATCCCGGGCATCGCGCCCATCGGATCTTTTTGCAATGAGATAGAGATCAGCGGCGCGACGACGATCAGCAGGATCGAAAACAGCGCCAGCCACGCGGCCCGCCGTTGATGTGCTGACTGTCGATAAATATTGCCGGCCACCGCCCCTCCATCGTGAGGGCGATATTGTAAATGATTTACATCAAGATAGTTAAAACAAAGATAAAAAAAGGGCCAGCCTATCAGGCCAGCCCTTTTTATCAGGATGTCGCGAAAGCGAATCTTAGTTAAGACGCTCTTTGATACGAGCAGACTTACCGGTACGCTCACGCAGATAGTACAGTTTAGCTTTACGTACAGCACCACGACGTTTAACAGCAATGCTGTCAACTACCGGAGAGTGAGTCTGGAAGACACGCTCAACGCCTTCGCCGTTGGAAATTTTGCGAACAGTGAATGCAGAGTGCAGACCGCGGTTACGAATAGCGATAACCACGCCCTCGAATGCCTGCAGACGTTTTTTGGAACCTTCAACAACCCATACTTTCACTTCCACGGTATCACCCGGACGGAAGGAAGGTACGTCCTGCTTCATCTGTTCTTGTTCAATTTGCTTAATAATGTTGCTCATAATTTAATCTCTTATCCTGGGTAAACTGATATCGGGGGCTTACGCCATCCCATCATGTTTATGCTGCTGTTTTGCGTGTTCAGTTTTGAACTGCGCCAGCAACTTTGCTTGCTCTTCAGTCAGAGCCAGGTTTTCCAAAAGTTCAGGTCTTCTAAGCCAGGTGCGGCCCAGCGACTGTTTCAAACGCCAGCGACGTATCTCAGCATGGTTTCCCGACAGCAATACCGGCGGTACTTCCATCTCTTCTAACACTTCAGGGCGGGTATAGTGCGGGCAGTCCAGCAAACCGTCGGCAAAGGAATCTTCCGTTGCCGAAGCTTCATGACCCAGAACCCCCGGAATGAACCGGGAAACGGAATCAATCAGCGTCATTGCTGGTAACTCACCACCGCTGAGAACGTAATCGCCGATTGACCATTCTTCATCAATTTCGGTCTGAATTACGCGCTCGTCTATCCCTTCGTAGCGACCGCACACCAAAATCAGCTTCTGATTTGTTGCCAGTTCGCTGACGCCCGCTTGATCAAGCTTGCGTCCCTGAGGCGACAGATATATCACCTTAGCGCCTTCACCTGCCGCGGCTTTTGCTGTATGGATGGCGTCCCGCAAGGGTTGCACCATCATTAACATCCCCGGTCCGCCGCCGTAAGGACGATCGTCCACGGTACGGTGCCGGTCATGCGCGAAGTCACGAGGACTCCAGCTCTGGATGCTCAGCAGGCCATTTTTTACTGCCCGGCCAGTTACCCCGTAATCGGTAATTGCGCGGAACATTTCAGGAAACAGGCTAATTATGCCAATCCACATAGCGCCGTCTTTTACCGTTTATCCGGAGAATTTAAAAACCAGGATCCCAATCTACTTCGATTGTACGAGTAGCGAGATCGACTTTCTTGATAACCTGCCCATCGAGGAACGGAACCAGCCGCTCCTTGATGCCAAACGCATCTTTCAGGTTTGCCTTGATGACGAGAACGTCATTTGACCCGGTTTCCATCATATCGATGACTTTACCCAGGCCATAGCCTTCAGTGGTGACTACCTGGCAGCCCATCAGGTCTTTCCAGTAATAGTCGCCCTCTCCCAGCTTCGGCAGCTGCGAAGAATCCACGATAATTTCGCAATTAGTCAGCAGATTCGCAGCATCGCGATCGTCAATACCCTTCAGCTTGATGACGATATCCTGATTATGGTGGCGCCAGCTTTCCAGCTCAACGGCCTGCCACTGACCCGCCTTCTGGATTAACCAGGGCTGATAGTCAAAAATGCTTTCGGCGTCTTCGGTGGAGGAAAACACTCTGAGCCAACCACGGATACCGTAGGAAGAACCCATTTTGCCCAATACGATCGGATCAACAGGTGCTTGTGCGGTGTGTTGCTTGCTCATCATGACCACCGTGACAGATTAAGCTGCTTTGTTCGCTGCTTTGATCAGCGTAGCTACGCGATCGGAAACGGTAGCGCCCTGGCCAACCCAGTGAGCGATACGATCCAGATCCAGACGAGTTTCTTCTTCTTTCGCGGAAGCGATCGGGTTGAAGAAACCAACGCGCTCGATGAAGCGACCGTTGCGTGCATTACGGCTGTCGGTGACAACAACCTGGTAGAACGGACGCTTTTTAGCGCCGTGACGAGCTAAACGAATAGTTACCATAACATCCTCTTGTGTGAATAGAACACCCGGGCCCCATCGAGGAACGGGGCCCGGGTGTCATATTAAAAGCCCGAAAATTTTACTCATTTTTGGGGAAATTGCAATCAGCAGTTGATAAGTCTGCTATAAAAGGCCGTCGGCGGTGCGGTCAGTTCGGTGCCGACGTGCGCGCAGCCACCGGAACGTACACGTAGTACGTGAGGATGGCGAGCACACCCCGGTGCCGAAATGGCAAACAAGCCAGGCCGATTAGCGACCAGGGAAGCCCGGCGGCATCATCCCTTTCATGCCGCGCATCATCTTCATCATGCCGCCTTTCGACTTCATCTTCTTCATCATGCGCTGCATATCGTCGAACTGCTTGAGAAGACGGTTAACGTCCTGCACCTGCAGCCCGCAGCCCGCGGCGATGCGGCGCTTGCGCGAACCTTTGATGATCTCAGGCTTGGCGCGCTCTTTCAGCGTCATCGAGTTGATGATGGCTTCCATCCGCACCAGCACTTTATCGTCCATCTGCGACTTAACGTTGTCCGGGATCTGCCCCATGCCCGGCAGCTTGCCCATCAGGCTAGCCATGCCGCCCATGTTCTTCATCTGGCGCAGCTGCTCGAGGAAGTCGGTGAGGTCAAAGCCGTCGCCCTTCTTCAGCTTGGAGGCCAGCTTTTCAGCCTGCGCGCGGTCAACCTTGCTCTCGATATCTTCGATCAGCGACAGCACGTCGCCCATGCCGAGGATACGGGAGGCAATACGATCCGGGTGGAACGGTTCAAGGGCTTCGGTTTTTTCGCCGACGCCGAGGAATTTAATCGGTTTACCGGTGATATGACGAATCGACAGCGCCGCGCCGCCGCGGGCGTCGCCGTCCACTTTGGTCAGCACAACGCCGGTCAGCGGCAGCGCTTCGTTAAACGCTTTCGCCGTGTTCGCCGCATCCTGGCCGGTCATCGCATCGACGACAAACAGGGTCTCTACCGGGTTAAGGGCAGCGTGAACCTGCTTGATTTCGTCCATCATCGCTTCGTCGACGTGCAGACGGCCGGCGGTATCCACCAGCAGCACGTCGTAAAACTTCAGCTTCGCTTCTTTCAGCGCGGCATTAACGATATCGATCGGTTTCTGGCCGACGTCGGACGGGAAGAAATCAACGCTCACCTGCTCGGCCAGCGTTTCCAGCTGTTTAATCGCCGCCGGGCGATAAACGTCCGCGGAGACAACCAGCACCTTCTTCTTGTGCTTCTCGCGCAGGAATTTACCCAGCTTCGCGACGCTGGTGGTTTTACCCGCACCCTGCAGGCCCGCCATCAGCACAACGGCCGGCGGCTGAGCGGCTAAATCCAGAGCCTGGTTCTCTTCGCCCATCGCCGCAACCAGCTCGTTGCGCACAATCTTGACGAATTCCTGGCCCGGGGTCAGGCTTTTGTTAACTTCATGACCCACCGCGCTCTCTTTTACGCGGCTGATGAAATCACGCACGACGGGCAGAGCAACGTCCGCCTCCAGCAGCGCCATGCGCACTTCGCGCAGGGTTTCTTTAATGTTGTCTTCGGTAAGGCGTCCGCGGCCGCTGATGTTGCGCAGCGAACGCGACAAACGATCGGTTAAATTATCAAACATTGTCTCTCGCCTGAGGTGGAAACTGTCGGTCGCCGCAGCGACACCACAAATACAAATTTGCGGCAGTATAACACGACATGTACCGGGATGTGATGCAACGGTTGGAGCAGACGTCGCGTAACGCTATACTGCTTCTCTTTCTTGTTTAGTCAACAGTCGACGCCCATATGCCTGTTTTTGCTCTACTCTCGCTTGTCGCCTATTCCGTCAGCCTGGCGCTGATCGTCCCCGGCCTGCTGCAAAAGAACAGCAGCTGGCGGCGGATGGCGATACTTTCCGCAACTATTGCGTTGATTTGTCATGCTTTTGCGCTGGAGTCACGCATTTTCCCCGGCGGCGGTAGCGGGCAAAATCTCAGCTTACTCAACGTCGGCTCGCTGGTCAGCCTGATGATCTGTACGGTGATGACCATCGTCGCCTCACGCAACCGAGGCTGGCTGCTGCTGCCCATCGTCTACGCTTTTGCGCTGATTAATCTGGCCTTCGCCACCTTCGTTCCAAACGAATACATCACGCACCTGGAAACAACCCCGGGCATGCTGGTGCACATTGGCCTGTCGCTCTTCTCTTACGCAACGCTGATCATTGCCGCCCTGTATGCCCTGCAGCTGGCCTGGATTGACTACCAGCTGAAAAACAAAAAGCTGGCTTTTAGTCACGAAATGCCGCCGCTGATGAGCATTGAGCGTAAAATGTTTCATATCACCCAGGTCGGCGTGGTGCTGCTGACGCTGACGCTGTGCACCGGGCTGTTCTACATGCACAACCTGTTTAGTACGGAAAATATTGATAAAGCCGTGCTGTCGATCGTGGCGTGGTTCGTTTATATCGTTCTGCTATGGGGACACTACCATGAAGGCTGGCGCGGTCGCCGGGTCGTCTGGTTTAACGTCACCGGCGCAGGGCTACTGACGCTGGCTTATTTTGGCAGCCGCGTCCTTCAGCAGTTTATTAGCTAAATCCAGACTACGAGCAACCACACCGGGCAGCATTACGACAGGTCATCTGAACGCCGGCAGCGCTGAGCAACCGCCGCGTACTCTGAGTACGCGAAGGTTCCGGGCTCTGCCGGATCGGGCCGGTAATCGCCCGGTGGGACAGGCTTTAAGGAGTCCCTCCTGGAACACATTTCTACCACCACGCTAATCGTGACCTTGATTATCATGGTGATCATTTCAGCCTATTTCTCCGGCTCTGAGACCGGCATGATGACGCTAAACCGCTACCGTCTGCGCCATATGGCGAAGCAGGGCAATCGTCAGGCCAGGCGCGTCGAAAAGCTGCTGCGCAAACCCGATCGCCTAATCAGCCTGGTGCTGATCGGCAACAACCTGGTCAATATCCTCGCCTCTGCTCTGGGGACTATCGTGGGTATGCGCCTGTACGGCGATGCCGGGGTGGCGATCGCCACCGGCGTTCTGACCTTCGTGGTGCTGGTATTTGCCGAGGTCCTACCCAAAACTATCGCCGCGCTGTATCCGGAGAAAGTCGCCTACCCGAGCAGCTTCTTACTGGCGCCGCTGCAGGTGCTGATGATGCCGCTGGTGTGGCTGCTGAACACCATCACCCGCCTTCTGATGCGAATGATGGGCATCAAAACCGATATCATTATCAGCGGAGCGCTGAGCAAAGATGAGCTGCGCACCATCGTAAATGAATCGCGCACGCAAATCTCCCGCCGCAATCAGGACATGCTGCTCTCGGTGCTGGACCTCGAGAAGGTCAGCGTGGACGATATTATGGTTCCACGTAATGAGATCATCGGTATCGATATTAACGATGACTGGAAATCCATCGTCCGCCAGCTCACCCACTCGCCGCACGGCCGCATTGTGCTCTACCGCGGTTCGCTGGATGACTCCATCAGCATGCTGCGCGTCAGGGAAGCCTATCGCCTGATGACCGAGAAAAAAGAGTTCACCAAAGAGGTGATGCTCCGCGCCGCGGACGAGATTTACTTCGTGCCGGAAGGCACGCCGCTGAGCACGCAGCTGGTGAAGTTCCAGCGCAATAAGAAGAAGGTGGGACTGGTGGTCGATGAGTATGGCGATATCCAGGGCCTGGTGACGGTTGAAGATATTCTGGAAGAGATTGTCGGCGACTTCACCACCTCGATGTCGCCCACCCTGGCGGAGGAAGTGACCCCGCTAAACGACGGCTCGGTGATTATTGACGGCAGCGCCAACGTTCGCGAAATCAATAAGGCGTTTAACTGGCATCTGCCGGAAGACGAAGCCCGAACGATTAACGGCATTATTCTCGAAGCGCTGGAAGAGATCCCGGCTCCCGGCACCCGCGTGCGCATCGAGCAGTACGACATCGATATTCTCGACGTTCAGGACAATATGATTAAGCAGGTGAAGGTGATGCCGGTGAAACCTATTCGTGAAAGCGCGGCGGAATAATCGCCCGCCCGATGGAGCGGTGAAACTCGGTTCGCCGTTTTTTGCTGCCGAACTGGCGGCAAAGCAGATAAGCAGAGAGTAAAAAAACGGCCACCCGCAGGCGGCCGTTTTCAAGCGAATTACTTCGCCTTCGCCACGGTCACCATCGCTGCGCGAATAGTACGACCGTTCAGGGTGTAGCCTTTTTGCATTACGCCCAGCACGTTGCCCGCCGCCACGTCTTCAGACTCAACCATCGCGATAGCCTGATGAACGTTAGGATCCAGCGGCACGTTGGTATCGGCAATCACTTCCACGCCGAATTTATGGACAACGTCCAGCATCGACTTCAGCGTCAGCTCAATACCTTCAACCATTGAAGCCATGTCCGGGTTGGCTTTATCGGCCACTTCCAGCGCGCGGTCCAGGCTATCGATCACCGGCAGCAGTTCGTTTACGAACTTCTCCAGAGCGAATTTATGCGCCTTTTCCACGTCGAGCTCGGTGCGACGACGCAGGTTTTCCATTTCCGCTTTTACGCGCAGGACACCTTCGCGTTCACGAGTCTGGGCTTCAACCAACTGCGCTTCCAGATTCGCAATTTTTTCATCGCGCGGATCCACCTGGTCAGCAGAAACCTCAGGCTCAACCGCCTCAACGTTCTCGTGCTGTTCCGTGATAATTTCTTCCGGGGCTTGCCCGTCAGGCGTTTTCTGTTCTTTACTACTCATGAATTTCTCCGCGTTTTTTTCGCATTCATCTCGCTAACTTCGCTTATTATGGGGATCAGTTTCCGGGTTTCAAGGGAAGCAGTCAGATTGTCATCATTCATTTAACGCAAGGACATCCAGAACATGAAGAACCATTTCAAGTGTATAGGCATTGTGGGGCACCCTCGTCACCCGACCGCGCTGACCACACATGAAATGCTCTGGCGCTGGCTGTGCAGTAAAGGCTACGAAGTTCTGGTCGAACAACAGATCGCCCATGAGCTACAGCTTAGCAACGTCAAAACGGGAACGCTGGCGGAAATTGGCCAACAGGCGGATCTGGCGGTCGTCGTTGGCGGTGATGGCAACATGCTCGGCGCCGCGCGCACCCTGGCGCGGTATGATATTCAGGTCATCGGCATCAACCGCGGCAATCTCGGTTTTCTGACCGACCTCGACCCGGATAACGCGCTGCAGCAGCTTGCCGACGTGCTTGAAGGCCACTATATCGCCGAAAAACGCTTTCTTCTGGAAGCCCAGGTATGCCAGCAGGATTGTCAGAAACGCATTAGCACGGCAATTAACGAAGTGGTTCTGCATCCGGGCAAGGTCGCGCACATGATCGAGTTCGAGGTCTATATCGACGAGGTTTTTGCCTTCTCCCAGCGCTCCGACGGCCTGATTATCTCCACCCCGACGGGCTCAACAGCCTACTCGCTGTCCGCCGGAGGCCCCATTCTGACGCCTTCGCTCGATGCCATCACCCTGGTGCCGATGTTCCCGCATACGCTCTCGGCCCGCCCGCTGGTCATTAACGGCGACAGCACCATTCGCCTGCGCTTTTCCCAGCGCTGCAGCGACCTTGAGATCAGCTGCGACAGCCAGATAGCCCTGCCGATTCAGGACGGTGAAGATGTCTTAATCCATCGCTGCGACTACCACCTGAATCTTATTCACCCGAAAGATTACAGCTATTTCAATACATTGAGCACCAAGCTCGGATGGTCGAAAAAATTATTCTGATTTTATAAGCTGCCTCTTTACTGGATAAAAAACCAGTCTATACTGTACGAAAACACAGTAATGGTTTTTCATACAGGAAGGCAGCTATGTTGGCGCAACTCACCATCAGTAATTTTGCTATCGTTCGTGAACTGGAGATCGATTTTCACAGCGGCATGACCGCCATCACCGGGGAAACCGGTGCGGGGAAATCGATAGCCATCGATGCGCTTGGGCTGTGCCTTGGCGGCAGAGCGGAAGCTGATATGGTGCGAAGAGGCGCCAGCCGCGCAGACCTGTGCGCGCGCTTCGCGTTAAAAGATACGCCCGCGGCGCAGCGCTGGCTGGAAGAGAACCAGCTGGAAAGCGGACGTGAGTGTTTACTTCGCCGCGTCATCAGCACCGACGGCCGTTCGCGCGGCTTCATTAACGGTACCGCCGTTCCCCTCTCCCAGCTTCGCGAGCTCGGTCAGTTGCTTATCCAGATCCACGGCCAGCACGCGCACCAGCTGCTAACCAAGCCAGAACATCAAAAAACGCTGCTCGATGGTTATACCAGTGAGTATGCGCTTACTCAGCTCATGGCCGGGCATTATCGCCAGTGGCACCAGAGCTGCCGCGAGCTGGCGCAGCATCAGCAGCAGAGCCAGGAACGCGCCGCTCGCGCCGACCTGCTGCAGTATCAGCTAAAAGAGCTAAACGAGTTCTGCCCGCAGCAGGGTGAATTCGAACAAATCGACGAAGAGTACAGGCGTCTTGCCAACAGCGGCCAGCTGCTGAGCACCTGTCAGCATGCGCTGACGGTGATGGCGGACGGCGAAGAGGCGAACCTGCAAAGCCAGCTCTACGCCGCTAAGCAGCTGGTGGGCGAGCTGGTCGGCATGGACAGCAAGCTATCCAGCGTGCTGGATATGCTGGAAGAAGCGTCAATTCAGCTAAGCGAGGCAACCGACGAGCTGCGCCATTATAACGACCGTCTGGATCTCGACCCAAACCGCCTGTTCGAACTGGAGCAGCGTATCTCGCGGCAGATTTCCCTTGCCCGCAAGCATCAAATTACGCCGGAAGAGCTGCCTGCGTTCTATCAGGCGCTGTTAGAAGAACAGCGCCTGCTGGACGACAGCGCAGGCTCGCTGGAGTCGCTCAGCCAGACGGTGGTTGAACATCACCAGCTGGCGCTGGAAACGGCCCGGCAGCTGCACGCCGCGCGGCAGCGCAGCGCCGATGAGCTGACCCGGCTGATCACTGAGAGTATGCACTCACTTTCCATGCCTCACGGGGTGTTTGCCATCGACATCGTCTTTGATGAGCGTCATCTGACTGCCGAAGGCGCGGATCGCATCGAGTTTCGCGTGACCACCAACCCCGGCCAGCCGCTGCAACCTATTGCTAAAGTGGCCTCCGGCGGCGAGCTATCCCGTATTGCGCTGGCGATTCAGGTCATTACCGCACGGAAGATGGAAACGCCGGCCCTGATTTTCGATGAAGTCGATGTCGGCATCAGCGGCCCGACGGCCGCCGTGGTCGGCAAGCTGCTACGCCAGCTGGGGGAATCGACCCAGGTAATGTGCGTCACCCACCTGCCGCAGGTAGCTGGCTGCGGTCATCACCACTTCATCGTCTGCAAAGAGACCGATGGTGAGATGACCGAAACCCACATGCATCCGCTGGATAAACGCGCGCGTCTGCAGGAGCTGGCCCGCCTGCTGGGCGGTAGCGAAGTCACGCGCAACACGCTGGCGAACGCGAAAGAGTTGCTCGCGGCGTAAACTTTTTGATTTCCGCAGAGTCATAGTGAACAGCAAATTGCCGTAAGACCTGCAGTCGAAGGTTTCCAACTGGGCAAAGGTCTATTATTATCGGCATATTACAGATGAGCCACGTACTGCTCGGGCCCGAAAAGGAATCAAATCACTATGCGCTGTAAAACGCTGACTGCTGCCGCAGCGGTTCTTCTTATGTTGACCGCAGGCTGTTCCACTCTGGAACGAGTGGTTTACCGTCCTGACATCAACCAGGGTAACTATCTGGCACCTAACGATGTAGCAAAAATTCGTGTCGGCATGACGCAACAGCAGGTTGCTTATGCTCTGGGTACTCCAATGATGTCGGATCCGTTTGGCACTAACACCTGGTTCTACGTTTTCCGTCAGCAGCCTGGGCATGAAAACATTACCCAGCAGACCCTCACTCTGACCTTTAACAACAGCGGTGTGTTAACCAACATTGATAACAAACCGGCGCTGACCAAAGAGTAATGCACAGGCGGCGGTAGCCATACCGCTCCGGAAACGCAAAAAGCGCTCAATGAGCGCTTTTTTTATGCCAGCCGGCCCTACTTCTCGTCGTTCTTTTTCTCTGCCCTCTGGCGCCGTAGCTCTTTCGGGTCTGCAATGAGCGGCCGGTAAATCTCCACCCGGTCGCCATCATGGACTTCATCGTGCAGTTTGGCCGGGCGGCTATAAATTCCCACCTTGTTTTTCGCCAGATTTATATCGTCGCGTAGCGCCAGAAGCCCGCTGGCAATAATCGCCTGTTCGACCGTCGCCCCCTCCTCCAGCCTTACGCTTTGCAAATACTGCTTTTCAGGCAAAGCATAGGCGACTTCAACGACGATTTTAGCCGACACGATAAACCTCTTTCGCCCGGGTGGTAAACGCCTGCACCATATTGAGCGCCAGCTCTTTAAAAATGCGGCCAAACGCCATTTCAATCAGCTTGTTGGTGAATTCAAAATCGAGGTGGAATTCGATTTTGCACGCATCCGGACTCAGCGGAATAAACCGCCAGCCGCCAATAAGCGATTTAAACGGACCATCGACCAGACTCATCAGGATGCTCTGGTTGCTGGTTAACGTATTCCGCGTTGTGAAAGTCTTGCTGATGCCTGCCTTGGACACATCAACCGCCGCCATCATCTGCGTCGGTCCGGACTCCAGCACGCGGCTACCGGTGCAGCCTGGCAAAAAATCAGGGTAGGACTTCACATCGTTTACGAGTTGATACATCTGCTCCACGCTGAACGGCACCAGCGCGGTACGGCTAATCTGAGGCATAGCAAGTTCCACATTTAAACACGGCGCAAATAATATCATTTATCTGCTGCTAAAAAAAACGCTGTGCCACAACTCGTGCTAAGATAACGCGTTACACCTCGCAGGATGGATTGAGGTAACTATGTATAAGATAAGCGATGACTTCAGGACACTATGACTAAGAAAAAAGCACACAAACCTGGATCAGCCACCATTGCGCTGAATAAACGCGCCCGTCATGAATACTTTATCGAAGATGAATACGAGGCGGGTCTCGCCCTGCAAGGGTGGGAAGTCAAATCTCTGCGCGCAGGTAAAGCCAACATCGGCGATAGCTACGTGATCCTGAAAGACGGCGAAGCCTATCTGTTTGGTGCCAACTTTACGCCAATGGCCGTGGCTTCAACCCACTACGTCTGCGACCCGACTCGCACCCGCAAGCTGCTGCTGAATCAGCGCGAGCTCGATGCGCTGTACGGCCGTATTAACCGGGAAGGTTATACCGTCGTTGCCCTGTCGCTGTACTGGAAAAACGCCTGGTGCAAAGTGAAAATTGGCGTGGCGAAAGGTAAGAAACAGCACGACAAGCGTACCGATCTGAAAGACCGCGAATGGGCGGTGGATAAAGCGCGCATTATGAAACACGCCGGACGTTAACCTCCTTCTCCAAGGGCCAGCTAAGCTGGCCCTTGTGCTATATCGTTGTTGATGCTGATTTTTTACCCAATCAGGCGCTATAAACCACCGAACGAGGGCTGGTAAGCCTGTTCATAAATCTGTTATACTTGTTCTAACACATTGGGGCTGATTCTGGATTCGACGGGATTCGCGAAACCCAAGGTGCATGCCGAGGGGCGGTTGGCCTCGTAAAAAGCCGCAAAAAAATAGTCGCAAACGACGAAAACTACGCTTTAGCAGCTTAATAACCTGCTCTGAGCCCTCTCTCCCTAGCTTCCGCTCTTAAGACGGGGATCAAAGAGAGGTCAAACCCAAAAGAGATCGCGTGAATACCCTGCCTGGGGTTGAAGCGTTAAAACTAATCAGGCTAGTCTGGTAGTGGCGTGTCTGTCCGCAGGTGCCAGGCGAATGTAAAGACTGACTAAGCATGTAGTGCCGAGGATGTAGGAATTTCGGACGCGGGTTCAACTCCCGCCAGCTCCACCAAAATTCTCCATCGGTGATTACCAGAGTCATCCGATGAAGTCCTAAGAGCCCGCACGGCGCAAGCCCTGTGGGCTTTTTTGTGCCCTCAATTTGTCTTGCGAAGTCCGAAGAGAACTAATTAAATCCGAACCTTTTAGGCCCATTGATAGGCCCAACGAAAAGCTCAATTGTTTTCGTTGGGCCTAAATGCATGGAGACTCCCCATGGCAAGAAAAACCAAGCCGTTAACCGATACGGAAATCAAAGCCGCCAAACCTAAAGATGCCGATTACCAGCTGTATGATGGTGACGGAGTGACAGCCTCAGAGATGCAAATAGCCAGGCAGTAATTTGCCAAGAAATCTGCCATTAGACCTTGAACGCCGCTTCTGGCGTTCAAGGTCTAATGTCTTGCGAACCATGAGTTAGATGCTACGCCCTTCAATGACAGAGCATTTTTCTCTTACCCTAACAATTAACACATCCATGCAGACAGGCCGCACTTCTTACCGGAATTGCGGCCTGTCTGTATTTATGCCGTAAACCACAAAGGAGTATTCATAATGAAATTAGCCAGCCCCTGCGGGCGGATTAACCAAATTCGCCGCGACCGTCCACTGACAAACAAAGAGCTGATGACCCATGTACCCAGTGTATTAAACTAGTCAAATATGGTTCAAAAATTACCTGTAGATATTTGTATGGGTAATCATAAAAACTCATCGGCACTCAGCACGTCTGGCAAAAAAAGAGGAGGCATCGGCCTCCTCCTGATCAAGCCAGCGCGAACCGCAGGCCTGTATCTGTATGATATTATTTAGTAACTATGTATTGAGCGACTGTGTTTTTCGCCCCGTTTTCCAGTAACGATAAATAGGCCTGGGTGATTTTCCCGACAAACTCTGCTACATGCGGCAATTCTTTGCCAAAAATAGCCTCAATGCCAAGGAGTGCTTTCACGCGAGCTTCGCCTTGCTCACTGCGGGATACCGCCTCTCTAAGCACAGGAAGCAGTGGGTCGCTAACGTCAATACTGTTTCCTCGTTCATCTACGCCGCCGACATAGCGCATCCAGCCCGCAATGCCCATCGCCAGCAGATCGAAACGACTGTGGTGCGCCAGGTGCCAGCGAACGGAATCCAGCATACGCTGCGGAAGTTTCTGGCTACCATCCATCGCGATCTGCCAGGTACGGTGACGCAGCCCCGTGTTGCTGTAGCGCTCAATCAGCAGATCAGCATAGCGTGTCAAATCGACGCCTTTGACGTTCAGCGTTGGAGCCTGCTCGTTCAACATCAGCGCGTGTGCGGCAAGGCGGAAGTTCTCATCATCCATACATTCATTGATGTGCTGATAGCCCGCCAGATAGCCCAGGTATGCCAGGAAAGAGTGGCTACCGTTCAGCATGCGCAGCTTCATCTCTTCAAATGGAAGCACGTTGGAAACCAGTTCGGCGCCTGCTTTTTCCCACTCCGGGTGGCCTGCCACAAAGTTATCTTCAATTACCCACTGGCGGAAAGGTTCACAGGCTACGCCTGCCGGATCGCGCACTCCGGTGATCTGTTCAATCTTGTCCAGCGTATCCGGGGTAATGGCTGGTACGATACGATCTACCATCGTGGAAGGGAATGTCACGTTTTGTTCAATCCAGGCCGCCAGCTCCGCATCAAGCGCGCGGGCATAAGTACCAATAACGTTACGTGTGACGTGCCCGTTTTCCGGCATATTGTCGCAGGACATGACGGTAAAGGGTGGCAGACCGGCCGCTTTACGGCGCGCCAGGGCTTCCACAATGACACCCGGTGCGGATTTTGGCTGATGCGGGTTTTGCAGATCGGCGCTAATAAACGGGTGATCCAGCATTAACTGGCCCGTAGCGGGCGAATGACAATAGCCTTTTTCGGTGATCGTCATTGAGACAATGGCTACCTGCGGCTCGCACATGGCTGCCAGCACCGTCTCCAGCCCGTCCACCTGCGCATGAAGCGCACGTTTAACCACGCCAACCACGCGGGCAGTCCAGGCGTCTGCCGACATTTCTGCAACCGTGAAGAGATGATGCTGGTTATTCAGATCGGCAATCTGCTGCTCGCCACCAATCAGATTAACTTCGGTGTAGCCCCAGTCACTGCCATGTTCCGCAGCCAGAATATCGGCGTAAACCGCCTGATGTGCGCGATGAAAAGCGCCAAATCCCAGATGAACGATACGCGAAACCAGTTTGTCGCGATCCCAGGCTGGAACGGTGGCGTTTGCCGTTAAAAGCGTATTTTGCATGTTCTACTCGCTAAATAAAAAGAGGGTCGGCAACAGACGGATTACGATCTGCTGCCGATGAGGGTTATTCGTTTAACACGGAGCCTGGGTTATTCGACTTTACGTGCTGAGCCGGTGCCGGATTCCACAGTTCGTCATAGGAATAACCGGTAAGATCTTCCACAACATGGCGGGCCTCTGGCGTCACATTTTGCTTGTGGCCATTAGCTTTGAGGCGCTCAATTTCATCGACAAAAATCTTGTGCGTGCGCTTGTTCAGATGGAAGGTCAGCGCCTGCCACAGGGCGATCATCAGCAGCGCGGCAGTGCCCACGAATAGCAGCATGGCGATGGTGTCGATGGCTTCCTGCGGCTGAACCTGGCTCCCTTTCACGAAACCGCCACTTTGCAGAAGCAGACCCACCGCAAAGGTAGCAATCGCGACCGTTGTCTTACGGGAGAAGGTCATTACCGCAGCAAACAGCCCTTCGCGACGCTGACGCGTAATCATTTCGTCGATATCCGGGATAAACGGGAATACGTTCCACGGGGTAAACTCCAGGACGCAGCGACCTACCTGATAGATCCCGGCGAGGATCACCAGCAGCATCACCTTATTGTCTGTCGGGAACTGATAGACCAGGAAGAACCCGCCGAGACACAGCATCATCAGAGTGTAAGCGAAGACATAAAGACGGGACGGGCCGTATTTAATGATCGCCATCCCTGCCGCCAGTGTGACCGGCAGCCCGACAATACTCATCGACAGCAGCGTACCCGCCAGTGAGGAGGAAACATTCAGGCAGTAGACGCAGAAAAATACGAAAACGGTGTTGTAAACGTCCTTGGCGGTAAAGGAGAAAAGATAGATTGCCAGGTGTTTACGGAACGCGCGAACCTTCAGTGTTGAGGCATACTCCTTAAACAGATTGCCAAAGGCGGCCAGTTTCTCAGCGGTAGTTTTTGCCTGTGGCTCTTTCTCAATCTCCGCCAGCATTTCCGGCGTTAGCTCACGTTCCCAGGTCACTTTCCAGGAGATAAATACGCAGACGGTGAACATCACGGCAAACACCACACCGTTGATCAGATAAGCATCGGCATTGTTTTCGCCCAGCCAGCCAATCAACAGGCCCGGAATAAAGGTCGCAAGGAACGTCCCGGACGCCGACAGGAACATGCGGCAGGTGGACAGTTTAGTTCGCTCGTTGAAGTCTTTGGTCATCTCGGAAGGCAGCGTTTCCCACGGGATCAGTACCATTGCGGCGATAACCTCAAAGGCCAGATAAACCGCAAGATAGAACCAAAAATTCATCCCGTTCAGCCACAGCATGATGTAAACCAGCATCAGCGGTGCACCGATCAACAGGAAGAAGCGGCGACGACCAAATTTCTTACCCAGTTTATTTTTATAGAAATGATCCGTAAAGCTGCCCATAAACAGGCTGACGATAGCATCGACAATACGGGCGATAGCGACGATTGAAGCGGCTTCAATCGGTGACAGACCCACAAATGTGGTGTAGTAAAAAAGCAGCCATGCACCGATAACGGTAAAGGCTCCGCCACCCATAATATCTGTCAGACCATAGCCGATACTGACAGGAATGGTGACTTTTCTCTTTTTAAGCGACATGGTTTATCCCTGTATCAGGCCTGAGCAAAACGGAAATAACGACGTGCGTTGTCTACACAGATGCCACGGATCATCGTGGCAAGGATCTCTTCGTCATTCGGGACTTCGCCTTTTTCTACCCAACCGCCAAGCAGATCGCAGAGGATCCGGCGGAAGTAATCGTGACGGGTATAGGATACGAAGCTGCGGGAATCGGTGAGCATGCCAATAAAGTTGGCCAGTAAACCCTGATCGGCCAGCGCGTTAAGCTGGTTGACCATGCCGCGACGGGTATCGTTAAACCACCAGCCGGAACCAAATTGCAGCGGGGATTTCACGCCCTCTTCACCACTCTGGAAATTGGCGATGGTAGACGCAACCACATCGTTGTAGCCGGCGTTGAGGTTGTAGAGGATGGTTTTTGGCAGGCCGTCGTTTTCAGCCATGGCGTTGAGCAGGGCATTTAGACTTTCCGCGAGATGCGTCTGATCGCCAATCGAATCAAAGCCGCAGTTGATACCTACTTTGTGGAACATAGGTTTGTTGTTGTTACGGATCGCGCCAAAGTGGATTTGCATCGCCCAGTTTCGCTGCTTATACATTCTGGCGAGTGCGACAAAAATAAGGCTATCCCATGCCTGGAGTTCATCTTCCGTCAGTACCTCACCGCCCAGTCGGCGCTGGAATAGTACATCCTGCGCGGTTGCATCAATGTGGCAATAACGTACCGCCAGCGGCCCGTGATCGGAAATACGGCAGCCTGCGCTGTGGAAGAAATCGATGCGTGATTCCAGAGCTGCCAGGAACTGTTCCAGCGACACGATCGGCGTTTCGGTTTTTTGAGCCAGTCGTGAGACAAAGGTCAGGAAGCGCTCCGGATCTGTATCGAACAGTTCATCCGGGCGGAAGGTTGGCAAAACGAGGGTGGAAAAGTCATGGTTTGCTGCCAGTTGCAGATGGAAGTGCAGATCGTCGAGCGGGCCATCGGTGGTACACAGCGCTTCAACATTTGAACGACGGATTAATGCTTGAGGTAAAAAATCACTCCCGTGTAATTGTTCATTACAACGCTGCATAATTTCACGCCAGTTTTTGCTATTTAGCGTGTCGTCGATATCAAAGTAATGTTTAAGCTCGAGGTGGGTCCAGTGGTAGAGCGGGTTGCCAAAACTGGCTTCAACGGTTTGCGCCCAGGCTTCGAATTTTTCTTCTGCACAGGCATCACCGGTAATTTTCCGTTCAGGAATACCATTCGCACGCATCGCACGCCATTTGTAATGATCGCCTTCCAGCCATAGCTGGCTGATATCAGCAAATGGTTTATTTTCCCAGATAGCCTTTGCATCAAGGTGGCAATGATAATCAATAATGGGTAACGTTTTAGCCAGTTCAGAATAGAGTTTTTCACCCGTTATGCTATTGATCATAAAACTATTATTTATTAGCGGCATACATTCTCCACGAAAGCATTTGTCGTAGGCTAAACACCGTCTTGTTGGCAAGAACAGGTCTCTAACGCAGGGTTGATGGCATAAACATTAAACCTCTCCCGGCTCAGCAGTCTACTACCATACAAGTATAAATAAACAAATTGTGACTTGATTCATATTATTTAGATCTTATTTCCATTCGTTAAAACCATCATGAAATATATTTATTCCGATCATTTCAGCGTGAATTTCATGCCATATTGTTACATAAGGATCTCCTTATTTACTTAATTCACAAAAAAACAACACATAACGGAATCTCTATTTCCGGTTTGAGTGTTCCAAGCAGAGCATTACAGAGTTACACGGACAGAGGGCTGCAACTTATTTTTGTAACGGAGGGTTGATCTCAGGAAAATTACTGAATATGCTTTTTGATACTAGTATGGTACTAATTCAAAAAGCGAAAATGCAACGGTAAAGGCGGATGTAAGAATGCAGATGACAATGCGATGGTTTGGGCCGCAGGAAGATAAAATCCCTCTGGAATATATTCGACAGGTGCCTGGAGTGGAAGGTGTGGTGGGTGCTCTGTATGACGTTGCACCTGGAGAAGTCTGGCCGGTTGATAAAATTAAGGCGCTGGTGGAGCAGGCGCATGCTGCGGGCCTGACGATGGAAGTCATTGAAAGCGTCAACATACATGATGACATCAAAATCGGTACGCCAGAGCGCGACCGCTATATTGAAAACTACAAACAAACCATCCGTAATCTGGCCGGTTTTGGCGTAAAAGTTATCTGCTATAACTTCATGCCCGTCTTTGACTGGATGAAAACCGACATGAACTATGTCCTTCCAGATGGTTCATTGACTATGGCTTTCGAAAAGCATGGTATTGATAAAACGCTGGAAGAGGTGGTGAAAGAAGTCCTGGATAATTCTAACGGTTTCGCCTTACCAGGATGGGAACCAGAGCGTCTGGCAAAAGTACAAGAATTATTTTCCCGTTACGGCGGCGTTGATGATGACAAGCTGCGTGAAAATCTGTTTTATTTCCTACGTGAAATTATTCCGGTTTGCGAAGAAGTGGGTGTGAAAATGGCAATCCACCCGGACGATCCACCGTACTCTATTTTTGGGCTGCCGCGCGTTGTGAAAAACCATGCCGATCTGGCAATGATTTGCGATGCGGTTGATTCACCCGCCAATGGTATTACTCTATGTACCGGATCGATTGCTGAAGATCCCGATAATAATGTGTATGAGATTCTGGCGGAATTTACCCGTCGTAAGCGTCTCCATTTTGCTCATGTCCGTAATATCAAACTGATTAAGGATAAAGATTTCTACGAATCTGCTCATCCTTCACAGTATGGTTCTCTGGATATGTATCGTGTGATGCAGGCTCTGCATGATAACGGCTTCGACGGCTATATTCGCCCGGATCATGGTCGCTTTATCTGGGGTGAAACCGGGCGTCCGGGCTATGGCCTTTACGACCGCGCATTAGGTGTTACTTATCTGATGGGGTTATGGGAAGCACTGGAAAAGAAAAAGCAATAATCCCCTGAACCGGGGAATAATGTTCCCCGGTAATCATATATTTAATTAACTCAATAATTATATAGCCAATTTCGACTCCACCAGCCCACCAATCGTCTCCATCGGTGATTACCAGAGTCATCCGATGAAAGAGGTCGCTCTCAGCGCCGTCGACGCCCCGGCGCAGAAAATGCATAAATTCAGCTTTTCTGAGGCGAACCGGTACTTACTGCGCGTAGGTGTTATTTCACCCTCTGAGCGATGGTTTTTGGCGACACCGGACGGCCATACTTTTTATAAAGATAGAAGCGTGGTTCCACGTAGATATCGCGGATGGCTACAGAGTTCTGTAACGACGCGCTGCCGCTAAGACGCTACCCCGCGGCATGAACGCGACTGAATCCGAATCGCTTAGACGCAGCCGCGGACCCAACGCCCCTCGCCAGGCCCCTTCAGCCATCCCACCCCACCCGCTAAAGGCCCACGGTGAAAATGGACTTTACGTGCCCTCCCCGACGGGGATTCCTTCTAAAAAGTCGCCTTATTTGTTATATTGTGCTTATTGATCACTCACCTCTGCGGTGCCAAAAAGAATAATATTCACCGCGACCCAGGAAGATGAAATGCTAGATTACCGCTTCCCGACAGCTTTGCAGATGGTTCTCAGCGTAGCGATGGCGGAGCAGTTGGGTGAACGTTCGACCAGCGCGATCCTCGCCTATGGCCTGGAAGCCAATCCGAGCTTTATCCGTAAACTGATGGTTCCCCTCACGCGCGACGGCATTATCGTCTCGACGCTGGGGCGCAACGGATCCATCCACCTTGGCCGCCCGGCTGATAAAATTACCCTGCGCGATATCTACGTCTCCGTGATTGAAGACAAAAAGCTGTGGGCTTCGCGCCCTGACGTCCCGGCCCGCTGCGTGGTCAGCGCCAACGCCTGCTGGTACTTCAAGTCCATCGCCGACGAAGCCGAACAGGCATCGCTGAACGTGCTGGCTCGCCATACCGTGGCGAGCGCGCTGGAAAAGGTCAAAAAAGGCGATATCAGCGGCTGCCTGCCGCTGCCCGAAGCTGACGCTCTCGCCAAAAAAGCGCACTAAATCCGGCGCTCCGGCTCCCTTAAATAGTAAAAAACCGCCTTCAGTGAAGGCGGTTTTTTTATGCTATGAAGGTTGGGTCAGGAGGGCTGAACCTCCGCTACCGGCTTGCCGCGCGTCACGAACTTGCGCAGCGTAACGTAAAACACCGGCGTCAGGAACAGGCCGAACAGCGTCACCCCTAGCATCCCGGAGAACACCGTGATCCCGGTAACGCCGCGAACCTCCGCCCCCGCTCCGTGGCCCAGAATCAGCGGGATAGTCCCGGCGATAAAGGCAATCGAGGTCATCACAATCGGGCGCAGACGCAGGCGACAGGCCTCCAGCGCGGCCTCGATAATCCCTTTCCCCTGCATCTCCAGCTCGCGGGCGAACTCGACGATCAGGATGGCGTTCTTACAGGCCAGCCCCATCAGCACCACCAGCCCTACCTGCACGAACACGTTATTATCGCCGCCGGTTAACCAGACCCCGAACAGAGCGGATAGCAGGGTCATCGGCACGATCAGGATCACCGCCAGCGGCAGCGTCCAGCTTTCATACAGCGCCGCCAGCACCAGGAACGCCAGCAGCACCGCGACCGGGAAGACGATCATGGCCGTGTTACCCTGAGTGGCCTGCTGGTAGCTGAGGTCCGTCCATTCAATATTCATCCCGTTCGGCAGCACCTGCTTAGACATCCCGGCCAGCGTCGTCATCGCCTGAGCGGACGACAGCACGCGGGGATCGGCATCACCGATAAGATCCGCCGCCGGATAGCCGTTGTAGCGGATCACCGGATCGGGCCCGTAGGTGGTGGTGATATTCACCATGCTGCCGATCGGCACCATCTCGCCCTGGCTGTTGCGGGTGCGTAGATTACCGATATCCTCCACGCTGTCGCGGAACGGCCCGTCGGCCTGGGCCATCACGCGCCAGGTGCGGCCAAACTGGTTAAAATCGTTCACGTAGGACGATCCCAGATAGGTCTGCAGCGTCCCGAACAGATCGGTCAGCGACACGCCCTGAGCCTTGGCCTTATCGCGATCTACCTGCACATCCAGCTGCGGAACGTTGGCCTGATAGGTGGAGATCGGGAAGTGCATTCCCGGCGTCTGCATAATCGCCCCCGACATGGTATTAACCGCAGTTTGCAGCGCGCCGTAGCCCAGCCCGGCCCGGTCCTGGATATAAAGCGAGTAGCCGGAACCCTGGCCCAGTCCCAGAATCGGCGGCGGCAGGATCGAGAAGCCGAACCCCTGCTGCAGCTGCGCAATTTTAGCGTTAATCTCGGCGTTAATTTCCGCCGCGGTATGCGTACGCTGATCGAACGGCTTCAGGCCGAAGAAGACCGTACCGGTGTTCGGCGTATTGGTAAACTGCAACGCGTTGAGTCCCGGGAACGCCACCGCATAATCCACGCCTTCGGTGTTCATGCCGATTTCGCTCATTTTGCGGATCATCGCGTCGGTTCGCGCCAGCGAAGCGCCTTCCGGCATCTTCACGCCGCCAATCAGATACAGCTTATCCTGGGTCGGAATAAATCCACCGGGCACGGCTTTAAACATCACCCCGGCGGCGCAAAGCAGCAGCACATAAACCAGGAACACCGCCCCGCGTCGGCCCAGGGTTTTCGCTACCAGTCCCTGATAGCCGTGGGAGCTGCGGTTGAAGAAGCGGTTAAACGGTCGGAACAGCCAGCCGAACAGTCTGTCGATAAGCCGGGTCGGCATATCTTTCGGCGCGCCGTGCGGCTTCAGCAGCAGCGCCGCCAGCGCCGGGGAGAGCGTCAGCGAGTTAATCGCCGAGATCACCGTCGAAATAGCGATAGTTACCGCAAACTGCTTGTAGAACTGCCCGGTGACGCCGGAGAGGAAGGCCATCGGTACGAATACCGCGCACAGCACCAGGGCGATAGCAATAATCGGCCCGGAAACCTCGCGCATCGCCTGGTGCGCCGCCTGCAGCGGTGCCAGCCCCTCTTCAATATTACGCTCGACGTTCTCCACCACCACGATGGCGTCATCCACCACGATCCCGATGGCGAGCACCAGCCCGAACAGGCTCAGGGTATTCAGCGAGAAACCAAGCAGGTAGAGGATGCTGAACGTCCCCACCACCGACACCGGCACGGCAATCAGCGGGATGATCGACGCGCGCCAGGTTTGCAGGAACAGAATCACCACCAGCACGACCAGCACCACCGCTTCCAGCAGGGTTTGCACCACCGCGCGGATGGAGTCGCGCACGAAGACCGTTGGGTCGTACGGCGCCGCCCACTTCATATCCTCCGGGAAGCGCGTCGACAGCTCGCTCATCTTCGCGCGTACGGCGTTAGAGAGGTCGATGGCGTTCGCCCCCGGCGACTGGAAGATACCAATCCCGACCGCGTCTTTATTATTCAGCTGCGAGCGCAGGGCGTAGCTGCCGGAGCCCATCTCAACGCGCGCCACGTCGTGCAGGCGCACCACCGATCCGTCCTGGGCCGTTTTGAGGATGATATTGCCGAACTCCTCCTCGGTATGCAGGCGCCCCTGGGCGTTAATCGAGATCAGGAAATCGCTCTCTTTCGGCAGCGGCTCGGCGCCGAGCTGGCCGGCGGAAACCTGTACGTTTTGCTCCTGCATCGCCGCGACGACGTCAGAAGCGGTCAGGCCGCGCGCCGCCACCTTATTGGGGTCCAGCCAGACGCGCATGGCGTATTCGCCGGAGCCAAAAATCTGAATCTGCCCGACGCCCGGCAGGCGCGCCAGCTCATCCTTCACCTTCAGCGTGGCGTAGTTGCGCATATACAGCGAATCGTACTTGCCATTCGGCGAGAACAGATGCACCACCAGGGTGAGCGTGGGAGACTGCTTCTGGGTGGTGATCCCGAGGCGGCGCACGTCCTCAGGCAGGCGGGCTTCGGCCTGCGATACCCGGTTTTGCACCTGAACCTGCGCCTGGTCGGGATCGGTGCCCGGGCGGAAGGTCACGGTGGTGACCAGCACGCCGTCGGAACCGGCGACGGATTTCATATACATCATGTTTTCAACGCCGTTGATCGCTTCCTCCAGCGGCGTGGCCACGGTTTCCGCGATAACCTTCGGGTTGGCGCCCGGATACTCCGCGCGCACCTGCACGCTCGGCGGCACGACGTCAGGATATTCGCTGACCGGCAGCAGCGGAATCGCGATCAATCCGGTGACGAAAATCAAAATCGACAGCACCGCGGCAAAAATCGGCCTGTCGATAAAAAAGCGGGAAAAGTCCATACGACGGATTCTCTGGTAAGGGATCAGTTAAGGGCGGTGCTGGCGGTCATGGCGACGGTTTTCGCGTTAACCGGCATGCCCGGCATAAACACTTTTTGTAAGCCGTCTACGATGACTTTATCGCCGGGGTTGAGCCCCTGCTGCACGATGCGCAGGCCCGCCGCCAGGCGGCCAGGCGTGATATCCCGACGCTGCGCTTTACCATCTTTATCAACGATATAAACGTATTTTCGATCCTGATCGGTTAATACCGCCTTGTCGTCAATCAGCATGGCGTTGAACTCGGCGCTGCCCGGCAGGCGCACGCGGGCGAACAGTCCCGGCGTAAACAGGCGCTGGGCGTTATCCAGCACCGCGCGCATGCGGATCGTGCCGGTACTCGGGGTGAGCTGATTGTCGAGGAAATCCACTTTGCCCTGATGGGGATAGCCCTCCTCTCCGACCAGGCCAATTTCCACCGGCAGGGCCAGATGACTGCTGGACGCCCCCTGCCCGCTGCGGGCAAGGTTTTGGTAGTGGAGATAGGTTGATTCATCCACGTCAAAGTAGACGTAAACCGTCTTCTGCGACACCAGAGTAGTGAGCACGCTGGCGCTGTCGCCTGCGGTGACGAGGTTGCCGCTGGTGATCAGCGCGCGGCTGGCGCGGCCGTCGATAGGCGCGGTCACTTTGGTAAAATCAAGATTCAGCTGCGCCGCGTCAACCGCCGCCTGCGCCGCCCGCATATCGGCCTGCGCCTGAACGGCGGCCGAACGCCGCTGCTCCCACTCTTCGCGGGAGACCACGTTGGTGTTCACCAGCTTGTCGGTACGGCCGGCCTCGCTGCGGGCCAGGCTGGCCTGGGTTTTGCTGCGCGAAAGCTCCGCCTGCGCCTGTTCGAGCGCGGCGCGGTAGGTTCTGTCGTCGATGGTGAACAGCACCTCGCCTTTTTTCACTTCCTGGCCATCGGTGTAGTTCACTTTATCGATATAGCCGGAGACGCGCGGACGCAGCTGGACGCTCTCTACCGCTTCGATTCGGCCGTTAAAGCTATCCCACTGGCTGACGGGTTTGACCACCACGTCGGCTGCGCTGACGGCAGGCGCCTGGGGGGCGGCATTTTGCGCGATGCCGTTGTCGCATCCGGCAAGCAGCGCCGCGAGCAGCGCCGTCCCCAACAAACGCCGATGAAAGTTAACCCAAGGTTTTTGCAGGCTCATTATTTTTATTCCGCTGGTTGTTGTTGCCGCCGAACAAGACGCTGCGGGGGACGCTGCGCCACTTCCTTTGTCCGGGCTGGCTGAAGGCCATTTGTGTCGCTCATCGCCACAAAATATGTATCAATTACGAGTACACTATCGCGGGGATTGTAGGGAGGCGCTAAATTAAGTGCAAGAATAATTGTTGCACTTTATGTGCTATTCGCGGAGGTGAAGTATGACCATTTGTTAAGGCTCGTTGTTTTTTCTGACTTTACCGCCCCCATAGCGCCCCGGCGGCGCATCTTTCGGCGCCAGCCCGCCTTAAATGCGCCATCGGGAACGACCGGCGTCATTAGGTGAATCCCTAAGAGCCCGCACCGCGTATGCCCTGCAGCTGTTTTGTACCTGCATTCCTGCGGGACAATTTCCCTGATTCCAGTTAACCTTGTTACCCATTCCAGAAAACATCGCACTTACTGAGCTATGTCATGATTTTGACCCGGATGGAACACGATGACTGTCCCGTATTATCAGTACGAAAAGCGTCTGAAATAAGGTATAAAGCCGCATGAAAATCCCAAACAGAATCCAACCTCTGGTCGATGACGGCCTGATAGACGAAGTGCTTCAACGGCTGAAAAGCGGTAAAGAAGCCGACGTTTACACTGTTTTATGCGGTGATAAGATCCAATGCGCCAAAGTGTACAAAGAGGCGGCACAGCGCAGCTTTAAGCAGGCCGTGCAGTATCAGGAAGGTCGTAAAGTCCGCAATTCGCGTAATAACCGCGCGATGCAAAAAGGCTCAAAGTTCGGACGCAAGCAGCAGGAAGAGACCTGGCAAATGGCGGAGGTCGATGCGCTGTTCCGCCTGGCTAACGCCGGGGTTCGCGTACCTCAACCCTATATCTGCATTGACGGCGTGTTATTGATGGAGCTTGTCACTGACGCCGAGGGCGCGGTCGCCCCGCGCCTTAGCGATGTGGCCTTGACGGAAGAGGAAGCCGTCGCTGATTTCGCTACCATGATCCGCAATATCGTGCGCATGCTCTGCGCCGGTCTGGTACACGGTGATTTATCGGAGTTCAACGTCCTGCTTGATGCGCAGGGGCCGGTGATTATTGACCTGCCGCAGGCGGTAGATGCCGCGGCAAACAACCATGCAAAATCCATGTTCGAGCGTGACGTGAATAACATCACCTCCTACTACGGCCAGTTCGCTCCGCAGCTATTAAAGACGCGCTACGCGAAAGAGATATGGATGCTGTATGAAGACGGAAAATTAACCCCGGAAACGCCGCTAACCGGCCTCTTTGTCGAAGAGGTCCATGACGTCGATATGGACTCGCTGATGGATGAGATCATCGCCGCGGAAGATGAATTTTACGAACGCCAGCGCGCCGCCAAAGAACGCGACGATGAGTAGATTTACGCCTTTGAGCGGCCGTACGGTAGCGTAGGCTGAGGGGCAGAAAGCGCTTAACCGCGAGAAACCCCGCTCATCCCGCAGCCAGAAGAGCCCGCAGAAGGGCCTGCAGCCCGAACAACCCCGGGCTGCGGCAATCTCCCCGGAGCAAGATCCGCCGACAGCAACCCTCAGCTTCATCCCCAGGCCCGAAGAGATCCCTTCCCCCCGCTCAATGCATACTTTTGAACATCAAGTTAACGCTTGAATGCTCATTATCACGCCGCATCACGGCCCCACCTCTCCCGCCCGCCAAACGGTAAAGAAAAATTATCTTAAATAAAATCAACAGCGATATGCGCAGAGTCGCCGTTTAGAGCAAAGTGCGATCGGCGTCAAGGTTATGACATTACGAACGTTCTATGTTTGTTCATATGTTCAGATATCATTAAAATGTTCACGGCCAATGAAGCGCTTCCTGCACCTGGCGTAACCACGTAGCCCATACCTTAACCCCGCTCTTTGAGGAGGCAGTGATATGACAGTAACGACCGAATTGTATCCTTCAGCACACATCGCCGAGCTTTTTTTCCCGCTAGCCGGCGATGAAAACGCCGTTCTACAGGTCATCCACGAAATCGCCGGCATCGGCTATTACCGGGGATTTGAAACCGGCATTATTCATCGGCCGGAAATCGCGGCGAATATCCGCAACCTCGCTGAACAGCAGCGCCTGAATGTCACCCAGTGGCTGACCTTCGAATTGCTTAAAGACCATCTCAACCTCAGCAGCCTCGACCCCGAGCTGCGGGAGAAATCCATCCGTCGCGCCTGCGAGCTGGTCCACCTGGCGGCCGAATGCGGCACCAGTAAACTGTCGCTGGTGAGCGGCGGCGATCCCGGCGACGCGCGCCGTGAAGAGGCAAAAAAGGGGTTTGGCGAAGCGCTGGTACGTATTGGCGAAGTCGTTGGCCAGTATGAGAATATGCTTTTACAGGTCGAGCCTCTCGACCGCTTCGCGCATAAATGTCAGCTGATTGGCCCGACGGACGAGACCGTGGAGTGGATGAAAGCGCTGCGGCCGGACTGCCCTAAACTCTATCTCGCCTGGGATAGCGCTCACGTCTCGCTGAATCAGGAAGATCTCGCGGAATCGCTGACGCTCGCCGCGCCGCTGATTTCGCAGCTGCATCTGGCTAACGCCATCCTTGACCCGCAGGCTCAGGGTTACGGTGATTATCATATGAAATTTGGCGAACCAGGGTTCCTCACCACGGAGTCAGCGGCGCATATTATCCGAACCGCAATGAGCCTTGAGCTGCCGAAAGAGCTCGGCCCAATCTCCCTTGCCGTCGAAATGCGCACCACCGAGCAGGACGATCTGTGGGATAACGAACGCCAGTGCCGTGAATTTCTGCAGAGTGCCTGGCGCGAAGCGCAAAGCTAATCGCGAGGCCCGAATAGCACAGGACTAATGCCCGCGGGTTAAACAACCGGCGGGCATTTTTTTGTCTCATCCGCAATAAAGACCGGCGCTGCCGCAATGACCCACGAGCGGTGATAAACAGGCGTAAGGCGGGGCCTTCACGCCCGCTGAAATCGGCGTACCGAAGGGGCTGACCGCCAGAGAGATGGCGGCGAGAGGCGAATAGAGACAGGAGCAAGCCCCGGAGATGGGCCGACCGCAGGCTGAAGGCAGGAAGAGGTTCCCTGCGGGAGAGCGAGGATTGTTAAGGGGGAGACGGTTATCTCCCCCTTAACCCGGTCATCTGGCGCCGATGCCGTACGTTCGGCATAACGCCAGCAGGCAATACGCTGACATTACGCCGCTGGTACCGGCGTCAGCAGCGGCTTACCGGCATAAAACGCCGCGATATTATCGATAACCAGCTTCGCCATTGCCGCACGGGTTGCGCGGGTGGCGCTGCCAATATGCGGCGTCACCACCACGTCATCGCGGTTCAACAGCGCCTGCGGAACGTGGGGCTCGTTAGCAAAAACGTCCAGACCCGCACCGCCAATTGTGCCGAGGGTGAGAGCTTCCGCCAGCGCCTCCTCATCCACGACGCTGCCGCGAGCAATATTAATCAAAATCCCCTGCGGCCCAAGGGCGGCGAGCACGTCGTGATTAATCAGCTTCTGGCTCTCCTTCCCCGCGCTGGCGCATACCATCAGCACATCGCTATTTTTCGCCAGCTCCAGCAAATCGGGATAGTACGTCACCTCGCTGCTTTCCACGGGATTGCGATCGAAGCAGGCAATGCGCATCGCAAAGCCCTGCGCCCTTTTAGCGACGGCCCGGCCAATGCGGCCAAAGCCAACAATGCCCAGACGCCCGCCGCTGACTTTGGTTGACTGCGGGTAGGTGCCGGATTGCCAGCCGCCGCGCTCAATAAACTTCTGCGCGCCGTTAATGCGCCTTGATACGTTCAGCATCAGAGCGATCCCAAGGTCGGCAACGTCATCGGTTAAAATATCCGGCGTATTGGTCACCTGGACACCTCTTGCGGCGGCGGCGCGAATATCCACGCCGTCATAACCCACACCAAATACGGCGATTAATTTTAATTGCGGCAATTGATTAATCAATGCGGCTTCAACCTTCGACTCCCCACTGGCTAATATTACCTGGACTTGCCCGGCGATGGCATGCAATTGTTCAGCAGACAATTTACTGTATTCATACAACGTGTGGGCGAGCGCTAACTCATCCGCTAACACCTGCGGTACTTTATCCACTCGTAATATAACTGACATATCAGCATCCTGTATTTAATAGTGATTCAGCCACAGTACTAAGCGGCTATTTATTTCTGGTATGACAGCTGGCCGTTTTTCAGCGGTAATTTATTGAAGTTAATGCACAGCGTCCCGACGGTGTAGAACCCGGCGCAGACGGCGAAATAGACCAGCACGCTTTCAAAGCTACCGGTGGCTTGTAAAATAACGCCCACCAGAATCGGTACCAGTATCCCCGCGCAGCTGTTAGCCATATTCATCAGCCCGCCAACCAGACCCACGCGGTCTTTCGGCGCCAGAATGGCCGGGAAGCTCCAGTACAGGCTGCCAAACATCATAAAGAAGGCGGCGACGGAGAGCAGGCCAACCGCCAGGTCCGGATCGGTAACCGTCGACAGCGCGTACAGCACACTCAGCCCGACGATGCCGGAGATAGACAGCAGGCTTTTCAGCGATACGTTATGGCTGACGCCTCTCTTCACCAGGAAGTCGACGAAGAAGCCGCTAAACAGGCATCCCAGCGTACCCATAATAAAGATGATAAACGTCGAGTTGCCAATAGAGGCCAGCTGCAGACCCTGCGCCTGCGCCAGATAACTCGGCCCCCAGGTCAGCAGCCCCCAGTACACCATGCCCCAGGAGGCGCGGCCAATCATGATCGCCGCCATAGTAAACCAGCTGATCCCCAGGCCCTTGGTCGGCGCGGCGTCATCGGCGTCGGTCGCGCCGTTGACGTTGCCGGCGGCAATATACGCCACCTCCTGCGGATCCACTTTCGGGTGTTCAGACGGGCGGTCGCGCAGAATTCGCCATGCCACAAAGCCCAGCAGCATGGTGAAGAGGCCGACCACCACGAAGGTGACGCGCCATGAGTCCAGCAGCACGATTAAATGGGCCACGATAATCCCGCCAATCGCCACGCCCAGCGGGCTGCCGGAGTCCATGATAACCGCCCCGCGGCCCCTTTCAGATTGCGTCAGCCAGGTTGAGCTCAGCTTCGCGCCGCTGGGTGAAACCGGCGCTTCCATGACCCCTAAACCGATACGGGAAAGGATCAGGCTAATTCCGCCGCTCGCCAGGCCGATAATGGCCTGGAAGAACCCCCAGCCAAACAGCGCGCCGGTGATCACTTTACGCGGGCCGTAGCGGTCGAGCAGCCAGCCTCCCGGCACCTGCAGCAGAGCATAGGACCAGAAGAAGCTGCTAAGAATCAAACCCTGAGTGGTCGGTGAAAGATCGAACTCTTCTTTTATATACGGCATCCCGATCGATAAGGTAATACGATCCATCAGGTTAACGGCTAATAAGAAGAACATCGTGGCAAAGATAACCCAGCGGTAGTTAGTGGGTTTCTTTGTATTTGGTAATGGAGTGAGTGTAGAGTCAGACATAATTAACCTTCGATGTTAAAAGTCGTTAAAAAAATAAAACGAAATTAATCTATGAGCGTTAAGTACCCGGTGAACATTAGTTACTCTTTTTTCTTAATATGAACAAAAGAGCGATTGATGAACTTATGTTACAGACATAACAACATATACGTCAGAAACCGTGTGCGACCTTAATCACAGAACATGGAAATATGCTTATAATCATTTTTATAATCCCCACAAAAAAATATCGAAAATGATATTTAGTTCATTCTTAACGATAAATAAGAACAAACCTTGAAGTTAAAAATAAAATAAATTGCGCCAGCAGCTCATACTCTTTATCTTGAATTTCAGCGGCGACGCATTTTTATTTATCAAGCGTCGACAGGGTAACCCAACCATTTTTCCAGCATCTGCCGGGACTGGATCAGCACCTCCAGGCTATACGCCGGATCGACGGGTGAAGCTCCGCGCACCGGATAGCTATCGCGCTGGCGATGCATGCGTAAAGGAATTTCCAGGCTACAGGGAATAGCGCGCGCCTCCAGCTCTTTTAGCATTGGCACATAGTTCAGCTGGCCATAGCCCATCGGCGTGAAGTGCACTTCCCCGTCGCGGACCTGCAGATCCTTCAGATGGCAATGCTGAGCCCCCGGCAGCATGGCGATCGCCGCCTCAACCGGATCGACGTCCGGGCACAGCGAAACAATATTGCCGGCATCAACGTTGAAGGCCACCGCCGGACTATCGATAGCGTCCAGCAGCGCAAAGCCGTCGTCGGCCAGGCGGAAGACGTCATAATTCGGATCGCCGCCGTTTTCCAGACAGATCGTGCAGCCGTGTTCATCGGCAACCGCCGCCAGCTCGCGCAGATTATCGATAATACGCGCGCGATCGGCGCTTCTGCCGACGCAGACGTTGATCCATTTTGCGCCAATCATACTGGCAAAGCGGATGCGCTGGCTGAACTGCTCCACGGCATCCACGGCGCCCATATTCATCGTCGCCCCCAGCGAATGCGTGCCCAGCTGGTGTTTTTCCAGCAGCTCACGAATATGCTGCGCGTTTTCTGCACCAAAGAGCTCGGGCGGCATATCGCCCACGTAGCCCTGGTTATAGGCCAGCTCAACGTAATGAAACCCGGCTTTTTTTATTGTGCTAAAGGCGACGTCGGTATCAAGACCGTCGAACATCGCGGTATTTACGCCAATCACAAGTTTACTCATGGCCGATCCCTTCCTTTATGTAACAGAGCTGCCAGCGCTATTCTTGTCAGAATAGCCGATAAGCCAGCTCGCGTTTATCAGACCCTAACCTACGCCAGCAGCGCTTTCGCTTTAGCGACAACGTTCTCAACGGTGAAGCCGAACTCTTCGAACAGCAGCTCGGCCGGCGCAGACTCGCCGAAGCTCGTCATGCCGACGATAGCGCCGTTCAGGCCCACGTATTTGAACCAGTAGTCGGCGATACCCGCTTCCACCGCCACGCGAGCCGAAACCGCTTTCGGCAGCACCGATTCACGGTACGCCGCATCCTGCTTGTCGAACGCGTCGGTGGACGGCATGGAGACCACCCGCGCCTTCACCCCTTCCGCAGACAGCTGGTCCCACGCGGCAACCGCCAGCTCAACTTCTGAACCGGTGGCGATGAAGATCAGCTCCGGCTGGCCGGCACAATCTTTCAGCACGTAGCCGCCGCGGGCGACGTTCGCCAGCTGCTCTGCCGTACGCTCCTGCTGCGCCAGGTTCTGACGCGACAGGATCAGCGCCGTCGGGCCGTCGTGACGCTCAACCCCGTATTTCCACGCAATCGCCGATTCCACCTGGTCACACGGACGCCATGTGCTCATGTTCGGCGTCACGCGCAGCGAAGCCACCTGCTCGACCGGCTGGTGCGTCGGGCCGTCTTCGCCCAGACCGATGGAGTCGTGGGTGTAGACCATCACCTGACGCTGTTTCATCAGCGCCGCCATACGCACCGCGTTACGCGCATATTCCACGAACATCAGGAAGGTGGAGGTGTACGGCAGGAAACCGCCGTGCAGGGAGATACCGTTGGCAATCGCGGTCATCCCGAACTCACGCACGCCGTAGTGGATGTAGTTACCCGCGGTGTCTTCGTTGATGGCTTTCGAGCCGGACCAGATAGTCAGGTTCGACGGCGCCAGGTCAGCTGAGCCGCCGAGGAATTCAGGCAGCAGCGGGCCGAAGGCTTCAATCGCATTCTGCGACGCTTTACGGCTGGCGATTTTCGCCGGGTTAGCCTGCAGCTTCGCGATGAACTCGTTCGCTTTCGCGCCGAAGTCTGCCGGCATCTCGCCTTTCATACGACGGGTGAATTCAGCCGCTTCCTGCGGGAAGGCGCTGGCGTAGGCCGCGAACTTCTCGTTCCAGGACGCTTCTTTTGCCTGACCGGCTTCTTTTGCATCCCACTGCGCGTAGATGTCAGACGGGATTTCAAACGCCGGGTGATGCCAGCCCAGCGCCTCGCGGGTCAGTGCGATTTCCGCGTCGCCCAGCGGCGCGCCGTGGGAGTCGTGGGTACCGGCTTTGTTCGGCGAACCGAAGCCGATGATGGTTTTGCACATCAGCAGGGACGGTTTGTCGGTCACCGCGCGCGCTTCTTCCACCGCGCGTTTGATGGCGTCGGCGTCATGGCCGTCAACGCCGCGCACCACGTGCCAGCCGTAGGCTTCGAAACGTTTAGCGGTATCGTCGGTGAACCAGCCTTCAACGTGACCGTCGATGGAGATGCCGTTGTCGTCATAGAACGCCACCAGCTTGCCCAGCTTCAGGGTACCGGCCAGGGAGCACACTTCGTGAGAAATGCCTTCCATCATGCAGCCGTCGCCCATGAAGGCGTAGGTGAAGTGGTCAACGATATCGTGGCCCGGACGGTTGAACTGCGCCGCCAGGGTTTTTTCGGCAATCGCCATCCCGACCGCGTTGGCAATCCCCTGGCCCAGCGGGCCGGTGGTGGTTTCAACGCCGGCGGTGTAGCCGACTTCCGGGTGGCCCGGGGTTCTGGAGTGCAGCTGACGGAAGTTTTTCAGTTCTTCAATCGGCAGATCATAACCGGTGAGATGCAGCAGGCTGTAAATCAGCATTGAGCCGTGGCCGTTGGAGAGCACGAAACGGTCGCGATCGGCCCAGGCCGGGTTGTTCGGGTTATGATTCAGGAAATCACGCCACAGGACTTCGGCAATGTCAGCCATACCCATCGGGGCACCCGGGTGGCCGGATTTGGCTTTCTGTACCGCGTCCATGCTCAGCGCACGAATAGCGTTAGCAAGCTCTTTACGCGATGGCATTGTCAGCCTCCTGTTTTTCCAGCAGCTCGCTGAGCATCACCTCCAGCTTTTGCTGGTCCTGAGCAAACAGGCGAATGCCTTCCGCCAGCTTATCGACCGCCATCGGGTCCTGATTGTGTAGCCAGTAAAACTCGGACTCAGTCAGCGGCGATGGCGGCACCTCGCCGGCCTGCGGAGGAACCAGCGCGACGGTAAGATCGCCCTCCATTCGGCTGAGATCCTCCAGCAGCGCGGGGGCAATCGTCAGGCGATCGCAGCCGGCCAGCGCAATCACCTGCGCCGTTTTACGGAAGCTTGCGCCCATGATCACCGTCGGGTAGCGGTGCTTCTTATAGTAATCGTAAATATTGCGCACCGAGACGACGCCCGGATCGTTCTCCGCCGCGTCGTCTTCCAGCAGATTACGTTCGCGATACCAGTCGTAAATTCGCCCGACAAACGGCGAAATCAGCCATACTCCCGCTTCGGCGCAGGCGCGCGCCTGGGCAAATGAAAAGAGCAGCGTCAGGTTGCAGTGAATGCCTTCGCGCTCCAGCTCTTCCGCCGCCTTAATCCCCTGCCACGTCGAGGCCAGCTTGATCAGCACGCGGGAGCGGTCGATTCCGGCCTGCTCATACAAACGAATCAGCTTGCGCGCTTTCGCCACGCACAGCCCGCGATCGTAAGAGAGGCGGGCATCAACCTCCGTCGACACTTTTCCCGGTACCTGGCTCAGCAGCTCGAGGCCAATATTCACCGCCAGCTTATCGCCGGCGTTAATCAGCCGCGTTTGCGCCGTGCCGCCCTGTTCGCAGGCCCAGGCGATGGCCTGCTCGATCAGCGGGCGGTAAAGCGGCTGCGCGGCGGCTTTCAGTATCAGCGACGGATTGGTCGTTGCATCCTGCGGATGGTATTCACGGATAGCGGTGATATCACCGCTGTCCGCAACGACGGTGGTCACTTCTTTCAGTTTTTCCAGAATGGTCATCGTGATGACTCCTTTATTCATCTGCGCGGGTCGCACCGTCCGGGTGAACCAGCGTTTCGTAATAATCGATACGCTGCACCTTCGGCCCGGAGCGCCCGGCTTCAAACTCGGCAGCAAGCCAGGTATCGACCAGCATCAGCGCCAGCTCGCTGCCCACCACCCGCGCCCCGAGGGTCATAATTTGCGCATTGTTACTTTTGCGGGCGCGATCGGCGGAGTAAACGTCATGACACTGCGCGGCGCGAATGCCGGGCACCTTATTCGCTACAATCGCCATCCCGATGCCGGTACCGCAAAACAGGAGCCCGCGCTCAAAGGTGCCTTCGCGGATAGCCGAAGCCAGGTTAAAGGCGATATCCGGATACATCTGCTCATTTCCCGCCACGTCGTGGCTAAAATCAACGACCTCGATGTCCCGCTGCTGAAGATGTTCCTTTACCAGATTTTTAAGTCCGGTCGCAGCATCATCCGCACCGATTGCGACTTTCAACATTTCTCTTACCTCATAAATGACAGCGTTAGTATCAAACTTATGTTCAGAAGCCGCTCGTGTGATGGATTCAGGCTGGAATTCCCGGCCGCTTAACTGAACTAAAGTTCACTAGTTGTTCGTATGTAATAATGTTTAGCAAGAAAATGACGGCTTAAAAAGGGGGTATTGCACAAAAAATAGCTTTATTAAGCAAATCAAGACCGCGATCACATATCCACCTACTGAACATTTGATTGAATCATGTGATCTGATAGCGTTCATTTGTGATGGTACAAATGGCCAGAAACTGGCGGCTGGGAAACTAAATACAAATCATCTGGAGAAGACAAAATGAGCTGGATTTTTAACCGACCGTCAGACTTCGCAAAAGAAATGGTGGCGGGCTTCGTCAGCGCGCACGCGTCAATGGTGCGCCAGGTCCCCGGCGGGGTCGTGCGTAATACGCAAAGTCGGCCGGGCGGCGTGGCTATCGTCGTTGGCGGCGGATCCGGACACTACCCCGCCTTTGCCGGGCTGGTAGGCCAGGGCCTGGCTCACGGCGCGGCAATGGGCAATCTTTTCGCCTCCCCTTCCGCGCAGCAAATCTGCTCCGTCGCGCGGGCGGCCAATAACGGCGGCGGCGTGCTGCTGATGTTCGGCAACTACGCCGGCGACGTGCTTCATTTCGGTCTCGCCTGCGAACGGCTGCGCGCCGAGGGGATCCCCTGTGAAACCATGGCCATCACCGACGATATCTCCAGCGCGCCGCTGGCTGAAAAAGAGAAGCGCCGCGGCGTAGCCGGCGATCTGGTGGTGTTTAAAGCCGCCGCCGCCGCCGCAGAGCGCGGCGACTCGCTGGCCGAAGTGCTGGCTATTTCCCGCCGCGCCAACGAGCAAACGCGCTCGCTAGGCCTGGCCTTTAGCGGCTGTACCTTCCCCGGCGCGGAGCATCCGCTCTTTACCATTCCGGAAGGGAAAATGGGCTTTGGCATGGGGATCCACGGCGAACCGGGCATTAGCGAACTGGATACCGTTTCGTCGAACGAGCTGGCGAAAATGCTTACCGGCACTCTGCTGGAAGAGCGTCCGCAGGCTATCGCGCAAACCAAAGGCGCGCGTTTGGGCGTTATCATTAACGGTCTTGGCTCGGTGAAGTATGAAGAGCTGTTCGTGTTCTGGCATGACGTGCAGCCGCTGCTGCAGGATGCAGGCGTAGAAGTGACCGATATCCAGATCGGCGAGTTTGTCACCAGCTTTGATATGGCCGGAATGTCGATGACTTTCGTCTGGTTTGATGAAGAGCTGGAAGCCCTGTGGCTTGCCCCTGCCACCACTCCCGCCTTTAGCCGCGGCTCCGTCCTGCCGCACAGACCTCTCGATCCGCAGCAGCTGGTGCAGAGCGGCGAGGTCAATATCCCCCAGGGCAGCGCGGAATCGAAAGAAGTGGCCGTCAAGGTGATGCGGATAATTGACGCCGTCGCGCAAACGGTGATTGATAACGCCGAAGAGTTTGGCCGTATCGATGCGATCGCCGGCGATGGCGACCACGGCATCGGTATGGAACGCGGCGTCGTTGCCGCCCGCAGCGCGGCGAAAAAGGTGCTGGAACGGGGTGCCGGAGCCGGTGCCCTGCTACAATTCGCCGCTGACGCCTGGGCAGATGAGGCCGGCGGCACCTCTGGCGCCATCTGGGGCGTGATTCTCAATACGCTGGGTATCACCATCGGCAATCATGAAAAACCTGACGCCGCGCGGGTGGCGCTGGCCATCTCCCAGGCCAACGCCGGGGTGATGCATTTTGGCAAAGCCAAACCCGGCGATAAAACCCTGGTCGACGTGCTGCTGCCGTTTAGCCAGGCGCTGAGCGCGGCAACGGAAGAAGGACTCTCTCGCGCGCAGGCCTGGGACAAAGCCGAGCGCGTCGCCCGCCAGAGCGCGCAGGATACCGCCCAGCTGTTGCCGAAAATCGGCCGCGCCCGCCCGCTTGCGGAGCGCAGCCTCGGCACGCCGGACGCCGGCGCGGTATCGCTGGCGATGATCATCGCCGCGGTGGGCGCCTGCATGAGCGATAATACTGAAACTGAAGAACCCCGGGAGAACGTATGCCCCTAAGCCCCATCGTCGGCACCAGCCATAAAACCTATTTTGGCTATGGCCAAACCCAGGAATGGTGCCAGCAGGTTGCCGAGCTGCTGCGCCGGCAGCCGGCAGAGCAGACGGCGCGGCTGCAGCTGTTCACCTTTCCGGCGATGCCGGCGGTCGCGGCGGCGCTGCGCTGCTTTGAGGGAACGGCGATGGCCACGGGAGCGCAGAATATCTGCGCCGCCCCGCCCGGCGCCTGGACCGGCGAAAGCAGCGCCGCCATGCTGCAGGAGATGGGCTGCCGCTACGTCGAGCTCGGCCATGCCGAACGGCGCCGCCACTTCGGCGAAACCACCGGCATCATCAACCAGAAGATCGATATGGCCTATGCAAGTCATCTCACCCCGGTCATTTGTATTGGCGAAGACCAGCAAATGAGCGCCGAAGATGCCGCCGCTTACGCTATCGGCCAGGTGCAGGAGCTGCTGGCGCACCGCGGAGACGGCGCGCTGTCGCCGACGATTTTCGCCTGGGAGCCGCAGTGGGCCATTGGTGCGCCAAAGCCTGCCAGCGACGACTATATCCGCCACGTCTGCCGCGAGCTGCGTGCGCATTTGCGGCAACATTACGGCCCACAGTTTCAGGTTATCTACGGCGGAAGCGCGGGCCCCGGCCTGCTCAGCCGCCTGTGGCCCGACGTTGACGGAATTTTCCTCGGCCGTTTTGCCCACCAGCCTGAAGCCTTTGCGTCAATTCTTGCCGAAGCACAGAAGATAGCGGCCGACCGCCCGGAGAGCTAGCCGCCCTTTCTGAAGCGCGACGGGACTCACGGAGGACCGTCGCGCTTACCCTGCTTGAGCTAAAAACGTTTCTGATATACTTTCAGCAAATGTTCACCCCCTAAACATTAATCTATCGCGTGGAGAAAGCAGCCGAATGGAAAAATCGAGCGCGTCCCAGGAATATGAGCTACTGACCGAGATTGCCGTAGCCTATTACTGTGATGAGATAACGCAGGAAGAGATTGCCAACAAATTTGGCTTCTCGCGTATTAAGGTCGGACGTCTGCTAAAACGAGCAAAAGAAGAAGGGATCGTCGAGATCAACGTCCGCTACCACCCGATCTTCAGTACCCAGCTTGAAAAGCAGCTCAAAGATCGTTTCCCCATCAGCCGCGCGCTTATCGCCCTCGACCATAACGATGAAGAGGAGCAGCGTCGCCAGGTTGCCACCCTGGTCTCCAGCCACCTCAACAATATGCTGAAAGATAACGTGGTGGTGGCGGTGGGTCAGGGTCGCAACGTGGCGGCGGTCGCGGAATTCTCCGGCACCATCCAGGCGCGCGACTGTCGCTTTATTTGCGGCATCGGCGGCACCCATCGGCCGGGCGATATCATCAACGCCGATCATATCAGCCGCCTGCTGGCGAAGAAATTTGGCGGCAGCAGCGAGTCGCTGTACGCACCGGCCTACGTCGAAAATATGCAGCTAAAAGAGCTGCTGCTGCAGAACGGCACCATTAAAGAGACGCTCGACCGCGCGCGCAAGGCCGATATTGCCCTGGTTGGCATCGGCGATATGAACGAAGAGAGCTACATGGTGAAGCTGGGCTGGTTCACGCCGCAGGAGATCAACGACGCCAGCATTAACCAGGGCGTTATCGGCGACGTAGCCGGTTACGACTTCTTCAACTCCCGCGGCGAGCACGTTAACACGGTGATGGACAACCGCGTGATTGGCCTGAGCGTTGAAGAGCTCAAGCAGATCCCCTGCGTGATTGCGATTGCGTCTGAAAATACCAAAGCGATGGCGATTATGGGCGCGCTGCGCACCGGGGCAATCGATATCATCGCCACCAGCGCCCGCAACATTCGCACGATTTTAAGCATGAGCCAGTAATCCGTCGGGCTGCCCGCTAGCCCGACATATTACGCTTCCGGGTCATCAGAACAGGCGGAAGCGGTATTCAACGATCGCTTCTGAAGCCAGCGTGTGGGTTCGGGTGTAGCGGCCGTCGGTCAGCACCGGCGTTTTTCCGCTGCTTTTGTATGACCAGCCCGGACCAAACATCACCCATACCGTCAGGTTCTTAAACAGCGGGTCGGAAGGAACCCAGCGGCTGAAGGCGTTAATTTCACCGCTGCGCACGTGATTGCCCCGGTAGTTAAACCGGGCAATGTTGCCGGCCAGGCCGATCGCCAGCTGCGGAGTAAGCTGGTAGTCTGAGATATTCGCCAGCACCAGCTCTCCGTCGCGCATGTAGTCGTCGCCCGCGTAGGCCATTGAGATAAACGTGCCGCGGGAGTTTTTGCTCATATGCCGCGGGTAAAAACCCACCTCGTTCGCTTTTTTAGCGTCGGTATAGCCGATGCCCCATTTGCTGCTCCAGCGCTCCGCTTTCCACGTGGCGTCAAGGGCAAAATGGCGGGCGTTATTATCGAAGTCACGCCTGTTCGCGGGCATCGCGCGATATTCATCAAGAGCATGGGTCGCGTATATCTGCGTACCGATATTCAGAGGCGCTATCGGCCTGAGATTGGCAAACAGCAGGTGGCGGCGCAGATAGTTATCGCTTTCGCCATAGCCATACTGCAGATCCAGATAGCGGCTTTTCCACAGCAGCTCGCCGCTGGCCAGGTGGTTAATCTCGCGCCCGGCGTTGGTCTGGAAATGCTTCTTGTCAGGCGAGTTGCGGTCCATCGAGTTTTCCACGTACGCGCCGCGCAGCGTCAGGCCGTCATAGCTCAGAGAGCCGCTCCAGCCGGAGTAGGTGGTCGGCGACAGCCGCGTCGAGGTCGAGATGACGCCATAGTTTTTCAGCACCTGCCAGCCCCAGCGGGCGTTAAGCCGCATATCTGCGATGCTATACTTCAGCTTCAGGTTGCGCTGGCCAAATTTGGAGAAGCCTTCGGCATTACCTTTATTATTACCGGTACCGTTATTGTAAAGCACGCCGCGCGAGTTAAAGTAATCGCTGGCTCCCAGCTTGACGGCGCTATAATAGACAACATCGGCCCCAAGCGTATCGTAAAAATAACCCGACTGATAATCGACGGCGACTCCCTGCCCCCACGCATTATGTACGTGCTTAGGATTTGAGTTCTCTTCCTTAAGATATTTCCAGTAGTTTTTTAACGATAACGTCATTTGTGAATCACGAAAAAACGGTTCGTTAATAAGGTCGTTTATTGCCTTGAAATGCTGCGTCTCTTCATTATTATCGACGCCCCAGGCGGTAGCTGAAGCGCTAAGCGCGATAAGCGCTGCGGTAACGCGAGTCAGATTCATATGATATCCCAGAGTAGGGCCGCACCCCGTCCTTACCGATTCAGGGTAATAATAAGTGGGCGGCCAAAAAAGCGTGCCGTAAGCGTTATTTTATTTTTCGTCGAGCGCCTTTTTTCCGGCCTCAACGTATTTTAACGAACCGATGTCAGCTACCCGATAGCGGCCGTTCTGATAGGTAATTTTGACTACCGCCGCGTTGGCTAAAGGCTTATTTTTTGCCGGATCGTCAGTCAGGTCGGAGATCATTATCTGCATCGCCGTTCCGGATGAAATCGCCAGAATATTTTTATCACCGCTGGCTTTCGCCTTCGCAAGAATGGTCGCCAGCGCCGCCTGGACGCGACTCTTCACCTGGTCGTAGTTCTCCGCCATCCCCTTTGGATCGGCGCTGGCGAGAGCGTTCTGGCTATCGCGCACCGACAGCGTACCGGCCTTCATCTCCCGGTACAGCGCCGCAGCGTCGGCCAGCCCCAGCTGACGGGCTCCCGCCGCGGCCATATCCCGATTCAGGCCGCCCTCGAACCCGCCGAAGAACGCTTCGCGAAGCCCCACCAGCTCGGTCGGTCGATAGTTGGCGATCCCCGCCTGCGTCAAAATAACCGCCATCGTTTCGCGCTGCCGCCCGGCATCGCTGGTGTAGAAACTGTCGAATTGAATCCCCCTGAGCCCTTCGCCTAAATAACGCGCCACCCGCAATCCGTCCTCGGTTAGCGGGGAGTCGGCCCATCCCTGAACGCGGTCAAAGGTATTAAGCAGAGTTTTCCCATGACGGGCAAAATAGATATTTACCGTATCATCCTCAGCGACCGGTGTTTTATTTTCCGCAGCCGAGGTGACGCTACTGGCAACCACTATTAAAGCTAACAGCCATCTTTTCATGTTATATCCCTTCGTTATCCATACCTGTAATGAAAACAAAAAAACCTACGCTCAATAGCGAAAGTGATGATCACCGCTTCCGCTATCTGACGTAGGTTTTGCCTGTATACACAGTAACAATCCAATTATGGCGACAATATCATCAATGCGGAGTAACGCCACTCTCTTTTATGGGGCAAATTAATAAATGTGATCGCACGCATATCCAGCAGGCTTAACGCAATATATTTAATCCAATATTCATACATCGACTAATAAGCCCCATACAGAAACATAACCTGCGCAGAAAACCCCCTGCGGCGAACATCGTTAATAACAGATTTATTTATTGAAGCCGCTCACAAAAAATAGTCTTTCCCTGGACGATGGCCGCAGCCTGGCGTATTTTCGTGGCTATCCGGGATTGTTACTGAACGCAGGCAAAACCTAAGATACTTGTCGCAGCAGCGCTGCGGGCAGGAGTCTTAGGTTTTTTTTTTGCGCCCGATTCAGGCCCTTCCATCAAATGCAAGGATACAAAGTGAAAACAATAATCCTCACCGCCGCTCTGCTCTCCACCGTCGCCTTCGCCGCCGAAGCGGCCCGGCCCGCGCTGAAAATACTGATCGTCAACGACGACGGCTGCGAATCGCCGGGCAGCACCTCGCTGCAGGACAAACTGGCAGCCAAAGGCTACGACGTCTGGATGGTCGCCCCCGCCACCAACCAAAGCGGCATAGGTTCCGCCATCACCTTTAAAACCGGCAAGATCTTCGACGTACAAAAGGTCGCCGACAGGCGCTACTGCTTCCCCGGCACCCCGGCGGACGCCGTTGACTTTGGGCTTCGCGGCCTGCTGAAGGACGCTCCGCCGGACCTGGTTATCTCCGGAGTTAACGACGGCCCCAACACCGGCATGGCGCAGGTGAATTCCGGTACCGTCAGCGCCGCCGCCCGCGCCGTGCGCTACGGCATCCCGGCGATCGCCGCCAGCATCGGCTACATCTTTAGCGCAGAGGAGATGAAAAACGGCTGGCCGGCCACGCATAAATACTGGCCGGAGTCGGTCGATTACGTCGTCGGCGTGGTCGATACCCTCAGCGCCAAACGTACCCCGGACGCTCCCGTCTTACCCAAAGGGTCCGGGCTGAGTATTAACTATCCGCCGCTGGCAAAAGCCGATATCAAAGGCGTGCGCTACATCGATAACGAAGCGTTCCCGACGCCGCAGATCGGCTATGAGCTAACGGCCGACGGCAAGGCGAAACAGACCCTAAACCCGGCGGCGCTCGCTCCAACCCTGGACGACACCGACTCCGGCTGGCTCAACAAGGGCTATATCACCTATACCCTTTTTGACGGCTCGTGGAACGCCCCGCAGTTTACCGCCCGCTACCAGGCGCTGTTAGGCCAGTGACGACCGTCATCACCGCCCGCCTAGGGCGGAAAAAAGCTCAATAGGTTAAAAAACAGCGGAAAAGGAGCACGAAGTGAAGAGGAAGTTATAAATACGGCACTTACCATATTGTTTTTCAATATATAACGTGGTGCTAATGTCTGTACTCAGAAGCTTTCTCTTCTTCCTCGGCGCGGCCTTCGCCTCCGCCGTCGCGGTGCTCTGCCTGTGGATGGACGTGCGGGTCTTTGATAACAATATTGCGGAAATATCGCTCACCGAAATAGTGCAGGAACTGGTGCTGATGACGATCGTGCTGATTCACTTCTGGCTGGCGAAGAGATATACGCTTCTGCGCTACTGTAATATTCTCGTCGGCGGCTTTTTCCTCGCGATGCTGATTCGTGAACTGGATGCGGCCTTCGATCTTATTTCCCACGGTAGCTGGGTCTGGTTTGCCCTGTTCTCCACGCTCTGTACGCTTATTTATCCGCTAATCCATTTCCGTCAGACCCTCGCGCAGCTGGCGCAATATACCCGCTCGCCCTGGTACGGGATGATGCTCAGCGGCCTGCTGGCGGTGCTGGTCTTCTCGCGTCTGTTCGGCATGCACGGCCTGTGGTTCGCCATCCTTGCCGAGGATTACGCCCGGGCCGTGAAAAACGCCGTCGAAGAGGGCAGCGAGTCGTTTGGCTATATGCTGTGCCTGACGGCATCAATCGGCTACTACTGCTATTTTCGCTATCTCGCCCGCACTTCGGCAACGGCCAGCGCCTGATCGCGCGCGTCCCCGGGGCAACGCCGCAATGCCCCGGCGGCCCTTAATAGTTCCACTTCGGCCTGGCGACGGTATTCTTCTTCAGTAAATTACGAAACTCTTTCAGATAGGGCTCGTTGCTGCGCCCGCGTTTGCAAATCGCCGAGAACGGCGACTGGAAGCCGAACTCGTTGGGCAGCAGCACCCGCAGCCGGTTCTCCTTGATCCACGGCCAGGCGTAGTGTTCCGGGAGATAGCCGATATATTTCCCCGACAGGATCAGCAGCAGCTGCGCATCGACCGTCTCCACGGTGGCGCTGCCTTTACTGAAACCGCGCCGCCGCAGATCGCTGGTATTCCAGTAGCTGCGGGTCACCAGCGGGCACTGGCTGATGTGCTCTTTATCGAGCTGGCGGCTGAAGAACATCGGGTGCAGGTCGCTGCAGTAGAGCCAGTGCTGCTCGCGATAGAGCGGCTCACTGATGATGTTATGCACCTGGGAGTTGTAGCTGCCGATAGCCAGATCGATATGGTTGTTGAGCACGCCGTTCAGCTGCTCCGCCGGAGTGCGGATAATCAGTTTGATATGCACGTGGGGAAACTTATCGCTGAAGCTGCGCAGCACCACCGGCAGCGACAGCGCGGTTTCGGTTTCAATCGAGTCGAGCGTCGAGATGCAAATCGTGCCGCTGTGCTCGCCCTTCAGCAGCGCCGACTGGCGTTCCAGCTCGTTCAGCTCGCTTAGCACCCGAATCGCCTGCTGTAAAAACTGCTGCCCTTTCTCGGTCAGCGCAAAGCCGCCGCGCCCGCGCTGGCACAGGCTAAACCCCAGCTGGCCTTCCAGCTGAGACATCGCGTTGCTGATCGCCGACACGGAAATCCCCAGCTCCTGCTGGGCTCTGCCGTAGCTTTCCAGGCGGGCCACCGCCTCAAAAATCTGCAGTTGGCGAATGTTAAGGCTGCCGTCGTTGAGCATGATTAGTTCACCATTAAATGAACTAAGTATTTACAGCAGACGATTTAAAGTCCAGCACATCTTTCGCACTATCACCTTATCGAGCATTTGTGTGTCAGATTCAGGAGCTGAAATGGATAACATCTTTCATCAACCGCAGGGTGGCAACGAGATGCCGCGTTTCGGCGGCCGCGCAACGATGATGCGACTGCCTTTTATCGAAGATTTACAGGGGCTTGATGCGGCTTTCGTTGGCATCCCGCTGGATATCGGCACGTCGCAGCGGTCCGGCACCCGCTACGGACCGCGCTATATCCGCGCCGAATCGGTGATGATTCGTCCCTACAACATGGCAACCGGCGCGGCGCCTTTTGAATCGCTATCGGTGGCCGATATCGGTGACGTACCGATAAATACCTACAGCCTGCTCAAATCGGTGCAGATCATCGAGGATTACTACACCGGTTTAAATAGTTTTCCGCTCATCCCGCTGACCCTCGGGGGAGACCACACCATCACCCTGCCGATTCTCCGCGCCCTGACCAAAAAACATGGCCCGGTCGGGCTGATTCATGTGGATGCCCACACCGACACCAACGATGACATGTTCGGCGAGAAAATCGCCCACGGCACCACCTTCCGCCGCGCAGTCGAAGAGGGGCTGCTGGATCTTAAACGCGTGGTGCAGATTGGCCAGCGCGCCCAGGGTTACGCCGCCGGCGACTTCCAGTGGGGCGTCGACCAGGGCTTTCGTCTGGTGCAGGCGGAGCAGTGCTGGCACCGGTCGCTGGCGCCGCTAATGGCGGAGGTTCGCCAGCAGATGGGCGCAGGCCCGGTCTATCTCAGCTTCGATATCGACAGCCTCGACCCCATCTGGGCGCCCGGCACCGGCACCCCGGAAGTCGGCGGCCTGACCTCCATTCAGGCGCTGGAGATCGTCCGCGGCTGCCGCGGCCTGAACCTGATTGGCTGCGACCTGGTTGAGGTCTCCCCGCCTTACGATATCAGCGGCAACACCTCCCAGCTGGCGGCCAACCTGCTGTATGAAATGCTCTGCGTCCTGCCGGGCGTGAAATATCCATAGGGGATTCAGAATGCAGCCAACCATGCAGCTCAAGGTTTTTCGCACCCTCTGGGGCGTGACGACCCCGTGGCAACAAACCCTCAGCGAGCTAAAAAGCGTCGGCTGCTGCGGCATCGAGGCGCGGGTCCCGCTGAGCGCCGATGAGCGGCAGACGCTGGCCCGGCGCCTGCAGGAGTCCGAACTGGAGTATATCGCCATCCTCTTCAGCGGCGGCGGCGTGATCCCGGCGCAGGCCGAAACGCCGCTCCAGCATCTGGAGCGCTTAAAAAGCCGCTTTGCAGAGGCAAAGACGCTGAATCCGCGCTTTGTCAATCTGCTGGCCGGCAACGACCGCTGGCCGCTGGCGCAGCAGGTGGATTTTCTCGGCCGGGCCCACGAGCTGGCCGCCGCCAGCGAACTGATCTGCAGCTTTGAAACCCATCGCGCCACCTCGCTGTATAGCCCGTGGCTGACTCTGGAAATTATCCAGCAGCTGCCGCAGCTGCGCTTTACCGCCGATATCAGCCACTGGCTGGTGGTGAGCGAGCGTCTGCTGGATGACCCCTGCGATGATTTCAGCGCCTTTATCGACCGCGTCCACCACGTCCAGGCCCGCGCCGGCTACGACCAGGGGCCGCAGGTGCCGCACCCGGCGGCGCCGGAATATCAGGCCGCGCTGCAGTTTCAGCAGCGCTTCTGGCAGCAGGTCTGGCAGTCGCAGCGCCGGCGCGGGTATCAGCAAACCACGTTGACGCCTGAGTTTGGCCCTGACGGCTATCTGCACCACCTGCCGTTCACCAACGTCCCGGTGGCCGATCTGTGGTCGCTGAATGCATGGATGGCGAAACATGAACAGCAGCATTTCGCCGAGTTTTTATCGCTAACCGAAAAGGATCTGTCGTAATGAGCGTCGCAAAAAGTTCTTTCACTGAGTTACCGACCATCGATATCAGCGATCTGGCCAGCGACAGTCTGGCAAAGCGCCAGGCCGTCGCCGACACCATCGGCAAAGCGGCGCGGGAAGTCGGCTTTTTCTACATCACCGGCCACGGCATTGCCCCTGAGCTGATCGCCGGGATCCGCACGGCGGCCAAACGGCTCTTCGCCCTGCCGATGGATCAAAAGATGCAGTACTACATCGGCCACTCCCGCAGCCACAAAGGCTACGTCCCGGAAGGGGAAGAGATCTACGGCTCCGGTAAACCGGACCACAAAGAAGCGTTTGATATTGGCTTTCAGGCCGCGGATGACCACCCGTTTGTGCTGGCCGGCACGCCGCTGATTGGCGCCAACGAGTGGCCGCAGCTGCCCGAGTTTCAGTCCCGGGTGCTGGCCTACTATGAAGCCGTATTTGCCCTCGGCCATCGCCTGTTTGACGCCTTCGCCCTCGCCCTTGGCCTGCCGGAAGGGTATTTCAAGGCGATGGTGACCTGCCCGCCGTCGAAGCTGCGCCTGATCCACTATCCCTTTGACGCCAGCGCCGAAGACGTTCCCGGTATTGGTGCACACACCGATTACGAGTGCTTCACCCTGCTGCTCGCCGACCAGCCGGGCCTTGAGGTGCTGAATGAAGATAGCGCCTGGATCGACGCCCCGCCGGCGAAGAGCGCCGCCGGAGAAGAGGCTTTCGTGATCAATATCGGCGATATGCTGGAAGTGCTAAGCGCTGGCACATTTGTTGCTACAGCCCACCGTGTCCGCAAGGTGCCGCAGGAGCGCTACTCCTTCCCGCTGTTCTTCGCCTGCGATTACCACACCCTGATCCGCCCGCTGCCCAACTTTTTAACCGCCGGAGAGGCCAGCGACTATCAGGAACTGAGCATTGGCGAGCATATGTGGAGCCAGGCGTTGCAGACCTATCGCTACCTGCGCGAGAAGGTCAACAAAGGCGAGCTGCAGCTCCCGGAACGCGCCCGAGGCACCAACACCTTTGGTCATCTGAAAAAACAAGCCCAGCAAAAAACCGTAACTAACCCGTGAGGATACATGATGAAAAAAACGCTCCATAAGCTCTCGCGCCGTGTGGCTTTGGGCATCGCCGTCGCCGCCTGCTTTTCACCGCTGACCCAGGCGGCAGAACTGCTGACGGATGGCGTATTTAAAGTCGGGATGGAGGTGACCTATCCGCCGTTTGAATCTTACGACAGCAATAACAACATCGTCGGCCTCGACCCGGAATTCGCCGCGCTGATTGCCGAGCAGCTGAAGGCCAAACCGCAGCTGATCGATACCAAATTCACCAGCCTGATCTTAGGGATTGGCAAGAAATACGACGCGGTGATCTCCGGAATGTACATCACGCCGGAGCGCCTTAAACAGGCCGACGCGGTGCCTTACGCCTTATCCGGCGCGTCAATTATCGCCCTGAAGAGCGGCGAGATTCAGCCGAAAACGGAAGACGAACTATGCGGCGTCAAGGTCGGGCTACAGCAGGGCACCAGCTGGGTCGCCAGCCTGAAAAATCACTCCGACGAGTACTGTCTGAAAAACGGTAAGCCGGCGATTAGCATTCAGGAGTTCCCGACCGCCCCGGAAGTCTCCCAGGCCCTGATATCGAAAAATATTAGCGCGCAGTTAGAGATCGCTCCGGCGGCGCAAATTCTTGTCGATAAGAGCCGCGGGCGGCTGGCGATTAGCTCCACGCGGCTGGTCTATCCCCTGCCGCTGGGGATTTATGTCAGCAAAGGCAATAGTGAACTGGTGGAGGCGATTAAATCGACGTTAGCCACCTTAAAAGCCAACGGCAAATATGACGCCATCATCAAAAAATACAATTTAGAACGCATCGATTAAATACGATCAAGCCAATGCGCAACAGGAGTCGGTATGGAGTTCGATTGGGGATACTTTTTCTCGTTATTTAGCATTGGGGCATTCTGGCAGGCGTGCGTTACCGTCATCGTCGTCAGTTCATTGTCGTGGTTTATTGGCCTGGTATTAGGTTTTCTTTTAGCCTGCGCGAAGCTCTCCGGCCCGCGCTGGCTCAAGGTTCCCGTCGAACTCTATATTTGGTTTTTCCGCAGCGTGCCGCTAATGGTGCTGCTGGTGTTTGTCTATAACCTGCCGCAGCTGTTTCCGGCCACCCAGCCGCTGCTCGGCATTCCGTTTATTGCCGGCCTGGTCTCGATGACCGTCACCGAGGCGGCCTATATGGCGGAAATTCATCGCGGCGGTTTAATTTCAGTGGCGAAAGGACAAAGCGAAGCAGGCCACGCCTTAAGCTTCAGCTTTATCGGCATTCAGCGCCTGATTATTATCCCGCAGGCGTTTCGCATCTCGCTGCCCACGATGATTAATGAATACATCACCATCATTAAACTCAGCTCGATTTTGTCGGTGATCTCTTTACCGGAACTGCTGCTCACCGGCCAGCGGCTGTACGCGCAGAACTTCCTCGTGATGGAGACGCTGCTGGCGGTGGCGGTGTACTACGTAATGGTGGTGACGGTATTTACCTGGCTGTTCCGGGCGCTGGAAAACCGGCTCGATATTCAGCAAAAGCGCCCGCAAACCTTCAACGACGCCGAATGCGAGACCCTGCGCCAGAGCCTGAAAGCGCCGCCGCAGGCGGCGAAAACCGAACCCGCCAGCGGCAACCCGCCGGCTCTCGATCTGCGGGCGATCGAAAAATCCTGGGGCCAGCATCAGGTGCTGAAAGGCATCGATCTGAAGGTCGATAACGGCGAGGTCATCAGCATCATCGGGCCATCCGGGTCGGGCAAAACCACCCTGATCCGCACCATCAACGCCCTGGAAAGCATCGATGGCGGGGAAATCATTCTCTACGGCGAAGATTACCTGAAAGGCGCGGCGATCGTCGATAAGCCGCAGATGCGCGCCGGCGTGCGCCGTATCGGCATGGTTTTCCAGGGCTTCAACCTGTTTCCTCACCGGTCGGTGCTCGACAACGTCATGCTCGCCCCGCTGTATCACAAGCTGGTCGATCGCCGCGTGGCAAAAGAGCAGGCCCTCTATCTGCTGGATCGCGTCGGGCTGCTGGCCCACGCCGAAAAATACCCCTGGCAGCTCTCCGGCGGCCAGCAGCAGCGCGTTGCCATCGCCAGGGCGCTGGCCTTAAAACCGGACATCATGCTGTTTGACGAACCCACCTCGGCGCTGGACCCGGAGCTGGTTGGTGAGGTGCTGAAGGTGATTCAGTCTCTCGCCCGCGAAGGGATGACGATGCTGATCGTGACCCATGAGATGGACTTCGCGTTATCCATTTCCGACCGGGTGGTGATGATGGAAAACGGCGTGGTGGTGAGCGATGTGCCTCCCCGGCGCATTCGCGACGGCGCCAGCGATCCGGCACTGACCCGCATCCGTGAATTTATGGGAGTACAATAAATGGCTACTGAACGTGAACTGCGCCAGGATCTGGCCGCCGCCTACCGCCTGGCGGCGCTGTTTGGCTGGGAAGATACGCTCTATACCCACTTTTCCGTGCGCCTGCCGGGCGACGGCGAACCGCGGTTTCTGATTAACCCGTTCGGCATGATGTTCGATGAAGTGACCGCCAGCAATCTGATTGTCGTCGATATGCAGGGCAAGGTGGTGGAAGGCCACGCCCCGGCTAACTCGGCCGGTTTTACCATCCACAGCGCGGTGCATATGGCGCGGGAGGATGCCCACTGCGTGATCCACACCCATACGCTGCCGGGGATGGCGGTCGCCGCCTGTCAGGATGGCCTGCTGCAGCTTAACCAGATCAGCACCGAGTTTTATCAGCGCGTCGGCTATCACCCGTATGAAGGCGTGGCGTTTGACCTCGACGAACGCGAACGTATTCAGCGCTCGCTCGGGGATAATATCGCCATGATTTTGCAGAGCCACGGGCTGCTGTCGGTCGGGCGCAGCGTCGCCGATGCGTTTTGCATCATGTACTACCTCAACCGCGCCTGCGAAATTCAGATGGCCGCCGCCCAGCTCGCCCAGCTCAGCCCGATTCACCTCATCCCGGCGCACCTGAGCCAGCACGCCTGCGAACAGCTGATGGGCGTGGAGCACGAGCGCCAGCAGGTCTGGCAGGCGTGGCTGCGCCGCCTTAACCGCCTCGACACCTCTTATAAAGACTAACGCCTATGCCGAACCTGACTATCGTTGTCGACTGCAACGACCCAAACTACGCCCGCGAGATTTGCGACGCGCTGCAGCTTTTTCCCCACGTGACGGCGGTCCTGCCCGACCATCCGGCGGCTGGTCGCGCGGAGTATGCCAGCTGCTGGTTTCCCGACCCTCAGCTGCTGGCCCGCTCGCCGGAGCTAAAACTCATCCAGGCCGCTTCGGCCGGGGTCGACCATCTTCCCGAAGAGGTGTTCGCCAGCCAGGTTCCGCTATGCCGGGTGGTGGATGAAGATTTTCGTCACGGGATGTTCGAATATGCGCTGTGGGGCGTGCTGTGGTTTCAGCGCCACTTTGACCGCGCGCTGGCGCATCAGCGCGAGCGGGTGTGGCAGGCCTACCCGCAGCGGGCCGCCGCCGATTTTCGCGTCGGGGTGATGGGGCTCGGTGAAATCGGCGGCTACATCGCCACCCGCCTTGCCGGGCTGGGGTACTGCGTCTCCGGCTGGGCGCGAAGCGAAAAGCGCCTGGCGGGCGTGCGCTGCTACCACGGCGATGCGCAGGCCGCTGATTTCCTGGGCGAACTGGACGCGCTGATCAACGTGCTGCCGCTCACCGAGCAGACCCGCGGCATCCTCGCGCAGCCTCTGCTCGACCAGCTCCCGGCCGGAGCGGTGCTGATCAACTGCGGACGCGGCGAGCATATGGTGAATCACGATGTGCTGCAGGCGCTGGACAGCGGCCGACTGGCGGGCGCGGTGCTGGACGTCTTCCCCGTCGAACCGCTGCCGGACGCCGATCCGCTGTGGTCGCATCCGCGGGTGGTCATCACTCCGCATATCGCCTCCATCGCCCCGGCGCAGGTGATCGCTCGCCAGCTGCTGGAAAATATTCAGCGCCTGCAGCAGGCGCTGCCGCTGAAAAATCTGGTCAATAAACAGATGGGCTATTAACACCTTGCAACCTCTGTCTCCGCCCGGTGCGGGCGTCAGCTGCTACGCTTAATGGTCTGTTGCTCACACAATAAGGCCAAGGTTATGAAGATTGATTTATCGGGGAAAGTCGCGCTGGTCACCGCCTCCACGGCAGGCATTGGTTTTGCTATCGCCAAAGGGCTGGCGGCCAGCGGCGCGGAGGTGGTAATTAACGGGCGCAGCGAACGCAGCGTTAACGCGGCCATCTCCCGCTTACAAAACGAAGTTCCCGGCGCCAGAACGCGTCCGGCGGTCGCCGATCTGAGCGGCGCGCAGGGCGTGAATCAGCTGCTGCAGGCGCTGGTCGGCATCGATATTCTGGTCAACAACGCCGGCATCTATGGCCCGCAGGATTTCTATGAAACCGATGACGAGACCTGGGAAAACTACTGGCAGACCAACGTGATGTCCGGCGTGCGCCTTACGCGCGCCCTGCTGCCGGCGATGGTGCAAAAAGGCTGGGGCCGGGTGGTGTTTATCTCTTCGGAATCGGCGCGCAACATTCCGGCGGACATGATTCACTACGGGGTGACCAAAACCGCCCAGCTGTCGCTGGCGCGCGGGCTGGCGAAATACGTCGCCGGCAGCGGCGTCACCGTCAACAGCGTGCTGCCGGGCCCCACCCTTTCCGACGGCTTTGCCGAAATGATGAAAGAAGAAGTCGCCAGGACCGGGAAACCGCTGGAGCAGCTGGCGAAAGAGTTTGTCATGGCCCATCGCCCCGCGTCGGTGATTCAGCGCGCGGCATCGGTGGAAGAGGTGGCGAATATGGTGGTGTACGTCTGCTCGACCCAGGCCTCGGCGACCTCGGGTGCGGCGCTGCGCGTTGACGGCGGCGTGGTGGACGATATCGTCTGATGACGCGACGCCCGTCCGCCGGCTAGCGGTCGGGCGTTTTTGACGACTCTTTTACGGTGGTCATTTCGTACTTACCCTCAGGATCCATCGCGTTGACCGCTTTTTGCAGCTCCGCCAGCGCAAACTTGAGGGAGGCAACCTCCTCTCGCAGCGCCTGCACTTCCTGTTCCTGAGTGGTACCCCGGCTGGTTTTGGGGAACGCTTCGAAGACGTCCTCTTCGAAAAACATACGAACCTGACGATTATCAACGTTGACCAGCTGGTACTTCAGCCGGCCGCTGTTGATCGCGTTATAGATAGTTTTACGACTCACCATCGCTAACTCTATGACGTCGCTGATTCGTAACATCTTGTCCCTCTTCGCTTCCGGCATCACCGTATTGAGCTCATCAATTTATCTTACTGCGTGACGATGGCATCGGTGAACACTTTTGCAATCTCCTCTGGCGTCATTTTAACGATTTCGTTAACGCGATCGCTATCGGCCAGTAAGGCGAACAAGGATTGAATAATTGCCACCTTTTCGCAAGTTTTATCAATTGCCATCATCACCACGATCTGCGGAACTACCGCCTCCTCAGGCTCATCGGTACGCTGGAACTCAACGCCCGCGAGGTTAATGCCAATGGCAAAACCGGTGCGGTTGACGTGCTCAAACTCGGTATGCGGGATGGCGACGCTGTGGGTCTCCATAAAAATCCCCGTCGGATAGACCTTTTCCCGCTCCAGCACCCCTTCGCTAAAGCTCGGCTTGACCAAACCATCGGCCTGCAGGCTTGCCGCCAGGCGGGTCAGCAACGCCGTCCGGCTGACCGCCTCGGTGAACTTCACCACGCGCTGTGCGCTAAACATCATTTGCCCACCTCTGCGTTCGCTTCAGCTATCTGCCCGTTTTCCTGCGCCAGCTTGCGGCGGTTCCACAGCACCAGGGCGATGGTGCACAGGGTCAGGATCCCCACGCCAATCTCTTTTAAATGGAAGCTCTGGATGATAGCCCACGGCAGCATCGCTCCGGCGTAATCCACGCTGCTGATGCTGGTGGTGCCCTGCGGCAGAGAGAAGCCGGTACTCACCGCCGTGCTGGTGACGATCGGCGCCAGGTTGGTGCCGATCAGCAGCGCCAGGCTGAGCGTCAGCAGACCGGTAAGCAGCGTGCGGAACATATCGCCACGGCACACCGCGGTAACCAGCACAAAGGCAAACGGCAGACCGGTTAACGAGGCGAAGGGCAGGAACTGGTTGCCCGGAATAATCGCCGCCAGCACCAGCATAATGGGGATCATCAGCATCGATACCGACAGCGTCACCGGATGACCAACGCTGACCGCCGAGTCGAGGCCGATGGCAATTTTACCGAACGAGCCGGCGCGCGACTGGGCAATTTCCTGAATACGCTCGCTGATCGGATAGACCCCTTCCATCAGCATTTTAGCCATTCGCGGAATAATGGTCATCACCGCCGCCATAGTAATCGCCGTTTGTAAAATGGCCTTCACTTCAATACCGGCAATAATTCCCAGCAGCGCCCCGATAATTGCGCCAAGCGATGCCGGACCGCCGAGAATAGATAGCCTTTTCTGAATAACCTCGGTATCAATTTTAATATCGCGAATCACCGGAATACGATCGACAATCGCATTGACCAACCATGCCGCCGGAACAAATGATGCGGAGAAACCGTGCGGCACGGAAATAGACGGCAGGTTCAGGTATTTTTCGACATCGCCGCTGGTACGGTCGGCAATAACCATCGTGATAATACAGTTAATCGCAGCTGCGAAAATACCCAGCCAGAGGCTATCGGTAATAATCGTGACCAGCGAACCGGTAAACGCGTGGTGCCACAGGTTCCAGATATCGACGTTCAGCACCCGGGTGGTTTTGCTGTACAGCATCAGCACGTTAATAGCCACGCACACCGGAATGACCAAGGCGCCGACCCGCGTCCCCATTGCCACCGCCGCCGCAGCGGGCCAGCCCACGTCCAGCACGGTGAGGTTCAGGCCAAAGCGTTCCACCAGCGCATGGCTGACCGGCGTCAGGGAGTCGATCATCAGATTAACGGTAATGCTTAAGCCGATAAAACCAATCCCCACCATTAAACCAGCTTTAAGGGCTTTGCTGAGCGACAGACGTAATATCAGTCCGAGGATCATAAATATTAGCGGCATCATCACTGAAGCGCCCAGGCCCACAATATAATCAACAATAAACATGGCTTAACCCTCGGCGAGAATTAATTCTTTCACGCTGCTGAAAACTTTATCGGTGCCCATGCCGGTCAACAGCGGCAGAGCGTTAATAACCGGAACGGAAAGCGCAACGGGTGAAGTCGAGACAATAAAATCAATATCATCACGCGTTTTAGCTTCCGCCACGGTGCCCTGCGAAATACGCACCTTAGCGACGAGATTTTCTTTTTTCAGGAACTCCTGCAGCTTGTTTAACGCAACGGTGCTGGTTGCTACGCCAGCGCCACAACAAATCATCATGTGTTTCATGAGTATTCCTCTCCGTTTTGGTTGAGAGGATTAAATCATGACGGCGGGTTAAGAATTGTGATCAGTGTGTAATTTTACACACTGAGTACACATAGAATGAGATTAAACACATAACACATTGATAGTAATTAATATTTATTTAAAGCGTCTCTTCTACCCCTTCACGCCGGTGGCCTGGATATAGCGCTGGGGCGAAACGCCCAGCTTTTTGCGAAACATGGCGATAAACGCGCTGGCGCTGGCGTAGCCCAGATCGTTTGCCAGGGTGCTCACCGCCACGCCGCGGGCCAGATTACACACCGCCTCCAGCAGGCGAATTTGCTGACGCCATTCGGAAAAACTCAAATGCGTCTCTTCGCGAAACAGCCGCGCCAGGGTCCGCTCGCTGGCCCCCACCTTTTGCCCCCACCAGGCAAGGGTCGCCGCGTGATCCAGCTCGCGACAAAGCGTATCGCACACCTGACGCACCCGGCGGTCGCTGGGCAGCGTCACGTGGCACAGGGCGCAGGCAGGCAAACGCGCAAGCTCGTCGCTCAGCAGGGCGTAAACCAACGCCTGCCGCTCCGCCGTCAGCCCCTCTTCGAAGCCGGCGGCGATAAGCGCTTGCAGCAGCGGCGTAGCGGACAGGCCGCGGCAGCGGTCGCCGAACTGTCGGGACGCCGGAGGCGTTAAATAGAGATTTTGCGTTACCACGTGGTCAACCGCCTGCAGGCCGTGCGGCAGGCCGCCAGGCAGCCAGATGGCGCGCCCCGGCGACAGCAGCCAGATATGCTGCGGGGTAACAATTTTCGCCACCCCGCGCAGCGGGTAGATCAGCTGCCCCTGTTCATGTTGATGAACCGGCTCTTCGCTGCCCGGGGTGTACTTCAGCTGGCGCAGCCCTTCAATCGCGTGCTGGGTTGTCATCTTCACCTGCCCTTTGTCTGATTCTCACCATTTGTGCTTACTGCTGCGTTTAGAGACAACTTTTGTCCGAATGGCGACATCCAGGTGACCAGTGGCGCCATTCTGCCACGGACGGTCTTCTCTTTTAAAGGTGAATAATTATCATTTCCATCCAATTCTAATAACAGTCGGAAATGCTATGAGACAGATTGGCAAGCTTTTCAGGGATAAACCGTTGAAAGTACTGGCATGTACGATCATCGCAGGATACAGCGGGCAGGCCTTCACTGCGGATAACGGGCAGGATAGCACAAAAGAACAGACGATGGTGGTCACCGCCGCTCCCGACGTCCAGGGGCAGGATGACGAAAGCAATATCGTCCCCCATAGCGCGACGGCGGCCAGCAAATCCAGCCAGCTGATTAGCCGCACCGCGCAAAGTATTGCGGTCGTCACCCAGGCGCAAATTGCCGCCCAGGCGGCGAAAACGATCCCGGAAGCGCTGCGCTACGTCTCCGGCGTCTCGTCGGAAAGCTCCGGACCGGATACCCGTTTCGACACCATTATGGTGCGCGGATTTGAAGCCGATGAGTATCTCGACGGCCTGCGTCTGCCGCGCGAAGCCTGGTGGAGCCGGCCGGCGTGGGACCCGTTCCTGCTGTCGCGCATCGAAGTCGTCAAAGGCCCGGCCTCGGTGCTTTACGGCCAGGCTAACCCCGGCGGGATCGTCAACATGGTCAGCAAGACCCCGCAGGCCGAACCCGGCGGCCAGGTGTACGTCACCGCCGGCAACAATAACCTGTTTGGTACCGGCTTCGACGCGACCGGGCCGCTGAATGATGATAAAACCCTGCTGGGCCGCGTCGCGGGCACCTTTTTCGATACCGAAACCCAGGTCGATCACACCCGCTATCAGCACTATGCCATCGCCCCGTCGTTAACCTGGCAGCCGAGCGATCGCACCAGCCTGACGCTCCTGGCGCAGCTGCGCAAGGACCCGGACAGCGGCTTCTACAACCAGATGCCGGTCTCCGGCACGCTGACGCACAACCCGAACGGCCAGATCTCCTCCAGCTTCTACGGCGGCCAGCCCGGATTCGATAAATACGAGCGCAAGCAGGGCAGCATCGGCTATCAGTTCCGCCACGACTTCAACGATACGGTCACCTTCCGCCAGAACCTGCGCTATATCAGCAGCACCGGCGACTACCTGATGGTCTATCCGTGGGGCGCGCACGCCGACGCGCCGCTGATTGACCGCTATTCGATGAACCTGAAAGAGACGATGGTCAACTTCGCGGTGGATAACCAAGCGGAATTCCATCTGCAAACCGGCCCGCTGAAGCACACCCTGCTGGCCGGTATTGACCGGATGCACAGCTCGGTGCGCAGCCAGTCCGGCTACGGCGACGCCAGCCCGATCAACTATCGCGATCCGGACTACAGCACCCCGGTGGAAAAGCCGCCTTTCGACAGCAGCACCCACTCGACGATGGATCAGACCGGCCTCTATTTGCAGGATCAGCTGGAGTGGAACAGCTGGATCATGAGCCTTGCCGGGCGCTACGACGCGGCGAAAACCAAAAGTACCGACCTGCTTACCGACGTGCGCAGCGAGCGTAACGACTACGCCACCACCGGCCGCGCCGGGCTGCTCTACCACTTCGATAACGGCCTCGCGCCCTACGTCAGCTACTCCACGTCGTTCGTGCCGAGCAGCAGCAGCGATTTCTACGGACGCGCCTTTAAGCCCACCGAAGGTAAGCAGTCGGAGATTGGCCTGAAGTACGATCCGGTCGGCCTCGACGCCCTGTTTACCCTCGCGCTGTTTAACCTGCGCGAAACCAACGTCGCTACGCCCGATCCCGATCACGCCAACTTCAGCGTGCAGACCGGCGAGATCCGCTCCCGGGGGATCGAGCTGGACGGGAAAATCAACATCACCCCGGCCTGGTCGGTGCTGGCATCCTGGGCCTTAACCGATCCGCAGGTCACCAGCGCCAACGACGGCAGCGAAGGCAAGCATCCGGTAGGGATTGCCCGCAACAGCGCCAAACTGTGGACGCAATATGCGCTCAGCGGCCCGCTGGACGGCTTCTCAATCGGCGGCGGCGTGCGCTACGTCGGCAGCAGCTACGCCACCACCGATAACAGCCTGAAGGTCCCGGCCGCCACGGTGTACGATGCGCGATTGGGCTATCAGTGGCGCGAGTGGGGCGTGGCGCTTAACGCCGCCAACCTGACCAACAAAACCTATCTCGCCTCCTGCCAGGATAACGGCTGCGAATATGCGATGAAGCGCCAGCTGGTCGCCACCGTGAACTACAAGTGGTAACCATGCTTTCACGACGCAGGTTGTTAACCGCCGCTCTGCTGGCCCCCGCGCTGTCGTGGGCCAGCGGTACGCCGGTGCCGCAACGGCTGGCGGTGCTCGACTGGGGGCTGGCAGAGACGATCCTCGCCCTCGGCGTGACGCCGGCCGGCGTTTCGGCGCCGGCGTGGTATCGCAAACTGATCCCTACCCCCGCCCTGCCGCAGACGGTGCAGGACCTGGGGCTGCTGTTTCAGCCGAACCTCGAAACCCTCTACGCGCTGCGTCCTGACCGCATTGTGGTCACTCCCCAGCACGTCCTGCTCAAGCCAGCCCTCGAAAAGATAGCCCCGATCCTGACGCTTCCCGCCCACGGGCTGGGCGCGTTTATCGAATCCACGCGCCGGCTCGGCGCCACGCTGCAGCGCCAGGCGCAGGCGGAGAGCCTGCTCGCCCGCCTGCATCAGCAAATCGCCCGCGCCCGCGGCTACGCGCAAACCCTGCGCCAGCCGGTGATATTCGCCGCCCCGGTCGATGCCCTGCACCTGCAGCTCTATACCAGCGGCAGCCTGCCGGGCGACGTGCTGGCGGCCTGCGGCATGCGCAACGGCTGGCCCGGCGGCGGCGGGGCGGAGGGGAACGTGCTGATGGAGCTGACCCGCATCGCGACTCTCGACGCGCGGCTGATCCTGCTGGTGGCCGAAGAGCGGCGTGAAGCGCTCGCCCGCTGGCGGCAAAGCCCGCTCTGGCAGCGCCTGCCGCTGACGTCGCGCTATCCCATCGGGCTGATTGAGCAGCCCATCAGCGACGCCGGGGCGCTGATCACCGCCGGGCGTTTTGCCGATATTTTCAGCCAGCTGATGGCGGGGTGGCGCGATGCCTGAATCCTTTTCCCGCCGCCTGTCGTGGGGCGTCATCGGCATCCTGTGGCTGATTTCCCTGCTGCTGGCGGTCAGCGACGTACTGCATCAGGGCGGATTTCATGCGCTGTTCAGCGCGCAAAACGCGCGGCCGCAGGCGATTATCCTGCACGGCATGTGGCTCCCGCGCCAGGGAATGGCCATCGTCAGCGGCGCCACCCTCGGGCTGTGCGGCTGGCTGATGCAGCGCGCGCTGCGTAACCCGCTGGCGGAGCCGATGACCCTCGGCCTGACCTCGGGAGCGACCCTGGCTATGGGGCTGGCGTCGCTGTGGCTGCCGACGCTAACGGGCGGGCCGCGGATGGCGGTGATTATCGGCGGCGAGCTGGCGGCGCTGCTGCTGGTGCTGCTGCTGAGCTGGCGCCAGCGCCTCTCCCCGCTGGTGATGATTCAGGCCGGCATGATGATCAACCTGTGGTGCGGAGCGCTGACGATGCTGATCGCTATCGTCAACGACCGCTTTCTGCTGACCGTCCTGATGTGGGGCGGCGGCTCTCTGGCGCAGGAAGATGGTCATCTGCTGCTGACGCTGCTGCCGTGGCTGGCGCTGTGCATGCTCCTGCTGGCCCTGCTGTTCCGCCCGCTGGAGCTGCTGCAGCTGCCGGAAACGATGGTCAGCGGCCTCGGCGCCTCGCCGCTGCGCATTCGCGGCGCCGCGGTCGCGCTGGCGCTGGCGATGAGCGCGCTGATTATCAACGCCGTCGGGGTGATTGGCTTTCTCGGCCTCGCCGCGCCGCACCTTGCGCGCTTTGGCGGCGCCCGCACGTCGCGCCAGCTGATGCTGCATAGCGCGCTGACCGGCGCCGGCCTGCTGTGGTTTACCGACCTCTGCGTGTCAAAGGTTTCTCTGTTCAACGGCCAGCTGCTGCCGGTGGGGATGCTGACCGCGCTAACCGGCGGGCCGCTGCTGATCCTGCTGGCGCGCCACGCCCGCCAGCACGGGATTGATACCTCCCCGCCGCCGCTGGTTTCGGCGCGCTCCGCCGGCCGCTGGGTGCCGTGGGCGGCGGCTCTGACGCTGGCGGCGGCAATAGTGATTTCGCTGTTCCTCGGCCACGGGCTAAGCCACTGGCACTGGGCAACCCGCGGCGAACTGGCGCAGCTGCTGCCGCTGCGGATACCTCGGCTGCTGGCGGCCATCAGCGCCGGCGCCCTGCTGGCCGCAGCGGGAGTCCTGATGCAGCGGGTCAGCGGCAACCCGCTGGCCAGCCCGGAAGTGCTGGGCATCGGCGGCGGCGCGGCGATGGGAGTAACGGTCTATATTCTGCTGTTCCCCGCTCAGGGAAGCGGTTTTCTGCTGCTCAGCAGCCTGGCCGGGGCGCTCATCAGCCTGCTGCTGACGATGTGGAATAGCCGCCGCAGCGCCTTTAATCCGCAGCGGGTATTGCTCAACGGTCTGGCGCTGAACGCCCTTTGTCAGGCGGCGGTGAGCATCGTGATGCTCAACAACCTTGCCGCCAGCTCGATACTGCTGCCGCTGATGACCGGCAGCACCTACTACATCAGCGCCCCGCTGGCTCAGGTTTTATTTATCGCCACCCTGATCCTGCTGGCTCTGACGCCGCTGTTTCGCCGCTGGCTGGTGCTGCTACCGCTGGGCAGCGTCGCCGGCTCGCTGGGCGTTTCCCTGCCCCGTGCCCGCCTGGGCGTGCTGGCGCTGGCGGCAGTCATGACCGGACTGGCTACCCTGCTGGTGGGCCCGGTGTCGTTTATTGGCCTGCTGGGGCCGCATCTGGCGCGCCGGCTCGGGGTCAAGGGGCCGCTGGCTCAGCTGTACGCCGCGGCGCTGCTGTCGGCGGGCATTATGACGGTCGCCGACTGGCTAGGGCGCAATGCGCTCTATCCGCGCCAGCTGCCGGTTGGGCTGGTGGCATCGCTTATCGGCGTTCCGCTGCTGGTCTGGCCGCTGATCCGCTCCAGGGCCCATCGTCAATCCGCATAACGCGTTGTGAGCAATGAATAAGGAATTTCGCATGTCGGTGTTGTTGATTTTATTTCGAATGGTCGGCGGCTGGCTGCTGCTGGCGGTGGTCGCCGGGCTGATTAGCGGTTTTAGCAACGCCTCGCTGCTGGCCATGATTAACCACAGCCTGACGCTGCCGCAGACCGAGCGCTGGCTCGGGCCCGGCGTCCAGTTTGCGCTGCTGGCGCTGCTGATGCTGGCAACCCGCGTGATCTCGCAGACTACCTTTATGTATCTCGGCCAGAAGGTGAAAGCCCGCCTGCGCGGCGAGCTGACCCGGCAGGTCAGCGAAACCCGCTGGCTGCAGCTGGAGAAGTCCGGGATGAGCAAAACGATATCGGTGCTCACCCAGGACCTCGACACCCTGGTGGTGTTTTTCGTCAGCCTGCCCAACCTGTTCATCTACGGCGCGGTGATCGCCGGCTGCCTAGTTTATCTCGCCACGCTCTCCGCCAGCGTCCTCGGGCTGGCGCTGGCGGCAATCGCCCTCGGCAGCCTCGGCTATCGCGCCGCGCACGGTCGGGCGATGGGGCTGCTGCGCCAGTCGCGGCAGCGGGAAGATACCCTGATTCAGCAGTGCAAAAAGCTGTTCGACGGCGGACGCGAATATCGGCTTAACGCCGACCGTCGCCGTCGGTTTGTCTCCGGCGAGCTGGCCGATAATATCGAGGCCGTGCGCCGGCAGCGTACCCGCGGCTACGTGCTGTACGGACTCGCCACCAGCTGGGGCAGCATTTTGTTCTTTGCCTTTATCGGCCTGGTGCTGTTCGGCCTGCGCGATCTGCTGCTGCTGGAGCCGGCGACCATCACCGGCTACGTCATGATATTTCTGTATATGATTGTGCCGGTGGAGGGTGTGCTGTCGTCGCTGCCGACCCTCGCCAGCGCCAGGGTCGCGCTGCAGCGGGTGCAGCAGCTGCGCGACGATCTGCCGCCGGAGCAGCCGCAGCGCCCCTTGCCTGTTGAACCCTTTCGCTCCCTGGCGCTGGAAGAGATCCGCTATCGGTACCAGGGCGAAGATGGGGAGCGCTTCACCCTCGGCCCGCTCGATATGCGCTTCTCCCCGGGCGAGCTGGTGTTTATCGTCGGCGGCAACGGCAGCGGTAAAACCACCCTCGCCAACCTGCTGGTGGGACTCTATCCGCCGGATAGCGGCGCGATTGTGCTTAACGGCCGCGCCGTCGCCGGCGACCAGCAGGAGGGCTATCGCCAGCTATTCTCGGCGGTATTTAACGACTTTTTCCTTTTCGACGACGTGGCGTTTGTCCACGAGCGCACGGCGGAGCAGGTTAACCATCTGCTGCTGCTCCTGAAGCTGCAGCACAAGGTCCGCTTTGCCGAGGGGCGTTTCTCAACCACCGCCCTGTCGCAGGGACAGCGCAAGCGGCTGGCGCTACTCCAGGCGTGGCTTGAGGAGCGCCCGCTGTACCTGTTCGACGAGTGGGCGGCCGATCAGGACCCGGAGTTTAAGGCGGTGTTTTATCTTGAGCTCCTGCCGATGCTGAAGGCCGAGGGCAAAACCATCGTCGCCATCACCCACGACGATCGCTACTTCCACCTCGCGGACCGCATTATCAAGCTGGAGTCGGGGCGGATCGTATAGGTGCCTCAGGGTTGGCGCTTAGCACGCGCGCCGCACAGCAGCGCCGCCAGCGCCGCCATCACCGGAACCAGCGAGCCCCAAAGTACGGCGTTCCAGCCGAAGAGATTCATCAGCGCGCCGGAGGCGAAGGCCCCCACCATCATCACGCCGAAGACGATAAAGTCGTTCAGCGACTGCACCTGGGTTTTCTCTTCCGGACGATGGAAATCCATAATCTGCGTCGAGGCGCCGGTGAAACCGAAGTTCCAGCCGATGCCCAGCAGAATGAGCGATATCCAGTAGTGCATCACCTCGGTCCCGGCCAGCCCAACCAGCACCGACAGCGCGAGAAGAGCCAGCCCCGCCTCATTAATTCGCCCGGCGCCAAAGCGGGCGATGAGCCTGCCGGTAAAAAAGCCGGGGCCGTACATCGCCACCACGTGCCACTGAATGCCGAGGTTCGACGCCTGCTGAGAAATCCCGTGCAGGTGCATGGAGAGCGGCGCGGCGGTCATCAGGAAGTTCATCACCATGTAGGCCACCGCCCCGCTGAATACCGTGCGGGCGAAACCAGGCTGGCGCACGATCTCCCCGAGCGGGCGGCCGCCGCTCCGCGCCTGGGCCACCGGCTCTGCGGACTTGACCCCCAGCAGCACCAGCGCTGAAACCGCCGCCACCGCGCCCTGGGCAATAAAGGTCATGGCGAAGGTATGCGCCGGCCACAGGTTCATCGTGCCGGTCACCAGCATCGGCCCAATCACGCCTGCGGCCACGCCGCCGCCCATTACCAGCGACAGCGCCCGGGCGCGGCGCTCAACGCCGACGCCGTCCGTGGCGGCAAAACGAAACGAGACCGCCACCGCCGCGTAGGCTCCGCCCAAAAATGCCGCCACGCAAAATAGTCCAAATGCGCCGAGCACCACCGCCAGAGCGGCCAGCAGGCCGGTCAGGACCCCCGCGCCGGTTCCCAGCATAAAGACCGCCTGGCGCCCGCGCTTTCTGGCAAGAAAGCCAAACGGTAAAATGCAGGCCGCCATCCCGAGGACAAAAATGGCGATCGGCAGCGTGGCAAGGGTGCTATCGGGGGCAATGGCGTTGCCGACAATCGCCCCGGTGGCGTAAAAGACCACCGAGTTGGCCCCCGCCAGCGCCTGAGCCGTAGCCAGACGGATAATATTGTTGTTTTGCTGCCTGACGGGCAGGGTTATCTCAGCGTTCATAAATTTTCGTTATCCGGTTTCGATGCGGCCGCAGCGCGCCTGCGCGGCGGGTAAAACAGTCACTTTACCCGGCAACGAGACAATCGCCAGCGCCTATTCGTGAATTTTCCACTTCTGCTTGAGCACATTTTTATCCTGGCTATCCAGCCAGCGGTTGACCTTCTCCAGCAGCGGCTGATTATCCTTTTTCATCATGTACACCTTAAAACTGGCGGTTCCCGGGAAGGGCCGTTCGTTGGCGACGCAAAAGACGCCGGGCTCTTTATTCTGGTAATAGATGCCCTCAATCAGGTCGGTCACCATCATATCGGCGGTTTTCTGCCGCAGCGCTTCCAGGTTATCAACGTTGTTTTTCACCCGGATAATCTGCGCATGTTTAATATGCGCATCAACATAGCTTTGATTGGTACCGCCGGGGTTCACAATCACCTTCACGTTCGGCCGATCGATTTTTTCGAGGCTCCCCAGCGCCGGCGCGGCCATGCAGCTGGCGAGGGCAATTTTGCCGTTGGTGACCACCGGATGGCTGAGGGCGAAATCTTTGGCCCGCTCCGGCGTTTCGGTGACGCCACCCATGGCGATATCAAACTTATCGGCCTGCAGATCGCCCGACAGAGTCGGCCAGCTGGTCTGCACGAACGTCACCTTAAGGCCCAGCTTCTCGCCAAGATCTTTTGCCATATCAACGTCATAACCGAGCAGCTCGCCGACGCCATTATGAAACGCCAGCGGGGCGTAATCTCCCGGCACGCCGACCTTCAGCTCGCCGCTTTGCTGAATTGTTTGCATATCACGTGCCAGGCTACTGCAGGCAATGCTCGCCAGCGCCAGGGCAATACAAACCTTAATCTTCATACAATCATCCTTATTAATTAGTCAGTTATGTTAATTCTTCACGCCTGATGTCCGCCGGTTTTCTTTTTTCGTTAACGGGCATTAATGATAATTTTGTTAACCATATGTTTTCTTTTTGTGATGCACAACCAGGAAATGTTGCACCTTCTTTGTGCATATTTTGGCGAAAATCTACGCTCATAGTTCGCCTGCCTCCACTCTTTTCCCCGTAATACCGCAAACGACGGTGTTCCGTAATAGATGGCATGCATCGTGCTTTGTTAGCTGAGTAACAGCGGAATGGTTTATGAGAGCCAAATATCACCGGGGGTAAGGATGAACGATAATAGCGATGGGCTGTTTCGCACCATTGAGGCGACCTTTAGCCAGCTGACGCCTAGCGAAAAGCGCATCGGCAGCTGGCTGCTGAGCCATCGCCAGCATATCCCCTTTGAGACCGCGGACAGCATTGCCCAGGCGACCGGCACCAGCGGGATCACCGTCGGCCGCTATCTGCGCAAGCTGGGCTACCGCAACCTCGACGACGTCAAAAACAGCCTGAAGGATCGCGCGCCGGTGCCCTATAAACATTGGGGCGTCATCGATCGCCTCGACTCCTGGGAGCAGCAGCAGGCGCAGCCCGACCGCGCCAGCCTGTCGCTGCAGATGGAGTTTGACGCTATCCGCTACGTCTACCAGCTGGCGCAGGAAGAGACCTTTGCCCGCATCAGCGAACGGATTGCGCAGGCCGACACGGTGATTGTGATCGGCATTCAGTCAACGCGCGGTCTTGCCAACGCCTTTTTTAGCCATCTTGAATACCTGCGCCCGCGGGTGACCTACGCCGACGGCAGCTCCGGCAGCTGGCTGGAGGCGCTGAACTCCGAATATGAGCATCCTTATGTAGTGATCACCGATACCCGCGCCTACTCCAGCACCGCCCGCCAGTTTTGCCGGGTGGCCGCCGACCGGCGCATTGCCACCGCGCTGGTGACCGACATCTGGTGCCCGTGGGCCCGCGACTATCCGCTCGATCTGCTGCAGGTCAAAACCGATACCGGCCACTTTTGGGATTCGCCCGCGCCAATCAGCTGTCTTTTCAACCTGCTGCTCTCGGCGGTGGTCGAACGGCTCGGCCCGTCGCTGTCGCAGCGCCTGGCTGAGAACCGCGCGCTGCAGCAGGAATTTGGTCAATTTGAACGTGAATAAGCGCCTGCTCGCCAGGCTCCAGGACAGGAAATAACAGATGAATCAGCAAGTCTCTCTGGTCGATATCCGCGCGCGGTTTCCGGCGCTCCCCGTCGACCTCAAGTACGCCAGCGCCGATAACATTACCGGCCAGCCCATTTATGCCGAAGCCCGCTGCCTGCTGCACCCGGATGCGGCGGCGGCGCTGGAGAAGTCTCTGCGCATCGCCCGGCTGGCCGGCCTGACGCTGCTGGTTCTCGATGCCTATCGTCCGCAGCAGGCTCAGCAGCTGCTGTGGAACGCCTGTCCGAATCAGGACTACGTGGTGCCGATTGCGCTGGGTTCGAACCACAGCCGCGGTACCGCCATCGATGTGACGTTACTCGACGAAAACGGCCAGCCGCTGGATATGGGCACCGCCTTCGATGAGATGGACGACCTGTCCCACCCTTACCACCCGGCGCTTCCCGAGGCCGCTCAGCGTAACCGCCTGCTGCTGAACGCCATTATGTTTGGCGGCGGCTTTAAGGGTATTTCCACGGAATGGTGGCACTTCGAACTACCGGACGCGGCCGGTTATCCGCTCCTTGATGATGTTTTTGCCTGCCTGGCCCCGGCCAGGACTGACGGAGTTACGCCATGAAAATGATTCGCACCCCCTTAACCGCTTTTCGCCCACTGCTGCTGGCCGTCGCGCTGGCCGCCGCCGTCGCGCCGGCCTATGCCGCGGTCCCCAAAGATATGCTGGTCATCGGCAAAGCCGCCGATCCGCAGACCCTCGATCCAGCCGTGACCATCGATAACAACGACTGGACGGTCACCTACCCGGCCTATCAGCGGCTGGTGAAATACAAAACCGATGACGGGAAAGGTTCGACGGACGTCGAGGGCGAGCTGGCGGAGAGCTGGCAGGTCTCCGATGACGGTAAAACCTGGACCTTTACGCTGCACAAAAGCATGCAGTTTGATGACGGCTCGCCGGTCACCGCCGAGGCGGTCAAGCTCTCGTTCGAGCGCCTGATGCGCATTAAGCAGGGTCCTTCGGAAGCCTTCCCGAGCGGGCTGAAAATTGAAGCCGTCGATCCCACCACCGTCCGCTTCACCCTGCCGGAGCCTTTCGCTCCGTTCCTGCATACCCTCGCCAACGACGGCGCGTCGATCGTTAACCCGGCGGTGCTGAAGGCCAACGCCGGCGACGACGCCCGCGCCTGGCTGGCGGAGCATACCGCCGGCTCCGGCGCCTATATGCTGCAGCGCTGGCAGAAAGGCCAGCAGCTGGTGCTGGTGCCCAACCCGCACTACAGCGGCATTAAGCCGGTCTTTAAGCGGGTGACGGTGAAGATTATCGGCGAAAGCTCCGCCCGCCGCCTGCAGCTAACCAAGGGCGATCTGGATATTGCCGATGCCCTGCCGGTAGACCAGTTCGCGGCGTTGAAAAAAGAGGATAAGGTCGCGGTGTATGACTATCCGGCGCTGCGCGTCACCTACCTGTACCTTAACAACGGCAAGGCGCCGATGAATCAGGTCGATCTCCGCCGCGCCGTCTCCTGGGCCACCGACTATAAAGGGATGGTCAGCGGGATCCTCGGCGGCAACGGCAAGCAGATGCGCGGCCCGATCCCGGACGGCATGTGGGGCTATGACGCCAGCGCTATGCAGTACTCCCTCGATATGGATAAGGCCAAAGCCGCGCTGGAGAAAGTGGCGGATAAGCCGAAAACCCTGTCGTTCCTCTACTCCGATAATGACCCGAACTGGGAGCCTATCGCCCTCTCCACCCAGGCGAATCTGCAGGCGCTGGGTATCCAGGTGAAGCTCGAAAAGCTGGCTAACGCCACCATGCGCGAGCGGATTGGCAAAGGGGATTACGACATCGCCATCGGCAACTGGAGCCCGGATTTCGCCGACCCCTATATGTTCATGAACTACTGGTTTGAGTCGGATAAAAAAGGGCTGCCGGGCAACCGTTCATTCTATGAAAATCCTCAGGTTGACGCCCTGCTCAAGAAGGCGGTCTCCACCGCCGATCAGGCGCAGAGAACCGCGGATTATCAGGCGGCGCAGAAAACGGTTATCGATGAGGCCGCCTACGTCTATCTGTTCCAGAAAAACTATCAGGTGGCGATGAACAAAGAGGTCAAAGGCTTCGTCTTTAACCCGATGCTCGAACAGATCTTCAATATTGCCGAGATGCACAAATAGCGGGCCGCACCTTAACCTTGTGATGCCGGGCAGCCATCGGCCCGGCAGAGGACGTCATGATGAGTTTCTGGGGTTTACTACGACAACGCAGCTGGGGACTGATCCTCGTCGTCGCCGGCGTATGCGCAATCACGTTTATTATTTCGCACCTTATTCCCGGCGACCCCGCGCGGCTGCTGGCGGGCGATCGCGCGAGCGATGAGATCGTGCGCCATATTCGCCAGCAGCTGGGGCTGGATTTACCGCTCTGGCAGCAGTTTTTGCACTACGTCAACGCGCTGCTGCACGGCGACCTCGGCACCTCTATCCGTACCGGTCGCCCGGTGCTGGAGGATCTGAAAACCTTTTTCCCCGCGACGCTGGAGCTGGCGATATGCGCGCTGTTTATCGCCCTGGTGGTCGGCATTCCGCTCGGCGTGCTCTCGGCGGTGTACCGCAACCGCTGGACCGATCATCTGGTGCGCCTGATGGCGCTGACCGGGATTTCCACCCCGGCGTTCTGGCTGGGGCTGGGGGTGATTGTCCTGTTTTACGGCAAGCTGAACTGGCTGCCGGGCAGCGGACGCCTTGACGACTGGTTTGACCCGCCGACCCACGTGACCGGTTTCTATCTGATCGACTCGCTGCTGGAAGGCAACCTGGAGGTGTTCTTTAACGCGCTTCAGCACCTGGTTCTGCCGGCCACCACCCTGGCCTTCGTCCACCTGGGAATTGTTGCCCGCCAGATTCGCTCGGCGATGCTGGAGCAGCTCAGCGAAGATTATATCCGCACCGCGCTGGCCAGCGGCCTGCCGAAGTGGACCATCGTGATGCGCTACGCGCTGCCCAATGCGCTGATCCCCTCGGTCACCGTGCTCGGCCTCGCGCTGGGCGACCTGCTGTACGGCGCGGTGCTAACCGAAACCGTCTTCGCCTGGCCCGGGATGGGCGCCTACGTGGTCTCCTCGATTCAGGCGCTCGATTTCCCGGCGGTGATGGGGTTCGCCGTGGTGGTGTCATTTGCCTACGTGCTGGTCAACCTGCTCGTTGACCTGCTCTATTTATGGATAGACCCGCGTATGGGTCGGGGAGAAAGCTAAGTGATGATGACCCAGGAACGTCCCGGCGTCGGCGTGAAAATCAGCCGCAGCCACGCGTGGAAACGCCGCCTGTGGCTGATACGTAAAAGCCCGCTGACGCTGATCGGCGGCGGCATTATGCTGATCATGCTGTTCCTGATGATCTTCTCCCCCTGGCTGGTGCCGCACGATCCCAACGCCATCGATCTGACCGCCCGCCTGCAGGCGCCGTCGCTGAGCCACTGGTTTGGCACCGACGAAGTGGGCCGGGATCTGTTTAGCCGGGTGCTGATCGGCAGCCAGCAATCGATCGCCGCCGGGCTGGCGGTGGTGCTGATCGCCGGGATCGGCGGCTCGCTGCTGGGCTGCCTCTCCGGGGTCCTCGGCGGGCGCAGCGATGCGCTGATCATGCGGCTGATGGATATCATGCTGTCGATCCCCTCGCTGGTGCTGACGATGGCGCTGGCCGCCGCGTTAGGCCCCAGCCTGTTCAACGCCATGCTGGCGATCGCTATCGTGCGGATCCCCTTTTACGTCCGCCTGGCGCGCGGGCAAACGCTGGTCGTCCGCCAGCACAGCTTCGTGGAAGCCTCCGTGACCTTCGGCGCCTCCCGCTGGCATCTGATCAGCTGGCATATCCTGCGCAATGCGCTGCCGCCGCTGGTGGTGCAGGCTTCGTTGGATATCGGCAGCGCCATTTTGATGGCGGCGACGTTAGGCTTTATCGGCCTCGGCGCCCAGCAGCCGACCGCCGAATGGGGGGCGATGGTGGCCAACGGCCGCAACTATGTTCTCGATCAATGGTGGTACTGCGCCTTCCCCGGCGCCGCCATCCTGATTACCGCCGTCGGTTTTAATCTGTTTGGTGATGGGATTCAGGATTTACTGGATCCGAAGTCCGGAGGACGCAGCTAATGAATAACCGGGTTCTGACTATCGATAACGTCCGTTTAAGCTTCCCTGTCTACCAGGGCGCGGTGCATGTCCTGAACGCCGTCTCCCTGCATATCGACCGCGGTGAAATTGTTGGCGTGGTGGGCGAGTCGGGGTCGGGGAAATCCGTTACCGCGATGCTGGCGATGCGTCTGCTGCCGCCGGGCAGCTACCAGATTCACAGCGGCCAGGTAACCCTGATGGGCGACGATATCCTCGGCGCAACGGAAAAAGAGATGCGCGATATTCGCGGTCGCAAGGTGGCGATGATTTTCCAGGAGCCAATGACCGCCCTGAACCCGACGCGGCGGATTGGCAAACAGATGGTGGACGTTATCCGCCAGCACCATCCGCTCTCCGCCCGCGAGGCGCGCGCCAGGGCGGCCGCTCTGCTGGCGGATATGCAGATCGCCGACCCGCAGCGGGTGATGGAGCGCTACCCCTTCGAACTCTCCGGCGGGATGCGCCAGCGGGTGATGATCGCCATCGCCTTCTCCTGCGAGCCCGACCTGCTGATTGCCGACGAACCCACCACCGCGCTGGACGTCACCGTCCAGCGCCAGGTCCTGCGTCTGTTAAAACAGAAAGCGCGGGCCACGGGAACGGCGGTGCTGTTTATCAGCCACGACATGGCGGTGGTTTCCCAGGTCTGCGATCGGCTGTACGTTATGTACGCCGGGGCGGTTATCGAAAGCGGTTCGACCCCGCAGGTGCTGCACCATCCGCTGCATCCCTACTCCGTTGGCCTGCTGAACAGCGCCCCGGATAACGGCGAACCGCGATCGCCGCTGCGATCGATTCCCGGCACGGTGCCAAATCTCGCGCGCCTGCCGGGCGGCTGCGCCTTCCGCGAACGCTGCTTCGCCGCCGGCGAGGGCTGCGGGATCGCCCCGATGCTGCGGCTAATCGAACCCACCGAACAGCAGGCGGCCTGCTGGTATCCGCAACGGGAGAACGCCCATGTCTGACCGGCTATTAACGCTGAACGATGTTCATCTTAACTTCCCGGCGCGCAAGAACTGGCGCGGTAAGGTCGTCGAGCGCGTCTATGCGCTAAACGGCCTGGATATGACGGCATATCGCGGCGAAACCCTGGGCATCGTCGGTGAATCGGGCTGCGGGAAAAGCACCCTCGCCAGGCTGCTGATGGGCATGCTCAAACCCTCTTCCGGCCAGTTCGAACGCGGCGGAGACTCCGCTGCCGGGCGCTCCGCCGGCAGCATGCAGATGGTCTTTCAGGACCCGCTCTCCTCTCTGGATCCGCGCCTGCCCGTCTGGCGGACTATTACCGAGCCGGTGTGGATCCAGTCCCGGCCCAGCGAGAAGGCGCGGCGCGAGCTCGCCGAACGGCTGGCGCTACAGGTTGGGCTGCGCCCGGAGTACCTCGACCGCCTGCCGCACGCCTTTTCCGGCGGCCAGCGGCAGCGCATTGCGATCGCCCGCGCGCTGTCGGCGAAGCCGGATATTATCGTGCTGGATGAGCCCACCTCGGCGCTGGATATTTCGGTGCAGGCGCAGATCCTCAATCTGCTGGTTGAGCTGCAAAAACAGCAGAACCTGACCTTCGTGCTGATCTCGCACAACGTCTCGGTGGTGCGCCATATGAGCGACCGCGTGGCGGTGATGTATCTCGGGCAAATCGTGGAAATGGGTGAGGCGCGTCAGGTCCTCGACGCCCCGGCTCATCCCTATACCCGGCTGCTGATGGATTCGGTGCCGCGCATTGGCATGCCGCTGGGCGACGCGCCGCGCAACACCGAGCTGCCCGGCAACCGGCATCTGCCGGAGGGCTGCTATTTTCGCGATCGTTGCCCCTTCGCCAGCGCAGGCTGTGAAAAGCCGCAGCCGCTGCGCCCGCTGGCTAACGGCACCTCGGCCCGCTGCTGGCAGGCGGAGGCCCTTGCCCGCGGCGGCGTAAACTAAAAAAACCCGCCACCTGAGCATAAGGTGGCGGGTTTTATCTGCCGGTCACGGAGTGACGCGGCGTAGGTTCAATCAAAACAGACCGAGCGGCGCGGTGCCGTAGCTCACCAGCAGGTTTTTCGTCTGCTGGTAGGCGTTCAGCGCCATTTTGTGGGTTTCGCGCCCGACGCCGGACTGCTTATAGCCGCCAAACGCCGCGTGGGCCGGATAGACGTGGTAGCAGTTTGTCCACACGCGGCCCGCTTTAATCCCGCGCCCCATGCGATAGGCCAGGTTCGTGTCGCGCGTCCAGACGCCGGCCCCGAGGCCAAACTGGGTCTCATTGGCGATCGCCAGCGCTTCCGCTTCATCCTTAAAGGTGGTCACGCCGATTACCGGGCCAAAAATCTCCTCCTGGAAGCTGCGCATATCGTTGCGCCCCTTGATCAGGGTCGGCTGAATATAGTAACCGTTATCCAGCTCCGCGGTGATGCTGGCGCGCTCGCCGCCGGTGAGGATCTGACCGCCTTCTTCGCGAGCAATTTTAATGTACGACAGGATCTTATCGAACTGCTGACGCGAGGCCTGGGCGCCGATCATCGTATCGGTATCAAACGGGTCGCCGCGGCGAATTTGCGCGACTTTCGCCATCACCCGCTCCATAAACGGCTCGTAGATGGATTCATGGATCAGCGCCCGCGACGGGCAGGTGCAAACCTCGCCCTGGTTGAAGAAGCCGAGCACCAGCCCTTCCACCGCCTTCTCAATGAACTCGTCTTCACCCTCCATCACGTCGGCAAAATAGATGTTTGGCGACTTGCCGCCGAGCTCAACGGTACAGGGAATAATATTCTCCGCGGCGCAGGCCATAATATGCCGGCCGACCGGCGTGGAGCCGGTGAAGGCGATTTTGGCGATCCGTTTGCTGGTCGCCAGCGCTTCCCCGGCCTCCTTACCGAATCCCTGCACGACGTTCAGCACGCCCGGCGGGAAGATATCGCCGATAATTTCCAGCAGCAGCGTAATGCTGAGCGGCGTCTGCTCTGCCGGCTTGAGCACCACGCAGTTGCCCGCCGCCAGCGCCGGCGCCAGCTTCCATGCCGCCATCAGCAGCGGGAAGTTCCACGGGATGATCTGCCCCACCACGCCCAGCGGCTCGTGGAAGTGATAGGCCACGGTGGTTTCGTCGATCTCGGCGGTGCTCCCCTCCTGCGCGCGCAGGCAGCCGGCAAAATAGCGGAAGTGATCGACCGCCAGCGGCAGATCGGCGTTCAGCGTTTCGCGAATCGGCTTCCCGTTATCCCAGCTTTCCGCCACCGCCAGGTACTCGAGGTTTTTCTGGATGCGATCGGCAACTTCCAGCAGCAGATTGGAGCGCTGCTGGACCGACGTTTTTCCCCATGCGTCCGCGGCGCGGTGCGCGGCATCAAGGGCAAAATCAATATCTTTGGCATCGGAGCGGGGAAATTGCGCAATGTCGCTACCGTCCACGGGGGAGGTATTCATAAAGAATTCGCCGCCGAGCGGCTCGACAAACTTACCGTCAATATAGTTGCCGTAGGCGGATTTGAGTGAAACTAACGCGCCCGGGGTGCCAGGATGAGCATAACGCATTGCAATCTCCTTCTTGTAGGGTTGAGGCGCAGCGGCGTATTGGTTTTTTGCTCTTGCCTGCTGCATCAACGCTATTGCAGGGGTTGTGCCAGTTTTACCATCCTTTAAAATAATAAATAAAATCAGATAATTAATAGCGAATTCTCGTCTGCATGGCGCCTGCTGCCGCATTGATTTCTGCTTCTGTGTCGCAAATCGCAACACATAAGAAACCGCAAAGCTACAATGTTGCAACATAACTCAGCCGACCATGAGGTGCTCCGTGCAAGGAAACCCGTTTACCCTCGCCCCGGAGGTAACAGCTAATCCGTTGCTCAGCGATTCGTGGTTTCGCAGCCAGCTGTATGGCCTGCAGCCCACGACGGATGACTTCCCGCGCCTGCGATCCGGCGAGCTGGCGGATCTGCTGGCCAGCCATAGCGGGCTGCAGCAGCTCGCGCAGCCGGTGATTAGCGCCCTGTCGCGTAAAGTCGCCGACCTGCAGTCGGTGGTGATCCTCTCCGATGCCAGCGGCCTGGTGCTGCAAACCTTCGGCAACATGCACGCCATGCGCAAGGCGCAGAGCTTTGCTCTCGCGCCGGGAAATTTATGGAGCGAGAGCGGTCGCGGGACCAACGCTATCGGTACCGCGCTGGCGATTGATGACAGCTGTGAAATTGACGGCCGCCAGCATTTTCTCACCAGCAACCAGGATCTCTACTGCGCGGCGATCCCCATTCAGAGCCCCGACGGGCAAATTGCCGGCGTGCTGGATATTTCCGGGCCGGCGCATTTCCCGCACCCGCATACCCTGGGCTGGGTGAAAGAGGCGGCCAAACAGATCGAGTATCTGTGGGTGAAACAGAGCCTGCACCCGCAGCAGTGGCTGATGAGCCTGCACTCTCAGCCGCAAAAGCTCGACAGCGTCGAAGAGCTCCTGCTGGTCTTTTCCGATAACGTGCTCACCGCCGGCAACCGGCTGGCGATGCGCGAGCTGGGGCTGAGCAGCGAGCAGCTAGGCCACATCACCTTCCAGCAGCTCTTTCCGCTGCTGACGCAAACCGCGGTCGCCGTTCCGCTGCCGCTTACCGTCCGGCGACAAAGCTACTATTATCGGTTACGCGCTCCCACCCGCAGCGCCGTGGCGGTGCCGGCCCCTCCGGGCGTCGACCTCCCCTTCGCCAGCCCGCGCGAAGGGGAAAAAATGGTGCGTCTGCTCAATGCCGGTATCGCGCTGTGCATTGAAGGAGAAACGGGATGCGGAAAAGAGTATGTCAGCCGTACGCTGCATCAGCATAGCCGCTGGCGCAGCGGTAAGTTTATCGCCATCAACTGCGCCGCTATTCCCGAATCGCTGATTGAGTCAGAGCTCTTTGGCTATCAGCCGGGCGCCTTCACCGGCGCCAGCAAAAACGGTTATATCGGTAAAATTCGCGAGGCCGATGGCGGCGTGCTGTTCCTGGATGAGATTGGCGATATGCCGATGCTGCTGCAGACGCGGCTGCTGCGCGTGCTGCAGGAAAAAGAGGTCACTCCGCTCGGCGCCAGCCAAAGCTCCCCGGTCAACTTCGCGGTGATCTGTGCGACCCACCGTAACCTGGCGCAGCGCGTCGCCGACGGCGAGTTTCGCGAGGATCTGTTCTATCGCCTGCGGGAATTTGCCTTAACCATTCCGCCGCTGCGCGACTGGCCGGCGCTCCCGGCATTTATCCAGCGGCTATGGCAGGCGCTCGGAGCGGGCCAGCGCCGGGTGCTGCTGTCGCCGGGCCTGCTGGAGAATCTCTCCCGTCAGCCCTGGCCGGGCAACGTGCGGCAGCTGCAAAGCCTGATGAAAGTTCTGCTGGCGCTGGCCGACGACGGCGCCCGCCTCGAGGTCGACGATTTACCCGCAGAGTACCGGGCGGCTCCGGTATCCGCCGCGCCGCGCGGGCTGCAGCAGCATGATAGCCAGCTGATTGCCGATACGCTGACCACCTACAACGGTAATATCAGTAAAGCGGCGCAGGCGCTGGGCGTGGCGCGCAGCACGCTCTATCGCCGGGCCGCGCGATCGGGACGCAATTAACCCTCTGCGGGGCATCGCGCCCCGCGATCGCAGCGACGACGTCAACACACCGCCCTTCTCGCTGGCGTAATCCGCCGCTTTATTTTAGAATAATCTAAATTTAGACAATGCTAAAATAAAGAGATGAATACACCACAGCAGCTGCAGGTCAGCGCCGGGGAAGCCGCGGCCCTGTTAAAAGCAATGAGTAACCCAAACAGGCTGATGATTCTGTGCATGCTTTGCGACGCGCCGAACGCCAGCGCCGGCGAGCTGGCGCAGATTACCGGCCTGAGCCCTTCCGCAACCTCACAGCATCTGGCGCGTATGCGCGACGAAGGCCTCATCGACAGCAGGCGCGAGGCGCAGCGCATCCATTACTTCATCACCGATCCTGCCGTCCAGCAGATTATCGCCACGCTGAAGGCCATCTATTGCCCTTAAGGAGCCGCCATGACTATCGCCACCCTTTCTCCTGAAGAAGCCCGGACGCAAATCGCCCGGGGCGCCAGATTAATTGATATCCGCGACGCCGATGAGTATGCCCGCGAGCACATTCCCGACGCCGAGCTGGTCCCGCTCAGCGCCCTGAACGGCGGAGCCACGCTGCAAGCCACCGCCGATCAGACGATTATTTTCCACTGCCAGGCGGGATCGCGGACGCAAAATAACGCCATTCGCCTGCTGGCCGCCGCCGCTCCGGCGCAGGTCAGGCTGCTGGCCGGCGGTATTCAGGCCTGGAAAGCGGCGGGCCTGCCGGTCAAAGAGGATAAATCCCAGCCGCTACCGCTGATGCGTCAGGTACAGATCGCCGCCGGCGGGCTGATACTCCTCGGCGTAGTGCTGGGATACGGCTTCGGCAGCGGCTTTTTCCTGCTGAGCGCCTTCGTCGGCGTCGGGCTGACCTTCGCCGGTATCACCGGCTTTTGCGGCATGGCGCGGCTGCTGGCCGTGATGCCGTGGAACCGACGCTGAGACCTACTCCTTCAGGTCAGTTGTCTCCTGCCGTTTGGCTGAGCTATGGTTAATATCCGCAATCGCGACGCAGGGTCACGGCAGGTAGCAGGATGAAGCGTCGGATTATTCATGCAGAGGAGAGAGATAATGTATTCACCGGGCGATCTGGTACAGCCGCGAACGGGCGGTCCAAAGCTTAAAGTGGTGGCCGTCGAGGGCGATCAAATTGTCGCCGTGCAGGCCAGCAATGAGCAGGGCGAGAAATTTACCTTCAAATCGGCCGACGTTACGCCCTATACCGAAGACGGCGATTTCGGCGTTTGCTGATATTCACGGTGGGTAGCCCCACCGTGATTAATCTCTCCCGCAGCGAGCCTGCAGCTGCGGGGATAATATTAAATCAGGAAACTCTCCAGCGTTTTACCCGCGGAGATCGCGCGGGCGATTGGCTTCGGCATACGGCCCTGGCCCGTCCAGGTTTTTTCCAGGCCGTTAAAATCGATAAAACGATATTTTGCCGGGCGCGGCCGGCGCGCTTTCTTCGTTCCCGGCGAGGTCTGCTGGCCGAGCAGCTCATCCGGCATAATGCCATCGGCCATCATCAGCTCCAGCCAGGCACTCATTTTTTCCTGATATTCAGCTTTCTGCTCGCGAGCAGCCTGCTGCCGGGCGCGCTTTTCTTCAGTGACGGTCCTGAGCTTTTCCAGCATATCGTCAAGAACGTCAATGGAGAATTCACGCGTCATGACACGCAGCGAGCGGATATTATTCAGTTTGCGTAATATTAAAGACATAAATTTCCAAAAGACTCCGGCTAAAAAACGAAACAAAATTACGCCGCCATTTTAATGGCCGAGGTTATTTATTACCACCCTTAACATTCCCGCATAAATATATAAAGATAATTCCAGTGTGAATTATTTTATACACAAGCTGGACGGCAGGCCTGCGCGGATAGGATCTGTTATAGCGCCGGGCGTTGCGAATTATTCAGATTAGCGCAACGGCAATCTGCTCGCTGAAATTACCCTGAGGGCCGCGTCGCGAAATGGAAAATAACCAGAAGGAGCGCGCGTGCTCCGTCATGCGGATATGGCGAGGATGCGGGGAGCCTTTGCATAATATCGCCAATGGCGAAGCGCGCCGCGCCCGCCAGCTTCTGCATAAGCATTCATTAAAATCGAATGGCAAAAAGGAGTCCGCAACAGCATCTTATGCTGAATTAATCGGCATAATGTGCATAATAAATCTAAAAGTGATAAATATCACACCACTGCCAGAAAAATGCGCTGGACAAGGACTTACCCATCGGGGTTATCTTTTACGCAACATACTTATAACAACAATAACTCACTGATAATTAATGATAAAAATAAAAATCAGCATAAAACTAGCGAAACGCTCAGCGAACACTCTTCCGCAGAGTATTTTATAGACAAAAAGCCATTAAATAAAAATTTACAGCTAGTTGCTACCTTCAAGCCAGAGATATAACCTACTCACATCAAAACATACAGCCCAAAAACGCTATAACAGCGCGCATTTTTTGGCGTAACAGACTTTATTTTCGAGGAGCATACCGATGTTCTCTGCGCAGTCCCGCTTGCGTCATGCGGTAGCAGACACCTTTGCGATGGTCGTGTACTGCACCGTCGTGAACATGATGATCGAGATTTTCCTCTCCGGAATGACTTTTGAGCAGTCGTTATCTTCACGTCTGGTCGCTATTCCGGTAAACATTATTATTGCCGTACCCTACGGTTTTTATCGCGACCGCGCGATGCGCCTGGCGCGCCATATCAGCCCGACAGGCTGGATGAAGAACATTGCCGACGTCGTCGCCTATGTAACCTTCCAGTCGCCGGTGTACGTCGCGATTCTGTTTGTGGTGGGTGCCGACTGGCATCAGATTGCCGCCGCGGTGAGTTCGAATATCGTCATTTCGATGATGATGGGCGCGGCGTATGGCTACTTTCTTGATTACTGCCGCCGCCTGTTCCGCGTCAGCGCCTACCGCCAGGCGAAAGCCTGAGCCCATAGCCAACCAGCGACTGGCAAGCGCCAGTCGCTTTCTGCATTCACATCCTTGTTATCATCCCTCAGCTGCGATCGGTTCGCACATCGATGCGGAAATCCGCTAGTTAATTATGGGACATCGTCGGCTGCGCTTCGCCGAATAAGCCACTCAGAAAGCGCTCAAGCGCAATACGTGAACTGAATCCGTGTGGAATACCATAATGCTGCTGCGCATCACCGGCTAAATAGAGCGGGAACTGCTCGTAATGATCGCAGGTCTTGATATCCGAAGCGGGGTCCGCCAGCGTATTGCTGCGCTCTTTGAGCGCCGGATGAATAATTAAAGCGGTACGCCCCATGCGCGCTTCGCGGTTCACATAAACATAATTATCGCCACGGCGATAGCCGTACGCTTTTTGCGTCACAACATCCATGGTGAAGCCGGCTTTTTCAAGAACACGCGCCACCTCATCGGGTCTTAAATACATACTCATTCCTCGTTATCTTTTACCGCACATTTACCTTACCTTATTCATGATTGGCAGGGCTTTCGGAAAATTCCAGAAACCACGGTTTAAAAGCATAATTCAAAATCTTGTCCTACACTTAATCGCTCTACCCTAAATAATGCAGATTGCAAAGCGACAGCAACGTGAATGCAACCTGAAGTATGGCGGGTATCGATGAAATTAAGGGAGAAATCAATGGCCAACCGTGTGAATCGCAACAATGTAGATGAAAGCGCTGAGGATATTCATAACGATGTCAGCCAATTAGCGGATACGCTGGAAGAAGTGCTGAAATCGTGGGGCAGCGATGCAAAAGACGAAGCGGAGGCTGCGCGGAAAAAGGCGCAGGCATTGCTGAAAGAAACCCGCGCGCGCATCAACGGCAACAACCGCGTGCAGCAGGCCGCACGTGATGCCGTCGGCTGTGCCGACACCTACGTGCGCGACAAACCCTGGCAAAGCGTCGGCGCCGCCGCCGCAGTTGGGCTATTTATTGGCGTATTGCTGAATTTACGCCGATAATATAAACGTAAGACGAAGATAACAAATACGCGTCAACCCCTGTATGCCGTCGGTATGCGGGGGTTTTTTATTTCTCGCCGATAGCCAGCCTGAGCTGACGCACGAGGTCAGCGGCCATCTCTGGTGACGTCAGGTTGGTAAAACTGACCAGCAGCCCTCCCTCCCCGCGGCTTTGCATCCGCCAGTCGCTCAGCGCCTGAACGTCCAGCCCGGCCTCCCTTGCCCGCCGCGCCAGCAGCCGATCGTCGCCGCGCGTCGCAATAACCAGCTGAATGCCGCCCAGCTGCGGAACCACCGCAAAGCCGGCGGCCGAAAGCGCCGACTCCAGCCACTGACGGCGCAGGGCGTAGCTGGCGCGCATTTTTTTCAGATGGCGCCAGAAATGGCCTTCCTGAATAAAATCAGCCAGCGTCTGCTGCCACAGCGTCGGAACGCTGCAGCTCATCAGCTCCGCCTGGCGCCGGAATGCGGGCACCTGCGGCGGGGGAACCACCAGCCACGCGGTGCGCAGCGCGGGGAATAGTGATTTGCTGAACGTCCCGCAGTAGATCACGCGCTGCGGGGCATCGAGGCTTTTCAACGGCGGCAGCGGCTTGCCCCGATAGCGAAACTCGCTATCGTAATCATCTTCGATAATCCAGCCGTCATTTTGCGCCGCCCATGCCAGCAGCTGCCTGCGTCTCGCAAGCGAGAGCGCAACGCCGGTCGGGCTTTGGTGAGCGGGGGTCAGCAGCGCGAAGTGCGCGTCCGGAAAGTGACGCAGCGCGTACTCCACATCCATTCCTTCATCATCCACGGGGACCGGATTAATGATGATATTTTGCCCCGCGATCGTCGGGCGGATAAGCGGAAAACCGGGGTCTTCCATCCACATTGCCTGTCCGGGCCGCGCCAGGGTACGCAGGATCAGCGTCATTGATGCGGCATAGCTGCCGGTCACCAGCACCTGCTCCGGCTGGCACTCAATGCTGCGCGAGAGGCGGAGATAATCGACAATCGCCCGACGAAGGATCGGTTCGCCGCAGGGCTCACCCGGCGCCAGATCGAAGCGGGTTTGCGTGCGCAGGCGGCGGCCCATCACCCGCGCCCACAGGCCGCGCGGGAAAAGATCCAGCGCCGGCAGGCCCATTTTAAACGGCAGGGGCGCTGTCGGCTCGCTGCCCGTCGCCAAACGCGTCGGCGCCTCCTGCTGCGGGCTGAGACGCTCGCTGACGAAGGTTCCCGCCTGGCCGCGCCGTTCGAGCCATCCCTGGGCCACCAGCTCACCCCAGGCATTTTCCACCGTCGCCCGGGATACGCCAAGCTCCTGAGCATATACCCGGCTGGCGGGCAGGCGGCTGCCCGGCGGCAGCTCGCCGCGCTCAATGGCGGATTTGAGCTGGCGGGCGATACGCTGGTAGTGCGGCGCTTTTTTGGCTTCCATCATGGTCTGCTTTTTTCATCAAAATATGGCTATCTTTTGCAGTCCATTATAGTGCTATTTTGACTGCCGTCTTAGAGACTATCTCAACAGACGTCACCGTTGATGTCCGTTTGGGGCCCGCTGCAGGGCCCTGTAGCCAAAGGGATAGCTCTTAATGTGGAGAGAAAAATGAACACACTGCGTCAGCCCTACAATGAACTCAGTCCGGAAGTCTATAACGCGCTGGTACAGGCGAAAGTTGCGCTGGAAAAAAGCGCGCTCGACGGCACGCTGCTGGAACTGGTCTACCTGCGCGTGTCGCAGATTAACGGTTGCGCCTTTTGCCTGGAGATGCACAGTAAAGCGCTGCGCAAATCCGGCGTCGCCCAGGGCCGTCTGGACGCGCTGGCCGGCTGGCGGGTAAGCGCCCACTTTGACGCCGCGGAGCGCGCGGCGCTGGCGTGGGCGGAGTCCGTGACCCACATCGCCAGCAGCCATGCGGAAGATGACGTTTATCTGCCGCTGCTGGAGCATTTTAGCCCCCGTCAGATCAGCGATTTAACCTTCGCCATCAGCCTGATGAACGCCTTTAACCGTCTTGCCGTCAGCATGCGTCTGTAGTTTTACGCCCGGCCGCCCCCGCCCTCACAGGATCGCTCCTTGGGGGTTTTTCTTATTTTAAAACGCTATATATTGCGTGGTTGAACTTTTCTACAACTACATCTAGTATTTCCTGAACAGTTAATCGATACCAACCGCTGCGCCTTTTTGCGCCGTCCTGTTATCTTAAATGGAAATACGAATCATGCGCATTACTATTTACACTAAAAATGACTGCGTTCAGTGCCATGCTACTAAGCGCGCTATGGAGAGCCGCGGCTTTGCCTTCGAGATGGTCAACGTCGAGCATCATCCCGATGCCGCAGAGATGCTGCGCGAGCAGGGCTTTCGCCAGCTGCCGGTGGTGATTGCCGGCGAGACCCGCTGGTCCGGCTTCCGTCCGGATATGATTAATCGCCTGCATCCCGTCACGGCGGCCAGCGCATGAGCCTCATCGTCTACTTCTCCAGCAGCTCCGAAAATACGCATCGGTTCGTCCTGCGTCTGGGGCTGCCCGCGGTGCGCATTCCGCTTAACGAGCGAGAGCGTATCCAGGTAGACGAACCCTATATTCTCATCGTCCCCAGCTACGGCGGCGGCGGTACCGCGGGCGCGGTGCCGCGCCAGGCGATCCGCTTTTTAAACGATCCCCACAATCGTCAGTTAATTCGTGGCGTCATCGCCGCAGGCAACCGCAACTTTGGCGACGCCTACGGCCGGGCCGGCGACGTTATCGCGCAGAAATGCAGCGTGCCGTACCTCTATCGCTTTGAGCTGATGGGTACCCCACAAGATGTCGCTAACGTACGCAAAGGAGTAAGCGAATTTTGGCAACAACAACCGCAGAACGTCTAACCGCAGAGGCGCCGGATTTCCACGCCCTGAACGCCATGCTGAATTTGTACGACAGCAACGGCCGCATTCCGTTTGAAAAGGACCGCCAGGCGGTGGACGCCTTTATGGCGACGCATGTCGACGCCAACACCGTCCCCTTCGCCAGCCAGAACGATAAGCTGGAGTGGCTGATGGCCGAAGGTTACTACGACGCCGGCGTGCTGGCCCGCTACGACCGCCGTTTCGTCCTCGCGCTGTTTGAGCAGGCCCACGGCTACCGTTTCCGCTTCCAGACCTTTCTCGGCGCCTGGAAGTTCTATACCAGCTATACGCTGAAAACCTTCGACGGCAAACGCTACCTTGAACATTTCGCCGATCGCACCTGCATGGTGGCGCTGAGCCTGGCGCAGGGCGACGAAACCCTGGCCCGCCAGCTGACCGATGAGATCCTGAGCGGGCGCTTCCAGCCGGCGACCCCCACCTTCCTTAACGCCGGCAAGCAGCAGCGCGGGGAGCTGGTTTCCTGCTTCCTGCTGCGCATCGAAGACAATATGGAGTCGATTGGCCGGGCGGTAAACTCGGCGCTGCAGCTCTCAAAACGCGGCGGCGGCGTGGCGTTTTTGCTGTCGAACCTGCGCGAGTCCGGGGCGCCGATTAAGCGTATCGAAAACCAGTCGTCGGGGGTGGTGCCGGTGATGAAAATGCTGGAAGACGCCTTCTCCTACGCCAACCAGCTCGGCGCCCGCCAGGGGGCCGGAGCGGTCTACCTGCACGCCCATCATCCGGATATCCTGCGCTTCCTCGACACCAAGCGCGAAAACGCCGATGAAAAAATCCGCATCAAAACCCTGTCGCTCGGCGTCGTTATCCCGGACGTGACCTTCCAGCTGGCGAAAGACGACGCGCAGATGGCGCTGTTCTCACCCTATGACGTCGAGCGGCTGTACGGTAAACCGTTCGGCGATATCGCCGTCAGCGAGATGTACCCGCAGCTGGTCGCCGACGAGCGGGTCAGCAAGCGCTGGATCCGCGCCCGCGATCTGTTCCAGCGGCTGGCGGAGATTCAGTTTGAGTCCGGCTATCCGTACATCATGTTTGAAGATACCGTGAACCGCGCCAACCCGATTGCCGGACGGGTCAACATGAGCAACCTGTGCTCGGAAATTTTGCAGGTCAACACCCCGTCGACCTTTGACGAAAATCTCGATTACGCCAGCGTCGGCGAGGATATCTCCTGCAATCTCGGCTCGTTGAATATCGCCCATACTATGGATTCGCCCGACTTTGCCCGCACGGTTGAAGTCGCCATTCGCGGCCTGACGGCGGTATCCGATATGAGCGATATTCGCTCGGTGCCTTCGGTGGCGGCGGGTAACGCGGCCTCTCACGCCATCGGGCTGGGGCAGATGAACCTGCACGGCTATCTGGCGCGGGAAGGTATCGCCTACGGCAGCCCGGAGGGGCTGGATTTCACCAACCTCTATTTTTACACCGTGACCTGGCATGCGCTGCATACCTCAATGCTGATGGCGCGCGAGCGCGACCAGCGCTTCGCCGGTTTCGCCCGTTCGCGCTACGCCAGCGGCGAGTATTTCCAGCAGTATCTGCAGGGCGACTGGCAGCCGAAAACGGCGAAGGTGCGCGAGCTGTTCGCCCGCGCCGGTATCGCCCTGCCCGACCGTCAAATGTGGCAGCAGCTGCGCGATGACGTGATGCGTTACGGTATCTATAACCGCAACCTGCAGGCGGTGCCGCCCACCGGTTCTATCTCCTATATCAACCATGCGACGTCGAGCATCCATCCGATCGTCTCGAAGATAGAGATCCGCAAAGAGGGCAAAACCGGTCGGGTTTACTATCCGGCTCCGTTTATGACCAATGACAACCTGGAACTGTACCAGGACGCGTATGAAATCGGCCCGCAAAAAATTATCGACACCTACGCCGAGGCCACGCGACATGTCGATCAGGGGCTCTCTTTAACGCTCTTTTTCCCCGATACCGCCACCACCCGCGATATCAACCGGGCGCAGATCTACGCGTGGAAAAAAGGCATTAAGACGCTCTACTACATCCGCCTGCGCCAGCTGGCGCTGGAAGGTACTGAAATTGAGGGCTGCGTGTCCTGCGCGCTGTAAGGAGAACCCGATGACCCATCTATCGCGCATTAGCGCCATTAACTGGAACAAGATTCAGGACGACAAGGATCTGGAGGTGTGGAACCGCCTGACCAGCAACTTCTGGCTACCGGAGAAGGTGCCGCTGTCCAACGATATCCCCGCGTGGCAGACCCTCAGCCCGACGGAGCAGCAGTTGACCATCCGCGTTTTCACCGGCCTGACGCTGCTCGATACCATTCAGAACACCGCGGGCGCGCCGGCGCTGATGAACGACGCCCTCACCCCGCATGAGGAGGCGGTGATGTCGAACATCAGCTTTATGGAGGCGGTGCACGCCCGCTCCTACAGCTCGATTTTCTCCACCCTGTGCCAGACCAAAGACGTCGACGCCGCCTACGCCTGGAGTGAAGAGAACGCCCCGCTCCAGCGCAAAGCCGAGCTGATGCTGGAGTATTATCACGCGGATGAGCCGCTGAAGAAGAAAATCGCCAGCGTATTCCTCGAATCCTTCCTCTTCTATTCCGGATTCTGGCTGCCGATGTACTTCTCCAGCCGCGGTAAGCTAACCAATACCGCCGACCTGATTCGCCTGATCATCCGCGACGAGGCGGTGCACGGATATTACATCGGCTACAAATATCAAAAAGGGCTGGAAAAAGTCAGCGCCGAAAAGCGGGAGGAGTTGAAGAATTTCGCCCTCGATCTGCTGATGGATCTCTACGATAACGAGCTGGCCTATACCCATGAACTGTACGCCGACAGCGGCTGGGCTGAGGAGGTCACCGCCTTCCTGTGCTACAACGCCAACAAGGCGCTGATGAACCTGGGCTATGAGGCGCTATTCCCGGCGGAAATGGCCGCGGTCAATCCGGCGATCCTCGCCGCGCTCTCGCCAAACGCCGATGAAAACCACGACTTTTTCTCTGGCTCAGGATCGTCCTACGTGATGGGTAAAACGGAAGAAACCGCCGACGCCGATTGGGACTTTTAACCTTACTTTCACCAGGAATATATTCACTTGATTCCTGGTGATCTATTTCACATTATTTCCATTCATCACACCATTATCTGTTCTGACATTTTCAGGAAATCCTCTCGTAATATTTAGTAGAAATCCCGTGATTTTGACAATAATTCTCCGGTAAGCATTAAAAAATATCACTACGGCGTAATCAACGCTCAGCCCTTATATCACGGGGAATGCGCGGCATTGCTGCCGCGCCATATCCTCCCGCCGCGGACATTGAGGGTTGTCACAGAATCTGAGTATGTTAGGGTGTAAACAGGTAAATATCTCCACCAGGTACTATATCGACATAATACAAATAACGGGAAACTCTCTATTGCATGGCAATTAAATTAGAAATAAAGAATCTCTATAAGATATTTGGCGAGCATCCGCAGCGAGCGTTCAAATATATTGAAAAAGGATTTACTAAAGAACAACTGCTGGAAAAAACGGGGCTTTCACTTGGCGTAAAAGACGCCAGTCTGACCATTGAAGAAGGCGAGATATTCGTCATCATGGGGCTTTCCGGATCGGGAAAATCCACCATGGTTCGCCTTCTCAATCGCCTGATTGAACCCACCCGCGGACAGGTGCTGATTGACGGCGTGGATATCGCCAAAATCTCAGAATCCGAGCTGCGCGAGGTGCGCAGAAAAAAGATCGCAATGGTTTTTCAATCATTTGCGCTGATGCCGCATATGACCGTGCTGGACAATGCCGCCTTTGGCATGGAGCTGGCGGGCCTCTCCACCCAGCAACGCCAGGAGAAAGCGCTGGAGGCGCTGCGCCAGGTCGGTCTGGAAAACTACGCTCATGCCTGGCCGGATGAACTCTCCGGCGGGATGCGCCAACGCGTCGGGCTCGCCCGCGCGCTGGCGATTAACCCCGATATCTTATTAATGGATGAAGCCTTCTCGGCCCTCGATCCCTTAATTCGTACCGAAATGCAGGATGAGCTGACAAAATTACAGGCCAAACACCAGCGCACCGTGGTCTTTATTTCCCACGATCTTGATGAAGCCATGCGCATCGGTGACCGGATTGCCATCATGCAAAATGGCGAAGTTATTCAGGTCGGTACTCCGGATGAAATCCTGAATAATCCGGCCAATGATTACGTGAAAACCTTCTTCCGCGGCGTCGATATTAGCCAGGTATTCAGCGCCAAGGATATTGCCCGCCGTAGCCCGGTAGGCTTAATTCGTAAAACGCCGGGATTTGGCCCCCGTTCGGCGCTGAAATTGTTGCAGGATGAAGACCGCGAATATGGTTATGTGATTGAACGCGGTAATAAGTTTGTCGGCATTGTCTCCATTGATTCACTGAAATCCGCGCTGAGCGAAGGTCAAGGAATTGATGCGGCGTTACTCGACTCCCCGCAGGCGGTGGATGCGCAAACGTCGCTTAGCGACCTGCTCTCCCACGTAGGCCAGGCACCGTGCGCGGTGCCGGTTGTGGATGAAGGGCATCAGTATATCGGCATCATTTCTAAACGAATGCTGCTGCAGGCTTTAGATCGCGAGGGGACAAACAATGGCTGATCAATCTAACCCGTGGGATACCGCACCGGCGGCGGATAGCGCCGCCCAATCTGCCGATGCCTGGGGCACTCCGGCCGCCGCGCCGACCGACGGCGGCGGTGCCGACTGGCTGACCAGCGCGCCGCAGGCGCAGCCGGAACATTTCAACATCATGGACCCGTTCCATAAGACGCTGATCCCGCTGGATAGCTGGGTGACGCACGGTATCGACTGGATAGTGATCCACTTCCGCCCGCTGTTCCAGGGGATCCGCGTGCCGGTGGACTACATACTCAGCGCCTTCCAGCAGCTGCTGTTAGGGATGCCCGCTCCGGTGGCGATTGTGATATTCGCCCTGATCGCCTGGCAGATCTCCAGCGTCGGAATGGGCGTCGCCACGCTGATCTCGCTGGTGGCTATCGGCGCTATCGGCGCCTGGTCGCAGGCGATGGTCACCCTGGCGCTGGTTCTGACCGCCCTGCTGTTCTGTATGCTGATCGGCCTGCCGCTGGGGATTTGGCTGGCGCGCAGCCCGCGCGCGGCAAAAATTATCCGTCCGCTGCTCGACGCCATGCAGACCACTCCGGCGTTCGTCTACCTGGTGCCAATCGTCATGCTGTTCGGGATCGGTAACGTTCCAGGCGTGGTGGTGACCATTATCTTTGCCCTGCCGCCCATCGTGCGTCTGACCATTCTGGGGATTAACCAGGTGCCGGCCGATCTGATTGAGGCATCGCGCTCCTTCGGCGCCAGCCCGCGCCAGCTGCTGTTTAAAGTTCAGCTGCCGCTGGCGATGCCGACCATTATGGCCGGGGTCAACCAGACGCTGATGCTGGCGCTCTCGATGGTGGTTATCGCCTCGATGATCGCCGTCGGCGGTCTCGGCCAGATGGTACTGCGCGGGATCGGCCGTCTTGATATGGGCCTGGCCAGCGTGGGCGGCGTCGGGATTGTTATCCTCGCCATCATTCTTGACCGCCTGACCCAGGCCGTTGGGCGCGACTCCCGCAGCCGCGGCAGCCGCCGCTGGTACACCACCGGGCCGCTGGGGCTGATCACTCGTCCTTTCAGTAAATAACCTTCTCATTGCCCGGCGGCATTGCGCCTGCCGGGCCAGCAGTCATCCTTTCATATTTATGAGGAACAACGATGCGACATACAGCGATTCTTGCCACAGCGTTCACCGCACTCATTTCCACCGGCGCCTTTGCCGCCGATCTGCCGGGTAAAGGCATCACCGTAAAACCGATTCAGAGCACCATCACCGAAGAGACCTTCCAGACCCTGCTGGTCAGCCGCGCGCTGGAGAAGCTGGGCTACACCGTCGATAAGCCGAGTGAAGTTGACTATAACGTCGGCTACACCTCGCTCGCCTCCGGCGACGCCACCTTTACCGCCGTTAACTGGCAGCCGCTGCATGACGACATGTACGCCGCCGCCGGCGGGGACAAGAGCTTCTACCGCGAAGGCGTTTTTGTTAACGGCGCCGCGCAGGGCTATCTGATTGATAAGAAAACCGCCGAGCAGTATCACATTAAATCTATCGATCAGCTGAAAGACCCGAAAATCGCCAAACTGTTTGATACTAACGGCGATGGTAAGGCCGATCTCACCGGCTGTACGCCGGGCTGGGGCTGTGAAGCGGTGATTAACCACCAGATTGATGCCTATGGCCTGAGCAACACCGTGGTGCACAACCAGGGCAACTATGCCGCGATGATGGCCGATACCATCGCTCGCTATAAAGAAGGCAAGCCGGTGATTTACTACACCTGGACGCCGTACTGGGTCAGCGACGTGCTGAAACCGGGTAAAGATGTGGTCTGGCTGCAGGTGCCGTTCTCCTCCCTGCCAGGCGTACAGAAGAACATCGACACCAAACTGGCTAACGGCGCGAACTACGGCTTCCCGGTCAGCACCATGCATATTGTGGCCAACAAAGCCTGGGCCGAGAAAAACCCGGCGGCGGCGAAGCTGTTCAGTATCATGAAGCTGCCGATTGCCGACATTAACGCCGAAAACGCCATGATGCATGCAGGCCACGCTTCGGAAGCGGATATCCAGGGCCACGTTGACGGCTGGATCAAAGCCCACCAGCAGCAGTTTGACGGCTGGCTGAAAGAGGCGCTGGCGGCGCAGAAATAATCCGCCCTCGTCAGAATGCCATGTCGCTCCGGCGTGCGTTATGCCGCCGGAGGTTCCCGGGTTTCGCCTTCTGCGCCCTGCCCGGGCACCGCTTCTCTTTCGCTATTCCACAAAACCACCTCCGCTCCTGCCGCCTCAGTATCTCCCGTCGCTAATGTGCGCTAACCTACGAACCGGCAAAGAGATTTTATTCCTGGCTATAGGTTTAACGTATCAATTGTAGTCAATAATTCATTTGATTTATTTGTCACAATAGTTATTATATCGGCTGTAATTAATGAGGTCATACCCAAATGGATAGTTCGTTTACTCCCATTGAGCAAATGCTCAAATTCCGCGCCAGCCGTCACGAAGATTTCCCTTTCCAGGAGATTCTGTTAACTCGCCTCTGCATGCACATGCAAGGTAAGCTACTGGAAAATCGCAATAAAATGCTGAAAGCGCAGGGAATTAACGAGACATTATTTATGGCGCTGATCACCCTGGAATCTCAGGAAAACCACAGCATTCAGCCCTCCGAGCTGAGCTGCGCCCTGGGGTCGTCACGCACCAACGCCACGCGCATTGCCGACGAGCTGGAAAAACGCGGCTGGATTGAACGCCGTGAAAGCGATAACGATCGCCGCTGTCTGCATCTGCAGCTTACCGACAAAGGTCATCAGTTTTTGCGTGAGGTTCTGCCTCCGCAGCACAACTGCCTGCATCAGCTCTGGTCTTCTTTAAGCACCAGCGAAAAAGATCAGCTCGAGCACATCACCCGTAAACTGCTTGGTCGCCTTGACCAGATGGAAGAGGACGGTGTGCTTGCGGAGTCTCTGCGCTAAGCACGGAACCGCTCGAAATCTTTCTGAATTGACAAGGAAAAACAGACCAGGCCAGCAGATCTTCTGCTGGCCTTTCTGATAAACAGGTCGGCCCAGCCGATGTGAAATAATAAGATCGTGGAGAATAACATGAGCGCAAATGCGGAGAGCCAAACCCCGCAGCAACCGGGCAGCAAGAAAGGGAAGCGCAAAGGTGCCCTTCTGTTGCTGACATTGCTCTTTATTATTGTTGCCGTGGCATATGGGATTTATTGGTTTTTGGTACTGCGTCATTATGAAGAGACCGATGACGCATATGTGGCAGGGAATCAGGTACAGATTATGGCGCAGGTGTCCGGCAGCGTGACGAAAGTCTGGGCCGACAACACCGATTTTGTGCAGAAAGGCGATCCTTTGGTCACCCTCGACCAGACCGATGCCCAGCAGGCGTTTGAGAAAGCGCAAACCCAGCTGGCCGCCAGCGTGCGTCAAACCCGTCAGTCGATGATCAACAGCAAGCAGCTGCAGGCCAATATCGACGTCAAAAAAACCGCGCTCTCGCAGGCGCAAACCGACCTCAACCGCCGTATCCCCCTGGGAGCCGCTAACCTGATCGGCCGCGAGGAGCTGCAGCACGCTCGCGATACCGTCGCCAGCGCCCAGGCCGAGCTCGACGTGGCGGTGCAGCAGTTTAACGCCAACCAGGCCATCGTTTTGGGGACCCGCCTTGAGCAGCAGCCTGCCGTTCTGCAGGCGGCCACCGACGTCCGTAACGCCTGGCTGGCCCTGCAGCGTACGCAGATCGTCAGCCCGATTAGCGGCTACGTTTCCCGTCGTTCGGTACAGCCCGGCGCGCAGATAAGCCCGACCACCCCGCTAATGGCGGTCGTTCCGGCGACGAATCTGTGGGTCGACGCCAACTTTAAAGAGACCCAGCTGGCGCATATGCGCATCGGCCAACCGGCCACCGTAATCAGCGATATCTACGGCGACGATGTGAAATACACCGGTAAGGTCGTAGGGCTGGATATGGGGACCGGTAGCGCCTTCTCCCTGCTGCCGGCGCAGAACGCCACCGGGAACTGGATTAAAGTCGTCCAGCGTCTGCCGGTGCGTATTGAGCTCGATGAGAAGCAGCTGGCGGCGCACCCGCTACGTATTGGCCTCTCTACGCTGGTTGAAGTGGATACCTCCAACCGCGACGGCGAGATACTGGCGAACGAGACGCGTAAGTCTCCGGCGTATGAAAGTAATGCCCGTGAAATCGCTCTCGACCCGGTAGACAAACTGATCAACGGCATCATCCAGGCTAACGCCGGATAATTCGGGGTGAGCGTAATGCAACAGCAAAAACCGCTGGAGGGCGCGCAGCTGGTCATCATGACCATTGCGCTGTCGCTTGCGACCTTCATGCAGGTGCTGGACTCCACTATCGCCAACGTGGCTATCCCAACCATCGCCGGTAACCTTGGCTCGTCCCTGAGCCAGGGTACCTGGGTGATTACCTCGTTTGGGGTGGCAAACGCCATCTCCATTCCGATAACCGGTTGGCTGGCAAAACGCGTGGGGGAAGTGAAGCTGTTCCTGTGGTCAACGGTGGCGTTTGCCATCGCCTCCTGGGCCTGCGGCATGTCCAACAGCCTGACGATGCTGATTTTCTTCCGCGTGATTCAGGGGATCGTCGCCGGTCCGCTGATCCCGCTGTCGCAAAGTCTGCTGCTCAACAACTACCCGCCGGCAAAACGCTCCATCGCCCTGGCGCTGTGGTCGATGACGGTTATCGTGGCGCCAATCTGCGGGCCGATCCTCGGCGGCTATATCAGCGACAACTACCACTGGGGCTGGATATTCTTTATCAACGTCCCGATCGGCGTTGCGGTGGTGATCATGACGCTGCAAACCCTGCGCAGCCGGGAAACCCGCACCGAGCAGCGGCGCATCGACGGCGTCGGGCTGGCGTTGCTGGTGGTTGGCATCGGCAGCCTGCAGGTGATGCTCGATCGCGGTAAGGAGCTGGACTGGTTCGCCTCCACGGAGATTATCGTCCTGACGGTGGTGGCCGTGGTGGCCATCAGCTTCCTTATCGTCTGGGAGCTTACCGACGACAACCCGATAGTCGACCTTTCGCTATTTAAGTCGCGAAACTTCACCATCGGCTGCCTGTGCATCAGCCTCGCCTATATGCTCTACTTCGGCGCTATCGTTCTGCTGCCGCAGCTGCTGCAGGAGGTCTATGGCTACACCGCGACCTGGGCGGGTCTGGCGTCGGCGCCGGTGGGGGTGATCCCGGTCATTCTCTCGCCGATCATCGGCCGCTTTGCCCATAAGCTCGATATGCGTCGGCTGGTGACCTTCAGCTTTATCATGTATGCGGTGTGCTTCTACTGGCGCGCATGGACCTTCGAACCGGGGATGGACTTCGGCGCATCGGCCTGGCCGCAGTTTATCCAGGGCTTCGCGGTGGCCTGCTTCTTTATGCCGCTGACCACCATCACCCTGTCCGGCCTGCCGGCGGAGCGGCTGGCGGCGGCCTCAAGCCTGTCGAACTTCACCCGTACGCTGGCGGGCTCTATCGGGACCTCGATAACCACCACCATGTGGACCAACCGCGAGGCGCTGCACCACGCGCAGCTCACCGAGTCGGTCACGCCCTACAACCCTAACGCCCAGCAGATGTATGACCAGCTGCAGGGGCTGGGGATGACCCAGCAGCAGGCGTCCGGCTGGATAGCCCAGCAGATAACCAACCAGGGGCTAATTATTTCCGCTAACGAAATATTCTGGGTCTCGGCGGGGATCTTTATCCTGCTGTTAGGCCTGGTGTGGTTTGCCCGACCGCCGTTCAGCGCGGGCGGCGGCGGCGGTGCGCACTAGCGTTAATACTAAGGGATCTGCGGATCCCTTTTTTATTGGCCGATAAAAACGCCTGCCTGTCCAGTTTGCGCTAGCTTCTGTCCACTGCGCTAAAGCGCCCCGCTCTCCTTGTCGTGCAGGATAAAGATCCAACTCAAGGAGCTCATCATGCTGAAAAATCCTCACCAAAAGTATCGCCCCTCGCCGGTGATATCCCTGCCCGATCGCCGCTGGCCGGACCGGCAAATTGCCCACGCGCCGCGCTGGCTCTCTACCGACCTGCGCGACGGCAACCAGGCGCTGGCGGAGCCGATGGACGGCGCGCGCAAGCTGCAGTTCTGGAACCTGCTGCTGGAGTGTGGGTTCAGAGAGATTGAAGTCGCTTTTCCGTCCGCATCGCAGACTGATTTCAACTTCGTTCGCCAGCTGATTGAGGAGCAGCGTATCCCCCAGGACGTCACCATTCAGGTGCTGACCCAGGCGCGGGAAGATTTAATCCTGCGCACCTTCGAATCGCTGCGCGACGCCCACAGCGCCACCGTGCATCTGTATAACGCCACCGCGCCTCTGTTTCGCCGGCTGGTCTTCGGTATGGAAAAAGCGCAGGTGGTTGAGCTGGCGACCCGCGCCACCCGACTGATCCGCCAGCAGTGCGAACAGCAGCCGCAAACGCGCTGGCAGTATGAGTATTCGCCGGAAACCTTCTGCTTTACCGAACCTGAGTTTGCGCTGGAGATCTGCGAAGCGGTGGCGGACATCTGGCAGCCCTGCGCCGAACGCCCGATGATCATCAACCTGCCCGCCACCGTGGAGGTCAACACCCCCAACGTCTATGCCGATCAAATCGAGTATTTTTGCCGTCACTTCTCGCGCCGCGCCGACGTCTGCATCAGCGTCCACCCGCATAATGACCGCGGAACCGGCGTTGCCAGCGCCGAGCTGGCGGTGATGGCCGGCGCCGATCGCGTTGAAGGCTGCCTGTTTGGTAACGGCGAGCGCACCGGCAACGTCTGTCTGGTCACCCTCGCCATGAACCTCTACAGCCAGGGCGTCGATCCTCAGCTCACCTTCCCGGAGATGAAGCGGGTCGTGGAGATCGTCGAGAGCTGCAACCAGCTGCCGGTTCACCCGCGTCATCCGTGGGCGGGAAGCCTCGCCTATACCGCCTTTTCCGGCTCGCATCAGGATGCGATTAAGAAAGGTTTCGACGCCCGTCGGCCCGGCGAAATTTGGCAAATGCCCTACCTGCCCGTCGACCCGCAGGACATCGGCTGCAGCTATGAGGCGGTTATCCGCGTCAACAGCCAGTCGGGTAAGAGCGGCAGCGCATGGCTGATTGAGCAGAATCACGGCTTAAAGCTGCCCCGCATGCTACAGCAGGATTTCAGCCTGCACGTGCAGCGCGCAACCGATAGCCACGGCAAGGAGATGACGCAAAACGCCCTGTGGCAGCTGTTTCGCGAGCGCTACGGCCTGGTGGCTGCACCGCCGCTGGCGCTGCTGGATTATAAAAGCGACGGCCAGCAGGACGGCCAGCTCTCGCTGCAGGCGACGCTCAGGGTCTACGGCGAGACCCGCAGGCTGCAGGGGAACGGCAACGGGCTGCTTTCCGCCGCGGCAAGCGGGCTTAGCGCGCTGCTTAAGCAACAGTTTGTGATTAAGGATTATCACGAGCATACCCTCGGCGAACGCAGCGACAGCCGTTCGGTGGCCTATATCCGCTGCGTCTTGCCGAATGGCGACAGCCGCTGGGGGGTCGGGATCGATAACGATGTTGCCCGGGCCTCGCTCCAGGCGCTATGCAATGCGCTCAGCGGCGGCGATCACTCTGGCGAGCGGAAGTAATCGCTGGGAGCCATCCCCATCACCCGGCGGAACATGGCGCTGAAGGCGCTGTGGCTGCCGTAGCCAAGGTCCAGCGCCACCCGCAGGACCGACTGCCCCTGCGCCAGGCGCACCAGCGCTTCCATTAGTTTCGCCCGGCGCACCCATTCGCTCCAGGTCAGCGTTGTCTGCTGCTGGAAGTGGCGGTTGAGCGTCCGCTCGCTCATATTGCTCTCTTTTGCCGCCTGGACGCAGCTCCAGGCGTCGCCCGGCGTTTCGCGGACCTTTTGACATAGCCGGCGCAGCGCCTCGCTTTGCGGTTCGATCAGGCCAAAGGGCAGCACGGTCATGCCGCGGATCTCATCAAGAATTAATTCATAGACGCGCTCATCGCGGCTGCCGGGATCGTAGCGTTCGGCCAGCGTCAGCGAGGTGACGATCAGCTCGCGCAGCAGCGGCGAGATCTGCACGATCTGGCACGATGACGGCAGATCGGCGCGGGCAAGGGGATCGATAAACAGCGTGCGCGCCGCGACTGCGCCGGTGATCCGCAGCGCGTGGGGCGTACCCGCCGGCAGCCAAACGCCGCGCCCCGGCGGGACAACCCAGTAGCCAGCCGGCGTCTCCACCCGCACCACGCCGCTCAGGATATGCAGCAGCTGGACGCAGTCATGCTGATGCCACGGCTCGCTATCGCCATGGGCGTAATCATGGGCAAAGGGCACCAGGGAGCGATGCTGAAAGGAGAAGCGGGAAGTCGTCGACATCGCGGCGTGAGGATATCGGCCCGACGCTATCGCCGGGCCGTGGCAGAAGAACTAGATATGCAGTTCTTGCAGCGTTTCTTTCGGCAGCGCCAGCTCGTCATTGCTGTTGATGCGTACGTCGCGCTCAAGAATATGACGCGCGATGTCCTGAGCTTCTTCCAGCGAGTGCATGGTGTAGGTACCGCACTGGTAAACGTTGAGCTCAGGGATCTGGCTCTGCTCTTTTACCTTCAGCACGTCGGCCATTGCCGCTTTCCAGGCATCCGCTACGCGCTGCTCGTCCGGCGTACCGATCAGGCTCATATAGAAGCCCGTGCGGCAACCCATCGGAGAGATATCGATAATTTCCACACCCTTACCGTTGAGATGGTCGCGCATAAAGCCCGCGAACAGGTGCTCAAGCGTGTGAATGCCTCTTTCCGGCATCACTTCCTGATTCGGTATGCAAAAACGCAGATCGAAAACGGTAATTTCATCGCCGTGCGGCGTGTTCATTTTCTTCGCGACGCGCACCGCAGGGGCTTCCATTCGGGTATGGTCGACTGTGAAACTATCTAACAACGGCATTCTTCACCTCCGATAGTGATTTTTTTTAAAATAAAATGAACTCTTTTTACACCCGCTAGTCTGAGTATGTGAAAGACGCGCATTTATTATCATCATCATCCCTGAATCAGAGATGAAAGTTTGGCCACATTGATGTGGCCTTTTTCTTTTGTACCGCTTTTTGCTACGCGTGTCTCGCTAACAGAGCGCTAAACGGTTCGCTATCTTCCGCTTCTACCTTCTGCTGACGCACGGCTGACGCCTCACGCTCGGTAATGAAATCCTCTTCGCGTAAAATCTCCAGCGGCTCTTCCCGCAGCATCGTACGATACCGATCGGCCAGCTCCTTACCGGTGCCGCCAATCCCTTCTTCAAGCATAGAACGCAGAATGCGCGCCGAGAAAGTTAATTCCGGATCGTCGAAGCTGGCAACCAGCTCATCGCACACCTTCTGATAGGCGTCGCCGCCGTGAATGCCGTCCAGAATCTGCGCAACGCGGCGCAAATCGCGGAACAGATCTTTACCTACCTCAGCCAGCGGGAACTGCGCGCTTTCGCAGCCGATCCCCAACGTTAGGCCAGGCTTACGCCCTTCAAGAATCACCCGATTCCAGTTAGTGCGCGTACACAGCAGCTCGTCGCTGCTCATTTCCGGCGCATCGGCCAGCACGCACCAGACCATAAACAGATCGAGGAAGCGCACCTGCTGCTCGTCAACGCCAATCGGCGAGAACGGGTTGATATCCAGTGAACGAACTTCGATATATTCGATTCCGCCGCGCAGCAGCGCGTCAGACGGCGTCTCGCCGCTGCGGGTCACGCGTTTCGGGCGGATTGGCGCATAGAGCTCGTTTTCAATCTGCAGAATATTACTGTTAATTTGCAGGTACTTACCGTCTTTCTCGAGGCCAATTTCCGCATATTCCTGCGACGGGGTTTTAATCGCCCGCTTCAATCCTGCCACATACTCCTGCAGATCGTTAAACGTAATTCCGAGATTGCTTTGCGACTTATTGGTATAGCCGAGGTCGCTCAGGCGCAGGGAGGTCGCGTACGGCAGGTAATACATGCCGTTTTCCGCTTTCTCAAACGGCAGCGTGGTCGGTTTCCCCTGCAGGAAAGAGGAGCAAATCGCCGGGGAAGCGCCAAACAGATACGGGATCACCCAGCCAAAGCGGTAGTAGTTGCGGATTGAGCGGAAATAGCCCGCCGAAATGGCCTCTTTCCCGCTTTCCTCGTCCTCAACGCCGCACTTCGCCTGCCAGAACGCCATCGGCAGAGAGAAGTTATAGTGCACGCCGGAGATGGTTTGCATCAGCGCGCCGTAGCGGTTTTTCAGCCCTTCACGATACAGCGTCTTCAGACGGCCGATATTCGATGTGCCGTACTGCGCCAGCTCGATGTCCTGGCCCGGAGCAATATAGCAGGGCATGCTCAGCGGCCACATCCGCTCATCGCCGATATGGCGGGCGGTATAGCGATGAACATCGCGCATAAAAGTCAGCATGTGCTGAATATCGCCATCAACCGGCGTAATAAACTCCAGCAAAGCTTCAGCAAAATCGGTGGTAATCCATTTATGGGTCAGCGCCGAACCCAATGCCTGAGGATGGCCGGTAGTGGCCAGCGAGCCATCGGCGTTAACGCGCAGCGTTTCGCGCTCAAGGCCGCGATGAATGCCCTTTAGCGCCTGCGGATTTTTTTCCAGCCAGGCCAGCGCCTGTGATACGTCCGGGATCAATTTGACCTCCCGCCTGTCGAAATCATTTGAATAAGCATAATTGTAATGGTGACCATACAGGTTATTCCAGCAGACGTTATTGTTACAGCCTGTCCGGAGAGCCTCAGTTCCACAATTAGTGCCACCACATCATGCCCTGAAGCGTAACCAGCGCAATGACGATATAGCGCAGCGCTTTACCAAGGCATAAAAAAAAGAGCACTGGTCCCCAGGAAATGCGCATCCATCCCGCCAGTAAACACAGCAAATCGCCTATCACCGGCGTCCAGCTTAATAATAATGTGACCGCACCGTAGCGCTTTAACCAGCCGGAAGCCTTCTCCTGCCAGCGCGACGTTTTGCGCAGCGGAAACAGGCGCCCCAGAATAACGTTAGTTACCCCTCCAAGGCTATTGCCGATTGTTGCTATTAATACCAGCATCCACGGTTGGCTCGCTCCCGTAAGCAGCATAGCAACCAACACAACTTCCGAGTTACCGGGAAGCAGCGTGGCGCTGAGAAAGCTACTGGCAAACAGCGATATCAGCGATAGCGCGTCGCTCACAGCAGCCGAACGTCGACAGCATCCATCCCCGCGCGCTGTGCGGCCTGCAGACCAAAGTCAGCGTCTTCAAACACCACGCATTTTTCCGGCGCAACGCCCATGCGCTCGGCGCACAGCAGGAAGGTATCAGGAGCAGGCTTGTGGTTTGTTACGTGATCGGCGGCAATGACCGCGGAGAAATAGTGACGCAGGCCGAGATGGGCCAGCAGAGCTTCCGCAACGGCGCTTTCGCTGCCGGTGCCAACCGACATCGGGCGACGGCCGTGCCACTCTTTTACCACCTCAATCAGCGGTAAGGGGCGCACGCTATCCAGCAGCATCGCTTTGACGGCGTTGGTTTTTTCCAAAGCCAGGCGATGAGGGTCTAAATCCGCCTGGTTCATTTCGATAATCACCTGGGCAATACGCCAGGTCGGAGAACCATTGAGCGCGACCATCGCCTGTTCGTCGAAACGCATTCCGTAACGGCCCAGAACCTCGCGCCAGGCCTTACGATGCGTCGGCTCGGTATCAAGAATAGTGCCATCCATATCAAAGATAAGTCCTGCGTAACGTTCGTACATCGTGTTCTCACAAACCGGATAAGGAAAGGTTACTTTATCGCAAAAGGCGCATATTGTCGCGGGTGGAGGCAGAAGCAGCAAAGGCGCCACGGGGCGCCTTTATTATATCGATGCATCGGCTTATTTGATTTTCAAATCATTCTCAACCAAACGAACGCCCTGCACTCTGCGGGTCACCTCTACGGCGCGATTAGCATCCTTCTGTGACGAAACAAAACCGCTCAGCTGAACGCGGCCTTTGAAGGTCTGCACGCTAATTTCAGTGGATTTAATCTCTTTTTCGTTAAACAGCGCGGTTTTGACTTTGGTGGTCACGACGGTGTCGTCGATATAGCCGCCGGTACTTTCCTTCGTGGCCGATCCGGCACAGCCAGCCAGAGATACGGCAACCAGAAGCGTCGCGCAAAAGGCAGGTATTGCTTTGAACCATTTCATGGATTTCTCTCCTTGCACTCATCTCACCCGAATCAGGTCGATATACAGGGGTAAATTATAGTGGAAAGAGCAACTTGCCAATATTAAAAAGTGCGCAAGAGCGTGCAGAAACGGCTAAGCGACGGCGGCTGACGGGGTGGTTGGGCGATAAGGTTTTCGAACGCGGGACTATTTCGCAGACCGTGGAACAATTGTGTCAGGGTTATTTCAGGAGAAGATGGTGCATCCGGGAGGATGACTCACTGGGTTCGCCCTGCGGGCCGTCGCTTATGCGACGTTATCCTCCCTGGTGCTGGCGACTATCTCGCAGACCATGAGGCAATAATGTTGGGGTTATTTCAGGAGAAGATGGTGCATCCGGGAGGATGACTCACTGGGTTCGCCCTACGGGCCGTCGCTTATGCGACGTTATCCTCCCTGGTGCTGGCGGTTTTTTCGCAGACCATGAAGCAATAATGTTGGGGTTAGTTCAGGAGAAGATGGTGCATCCGGGAGGATTCGAACCTCCGACCGCTCGGTTCGTAGCCGAGTACTCTATCCAGCTGAGCTACGGATGCATCAGGGGGAACTTCTTTACTACGCTATCTTCCCTGGTGCTGGCGATTATCTCACAGACCATGAAACAACAGTATTGCTGTTATCTCGAAGAAGATGGTGCATCCGGGAGGATGACTCACTGGGTTCGCCCTACGGGCCGTCGCTTATGCGACGTTATCCTCCCTGGTACTGGCGATTATCTCGCAGACCTTGAAACAACAGAATAGCTGTTATCTCGAAGAAGATGGTGCATCCGGGAGGATTCGAACCTCCGACCGCTCGGTTCGTAGCCGAGTACTCTATCCAGCTGAGCTACGGATGCATCAGGGAGAACTTCTTTACTACGTTAACTTCCCTGGCGCTGGCGATTATCTCGCAGACCATGAAACAACAAAAGTGCTGTTATCTCGAAGAAGATGGTGCATCCGGGAGGATTCGAACCTCCGACCGCTCGGTTCGTAGCCGAGTACTCTATCCAGCTGAGCTACGGATGCATCAGGGAGAACTTCTTTACTACCAGCAAGCGCCGCAAATTAACCATTGCCACGCTTCACAAGATGGTGCATCCGGGAGGATTCGAACCTCCGACCGCTCGGTTCGTAGCCGAGTACTCTATCCAGCTGAGCTACGGATGCAAAATGGCGGTGAGGCGGGGATTCGAACCCCGGATGCAGCTTTTGACCGCATACTCCCTTAGCAGGGGAGCGCCTTCAGCCTCTCGGCCACCTCACCACACGCCTCTTTCGAGTGCTTCGAAGAACTTGTTTCTGCTCTTCGTCGCTGCGATGGCGCACATATTACTTTCTGGTACTTATAAGTCAAACAATTTTTCGAGACCTTTTTTCCGTTTGCACACTTACCGCGCAATCAGCCTGCAAAAACGGCAAAAAGAGCGTTTAATCAACAGAAATTCAGGGTTTACGGCCTGCTACGGGCAAAAAATAAAGATAGCCGACGATGGGCAAGTAACGGAAAAGAGAGGCGTCTGAAGTAGAAAATAGAGAGAAATCGACTGGCTGTGGGATGCGCCTCACGAAATCGCGAGGCGCGAAAGCCTTAGTAACTGGACTGCTGGGATTTTTCAGCCTGGATACGCTGGTAGATCTCTTCACGATGCACGGAGACTTCTTTAGGGGCATTAACGCCAATACGTACCTGGTTACCCTTAACCCCTAAAACTGTCACAGTGACCTCATCTCCAATCATGAGGGTCTCACCAACTCGACGAGTCAGAATCAGCATTCTTTGCTCCTTGAAAGATTAAAAGAGTCGGGTCTCTCGTATCCCGGCATTATCCATCATATAACGCCAAAAAGTAAGCGATGACAAACGCCTCACGGCGTAACGCAGTCATGGCATCACATTCTGTTAAACCTAAGTTTAGCCGATATACACAACTTCAACCCGACTTTATCGTTATCAGTGCTTCTCTTGCAAGATACCGTAATCCGAAGATCACGGCACCTATGCGTTTATAGTTATTACAGTTTTGCGCTTACCCAGCCTTTCACACTGGCTAACGCAGCAGGGAGAGCAGACGCATCGGTACCACCGGCCTGAGCCATATCCGGACGACCGCCCCCTTTGCCGCCCACCTGCTGAGCGACCATACCAACCAGCTCCCCTGCCTTCACGCGATCTGTCACATCCTTAGACACACCGGCAATCAGAGAAACCTTACCATCCGCAACCGTGGCTAACACTACAACCGTTGAACCCAGCTGGTTCTTCAGATCGTCAACCATAGTACGCAGCATTTTTGGCTCAACGCCGACCAGCTCGCTGACCAGCAGCTTAACGCCGTTAATCTCTTCCGCTTTGCTGGAGAGGTTTGCGCTCTCCTGCGCTGCCGCCTGCTCTTTCAGCTGCTGCAGCTCTTTTTCCAGCTGGCGGGTACGTTCCAGCGCGGAGCGTATCTTGTCACCGAGGTTATGGCTATCGCCCTTCAGCAGCTGTGCGATATCGCCCAGCAGATCGCTTTGGGAATGCAGACTCGCAATCGCGCCCTCACCGGTCACCGCCTCAATACGGCGCACGCCCGCGGCGGTCCCGGATTCGGAGGTGATGCGGAACAGGCCGATATCGCCGGTACGTGAAGCGTGAGTACCGCCGCACAGCTCGGTGGAGAAATCACCCATTTTCAGGACGCGAACGCGGTCATCATACTTCTCGCCGAACAGCGCCATGGCGCCAGATTCGCGAGCCGCATCGATATCCATAATGTTGGTTTCGATAGCCAGATTGCGGCGAATTTGCGCATTGACTAAATCTTCAACCGCGCGGATCTCTTCCGGCTTCATCGCTTCAAAATGCGAGAAGTCAAAGCGCAGCGCCTTGTCATTTACCAGAGAGCCCTTCTGAGCCACGTGCGTACCGAGAACCTGGCGCAGCGCGGCATGCATCAGGTGGGTCGCGGAGTGGTTCAGACGGATACGCTGGCGGCGAGCGCGATCGACATCGGCCTGCACCGCGTCGCCCACTTTCAGGGTGCCGCCAGCCACTTTGCCGATATGACCAATAGCCTGGCCGTACTTCTGCGCATCGCTGACGATGAACGAGAAGCCCGCGCCTTTCAGCTCGCCCTTATCGCCGACCTGGCCGCCGGACTCGGCATAGAACGGCGTCTGATCCAGAATAACAACCGCTTCCTGACCGGCGCTGACGGTATCAACCGCTTTGCCGTCGATGAACAGCGCGGTGACCTTGCCGTTCAGCTCCAGGCTATCGTAGCCTTTAAACTCTGAAGCCCCCTCAACGCGAATCATCGCGTTGTAGTCGGCGCCGAAACCGCTGGACTCACGCGCGCGACGGCGCTGCTCTTCCATTGCCGCTTCGAAGCCTGCCTCGTCAACTTTGATATTGCGCTCGCGGCACACGTCCGCGGTCAGGTCAACCGGGAAGCCGTAGGTATCGTACAGGCGGAAGGCCGTTTCGCCGTCCAGGGTGTCGCCTTTCAGCTTAGCCAGCTCTTCGTCCAGCAGCGCCAGGCCGCGTTCCAGAGTGCGGGCAAACTGCTCTTCTTCCGTTTTCAGAACATGCTCAACCTGAGCCTGCTGCTGCTTCAGCTCTTCGCCAGCGGAGCCCATGACCTCAATCAGCGGCGCAACCAGCTTCCAGAAGAAGGTATCCTTCGCACCGACCATATTGCCGTGGCGGACGGCACGACGAATGATACGACGCAGCACGTAGCCGCGGTTCTCATTCGACGGGATCACGCCATCAGCGATCAGGAACGCACAGGAGCGAATATGATCGGCAATCACGCGCAGCGACTTGTTGGTCAGATCGGTGGCGCCGGTCACTTTTGCCACGCTCTCGATCAGTTGACGGAACAGGTCGATATCATAGTTGGAGTTCACGTGCTGCAGAACGGCGGCGATACGCTCAAGGCCCATACCGGTATCAACGGACGGCTTCGGCAGCGGCTCCATGGTACCGTCGGCCTGGCGGTTAAACTGCATGAAGACGATGTTCCAGATCTCAATGTAGCGATCGCCGTCCTCTTCCGCGCTTCCCGGAGGGCCGCCCCAGATGTGGTCGCCGTGGTCAAAGAAGATTTCGGTGCACGGGCCGCAAGGACCGGTATCGCCCATTTGCCAGAAGTTATCGGAGGCAAACGCGCCGCCTTTATTGTCGCCAATGCGAATAATGCGCTCACGCGGAACGCCAACCTCGTTGGCCCAGATGTCGAAAGCTTCGTCATCGGTTTCGTAAACGGTTACCCACAGCTTTTCTTTCGGCAGAGCGAACCAGCTTTCGCCGGTTAACAGCTCCCATGCGTACTTGATGGCATCCTGCTTGAAGTAGTCGCCGAAGCTGAAGTTGCCCAGCATTTCAAAGAAGGTGTGGTGGCGCGCGGTATAGCCGACGTTTTCCAGATCGTTGTGTTTGCCACCCGCACGAACGCAGCGCTGCGAGGTGGTCGCACGGGAATAATTACGCTTGTCGAGGCCAAGGAACACATCCTTGAACTGGTTCATCCCGGCGTTGGTAAACAGCAGGGTCGGGTCGTTGTGCGGCACCAGGGAGCTGCTGGCAACTACCTGATGTCCCTTACTATGGAAAAAATCGAGAAACGCCTGACGGATCTCAGCAGTGCTCTTGCTCATAATTATCCTGAAATCAAGCTATACACTTCATCCTTCACGCCGCCTCGACGCTGGCTGCGCGCGTTCACCTCAGCTACGTACCTTTGTACGCCTCAGGGACTCACTCCGTTGCCGCCGTGATGCGGCGTGAATGATTTTGTGTATAAGGAATAATCGCCCTGGGCGCTGATTGCCTTTTAAACAGCCAGCGGCCGGACGGAATAAAGTGGGAATAAGATAAGTTTTCTTTACGGGGAAGTAAAATCCCCGATGGGTCAATCTGCAAAATTTCGCCAGATTTCCTGGATATCTTCCATTAAGTAGCCGCGGTACAGCAAAAAGCGCTGTATTTTAACTTTTTCTGCAAATACGGTGGGGAGCGGATCGCCATACTTTCTCTGCGCCTGCTCCTTCGCCAGCAGCGCCCAGTCGATTTCGCACTCGCGCATTGCGCGCTCGCTCTCTTCGCGGGCGATACCTTTCTGGTTCAGCTCCTGGCGGATGCGCGCCGGACCGTAGCCTTTGCGGCTGCGGCTGGCAATAAACTGGCGGACAAAGCGCTGGTCATCGAGGTAGCGGTTTTCGATGCACCAGCCCACAACGCGATCGACCTCTTCCGGCGTAACGTCCAGCGCCTCGGGGCCATTTTTCCCCATGACCGGCGCGGCCATCTTGCGCCGCAGCTCCTGTTCGCTATGGTCGCGCATTGCCAGAATACGAATCGCGCGATCCAGCAGGCGGGCGTAGCCGGAACGGCGGGATGAAGATTCAGTCACGAGCACCTCGATAATCAAAAAGCAAAAGGGCCGCATAAGCAGCCCCTTGTTTTCCCGTCTTATTTCAAATCGCATGCACGCTGGCCCTGCCAGCCCTGCAACCTGAACTATTCAGGAGACCATTACCTGAAGGTATCAGAAATCCTGCTCGCTTGCTTCTTCGCTTTTACCGTCAACCGCGAAGTCCGGCGTGGAGTCCTGGTTGTTCAGCAGCAGCTCACGAACTTTCTTCTCGATCTCTTTCGCCGCAGCCGGGTTCTCTTTCAGCCAGGAGATAGCGTTCGCTTTACCCTGACCAATTTTGTCGCCGTTATAGCTGTACCAGGCACCCGCTTTTTCAATCAGCTTCTCTTTCACGCCCAGATCGACCAGCTCGCCGAAGAAGTTGATGCCCTCGCCGTAGAGGATCTGGAACTCCGCCTGCTTGAACGGCGCGGCGATTTTGTTCTTCACGACCTTCACGCGGGTTTCGCTGCCAATGACGTTATCGCCATCTTTTACCGCACCGATACGGCGGATATCCAGACGCACGGAGGCGTAGAATTTCAGCGCGTTACCGCCGGTGGTGGTTTCCGGGTTACCGAACATCACGCCGATTTTCATACGGATCTGGTTGATGAAGATCAGCAGCGTGTTGGACTGCTTCAGGTTACCGGCCAGCTTACGCATTGCCTGGCTCATCATACGCGCCGCGAGGCCCATGTGAGAGTCGCCGATCTCGCCTTCGATTTCCGCTTTCGGCGTCAGCGCCGCAACGGAGTCGACCACCAGCACGTCTACCGCGCCAGAGCGCGCCAGCGCGTCACAGATCTCAAGCGCCTGTTCGCCGGTATCCGGCTGAGAACACAGCAGGTTGTCGATATCTACGCCCAGCTTGCGGGCATACACCGGATCCAGCGCGTGTTCTGCATCGATAAAGGCACAGGTTTTACCTTCACGCTGCGCGGCGGCGATAACCTGCAGAGTCAGCGTCGTTTTGCCGGAAGATTCTGGCCCGTAGATCTCGACGATACGGCCCATTGGCAGACCGCCGGCGCCCAGGGCGATATCCAGTGAAAGCGAACCGGTGGAGATAGTTTCCACGTCCATGGAACGGTCTTCACCCAGGCGCATGATGGAGCCTTTACCGAACTGTTTTTCGATCTGGCCCAGTGCTGCCGCCAACGCTTTCTGTTTGTTTTCGTCGATAGCCATTATTACTCCTGTCATGCCGGGTGGAACCGGGTAGTGAATTCTGTTCTGTTGAGGCAATTATACTGTATGCTCATACAGTATCAAGTGTTTTGTAGAAATTGTTGCCAGAGGAGCTGCAGGGCGTAGGCCGTGGCCTGACGGCGCACCGACTCACGGTCTCCGGCGAAACATTCGCGCTGCGTGATCCCCTGCCCGTTGGCGCAGGCGACGCCAAACCACACCGTTCCGACGGGCTTTTCTGCGCTGCCGCCATCCGGCCCGGCAACGCCGCTCACCGAGATCGCGTAGGTGGCGCGCGCAGCGCGCAGCGCGCCAATCGCCATCTCCACCACCACCGGTTCGCTCACCGCGCCGTGCTCAGCTAACGTCGCTTCGCTGACGCCAATCATCTGGGATTTAGCTTCATTGCTGTAGGTGACAAAACCGCGCTCAAACCACGCCGAACTGCCGGCGATATCGGTAAGCACTTTAGCAATCCAGCCGCCGGTACAGGATTCAGCCGTGCTCACCGTCGCGCCCTGCGCCTTCAGCGCCTGCCCAACCCGCTCACTCAGCTGCATTAATTCCGAATCAGTCATCGTCGCCTCGTTTAAGCCAGATAAAGAGGCCATCAAAGATAGCACTTTCAGCACAGATATGGGGATCGGGAGATGAATTTACGAGGGGGCTTGTGAAAATGGACGGTCCCGACGGGCCGGGACCGTAAAATAGCGCTTTACTTCATGCTGCCGGCAATCAGTTCGACGTTATGACGCATCATTTTCACGTAGCTGTCCGCCACGCCGCCCGGTTTTGACAACGCCTCCGGATAGAGCTCGCCGCCCGGCTGCGCGCCCGTCGCGTTGGCAATCTGCTTCACCAGCCGCGGGTCGAGCTGGTTTTCCATAAACCAGGTGTGCACGTTATCGGCTTTAATCTGTTTAATCAGCGCCGCAACCTGCGCGGCGCTGGCTTCACTTTCCGATGACAGCCCCTGCGGCGCAAGGAAGGTCACGCCGTAGGCGCGCCCAAAGTAGCCGAACGCGTCATGGCTGGTCAAAACCTTACGTTTCGCCTGCGGAATGGCGCTGAACTGGTTCTTCGCCCAGCCGTGAATCTCGTTGAGCTGGCCGATATAGCGCTTACCGGAGACCTCAAGCGCCGCTTTATCCTCAGGGTCGGCTTTGACCAGCCCGCTGAGGATATTTTGCGCGTAAAGCGCGCCGTTGGCAGCGCTGTTCCAGGCGTGCGGATCGGTCACCGTTTTCCCGTCCTCATCGAGGGTATGCGTTTTTACGCCCGTCGATGCCACCACCAGCTCGCCTTTGAATCCCGATGCTTTAATCAGCCGATCGACCCACCCCTCCAGCCCGAGGCCGTTAACCACCACCACGTCGGCCTTGCTGAGTAAAGCGCTGTCCTGCGGCGATGGCTCAAAGGTGTGCGGGTCGCCGTCGGGACCAACCAGCGTATCGACATGAACATGCTCGCCGCCAACCTGCTGCACGATATCGCCCAGCACCGAAAAGCTGCTGACCACGTTGAGCGTTTTCGCCATCGCCCCCTGCGCCGCCAGGCCCAGCGCCAGCGCTAAAACTACCCCGGTACGTTTCATCATATTTTCCTTACCCCATTAATTTGCGCCAGCCGACCACCAGCCGGCTGCGCGTGCCAAAAAACACCGAAATAAAAAAGATCCCGCTGGCGGTCAGCACGATGGCGGGGCCGGCGGGCAAATTCGCCGCCCACGACAGGCTGAGCCCCATCCAGGCGCAGGCGCTGCCGATCAGCGCCGCCAGCAGCAGGATGGCGGGCAGCGTTCGCGCCCAGCAGCAGGCGGCCACCGCCGGGAGCATCATCACCCCCACCGCCATCAGGGTGCCCAGCACCTGAAAACCCGCCACCAGGTTCAGCACCAGCAGCGCCAGAAACAGGCCGTGCAGTAGCGCGGGCAGCCGGCGGTTATTCACCTGCAGCCACGCGCTGTCAAAGGCCTCGCTCACCAGCCCGCGATAGAGCAGCGCGATGCAAATAAGCGTCAGGCTGGCAACCCCGGCGACGAACAGCGCCGCGTCGTTATCCACCGCCAGAATCGAACCAAACAGCAAATGCAGCAGATCGACGCTGGAGCCACGCAGCGAAACCAGCGTCACCCCCAGCGCCAGCGAGCCCAGATAAAACCCGGCGAAGCTGGCGTCTTCTTTAAGCGGCGTGCGGCGGCTGACCCACCCCGCCACCAGCGCTACCGCAATGCCGGCGATAAAACCGCCCACCGACATCGCCAGCAGCGACATGCCGTTAAGCAGATAGCCCACCGCGACGCCGGGCAAAATCGCATGCGACAGGGCATCGCCCATCAGGCTCATGCGTCGCAGCAGCAGGAAAACCCCGAGCATGGTGGTGCTCAGCGAGAGGGCCAGGCACACCACCAGCGCCCGGCGCATAAAGCCGAATTCGATAAAAGGTTGAAAGAAGGTGTGCCAGATCATGCCAGCCTCGCGGAATCGAAGGCGGGAAGCACGTCGCCGGTCTCGCCCCAGCGGGCATTCCTCGGCTCCAGCAGCAGGGTTTCCGGGAAATATTCGGCGACGCGCTGATTATCGTGCAGCACCGCCAGCACGGTCTGTCCCTGCCGGTGCATCTCAAGGATCAGCGTCATCAGCTCGCGGCTGGTGGACTCATCGATCCCGGTAAAGGGTTCATCGAGCATCACCAGCGGAGCCTGCTGGACCATCACCCTGGCAAACAGCATGCGTTGAAACTGCCCGCCGGAAAGCGCTTCAATCGGCGTTTTCGCCATTGACGCCAGGCCGACGCGATCCAGCGCCGCGTCAATGCGCCGGCGAAGCTCACCGCGCAGTCCGCTCAGAAGCGAGACCTGCGGCCAGGCGCCCTGGCTCACCACGTCCCGAACCACGAGGGGAAACTGTGATTCCAGCGAATGCCGCTGCGCCAGCCAGCCGATAACCGGGCGCGACGCGCGCCAGTGCAGGCGGCCGCTCACCGGGGGAATAAACCCGGCCAGCGTTTTTAATAAAGTCGATTTACCGCAGCCGTTCAGACCGACAATAGCCATCAGGCTGCCCGCGGCGATAACGCCGCTCAGCGCCGGGGTAATCGCCAGCTCGTCATACCCGGCAACCAGGTTTTCCAGTTCAATCATGGCAAGGTTACCGCCCACCATGTCGCCAGCCACAGCAGCGCCAGCAGGACGCAGGCGAAACCTACGCGCAGCGCGGCGGAGCTTGAAAAAAGAGAAGTGAACATCTTTGCCTCAGTCAATATGTTATAACATAACACTATTGGATCGGCGGAATAATGTAAATCAGCGTCAACGAAGGGAAATGCTGCAAAATGTAACAGACTCCCCTCCGGGCAGAGGGAAGTCTCGGGGAAAGCTTACTGTCCGCGGGCCTGAGAAACGGCCAGGCCGAGCTGCCAGACGGCCATCGCGTAGTGGGTGCTGTGGTTATAGCGGGTGATGGTGTAGAAGTTCGGCAGCCCGTACCAGTACTGGTAGCCGGTACCAATATCGAGGCGCAGCAGGCTAGCCTGCTGATGGTTACCCAGCGGCTGCGTTGGCGTCAGGCCGGCCGACGTCAGCTGCGATACGCTGTAATTGGTCTTAAAGCCGTTCTCCAGACCCGGGGCCTGACCCATTGCCGGTACCGCGACCAGATCGCCGCTCACCCAGCCGTGCTGCTTGAAGTAGTTGGCAACGCTGCCGATCGCATCCACCGGGTCCCACAGGTTGATATGCCCGTCGCCGTTGAAATCCACCGCGTACTGGCGATACGAGGAGGGCATAAACTGACCGTAGCCCATTGCGCCGGCGAAGGAGCCTTTAAGGTTCAGCGGATCGTCGCTTTCGCTACGCGCCATCAGCAGGAAGGTTTCCAGCTCGCCGGAAAAGTACTCGGCGCGTCGCGGATAGCTGAAGGAGAGCGTCGCCAGGGCGTCAAGAATGCGGGTTTTCCCCATCACGCGCCCCCAGCGGGTTTCCACGCCGATAATACCGACAATGATTTCCGGCGGTACGCCGTAGACCTGCCAGGCGCGGTTCAGCGCATCCTGATACTGATTCCAGAACGCCACGCCGTTTTGCACATTATCCGGGGTGATGAACTGCTTTTTGTAGCGCAGCCACGCGCCGTTCGGCCCGGACGGCGGCAGTCCGCTCGGCGCCTGGCGGTCCATCAGGCGCAGGACGTAATCCAGACGCTTAGCCTGGGAGAGAATTTCGTGCAGCTGCTGCCGGTCAAATCCGTGCTTGCTCACCATTTTGTCGATGAACTGCTCCGCAGCAGGATTGTTGGCGAAATCTCCCCCCATATTCATAACGTTATGCTGCGGCTCCAGCAGGAAGCCACCGGATCCTCCCGTGGTCTCCGTTACTGCGGTGGCTTTAGGTTTGCTGCTACAGGCAGCGAGGAGTACGCACAGCGGGAGTAATGCCAGATAGCGACGCTTCAACATGGGGCTTCCATTTAACAAATTCGGCAAAGGGTAATTATGGTAAAGCATGCGGCCGTCAACAAGGAAGCGGCAATGTATTCGCGGACAAAATAGTCCTGCCCGCCCCCTCTCTCCCCGCCCGAAGATCCTCTTCCCGGCCAATTTGCAGGGTGAAATTTTCATCCCATCGGCAATAAACTTTCAAATTAAAATATTTATCTTTCATTTTGCGATCAATTTAACACTTTTAAACCTTTCAAAATGATTAAAATCAGCTGCCAGTTAGCAAGAAAAATAACGCTACAAAGGAGAGAATGATGATTGAAGTTATTACCCACGGCGCCGAATGGTTTATCGGCCTGTTTCAGAAGGGGGGCGAGGTCTTTACCGGTATGGTTACCGGGATCCTCCCTCTGCTGATCAGTCTGCTGGTTATCATGAACGCGCTGATCAACTTTATCGGCCAGCAGCGGATCGAAAAGCTGGCGCAGCGCTGCGCCGGGAATCCCGTCTCCCGCTACCTGCTGCTGCCCTGTATCGGAACGTTCGTTTTCTGTAACCCGATGACCCTGAGCCTGGGGCGCTTTATGCCCGAGAAGTACAAGCCCAGCTACTACGCGGCGGCCTCCTACAGCTGCCACTCCATGAACGGCCTGTTTCCCCATATCAACCCCGGCGAGCTGTTTGTCTATCTCGGGATCGCCAACGGCTTAACCACCCTAGGCCTGCCGCTGGGGCCGCTGGCGGTGAGCTATCTGCTGGTCGGTCTGGTAACCAACTTCTTCCGCGGCTGGGTGACCGACCTGACAACCTCCATTTTTGAGAAAAAAATGGCCATCCAGCTTGCACAAAAAGTGCATCTGTCCGGAGCTGCATCATGACGCGTATTCGTATTGAAAAAGGGGCCAGCGGCTGGGGCGGCCCGCTTGAGCTGGACGCCGTCGAAGGCAAAAAAATAGTCTATATCACCGCCGGAACCCGCCCGGCCATCGTCGACAAGATCGCCCGGCTCACCGGCTGGCAGGCCGTGGACGGCTTTAAAGAGGGGGAACCGCCGGAAGCTGAGATCGGCGTGGCGATTATTGACTGCGGCGGCACCCTGCGCTGCGGCATCTACCCGAAGCGGCGTATTCCGACCATCAATATCCACGCCACCGGCAAGTCCGGGCCGCTGGCGCAATATATCCTTGAGGACATCTACGTCTCAGGCGTTAAGGAAGAGAATATCCACTCCGTCGCCGATGCCGGCGCCGACGAACCGGCCCCGCTTCAGCCCGCGGGTCGCGATTACGATGCCAGTAAAAAAATCACCGAGCAGAGCGACGGCCTGCTGGCCAGGGTCGGTATGGGAATGGGCTCCGTGGTGGCGGTGCTGTTCCAGGCCGGGCGCGACACCATCGATACGGTGCTGAAAACGATCCTGCCGTTTATGGCCTTCGTCTCGGCGCTGATCGGCATCATCATGGCCTCGGGCATTGGCGACTGGATTGCCCACGGCCTGGCGCCGCTCGCCAGCCATCCGCTGGGGCTGGTGACGCTGGCGCTGATCTGCTCCTTCCCGCTGCTGTCGCCGTTCCTCGGCCCTGGCGCGGTTATCGCCCAGGTTATCGGCGTGCTGATCGGCGTGCAGATTGGCCTCGGTAATATTCCGCCGCATCTCGCCCTCCCCGCCCTGTTTGCGATTAACGCCCAGGCGGCCTGCGACTTTATCCCGGTCGGCCTGTCGCTCGCCGAAGCCCGTCAGGAGACGGTGCGCGTCGGGGTGCCTTCGGTGCTGGTCAGCCGCTTCCTGACCGGCGCGCCAACGGTGCTAATAGCCTGGTTCGTTTCCGGATTTATTTACCAATAAGAGGTTCCTGAAGATGACCGTGATTTACCAGACCACCATTACGCATATCGGCGCCAGCGCGAAGATGGCGCTTGAGGATCGGATGCTGATTACCTTCCGCGAGGGCGCGCCGGCGGATATCGAAGAGTACTGCTTTATTCACAACCACGGCGAGCTCGTCGGCTCGCTGGCGCCGGGGGCGGAGCTCCAGCTGGGCGATCGGCGCTACCCGGTCACCGCGGTGGGCGACGTGGCGGAACAGAATCTGCGCGAACTGGGCCATATCACGCTGCGTTTCGACGGCCACCGCGTGGCGGAGTTTCCGGGGACGGTTCACGTGGCCGGCCCGGTACCGGAGGCAATCGCCCCCGGCTGTGTACTGAAATTTTTTGCTTAAGCTGTAAGGAGAGAACTATGAGTCAGGTTGCTGTTGTCATCGGCGGAGGACAAACCTTAGGTGAGTTTCTGTGTCGTGGCCTCGCCGCGCAAGGATATCGCGTGGCGGTGGTTGATATTCAAAGCGATAAGGCCACCCGCGTGGCGCAGGCGATTAACGCCGAGTATGGCGAAGGGACGGCGTACGGTTTTGGCGCCGATGCGACCAGCGAGGCCAGCGTCGTCGCGCTCGCCCGCGGCGTGGACGAGATATTCGCCCGCGTGGACCTTCTGGTTTACAGCGCCGGGATCGCCAAAGCGGCCTTTATCAGCGATTTTGCGCTGGGCGACTTCGACCGCTCGCTGCAGGTCAATCTGGTGGGCTACTTCCTCTGCGCCCGCGAGTTTTCACGGCTGATGATCCGCGACGGCATTCAGGGACGCATCATTCAGATCAACTCCAAATCCGGCAAAGTGGGCAGCAAGCATAATTCCGGCTACAGCGCGGCGAAGTTTGGCGGCGTGGGGCTGACCCAGTCGCTGGCGCTGGATCTGGCGGAGTACGGTATTACCGTGCACGCGCTGATGCTCGGCAACCTGCTGAAGTCGCCGATGTTCCAGTCTCTGCTGCCGCAGTATGCCCACAAGCTGGGTATTGCCGAAGATCAGGTCGAGCAGTACTACGTCGACAAGGTTCCGCTGAAGCGCGGCTGCGATTATCAGGACGTGCTCAACGTACTGATGTTTTACGCCAGCCCGCAGGCCTCTTACTGCACCGGGCAGTCCATCAACGTCACCGGCGGGCAGGTGATGTTTTAACCGCCGGTTCCCGGGTCGCGCCGCGATCCGGGTTCTTCCCGACGCCACGCCTTAAGGAGATTTTATGGTTAGCGCATTAATCACCGTCGCCGCCATCGCCTGGATCGCCCAGCTCGCCTTCGGCGGCTGGCAGATCCGCCGCTTTAACCGCGAGTTCGATAAACTCTGTCAGCAGGGCCGCGTCGGCGTGGGACGCTCAGCGGGCCGCTTCAAGCCGCGGGCCATCGTCGCCATTGCGGTTGATGAACACGACCGCATCAGCGGCACGCTGCTGATGAAGGGCCTGACCGTCTTCGCGCGTCCGCAAAAAATCCCGGCGCTTGACGGCAAACTTTTGCAGGAATTGCAGCCGGATATGATCTTTCCCCATGATCCGCTCTGTCGGAATGCACTATCATTAGCGCTTAAACCGAAACATGTATAATTTCGTTGTAAAAGTAAATATCTTGCGAAATTATCATATCGAAACTTTAAACGCAGGATATAACCGCTATGAAACCACGTCAGCGACAGGCCGCTATTCTTGAGCATCTGCAGTCGCAGGGTAAATGCTCGGTCGAAGAGCTGGCGCAACACTTCGATACCACCGGCACGACGATCCGCAAGGATCTGGTGACCCTCGAACATGCCGGAACCGTCATTCGCACCTACGGCGGAGTGGTGTTGAATAAAGACGAAAGCGACCCGCCTATCGATCATAAGACGCTGATCAATACCGCGAAGAAAGCGCGCATCGCCGAAGCCGCCGTGCGCTTTATTCACGATGGCGACTCGATCATCCTCGATGCCGGCAGTACGGTGCTACAGATGGTGCCCCTGCTCAGCCGCTTCAATAACATCACGGTAATGACCAACAGCCTGCATATCGTTAACGCCCTCTCTGAGCTCGACAATGAACAAACGATTCTGATGCCCGGCGGCACCTTTCGCAAAAAATCAGCTTCCTTTCACGGGCAGCTGGCGGAGAATGCCTTCGAGCAGTTCAGCTTCGATAAGCTGTTTATGGGTACCGACGGCATCGATCTGAACGCCGGCGTTACCACCTTCAACGAGGTTTATACCGTCAGCAAAGCGATGTGCAATGCCGCCAGGGAAGTGATCCTGATGGCCGACTCATCGAAGTTTGGCCGTAAGAGCCCAAACATCGTCTGCGGCCTTGAAAGCGTGGATATGCTGATTACCGATGCCGGTATCGACCCGACGTTCCAGCGGGCGCTGGAAGAGCAAGGCATCAAAGTGATTATTACTGGAGAAGATCATGAGTAACTTTCTGTTAGAAGCCGGACGCCAGACCCTGCTGCTGGAGCTCCAGGAGGCGAGCCGCCTGCCTGAACGCCTGGGCGACGACTTCATCCGCGCGGCGGAAACCATCATCCACTGCGAGGGTAAACTGATTGTTTCCGGCATCGGTAAATCAGGTCATATCGGCAAAAAGCTGGCCGCCACCTTTGCCAGCACCGGCACGCCGGCGTTTTTTGTCCACCCGGCGGAGGCGCTGCACGGCGATCTGGGGATGCTCGACGGCCGCGACGTGATGCTCTTTATCTCTTATTCCGGCGGGGCGAAGGAGCTCGACCTGATCGTGCCGCGGCTGGAAGAAAAATCGATTCCTCTGCTGGCGATGACCGGTAAATCGAAATCCCCGCTGGCGCTGGCGTCCAGGGCGGTGCTGGATATTGCCGTAGAGCGCGAAGCCTGTCCGATGCACCTCGCCCCGACCTCCAGCACCGTCAACACGCTAATGCTCGGCGACGCGCTGGCGATGGCGGTGATGCAGGCCCGCGGCTTCAATGAAGAAGATTTTGCCCGCTCGCATCCGGCCGGCGCGCTCGGCGCGCGGCTGCTGAATAAAGTCCACCATCTGATGCGTCGCGACGAGGAGGTGCCGCGCGTTGACGTCACCGCCAGCGTGATGGCCGCCATGCTTGAACTCAGCCGCACCGGGCTCGGCCTGGTGGCGGTATGCGATGCGCAAAACCGCGTCGAGGGCGTATTCACCGACGGCGACCTGCGCCGCTGGCTGGTGGGCGGCGGCACCCTTGAGGATACCGTCAGCCGGGCGATGACCCGCAGCGGCGTGACGCTGCAGGCCGAGAGCCGCGCGGTTGAAGCCAAAGAGCGCCTGATGAAGCACAAAATCAGCGCCGCCCCGGTGGTGGATGAGCGTGGCCAGCTGGTCGGCGCGATTAACCTGCAGAACTTTTATCAGGCCGGGATTCTTTAAGCCCCAGACGCTTCGCCAGCCGATGCAGGTTGGCGACGTCCAGCGCCAGCGCGCGGGCCGCTGCCGCCCAGCTGCGGTTATTCTCCGCCAGCGCCCGGGCGATCGCCTCGCGCTGGAATGACTCCGTCGCCTCACGCAGGTTTAGCGTCGGCGCCGGCGGCGCGGCGCTCGGCAGGTTCGGCGCGTCGCCGGCAAACTGAAAGTGCTGCGGCTCCAGCACGATTTCATCCCCCGCCTGGGTCGCCCGCGCCAGCACCACCGCGCGATGAATCGCATGCTCCAGCTCGCGAACGTTGCCGGGCCACGGCCAGGCGCCCAGCCTTGCCCGCGCGGCGTTGCTTAACACCACCTGCCCCAACCCCATCCGCAGGCGGCACTGCTCGCAGAAATAGCCCGCCAGCAGCACCACGTCCTGATCCCGCTCGCGCAGCGCCGGCACCGACAGCGGAAAGACGCTCAGCCGGTGATAGAGATCGGCGCGAAAGCGCCCTTCGACCACCTCCTGGCGCAGGTCGCGGTTGGTGGCCGCCAGCACCCGCACGTCCACCCGCAGGCTGCGATCGTCCCCGACGCGCTGAATGTCGCCATACTGCAGCACGCGCAGCAGCTTCGCCTGCAGCGCCAGCGACAGCTCGCCGATCTCATCGAGGAACAGCGTGCCGTTATCGGCCATTTCAAACTTGCCGCTGCGGTTGCTGATAGCCCCGGTAAACGCTCCTTTAACGTGGCCAAACAGCTCGCTCTCGGCAACGCTTTCCGGCAGCGCCGCGCAGTTGAGGTAGACCAGCGGATTGGCGGCGCGCGGCGAGCCCTGATGCACGGCTTTCGCCACCAGCTCCTTGCCGGTGCCGGTTTCACCGTCAATCAGCACGTTGAGATCCGATGCCGCGACGATATCAATCTCCTTTTTCAGCTGCAGCATCGGCGCCGAAAGGCCAATAATCTCCTGGCGCTCGGCGGCCGGGTAGCTCACGCTCGGCTCCGGCAGCACGTTCTGGTTCTCCAGGCGGGCGATCAGCAGCGCATTGTTGAGCGCCCCCGCCACCAGCGCGGCAATCAGCCGCAGCTCCTCATCGCTGAAGCTGTCAAAGCGGTCGGCGTCCATGCCGTCGAGGGTCAGCGCGCCGATCAGCGTCTGCCCGGCAAACAGCGGCAGCCCCACGCAGGCGTGAACCTTGAGGCTTTCCTGGCCGGGGATCAGCCCGTCATACGGGTCCGGCAGGTCGCTATCCGCCGGAAAGCGCACCACGTCGCCGGCGCGGGCGATCGCCTCCAGGCGCGGATGCCCTTCGAGGGAAAAGCGCCGCCCCAGCACGTCCTGGGCGAGGCCGTCGATGGCCAGCGGCACAAACTGATGCGCCTCATAGCGCAGCAGCGCCGAGGCATCGCAGCCGAGGATCTGCCGCAGGGTGGTAATCAGACGCAGGAAGCGGTCGGCATGGCCGATATCGCTTTGCAAATCAATGGCGATTTTCGCCAGCGCCTCTACGGAAAAGCTCATCGCTGCCTCACTGTCATTTTGACAATCACAATAGTCATAACGACTATTTTAACCATTGTCATTTTGACAGCAACGCTTTTAGCAAAAAATAATAAAACCAATAAAATCAACAAACTGAAAAGTTGGCACGCAACTTGATATAAGCAAAACATCTTATTTTGAAAACGCTGAATTAATTGAGGTTGCTATGTCTATTCTGGTTAAAAATAACATTCATTGGGTTGGCCAACGCGACTGGGAAGTGCGTGATTTCCACGGAACTGAATATAAAACGCTGCGCGGCAGCAGCTACAACAGCTATCTTATCCGTGAAGAAAAGAACGTCCTGATTGATACCGTGGATCATAAATTCAGCCGCGAGTTCGTACAGAACCTGCGCAGCGAAATCGACCTCGCCGATATCGACTACATCGTGATTAACCATGCGGAAGAGGACCACGCCGGCGCGCTGACCGAGCTGATGAACTCGATCCCGGACACCCCGATTTACTGCACCGCCAACGCCATCGACTCCATCACCGGGCACCACCATCACCCGGAGTGGAACTTCAACGTGGTGAAAACCGGCGACAGCCTCGATCTCGGCAACGGTAAGCAGCTGATCTTCGTGGAAACCCCGATGCTGCACTGGCCGGATAGCATGATGACCTATATGACCGGCGACGCGGTGCTGTTCAGCAACGACGCCTTCGGTCAGCACTACTGCGACGAACACCTGTTCAACGACGAAGTGGATCAGACCGAGCTCTTCGAGCAGTGCCAGCGCTACTACGCCAACATCCTGACGCCGTTCAGCCGCCTGGTGACGCCGAAAATTACCGAGATCCTCGGATTCAACCTGCCGGTGGATATGATCGCTACCTCCCACGGCGTGGTCTGGCGCGACAACCCGACGCAAATCGTCGAGCTGTACCTGAAATGGGCGGCGGATTATCAGGAAGACCGCATCACCATTTTCTACGACACCATGTCCAACAACACCCGCATGATGGCCGACGCTATCGCCCAGGGCATCACCGACATCGACCCGCGCGTGGCGGTGAAAATCTTTAACGTTGCCCGCAGCGACAAAAACGAAATTCTGACCAACGTGTTCCGCTCAAAAGGCGTGCTGGTGGGCACCTCGACCATGAACAACGTCATGATGCCGAAAATCGCCGGCCTGGTGGAGGAGATGACCGGCCTGCGTTTTCGCAATAAACGCGCCAGCGCCTTTGGCTCCCACGGCTGGAGCGGCGGCGCGGTTGACCGCCTCTCTACCCGCCTGCAGGACGCCGGCTTTGAAATGTCCCTGAGCCTGAAGGCGAAATGGCGCCCGGACCTGGATGCGCTGGAAGTCTGCCGCGAGCACGGTCGCGAAATCGCCCGCCAGTGGGCCCTCTCCCCGCTGCCGGTCGCCGCGGATAAGAACGCGTCGGCTGAGCAGAGCGCCTGCGCCGCCGCAGCGGCGGCCGACCTCGGCCCGTCAATGCAGTGCAGCGTGTGCCAGTGGATCTACGATCCGGCGACAGGCGAACCGAACCAGGACGTCCAGCCTGGCACCCCGTGGAGCGACGTACCGGATAACTTCCTGTGCCCTGAGTGCTCTCTCGGCAAAGATGTCTTTGACGTTCTGGCAACGGAGGCAGTATGAGCGATGGCATCGTCATCATCGGCTCGGGCTTCGCGGCCCGCCAGCTGGTAAAAAATATTCGTAAGCAGGACCCGCAGATCCCGCTGACGCTGATCGCCGCCGACAGCATGGATGAGTACAACAAGCCGGATCTCAGCCATGTCATCAGCCGCGGTCAGAGCGCCGAGGATCTGACCCTGCAAACCGCCGGGGAGTTTGCCGAACAGTATAATCTGCGCCTGTTCCCGCATACCTGGGTGAGCGACATCGACGCCGAGGCCAAAGTGGTCAAAAGTCAGGATCGCGAGTGGCGCTACGACAAGCTGGTGCTGGCGACCGGCGCCGCGCCGTTTATTCCGCCGGTGCCGGGTCGCGAGCTGATGCTCACCCTCAACAGCCAGCGGGAATACGGCGCCGCCCAAACCCGGCTCCACGACGCGCGGCGCGTGCTGATCGTCGGCGGCGGGCTGATCGGCTGCGAGCTGGCGATGAATTTCTGCCGCGCCGGCAAAGCGGTGACGGTGGTCGACAATTCCGCCAGCGTGCTGTCGACGCTGATGCCGCCGGAGGCCAGCAGCCGCCTGCAGCATCGGTTAACCGACATGGGCGTGCACCTGATGCTGAAAACCCAGCTCGAAGGGCTGGAGCAAACCGCTGACGGCATCCGCGTAAGCGTCGATCGCCAGCGCAGCGTGACCGTGGACGCGGTGGTTGCCGCCGCCGGCCTGCGCCCGGAAACCGCTCTGGCGCGTCGGGCAGGCCTTGAGATTAACCGCGGCGTGGTGGTCGATAGCCGCCTGCGCAGCAGCCATCCGGCAATCTTCGCCCTCGGCGACTGCGCCGAAATTAACGGCATGGTGCTGCCGTTCCTGCAGCCTATTTTGCTCAGCGCCATGTGCCTGAGCAAAAATCTGCTGGAGCAGCCGGGCGAGCTGAAGCTGCCGCCGATGCTGGTGAAGGTGAAAACCCCGGATCTCCCGCTGCATCTGGCCGGAGATACGCGGCGCGAAGACCTAACGTGGAATATCGTGGCCGCCAACGACGGCCTGGTGGCTAAAGGCGTGGATGCGGAAAACCAGCTGCGCGCCTTTGTGGTCAGCGAAGACCGGATGAAAGAGGCCTTTGCCCTGCTGAAGCAGCTGGTGAGCTAAGCGCTTTCCCGGGTCGCGACGTCAACGCCTTGCCCGTGTATGGATGCCCCCGTTATACAACCCATCTCTTCGGTTGTGTAACGGGGGTAAGTGGCGTTCACATATCCGGCCCCTCTCTCAACACCATCACCATCGTATACGGCCAGGATGCTATCTGCGCGCCAGCTTCCCTTCGGGCTATCGGCTTGTTTATCAGAGTGCCTTCAGCCAGGCAGCTTATTATGAGCAATGTTTATCTGGTAAAAATGCTCAACCAATTGCGTCCATTGCTGCCTGGCTTCGCAAAGTGAATGGGCTAACGCCAAAAGACGTGTGTGAAAGGTGAAGAGTACCCTGCAGATTTACGCTCCCCCGCCACGGACAGAATCACCGCAAAATCCTTCAGGATGAAATTTACCCCTACATTTAGTGGTGGCTACGTGAAGGAGGTTCATCTATTCTGCCTTTATCAGCGAGCAGGCCGGAGTCCTTCTTTGTGGATAATCCCATTCTTCAGAAAACCCTCATCATCTTTATTCTCATCCTGTGGGTAATCGATGAATTCCGGGCCAGGGCCAGGAAAATAAAAAATTCTGACCCCGCGATTGAAGCAGCTGATGCCAGGGAACGCCATCAATGGCGCTATCTCAGATGGGGGTTCCGGGCAGTACAAGCGGCAGCGACGGTGTATATCTTCATTCAGCTGATTCAGGTATTACTGAGATAGATGCCACAGGCAGGTACAGCTGGACAGACACATTTTACTTTCCAGCTGAGGCTCGGTGAGCGCCGTGGTGTAGATGCCATGAGTGCCAAGGGCGGACGTTGCTAACATTCTGACTGTATTAATCAATTGGAACAAGTCAGTTATACAATGAATGAAACGGCTCTATAGCCATCTATCTGCGATTGTGATAATTATTAAGTAGGTACAGTGGAAAAATGAAAGGAAAGCTGCCTTTGTAAGCATGCCCAATACGGATGCAATAGTTTTAGCGGGCGATTATTTTTACCACAGTGAAATCTGCAGAAAAGCCTTTACATTAGCTCAAAGCAGATCTTTGCAGCGGTCAGTTAAGTACCAAGAGCGGAGTGTATTAGATATTTTAACAGTCATGTATAGTATCTATAAGTTCATAACTCGTCTAGATGGGCTACTTAAAACTCGGGCATTGAGATAATAAAAGTTGATATGAAAAACAATATTACTAATGATAAAAAACTATCTAAGTTATGCCTGGGGATTTATATTTTATACGAATCTCTTTGAAAGCTTATTGCTTTCGTATCACACTCTTTGTATAGTAATATTGAGTTAAATTTACGCTTTATAATTTGAGAGTATTAACTACTTTTTTTGAAAGGAGCGAAGCACCATGGAAAAAAATAGTAAAGGTCTAAGGGTTCGTAATTTTTTTGATATTGAAGCCAAAGAAATCATGGAAAGATATCGTGTGATAGAAACTTTATTGCCTAATACAAATGCCAAAGGTGCTTATCACCGAGGCGAAGAAGGGCGTTATATTGAATCGTTGTTAAGATCGTTTCTTAATAGCCATCTTCCTTCTAATCTAAAAGCCATGTCTGGATTTATTCTTAGCCCCTCAACTAAAACGGGAATAGAGGATAATACTCGTGTTGAAAACTACCCAGATCGTCATTCAAGGCAATTAGATATTATAGTGTATGATGTTGCTAACTATCCAATTTATGAAAAATTTGAAGAGTTCTGTATTGTCCCACCTGAAGGTGTTGTGAGCATAATATCTGTAAAAAAGAAATTAAAGATAAATGACATTCCCCATGAGGCTAAAGCATTAAGAGAGTCTGCCACCTTATGCTCTGGAAATAATAAGAGAACACCTCACACAGCTATCTTTTCTTTTGATAGTGATATCAAAACATTGAGAAGTCTCAATGCGAAAATCTTCTCAAGTATTTCAAAAGAGAACGGAGGTTCTTTTTCCACTCTTATTAACGAAATTATAGTTGCAAATAAGACATGTGTATTTAAACTTAGAAAGGACAACACAACTGTAGAAGGTCATGCCCAATATGTGGGTGTGGATTGTACAAAAAGACCTCATATCACGTTGCAGAGAATACTTCAGAGTATATTATCGGTTCACTATGATATATCTAGAGGTAGTACACTTAATAGGCCAGGATTTGTATCTTTCGAAAAGAATACATTTGCCGATTCTCCAAAAATTGGTACAGTTCCATATGATTATGACTAGGTAGGAGTACTTATATTGCCGACCACCAATTACTTAAGCTGTCTTTTTGCAAAATATTTTAATTTAGCACGAAGACATAATTAAAATCATCATACCTGACTAACCTAGGCTTGTATTGAGGTGACCTGCTCTCTATGACTCAAGACACCTATACATTCCGAACCTCCACGGTTCGCTCACAGCGGACCTTTGGCTCAGTTAGTTTGTCCGCTCTGTGCCAAGAGCGGAAGTTGTCAAGACCACGCTAGATAGGTTGAAATATTGCATATCCCAATGGATATGGATTCTACACATGAAAATACGCTGGTTACTGCTTATATTGCTCATCACTTCCCAATCGTAGGCAAGTCAGCCCTCCCCAAGGGAGCAAGCTAAACAAATGGCTGAAGCAGCATGTCTATTCCAATACAATGTAATCCACTCTCACTTTACGTTTTATTTTCATGAGGAAAAAGCAATTCAAGCATCGTCTAAAATACTAACTAATTATCTGGAGAGTAATGAATAAAATGCGGAAAATTCTTTTCTCTCATCGATTCGTAGAAGTAAAATTGCACAATTACGGGAGTTAGAAGTAAATAAATAGGCAGTGCAGCAACTAAGATCTCCCGCATCAGATTTTAAAGATAAATTTTTATCTTCTTGCAATGAAATGAAAACAGAACAGTTGGAAGCTATGCTTTTTTTTGTACAAATCCAGCATTCATACATGCTGATACGATTTTTTATGGGGCATCGCATTAGTTACTTATGATCCTCGCTCATAGCAGGTCTTACGCCCACTACGCTTAGTCGGGAGGGACAATAACACACGTGCGAACATGGTGGTACATCAGATAAATAGCCTATCGACGACAACATTCCTGATAGGCTGTTAGGAATATTAACTCAGTAATTGAAACTTATACTGAGGTTATTTTAGTTCTTTATTTTTGCCATCTTTTTATAATGTGCAGAATATCCTGTATGCTCGAATACTAATCTAAGCCCCTCTTTGAAATCATTATAGTTAAATTCCTTGAAGTCAAAAATGTTCTGTCCTAATGAGTGTGATTCTCTGTTTATGTAGCGAATAAAGGACTGAAATCGTGGTTTTTTTAACTCCGGTTTTTGAGTGACGTTGCTTAAGTCTGCTTTTTGTACAAAGTTGAAAAAGTATTCAATTATATTCCTCATGCAGTTAGCAATTAAGGCCGGGGGTTGTTTATCATCATTTATTACTGACCAGTAAGACTGGTAGTCATTTTGTATTTCATCGTACTTCATTAAGCTAATTGAACTGCCATTGGAGTTTTTAGACAGCCTAAATAAATTTTGAGTTTCTTTTCTTCTTTCATGGTTTGCATCAGCAAGTTCATAGAAAAAATATAGGCTGTGAGATAAAACAAATACCTGTTCAATTTCATCAGAGTTAAAGAAGTCATTTTTTATTAGTTGGCCAATGTTATAGACAAAAATATGTGATAAGCTTGATACAGGATCATCGATTATTGCTATTTTTCTCGTTTTACCCTCGGTAGCGATTCTTTTACCTCTGAATAGTTCTCTAAAATATAAAAGGCTGATAATCATTTTTTCGCCTTCACTTAATGATGAGAATATTTTAGAATTAGACTCATTGCGTACTATGCGATAAAGAGCATCTTCATATTTTTCGATATAAAAATCAGTAATTCCGATATCATTTAAACCTTGATTTATATTGAATACTGCCTCATCTATATTTACGGTGGATTTCTGACATTCAATACGCTCTTCATCTTTAGCCTTTATCGTTTCTTCTTTTCCATCTTTTTCTATTTTTTTTTGAATGATAATATTATTTGCACTGTTTTTTACATCATTGAAATTTAAAATTGTTTGATCATACTCATGCCTTAAAATCTGCCAGAACGATATCTTTATTTTTTCTAACTCATCTTTTGCATTGTCTATTTTGGAGTTATGTGTGGTTATTTCAACATTAACTAATTCCACTAATGAATTGAAGTTATCAACAGAGTTAGATATATCAGCCAGAGCTACCGGATTACTGGGGTTTATTATTTTCTGTTTTATTAGTTCCAAGTTACTCTCTGTATCTTTGCTTAATTGGTTATAATAGCCACTTAATTTAATTAATTGATTGGCAGACAGTTTGCATTCTTTATAAGTATCCAGTGAAGGAATGGTGTCAATCAATGACTTATATTTAGTCTGAATGGATTTTATTTTTTCCACACTATTTTGATACGTCTCGTCGAAATAATTACGAATATGCTGAACCAAGTTTTCAGTTATAGTTTGAGATTGACAAAATGGACACTGGGAGTCTCCTGTTTGTTCTAAGTATTTTAGCCCTTCATTTACCCAATCTGAATTCTGAAGCTTACTTATAAGATATGAAACGGGACTGTCTGTACTTCCCACAATGATATCTTGAAGCAATTCCACTTCATCGAATGATAATTCAATGGTGTCAATTTTCTCTAACATGCTGTATTTAATTGCTGTCTCGCCATCAACTGCACTTGCTTCTTCTTTTAGGTTAGAGATGTTTTTTGATGGCTTAGGATTAGGTAAAGGAATGGAGCAAAGATGGTTAAATAATGATTCTTTACTTCCCATTTTTCCTGACAAACAAAACTCAAGGACTCTATCACCACCTGAATAGTTAGTTTTTATTTCCCATGTTTTATTTTGAGCTTTGTTTTTTGCATCAGAGATAGTTTTTTCTTGTGCTGTAATTTCACTTTCAATTTCACGTTTTTCATCAGAAAATTTTATTATTTCTAATGTAAGGCTCTCAACCTTTTCTTTTGCTTCTTTATTTTCTTTGGATAAACTAAATATTCCATTTAGAGAATCCTTTGCATAAAAGTTATCCTGAATGAATTTCTGATTGTAGACAAGAACTTCATCATACTCACCTGAGTGAGAGCAATGCTGATATTTTTTATTCTCTATGTCATAGAAATAATTGGAGAGAGTGCTTTTACCTGTTCCATTTAAACCATAAATAATATTTACTTTTTTATCAGTATTCAACTCTGATTTTGATTTATAACTTGCAACTTCATTTAACACTATATTGTTTATCATGATTTGCCCTTTAGATGTTCGTGACTAAAGACCCAAGGTTGATAAAGTATCTCTTATGAGGGTTCTAAGCAAGTAAGCGAGTGATGTTTTGCGACGTAGATACATAAGATATTACCCTGCCACTGCGACTTCATATTCTCTTCATTGCAAGAGAGGGGTGTCCGTTAATTGAAGTGTAGTTTTTAGTGTTTTCTATCTTTCATGTTAGCCAATCATCATAAATTTTATTTTATATTTTAGCAAGGCTGTTTTAATTTAAATAATCTATGGCGTATAGGATAAACGCAAACTAATTTATGCACCGAAAAGGTTGACGACTCGGTTTGTATTTTTCATTCGGATAGACCCAGTTTCATCAAAAGTACGATCAAGAGTAGAGCCTTTATGCCACAAGTTTTCTAACTACCCTCAAAAAATAGGTATTAAAAGTGTGCCGATGAAGTTGCAAAATCCGCTCCCCGCTCATACCAGCCCTTTAGCATTACCGTTCATCTCGTTGCCTGTACTCTGACTCGCCCCAGTGTCCAAGGTGGAAGGAAGTATTCATCAGTCCGCCGTTCTTGCAAAAGGCATTGGATAGATACCTTCAATGCCGCTACCCATGACAAAAGCCCCGTGTACTCCTATTAGTAATGCAACGTTACATGATCTTATATTCTTTCCTGAATCCCCTTCGCAATAATCAATACTGCTCATGAAATATATACTGTGTTTTTATTCAGTACAGTACAATAAATAAAGCCAGATAAAACCCTCACCTGTCATAACGGAAGAATGGAATAAGCAGGAAGATTTTTAAAGAGCGCGGTATGAAAGTGTTACCAGCACTTCCACACCGCTAACCACAGACAACTATCAAGGAGTTGAATATGGCTGAGCAGAATTTTAAGCCAGAAAGTACTATTGCCAAAATAGATTCTGATGAATCAGAAACGAGTGGTAAAAATTGCGAGCTGGAACGTAAAAAAACCGTTAAGCACTTGCAGAATAAATCCACAGCGGAGTTACCGCTACCGCTTAGCCGCACGGAGTTTTATGACCGTATGCGGCATGACTATATCCCGCTCGAGGGTGACTGGCTTTCGCAGGCCGGATTTACGCCGGGTATGCCGATAAAAATCAGAGTGATGCCAGATTGCATTGTGATCACCGCCCAGAACAGCCGGGAGCTGTTCGGTTGTGCCGAAGGGCTAAGCGCGGCTCATTTCAGCAAGAAGAAAATGGACTTGTGGATCAAGACGTTTCCCGGTGCGCTTAACGATACCGGTGACCTGCCGGTTATCCGGCGGGAGAAGCCCCGCTATGATTGCCTGAAGCGAAGCCGCTACTGACCCTTAAGGTAAAATCCCGGCTCAGACGGCCGGGATTTTAATGAAGATCAATCAGCATCTGAAGGGGGGTAATTTACGGGCTGTGCGCTCATCTAAATAGCTGCGCCTGATAGCGCTACGCTTTTGCCAGACCATATTGATCACCGGGGAATGGACTGGCCGTTTTTATAAAGTGGCGAACCTTTTTCAACCGTTGTCACATTGAGCGACACTGACGGTTCGGGTGATAGCGTCATGTCATGCCTGCCGCAGGCGTGCAACATGATTGGCGAATAGACCGGCTGATAAATAACCCGAACTTCGGGCTATGCGTCAGCCAGCGCTGCCTTTCCCGGCTCTGGTGAATAATCCAGGTACAGCGCAAGCCGGGACGAGATCCCCGGCCTACTGCGCCAGATTATCGTATCCGCGCCAGCGATAGTTAATCACCGACAGCACCCAGCAGGCGACAAACAGCCCGATAACCACGAAGCCGGCGTTGCCGAGATTATCGTTCAGCGCCCCCACCCAGCGCCACGGCCCGCCGCTGAGCGCAAATTTATCCATCAGCAGGCCCAGCGCCTCCATGCCGCCGATAAACAGCGCCACCACCACCGAAGTCCCGGTAATGGTCATATTGTAATAGAGCTTGCGCTGCGGCTTGCTGAACGCCCAGCCGTAGGCGCCCACCATCAGCACGTTATCGAGGGTATCCACCAGCGCCATGCCGCTGGCAAACAGCGCCGGGAAGACCATAATCGACCAGATAGAGATGCCGCTTGAGGCGCTGGCGGCGGAGATGCCCAGCACGCCAATCTCGGTCGCGGTATCAAAGCCGAGGCCGAACAGAAAGCCGACCAGATACATCTGCCAGCTGCGGCTAATCAGGCGGAAGGTTTTGCCGAACAGCCAGCTCATCATGCCGCCGCCCGCCGCCACCACATCGCTCACCTTCTCCCCGCGCTTCCACGCCTGAAAGCTGCGCCAGACGCTGCGCAGAATAACCAGGTTGATAAAAGCCATCAGCAGCAGAAACAGCGCCGAAACGGCGGTACCGATCGCGCTGCCGGTATCGTGAAACCAGCTCATCTGCTGGCCGAACGCCGTCGCGGTAGCGGCAATGGCGGCGGAGGCCAGCACCACAATCGACGAGTGCCCCAGAGAGAACCAGGCGCCCACGCCGAACGGACGCCGCCCCTGCTGCATCATCTTGCGCGTCACGCTATCAATCGCCGCAATATGATCGGCATCGACCGCATGACGCAGACCGTATCCCCAGGCCAGCAGGCTGGCGGCCATCAGCGCGCCGCTGTCGCCAAAGGCCTGCCACGCCCAGACCCAGGCGACCAGGTTGGCCACAATAAGCCCCAGCACCAGCGCTGCGGCGCGCGGCTGCTGGCGTAAAATCGTCACTATCATGATGGTGTCCTGTGAGCCTGCCAGCGGGCGGCGGCGACTGCCGCCTGACCAAACGCGATAGCTCCATCACCGGCAGGCAGCTGATGCGGAAACAGCAGAGTAAAATCCGCCAGATAAAACGTCAATCGGGAAACCAGCAGCCGGTTGTGTAGTACCCCGCCGCTACAGACCAGCGTAGAGATGCCGCGCCTGTCGGCGTGGTCGCGCGCCATTGCCGCCAGCCCGCGGGCCAGCGCGTCGTGAAAGGCCCAGGCCTTGTGCGCCGGCTGCGCCTGCCAGCCTAGCCACCGGCGCCAGAAGGTGGCGAGATCCAGCCGACCGTCGCGCCACGGCAGGCTAACCGGATGATCGATACCGGCGCAGGTCGCCGCCAGCGCCTCCAGCCGGCAGGCCGCTTCCCCTTCGTAGCTCAGCGTGGTCGGCGCACAGCCCAGCGCGCAGGCCACGGCATCGAACAGCCGCCCGCAGGAGGAGGCTTTCGGCGCGTTAATTTCCCGCTCGACGGCGCGGGCGACCAGCGGCCACGCCTGCCGGAGCAGAACCTGGGTTTCAGGATAGTTTTGCCACTCCGGCACAAAGGCCAGACAGTGGGCCAGCAGGTTGCGCCACGGCTGACGAGCCGCCAGATCGCCGCCGGGGAGCGCCACCGCCGGCAGGCCCGCCAGATGTTCACACTGGCGGTAGTTGACCCGCAGGCATTCGCCGCCCCACAGCGCGCCGCCCTCCCCCATGCCGATGCCATCCAGCACCAGGGCGATCGCGTCCCCGCCGTCCAGCGGCCAGCCGTGCTCCGCCAGACAGGCGGCGGCATGGGCGTGATGATGCAGCACCCGCTCGATCGGCAGCGCCATCGACGCCGCCCACCGCGTCGAACGATAGCCCGGATGCGCATCGGTCACGATCCCCTGCGGGGTGAAGGCGTAAATCTCCTGCATCAGGCGCAGCGCCTCGCGCCACTGCGCCTCCACGCCCTCATCGCCGAGGTCGCCAAAATGCTGGCTCAGCACCGCTTCATCGCCGCGCGCCAGGCAGAAGGTATTTTTCATATCCGCGCCGAGGCACAGCAGCGGCGGGACGTCGTGAAACCCCGGCGGCAGCGGCAGCGCATCCGGCACGTAGCCGCGCGAACGGCGTAGCATCTCCCCGCTCTGCCGCACCACGGAATCATCCATTCGCTGCACGATATCGCGGTTATGCAGCAAAAATCCGTCGGCAATCCCGGCTAAATCCGCCAGCGCCCGGTCATTAGCCAGCGCCGGAGGGCGCCCGCTGAGATTGCCCGAAGTCATCACCACCGGGCGCGCCAGCGCCTGCAGCACCAGGTGCTGGAGCGGGTTCGACGCCAGCATGACGCCCGCCTCCGCCAGCCCCGGCGCGATATCGTCACATAAGCCGCTGAGCCGGGTTTTATCCACCAGCACCACCGGCGCGGCGGGCGACGACAGCAGCGCCAGCGCCTCGGCCGGCAATCCCTCCGCCGTCGGCAGCATCACCGCCAGCGGCTTAGCCGGGCGGTGCTTGCGCTGGCGCAGGATCGCCACGGCGCGTGGGTTTCCGGCGTCGCAGGCGAGATGGAAGCCGCCAAGCCCTTTAATCGCCACAATCTGTCCGGCAGCAAGCCGGTCCGTTGCCGCCCGCAGCGCCGCCTCGCCGTAGCAGTTCTCCTCCCCGCTGCGCCACTCAAGCCGCGGCCCGCACGATCCGCAGGCCACCGGCTGGGCATGAAAGCGCCTGTCGGCCGGACTGCGGTATTCGGCTTCGCAGGACGGGCACAGCGGGAACGGCGCCATCGCGGTAAACGGACGATCGTAGGGCATGGCGCGAATAATGGTAAAGCGCGGCCCGCAGTGGGTGCAGTTGATAAACGGATAGCGGTAGCGGCGCTCCCGCGGATCGTTCATTTCCGCCAGGCACGCCGGACAGGTGGCGGCATCGGGAACGATCTGCGTGCGCATGGTTCCGCCTCCGCTCCGGCAGATGGTGAACGCCTCCGGCAGGGCTTCCCAGGCAAAGGGTGAGGCCTGCGCGCTGTCGATACGCGCCAGCGGCGGGCAGCGGCGGGCCAGCGCGGCGACAAACTCCGCCTCGTCGCCCAGCAGGCGAACCAGCACGCCGTCGCCGTCGTTGCACACGTCGCCGAAGCGTCCCAGGCGCTGCGCCAGCTGCCAGACGAAGGGGCGAAATCCCACCCCCTGCACCTTACCGCGGATGCGGATTTTCACCCCGTTCATGCCGCTTTCGCCCTACCAGGCCAGCGCCGTACGGCGACGTTTTTCAATATTCATCTGCTCAAGCTTATTGCGGTCAACGCAGATAAGCGCATGCGTCGGGCAGGCGTCCATACAGGCGGGCCCCTCTTCGCGATGATGGCAAAGGTCGCATTTATTGGCTTCGGCCTTTTCCGCCGTCACGTTCAGGCCCGCGCCGCTATGGCGGATCACCGGACGCACCACCACCTCCATCGCCCCATACGGGCAGGCCACCACGCAGGTTTTGCAGCCGATGCAGCGCTCCTGCATCACGTGGACAAAGCCCTTATCGCGGCTGATGGCCCCGTTCGGGCAGACGTTAGCGCAGGGCGCATCTTCACACTGACGACAGGCGGTGGCCGTCGACACGTTGACACCCTTGATGACATGGATACGCGGTAAAAAGGATTTTGGCGTCAGCGCGGCGCAGTCCTGATTGGCCTGATGAGAGACCACGCAGGCCACTTCGCAGGTACGACAGCCGATGCATTTGCTCGCATCGGCAATAATGAAACGGTTCATCCATTTCTCCAGCAGTAAGAAGGTTACGCGCCGGAGTATGCATAATACGTTCCAATTATTATCTGATTGATAGTAAAGGTAATTAATCGGGTGATTTCTGTCATCGTCACATCTGACGATGACAGGTGACGATCTCAGGCGCCGGGGCCTGCGCCAAGAGAATCGCGCTCAATCAGCTCGCCGGGGAACGTTTGCTGGAATTTTAAATCACCGCCGTCGAGCATGAAAATCAGCCGGTTAATGCTCTCTTTGATCATCTCCGTCACCGGGATTTTGACGCTGGAAAGCGCCGGGATCATATAGGGCGCCAGCACGATATCATCGAAGCCAATCACCGAGACCTGCTCCGGCACCTTCACGCCGTGCAGATGCAGCTGCTTCATCGCGCCAATCGCCATATCGTCGTTGCTCGCCACCAGCGCGCTGTAGCCGGCGTTGCGCTGGCGCAACGTCTCAACCCCGGCCGCACCGGTTTCCGGCGTCCATTTTCCCTTCACGATCAGCCCTTCATTGAGCGGAATGTCGTGCTGAGCCAGCGCATCTTTGTAGCCGGCGAGACGTTCGATGCCGGTAGGTGAATCCAGCGAGCCGGTGATAAACGCAATCTCACGGTGGCCGCGGGCGATGAGCTGCTGTACCGCGGCAAAGGCCGAGGCTTTTTGATCGGACCAGACGCAGTGGCTGGCGTTGCGCCGCAGGCGGCGGTTAAGCACCATGATTGGCCGGTCGTGCTGCTCGACGATCTCGTCCATTTCATCGACGCTAAGAAAGCGCGGGTAAATAATAATCGCGTCGCAGCGCAGGTCTAGCAGGTACTGAATCGCCTCGCGCTCTTCGTCGGCGCTGTGCTTGCCGTCGGCCAGAATCAGCTGACGCCCCTTGTCTTCGGTCATCCGCGCCACCTGAAACAGCAGCTCGCTGAAGTAAACCCCGTGATAGAGGGTATTGGTGACGACCAGTCCCAGGGTCTGGCTCTTTTTGGTGGCCAGGTTGCGCGCCAGCAGATTCGGCCGGTAGCCGCTTTCAGCAACGGCCTGGAACACGCGATCTTTCGTCTCCTGGCTGACGTAGCCGTTGCCCGATAGCACCCGCGAAACCGTCGCCTTCGACACCCCTGCGCGCTTAGCGACCTCCAGCATCGTTGCCATGTTGTTCTTCCTGTTGCAAAAGATGCTCGCAGTGTACTGCACGCCCTGTCGTTTTACAGCCTTCACGTTGCTGACGGCCTGTTTTCCCTCTTCGCGACAAAGCGATCAAAATCACAAATTTGAAAACTGATTTTTTTAGATCTTGTATGAATCGATGAAACTCATCATGATTTTGTGGAACCGGTTTCCTACATATGCACGACGCCACGCAGCTTTACGGCGCGGTGAAAAGCCAGTACCCCATTGATAAACAGGATAAAATCCGATGTCTAAAAATTATGCAGCCCTGGCACAGCAGATCGTCTCGGCGATTGGCGGCGTTGAAAACGTCACCGCCGTCACCCACTGCATGACCCGCCTGCGTTTCGTGGTCAAAGACAACGAGCAGGTGGATAGCGCGACCCTAAAAGGGCTGAAAGGCGTACTTGGCGTCGTGCGGAGCGATAACCAGTGCCAGGTGATCGTCGGCAATACCGTCTCCCAGGCCTATCGCGAAGTCATTGGCCTGCTGCCGGGCGATATGCGCCCGGCGGAGCCCGTGGGCAAACCGCCGCTGACCTTCAGGCGAGTTGGCGCCGGGATCCTCGATGCGCTGATCGGCACCATGTCGCCGCTGATCCCGGCGATTATCGGCGGATCGATGGTCAAACTGCTGGCGATGATCCTCGAGATGAGCGGCCTCCTGGCGAAAGGCGCGCCGACGCTCACCATTCTGACAACGATCGGCGACGGCGCATTCTTCTTCCTGCCGCTGATGGTCGCCGCCTCTGCGGCGGTAAAATTCAAAACCAATATGTCGCTGGCGATTGCCCTCGCCGGGGTGCTGGTGCATCCGAGCTTTATTGAGCTGATGGCCAAAGCCGCTCAGGGCGAGCACGTCGAGTTCGCCTTTATTCCGGTCACCGCGGTGAAATATACCTACACCGTGATCCCGGCGCTGGTGATGACCTGGTGCCTCTCTTATATCGAGCGCTGGGTCGACAGAATCACTCCGGCGGTGACGAAAAACTTCCTCAAGCCGATGCTGATCGTGCTGATCGCCGCGCCGCTGGCCATTCTGCTGATCGGCCCGCTCGGGATCTGGATCGGTAGCGCCATCTCGACGCTGGTGTACACCATTCATCACTATCTGGGCTGGCTATCGGTGGCGATTATGGGCGCCCTGTGGCCGCTGCTGGTGATGACCGGGATGCACCGCGTCTTTACGCCGACGATCATTCAGACCATTGCCGAAACCGGCAAAGAGGGCATGGTGATGCCGTCGGAAATCGGCGCCAACCTGTCGCTGGGCGGCTCTTCGCTGGCGGTGGCGTGGAAAACGAAAAACCCGGAGCTGCGCCAGACGGCGCTGGCGGCGGCGGCGTCGGCTATTCTCGCCGGGATCTCCGAACCGGCGCTGTACGGGGTCGCGATACGGCTCAAGCGCCCGCTGATCGCCAGCCTGATCAGCGGCTTTATCTGCGGCGCGGTAGCCGGCATCGCCGGGCTTGCCAGCCATTCAATGGCGGCACCGGGCCTGTTTACCAGCGTCCAGTTCTTCGATCCGGCGAATCCCATGACTCTCGTCTGGGTCTTCGGCGTGATGGCGCTGGCGGTGGTGCTGTCGTTTGTTCTGACCCTGCTGCTCGGCTTTGAGGATATCCCGGTGGAAGATGCCGCCGCCGATGCCCGACAGCGCCAGGCGACGGCCGAAGCATCGCACGCCTGAACATAATTTTTGACACAGAGGTAACGCATGGCGACTTTTCCACACGGATTTTTATGGGGCGGCGCACTGGCCGCCAACCAGGCTGAAGGGGCATATCTGGAGGGCGGCAAAGGGCTGACTACCGTCGATACCCTTCCCCACGGGGCCAGGCGCCTGCCGGTTAAGCTGGGGCTGGAAAAACGCTTTCAGCTGCGTGACGATGAGTTCTACCCAAGCCATGAAGCGATAGACTTTTATCATCGTTATAAAGAAGACATCGCCCTGATGGCGGAGATGGGCTTTAGCGTATTTCGCACCTCCATCGCCTGGAGCCGCCTGTTCCCCAACGGCGACGAGCAGGAGCCAAATGCGCAGGGGATCGCCTTCTACCGTTCGCTGTTTGAAGAGTGTAAAAAACACAATATCGAGCCGCTGGTGACCCTGTGCCACTTCGACGTGCCGATGCATCTGGTGACCGAATACGGCTCCTGGCGCAATCGCAAAATGGTGGGATTCTTTACCCACTACGCCCGCACCTGCTTTGAAGCCTTTGACGGGCTGGTGAAATACTGGCTGACCTTTAACGAAATCAACATCATGCTCCATAGTCCCTACTCCGGCGCCGGCCTGGCGTTCGAAGAGGGCGAGAATCAGGAGCAGGTGAAGTACCAGGCCGCGCACCATGAGCTGATTGCCAGCGCCCAGGTGACCAAAATCGCCCACGAGGTGAACGCGCAAAATCAGGTTGGCTGTATGCTGGCGGGCGGCAACTTCTACCCCTGGTCCTGCAAGCCGGAAGATGTGTGGATGGCGCTGGAAAAAGATCGCGAAAACCTGCTCTTTATCGACGTGCAGGCGCGCGGCGCCTGGCCGGTATGGGCGGCGCGGGTGCTCCGCGAGAAAGGCGTGACGATTGTCAAACAGCCGGGCGACGACGAGATCCTGCGCAACACCGTCGATTTTGTCTCCTTCAGCTACTACGCCTCGCGCTGCGCCTCGGCGGAGATGAACGCCAACAATACCAACGCGGCCAATATCGTGAAGTCGTTAAAAAATCCGCATATTCAGGCCAGCGAATGGGGCTGGGGAATCGACCCCCTCGGCCTGCGCATCACCATGAATATGATGTATGACCGCTACCAGAAGCCGCTGTTCCTCGTGGAAAACGGCCTCGGGGCGCGGGACGAAATCGACGCCAACGGCGAGATTAACGACGACTATCGCATCAGCTATCTGCGCGAGCACATCAAAGCGATGGGCGACGCTATCGAAGACGGTATTCCGGTGATGGGCTATACCAGCTGGGGCTGCATTGACCTGGTGGCCGCCTCCACCGGCGAGATGAGCAAACGCTACGGCTTCATCTACGTTGACCGCGATGACGCCGGCAACGGCACTCTCGACCGTAAGCGCAAGAAGTCGTTCTGGTGGTATAAAAAGGTCATTGCCAGCAACGGCGAAGACCTGGCGTAACGGCAATCCCCCGGATAGCGGCGCTGACGCCTCTCCGGGGAAACCTCACTCCGCCACCGCTTCCAGCGGAGCAAACCCGCCGAGGCCCTGCCAGCCGTTCAGCTGCCGGTAAACCTCGGCCACCGCGTCTTTAATCGGCTGGGTCATCGGATAGTAGAAGCCGACGATATCCGGCTGAATGCCTAAGAAAATCACCTCGCCGACGTCCTCTTTCAGCTGATCGATCAGATAGTTGAGCGGCATATTGTGGGTGGTCATCATAAACATTTCGGCGATATCGTCAGGATCGACGATGCGGATCGCGCCGGGACTGAGCCCCATGTCGGTCGCGTCGACGATCAGCAGGCGATCGGGGCGCAGCTCGCGGATCGCGACGATGTCGTTTTCCGGGGCGCTGCCGCCGTCAATGACCACCCAGCGGCCCGTCGGGTTTGCCGCGCACGTTTCCGCCAGCAGCGGACCCGCGCCGTCGTCGCCCATCATGCTGTTGCCCACGCAGAGTAAAACGTCAGTCACGGAGTCTCCTCACCATCAGATAGATGGCGCTTTCCTGGTGAATATCATGCAGCATGCTGAGCATCAGCCTGCTCCACGCCTGCTGCTGCGGCGTCTGCGCAACCTGCGCGTTATCAAAGGCGTTGGCCAGCATCGTCACGTGATTGCTGTCGATAACGATTTCGCCATATTTCGGCACGCCTTCCATTTTTCGCCGGGCGGTGCTGCCCGCTTCAAGGGTTGCAATCCACGCCAGGTACTGGTCCCACGGGCAGCTCAGCGCCGTTTCCAGACAGTCGATAACCCCAAGATGGTGACCAATCGCCAGGCTGTAATAGATAACCTGCTGCGCCTGGTCAGGCGTGGCGTCGTTCTCATCAATAAATTTACGGCTCAGCTGGCTGAACACCACCGTTTCACTCATCGGATGCGCGCCTCCTCAACCACCTGATTGAGATGGGTAACGATCTCGGTCAGACGCGGATCTTTTTCCGCCTCCAGCCAGCGCACGACCTGGCTGTCGCCCTGGCCGAGCAGGCGCATATAGTCATCGGCAATCTGCCGACCGTAGCGATAGCCCGCCAGGCGGCGCGCTTCGCGGTCGATGCGCACCCGCAGCGGCTGGACCATATTCGGATGCAGAATTTCCGCCGCCTTGTCATCCTGCTCGCCCGGCAGACGGGCGTGAATTTTCTGCTCCAGCAGGCCCAGCGCCATCGCAAAACCGTACAGCGTCGCGGCCGGCGTCGGCGGGCAGCCGGGAATATAGACGTCGACCGGCACAATTTTATCGGTGCCGCCCCATACGCAGTACAGATCGTGGAAGATACCGCCGCTGTTGCCGCAGGCGCCGTAGGAGATACAGATTTTCGGGTCCGGCGCGGAGTGCCAGGCGCGCAGCGCCGGTGAGCGCATGGCGCGGGTCACCGCCCCGGTGAACAGCAGGATATCGGCGTGACGCGGCGACGGAACGACCTTTATTCCAAAGCGTTCGGCGTCAAACAGCGGCGAAAGCGTGGCGAAAATCTCAATCTCGCAGCCGTTGCAGCCGCCGCAGTCCACGCGGTACACGTAGGCGGAACGCTTAATATTCTTCAGCAGCGATGCCTTCATGCTGGCGATAGACTCGTCTACCGTCATCGGCACGGGAATACCGTTTTCATCGCGCGGGCCCAGTAAATTACTCATCAGCTGGCCTCTCTCATATGGCGAGTCAGTTCAATACGATCGGACGGCACCAGGCACTTCTGGCGCTTGCACTCGGGGCAGGTTTCGAAGCTTTCGCGGCGCAGCTCGGCGCGGGTATCGCCGTTGTGCTCCAGCAGCGCGATGGCGTAATCGATCTCTTTCTGCACGGCGAAGGGACGCGCGCACGCCCGGCAGTGGCACATAGCAAAGCGCGACTGCTGGAGGAAATCCTCTTTCTTCCACACCGCCAGCTCGTACTCCTGCGAGAGCTTAATCGCCGCCGTCGGGCACACCTCTTCGCAGCGGCCGCAAAAGATGCAGCGCCCGAGGTTGAACTGCCACGCCAGCTGGTTAGCGGCGAGGTCAGTCTCCACCGTCAGGGCATTCGACGGGCAGGCGTTAACGCAGGCCGCACAGCCGATGCACTGCTGGGGAGTGTGTTCCGGCTTGCCGCGGAAGTTTTTATCCACCGGCATCGGCTCCAGCGGATAGGCGTGCGTCGCGGTGCCGGTATTAATAACTTTTTTAATAAAGGTAAACATGGCGGCTCCTTATTTCAGCGGCGAGTTTTTACGCTCGATGCTGTAGCGCTCCAGCTCTTTGTACGGCACCACTTTGCTTTTCTTCTTCCGCACGTCGACCACGGTCATTCGGTCGGTACAGGAGTAGCAGGGATCGAGGCTGCCGATAATCAGCGGCGCATCGGAAACGGTATTGCCGCGCAGCATATAGCGCAGGGTCGGCCAGTTGGCGTAGGTCGCCGCCCGGCAGCGCCAGCGGTAGAGCTTCTGATTGTCGCCGGTCATGCTCCAGTGGATATCATCCCCGCGCGGCGCTTCCGAGAAGCCCAGCGCAAAACGATGAGGAATATAGGTGAAGCCATCCACCATCAGCGGGCCGCCCGGCAGATTGTCGAGGCCGAAGTCGATCATATTTAGCGCGGTGTAGACCTCGTTGATGCGCACCTTCAGGCGCGAAATCACGTCGCAGCCCTGCTCGCTGTGCACTTCCATCGGCAGCAGGCCGTAGCCGACAAACGGATGGTCGGCGCGGGTATCGCGCGCGTGGCCGCTGGCGCGCACCATCGGGCCAACGTTGCTGAAGTCGCGGGCGATTTGCGGGTCGAGACGGCCAATGCCGACGGTACGCTGCGCCATGTTCGGCGTGCTGAGCAGCATCTCCACCAGCTCCTGCACGTCGCGGCGCATCTGCTGCGCCAGCTGGCGGGTCTGGATCATATCCTCTTTCAGCAGGTCGCGACGGATGCCGCCAATCAGGTTCAGGCCGTAGGTTTTACGCGCCCCGGTGAGGATCTCCGCCATCTTCATCGACGTCTCGCGCACGCGGAAGAACTGCATGAAGCCGGAGTCAAAGCCGGTAAAGTGGCAGGCAAGGCCGAGGTTGAGCAGATGCGAATGCAGACGCTCCACCTCCAGCAGAATGGCGCGGATCATCTGCGCGCGTTCCGGCACCACGATGCCCATCGCGTTTTCTACGGAGGTGGTATAGGCGGTGCTGTGGGCAAAGCCGCAGATGCCGCACACCCGATCGGAGAGGAAGGTCACTTCGTTGTAGCCCATCCGGGTTTCCGCCAGTTTCTCCATCCCGCGATGGACGTAGAACAGACGGTAGTCGGCGTCGATAATATTCTCCCCGTCAACGAACAGGCGGAAATGGCCGGGTTCATCGGAGGTGACGTGCAGCGGGCCAATCGGCACCACGTTGTTTTTCTTACTGCCCAGCTCGTTAATGAACTCGTAGGTTTCCGCATCGGTGGTCGGCGCCGGACGCTGACGGTAATCCATGCTGTCTTTGCGCAGCGGATAGAGTTCGTCCGGCCAGTCGTCCGGCAGCACCAGACGGCGCTCATCCGGCAGGCCAACCGGCAGCAGGCCGTACATATCGCGCACTTCGCGCTCGCCCCATACCGCAGCGGGCACCCGCGGCGTCACCGACGGATATTCCGGCTTATTGGCGTCCACTTCCACGCGCACGGTTATCCAGCACTTCGTCCCCTGCTCCATCGACAGCACGTAGTAAACGGCATAGTGGCCGTTGAGCTTGCGTTCGTCGTTACCGAACAGCACCGACAGCCAGCCGCCCTGCTGGTAGTAGAGAAACTCCACCACTTCCGGGAGATAGTTGATCTTCACCGTGACGGTGAGCTGATCGTTGGTCTGCCAGGCCTCGTCCAGCACCACGCCCGGGAAGGTCTGATGCAGCGCGGCGAGATAGCGTTGACCCGGTTTTTCTTCGTTCATATATAAAACTCTCTTAAATCACGCCGCCAGCAAGGAGACGAAGGCTAAAAAGGCAAAGCCAAAACCGGCCCAGGTAACGCGGGACGTGGCACAAAAGCGCAGGCGCGCCATGCTGTTTTCAAACAGGGCAATAATCAGGACGCCGGCCACCAGCTTGACGACGGCGACGACCAGCGCCAGCAGCAGCCCACCGACGCTAAAGCTGGTCATCTGCCCCCACGGCATAAACACACCGACAAACATCTGCAGGACCACCAGCTGCTTGAGGCTAATCCCCCACTTCAGCACCGCGAAACCGCTGCCGCTGTATTCGGTCAGCGGCCCCTCCTGCAGCTCCTGCTCCGCCTCGGCAAGGTCGAACGGCAGCTTGCCCATTTCGATAAAGGTGGCAAAAGCGCAGGCGCCCAGCGCGAGGATCAGCGGAATGCTGCGCGCGGCGGGCCAGTGGTAGATGGTATCGGTGATGCTGCTGATATGGGTTGAGCCGGCAACCTGCGCCGCCACCCACAGTCCCAGCAGCAGAATCGGCTCCACCAGCACGCCGAGCATCGCTTCGCGGCTGGCGCCGATGGCGGTAAACGGGCTGCCGGTATCCAGACCGGCGATAGCAAAGAAGAAGCGGGCGATGGCGAAGAGATAGATCAGCGTAATCAGGTCGCCCAGCCCCGCCATCGGCGAGTCTACGGTAACCACCGGCAGCGCGGTGGCGATGGTCAGCATCACGCCGACCATCACGTACGGCATCAGGCGGAATACCCAGCCGGAGGCATCCGGACCGATGCTCTGGCGCCCCAGCAGCTTGATAATGTCCCGATACTCCTGCAGCACGCCCGGCCCGCGGCGGTTATGCAGACGGGCGCGGGCGACGCGGGTGATACCGGACAGCAGCGGCGCGGCGGCAAACAGCGCCAGCGCCTGCAACAATGCAACGAATACGCTCATTCTCAGGCTCCTCGTGAAATGACAATAACGACCAGCACCGCCAGCTCAATCAGCGCAACGCTGCGCAGCAGCGCGGGCGCGGAGCCGTTCTGCCAGCCGGGGATCAGGCGTACCGGGTTCAGCCAGTGGCGCAGCTTGAGCAGCGGAGCAAAGGCCTCTTTGACCGGCATCGCGAAGCCGTGGGCGGTCACCACCATCGATTTTTCATGGTCGTAGCCGCAGACCCAGGCCGCGCCGCGGGATCGCGCGGGCAGGCGGTCGCCTTTGTAGAAAATCATCAGCAGCAGCGGCAGCAGCGGACAGGCGATCAGCAGAATGGCAATCAGCGGCTGCGACACCACGCTCGATACCTGAGCCTGGGCCGGGACCACGCCGCTCACCAGCGGCAGAAGCCACGGCGCTGCCACGCCGCCAATCACGCAGCAGAGCGCGGAAAACACCACGCTGAAGGTCATCAGCCACGGGGCGCTGGTGGCGTTTTCCGCCTGCTGGCTCCGCGGCGCGCCGAGGAAGGTGACGCCGTAGACTTTAGCCATGCACATCACCGCCAGGGCGCCGGTAATCGCCAGGCCTACCGCCAGCAGCGGCCCGAGCAGGCGGCCGATAAACGCCTCGCCGGTGCTGAGCCTAAAGAACGACTGATAGATAACCCACTCGCCGGCAAAGCCGTTCAGCGGCGGCAGCGCCGCCATAGCCATCAGGCCAACCAGCATAGAGAGCGAAATCAGCGGCATTCTTTTGCCGATACCGCCCAGCTTTTCGATATCGCGATGGCCGGTGCGGAACCACACCGCCCCGGCGCCAAGGAACAGCGTGGTTTTAAACAGACTGTGGTTGATCAGGTGATACATCCCGCCGATAAATCCCAGCACCATCAGGCTGGCGTTACCGAGGGCCACGCCGGTGACAAACGCGCCGAGGCCCAGCAGGATGATGCCGATATTTTCCAGAGTGTGGTACGCCAGCAGGCGCTGGATATTGTGTTCCATCAGCGCGTAGAGCCCGCCGATAAACGCGGTGATCATCCCCAGCACCAGCAGCAGTACGCCCCACCACAGCGGCGGGATGCCGCCGGCAAGGGAGACCGTCAGGATGCCGAACAGGCCAACCTTCATCACCACCGTGGAGAACAGCGCGGCGGCCGGCGCGCCGGCGCCGGCATGGGCCTGCGGCGCCCAGCCGTGCAGCGGAATAATCCCCGCCAGCAGCGCAAAACCGACCAGCGCCGGGAGCCACAGCAGCATCTGCTGCGGGGCTCCGGCGGCCAGCAGGCTAATCTGCGTCAGATCGAGCGTGCCGTAAAACGACCACACCAGCCAGCAGCTCCACGCCAGCAGCAGCGTGCCGAAGCGGCCCAGCGCAAACCACAGCTTGCCGGACTGGGCGCAGCCGGTAAGGAAGGCTCCGCACAGGGCCATAATTTCCGCCATCACCACCAGACTGCCAAAGCTGGTCGTCACGACGGCGCAGGTGGCGGCCGCCAGCAGCAGGTTGACCAGCAGGCCGTTAGCTTTTACCTGCGGATGGCGGTGCCAGGAGATATTAAATAGCGAAATCGGTAATGCCGAGAGGCCGATGGCCAGCAGCCACAGGGCGTTAACCCCGCTAACCCGCACGGGCAGCGAGATCATCTGCAGCACGCCGGTGCTCACCCTACCCGGCATCAGCAGCGTCGCCATCCCGGCGACGATCAGCATCGCGCTGGCAACCGCCCCGCCGATCCCGGCGATCGCGCCGCTTAGCGGTTTTCTCAGGCTAAAGAGCAGCGCCAGCACGGCGCTGACGGCGTACCAAACCACCGCCTGACTGACTAAAGAGATAATGTTCACTTCACGCCCCCTTGTTGCGCCTGAAACAGCGACAAATCGCCGAGGTCGGTGTTAAAAGTCAGCTCGCGCTTACGCCTGCTGGCCAGGGCGATGTCGCGGATATCAACCAGCAGCAGCGCTTTTGTCGGGCAGGTACGCACGCAGGCAGGTCCCTGCTCATCGAAATGGCACAGATCGCATTTCACCGCGATGGCGCGTACGCCCGGTACCCAGTCGAGCAGCGAACTGACGCGGGCGGGCGCGGGCGGCGCGGCGGGCGCCATCGGCGTATTCGCATTTGCCGGAATATCCAACGGCCGGCTGCCGGAAAATTCGATCGCGCCAAACGGGCAGGCGATGCCGCACAGCTTGCAGCTTACGCACAGGCTTTCGTTTAGCTGGACCGCGCCGTCGATGCGGTTAATCGCGTTAACCGGGCATACTGCGGCGCAGGGGGCGTCTTCGCAGTGGTGGCACATCTGCGGCGCGGATTCTTTTTCATTACGCATGACCTGCAGTCGCGGCATCGCCTGCAGGCCCTGCTGGCGATGCGTCTCAGCGCATGCGGCTTCGCAGGTGCGGCAGCCGATACAGACGGTGGAGTCAGCAATTACAAAACGGTTCACCGGGTCTTCCTCGGGTGAAAGTCATTTTTGACGAAATCAGGTGGTGCAGATGTCATTTTCGACACCCGTCGACACCTTGCGCTTAATCGTCCAGCTGCAGATGGCTTAAATCCACCGGCTGGTCCTGTTCCATGGCGTCGTACAGGCGGTCGTATACGGTCGCCACGATCGCCAGATAATGCTCCAGCACCTGCTCGCGGGAGCGGTTGCTGATCCGGCCGTCGATGGTGCCGTCAGAAGCCAGCGTAGCCTGCGCGATCAAGCGCTTATCTTCGCCATTTTTGCTTTGCACGTAGTATTCGATGGTGTGGTTGTTAAAGCCTTCCGCCAGCGCGACAAAAACCTGAAAGTGGCCGAACAGCACGAAGCACAGCTCTTTGTCCGGCGCGCAGCTCATCGCATGATGCAGGCGCGCCTTCGACAAGGTGATGCCCTGAACCAACGAGTTGCAGTAGGTATGCCACTGCTCCTGATGCTGGCGGTGACGATCGGCGATGTAGTCCGCCTTTTCACTTATTTCCCAAATAGTCATCTCGGATCTCCCGGTTGCATGAGATGCACTGCACTAGCATTTTCTATGCCAAATTTTATCTTATTGATATTTATTGAAATTAATAAAATTCGGGGCCTTCAGCGACATGTCGACGACGTCATCAGGCCATCGTCATCGACAGTTTCTCCGACAGTACCGATGCCCTGGCATCGTTATTGCATATATGGCCCATTGCGGCGATGTGGAGGCCACCATGCACGAAATCACGCTTAGCCAGCGGGCGTTGGAAATTATTGAACAGCAGGCTCAGCAGGCCGGCGCGCGTCGGGTCACCGGCGTGTGGCTCAAGGTCGGGGCCTTTTCCTGCGTGGAGGCCAGCGCGCTGACCTTCTGCTTTGAACTGGTGTGCCGCGGCACGCTGGCCGAAGGCTGCGAGCTGCATATCACCGAACAGCAGGCCGAATGCTGGTGTGAGTCCTGCCAGCAGTACGTGCGCCTGATCTCTCAGCACGTGCGGCGCTGCCCGCAGTGTCAGAGCGACAGGCTGCAGATCGTGGCGGACGATGGCTTACAGATTCAGAGAATAGAAGTGATCCCCGCATAGTGCGCCTGGGATCGCGGCGGCAGGCGCGCGAGCGCCGCCAGCAGAGAAACAACGCGCAGTATGGCGGGATAGACCAGGAGTAAAATTATGTGTACCACCTGCGGCTGTGGGGAAGGCAACCTTTATATAGAAGGTGACGAACGTAACCCCCACTCGGCGTTTCGCAGCGCCCCCTTCGCGCCGGCTACGCGCCGGCCGATGACCATTACCGGCGTCAAAACCGACGGTTTTACCCCCAGCCGCTCCGCTGAGGGCGACCTGCACTACGGCCACGGCGAGGCGGGTACCCATGCGCCGGGCATTAGCCAGCGTAAAATGCTGGACGTTGAAATTGACGTGCTGGAGAAGAACAACCGTCTGGCCGCCCGCAACCGCGCCCGCTTTGCGGCCAAAGGCCAGCTGGTGCTGAACCTGGTCTCCAGCCCCGGCTCCGGCAAAACCACCCTGCTGACCGAAACCCTGCTGCGCCTGAAGGCGAAAACCGCCTGCGCGGTGATTGAAGGCGACCAGCAAACGGTCAACGATGCGGCGCGCATCCGCGCCACCGGCACGCCGGCCATTCAGGTCAACACCGGCAAGGGCTGCCACCTCGACGCGCAGATGATCGCCGAGGCCGCCCCACGCCTGGAACTTGCCGATAGCGGCATCCTGTTTATTGAAAACGTCGGCAACCTGGTATGCCCGGCGGGCTTCGATCTCGGCGAGCGGCACAAGGTCGCGGTCCTGTCGGTGACCGAAGGTGAAGACAAGCCCCTGAAGTACCCGCATATGTTCGCCGCCGCCAGCCTGATGCTGCTGAACAAAATCGATCTCCTGCCGTACCTCAATTTTGACGTTGAGCAGTGCCTCGCCTGCGCGCGGGAGGTAAACCCTGATATTGAAATCATCCTGCTTTCCGCCACCAGCGGAGAGGGCATGGAGCAGTGGCTTAACTGGCTGGAGGCGCAGCAATGTGCATAGGCGTCCCGGGACAAATTTGCGCCATTGAGGGCAACCAGGCCAGGGTCGAGATCTGCGGCATCCAACGCGAGGTCGACTTAACGCTGGTGGGCGCCGTCGATGAGCAGGGCCGGCCGCGGCTCGGCCAGTGGGTGCTGGTGCACGTCGGCTTCGCCATGAGCATCATTAATGAAGCCGAAGCCCGCGATACCCTCGCGGCGCTGCAAAATATGTTTGAGGTCGAGCCGGACGTCGGCGCCCTGCTGTTCGGCGAGGAGCGATAATGCGTTTCGTTGATGAATACCGCGCGCCGGAGCAGGTGCTGCAGCTGGTGGATCGCCTGCGGGAGCGCGCTCGCCTGCTGCCGCATACCGCCGCCCGTCCGCTGCGGATTATGGAGGTTTGCGGCGGCCACACCCACGCCATCTTTAAATTCGGCCTCGACCAGCTGCTGCCGGAAAATATTGAATTTATCCACGGTCCCGGATGCCCGGTCTGCGTCCTGCCGATGGGCCGCATTGACGCCTGCATTGAAATTGCCGGCCGCCCGGGCGTCATTTTCTGCACCTTCGGTGACGCGATGCGCGTACCTGGGAAAAACGGCTCCTTGCTGCAGGCAAAATCGCGCGGAGCCGACGTGCGCATCGTCTATTCGCCGGTCGATGCCCTGAAGCTGGCGCAGCAAAACCCCGACCGCGAGGTGGTGTTCTTCGGGCTGGGCTTTGAAACGACCATGCCCGCCACCGCGCTGACCCTACGCCAGGCGCGCGACCGCGGCGTCGATAACTTCTTCTTTTTCTGCCAGCACATTACCCTGCTCCCGACCCTGCGCAGCCTGCTCGATACTCCGGACAACGGTATCGACGCCTTCCTCGCCCCCGGTCACGTCAGCATGGTCATTGGTACCGAAGCCTACGGGTTTATCGCCAGCGACTACCGCCGGCCTTTAGTGGTTGCTGGATTCGAACCTCTTGATCTACTGCAAGGCGCGGTGATGCTGGTTGAGCAGACAATAGCGCGGTGCAGCCGGGTCGAGAACCAGTATCGTCGCGTGGTACCCGATGCAGGTAATCCGCTGGCGCAGCAGGCGATTGCCGACGTGTTCTGTCTCTCCGGCGACAGCGAATGGCGCGGGCTTGGGGTCATCAGCAATTCCGGCGTAGGGCTGACGCCTGAGTATCAGCGTTTCGACGCCGAAGCCCATTTTCGCCCAGCGCCCCAGCGCGTTTGTGACGACCCGCGAGCCCGCTGCGGCGAGGTGCTGACCGGGCGCTGCAAACCGCATCAGTGCCCGTTATTCGGGCAGGTCTGTAATCCGCAAAGCGCGTTCGGCGCGCTGATGGTCTCATCAGAAGGCGCCTGCGCCGCCTGGTATCAATATCGCAGTCAGGAAAACGAAGCATGAAAAGCATCCAGTTAGCCCACGGTAGCGGCGGTCAGGCGATGCAGCAGCTGATCGCCTCCCTGTTTATGCAGGCCTTCGCCAATCCGTGGCTGGCGGAGCAGGAGGATCAGGCGCGGCTTGACCTGGCGCAGCTTGCCGCCCAGGGGGATCGCCTCGCCTTCTCCACCGACGGCTACGTTATCGATCCGCTGTTTTTTCCCGGCGGCGATATCGGCAAGCTGGCGGTATGCGGCACCGCTAACGACGTGGCGGTAAGCGGCGCCCTGCCGCGCTACCTCTCCTGCGGTTTTATCCTCGAAGAGGGGCTGGAGATAGCCACCCTTGAGAAGGTGGTGAACAGCATGGCGCAGACCGCTCAGGCGGCGGATATCGCTATCGTCACCGGTGATACCAAAGTCGTGCCGCGCGGGGCGGCGGATAAGCTGTTTATCAATACCGCCGGGATTGGCGCGATTCCTCCCGAGATCCGCTGGGGAGCACGGCAGATTACGCCCGGCGACGTGCTGCTGGTCAGCGGCACGCTGGGAGATCACGGGGCCACCATTCTGAATTTGCGCGAAGGGCTCGGGCTGGACGGCGCGCTCTCCAGCGACTGTGCGGTATTAACGCCGCTGATTCAGACGCTGCGCGACCTTCCCGGCGTGAAAGCGCTGCGCGATGCCACCCGCGGCGGCGTTAACGCGGTGGCCCATGAATTTGCCGCGGCCAGCGGCTGCGGGATTGAGCTGCACGAACGAGAGCTGCCGGTCAACGATACCGTACGCGGCGTTTGCGAACTGCTTGGGCTCGATGCCCTCAACTTTGCCAATGAAGGCAAGCTGGTTATCGCCGTCGCTCGCGATGCGGCGGAAGCGGCGCTGACCCGGCTGCGGGCGCACCCGCTCGGCCGCCGCGCGGCGATAGTCGGCGAAGTAGTTGAGCGCAGCGGCGTGCGGTCCGTCGGCCTGTACGGCGTGAAACGCACCCTCGATCTTCCTCACGCCGAGCCGCTGCCGCGAATTTGCTAGTCGCCTCTGGCCGCCGGGGTAGCGTTGCGGCGGAAAGCGCCCGACTGGCGCAAAAATGCTTTATTAACATACTATTACATCCTAAATAATTCGAGTTGCAGGAAGGCGGCAAGCGAGGGGATCCCGATGAGCTTACTCAGGTAAGTGATTCGGGTGACTGAACGCAACCCACGCAAATGCAACTTGAAGTATGACGGGTATATTTATGTCATCACTTTCTTATGCGCTGCTTTGTCGGCGCTTTTTGGACGTAAGCAATGTCGTATACACCGTTGGGCGATTTCGGGCAGCAGGGTCTGTTCGACATCACCCGTGTTTTATTACAGCAGCCCGATCTGGCCGCGCTGAGCGAAACGCTGACGCGTCTGGTCCGGCAATCTGCGCTGGCGGATCGCGCCGCTATTATTCTCTGGAACGCCGGCAACCACCGCGCGGCAAGATACGCCTGCGACGAAGCGGGCCTGCCGGTGAGCTACGAAGATGAGACCGTGCTGGCGCACGGGCCGGTGCGGCGCCTGCTTTCGCGCCCCGACGCGCTGCACTGCGATCGCGCCACCTTTGTCGAAGCCTGGCCGCTGCTGGCCGATAGCGGCCTGTACCCGTCGTTCGGCCATTACTGCCTGCTGCCGCTGGCAGCAGAGGGCCGCATCTTCGGCGGCTGCGAATTTATCCGCAACGATGCGCGTCCGTGGACGGAAAAAGAGTATCAGCGCCTGCATACCTTCACGCAGATCGTCGCCGTGGTCACCGAGCAGATCCAGAGCCGGGTCAGCAATAACGTTGATTACGATCTGCTGTGCCACGAGCGCGATAACTTCCGCATTCTGGTTGCCATCACCAACGCCGTGCTCTCCCGTCTGGATATCGATGAGCTGGTCAGCGAGGTCGCCAAAGAGATCCACCGCTATTTCCGCATCGACGCCATTAGCGTGGTGCTGCGCAGCGGCCGCAAAGGCAAGCTGAATATCTACTCGACCCACTACCTCGACGCCAGCCATCCGGTGCACGACCAAAGCGAGGTCAACGAGGCCGGAACGCTGACCGAGCGGGTGTTTAAAAGCAAAGAGATGCTGCTGCTCAATTTGCACGAACACGACTCCCTGGCGCCGTACGAAAAAATGCTCTTCGAGATGTGGGGTAACCAGATTCAGACCCTGTGCCTGCTGCCGCTGATGTCCGGCAATACCCTGCTTGGGGTCCTGAAGCTGGCGCAGTGCGATGAGAAGGTCTTCACCACCACCAACCTCAAGCTGCTGCGCCAGATTGCCGAGCGCGTATCGATCGCCGTCGATAACGCGCTGGCGTATCGCGAGATCCAGCGTCTGAAAGAGCGGCTGGTTGATGAGAACCTCGCGCTGACCGAGCAGTTGAACAACGTCGAGAGCGAGTTTGGCGAGATAATCGGCCGCAGCGAAGCGATGCACAGCGTGCTCAAGCAGGTCGAAATGGTGGCGCACAGCGACAGCACCGTGCTAATCCTCGGCGAAACCGGCACCGGTAAGGAGCTGATTGCCCGCGCGATCCATAACCTCAGCGGCCGCAACGCCCGGCGAATGGTGAAAATGAACTGCGCGGCGATGCCCGCCGGGCTGCTGGAAAGCGACCTCTTCGGCCACGAGCGCGGAGCCTTTACCGGCGCCAGCGCCCAGCGTATCGGTCGTTTTGAGCTGGCGGACAAAAGCTCGCTGTTTCTCGATGAGGTCGGCGATATGCCGGTTGAGCTCCAGCCGAAGCTGCTGCGCGTGCTGCAGGAGCAGGAGTTTGAGCGCCTCGGCAGCAATAAGCTGATCCGCACCGACGTGCGGCTGATCGCCGCGACCAACCGCGATCTCAGGCAGATGGTCGCCGATCGCGAGTTCCGCAGCGATCTCTACTACCGGCTCAACGTTTTCCCGATCCATATCCCGCCGCTGCGCGAACGTCCGGATGATATTCCGCTGCTGGTCAAAGCCTTCACCTTTAAAATTGCCCGCCGTCTTGGGCGCAATATCGACAGCATTCCGGCTGAAACCCTGCGTACCCTAAGCCGCATGGAGTGGCCGGGCAACGTCCGCGAGCTGGAAAACGTCATTGAGCGCGCGGTGCTGCTGACCCGCGGCAGCGTGCTGCAGCTATCCATGCCCGAGCTGAACAGCGATCCGGAACCGATGGCGGCAGAAATTCTGCCGCAGGAGGGCGAAGACGAGTATCAGCTTATCGTCCGCGTGCTGAAAGAGAGCAACGGCGTGGTTGCCGGCCCCAAAGGCGCCGCCCAGCGTCTGGGCCTAAAGCGCACGACCCTGCTGTCGCGGATGAAAAGATTGGGTATTACAAAAGATGAGCTAGTATAGGTCCGACACGCACTCAACCAGGTACAAGGAGATTCTATGGCGGTATCAGCACGTAATCAGCTCACCGGCACGGTCAGCGCGGTAGCCACGGGCGCAGTTAACGATGAGGTTGAATTAACCCTCGCGGGCGGCGCAAAGCTGGTGGCAATTGTCACCCACAGCAGCAAGGAAGCGCTGGGCCTGGTCGCAGGAAAAGAGGCCATTGCGCTGATTAAAGCGCCGTGGGTCACCCTCGCGACCGAGGATTGCGGCCTGAAGTTCTCCGCACGCAACCAGTTTGCCGGCAGCGTGACCCGCGTAACGGAAGGCGCGGTCAACGACACCGTACATATTAAAACCGATGCGGGTTTTGAGATTGTCGCTGTCGTCACCAACGAAAGCCAGCAGGAAATGAAGCTCGCGCAGGGCAGCCGCGTGATTGCGCTGATCAAAGCATCGGCGATCCTCCTCGCAACCCGCGCCTGAGTCAGACTCAAAGCGCTGCTTCACTTTGAGTGAAACAGCGTTCATTGCAAACCTCCGCGTCAGCAGCGCCTTTCGGCATTTTTCCGCTGGCGCTGCGCCGATCGGGCGTCGATTTCGCGCCCGTTTCCCCTCCGCCGCTATGCCGATCTATCGTTTCCACGCTCATTATTCGCCCACCATCTAAATAATAATCATTTTCATTTATCAATAGCCTGTGCTATATAACATAGCACAGGCTATAAATGATGATTAATTAATCGCAACGTTGTGAGGGAACCTATGCTGCACCTGCCACCGCTGAAACACCTGATGTTTGCCGCTACTCTGGCGATCCTCGCCGTCGCCCCCGCGCAGGCGAAAGATAAATTTAAGGTCATCACCACCTTTACGGTGATCGCCGATATGGCGCAGAACGTGGCCGGCGATGCCGCCGAGGTGAGTTCAATTACCAAACCGGGGGCCGAGATCCATGAGTATCAGCCCACGCCCGGTGATATCAAGCGCGCCCAGGGAGCGCAGCTCATTCTCGCCAACGGTCTGAATCTCGAACTGTGGTTCGCCCGCTTCTACCAGCATTTAAACGGCGTGCCGGAAGTGGTGGTCAGCAACGGCATTCAGCCGATGGGCATCAGCGACGGCCCCTATAACGGCAAGCCCAACCCGCATGCGTGGATGTCGGCGGACAACGCCTTAATCTACGTCGATAACATCCGCGACGCGCTGGTGAAATACGATCCGGACAACGCCGACGTCTATCGCCGCAACGCCGAGGCCTACAAGGAAAAAATCCGCCAGACCATGGCGCCGCTGAAAGCGCAGCTGGCGAAACTGCCGGAAGATAAGCGCTGGCTGGTCACCAGCGAAGGCGCATTCTCCTACCTCGCCCGCGATAACGGCCTGCAGGAGCGCTATTTATGGCCGATTAACGCCGACCAGCAGGGCACGCCGCAGCAGGTGCGTAAAACCATCGACACCATGAAAAAAGAGCATATCCCGACCATCTTCAGCGAAAGCACCATCTCCGATAAGCCGGCGCGCCAGGTCGCGCGCGAAGCCGGCGCCCACTACGGCGGCGTGCTCTACGTTGACTCCCTGAGCACCGCCGACGGCCCGGTACCTACCTATCTCGATCTGCTGCGGGTGACCACGCAAACCATCGTCCAGGGCATCAACGATGGCCTGAGGAAACAGCCATGAGCGCAGGGACGGCGGGGCTGGTCATCGATCGGGTCAGCGTAACCTACCGCAACGGCCATACCGCGCTGCGGGATGCCTCCTTCAGCGTCCCGCAGGGTTCGATTGCCGCGCTGGTTGGGGTGAACGGCTCGGGGAAATCGACCCTGTTTAAAGCGCTGATGGGCTTCGTGCGCCTGGCGCGCGGCGATATTGCGATTCTCGGCCGGCCGGTCAACCAGGCGCTGCGGCAAAATCTGGTGGCCTACGTCCCACAGTCCGAAGAGGTCGACTGGTCGTTCCCGGTGCTGGTGGAGGACGTAGTGATGATGGGACGCTACGGCCATATGGGCTGGCTGCGGCGGGCAAAGGCTCGCGACCACGAGATCGTTGACGCGGCGCTGGCGCGCGTAGGCATGAGCGAATACCGCCAGCGGCAGATCGGCGAACTCTCCGGCGGGCAGAAGAAGCGCGTGTTCCTTGCCAGAGCCATCGCCCAGCAGGGCAAGGTGATCCTGCTGGATGAACCCTTTACCGGCGTCGACGTACAGACCGAAGCGCGGATCATCGCCCTGCTGCGGGAGCTGCGCGATGAAGGCTGCACCATGCTGGTCTCAACCCACAATCTCGGTTCGGTCAGCGAGTTTTGCGACTACACCGTGATGGTCAAAGGCACCGTTCTCGCGAGCGGCCCAACCGAGACCACCTTTACCGCCGAGAATCTGGAGCTTGCCTTTAGCGGCGTGCTACGCCACGTGGTGCTGAAAGGCGGCGAGGATCGCATCATTACCGACGATGAACGGCCGTTTATCAGCCGCCGGGCGACGGGAGGCGAAGGATGAACTGGCTGATCGAGCCGTTTGGCTATCAGTATATGCTGAACGCGATGTGGGTCTCCGCGCTGGTCGGCGGCGTGTGCGCATTTCTCTCGTGCTACCTGATGCTTAAAGGCTGGTCGCTGATTGGCGATGCCCTTTCCCACTCGATCGTCCCCGGCGTGGCGGGAGCCTATATGCTCGGCCTGCCCTTTGCGCTGGGCGCCTTTCTCTCCGGCGGGCTGGCGGCGGGCAGCATGCTGTTTCTCAACCAGCGCTCAAAGCTCAAGGAGGATGCCATTATCGGGCTGATTTTCTCCTCCTTCTTCGGTATCGGGCTGTTTATGGTGTCGCTCAACCCGACCTCGGTAAATATTCAGACCATTATCCTTGGCAATATTCTGGCGATTGCCCCGGAGGATATTATCCAGCTGGCGGCGATTGGCTTTATTTCGATAGTCATCCTGCTGCTGAAATGGAAAGATCTGATGGTGACCTTTTTCGATGAAAGCCACGCTCGCTCCATCGGCCTGAACACCACCGGACTCAAGCTGCTGTTCTTCACCCTGCTGGCGGCCTGTACCGTTGCGGCGCTGCAAACCGTGGGCGCGTTTCTGGTGATTTGCCTGGTGGTCACCCCCGGCGCCACCGCCTGGCTACTCACCGACCGCTTTCCGCGCCTGCTGGCGATTGCCGTCGCCATCGGCAGCCTGACCAGCTTCTTCGGCGCCTGGCTGAGCTACTATCTGGACGGCGCCACTGGCGGCATTATCGTGGTGGCCCAAACGCTGCTGTTTCTGGCGGCATTTATCTTCGCGCCAAAGCACGGCCTGCTTGCCAGCCGCCGTCGCGCCAGGGAGGCCTCATGCTGACCGCTCTGCTCGAACCGTTCCAGTTCTCTTTTATGATTAACGCCATGCTGGTGGCGGCTATCGTTGCCGTCCCCTGCGCCCTGCTGTCGGTGTTTTTGGTGCTTAAAGGCTGGGCGCTGATGGGCGATGCCATGAGCCACGCGGTGTTTCCGGGGGTGGTGGTGGCGTACATCGTCGGCATTCCATTCGCCATCGGCGCCTTTATTGCCGGGCTGTTCTGCGCCATTGCCACCGGCTATCTTGATGACAATAGCCGCATCAAGCGCGACACGATCATGGGGATCGTCTTTTCCGGCATGTTTGGCGCAGGGCTGGTGCTATACGTCGCCATTCAGTCCGAGATTCATCTCGACCATATTCTGTTCGGCGATATGCTGGGCATCTCCGCGAGCGATATCGCGCAAACGTCGCTGATCGCGCTGGCTATTGCGCTGATTATTGGGCTGAAGTGGCGCGATTTTCTGCTGCACGCCTTCGACCCGCATCAGGCCAAGGCCAGCGGTTTACGCTGCGGGCTGCTGCACTACGGGCTGCTGTGTATGATTGCGCTGACTATCGTCGCGACGCTGAAAGCGGTGGGGATTATTCTGTCGATTTCGCTGCTGATAGCGCCGGGCGCTATCGCGCTGCTGCTGACGCGGCGCTTTATCAGCGCGCTGCTGCTGGCGGTGGCGCTCGCCGTGAGCTGTTCGCTGGGCGGCGTCTGGCTGTCGTTTTATCTCGATAGCGCCCCGGCGCCCACCATCGTGGTGCTGTTCACCGCGCTGTTTATCATTACGTTCGTTTATACTTCGATGCGCGATAGCCAGACGCAGGCCGACTCCGCAGAGGTCGAGGGCCGCGGCTAGCGCCACTGCCTGGAAAAGCGCCGGCTATTTTTTTGGCCGGTATTTTTCCGGCAGCTCGGGTACCGGGCGCCGGTCATCAATCAGATGACGAATGGTTAATATCGGGTGGCGCCAGAGCATTCGCGGCCCCGCCCAGCGCATGATCTGCTTCATCTCTTCGCGTTTTGCCGGCTGATAGCAGTGCACCGGGCACTGCTTGCAGGCCGGCTTTTCTTCACCAAACACGCATTTATCCAGCCGCTTGTCGGCATAGGCATTGAGCGCCTGATAGTGCTCCACATCGCCTGTAGCCTCCGGGCAGCGGCGCCGATAGAGCGAAATCATCCTGCTGATGGTCTCTTTTTCGCGATCGATACGTTTACCCGCCATAGCCTGCCCCCGGCAACAAAGATGCACCTATAATACACCTTAAGGCGGCGCGGCGCAGCCGGTTACTCCCTGAGGATTAGGCCGGCTTATCCACGTGCCCCAGCGGTTTTTCCGGGAAGCAGACGTCGCGTACCCGACGCTTGAGCTCCGCCGCATCGGGGAAACCGTCGTCCTGTTTGCGATCCCAGATTTGCACATCGTCTACGGTGATGGTGAATATTCCCCCGGTTCCCGGCACCAGCGTTACCGAGCCGATATCGGTGCTGAAGGTGTGCAGCAGCTCCTGCGCCATCCAGCTGGCGCGCAGCATCCAGTTGCACTGGGAGCAGTAGGTGATGGTAATGGCGCGCTTAGTCATTGTTATCCTCAATAGTTCCTACCTGAATGATCAGGTTAGTTAATCGTTAAGCCGAATTGTAAGCAACTTTATGAATAAAATGTGGAGATATAATGAATTAGTTGCAAATGGTAATACTTATCATTAGTATTCGCAAAATTACAGGGAATGAATTCGCCAGCGCAGGGAAATAACGGGGTGAATCGACAAATCTGGAAGTAACGCGTGAGCCGATACTAATAATTATCAAGGCGTGGCTACTATGTACAAATCCACTCAATCAACGGCATGGTTTAAAAAAAGCCTGCTGGTGACTTCTTTGCTCGCAGCAATTTATCAGACCTCCGCCGGGGCGGCTGACAGCACCAATAAAAATCTCACCAGCGATGCATCATCCGATGATAGTTCGGAGCTGATGACCGTGACCGCACCCGCGCCCGAGCTGAAAGCAGGCAGCGAACACTCCGTTAGCGCCCAGGATCTGCAGGATAAAGGCGCGAAAGATTTTGGCTCCATCATGCGCTATGAACCGCTGATTGGCGCCACCGGCGCCAGCGGCGGATCGGGCAACGGTAAAAGCGGCTTCGACCGCGGCGGCTATACCGGCTACAACATTCGCGGCATGGAGAGCAACCGCGTCGGCATCGACGTCGACGGCATTGCCCAGCCGAACGCGACCGGACGCAGCTACGTCAGCCGAGCGGGCCTCAACACCTTCGGCATCGGCCGCGACTACATTGACCCGTACATGTACGGCAGCATCAATATTCAGTCCGGCGCCACCTCTACCGAAACGGCCAACAGCTCCATCGGCGGTAACGTCTCTTTCCGTCCGAAATCTGCCGATGACTATCTGCACTCGGGTAAAACCAGCGCCTTTGGCTACCGCAGCGGCTACGACTCCGCCGACCGCAGCTGGCACAACGGCGTCACCATCGCCGGCGGCGATGAGACCCTGCGCGGGATCTTCGTCTACAGCCGTCGCGACGGCCAGGAAACGGAAAATAACAGCGGAACCGTCGATTCATATCCGGCCAACTGGCACTCCGACGCCTTTATGACCTCCGGGATCTGGCAGCCAAATGAAGAGCATAAGCTGACCGGCACCTTCGATTACTACCATAAAACCAACCATACGCACTACGACACCTGGGACTCCAGCGGCGGCAGCGTTATCGGCACCGCCAACCAGACCAGCCAGACGCGTCGCTGGGGCCTGAGCCTGAAAGACGACTGGACGCCGATGAACGACTATATCGATAGCGTGTCGACTAAGGTCTACTACCAGCATACCGAGGCCCATGACTGGACCTATATGCCGGATAGCACCTCCCTGGCAATGGAGACCGTGAACTCGAACTTTGACACCGACACCTGGGGATTCCAGACCGCGCTGGCCAAATCCGTGGGCCGTCATGACCTGAGCGGCGGCCTCAACGCCAGCACCACCAAAACCCAGCGTCCGTTCAGCCAGTCGCCGGTACCGAGCGTCTACAGCGCGATCATGCAGCCGGAAGCTGATAGCCGCGGCTACGTCATCGCCGGCTTCGTGCAGGATAAGATTAACTTCGATCTCGACAGCCATAACTTCGCCGTGATCCCGGGTATTCGCGTAGTGCACCAATCGACCAAGCCTGAGAACCTCTCGGATCTGACCACCAACAGCAGCGTGCTGACCGGCTCCGCCGTCTCGACGCTGTACGGTAAGAACTCCGATACCCAGGCGCTGCCGTCGCTGACCCTGCAGTACGATATGACTCCGCGCCTGATGACCTACCTGCAGTACCAGCGCGGCGCGCAGTTCCCGAACGCCAGCCAGCTGTACGGCTCATGGAACCTCGGCTCCAGCTATGCCGGACGGGCGCAGTACGCGCTGATCGGCAATACCGATCTGAAAACCGAAACCAGCGATAACTTCGAGTGGGGGATGAAAGGCGAGGTGACGGAAGGCATCACCATGCGTACCGCGCTGTTCTACAACAGCTATAAAAACTTTATCGCCTATAGCCGCTACACGCGCTCCGGCAACCCGGACCAATTCACCAACGTACCATCGAATATCTATACCATTTATCAGGCGGAAAACCGCGATAAGGCCTATATCTACGGCGGCGAAATCAGCGCCAAATTTAACTTTGGCACCTGGTTTGAAGAGGTTAACGGCCTGAGCGCCACCCTCGCCTACGGCTATAGCGAAGGGAAATCGAAGTCCAGCTATAACGGCGACAAGTACGTCGACCTCGATAGCGTCGCGCCAATGAAGGCTATCGTCGGCGTGGCCTGGGACGACCCGGCAAAAGTGTACGGTACCGCGCTGACCGCGACCTTTGTTAAGGGCAAACGCGCCAGCACCACCAACCGCGAAAGCTATACCAACACCGGCTCGGCGATCACAGATTCCACCAGCGAATATATGCGCGTGCCTGGCTACGGCATGCTCGACTGGACCGCTTACTGGCAGGTGGCGAAGAACGTGCGCCTGAACGGCGGGGTTTACAACATTACCGATCGTAAATACTGGGATTACCTGAGTAGCCGTAATATCGAGACATCGACCAACCAGGATGCCAATGACAAAGCGCTGGCGACGATGCCTGGCCGTACCTGGCAGCTGGGCGTGAACGTCGATTTTTGATAGATCCAATAATAAGAAACCTGCCCCCGGCCATCGTGCCGGGGTTACTCATCGTAGAGAAGGATGTGAATTATGCGAGACGCTCAACATCAACCTGCCCCGCTGTGGCAGCGCTATCTGACCACTAAAGCGCAATCCTCCGCCAAATACGCCCGCGATATCGCCGCCGAAATGGGGATTAGCGAAGCCGAACTGACCGAAGCCCGCCTCGGCTACGATGCCGTGCGCCTGCAGGACGACGCGCGCGCTATCCTGGCCGCGCTGGAAGCCGTCGGCGAAACGAAGTGTATCTGCCGCAACGAATATGCGGTACACGAGCAGGTCGGCGAATTTACCCACCAGCACCTCAACGGCCACGCCGGGCTGGTGCTCAACCCGCGGGCCCTCGACCTGCGCCTGTTTCTCAGCCAGTGGGCCAGCGCTTTCCACCTGACCGACAACGATCGCCAGAGCATTCAGTTCTTCGATCATCACGGCGACGCGCTGCTGAAGGTCTACGCCACCGAACAAACCGATATGGCCGCCTGGGACGCGCTGATTGCTGAGCACACCCAGAACGCGCCGACGCCGCTGGCGATTCGTCCCGTCGAGATCGCAAAATATGCAGACACCGTCGACGGCGCCGCGCTGGAGAGCGAGTGGCGCGCGATGACCGATGTGCACCAGTTCTTCGTCCTGCTGAGAAAGCATAATCTGTCGCGCCAGCAGGCTTTCCGGGCGGTGAGCGACGACCTCGCCTGCCGCATTGAAAACGATGCCCTGCCGCGCCTGCTGGGCGCCATCCGCGAAGAGGGCAACGAAATTATGATTTTCGTCGGCAACCGCGGCTGCGTGCAAATTTTTACCGGCGCGATCGAAAAGCTGCTGCCGATGCGCGGCTGGCTCAATATTTTCAACAGCACCTTTACGCTGCACCTGCGCGAAGACAGCGTTGACGAGGTTTGGGTGACCCGCAAGCCGACCACTGACGGTCACGTCACCAGCGTCGAGCTGTTCGCCAAAGACGGCACGCAGATCGCCCAGCTCTTCGGCCAGCGCAGCGAAGGCCACCCGGAGCAGGAGCAGTGGCGCAGCCAGGTTGACCGTCTGACGACGGAAGGACAGACCGCATGAAACGCTGGCTCGTACTGTTGACGGTCTTGCCGCTGGTTGCCAGCGCCGCCGCCGAACGCATCATCTCTCTCGGCGGCGACGTCACCGAAGTGGTTTACGCCCTCAATGCCCAGCAGCAGCTGGTCGCCAAAGACAGCACCAGCACCTGGCCCGCCGAGGCGCAGTCGCTGCCGGACGTGGGCTATCTGCGCCAGCTCAACGCCGAAGGGATCCTCTCGCTACGTCCGACCCTCGTGCTGGCCAGCGCCCAGGCCCAGCCTTCGCTGGTGCTAAAAAAGGTGCAGGAAAGCAGCGTGAAGGTTATTGACGTGCCGGGGGGCTACAGCCTGGCGTCAATTGATAAAAAGGTCGCCACGATTGCTGATGCCTTAGGCAAACAGGAACAGGGCGATGCGCTGCTGCAGAAGCTGCACCAGCAGATCGCGCAAATCCCCACCCAGCCGCTTAACAAGCGGGTGCTGTTTATTCTCAGCCACGGCGGGATGAACACGCTGGTTGCCGGGAAGCAGACGGCGGCTGACGGCGCGATCCGCGCCGCCGGCCTGCAGAACGCGATGCAGGGCTTCGACCACTACCGCAGCATGTCCCAGGAGGGCGTGGTCGCCAGCCTGCCGGACCTGGTGGTCATCTCCGCCGACGGGCTTAACGGCATGGGGGGCGAAGCGGGACTGTGGAAACTCCCCGGCCTGGCGCAAACCCCGGCGGGCCGCCATAAGCAGGTGCTGGTGATTGACGATATGGCGCTGCTCGGGTTTGGCCCACGCACGCCGCAGGCGGTCATCACGCTGCGGCAAAAAGCGGAGCAGCTGCCCTGATGCGTGCCGCTCCCGCCCGTACTCTGTGGCTAATGCTGTTGCTGCTGGCAGGACTGACGCTGTTCGCCACCACCCTCGGGGCGATGCGTCTGCCGCTCGCCAGCCTGTGGCCGTCAGGAGATGAGGTGCTGCGCCATATCTGGCTGACGATCCGTCTGCCTCGCGTGCTGCTGGCGCTGCTGGTGGGCGCCGCGCTGGCGCTCTCCGGCTGCGTGATGCAGGGGCTGTTTCGCAACCCGCTCGCCGACCCGGGCCTGCTGGGGATCAGCAGCGGCGCGGCGCTGGCGGTAGCCTGCTGGCTGGTGCTGCCGCTGTCGGTGCCGGTACTGGTGGCGCTGTATGCGCCGATGCTGGCGGCCTTTATCGGCAGCATGGCGGTTATGGTGGTGATTTTTATCCTCAGCCGGGCCGGCGACGGCTCGCTGTCGCGCCTGCTGCTGGTCGGGATTGCCATCAACGCGCTGTGCGGCGCGCTGGTGGGCGCGCTGGCGTGGATAAGCAACGATACCCAGCTGCGCCAGCTTTCCCTGTGGGGGATGGGCAGCCTCGGCCAGGCGGAGTGGTCTACGCTGCTGGTGGCGGCCACGCTGATGGTCCCGGCGTCAGCGGCGGTATGGCTGATGGCCTCGCGCCTCAATTTGCTGCAGCTTGGCGATGAGGAAGCGCACTACCTTGGGGTCAACGTCCGGGCGCTGCAGCGGCTTCTGCTGCTGTGCAGCGCGCTGCTGGTGGCGGCATCGGTAGCCATCAGCGGAGTGATCGGCTTTATTGGCCTGGTGGTTCCGCATCTGATGCGGATGTGGCTGGGGCCGGACCATCGCGGCCTGGTCCCCGGCTCGCTGCTCGCCGGCGCGATTTTACTGCTCCTCGCCGATACCCTCGCCCGCACCGTCGCCGCTCCCGCCGAAATGCCGGTCGGCCTGCTGACCAGCATGCTCGGCGCGCCGTGGTTTTTATGGCTTATTTTCCGCCAGCAGAGGACGATCAATGGATAACAGCTATATCGCCCGCTCGCTGTCGCTGCGCGTCGGCCAACGCCTGCTGATTGACGATATTTCACTGCAGCTGAGCGCGGCCGGAATGACGGCGCTGATTGGCCCGAACGGCGCGGGCAAATCGACCCTGCTCCGCCTGCTGACCGGCTTTTTAACCCCGGACAGCGGCGAACGGCGCGTAGAGGGCCGACCGCTGGAAAGCTGGACGCCGGAGGCGCTCTCCCGCCGTCGGGCGGTGATGCTGCAGCGTACCCAGCTTCACGCCGACTGGCCCGTTGAGACGGTGATCGCTATGGGACGCTCCCCGTGGGGCAAAACCCCGGACCTCAAGGCGGTCCGCAGGGTGATGGCGGAGACCGGCTGCGACCATCTGGCCGGCAGGCGCTACCCTTCGCTCTCCGGCGGCGAGCAGCAGCGGGTGCAGCTGGCCCGCTGTCTCGCCCAGCTGTGGCGCGACGACGCACCGCAGGGCTGGCTGTTTCTTGATGAGCCGACCTCGGCGCTGGATCTTTACTATCAGCAGCACCTGCTGCGCCTGCTGAAACGGCTGACCCGCAGCGGCCTGCTGCACGTCTGCATCGTGCTGCACGATCTTAACCTCGCTGCGCTATGGGCTGACCATATCCTGCTGATGCATCAGGGAAAGCTGGTGGCGGAAGGCACGCCGCATGAGGTGATACAGCAGCCGATCATCAGCCGCTGGTACGGCGCCGACGTGCGCACCGGCCAGCACCCCGATCACCCGATCCCCCAGGTCTATCTGGCGCCATAATTCCGCCGTGGGTAGCGCGCTCGTCCGCGCTACCCGCTTTAGCAACTGGAACGCAGATCGCTGCATCTCGTTTCGTCACTTTCCCTGAAAGTCGTATCTCCGTTATGATGTCTCTCCAATGTGATACCAACGAAAACAAAAAAGATCGCAACCCATTAAAACCCAGGGAGCTGGATAACTTTCTATGAGTACAATCGACAATCTCGACGCCCACACCCCGATGATGCAGCAGTATCTGAAGCTGAAAGCGCAGCATCCGGAGATCCTGCTGTTCTACCGCATGGGCGACTTTTACGAGCTGTTCTATGACGACGCTAAACGCGCCTCGCAGCTGCTTGATATCTCGCTGACCAAACGCGGCGCCTCGGCGGGCGAGCCGATCCCGATGGCCGGGATCCCGCACCATGCGGTGGAAAACTACCTCGCGAAGCTGGTGAATCAGGGCGAGTCGGTGGCGATTTGCGAACAGATTGGCGATCCGGCCACCACCAAAGGACCGGTCGAACGGAAAGTGGTACGCATCGTCACGCCCGGCACCATCAGCGATGAAGCGCTGCTGCAGGAGCGTCAGGATAATCTGCTGGCCGCCATCTGGCAGGACAGCAAAGGCTTCGGCTATGCGACGCTGGACATCAGCTCCGGGCGTTTTCGCCTCAGCGAGCCGGCCGATCGCGAAACCATGGCGGCGGAGCTGCAGCGCACCAACCCGGCAGAGCTGCTGTATGCCGAAGATTTTGCCGAAGCGGCGCTGATTGAAGGCCGCCGCGGCCTGCGCCGTCGCCCGCTGTGGGAGTTTGAAATCGACACCGCGCGCCAGCAGCTGAATTTACAGTTCGGCACCCGCGACCTGGTGGGCTTCGGGGTCGAAAACGCCCCGCGCGGCCTGTGCGCGGCGGGCTGCCTGCTGCAGTACGTCAAGGATACCCAGCGCACCTCCCTGCCGCATATCCGCTCGATTACCATGGAGCGCGAGCAGGACAGCATCATTATGGATGCCGCCACCCGCCGTAATCTTGAGATCACCCAGAACCTGGCCGGCGGCACCGACAATACCCTCGCCTCAGTCCTCGACTGCACCGTCACCCCGATGGGCAGCCGGATGCTTAAACGCTGGCTGCACATGCCAATCCGCAATTCCGCGGTGCTGATCGAGCGCCAGCAGACCATCGGCGCCCTGCAGGAGCGCTATGGCGAACTGCAGCCGGTGCTGCGTCAGGTCGGCGATCTCGAACGTATTCTGGCGCGCCTGGCGCTGCGCACCGCGCGGCCGCGCGATTTAGCCCGCATGCGTCATGCCTTCCAGCAGCTGCCGGCGCTGCGCGACATGCTGGCCGACGTCCCCTGCGCCCCGGTGCAGCAGCTGCGCGATAAAATGGGCGAGTTCGACGAGCTGCGCGAGCTGCTGGAAAAGGCCATTATCGACGCGCCTCCGGTGCTGGTGCGCGACGGCGGCGTGATTGCCCCGGGCTATAACGAAGAGCTCGACGAGTGGCGCGCGCTGGCCGATGGCGCCACGGACTATCTCGATAAGCTGGAGGTTCGCGAACGCGAACGGCTGGGGCTGGATACGCTGAAGGTGGGCTACAACGCGGTTCACGGCTACTACATCCAGATTAGCCGCGGCCAAAGCCAGCACGCGCCGATTCACTACGTGCGTCGCCAGACGTTAAAAAACGCCGAGCGCTATATTATTCCTGAGCTCAAGGAGTATGAAGACAAGGTGCTAACCTCGAAAGGCAAGGCGCTGGCGCTGGAGAAACAGCTCTACGACCGCCTGTTTGATATGCTGCTGCCGCATCTTGCCGACCTGCTGCAGAGCGCGAGCGCGCTGGCGGAGCTGGACGTGCTGATTAACCTCGCCGAGCGGGCCGAAACCCTTAACTACTGCTGCCCGACCTTTAGCGATAAACCGGGCATCCGCATTGTCGAAGGCCGCCATCCGGTGGTGGAGCAGGTGCTAAAAGAGCCGTTTATCGCCAACCCGCTCACCCTGTCGCCGCAGCGGCGGATGCTGATTATTACCGGTCCGAATATGGGCGGTAAAAGTACCTATATGCGCCAGACCGCGCTGATTGCGCTGCTGGCGTGGATCGGCAGCTACGTCCCGGCTGAAAAGGTCGAAATCGGCCCCATTGACCGCATCTTCACCCGCGTCGGCGCGGCGGACGATCTGGCAAGCGGCCGCTCAACCTTTATGGTCGAGATGACCGAAACCGCCAATATTCTGCATAACGCCACCGAACACAGTCTGGTGCTGATGGATGAAATCGGCCGCGGCACTTCGACCTACGACGGCCTGTCGCTGGCGTGGGCCTGCGCGGAGAACCTGGCGAATAAGATAAAAGCGCTGACCCTGTTTGCCACCCACTACTTCGAGCTCACCCAGCTGCCGGAGAAAATGGAAGGGGTGGCTAACGTGCATCTGGACGCGCTGGAGCACGGCGACACTATCGCCTTTATGCACAGCGTTCAGGACGGCGCGGCGAGCAAAAGCTACGGCCTGGCGGTCGCGGCGCTGGCGGGGGTGCCGAAAGAGGTGATCAAGCGCGCGCGGCAGAAGCTGCGCGAGCTGGAGAGCATTTCGCCCAACGCGGCGGCGACCCAGGTTGACGGTACGCAGATGTCGCTGCTGTCGGCTCCGGAAGAGACCTCCCCGGCTCTCGAAGCGCTGGAGCATCTTGACCCCGATACGCTGACGCCGCGTCAGGCCCTGGAGTGGATCTATCGGCTTAAAAGCCTGGCGTAATCCTCTTATCCTCTGAACGTCACTCCCGGGCAGCAATGCTTCGCCCGGGAGTGAACCGCAGAAATGGCCGCAGAAACCGGTATGTTACCCCGCCCGCTGACGTAAAAAATCGATAAACGCCCGCACCTTAGTCGGCACGTGCCGCGCATCCGGATAGACCGCATAAACTCCCTGCGACGGAAAGCTTACCTCCGGTAGCAAATGGATCAAACGCTTCTGAGCCAACGATGAGGCCACCAGCCACTCCGGCAACAGCGCCACGCCGCTGCCGGCAAGGGCGAAGGCCATTAGCGCACTGGCGCTATCCGCCGACAGACGCGGGGTCTTTTGAATTTCAAAACCGAACGCCTCCTGATCCTGCCCGCTGAGCTGCCAGCGCAGCGGCGTTTGCAGGCGCTCATGAATAATCCACTCGGCCTGGGCCAGGTCTTCGAGGGTTGCCAGCGGATGCTGCGCCAGCCACGCAGGCGCGGCCACGGGCAGGATCGCGAAACGCGAAATCAGCGCCGCGCGGTAGCGCGAGTCCGCCAGCGTCCCGAGACGAATGGCGACATCAAAGCGTTCAGAAATTAAATCGGCATGATGCGAGGATGAAACGTGGCGCACGCGCAGCGCCGGGTGCAGCTGGCTAAACTCGGCCAGGGCGGGAATAATCACCCGTGCGCCGTACTCCGGAGTGGTGGTGATGCGCAGCTCGCCGCTCAATCCGGCGTGGCTGGCCCGCACCTCGTCCTGGAGATTTTCCGCCGCCTTCAGCAGCCCGACGCCGCGGTGATAGAACACCGTCCCCGCATCCGTCAGGGTCAGCCGCCGCGTGGAGCGTAAAAGCAGCGTGACGCCAAGCTCGCTCTCCAGCTGCCGCACGTTAAAGCTCACCACCGCCTTGGTCTGGGCCAGGGCGACCGCCGCCGCGGTAAAACGTCCGCACTCCACCACCGCCACAAACATGGCCATTCGTTGCAGATTCAGCATGCTAACTCAGCTTATTGTCAAAAATTATCAGACAGTATATCCCGCTTCGCCGCGTTTATCCGCCCGACGCAGAGGTTTAGAGTAGCGACCTTCTTTACCGGAGATCGCCATGACCTATCGCAGCAAGGTTGCCACCGTTTTTCTGCTCGGTTTCTTTCTCGACTTAATCAATATGTTTATCGCCAGCGTTGCCTTTCCCGATATGAGTCGGGCGCTCAACGCCTCCGTGGGCGAGCTGACCTGGGTCAGCAACGGCTATATCGCCGGGCTCACGCTGGTGATCCCCTTCAGCGCCTGGCTCGCACAGCGATTTGGCGCCCGGCGCGTTTTTCTGCTGTCGCTGCTTCTGTTCAGCGCGGCGGCGCTGGGAGCCGGAATGGCGGATTCGCTGAGCGCGCTGGTTTTCTGGCGCGCGCTTCAGGGGATGGGCGGCGGGCTATTAATTCCCGTTGGTCAGGCGGTGACCTGGCGCTACTTTAAGCCCCACGAGCGGGCAAAGCTCTCTGCCGCCGTGATGCTGGTCGGGCTGCTGGCTCCCGCCTGCTCTCCAGCACTTGGGGGGCTGCTGGTGCAGACGTTCAGCTGGCGATGGGTTTTCTTTGCCAGCCTGCCCGTCGCTTTTCTGACGCTTATCCTGGCCGCCTGCTGGCTTGAAAAAGAGGTGACAACGACGCGCCCGGGCCGCTTTTTACATCTGCCGCTGCTGGCCGACCCGCTGCTGCGCTTCGCGATGCTGATTTATCTCTGCGTCCCCGGCACGTTTATTGGCATCAACGTGGTCGGCCTGTTTTACCTGCAGACCCTCACCGGGATGTCGCCTTCAGCCATCGGGTCATTGATGCTGCCGTGGTCGCTGGCATCGTTTGTGGCGATAACGCTGACCGGCAGATACTACAATCGATTCGGCCCCCGGCCGTTTATTATCAGCGGATGCCTGCTTCAGGCGGCGGGGATCCTGCTGCTGATCGGCGTAAGCCCGCAGACATCGGCGAGCACCCTGATAAGCGCCTTCACGCTGATGGGCGCGGGCGTCAGCCTGTGCAGCAGTACGGCACAAAGCAGCGCCTTTTTGAATATCGCCAACCACCACCTGCCGGACGCCAGCGCGCTGTGGAATATCAACCGTCAGCTCAGCTTTTTAGCCGGCGCGGCGCTGCTGGCCGCGCTGCTCAGCGCCCTGCTCCACCACTATTCCACCGCGCTGGCATGGCGCGGGGTTTTTATCACCGCAGCCGGGATCACCCTCATCCCCCTGCTGAGCTGCCTGCGATTCGACAACCGGGCGCTGATCCTGCGTCTGCATAGCAAAATGGAGAAGAAATGAGCGCATATTTCGAGGAAGTCCTCAATGCCCACGTCATCATTGAAAACTGGTTAGGCCGTAAGGAAGGAAGCGCTGAGGCGTTAATGACGCGCTTTACCCACGATTTTACGCTGGTCGCCGCGGGCGGCGCCCGTATGGATCGCCGGGCGGTCAGCAATTTTTTTCAGCAGGCTGGCGGCAGCCGCCCGGGCCTGAAGATCGCTATTGATAGCCTCACGGAGCTTGCCAGCTGGCACGACGGCGCGGCGGTTCTCTATCGCGAAACGCAGACCCTTCCCGGACAGGCGCCCACGGTGCGCTGGTCAACGGTAGTGTTCAGGCAGGAGGATGAGCGGATTTTGTGGCGCCACCTGCAGGAGACCTGGCTGGGGTAGAATAAGGCTGGCTAAAAAAGGAAAAGGCCCAATCAACCGATCGGGCCTTTTTTAAGAAAAATGTCTTATTCGCGGAATAGCGCTTCGATGTTCAGCCCCTGACCTTGCAGGATTTCCCGCAGGCGGCGCAGGCCTTCAACCTGGATCTGACGCACGCGTTCGCGGGTCAGGCCAATTTCACGACCTACATCTTCAAGCGTAGCGGCTTCATAGCCCAGCAGGCCAAAACGACGCGCCAGGACTTCACGCTGCTTGGCGTTCAGTTCGAACAGCCATTTGACGATGCTTTGTTTCATATCATCGTCCTGCGTGGTGTCTTCCGGGCCGTTATCTTTTTCATCGGCCAGAATATCCAGCAGCGCTTTTTCCGAGTCACCGCCCAGCGGGGTATCCACCGAGGTGATGCGCTCGTTCAGACGCAGCATACGGCTAACGTCATCAACCGGCTTATCCAGCTGTTCGGCAATCTCTTCCGCACTCGGCTCGTGGTCCAGCTTATGGGACAACTCACGCGCGGTACGCAGATAGACGTTCAGCTCTTTCACAATATGGATAGGTAAACGAATGGTACGGGTTTGGTTCATAATCGCCCGTTCAATCGTTTGACGGATCCACCAGGTTGCATAAGTTGAAAAACGGAACCCACGTTCCGGGTCAAACTTTTCAACCGCGCGGATCAGCCCCAGATTACCCTCTTCAATCAGATCCAGCAGCGCCAGACCACGATTGCTATAACGACGGGCAATTTTTACCACCAGACGCAGGTTGCTTTCTATCATCCGGCGGCGTGAAGCGACATCACCACGCAACGCGCGTCGGGCGAAGTAGACCTCTTCTTCAGCCGTCAGCAGCGGGGAATAACCAATCTCACCAAGATAGAGCTGAGTCGCATCAAGCACGCGTTGCGTTGCGCCTTGCGACAGGAGATCTTCCTCGGCCAGATCGCTATCACTGGGTTCCTCTTCTACTAAGGCTTTCTCATCGAAAACCTCAACTCCGTTCTCATCAAATTCCGCGTCTTCATTTAAATCATGAACTTTCAGCGTATTCTGACTCATAAAGATGGCTCCTACCCGTGATCCCTGAGCAAAGCACCTTCGCTAAATATCATTCAAATGTCGCCAGGACAGCTTTTTAGCCCCAATGCAGAGCGGCGTTCACCGCCCCGGCGCCTTTTAACTGACGTTATGCTTATGCGTACTTCGCCAAATTATCGCTGCGGTAAGTACTGCAGCGGGTTGACGGATTTCCCCTTGTAACGAATTTCAAAATGTAATCTTGTCGAGCTGGTTCCGGTGCTACCCATGGTAGCGATTTTCTGCCCCGCTTTAATTTCCTGTTGCTCCCGGACCAGCATGGTATCGTTATGAGCGTAGGCACTCAGGTAATCATCGTTGTGTTTGATGATAATAAGATTACCGTAACCGCGCAGTGCGTTACCGGCATAGACGACGCGTCCATCAGCGGTCGCGACGATAGCCTGTCCTTTACTGCCTGCAATATCGATGCCTTTATTACCGCCTTCGGCGCCGCTAAAGTTCTCGATAACCTTGCCCTCAGTCGGCCAGCGCCATGAAGAGATCGGCGAACTGGTTGACGTGCTGCTTGCAGTCGGTTGGTTGCTGCTGATAGCTGGAGCCGTAACCGGCGCAACGACTGTCGTCGCAGGCTTATTGTTCGGCAACATCTTATTAGCATTCTGTTCACCTGAGGGTTCAGAATACGTAATAGTTGGTTGTGACGCAACCACTGCGGTTGATTTTTGTGCAGGATGTGAGGCCGCCGTCGCACCTCCGCTTGCCCGAGCGCTGGCCTGAGCAACGGCGTTATCGCCGGTGATTGGCTGGCCCGCGGAGTTGCCAACCTGCAGCGTCTGGCCGACGTTCAGGCCGTACGGCGCCGGGATATTATTGCGTTGGGCAAGGTCACGGAAATCGTTGCCGGTCACCCAGGCAATATAGAACAGCGTGTCGCCGCGTTTGACGGTGTAGGTGCTGCCGCCGGTGTAGCTGCCTTTCGGAATATCGCCATATTTGCGGTTATAAACGATCTTGCCGTTCATGGTCTGCAGCGGCTGCTGCTGCTCCATCGGCTGAATTTGCGTCGGCCGGGTCTGAACCGGCTGCACCTGAGGCACGGCGGTAACGCCCGTTTTCGCCGGCGGGGTAATCAGCATCCCGGAGCTGGTCCCGGAGGAGGAGGCGCCTCCAGCCGAACTGACCGGCGCAGGCGGATTATTCGTATTCGAACAGCCTGCCAGCCACAGTGAAACCAGCGATAGTGCCGCAATACGGCTTAAGGTAAATTTTGGGCTTCCCGCGCTCATTTATCCCCCAGGAATAGGTTAACTACCAATATCTTGCTTACCGGGCAACGCCCGGCCAGGACACTGAAAATGTGTCCACCCTACGCCTAAAATCAGGCAAAAAAAACCTGGAATAATCCGGGTCTCACGCCAGCTCACCTTGAACCAGGGGAACGAAGCGAACGGCTTCAACGGTATCAATAACAAACTCATTACCGCGACGACGGATCCGTTTCAGAAACTGATGCTCTTCACCTACCGGTAAAACCAGCACGCCACCTTCATCCAGCTGCGCCAGCAGCGCCGGCGGAATTTCCGGTGGCGCGGCGGTGACGATAATCGCATCAAAAGGTGCTCGCGCCCTCCAACCCTGCCATCCATCACCATGACGGGTTGAAACATTATGTAAATCAAGTTGTTTGAGGCGACGCCGCGCCTGCCACTGCAGGCTCTTAATTCTCTCGACCGAACAGACGTGGTGCACCAGCTGCGCCAGTATCGCCGTCTGATAGCCCGAGCCGGTGCCAATTTCCAGCACCCTGGACTCTGGCGTCAGCGTCAGAAGCTCCGTCATCCGCGCCACCATATAGGGCTGCGAAATGGTTTGCCCCTGGCCAATCGGCAGCGCGGTGTTTTCCCACGCCTTATGTTCGAAGGCCTCATCGACAAACTTTTCCCGCGGCACCAGCGCAATCGCTTCGAGCACGCGCTCGTCGACGATGCCCTGAGTACGGAGCTGATTCAGCAGGCTTTCAACACGTTTGCTTACCATTGGCTGTCTACTCCGACGCGTTCGAGCCAGTCGGTGACCACTTCATGGGCCTGGTGGGCGGTTAAATCAACGTGCAGCGGCGTAACCGACACGTAGCCTTCATCTACTGCCGCAAAGTCGGTATCGGGCCCGGCATCGTGCTTCTCGCCCGGAGGACCAATCCAGTACAGGGTATTGCCGCGCGGATCTTTTTGCGGGATAACCTGATCGGCCGGATGGCGGCTGCCGCAGCGGGTCACGCGGATGCCTTTAATCTGCTCAAGCGGCAGATCGGGTACGTTGATATTGAGAATGCGCCCGGTGCGCAGCGGCTCGCGGCTGAGCGCGCGCAGAATAGTGCAGGTGATGGCCGCCGCGGTAGCGTAATGCTGATGGCCGTTTAGCGACACGGCCAGCGCCGGAAAGCCAAGGTGCCGGCCCTCCATCGCGGCGGCCACGGTACCGGAGTAGATTACGTCATCGCCAAGATTCGGCCCGGCGTTAATACCAGAAACCACGATATCCGGACGGGGGCGCATCAGGGCGTTGACGCCGAGATAGACGCAGTCCGTCGGAGTGCCCATCTGGACGGCGATATCGCCATTATCAAAAGTGAAGGTGCGTAGTGAAGACTCTAGCGTCAGGGAGTTCGATGCGCCGCTGCGGTTACGATCGGGTGCGACAACCTGGACCTCAGCGAATTCCCGTAAGGCCTTCGCCAGGGTCTGAATGCCCGGCGCATGAATCCCGTCATCGTTACTCAGCAATATTCGCATAGTCACCCGTTGTGTTGATAAGTTCCCTTACCACGCTGGTGGCGAAGCTGCCCGCTGGCAGCCAGAAACGCAGTTCAACGGTTACGTCATCCCACCAGTTCCAGCTCATCTGCTGCGGATAGAGCAGCATCGCCCGGCGCGCGGCCTCTACTTTTTCACGCACCAGCAGCGCCTGGAGCGGCGTCTCTTCAGCCACCGCCGCCCGTTCGGCGGCCAGCGCATCGCGTTGGCTGCCCCAGTCGCCGCTGCCCGGCAGCGCAGCGGTAATCAGCAGCTCGCGGTTATCAACCCGCCCCTGCAGTTCCGCCAGCTCTTCAGGCGCAGCGACAAACCAGCTGCCGCGCCCCGCTAATTGTAGCGCATCGCCATCAACAACCTGATTAAATTCTGTTTTTTTTAATCTAATACTGACCTGCTGATTAAACAAGCCGCTACGCGCCGCCGACAGCCAAAAACTGCGTTTATTTCGATCGCGCACCGGGGCTCCGCTCTCTGCCCAGCGCAGCGCGCCCAGCAGGTTGCTGCCGCCAATCCCAAAGCGCTGAGCGCCAAAATAGTTTGGCACGCCGCCGGCAGCGATGGCCTGCAGGCGCTGCTCGACATCATCGCGGTGGCTGACTTCGCGCAGGATCAGGGTGAACTGATTGCCCTTCAGCGCCCCAAGGCGTAGCTTGCGCTTATGGCGCGCGTACTCCAGCACCTGGCAGCCCTCGAGCTGAAACTTGCTGAGGTCGGGCATCTCTTTACCCGGCACCCGGGCGCAGAGCCACTGTTCGGTCACCGCGTGCTTGTCCTTTTGCCCGGCAAAGCTAACTTCCCGGGCATGGATTTTAAGGAATTTTGCCAGCGCGTCCGCGACAAAGCGCGTGTTGCAGTCCTTTTTGAGGATCCGCGCCAGCACGTGCTCACCTTCGCCGTCGGGCTCAAAGCCGAGGTCTTCTACCACCATGAAGTCTTCCGGGCTGGCTTTCAGCAGCCCCTGCCCCAGTGGTTTACCGTGCAGCCAGGTGAGTTCGTTGAAGGCGATCATTGTGCCGCCTTACGCAGCAGCGCCACCGCTTCACAGGCAATGCCTTCGCCGCGGCCGGTAAACCCGAGCTTTTCGGTGGTCGTCGCCTTCACGTTGACGTCGTCCATATGGCAGCCAAGATCTTCGGCGATAAAAACGCGCATCTGCGGAATATGCGGCAGCATTTTGGGCGCCTGGGCAATGATGGTGACGTCAACGTTGCCGAGGGTATAGCCTTTCGCCTGAATCCGGCGCCAGGCTTCGCGCAGCAGCGCGCGGCTGTCGGCGCCTTTGAAGGCCGGATCGGTGTCCGGGAACAGCTTACCGATGTCCCCCAGCGCAGCCGCGCCCAGCAGAGCATCGGTCAGCGCATGCAGCGCGACGTCGCCATCGGAGTGGGCCAGCAGCCCCTTCTCGTAAGGAACGCGCACCCCGCCAATAATGATTGGGCCTTCACCGCCAAAAGCGTGTACGTCAAAACCATGTCCAATTCGCATTAAGCCTTCTCCTGGTGTCGGGAACGGGTAAGGTAAAATTCTGCCAGCGCCAGGTCTTCCGGGCGCGTCACTTTAATATTATCCGCGCGTCCGGCTACCAGTTCGGGATGGAAGCCGCAGTACTCCAGCGCCGACGCTTCGTCGGTGATGGTTGCGCCTTCGTTGAGCGCACGCGTCAGGCAGTTAAAGAGTAATTCACGCGGGAAAAACTGCGGCGTCAGCGCATGCCACAGGTCGTTGCGATCGACGGTATGGGCAATGGCGGCTTTGCCGGGTTCGGCGCGCTTCATGGTATCGCGAACCGGTGCCGCCAGGATGCCGCCAACGCGGCTGGTTTCACGCAGCGCCAGCAGGCGGGTGAGATCGTCCTGATGCAGGCACGGGCGCGCGGCGTCATGCACCAGCACCCACTGCGCATCGGGCAGCGCCTTGAGGCCAGCAAGAACGGAGTCGGCGCGTTCGCTGCCGCCATCAACGACGGTAATCTGCGGATGGGAGGCCAGCGGCAGCTGGCTAAAGCGGACATCGCCGGGGCTGACGGCAATCACCACGCGCTGGACGCAGGCGTTGGTCAGCAGCGCGGCGACCGCGTGCTCGAGAATCGTTTTGTTACCGATTGAGAGATATTGTTTCGGGCATTCCGTTTGCATACGACGGCCAAAACCGGCCGCCGGCACCACGGCGCAAACGCCCGGAAAAGTGGCTGCCATGTCGTAATCCTGGGCTTATTTATCGATTATTCTGCGCCGATCCCTGATTGCGTTTAGACGCATCCGGGACCAGACGATAAAACGTTTCACCCGGGCGGGTCATACTTAGCTCGTTGCGCGCGCGTTCTTCGATCGCTTCCTGACCGCCGTTGAGGTCGTCGATTTCCGCAAACAGCTGATCGTTGCGCGCCTTTAATTTACCGTTAGTGTCCTGCTGAGCGGAGACATCGTCATTAACCCGACTATAGTCATGCAGACCATTTTTACCGAACCACAGCGAGTACTGTAGCCAGACCAGCAAAGCCAATAATAGCAGCGTTAATTTACCCATCCTGCCCCCTGAAAAACGGCATCATCATCCGATAACTCGCCCGAGCGTTTTACTCCGACGCGCGGACGATGCCGCGTAACGCGGGGACTGTACCACATTTTTGTCATCGATACCCAGGCTTGATTCATACGCCAAAAAGACTATCCCAGCAGCCAGAGGAACAGCAGGCCGAACATCAGTCCGATGGTTAAAATCGTCGCGCACGAGCTGTAGAGGAGTTTACCATTCAACAACGAATGCAGCGCAATACCGACCACAACGGCAACCGGCATCAGTGCAAGGAAGAACGGCCAGGTGTAGAGAAGAAAAAACAGCGTATTGCTGCCATAGATGAGAAAGGGGATACCCAGCGCCAGCAGCCATGAGATAAATCCCACGGCGGCGCCTGACAAAGACCAGGTGGTCTCGTCATTCGCCACCGGGGGTGGTTCTGAACGAATCATACTGAGGTTCTGGGTATTGCGCATATCGAATCCTGTTCACCGGGCGGCCAACATCTCAGTGCCGCCACCGTTTCAGGATCTGATAATATCGCTCTGTCTGAGCAGGTCTAATAGTTGGTGCACCAAATTTGTTACCAATTGTTCACCATCCAGATGAATTTCCGCCTTTTCCGGTGCTTCATAAACTGAGTCAATTCCGGTGAAATTGCGTAATTCTCCCGCTCGCGCCTTCTTGTATAACCCTTTCGGATCTCGCGCCTCGCAGATCGCCAGCGGCGTATCGACGAATATTTCGATAAAGCGCCCTTCCCCCAGGCGCTCGCGCACCATCTGGCGCTCGGCGCGGTGCGGAGAGATAAAGGCCGTCAGCACAACCAGCCCGGCCTCAACCATCAGCTTAGCCACTTCGCCCACGCGGCGAATATTCTCTTTCCGATCGCCGTCGCTAAAGCCCAAATCGCTGCACAGGCCGTGACGCACGTTATCGCCATCCAGCAGATAGGTACTGACGCCTAGCTGCTGGAGCGCCTCCTCCAGCGCGCCGGCAACGGTAGATTTACCAGAGCCGGAGAGCCCGGTAAACCACAGCACCACGCCGCGATGGCCGTGGCGCTGCTCGCGCTGCTGCTGAGTGACCGGATGGGCATGCCAGACGACGTTTTCGTCATGCTGCGCCATTACTTGCCTCCCAGCAGATCGCGAGCGTCCCAGTGCGGGAAATGCTTACGGATAAGCTGGTTCAGCTCCAGCTCAAACGCGCTGAACGACGAAGCGGACGCCTGAGCGTGCTCCTGCGGTTCGCGCACCATGCCGGCGCCGACGGTGACGTTCGACAGGCGGTCGATAAAAATAAGCCCCCCGGTCACCGGGTTGTCCTGGTATTTGTCCAGTACCAGCGGCTCATCAAAGGTCAAATCCACGAGGCCGATGCCGTTGAGCGGCAGCGATTCCACCTCACTCTGGGTCAGATTGTTAATATCAACCTGATAGCGAATGCCGTCCACGCGGGCGCGGGTTTTCTTACCGGCAATTTTAATATCAAAGCTCTGGCCCGGAGAGAGCGCCTGTTCAGCCATCCACACCACGTCAATGCTGGCGCTCTGCACGGCTGGCAGCAGTACCTGCGCATCGACCAGCAGGTCGCCGCGGCTGATATCAATCTCATCCTTCAGCACGATAGTAATCGCTTCCCCGGCGCCGGCTTCCTGCAGGTCGCCGTCAAAGGTCACGATGCGCGCCACGCTGGACTCCACGCCCGACGGCAGCACCTTCAGACGCTGGCCAACCGTCACTTTGCCGGAGGCTACGGTACCGGAGAAACCGCGGAAATCGAGGTTTGGACGGTTCACAAACTGCACCGGGAAACGCAGCGGCTGGGTTTCGACCTGGTGATGGATCTCAACGGTTTCCAGCACTTCCAGCAGCGTCGGGCCGCTGTACCAGCCCATCTTCTCGCTCTGGCTGGCAACGTTGTCCCCTTCCAGCGCGGAAAGCGGCACGAAGCGAATATCGAGGTCGCCCGGCAGCTGCTCGGCAAAGGTCAGATACTCTTCGCGAATCTGGTTAAACCGCGCTTCGCTGAACTCCACGAGGTCCATTTTATTCACCGCCACCACCAGGTTTTTAATACCCAGCAGCGTTGAAATAAAGCTGTGACGACGGGTCTGATCCAGCACCCCTTTGCGCGCATCGATCAGCAGGATCGCCAGATCGCAGGTTGAGGCGCCGGTCGCCATATTGCGGGTGTACTGCTCGTGCCCCGGCGTGTCGGCGATAATAAACTTGCGCTTTTCGGTAGAGAAATAGCGGTAGGCCACATCGATAGTGATGCCCTGCTCGCGCTCCGCCTGCAGGCCATCCACCAGCAGCGCCAGATCCAGCTTCTCGCCCTGGGTTCCGTGACGCTTGCTATCGTTATGCAGCGATGAGAGCTGATCTTCATAGATCTGGCGGGTATCGTGCAGCAGGCGGCCAATCAGCGTGCTTTTGCCGTCATCAACGCTGCCGCAGGTCAGGAAGCGCAGCAGGCTTTTATTCTGCTGCGCGTGCAGGTAGGCTTCAACGCCGCCTTCATCAGCAATTTGTTGTGCAATTGTCGTATTCATGGCGGCTCCTTAGAAATACCCCTGACGTTTCTTCAGCTCCATCGAGCCTGCCTGATCGCGGTCAATCATGCGACCCTGACGTTCGCTGGTCGTGGAGACCAGCATCTCTTCAATAATTTCCGGCAGCGTTTGCGCGTTGGACTCCACCGCGCCGGTCAGCGGCCAGCAGCCGAGGGTACGAAAACGCACCATCTGCTGTTTGATAACCTCGCCCGGCTGCAGGTCGATGCGGTCGTCATCGATCATCATCAGCATGCCGTCACGCTCGAGAACCGGGCGCTCTGCCGCCAGGTACAACGGCACGATTTCGATATTTTCCAGATAGATGTACTGCCAGATATCCAGCTCGGTCCAGTTAGAGAGCGGGAACACGCGGATGCTTTCGCCTTTGTTAATCTGGCCGTTGTAGTTGTGCCACAGCTCCGGGCGCTGGTTTTTCGGATCCCAGCGGTGGAAGCGGTCGCGGAAAGAGTAGATACGCTCTTTAGCGCGAGATTTCTCTTCATCGCGGCGGGCACCGCCGAACGCGGCGTCAAAGCCATATTTGTTCAGCGCCTGCTTGAGACCTTCGGTCTTCATGATATCGGTATGCTTGGCGCTGCCGTGGACAAACGGGTTGATGCCCATCGCCACCCCTTCCGGATTTTTGTGCACCAGCAGCTCGCAGCCGTAGGCCTTCGCGGTACGGTCACGGAACTCGTACATCTCACGGAATTTCCAGCCGGTATCAACGTGCAGCAGCGGGAACGGTAGGGTTCCCGGATAAAACGCTTTACGCGCCAGATGCAGCATCACGCTGGAATCTTTACCGATGGAGTACATCATCACCGGATTTGAGAATTCTGCGGCCACCTCGCGAATGATATGGATGCTTTCCGCCTCCAGTTGTCGCAGGTGAGTGAGTCGTTTTTGGTCCATTAACCGTTCCTTATAAGGCCTGTTGCGCCGGGCCTAAGCCAGATTGACCACAGAAGAGCCAAACCCTTCTGCGTTCGTTGTGTGTTGAAACCAGGCGAGCTGCTGATGTAGCTGCACCACTTCGCCCACCACCAGCAGAGCCGGCATCGGGGCATCTTTCGCCAGGTGTTCCAGTTGTTCTAACGTGCCGATCGTCGTTTGCTGATCGGCGCGAGTGCCGCGGGAGATAACCGCTACCGGCGTGTTCCTGTCGCGCCCGTGCGCGATCAGCTGCGCGCTGATTTCCGCCGCCTTCATCGTGCCCATATAGATAGCCAGCGTTTGCCGGCTCTGCGCCAACAGCGCCCAGTCGAGCGGCGCGCTGTCCGCCTTGTAGTGGCCGGTGACAAAGGTCACGCTCTGCGCGTAATCGCGGTGGGTCAGCGGAATTCCGGCATACGCCGTCGCGCCCGCTGCTGCGGTCACGCCGGGAACAACCTGAAAGGAGATCCCCGCAGCCGCTGCCGCCTGCAGCTCCTCGCCGCCGCGACCGAAAATAAACGGATCGCCGCCCTTCAGGCGCACCACCGTTTTGCCCTCTTTCGCCGCCGCGACCAGCATCTGATTCGTTTCATGCTGCGGTACCGAATACTCTCCGGCGCGTTTACCAACGCAGATCATCTCCGCATCGCGACGCACCAGCTCGCGTATCTCCGGCGTTACCAGACGATCGTAAAACACCACGTCCGCCCGCTGAATCGCCTGAAGACCGCTTAGCGTAAGGAGTCCGGCATCACCCGGCCCGGCGCCGACAAGGATGATTTCACCCAACCGCTTTTCCGGCTGATACAGCTCATCCTCCAGCGCCTTATCGGCGGCGGCTCTGTTGCCGGCAATCATCAGGCTGACAAAGCGGCCGTTGAAAACGCGCTCCCAGAAACGGCGCCGCGCCGCGGTAGTGGTCAGATGCGTTTTAATATGATGCCGCCAGTAGCTTGCCGCTTCGGCAACGCGTCCCAGATTGGTCGGCAGCAGCGCTTCAATTTTTTCGCGTATCATCCGCGACAGTACCGGCGCCGAACCGCCCGAAAAGATCGCCACCAGCAGCGGGGAGCGATCGACAATGGAGGGGAAGACCACCGAACAAAGCTGCTGATTGTCCACCACATTCACCAGGCGAAAGCGCGCGTTCGCGGCGGCAAAAACCCGCTGGTTCAGCGCGTCGTCTTCGGTGGCGGCAATCACCAGGAAAACGTCGTCGATCTGCTGTTCCTGAAACGCTTCTGCGCGCCACGCTATTTCCTGGCGCTCGACCAGCTCAGCAAGCTCATCGGATAGCGCAGCGGCCACAATCTGCACTTTCGCCCCCGCCCGACGCAGAAACATGATCTTGCGCTCGGCAATCTCGCCGCCGCCGATAACCAGCACCGGCCGCTCTTTTAATTCGGCAAATAAGGGCAAATAGTCCACGATGCCATAACTCGCTTACAATCAGTCATAGTGCGACTATAGGGTGCCACTTAGAGCAAATGAAATTACGAAATGGAATGAGTTGTTACTCAAAGGAATAACGACCTGGGAAAGCAAAGATCAAAAAGTGCTTAACATGCGACTTTTCCGCTATTTAAGAGCAAATGAAATTGTTTAACCTCGGTCACAGTTTCATACTAAGCGGGTCAAATTGTTCTGTTGCCGTAAGGACCCTCTTATGTTTTCCGCGTTGTGCCGCCGCCTGCTTCCACTGGCGCTTGGCGCAGGTTTTGTCTTCTCCGCCCCGGCTTTTAGCGCTATGGGCGAAACCGCTAATACGCAGGCTCGTCATATCGCGACCTTTTTCCCCGGAAGAATGACCGGCTCGCCCGCAGAGATGCTGTCGGCGGACTACCTGCGTCAGCAGTTCGCGCAGATGGGCTACCAAAGCGATATCCGCAGCTTTCATACGCGCTATATCTACACCACCAAAAATCAGCGACAGAACTGGCAAAACGTCACCGGCAGCACGGTGATTGCCGCCCACGAGGGCAAGGCGCGCCAGCAAATCATCATCATGGCGCACCTCGATACCTACGCTCCCATGAGCGATAGCGACGTGGAAAAAAACCTCGGCGGTTTAACCCTGCAGGGGATTGACGACAACGCCCTTGGCCTTGGCGTGATGCTGGAACTGGCCGAACGACTCAAGAACGTGCCCACCCATTATGGCATTCGCTTTATCGCTTCCAGCGGTGAAGAGGAGGGCCGCCTCGGGGCGCAGAATCTGCTGAAGCGTATGGGCGACGAGGAGAAGAAAAATACCCTGCTGGTGATCAACCTCGATAATCTGGTGGTCGGCGATAAGCTCTATTTTAATAGCGGCCGCAGCACGCCCGCGTCGATTCGCAAGCTCACCCGCGACCGGGCGCTGGCCATCGCGCGTAGCAAAGGGGTTGCCGCCTTCAGCAACCCAGGGCTGAACCGTGACTATCCGCAGGGCACCGGCTGCTGCAATGACGCCAGCGTTTTTGACAGCGCCGGAATCCCGGTGCTGTCGGTGGAGGCCACTAACTGGTCGCTCGGTAAGAAAGATGGTTTTCAGCAGCGGGCAAAATCACCCGCTTTCCCAGACGGCAACAGCTGGCACAGCGTTCAGCTGGATAATCAGCAGCATATCGACAAGGCGCTGCCCGGCCGCATCGAGCGGCGCAGCCGCGACGTCGTCAAGGTGATGCTGCCGCTGGTGAAAGAGCTGGCGAAGGCCGATAAGCGCGGCTAGCTGGCGCTTTGCTGCTGCCGGTTGCACGAAAAAGCCCTCAGCGTGAAGCGCGAGGGCTTTTTTTAAAACTCAATATGTTTAAAGCAAACGTCTTTAAAACAAAGGCGATCGAGACCTACCCTTCGTGCAGCCCGCACTCGCGCTTCAGGCCAAAGAAGCGCGTCTCTTCTTCCGCCATCCCCGGCTCCCATTTACGGGTGGTGTGGGTATCCCCCACGGAGAGGTATCCCTGATCCCACAGCGGATGGTATTTCAGGCCGTGCTTCTGCAGATACTGATAAACGGTGCGGTTATCCCAGTCGATAATCGGCAGCACCTTAAATACCCCGCGCTGAATCGCCAGCACCGGCAGCGTTGCCCGGCTACCGGACTGTTCGCGGCGCAGGCCGGCAAACCAGGTACGGGTGTTCAGCTCCTGCAGAGCGCGGTTCATCGGCTCGACTTTGTTGATGTCATTGTATTTCTCAATGCCCTCAACGCCCTGCTCCCACAGCTTGCCGTAGCGGGCTTCCTGCCAGGCCGGGCTGGTCTGCGCCCGATAAACTTTCAGATTCAGCTGCAGCTTGTCGGTAAGTTCATCAATAAACTGATAGGTTTCCGGAAACAGGTAGCCGGTATCGGTGAGGATCACCGGAATATCCGGACGGATCTGGTTAACCAGATGCAGGCTAACCGCCGCCTGAATACCAAAGCTTGAAGAGAGCGCATAGTCGCCGGGCAGGTTTTCCAGCGCCCACGCCACGCGTTCTTCGGCGCTGAGCTTCTCCAGCTGAGCGTTGGTTTCCGCCAGCTGCAGTACGCGTTCAACTTTCGGCAGTTCATTTAGCGCGTTGAGATCGAGTACGGACATAGTTACCTCGTTATTTTCCCTTCACCTCATTCCGCTCCCCGTAAGCAGGGAGGGAATCGTCAGGCGCAGATGAATAGGTTTATTCCCAGAAATCACGGGCTGGATCGAGCACCGGACGCACGATACCCGCACGCACCGTAAAGTCGCCGAAGCCTTCACCCGCTTCGCGCTCTTTCGCCCAGCGCCCGACCAGTTCGTCTATCGAATCGAGAATTTCCGACTCGGTAATATTTTCGCGATACATGCGCGGAATGCGCGTTCCGCTGCGGTTGCCGCCAAGGTGCAGGTTGTAACGGCCCGGCGCTTTACCGATCAGCCCAACCTCCGCCAGCAGGGCGCGGCCGCAGCCGTTCGGGCAGCCGGTCACGCGGGTGACGATATGCTCCTCGCCCACGCCGTACTTGCTCATCACGCCGTCCACCTTATCAATAAATGACGGCAGGAAGCGCTCCGCTTCGGCCATCGCCAGCGGGCAGGTCGGGAAAGAGACGCAGGCCATCGAGTTTTCACGCTGCGGGGTGACGCTATTCATCAGCCCGTGATCGCGAGCCAGCTTTTCGATCTTCGCCTTCTGATCTTCCGGCACGCCGGCAATAATCAGGTTTTGGTTCGCCGTAATACGGAACTCGCCTTTGTGGATCTTCGCAATCTTCAGCAGGCCCGTCTTCAGCGGACGCCCCGGATAATCAAGGATACGACCGTTTTCAATAAACAGCGTCAGGTACCAGTTATTGTCGATACCTTTCACCCAGCCAATCCGATCGCCGCGACCGGTAAACTCATACGGACGGATCGGCTCGAATTTAATGCCGGCACGACGCTCAACTTCGGCCTTGAAGGTTTCAACGCCAACGCGTTCCAGGGTGTATTTCGTTTTCGCATTTTTGCGGTCGGTACGGTTGCCCCAGTCGCGCTGGGTAGTGACCACCGCTTCCGCCACGGCCAGAGTGTGCTCAAGCGGCAGGTAGCCGAATTCGCTGGCGGTGCGCGCGTAGGTTTTCTTGTTGCCGTGCTCAATAGACAGACCGCCGCCCACCAGCAGGTTAAAGCCCACCAGCTTGCCGTTTTCGGCAATCGCCACGAAGTTCATGTCGTTGGCGTGCAGATCGATATCGTTCTGCGGCGGGATAACCACGGTGGTTTTGAACTTACGCGGCAGATAGGTCTGGCCAAGGATCGGCTCTTCGTCCGTGGTGGCCACCTTCTTCTGATCGAGCCAGATCTCCGCATAGGCGCGGGTGCGCGGCAGCAGGTGCTCGGAGATTTTTTTCGCCCACTCGTAGGCTTCAGCATGGAGCTGAGACTCGTTGGGGTTAGAGGTGCACAGCACGTTACGGTTCATATCGTTGGCCGTCGCCAGCGCGTCCAGCCCCACCGAGTGCAGCATCTGGTGCACCGGCTTGACATTCTTCTTCAGAATGCCGTGGAACTGGAAGGTCTGACGGTTGGTCAGACGAATGCTGCCGTAGATCGTGTTATCGGCGGCAAACTTATCGATCGCCTGCCACTGTTTGGTGGTGATCACCCCGCCCGGCAGGCGGCAGCGGAGCAGCATCGCGTGACGCGGCTCGAGCTTCTGCGCCGCGCGTTCGGCGCGGATGTCGCGGTCATCCTGCTGATACATGCCGTGAAAGCGGATCAGCAGGAAGTTATCGCCTTTAAAGCCACCGGTGAGGGGGTCGTTTAAGTCTTCCGCGATGGTGCCGCGCAGGTAGTTGCTCTCTACCTTCATACGCTCGGCGTCGGTCAGTTTACCTTCGACCACCAGCGGTCCAGGATGTTTTTCGCTCATTAGTAGACATCTCGCTGATAACGGCGCTCAACGCGCAGCTCACTTAAAAATTCGTCCGCCGCTTCGGCGTCCATCGCGCCGAATTCGGCAATCACTTCCAGCAGCGTCTGTTCAACGTCTTTCGCCATGCGATTGGCGTCGCCGCAGACATAAATATGGGCGCCGTCATTAATCCAGCGCCACAGTTCGGCCCCCTGCTCGCGCAGCTTGTCCTGAACATAGACTTTTTGTTGTTGATCGCGGGACCAGGCCAGATCGATGCGGCTCAGTACGCCCTCTTTGACGTAGCTTTGCCATTCAACCTGGTAAAGGAAATCTTCCGTAAAGTGCGGGTTGCCGAAGAACAGCCAGTTCTTGCCCTCGGCGCCTTCCGCCGCGCGCTGCTGCATAAATGCGCGGAATGGCGCAATGCCGGTACCCGGGCCAATCATGATGACCGGCGTCTGCGGATTAGCAGGCAGGCGGAAGTTATCATTGTGTTCGATAAAGACGCGGACTTCGCCATCTTCTTCCACGCGATCGGCAAGGAAGCTGGAAGCGCCGCCGGCGCGCGCGCGGCCTTCGATCTCATAGCGCACAACGCCGACAGTCACGTGAACTTCGTTTTCCGTTTCCGCCTGCGACGAGGCAATCGAGTACAGGCGCGGCGTGAGCGGGCGCAGCAGGTCAATCAGCGCCTGGGCATCCAGCTGCGCCGGAGAGAAGCGCACCATATCGACGATCGGCGTGGTAGCGGCGTAGTGCTGCAGCTGCGCTTTATCGCCCACCAGCGGCAGCAGCGTTTCGCTGCGCGTTAGGGTGGCATAGTTCTCCACGATGTTGGCGGTGTTCACCGTCAGCTCAAAGTGCCACGTCAGCGCTTCGGCCAGCGGCAGCGTCTTGCCGTCTACGCTAACCGGCTCGTCGCCCTTCAGCCACAGCAGTTCGGCCAGCTCGTTGACCAGCGCCGGATCGTTCTGATACCAGACGCCCAGCGCATCGCCGGGCTGATAGCGCAGGCCGGAGTCGCCAAGATCGATTTCAACGTGGCGCACGTCTTTTTCCGAATCGCGACCGGTAATTTTTTGGTTTACCGAAAGCGTCGCGGTCAGCGGCGCTTCTTTGGTATAGGGGCTGGTGTGAATGTCATTGACCGCGCCGCTTGTCGCCAGCTGAGCCGGCGTCGCCGCCGGGGCGCGGGCTTTCAGCACCTCGACCACGCGGGTGCGCCATTCGGCCGCGGCGCCCTGATATTCAACGTCGGAGTCAACGCGATCGAGCAGACGCTCCCCGCCCAGCTCGGCCAGCCTGCTGTCGAAGTCTTTACCCGACTGGCAGAAGAATTCGTAGGAGGTATCGCCCAGGCCAAAGACCGCAAAAGCGGTGCCTTCGAGCTTCGGCGCTTTTTTCGAGAGCAGGAATTTATGCAGCGCGACGGCTTCTTCCGGCGGCTCACCTTCGCCCTGGGTTGAGGTCACGACGATCAGCAGTTTTTCGGAGGCTATTTGTTTGAATTTATAGTCGCCTGCGTTAACCAGCTTGACGTTCAGCTGCGCTGCCTGAAGGTCGTCACGCAGCGCTTCTGCCACGCGGCGGGCGTTGCCGGTTTGCGAGGCGGAAAGCAGCGTAATGCTCGGGACTTCCGCAGCCGGGGCCGGAGCGGCAGCCACCGCGCCGGGGTGCTGATTCAGCACGCCCCAAAAATAGCCGGAAACCCAGGCAAGCTGGGTCGGAGTGAAGTCTGTCGTGGCCGCCTGCAGGCGCGCCATTTGCTCCGGGTTGAGCGGCAGCAAATTGGAAGGTGGGACCTGTGTCGTCATGCGTCGTTATGTTCCAGTAAGCAAAGCTGTTATTCGCACCCTGTCAGCGCGGCAAAAACAGAAGAGAATGTAAGGTTAACGGCGCTGATAGTAACAATTAAATAAGGGATGGAAATAACAAATAACCAAATGAACTAACCTGTTTTATCTATAGTTATTAACAACAAAATCGATTAAATAACCACATGAAATATAAAGAGATAATATGCATCAGCGCGGCGGATGCGGCGATTTTCCGCTCAGGGCCGTTTTAGTTAATGCTAAAAAATGTACTTTCCGGTACCCTACGGCGGTTTTTTGTCTTATTGAGAGTAAAAGATGTCCACCACCCTGTTTAAAGATTTTACCTTCGAGGCCGCCCACCGCCTGCCCCACGTACCGGAAGGTCATAAGTGCGGTCGCCTGCACGGTCACTCTTTTATGGTACGTCTGGAGATTACCGGCGAAGTCGATCCTCATACAGGTTGGATCATGGATTTTGCCGAGCTTAAAGCCGCCTTCAAGCCGACCTACGATCGCCTGGATCACTACTATCTGAACGATATTCCAGGGCTGGAGAACCCGACCAGCGAAGTTCTGTCGCGCTGGATTTGGCAACAGATTAAACCCGTTGTGCCGCTGCTGAGCGCGGTGATGATTAAAGAGACCTGCACGGCGGGCTGCGTCTATCGCGGCGAGTGATTAAAGCCTTTGTGTCGATGGTCAATATTCCTTAGATAACGCCATGCTAGCCTATGCGCTCTGGGTATCTGGGGCGCAATATGGCTGACGATTTTGATATTATTATCATCGGTGCAGGGATAGCCGGCACCGCTTGTGCTCTACGCTGCGCGCGGGCAGGACTTTCGGTCCTGCTGCTCGAACGCGGCGAACTTCCCGGCAGCAAAAACCTCTCCGGCGGGCGCCTGTACTGCCGCGCTCTCGCCGAACTTCTCCCTCATTTTCAACAATCCGCGCCGCTTGAACGCCGTATCACCCAGGAAAACCTGACCCTGCTGACCGACGAGGGCGCCACAACCTATTCCAGCCTTCAGCCCGGCGGCGACTCCTGGAGTTTACTGCGCGCCCGTTTCGATCCGTGGCTGGTTAACCAGGCCGAAGGCGAAGGCGTACAGTGTATTACCGGCGCGACGGTCGCGGCGCTGTATCGCGAAAACGGCCGGGTTTGCGGGGTCATTTGCGATAACGAAACGCTGCGCGCCCGCTATGTCGTGCTGGCGGAAGGGGCCAACAGCGAGCTGGCGGAGCGTCACGGTTTACTCCCTCGCCCGTCCCCAACCGCCATGGCGCTGGGGATCAAAGCGGTGCTGGCGATGGAGCGCAAGACGCTGGAGGATCGTTTCCGCCTCGAGGGCAACGAGGGCTCCGCCATGATATTCACCGGCGGAGTCTGCGGCGATTTACCCGGCGGCGCGTTCCTTTATACCAATCAGGATACGCTCTCATTCGGTATCGTATGTCCACTCTCCTCGCTGGGAAAAGGTGCGGTTCCTGCCTCCGGGCTGCTGGATCGTCTCAAATCGCATCCGGCCCTGCGTCCTCTGCTGCACGGTAGCGAAACGCTGGAATATGGCGCGCATCTGGTACCTGAAGGCGGCCTGCACGGCATGCCGGCGCAGTATGCCGGAGAAGGCTGGCTGCTGGTCGGCGACGCGCTGCGCACCTGCGTCAATACCGGCTTCACCGTGCGCGGGATGGACATGGCCTTAATCGGCGCCCAGGCGGCGGCGCAAACGTTAATCCAGGCCTGTCGGCACGGCGCGCCGCAAAATCTGTTCGCGCAATACCATCAGGAGATCGAGCGCAGCCTGCTGTGGGACGTGCTCCAGCGCTACCGGCACGTTCCCGCGCTGCTGCAGCGCCCCGGCTGGTATCGCCGATGGCCCGCGCTGATGGACGATATCTCCCGCGAACTCTGGCAGCAGGGCGAAGGCCCGGTCCCGCCGCTGCGCCAGATAGTCTGGCGTCATCTTCGCCGTCATGGCCTGCGCCATCTGGCAGGCGATCTTATCCGGAGCTTACGATGTCTGTAGCACGTAACGTCTGGCGTCCCGCCGACGACCCGCATATTGTCCCGGCGGCTGCGCCCGACCTGGAAGTCGTCGAACGGCTCATTGCATCCTGTCCCGCCGGGCTTTTTTCGCGAACGGCGGAAGGCGGCGTGCAGGTCGACTATCGGGGATGCCTGGAGTGCGGCACCTGCCGGCTATTATGCGATGAGGCAACGCTCAAAGAATGGCGCTATCCTGACTCTGGATTCGGTATTACGTTCCGTTTCGGCTAATAAAACGACTCGTTATAATTCAGGCTGCAGGAACGCTCGCGCCCCCGCAGCCTGAATTATAACGAGTAAAATACGAAGGACACATCATGCCCCTGTTACACCTGCTACGACAAAATCCGGTCATTGCGGCCGTCAAAGATAACGCCAGCCTGCAGTTAGCCATCGATTCCGAGTGCCAGTTTATTTCCGTGCTGTACGGTAATATCTGCACCATCAGCAACATCGTGAAGAAAATCAAAAACGCCGGTAAATACGCGTTTATTCATGTCGACCTGCTGGAGGGGGCGTCGAATAAAGAGGTGGTGATTCAGTTTTTGAAGCTGGTTACCGAAGCGGACGGGATCATCAGCACCAAAGCGCCGATGCTAAAAGCGGCCAGAGCGGAAGGCTTTTTCTGCATTCATCGCCTGTTTATCGTCGACTCTATTTCCTTTCACAATATCGACAAGCAGGTGGCGCAGTCCAACCCGGACTGTATTGAAATCCTGCCGGGCTGCATGCCAAAAGTGCTGGGATGGGTGACGGAGAAGATTCACCAGCCGCTGATTGCCGGCGGCCTGGTCTGCGACGAAGAGGATGCGCGTAATGCGATGAAAGCCGGCGTGGCGGCCCTGTCGACCACCAACACCGGCGTCTGGAAATTAGCGAAGCAGCTTAATTAATCCTGCGTACAGGCTACCAGTGCTTTCAGTACCGGTAGCCAGTCATCCACGATGCCGACATCCGCCTGAGAAAATACCGGCGCGCTGGCGTCATGATTAATCGCCACGATAAATCGGCTCCCGCGCACTCCCGCCATCAGCGCCGCCGCCCCCGATGCCCCCGCCACAATGCAGATATCCGGGGCCAGCAGATGGCCGGAAATACCCACCAGGCGATCGGCATCATAGCCGCCATTCATCACTCGCGCTCGGCTGTAGCCCGCTTCCGCGCCCAGGTTTTGCGCAAGCGCCGCAATGCCTCCCGCATCGGCCTCTTCCCCGCCCTGCCCGACAACCAGCACCCGCTCCGCCGCCAGCAAAGGGTGCGCGCCCGCGCGCTCAACGCGCTCAATCTCCGTCAGCCACTCGGGCTGCGCCGCCGGTACGATACGGCGCTCAGGCAGGCCGTCAGGAAAATCCCCGGACGCATTCCCTCCGGGCTGGCGCGCCAGGGAGAGGCACAGCGGCCGGGCGCTCACCTCCAGCGTGGCCGTCAGCGCGTTGCCCCAATGAGACTTTGTCACCCGGCCCTCCGGCACGTTCAGCGATTGCACCTGGCATACGCTGCCTCCCCGCAGGCGCCAGGCCAGCCGCGTGGCCAGCTCATCGGCCAGCGCTCCCGCCGGGAATAGCACCATATCCACCGGCGTCTGTCGCCACTGAGCGACCAGCGCATCCAGAAGCTGCCCGGCAACCTCCGCCCCGGCGTCTGGCGTCCAGCGCTCGAGATCCGCCGCAGCGAGATCGTTTGCCGCCAGCCAGCCGCCCATCGCGGCGCGATCGCCGGCCGCCATAACTATCGCTATCTTCATGGCCGCATCCTCTGGCATAAATAGTTCTCCCATAGCGCCCCGGCTTTCTCCTGCGCCGTCGCGCCCTCAACGATAACGGCCGCGCGCCGCGGCGCCGGGCGCATCAGGCGCAGGCACTGAACGTCAGACGTCGCCTCAACGGTCGCCGCCTGGCGCACGATGTCCGCCTTTGCCGCCGCCAGGCGCTGGCGCATGCCGGGTACCGGGAGCGCCACTTCGCCGCACTGCCTGACGGCAATCACCGCCGGTAGCCGCACCCGGCAGCGGCGGATGCCGGAGTCCGTTCGCTGCTCGACAACGGCGAAAGGCGGTTCGAGCGTAAAGCGTTCAACCTGGGTGAAACAGGGCCAGTTGAGCATTTCCGCCAGCAGAAACGGCGTCTGGCCATTTTGCCCTTCGCTGCTCTGACAGCCGGTCACGATCAGCTCCCCGCCGTGGCCGCGCTGCCAGCCGGCAATCTGTCCGGCGATAAACGATGGCGCAAAGCGCAGATCCGCTGCCGTCTCCAGCAGCACCCGCTGGTCAAACCCCAGCGCGGCAAAGTAGCGCAGCCAGTGCAGCGCGCGCTCGTCGCCAATGCTTAGTGCGCTCAAGGTCATCTCGCAGCCCGCATTGCGCTGGGCCAGCAGCAGCGCGGCGGCGGCCTGCTCATCGGCGCCGATAGCGCTGCGCAATAGTGCGACATCCGGCCCGCAGGTATCCAGCGCGGCGGCCTGCCAGTCCTTTTCCGCCAGCATGCCGGCGTCAGGCTCCGGCTTAAACGCCAACAGAATGTTCATTCGCTCCTCCTTGTCTTTTGTCGCCGCTCCCGGCAGCAGCCAGCGGCAGCGCTTTGGTTTCCGGGGCCCACAGCCAGGTCACCACAAAGCCGATCAGCAGTACGCCGGCCAGTAGCAAAAGGGTGACCGTCATCCCCCACTGCGCCAGGGTCCAGGGCAGCAGGCCGGTGCCGATCGCGGCCCCAAGCCGGCTCATGGCGGTTGCGAAGCCAACGCCCAGCGAGCGGATATCCGTAGGAAAGCTTTCCGCCGGTAAAATCCCCACCAGGTTGCTGACTGCCGAAATCGTGGTACTAAACAGGATAAAAAGCAGCAGCGTCCAGGGGCTGCCTGCCGGCAGGCAGGCCATGACGAGTAGCGTCGTCGCCAGCAGCAGAAAGCTGCCGAGCAGGAAATGACGATGGGCCAGCAGATGGGTTAATACCAGGCCCAGCAGCGCGCCAACGATCAGCAGCGCATTCAGCAGCAGGCTGGCGGTCAGCGCATCTTCAAGACCGATGGTTTCCGCGATGGTGGGCAGCCAGGTATAGATAACGAACCACGGGATCACCAGGCAGACAAAGAAGATGCTGTTAAATGCCGTTCGCCGCCAGTAGCGCGGTGAAAACAGCGTTCTGATCCGTTTATTGGTTGCCGTCACCACCTCGTCGCCGAGCAGCACGTGCGGGCCAAAGCAGCGGCGCACCACCGCATGAGCCTCGGCGAAGCGGCCCTGGCGTAATAGCCAGCGCGGAGACTCCGGCGTCCCCCAGCGCAGCAGCGTGATTAACAGCGCCGGTAGCGCGGATGAGGCCAGCAGCCAGCGCCAGGCCTCCGGGTTTTCGCTAATAAAGTGGTGCCCGGCGAGGCTTGCCAGAACGTACCCGATGGTCCACACCACGCTAAACGCCCCGAGCAGGATGCCCCTATGCCGGCGCGGCGCAAATTCGGCGAGCAGCGTATGGCCCACGGAGTAATCCCCGCCCAGCCCAATGCCTATCAGGATCCGCAGGCCAATAAGCTGTTCAGGCGTGGTGGCAAAAAACTGCAGAAAAGAAGCGATGGTAATCAGGACAAAGCTGAGGTTGAAAATCTTCTGGCGGCCAATGCGATCCGAGACCCACCCAAGGGTCAGGCTACCAATAAACAGCCCAAGCAGCGCCGCCCCGCCGATCATCCCGGCCATAAAAGGCGTCAGGTGCATGGCGGGGGTCAGCTGGATAATGGCGTAACCGATGACGCCGAGGACGTAGCCGTCAACCAGGTGCGCGCCGAAGGTTAGTGCAGCAATCCGGCAGTGAAAACCGTTAAGCGGCAGGTCGTCCATTCTCACCGGTGAAGCGTTCATTTCTACCCCTTCATGGTCCGGTAAAGGCGGCTTCCCGGTTGAGAAGCCGTATATACCCGTCATACCTCAAGCGGCTTGTGGGTTAGCTTTGTTACCCGGCTCATCCATGAGCCTCGCCCTTGAGGACCGCCGCTACACGGCGTTCAAATCTGTTCCGGACAGATTTGTCGCTCACCCAACATAGCTATCTATGCTCCAGGGGATTGACTCTCTTGCCGCCTGCAAGCAACTCGAATTATTTTGGATATAACTATTATTTTTCAATCGGGTAAATCGTTCCGGTATTCATAATTCCGTTTGGATCAAACTGCTTCTTCAGCCCTTCCAGCAGCGGCCACGCGCTGCCGTGCTCCAGCTTGCTCCAGTGAACGCGATGTTTACCGATTCCGTGGTGATGCACCATTGAGCCGCCGAGGCGAATGGTCTCTTCGCAAATGATCTTGTTGAGCGGGTTATGGTATTTATCAATTTCCTCTTCCGGCTTACAGTCCACCACGTTGTAGTCGTAGACGAAGTACATGTTGGTGCCGTTCATATAGCTATGAGAAGAGTGGCCGCCCAGCATGGTGATATCGTCCGCGTGCGGGAACTCGGTGCGGATGCGGTTGATTACGCTTTCATAGATCTCATTGATGCAGCTCCAGCAGCCCGACACCTCCGTGGTAAAGCCCATATTGCCGGTTTTGAGGATCTGTACGCGTTCGGCAGCCACTTTTTCCGGGCCCCAGTTGAGGTGGTTGAACCAGGTTTCGATCAGCTTGCTGTCTACGCGCCGGCACTGCGGATAGCGCGCGACAACCTGCGCAATACCTTCCCCGGTTGCTTTCGCCATCAGCGGGTTGCCTTCGGCCATAAAGATCAGCACGCATTTGCCATCGGCAAAATGGGTAAAGTGCTGGGTGCCGTCCTCGGCATCGTACAGACGGGCGATCGACGGGCGATAACCTTCCACCATGACCTCGCGCAGGATGCTGAAGCCCACCTTCATATCGTCCAGCACGTAGCCGTAGAACAGGTTATTTTCCGGCGTGAACCTGAAGATTTTCACCGTCACTTCGGTGATATAGCACAGCGCACCTTCGTTGCCGATGATGATATGGCGAATATCGGGCCCGGCGGCGCGGCGCGGAACGTTTTTGATGCGGGTGACGGTGCCGTCGGGCAGCACGGCCTCAAGCCCGACTACCATATCTTCGATCGCCCCGTAGAGCGTGGAAAACTGGCCGATGCTGCGGGTTGCCACCAGGCCGCCCATCTGCGCCAGCGGCTTGGACTGCGGCGAGTGCCCGGTGGTGTAGCCTTTTGCCCGCAGCGCGTTTTCGAGAATTTCCAGCGGCACGCCGCACTGCGCGGTTGCCTGCATATTTTCAATATCAATATTCAGGATTTGGTTCATCCCGGCACCGTCCAGCACCACAGAATTTTCCACGACGGTTTCGAGGCCACCTTCGGTCGCCGAGGCGCCGGTACGCGGTACGCCGTTGATCTTATGCTGGTTCATAAAGGACAGTACGTCAGAAACCTGTTCGGTCGAGCCTAGCTTAACGACCGCGGCGGGCAGCGGCAGCGTAAAGACGCCGTGGATGTCGGCATATTTACGAAAGCGGTCAATACTGTTGCGCTTTAAAACGGTTTCATCGGTGATCACGCGATCGGAACCGACGATTTCTTTTAACTGGTCAACAATCGCTTCACGGGATAAAGACATAGTAATACCTTCCTGATAATTAATTCGGAACAGACACTTCATCCTTCAAGCTGCCTCTTTATTAACGGCTTTTATAAACCCCAATAACATTGCGTTCTATATTACCGGAGATTTATTTCCTTACGGCCTCGATGCATCCTGAATGATATTTTGTGACATAATTAATAAAAATACAGAAACCACCGGTTAAGAATTAACGTACCAGATAACCGCCGTCGACAACCAACAGATGGCCGTTAACATAATTGGATGCCTGACTGGCTAAGAATACGGCTGCGCCCATTAGGTCCTGAGTATCGCCCCAGCGGTTTGCCGGAATATGGTCCAGCACTCGCTGATTGGTTTCGGGATTGCTGCGGGTCGCCAGCGTAATATCGGTTGCATAATATCCCGGGGCGATACCGTTGACCTGGATATTATACTGACCAAGCTCGTCGCAATATGCCTTAGTAAAACCGGCAAGCGCGTGCTTAGTTGCAGAATAAGCCGGTGACCACTGGCCGCCAAGGTAAGAAAATAATGAGCAGATATTAATAATTTTGCCGCTGTGTTGCGGGATCATAATTTTTGCCGCTTCATGGCTGAGCTCGAAGGGTGCCGTCAGGTTAACATCGATCATCGGGTCCCAATCCGCACGCCCGAAGTCCAGCACCTTATTCAGTTTACAAATTCCGGCATTGTTGACGAGGATATCGACCGTGCCAAAGCGTTCACAGCAGGCGGCGATGATCTGCTGCGGCGCGCCTTTGGCGGTAATATCCACCTGCATAAACTCAACTTCAACACCCTGTTTTTCAATAATTTCTTTCGTCTCTCCGTTATCCTTGACGACGCTTGGGATAAACAGATTCGCTCCCGCTTTAGCCAGCGCCATAGCAAAGGCCTGACCCAGCCCGCTATTGCCGCCGGTCACAATTGCCGTTTTACCTTTCAGAGAGAAGAAATCCATTGAGAACGCGTTAAGAGATTCGATTGACATAGTTGGCTCCAAATTCCTTTAGGCAAAAAAAAAGAAAGGTAACTTCCCCCACGAGAGGGAAGTTACCTTTCTCATTGTCTCTGGTAACTGAGCTAATTTTTTAGCACAGCGCCCGGGCACCTAATGTGATCGCAATCACAGATAAATATTTCATTCATAAATTATGCGCAAAGCTATGAAGCGTGATTATTCTCACACTAAAACCCACGCTGACATGTTATTCCTAATCGCAATTACTAGAGACCAGAGAAAAGTAATCCACCTGCAAAGGCGGTTTACTTTTCTCTTTTTTTCGTCTATTTAAAATGAGATCACGATATGCAACAGAATTCATATCGCCGTTGGATAACCCTTGCCATTATTAGCTTTAGCGGCGGCGTCAGCTTTGACCTTGCCTATTTACGCTATATCTATCAAATCCCAATGGCAAAATTCATGGGATTTAGCAATACCGAAATCGGCTTAATTATGAGCACCTTCGGTATTACTGCTATTATTCTTTACGCCCCCAGCGGGGTTATTGCTGATAAATTTTCCCATCGTAAAATGATTACTTCAGCGATGATCGTTACCGGCCTGCTCGGTTTATTAATGGCGACCTATCCACCGCTGTGGGCCATGCTTTGTATTCAGGTCGCCTTTGCCATCACCACCATTCTGATGCTGTGGTCCGTTTCAATTAAAGCCGCCTCGCTGCTCGGCGATCATAGCGAGCAGGGGAAAATCATGGGCTGGATGGAGGGGCTGCGCGGCGTCGGCGTTATGTCGCTGGCGGTATTTACCATGTGGGCATTTTCCCGCTTCGCCCCTGACGATAGCAACAGCCTGAAGGTCGTTATCCTGATTTACAGCGTGGTTTATATCCTGCTGGGGATATTGTGCTGGTTCTTCGTCAGCGACGCGCCTCAGCGCGGCGGCGCGGCGCAGGAAGATAAAAAGGCGTTTCAGCTGAGCGATATTCTCGCCGTCCTGCGCATCAGCACGACCTGGTACTGCAGCATGGTCATTTTTGGCGTCTTTACCATCTACGCCATCCTCAGCTACTCCACCAACTATCTGACGGAGATGTACGGTATGTCGCTGGTGGCCGCGAGCTATATGGGGATTGTCATCAACAAAATCTTCCGCGCGATTTGCGGCCCGCTGGGCGGCATTATTACCACCTACAGCAGAGTGAAATCCCCGACTCGCGTCATTCAGCTGCTGTCGATCGTGGGGGTTCTGGCGCTTATAGCGCTGTTAGCCACCAATTCAAACCCGCAGTCCGTTGCGATGGGGATCGGCCTGATCCTGCTGCTGGGCTTCACCTGCTACGCTTCGCGCGGGCTCTATTGGGCCTGCCCCGGCGAAGCGCGGACGCCGGGCTACATCATGGGAACAACCGTCGGTATCTGCTCGGTTATTGGCTTCCTGCCTGACGTTTTTGTCTATCCGATCGTCGGCCACTGGCAGGACACCCTCCCTGCCGCAGACGCTTACCACAATATGTGGCTAATGGGCCTGGCCGCGCTGTGCATGGTGATCCTCTTTACCTTTTTGCTGTTTCGTAAAATACGCCGCACCGACGCCGCGACAGAACGCGAGGCATCGCTGGCCGCAGAAACTGCTGGCGAGTGATGGTGAAAATTTAAAGGAGAATAATAATGTCGAAGAAATACATCATTGGAATTGATGGCGGGAGCCAGAGCACCAAGGTCGTGATGTACGACCTGCAGGGAAACGTGGTCTGCGAGGGAAAAGGCCTGCTGCAGCCAATGCACACGCCGGACGCCGATACGGCGGAGCACCCTGATGATGATTTGTGGACCTCTCTCTGCGCCGCCGGGCAGGATCTGATGGGCCGGTTCGCGGGCCAGAAAGAAGATATTGTCGGCATCGGTCTGGGCTCCATCCGCTGCTGCCGCGCGCTCCTTAAAGCCGACGGTACGCCCGCAGAACCGCTCATTAGCTGGCAGGACGCCCGCGTCACCCGGCCTTATGAACACACCAATCCCGACGTGGCCTGGGTCACCTCATTTTCCGGCTATCTGTCGCACCGTTTAACCGGCGAGTTTAAGGACAATATCGCCAACTACTTTGGTCAGTGGCCGGTGGATTACAAAACCTGGGGGTGGAGCGACAATGATGAGGTCGTTAAGCAGTTTAATATTCCGCGCCGGATGCTATTCGACGTGCAGATGCCCGGCACAATTCTGGGTCATCTCACCGGCCAGGCGGCTCTCGCGACCGGCTTCCCGGCAGGATTGCCCGTTATCTGCACCACCAGCGATAAGCCGGTTGAGGCGCTCGGCGCAGGGCTACTGGATGATGAAACGGCGGTTATCTCATTAGGCACCTACATCGCCCTGATGATGAACGGCAAAGCGCTGCCGAAAAATCCCGTCGCCTACTGGCCGATTATGTCCTCCATTCCGGAGACGCTGCTGTACGAGGGGTACGGTATTCGCAAGGGAATGTGGACGGTTAGCTGGCTGCGGGACATGCTGGGCGAATCCTTAATTAAGGACGCCGGGGCCCAGGGCCTGTCGCCGGAAGATCTGTTAAATAAAAAGGCCGCAACGGTGCCACCGGGCTGCAACGGTTTAATGACCGTACTGGACTGGTTAACGAACCCCTGGGAGCCATATAAACGCGGGATAATGATCGGTTTTGATTCCGGCATGGATTACGCGTGGATTTATCGCTCCATTCTGGAGAGCGTTGCGCTGACGTTGAAAAATAACTACGACAATATGTGCAATGAAATGAATCACTTCGCTAAACATATCATCATTACCGGCGGGGGTTCGAACAGCAACCTCTTTATGCAGATCTTCGCCGATGTATTTAACCTGCCGGCCAGACGCAACGCTATTAACGGCTGTGCAAGCCTCGGGGCGGCAATCAACGCCGCGGTTGGATTGGGTTTGTATCCCTCCTACGCGGCAGCGGTTGCAAATATGGTGCGGGTAAAAGATACCTTTATGCCAGTAGAGAAGAATGCCAACAGGTATGAGGCATTAAATAAGGGGATCTTCAGGGAGTTAACCACGTATACGGATACGATTTTGAAAAAGTCGTATGCGGTCACCCACGGTAGCCTGGAAAACGTTGACGCGATTCAAAGCTGGTCGAACGCGTAGCGGACGCGCCGGGTAGAACGCATCTACCCGGCGATTTATCAGGCAATATTCAGATACTTATGCGTTTGCATCGATAGCCGCCAGTTGCGGGCGATGCAGGTCTCAATACACAGACGCGTCGCATCCTCTTTTTGGCTGATAGGCTGCAGAGCAATAATCCGCGGCTTGTCGTCGGTGAGCGTTTCCAGCAGTTCATCCAGCGCTTCGATATCGCGCACGCGCCCCACCGGATGCTTGATTTCGTCCGCCCGCAGCAGCGCTTGCGACAGCACGTCGTAACCGCCGCGCATATTGACCTTAGGGGAAACCGTCACCCAGGCCCGCGGGCTACAGCGCACCTCATGGGTGCCGCTGGTTTCAATCTGACAGCTGAAGCCGTTATGTTCAAGAAGGGTCGTCAACGGGGTGAGATCGTGAATACAGGGCTCGCCGCCGGTGATCACCACGTGACGAGCGGTCCACCCCTGACGGCCAATAATCGCCAGCAGATCTTCGCCGCTGGCCGGGCCCCATTTATCGCTCTCTTTGGTTTTCGCCAGAATGCTGAACAGCGACACTTCCCGATCGGCAAGTTTGTCCCAGGTATGTTTAGTATCGCACCAGGCGCAACCAACCGGGCATCCCTGCAGGCGAATAAAAATGGCGGGCACGCCGGTAAAGTAACCCTCGCCTTGCAAAGTCTGGAACATCTCGTTAATCGGGTACTGCATAATCATCTCTGTTTAGGTTCTAAACGATCATTATCGCAGATTTGCGCGCCCAGGTCTTGTCCTCAGCTGCGATGGCGCGCGCCTCTCCCCCCATACCCTAAGCAACGCCCTATCCGCCATCTGACGATAAAACTGCGGCTATTATTCCTCTTTACGCTGCCAGATTTATGGATTATCCGCACCGTATTAATAATTCATTTTATTTTTTAGATTCGCGCCTTTGATGTAACAAAAAATTTTAAATATTACATTAATGAAAAATATTAAAACCTGAGAAATAAATAAAATAATCAATAAAATCATTAATGTACAAACTGATACATGAAAGTTCGAATCTTTATAAATAGCCTGATGTCGAATCCAATCCACGCCCGTTCATAACCTTAAAACAGTCTTAAGAATTGGTTTAAATGGCCCATTTTCCATTTACCCGCCGTTTAGTTTAGCCCGCCTAGAATCCACTCGACTAACCATGATGAGACTGTATTCATGAATACATTATTAATTACAGGCGTTACCGGATTTCTGGGTGGAGCAGTTTTAGAGAATATCCTGAATCAAAAAAATGGGGTTAATCTGCTGCTTTTAGTTCGTGCCAATAATGGTGAAGCAGCGCTTGCCCGGGTTAAAGACAATCTGCGTAAATTCAATATCGCTGAGGAGACGCTGGCGACGCTGAGCACCCGGCACATACTGCTGGGCGATTTGGCGAATCCTGAAGAATTCCTTGCCGATCCGCGCCTTGAGCGCGTTACCCACGTGCTCAACTGCGCCGCCGTCGCTTCGTTCGGCAATAATCCGCTGATCTGGAAGGTCAACGTCGAAGGGACGCTCCGCTTTGCCCAACGCATGGCCGAGGTCTCCGGGCTGCAGCGCTTCCTGCACGTTGGCACGGCAATGTCGTGCTCGCCGGAGCCTGATTCTCTGGTCGCGGAAAGCGCCGAATTCCGCGAGCGCGCCGAACATCTTGTCGAGTACACGCATTCTAAATCGACCATCGAGCGGCTGATGCAGCAGGAGTGCCCGACGCTCCCGCTGGCTATCGCCCGCCCCTCTATCGTCGTCGGCCATACCCATCACGGCTGCCAGCCCTCCAGCAGTATCTTCTGGGTATTCAGCATGGGCCTGATGCTGCAAAAGTTCATGTGTTCAATGGAGGACAGGATTGATGTTATTCCCGTTGATTACTGTGCCGACGCGCTGCTGATGCTGCTCGACAGCCCGCTTGCCCGTGGTGAAGTGGTGCATATATCGGCGGGGGAAGAAAACAGCGTCAGGTTTGCCGAAATTGACAGCGCGATGGCCTCCGCGCTGGAGCGGCTGCCCGTCGGCGACAGCTATGCCCAGGTGAGCTATGAGACGCTGGTTAAGATGCGCCGTGAGCTAAAGGACATCTTTGGTCCGTGCAATGAGCGCCTGATGCTGAAAGCCATGCGTCTGTATGGCGCATTCGCCACGCTTAACGTACGCTTCAGTAACGATAAGCTGCTGAGTATGGGGATGCCCAAACCGCCGCGCTTTACCGATTATATTGACCGCTGCGTGCAAACTACCCGCGGGCTTTCGATCCCGCAGCAAATGGCCGTCGACTTTAAATAATCGCCGCTGTGCAGACAAAAAAAATGCCAGTCCGGCAGACTGGCATTTTTATATCAGATAAAGACCGGCTTATGCCTGACCTTTGATCTCTTTACGACCGTTGTACGGTGCTTTTTCGCCCAGAGCTTCTTCGATACGAATCAGCTGGTTGTATTTAGCAACGCGGTCAGAACGGCTCATAGAACCGGTTTTGATCTGGCCTGCAGCGGTACCAACAGCCAGGTCAGCGATGGTAGCGTCTTCAGTTTCGCCTGAACGGTGAGAGATAACGGCAGTGTAGCCAGCGTCTTTCGCCATTTTGATCGCAGCCAGAGTTTCGGTCAGAGAACCGATCTGGTTGAATTTGATCAGGATGGAGTTAACGATGCCTTTGTCGATACCTTCTTTCAGGATCTTGGTGTTGGTTACGAACAGATCGTCACCAACCAGCTGGATTTTGTCGCCCAGAACTTTAGTCTGGTATGCAAAGCCGTCCCAGTCAGATTCGTCCAGACCGTCTTCGATAGAAACGATCGGGTACTGTTTGGTCAGGTCTTCCAGGAAGTGAGTGAACTCTTCAGAGCTGAACGCTTTGTTGCCTTCGCCGGCCAGAACGTATTTACCGTCTTTGTAGAATTCAGAAGCCGCGCAGTCCATCGCCAGAGTGATGTCTGTGCCCAGCTCGTAGCCAGCAGCTTTAACCGCTTCAGCGATAACCGCCAGAGCTTCAGCGTTGGAACCCAGGTTCGGCGCGTAGCCGCCTTCGTCACCAACTGCAGTGTTCATGCCTTTAGCTTTCAGAACTTTAGCCAGGTTATGGAACACTTCAGAACCCATACGTACGGCTTCTTTCAGGGATTTAGCGCCAACCGGCTGAATCATAAATTCCTGGATGTCGACGTTGTTGTCCGCGTGCTCGCCGCCGTTGATGATGTTCATCATCGGAACCGGCATGGAGTATTTGCCCGGGGTACCGTTCAGCTCGGCGATGTGTTCGAACAGCGGCTGACCTTTAGCAGCGGCTGCTGCCTTGGCGTTCGCCAGGGACACGGCCAGGATTGCGTTCGCACCGAAGTTAGATTTGTTTTCAGTACCGTCCAGATCGATCATGATCTTGTCGATGCCGGCCTGGTCTTTGGCGTCTTTGCCAAGGATTGCCTGAGCGATCGGGCCGTTAACCGCGCCAACAGCTTTCAGTACGCCTTTGCCCATGAAACGGGATTTGTCGCCATCGCGCAGTTCCAGCGCTTCGCGGGAACCAGTAGAAGCACCTGACGGAGCTGCTGCCATACCAACGAAACCACCTTCCAGGTGTACTTCGGCTTCAACAGTCGGGTTACCACGGGAGTCGATGATTTCACGACCGATGACTTTAACGATTTTGGACATTAGATTTTCCTCAGTACAAGTTAAACTAAAACTCCAGACAAACAATGCACCCGGATGGGTGCATTGCCGTTCTAACTCTTTTACTTCGCCTGACGCTTCTGATACTCGCTTGCCGCTTTCACAAAACCTGCAAACAGCGGATGGCCATCGCGTGGCGTAGAAGTAAACTCCGGGTGGAACTGGCAGGCCACAAACCACGGATGGTTCGGCACCTCGATGATCTCGACCAACTGATCGTCCCCGGAACGGCCCGCAACGCGCAGGCCCGCATTTTCAATAGGTTTCAACAACATGTTGTTGACTTCGTAGCGGTGACGATGGCGCTCGGTGATTGTCGGCTCGCCGTACAGCTGGCGCACCAGGCTCTCTTCGTCCAGCTGGCACTGCTGCGCGCCCAGGCGCATGGTGCCGCCGAGATCGCTTCTCTCAGTACGAACTTCAACGTTGCCTTCTTCATCACGCCATTCGGTAATCAGCGCCACTACCGGGAACTTACAGTCTGGCACAAATTCCGTGGAGTTGGCGTTCTCCATCCCCGCTACGTTGCGCGCGAACTCAATCAGCGCAACCTGCATGCCCAGGCAAATACCCAGGTATGGAATATTGTTTTCACGCGCAAAGCGCGCGGTGGCAATCTTACCTTCAACGCCGCGGTAGCCGAAGCCGCCCGGGATCAGGATAGCATCTAAATTCTTCAGAATTTCGACGCCGCGCGTTTCCACATCCTGCGAATCAATCAGCTTGATGTTCACGGTCACGCGATTTTTCAGACCGCCGTGTTTCAGCGCTTCAATCACCGATTTGTAGGCATCCGGCAGCTCAATGTACTTGCCGACCATACCGATGGTGACTTCGCCTGCCGGGTTAGCCTCTTCGTAGATAACCTGTTCCCATTCGGCCAGGTTTGCTTCCGGGCAGTTCAAGCTGAATCGTTTACAAATATAATCGTCCAGCCCCTGAGATTTCAACAGGCCTGGAATTTTATAAATGGAATCGACATCTTTCAGAGAAATAACGGCCTTTTCCGGGACGTTACAGAACAATGCAATTTTAGCACGTTCGTTCGCCGGTACCGCCCGATCGGAGCGACAGATCAGAATATCTGGCTGAATACCGATAGAAAGCAGCTCTTTTACGGAGTGCTGAGTCGGTTTGGTTTTGACTTCACCGGCTGCTGCCATGTACGGCACCAGGGTCAAATGCATAAACAGGGTATGCTCACGGCCGATTTCTACCGCCATCTGGCGAATAGCTTCGAGGAACGGCAGGGATTCGATATCACCCACGGTACCGCCGATTTCAACCAGCACCACGTCGTGACCTTCGCCACCGGCAAGCACGCGCTCTTTAATGGCATTAGTAATGTGCGGAATAACCTGTACGGTTGCGCCCAGGTAATCACCACGGCGCTCTTTGCGCAGAACGTCGGAGTAAATACGGCCCGTAGTGAAGTTATTGCGGCGACTCATTTTGGTACGGATGAAACGCTCGTAATGACCCAGGTCCAGATCGGTTTCAGCGCCGTCTTCAGTAACGAACACTTCCCCGTGTTGGATAGGGCTCATGGTACCCGGATCGACGTTGATGTACGGATCCAGTTTCATCATGGTCACGTTAAGCCCACGGGCTTCGAGAATAGCTGCGAGGGAAGCTGCGGCAATGCCTTTACCCAGAGAGGATACGACCCCGCCGGTCACAAAAATATAGTTCGTTGTCATGCTGAACCTGAGAAGTTAGGGTGAAACGATGGAATAACCAGGACGGGAAAGTAGTATACCCGAACACGACGAGCGCCACAAACTTTCATTCTCCGTCTCCTTTCCAGGTCATGACAATCATAAGGAGTGAGAAAATAGCTCCTTTTGGGTAAATGTTTTTGACGCAAATCAAGCGCTTGTCATTTAAAAAATCACACAAATTGCGCTTGATCGCAAAATTTCGTTAGAGATCAGTTTCCTGCCGCTTTACCTCTTGCCACACTTCTTCCATGGTATCGAGGTCAACGCCGGTCATCTCCAGCCCGCGAGCGGTCACAATCCGCTCAACTTCGCGGAAGCGACGCTCAAATTTCAGGTTGGCTTTTTGCAGGGCGACTTCGGCTTTAACGCCTAAATGGCGGGATAAATTGACCGTCGCAAACAGCAGATCGCCAACTTCCTCCTCCAGTTTAGCTTCATCTACCACCGCCTGCTGCACTTCGTGCATCACCTCATCGATCTCCTCGTGCACTTTGTCCAGCACCGGACCGAGCGAGGTCCAGTCAAAGCCAACCCCCGAGCAGCGTTTTTGTATTTTATGCGCGCGCATCAGCGCCGGCAGGCTATGCGGAATATCATCCAGCGCGGAGTGCTGGGATTTTTCCGCCCGCTCGGCGCTTTTAATCTCTTCCCAGCGCGCCAGCACTTCCGCGCTGGTACCGGCGCTGGCATCGCCGAAGATATGCGGATGGCGGCGCTCCAGCTTGTCGCTGATAGCGGCGCAAACGTCGTCAAACGCAAAACGCCCTTCTTCCTGCGCCATCTGGGCGTAGAACACTACCTGGAACAGCAGGTCTCCCAGCTCGCCGCGCAGATCGTCGAAATCTTCGCGGGCGATAGCATCCAGCACTTCATACGTTTCTTCGAGGGTATAGGGAGCAATGGTGGCAAAAGTCTGCTCTTTATCCCACGGGCAGCCGTTCTCCGGGTCGCGCAGGCGTTGCATTATCCCGAGCAGGCGGTCGATTTGAGTCATGGTGATTCCTTGCAAAATGTTGGTCTTTTTCGCTTCCCCCGGTGAAAACGCAGGAGAAAATCAGCGCGGTTGCCCTCTCCCCGGAGGAGAGAGGGTCATGGATGGAGGGATAAACCATTACCCGCCGTGCAGGCGGCGGGCATCAATAACATCCGGCACCTGGTTCAGCTTGCCGAGCACGCGGCCCAGCACCTGCAGGTTATAGATTTCGATATTCATATCGATGGTGGCCAGCTGCTGTTTCGTATCGCTACGGCTGGCAACGCCCAGCACGTTGACCTTCTCGTTGGCGAGGATGGTGGTGATATCGCGCAGCAGCCCGCTGCGATCGTTGGCGACCACGCGCACCACCAGCGAGTAGCCCGCCGAATAGCTCTCCCCCCAGACCGCATCAACGATCCGCTCCGGCGCGTGCGACTGCAGCTCCGCCAGCTGATCGCAGTCAGCCCGGTGCACCGAGATCCCGCGCCCCTGGGTGATAAAGCCGACGATCTCATCGCCGGGGATCGGCTGACAGCAGCGCGCGATGTGGTGCATCAGGTTGCCGACGCCTTCCACAACTACCCGACCGTTGTCTTTGCTGCGATTCTGCGGCGCCCAGCTCTTCTGCTGCAGCTGCTTCAGCGCCGCCGCATCCTGCTCGGCCGCGCTCGGCTTGTTGAACTGCGCCTGCAGGAAGTTGACCATCTGGTTAAGGCGAATATCTCCGCCGCCAATGGCCGCCAGCAGCTCATCCAGCTCGTTGAAGTTGTAGCGCGGCAGCAGATGTTTTTCTGCATCCTTCAGGCTGATGCCAAGATGCTCAAGCTCATCGTCAAGGATCTGCCGCCCGGCGATAATATTCTTGTCGCGATCCTGCTTGCGGAACCAGGCGTGAATTTTGGAGCGCCCGCGGCTGGTGGTCACATAGCCGAGGTTCGGGTTCAGCCAGTCGCGGCTTGGATTGGGCTGCTTCTGGGTGATGATTTCAATCTGATCGCCCATTTGCAGCTGATAGGTAAACGGCACAATGCGTCCGCTAATTTTCGCCCCGATGCAGCGGTGGCCGACATCGCTGTGGATATGGTAGGCGAAATCGAGCGGCGTCGAGCCGGCGGGTAAATCCACGACGTCGCCTTTCGGCGTAAAGACGTAAACCCGGTCGTCAAAGACCTGGCTACGCACTTCATCCAGCATTTCGCCAGAATCCGCCATCTCTTCCTGCCAGGCGATCAGCTTACGCAGCCAGGCGATGCGGTCTTCGTAACCGCGCCCGCCGCCCACCGCTGCGCCAGCGCCCTCTTTGTACTTCCAGTGCGCGGCGACGCCCAGCTCGGCATCCTCATGCATCTGGCGAGTACGAATTTGAATTTCTACCGTTTTGCCGCCGGGACCGAGCACCACGGTATGAATAGACTGGTAGCCGTTAGGTTTCGGATTAGCGACGTAGTCATCGAACTCATCCGGCAGATGGCGATAGTGGGTGTGGACTATCCCCAACGCGGCGTAGCAGTCCTGCAGGCGCTCAGCGACAATGCGCACCGCCCGCACGTCAAACAGCTCATCAAAGGTGAGATGCTTTTTCTGCATTTTCCGCCAGATGCTGTAGATATGCTTCGGCCGGCCGTACACTTCGGCCTTAACGCCTTCCGTTTTCATTTCTGAGCGCAGGTGGCCGACGAATTCGTCAATGTAGTGTTCGCGGTCGATTCGCCGCTCGTGCAGCAGCTTCGCGATGCGCTTATATTCGTCCGGATGCAGGTAGCGGAAGCAGTAATCCTCCAGCTCCCACTTCAGCTGGCCGATACCTAAGCGGTTGGCCAGCGGCGCGTAGATATTGGTGCACTCTTTCGCTGCCAGAACCCGTTCATCTTCGGGCTCGTCTTTGACTTCCCGCAGGTGGGCAATACGTTCGGCAAGCTTGATGACCACACAGCGGAAATCGTCGACCATCGCCAGCAGCATGCGGCGAATGTTATCCACCTGTTCGGAGGAGACGGAGTCGGTGTGGGTCGCCTTGAGCTGGCGGATGGCCGCCATGTCGCGCACGCCGTGGATCAGGGTCACCACGGATTTGCCGACGCTCTCCTGCATCACCTCTTCGCTGACGACCTCGCCGTCCGCCAGCGGGAACAGCATCGCGGCCCGCAGCGTATCGATGTCCATGCTCAATGTGGAGAGGATTTCAACCATCTCCACGCCGCGCCATAGCAGGAGGTCCGCGCGCGGATGTCCCTGCGTTTGCTCGCGACAATAGTCCCAGGTTTCGGCTAAGCGTTCACACGACTGCTGGCTGGAAATTCCCAGACTCGCGATCCATTTATTCGGGTCAAATTCACCAGCTTTATTTAAATGTGCACTTCTTACCGCAACCATTGTCCTCTCCTTAAGGGACCTGGCCTGCCGAAGTCGGCAAGCCTCAACTTTTACACGTCACCCTGCAAATCGTATCAGCGCCGGCTTCCGTCGCCCACCTCAGTCGCTGAGCTGCGCAAGCCGCTGAGGATTTACTCTACTGCCACCTCGATGCGATTCGTATGATTTTATGTAAGCTTGTGCTCAAACAGCACCATTGATTCCAGATGCCCGGTGTGCGGGAACATATCCAGCATCGCCAGGCGTTGGATTTTATACCCCGCCTCTAAAAGCAGTTCGCTATCGCGCGCCAGCGTCGCCGGGTTACAGGAGACATAGACTACGCGCTGCGGGGCCAATTTTATAATATGTAACATCACGCCGGCCGCACCGGCTCTTGCCGGGTCGAGCAATATTTTATCAAAGCCATGCTTCGCCCAGGCCTGGCGCGTCACGTCCTCTTCCAGATTTTCGTGGAAGAATGTGACGTTATGCAGATTGTTAAGCGCGGCGTTTTCGCGCCCCTTCTCGACCAGGGCAGGAACGCCTTCAACGCCGACAACCTGCCCGGCGCGCTGCGCCAGCGGTAGGGTAAAATTACCCATTCCGCAGAACAGATCCAGCACCCGGTCCTGCGGCTGAATATCCAGCCACTCGAGGACCGTACGCACCATCAGCTGGTTAACGCCATCGTTAACCTGAATAAAGTCGCGCGGACTGAACACTAAGCGTAGTCCGTCTGACGTATACCATGGCGCTTCCCCGGCAATATGTTCAAGTATCTCGCTTTGCGGCGCCAGGTACAGGGAAAGACCGTGAGATTGCGAAAATCGTTCCAGTTTTTCTTTATCGCCGGCAGGCAACGCAGCGGTATGACGCAATACCATCAGCGGCCCGTTATCGGCCTGCACCAGCTCAACGTGGCCCAGCTGACGCATGGATTTCAGACCGCTCAGACATTCGCGCACCGCCGGCAGCAGCGCATCAAGAGCGGGCGCCAAAACGGGGCACTGCACCACGTCGACGATGTCGCTGGAGCTGGCCTGACGAAAGCCCATCTGTAATTGTTGGGTCTTTGGCTGATAATTCAAGCTCAGGCGCGCGCGTCGACGATAGCCCCACGGCGAAGCGGCTATAATCTCATCGACATCGCGCTTCATCAGCCGACCGAGCGCGGCGCGCTTGCTTTGCTGCTGTAGCTCAACGCTGGCATGCTGCTGCTGGCAGCCGCCGCAGACGCCAAAGTGCGGGCAGCGCGGCGTCTGGCGCTGCGGGCTGTCGTTCAGGCGGCGTTTAACCCTGGCGTGAGCGTACTGTTTTTTATCGTCAACCAGCACGACCTCGGCCTGCTCCTGCGGCAGCAGGCCGCGAACAAATAGCGCTTTTCCCTGGTGACGAGCAACGCCCTGACCAAAGGGATCGAGGTCATTGACTGTAACGGTTATGATCTGGCGCGTCGTCACACGCCGTTTTGCAGAGTAGAATTGCGCCATCGTAGAGATTTGTCTCAATCAAATATACTGACTCTTATTCTCCCATAACGGAACCGCATGACCAACTACAGCCTACGTGCTCGCATGATGATTCTTATTCTGGCACCTACCGTACTTATTGGTTTGTTGCTCAGTATTTTCTTCGTCGCGCATCGCTACCACGACCTGCAGCGGCAGCTGGAAGACGCCGGAGCCAGTATTATCGAGCCGCTGGCGGTCTCCAGTGAATATGGCATGAATCTGCAAAACCGCGAATCTATCGGGCAGCTGATAAGCGTCCTGCACCGTCGTCACTCGGATATTGTGCGCGCAATTTCAATCTATGATTCGCAAAACAAGCTCTTTGTTACCTCCAATTTTCAGCTTAACCCCAGCGAGCTGCGGCTGGAAAAGGGGGCAAAATTCCCCCGCCAGCTCAGCGTGACCCGCAAAGGCGACGTGATGATTCTGCGTACCCCTATCATCTCGGAAAGCTATTCGCCCGATGAGTCGCCGGTGACCGATGCCAAAATGCCCGGCAATATGCTGGGCTACGTGGCCCTCGAACTGGATCTCAAATCGGTACGCCTGCAGCAGTACAAAGAGATTTTTATCTCCAGCGTGATGATGCTGTTCTGTATCGGGATTGCGCTTATTTTCGGCTGGCGGCTGATGCGGGACGTCACCGGGCCAATCCGCAATATGGTGAATACCGTTGACCGCATTCGCCGCGGGCAGCTGGATAGCCGCGTCGAAGGCTTTATGCTCGGCGAGCTGGATATGCTGAAGAACGGCATCAACTCTATGGCGATGTCGCTGGCGGCCTACCATGAAGAGATGCAGCACAATATCGATCAGGCGACGTCGGATCTGCGCGAAACCCTCGAGCAGATGGAGATCCAAAACGTTGAGCTGGATCTGGCGAAAAAACGCGCTCAGGAAGCCGCGCGCATAAAATCAGAGTTCCTCGCCAATATGTCCCACGAGCTGCGAACGCCGCTTAACGGCGTGATCGGCTTTACCCGCCTGACCCTGAAAACCGATTTAAATACCACCCAGCGCGATCATCTGACGACCATCGAGCGCTCCGCCAACAACCTGCTGGCTATCATCAACGACGTGCTGGACTTTTCCAAGCTGGAAGCAGGGAAGCTTATTCTTGAGAGCATCCCTTTCCTGCTGCGCAATGCGCTGGATGAGGTGGTGACCCTGCTGGCCCACTCGGCGCACGATAAGGGACTGGAGCTGACGCTGAACATCAAAAATGATGTTCCGGATAATATTATCGGCGACCCGCTGCGCCTGCAGCAGATCATCACCAATCTGGTGGGGAATGCCATCAAGTTCACCGAGCACGGTAATATCGACGTGCTGGTGGAGCAGCGCGCAATCACGAATTCCCGCGTGCAGATCGAGATCCAAATCCACGATACCGGGATCGGCATTCCGGAGCGCGACCAGTCGCGGCTGTTCCAGGCTTTCCGCCAGGCCGATGCCAGCATTTCCCGCCGTCACGGCGGCACCGGGCTGGGGCTGGTCATTACCCAGCGGCTGGTGAAGGAGATGGGGGGCGATATCTCCTTCCACAGCCAGCCTAATCGCGGCTCTACCTTCTGGTTCCATATCAGCCTCGACCTCAACCCGAACGCCATTCCCGATAGCCCGCTCACCGACTGTCTGCGGGGGAAAACGCTGGCCTATATCGAAGCCAACGCGGCGGCGGCCCAGTGCACGATGGAGCTGCTGGCCAGCACGCCGCTGGAAGTGGTCTACAGCCCGACGTTCTCGGCTCTGCCGGAGACGCATTACGATATTCTGCTGGCCGGCATTCCGGTTTCAATGCGCGACCTTAATCAGCAGAAGGATAAGCTCACAAAAGCCTGCTCGATGGCCGATCATTTACTTCTCGCGCTCCCCTGCCACGCGCAGATAAACGCCGAAGCGCTGAAGCGCGAGGGCGTGGCCGCCTGCCTGCTTAAACCGCTGACCTCAACCCGGTTACTCCCAGCGCTAACGGCCTCCTGTCGGGTACAGCCGGCGGTGATGCTGCCGCATACGGACAGCAGCAAGCTGCCGATGACGGTCATGGCGGTTGACGATAACCCGGCAAACCTGAAGCTTATCGGCGTGCTGCTGGAAGACCTGGTCCAGCACGTCACGCTATGCGAGAGCGGCCAGCGCTCCGTGGAGCTGGCCAAGCAGATGCAGCTGGATCTGGTGCTGATGGATATTCAGATGCCGGATATGGACGGCATTCGCGCCTGCGAGCTCATCCGCCACCTCCCTCACCATCAGCAAACGCCGGTCATCGCGGTCACGGCCCACGCGCTGGAGGGACAAAAAGCGAAGCTGCTGAGCGCCGGCATGAACGATTACCTGGCGAAACCGATTGAAGAGGACAAGCTGCACAGCCTGCTGCTGCGCTACCAGCCGGGAATGCACGCCGCCGCGCCGCTGTCGGCCGACATCATTGAAGCCCCGGTCGATCATAACGTTACCCTCAGCTGGCAGCTGGCGCTACGGCAGGCGGCGATGAAGCCGGATCTGGCGCGGGAGATGCTGCAGATGCTGCTCGCCTTTATGCCGGAGGTTCGTAACAAGGTTGAAGAGCAGCTGGTGGGCGAAGAGCCGGAAGGGCTGCTGGATTTGATTCATAAGCTTCACGGCAGCTGCAGCTACAGCGGCGTGCCGCGGCTGAAGAAGCTGTGTCAGACCATCGAGAGCCAGCTGCGCGCGGGAACCGCCGCCGAGGATCTGGAGCCCGAGCTTCTGGAGCTGCTGGATGAGATGGATAACGTCACGCGGGAAGCGTGCAAGCTGATGGGCATCTAGCCCGGCTGACTCTGCGGGTCCAGGCAACGACCCGGCCCCGCGGAGCGCAGCTACAGTCTGTGCCCCATTTTCAGTATCGCCGCCACGTTGCGCGCCGTCATGCGCACATTATCGGCGGCATTTTCCAGCGCCTCTTCAAGCGTGCACACGGAATAGAGCACGCTGAAGACCGCATCCAGCCCGTGCTGATGCACAACGCCCACGTCTGCGGTCAGGCTGCCGGCAATGCCAATCACCGGGATATTGTAGCTTTTCGCCACCTTAGCCACCCCAACCGGCACCTTGCCGTGGATAGTCTGGCTGTCAATGCGCCCTTCGCCGGTGATAACCAGGTCAGCGTCCGCCACCCGCTCCGCGAGGTGCAGCGCGTCGGTCACAATCTCAATACCTGGGCGCAGCCTCGCCCCGCAAAAAGCGTAGAGCGCGGCGCCCATTCCGCCCGCCGCTCCGCCGCCCTCAAGATTGAGGACATCAATGTCGAGGTCGCGATGGATAATTTGCGCGAAATGCGCCAGCGCGCGATCGAGGCGAGCGATCATCTCCTGCGTCGCCCCTTTCTGCGGGCCAAATACCGCCGTTGCGCCTTCCGGGCCGGTTAGCGGGTTGGTCACGTCGCAGGCAACCTCGATGCGGCAATCCGCCAGCCGTTGATCCAGCTCGCTGAGGTCAATCTTCGCCAGCTGCTCCAGCGCCGCGCCGCCGGCCGCGATCTGCCGGTTATCTTTCGTCAGCAGCTTTGCGCCCAGCGCCTGCACCATCCCGGCTCCGCCGTCGTTAGTGGCGCTGCCGCCGATACCGATAATAATTTGCTTCACGCCGCTGTCCAGCGCGTGGCGGATCAGCTCGCCGGTCCCCCAGCTGGTGGTGAGCAGCGGATTGCGGCGCGCCGGCGGTACGCTTTCCAGACCGCTGGCCGCCGCCATTTCGATATAGGCGCAGCGTTCGTCGCCGGAAAGGCCGTAAAAAGCGTTCACCGGCTCGCCGAGAGGGCCGGTAACGACAGCCCGCACCAGATGCCCCTGAGTGGCGGCGACCATCGCTTCAACGGTCCCCTCCCCGCCGTCGGCGACCGGTAGCTTGAGGTACTCTGCGTCGGGATAAATCTCCCTGAACCCCTGCTCTATCGCGGTCGCTACGCCCAGCGCACTCAGGCTCTCCTTATAGGAATCCGGTGCAATTACTATTTTCATAAGCTGTCCTTAACATGAACCAACGCCAGCTATCCAAAAGCTACCGGCTCCCGCAGGAACCGGTTTGTCCTCAGCGCACCATGCACGGGCGCTTGTTGTCAAACGTCCACTCGGGGATCAGATACTGCATCGCCATCGCATCGTCGCGAGCGCCCAGACCGTGCTTTTTATATAGTTCATTAGCCTGCATAACGCGGTCCATATCGAGCTCTACGCCAAGGCCAGGCGTCGACGGTACCTGCACCATACCACCTTTGATCTCAAAAGGTTGTCTGGTCAAACGCTGATTCCCTTCCTGCCAGATCCAGTGGGTATCAATGGCGGTGATCCTGCCCGGCGCCGCCGCCGCGACGTGGGTGAACATCGCCAGCGAGATATCAAAATGGTTATTGGAATGCGAACCCCAGGTCAGGCCAAATTCATGACACATCTGGGCAACGCGAACCGATCCCTGCATGGTCCAGAAGTGCGGATCGGCCAGCGGGATATCAACCGACTGCAGCGACAGGGTGTGCCCCATCTGCCGCCAGTCGGTGGCAATCATATTGGTCGCCGTCGGCAGACCGGTCGCGCGGCGGAATTCAGCCATCACCTCACGGCCGGAGAACCCCTGTTCAGCTCCGCACGGATCTTCCGCGTAGGCCAGCACCCCTTTCAGCTGTTTACCAATGGCGATGGCCTCATCGAGCAGCCAGGCGCCGTTCGGGTCAAGCGTCACCCGCGCCTGCGGGAAGCGTTTCGCCAGCGCGACGATGGACTCTGCCTCCTCCTCGCCGGCCAGCACGCCGCCTTTGAGTTTGAAATCGTTGAAGCCATACTTTTCGTAGGCCGCTTCCGCCAGGCGCACGACGGCGTCCGGGGTCATGGCCTCTTCATGGCGCAGCCGGTACCAGTCACACTTCTCATCCGTTTGGCTCTGGTAGGCCAGCGGCGTGGCCTGGCGGTTACCGACGAAGAACAGGTAGCCAAGCATTTCCACTTCGCTACGCTGCTGCCCGTCGCCCAGCAGCGAAGCCACGTTCACGCCAAGGTGCTGCCCAAGCAGATCCAGCAGCGCCGCTTCAATCCCGGTCACTACATGAATAGTGGTACGCAGGTCAAAGGTTTGCAAACCGCGGCCGCCGGCATCGCGGTCGGCAAACTGCTGGCGAACGGCGCCCAGCACGTTTTTATATTCGCCGAGCGTTTTGCCGACAACCAGCGCCGCGGCATCCTCCAGCGTCTGGCGGATTTTCTCTCCGCCAGGAATTTCGCCCACTCCGGTATGACCCGAGTTATCTTTAATAATCACAATATTGCGGGTGAAGTACGGGGCGTGCGCGCCGCTGAGATTCATCAGCATGCTGTCGTGACCGGCCACCGGGATAACCTGCATAGAAGTGACTACCGGCGTTGAGAATTGCGTCGTCATTATTGAATCCTTTTCTAATTAATCGCGGCCGAAAACGGGACGTTTGCGGTCAAATTTCCAACCTGGGATCAGGTACTGCATCGGCCCTGCGTCGTTACGCGCCCCTCCGGGCAGCGTCTTATAGGCCTCGTGCGCTTTTTGCACCTGCTCCCAGTCCAGCTCCACACCCAGACCCGGTGCGTCCGGTACGGCAATCTTGCCGTTTTCAATCTGCAGCGGATTTTTGGTCAGGCGGCAGTCGCCCTCCTGCCAAATCCAGTGGGTATCGATGGCGGTCGGATTGCCCGGCGCCGCCGCGCCGACATGGGTAAACATGGCCAGAGAAATATCGAAGTGGTTATTTGAGTGGCAGCCCCACGTCAGCCCCCAGTCATCGCACAGCTGCGCGACCCGCACCGCGCCGGACAGCGTCCAGAAGTGCGGATCGGCGAGCGGTATATCCACCGCATTGAGCATCACCGCGTGCCCCATTTCACGCCAGTTAGTGGCAATCATATTGGTTGCGACCGGCAGGCCGGTGGCGCGGCGGAATTCCGCCATCACTTCCCGACCGGAAAATCCCTGTTCGGCGCCGCAGGGATCTTCGGCGTAGGTCAGCACATCCTGCAGGCCTTTACAGAGTTCAATGGCTTCATCAAGCAGCCAGGCGCCGTTCGGATCGACGGTAATACGCGCATCCGGGAACCGTTTTTTCAGCGCACGGGCGGTGTCAATCTCCTGCTCGCCCGGCAGCACGCCGCCCTTAAGCTTGAAATCTTTAAAGCCGTAGCGATCCTGAGCGGCTTCGGCGAGGCGGACCACCGCTTCGCCGCTCAGCGCCTCCTGATGCCGCAGGTGGTACCAGTCGTGCTGGCCTGGGGTGGTCTCCAGATACGGCAGATCCGTTTTATTGCGATCGCCGATATAGAAGAGATAGCCCAGAACGGTGACCGCGTCGCGCTGTTTGCCCGGCCCAAGCAGTTCGCAGACCGGAACATTCAGCGCTTTGCCCAGCAGATCCAGCAGCGCAGCTTCCAGCGCCGCGACCGCGTTAACCCGCAGTTCAAAGGTCCAGGCGCCTTTACCGAACGTGTCGAAATCCGCCGCCTGATTGCCTTTATGTACCTGCTGAACCACTTTGTTCAGGCGCGCAATTTCCTGCCCCAGCACCTGCGGAATAGCGTCCACCAGCGTCTGATAGATCACCTCGCCGCCGGGGGCCTCGCCGATACCGGTGTTGCCCGCGCTGTCGGTGAGTACCACAATATTGCGGGTAAACCAGGCGTTGTGCGCGCCGCCAATATTCAGCAGCATACTGTCATGCCCGGCAACCGGGATCACCTTCATGTCGGTGACGATCGGAGTAGATTGAGTATTCATCGTTAGCGTTCCCCAACAGGTTTCAGTTCTATGCGTTTAATATCCCCCACCAGCACCAGGTAGCTCAGCACCGCCACCAGCGCATGTATCCCGACATAAATCAGCGCACCGTTGAACGAGCCCGTCGTCCCGACGATGTAGCCGATCGCAATAGGCGTGACGATACCGGAGATATTGCCGAACATGTTGAACAGACCGCCGGAGAGACCGCTTATCTCTTTCGGGGCGGTATCCGCCATCACCGCCCAGCCCAGCGCGCCGATGCCCTTGCCGAAGAAGGCCATCGCCATAAAGCCGATAATCATCCATTCCGCGTTAACGTAGTTACAGAACACCATCACCATCGACAGCAGCATGCCGAGCACGATTGGGGTTTTGCGGGCAATATTCAGCGAGCCGGTGCGGCGCATCAGCCAGTCGGAGATAATGCCGCCCAGGACGCCGCCGACAAAACCGCAGATGGCCGGAACGGAGGCGACAAACCCGGCTTTCAGAATCGACATGCCGCGCGCCTGCACCAGGTAAACCGGGAACCAGGTGATAAAGAAGTAGGTCAGCGCGTTAATGCAGTACTGGCCGATGTAGATCCCGACCATCATTCGCGATCCGATCAGCTGTTTGATCTGACCCCATTTTTCACTGAACGGAACCTTCCTGGCGTCTTTCTTCTGATCCATATTGATCAGCGCCCCGCCGGCGGCGATATATTCCAGCTCTTTTTGGTTCACGCCAGGGTGCTGATTCGGTTCGTGGATCACTTTCAGCCAGACGAAGCTAATCACGATCCCCAGCCCTCCCATAAAGAAGAAGACGTGCGACCAGCCGACCTCATGGGTCAGCCAGCCCATGATCGGCGCGAAGATAACGGTGGCAAAGTACTGGGCGGAGTTAAAAATAGAGACCGCGGTGCCCCTCTCCTGCGCCGGGAACCAGGCCGCGACGATGCGGCTGTTGCCGGGGAAGGATGGAGCTTCCGCTAAGCCGACGAGGAATCGCAGGGTAAACAGCGCGATGATGATGCCAAAACCGCTAAAGATATCGACGAAACCCTGCAGGAGGGTAAACATCGACCAAATGAAGATGGACCAAAAATAGACCCGTTTTGAACCAAAGCGATCGAGCAGCCAACCGCCGGGAATCTGACCAATCACGTAGGCCCATGAGAACGCCGAGAAAACGTAGCCCATGCCCACCGCGTCGAGGCCAATATCTTTGGCCATTTCCGAGCCGGCAATCGACAGCGTCGCGCGGTCGCCATAGTTAAAAGAGGTGACGATAAACAGCATCACCACTATCCAGTAGCGGGCGTTGGTGCGTTTTTCCGCGCCGCTCGCCGCCTGACTTAATGTACTCATTGTTGCACTCCTGAATCATAGCAATTAGCTACGTTCATTCTGAACAGCACAACCTGTAGGGTAGTCAGAATGACGTGTTAGTGTTTTCGTTTTATCTGGCATTTTGCTTTTTCAAACTGGCAGAGAAAGTATAAAAAGAGGACATGGCTGGCTCACCGTGCACATACACAGCTTTGCGGGACGTGCTGAAATCGATTTATGGCTTATGCCTAATCAGATGGGGGGTAGTTCACGGAAATGAAAAGCAGCAGCCGCTTAGCGCTGCCAGCGACGGTGCAAACGGCGGGAGTGTGAAATATCTCTCTTGACCCGGTGAAAACACCTGGAAAAAACCACTCTGTATAAGCGGTTATTATGCAGATGCCTGAACTCCCAGCGAGCGGGAACGGGTATGATCCCGTTGAGCGTTTATCCGGCGCTGGCCTTCAGAAGGGACGCCCTCTACGTAGGGGGAGAGCGTCACTTTTCATCCGCCTATTCGAGCAGGGTCGCCCACTGTTCAACCCACGGGTTGGAAACGCCTTCGGGTTCCGGGTCTTCGCTGGCGTCAATCAGCAGCATTTCGCCGACGCGCTTTGCGCCCTGCTCCTGCAGCAGCGCATCAAAGGTTTTGCCGCCGCCGCAGAAGTTAGCGTAGGTGCTATCGCCGAGCGCGATGATTCCGTAGCGCAGGTGCGGCTGGTACATATCCTTAATGCCTTCGTACAGCGGGACGATGCTATCCGGCAGATCGCCCTGTCCGGTCGTTGACGTCACGACCAGGACATATTTTCCGCTGTAGGGTTCCCAGTCCTGAACCTCCGGGTCTTCGAACACCTTCGCTTTATGGCCCAGACCGCTCAAAATGGCTTCAGCTTCTTCAGCGACCAGCAGCGCGTTGCCATACATCGTACCGACAAAAATCCCGACTTCTGCCATGTTTATCTCCCTGGATTGACCTCAATCTGTTCATCCTGACCGCTGTCGCCAGCAAACTCAACCCTTTCATTTAGCGGCAGAAGGCCTCGCCAGCCAAACTGCGACAGAGCCCGCATCCACACATCGTCCAGGCTGGCGCGAATGACCAGCGGCTCGCCGGTAAACGGATGAGTTAGCGAGAGCTGGCTGGCATGCAGCATCAGGCGGTCGCAGGCAAAGTTTTCAACCGCGCTGCGGTTCTGCCGCAGATCGCCGTGCTTGCTGTCACCGATAATCGGGTGGCGCAGGTGTGACAGATGGCGGCGCAGCTGATGCTTACGTCCCGTTTTAGGCTCCAGCTCAACCAGGCTATAGCGCGTCGTCGGATAGCGTCCGGTGGCGACCGGCATTTCCACCGTCGCCAGGCCACGATAGTGGGTCACCGCCGGCTGCGGGCCTTTATCTTCGCGCGCAAATTTATCGGCTATTTTATCCAGCTCTTCAACCAGCGGATAATCGAGCAGCGCCTCTTCGGTGAGCCAGCCGCGGGCAATGGCGTGGTAGCGTTTTTGCATCTGGTGTTGTTCAAACTGCTGCGACAGCCGCCTTCCCGCCTCGCTTGATAGCCCCATCAGCAGAACGCCGGAGGTCGGTCTGTCGAGCCGATGGGCGGTAAAGACGTGCTGGCCAATCTGATCGCGCACCGTTTGCATAACCACCACTTTTTCATCGCGATCCAACCAGCTGCGGTGGACCAGCCAGCCGGAAGGCTTATTGACCGCCACCAGCCACTCGTCCTGATAAATAATTTCCAGCATCAGGCGTTATCGCTCGCAAAAAGGGTATCGAGCAGCAGCAGCTCGGCCAGCACGCGATCGCGCAGCGGGTGGGCGGCATCAAGGGCCATCTCATAATAAGGGGAGACGGCAAAACTCTGCGGCAGCGGCTGCTCGCCATCCAGCAGCTGATGCATACGAGGGATCAGCACCCACTGGAGCCACTCCAGCGGCTCCATGGTATCCATGCAGAACGGACTGTCGCTGGCAAAGGCGCTGCTTTGCGGCGCGCTTTCCTGCCAGTACTGCGTTTCGCGCAGCAGCGCTTCAATCGCGTGCAGGCGCTCGCGCACGCTGAGGTGAAGAGTCATGGGGAAACCTCGATGAGTTGTAAACCGGCGCAGAATAGCAAATTCAGAAGAGAAATAAAAAAAGGGAGCACTGTATAAACAGTGCTCCCGGTTCGTTTCGCAGCAATCCAGCTACATTGGTGCTCCCTGCTCGTCCGTGAAAACTTTTCCTGAGGTCTCCTGACCATGTTCATCCATAAACCAGTGCGTCCTGCTTTCACACCACCCCGATGTGAAATTACCTGTCCTTAAGTCTATCCCGATCTTCCTGATCCACCGTTCATCATGAGCGGCTCACGTTCTCCATCCTGGAGGTGTCCTTTACGCAATCCTGCGTTATCCTGTGCTTCATCCTGAAGCCTGTCCTTGCTGCGCCTTCCCGGCGGGTCCTGCAGAAGCGTCATCATCCTGATGTTCACTTCATTTGCGACTCCCTGTCGACATACATAGGATCCCTGATTCCGCCTCGTCTTACAAGCCTTCATACGACAATCTCTTAAGATTAGTCACCACTGAAAAAGACGATATAAAACCTAACCAACTGAATTTAATTGATTTATTAAAAATTAAATAGTTGAAAAATGACTTAAATGATGACGATCTCTTACAGGTCTTGTAAGAGATCTCTCACAAATGGACAGGCACAATGGGTTACAGAACCGGCTCAAGCTGGTTAAGAAAACTCGCAAGGGAGGGAGCAAGGGTCGTACGCTTGCGCGTGCCGAGCGTCTCTTTGAGGACTTCACCGCTCAGGTTACAAACGGAGATAACTTCCAGCTCGCTGTCCAGAGTGGCGATAAACAGCGTCGGCGACAGCTTCAGGCGTTTTTGCACCACCAGATGACCAATCAGATTTTCCTGCATACGCTGGAAGTCATCCGGACTCCAGGTTTGCAGCAGGGTCATCGTTTCACCGGCCAAGCGCGCCTGCATATCGCCGGCAAACTGGGTGGTATAATAACTATGAGCCGGCGGTTGTACCACAATATCTAAGGCCCTTTCAACCGCGCTGATATTGGCGGCGAGTGAAAAGGGCTGCGGTTGCCAGAAAACGGCGTCGGCGTCCGTCGAGCTGATGCAGGGCGACGGGATGCCGTAAAGCTCTTCGCTGCGCGGCAGGCTTGCGCGCTGCTGCTGCCAGGCGTCGCAATAACGTTGGGTAAATGCTTGCAGCGCTTCTGCGGTCTGATTGTCCACCGGTTTCTCTCTTCACGTTAGCCAGGATACACTTAGCAAATAGTGTACCCGCTTTACTATGGTGAAACATGTCTTCTTATGAGAATCATCAGGCTCTGGCTGGCCTGACGCTCGGTAAATCAACCGATTACCGTGATACCTACGACGCATCCCTGCTGCAGGGCGTGCCGCGCAGCCTGAACCGCGATCCGCTGGGCCTCCACGCCGACAGCCTACCCTTCCACGGCGGCGATATCTGGACGCTGTACGAACTCTCCTGGCTGAATGCAAAAGGCCTGCCGCAGGTGGCGGTGGGCCACGTCGAGCTGAGCGATACCAGCGTGAACCTGGTGGAATCCAAGAGCTTTAAGCTCTATCTCAACAGCTTTAACCAGACCCGCTTTGCCAGCTGGCAAGAGGTGCAGGCGACCCTGGCGCGCGACCTTAGCGCCTGCGCCCAGGGCGAGGTCACGGTTGCGCTCTATCGCCTTGACGAACTCGAAGGCCAGCCGGTGGCCCATCTGCACGGCACCTGCATCGACGATCAGGACATCGAGATTGATAACTATGAATTCAGCACCGACTACCTGCTGGGCGCCGCCGGCGACAACATCGTCGAAGAGACGCTGGTGAGCCATCTGCTTAAATCCAACTGCCTGATCACCCATCAGCCGGACTGGGGTTCGGTGCAAATCCAGTATCGTGGGCCAAAAATCGATCGCGAAAAGCTGCTGCGCTACCTGGTCTCGTTCCGTCATCACAACGAGTTTCACGAGCAGTGCGTCGAGCGGATCTTCAACGACCTCCTGCGCTTCTGCCGGCCGCAATCGCTCTCCGTCTACGCCCGCTATACCCGCCGCGGCGGCCTCGACATCAACCCGTGGCGCAGCAACGCGGACTTTGTTCCGGCTATCGCTCGCCTGGCGCGCCAGTAGTAAAGAATTTTCACAACTTTGCGTGCGTTCACGCGTACGCAAGGTTGTGGAAACGCCGCAGGCAAGGCTATTGTAATCACAGGAAGACGATAATCGTCCTGTTAAGGAGTTCACTTGATTACACATGTTAGCCCGCTTGGTTCAATGGATATGCTGTCACAGCTGGAAGTGGATATGCTTAAACGCACCGCCAGCAGCGACCTGTATCAGCTCTTTCGCAACTGTTCGCTTGCCGTGCTCAACTCGGGGAGCCTGACCGATAACAGCAAAGAGCTACTGTCTCGTTTTGAAAACTTCGATATTAACGTGCTGCGTCGCGAACGCGGCGTAAAGCTGGAACTGATCAACCCGCCGGAAGAGGCGTTCGTTGACGGGCGTATTATCCGTTCCCTGCAGGCCAACCTGTTTGCCGTGCTGCGCGACATCCTGTTCGTTTACGGGCAGATTCATAATACCGTTCGTCTCCCGAACCTCGACCTCGAAAGTTCGGTGCATATCACCAACCTGGTATTCTCGATTCTGCGTAACGCCCGCGCCCTGCACGTCGGCGAAGCGCCAAATATGATCGTCTGCTGGGGCGGCCACTCGATCAATGAGACCGAATATCTCTACGCCCGCCGCGTCGGGACCCAGCTCGGCCTGCGCGAGCTGAATATCTGCACCGGCTGCGGCCCGGGCGCGATGGAAGCGCCGATGAAAGGCGCCGCGGTTGGCCATGCCCAGCAGCGCTACAAAGACAGCCGCTTTATCGGCATGACCGAACCTTCTATTATTGCCGCCGAGCCGCCGAACCCGCTGGTGAACGAACTGATCATCATGCCGGACATCGAAAAACGCCTTGAGGCGTTCGTGCGCATCGCCCACGGTATCATCATCTTCCCGGGCGGGGTGGGGACGGCGGAAGAGCTGCTCTATCTGCTGGGCATTCTGATGCACCCGGCCAACAAGGCGCAGGTACTGCCGCTGATCCTTACCGGGCCAAAAGAGAGCGCGAACTATTTCCGCGTGCTGGATGAGTTCATCGTCCACACTATGGGCGAATCGGCGCGCCGCCACTACCGGATTATCATTGACGACGCCAGCGAAGTTGCGCGTCAGCTGAAGAAAGCGATGCCGCTGGTGAAAGAGAGCCGCCGGGAAACCGACGACGCCTACAGCTTTAACTGGTCGATTCGTATTTCGCCGGACCTGCAGATGCCGTTCGATCCGACGCACGAAAACATGGCCAACCTCAAGCTCTACCCGGACCAGCCGGTAGAAGTGCTGGCCGCGGATCTCCGCCGCGCCTTCTCCGGGATCGTCGCCGGGAACGTCAAAGAGGTCGGCATCCAGGCGATTGAAAAATTCGGCCCTTATAAGCTGCACGGCGATGCGGAGATCATGCGCCGCATGGACGATCTGCTGCAGGGCTTCGTCGCCCAGCACCGCATGAAGCTGCCGGGCGGCAGCGCCTATATTCCTTGCTATGAAATAGGCTCCTGAGCCCTGTTGTAACCCTTCCCGGGCGGCGGCTGACGTCCTGCCCGGGCAGCCCAACCCGAACTCCAGCACTCCAGCACTCCAGCACTCCAGCACTCCAGCACTCCAGCACGATAATCTGCCTACCCACCGGCTTCGCCGCGCGCCCTGTCAGAAATCTATTTCCTTTGTGAATGTTTTGTAGCTTTTTACAAAGCCAATCGTTTGCCTTTCCAAAAACAGCAACAAATATCACCACAAAAAAGATATTTGAGAGCTAAAACATCGAGAACATCTCATTTTTACAGCAAAAACCTCGTTATTACGCCGTCATGCTTTTATCTCATATGCTGCGAATGATAGCCTTCGCGCCACAAATATCTGGCTGAACATCAGAAACAGACTGTTGGACTAAAAATACCCACCTTGAAAGTGGATTATTGCAATTGAGATCGAGATCACTGATAGATTTCCAATATGAATGTATCTTTCCGCCCCACTTGTTACGGAGAAAATCACTAAAAAACCGTAAACAAACGAATTTTATATTACTTAATTGATTTTATTTATTATTTTTTGTTGCTTCCTCCAGGAGATACAGATGGAAACCACGCAAACCAGCACTGTCGTTTCGGGCGCAACCCGCAGCGGATGGCGCAAAACGGATACCATGTGGATGCTGGGCCTGTACGGCACGGCTATCGGCGCGGGCGTTTTGTTCCTGCCGATCAACGCCGGGGTCGGCGGCCTTATCCCCCTGATCATCATGGCTATTCTGGCTTTCCCGATGACGTTCTTTGCCCACCGCGGGATGACCCGTTTTGTGCTTTCCGGTAAGAATCCGGGCGAGGACATCACCGAAGTCGTCGAAGAACACTTTGGCGTTGGCGCCGGTAAGCTGATTACCCTGCTCTACTTCTTTGCTATCTACCCGATCCTGCTGGTTTATAGCGTCGCGATTACCAATACCGTCGAGAGCTTCATGCTGCACCAGCTGCACATGACGCCGCCGCCGCGCGCGATTCTCTCGCTGATCCTGATCGTCGGGATGATGACCATCGTGCGCTTCGGTGAGCAGATGATCGTTAAAGCGATGAGCGTGCTGGTGTTCCCGTTCGTGGTCGCCCTGATGATTCTGGCGCTGTATCTGATCCCTGAGTGGAACGGCGCGGCGCTGGAAACGCTCTCCCTGAGCAGCGCAACCTCTACCGGCAACGGCCTGTGGATGACCCTATGGCTGGCGATTCCGGTCATGGTCTTCTCCTTTAACCACTCACCGATCATCTCCTCCTTCGCCGTGGCGAAGCGTGAAGAGTACGGCCAGGGCGCTGAGAAGAAATGCTCCAGCATCCTCGCCCGCGCGCACATCATGATGGTGATTACCGTTATGTTCTTCGTCTTCAGCTGCGTACTGAGCCTCTCCCCGACGGACCTGGCGGCGGCAAAAGATCAGAACATCTCGATTCTCTCTTACCTGGCGAACCACTTTAACGCCCCGCTGATTGCCTGGATGGCGCCGATCATTGCGATGATTGCCATCACCAAATCCTTCCTCGGCCACTATCTTGGCGCCCGTGAAGGCTTTAACGGCATGGTGATTAAATCCCTGCGCGGTAAAGGTAAATCCATCGAAATCAATAAGCTGAACAAAATCACCGCGCTGTTCATGCTGGTCACCACCTGGATTGTGGCGACGCTGAACCCGAGCATTCTCGGTATGATCGAAACCCTAGGCGGCCCGATTATCGCGATGATTCTGTTCCTGATGCCGATGTACGCGATTCAGAAAGTCCCGGCGATGCGCAAATACAGCGGCCACGTCAGCAACGTCTTCGTGGTGCTTATGGGCCTGATTGCTATCTCCGCAATTTTCTACTCTCTGTTCAGCTAATCTCCCCCTCGCGCCGCCCGCCGGCGGCGCGCTTTCCGACAGCTCTGGATGTGCATCATGATCAGCGTATTCGATATCTTTAAAATCGGCATTGGCCCTTCCAGCTCCCACACCGTGGGGCCAATGAAAGCGGGCAAACAATTCACCGACGACCTTATCGCGCGCGGGCTGCTTGCCAACGTCACCACCGTCATCGTCGACGTATACGGTTCCCTTTCCCTGACCGGCAAAGGCCACCACACCGACATTGCGATTATTATGGGCCTGGCGGGCAACATGCCCGATAGCGTCGACATTGACGCCATTCCGGCGTTTATTCAGGACGTCAACACCCACGGGCGCCTGATGCTGGCAAACGGCCAGCAGGAAGTCGACTTCCCGGTTGACCGCTGCATGAATTTTCATGCTGACAACCTGTCGCTGCATGAAAACGGCATGCGCATTACCGCCCTCGGCGGCGACAAAGTGCTCTATAGCCAGACCTACTACTCCATCGGCGGCGGTTTTATCGTCGACGAACAGCACTTCGGCCAGAGCAACGACGCGCCGGTTGCCGTGCCTTATCCCTACCAAAATGCGGCTGATTTACAGCGGCACTGCCGCGAAAGCGGGCTCTCGCTTTCCGGCCTGATGATGCAAAACGAGCTGGCATTGCACAGCAAAGAAGAGCTGGAGCAGCACTTTACCGCCGTCTGGGAAGTGATGAGCGGCGGTATCGAACGCGGCATCAGCACCGAAGGGGTTCTGCCGGGCAAGCTGCGGGTCCCGCGCCGCGCCGCCGCGTTACGCCGGATGCTGGTCAGCCAGGACAATACCAACAGCGATCCGATGGCGGTCGTTGACTGGATCAATATGTTCGCCCTGGCGGTGAACGAAGAGAACGCCGCCGGCGGCCGCGTGGTCACCGCGCCGACCAACGGCGCCTGCGGGATCGTGCCTGCGGTACTGGCCTACTACGATAAGTTTATCCGCAAGGTCAACGCTAACTCTCTGGCGCGCTACCTGCTGGTGACCAGCGCAATTGGCTCGCTGTATAAGATGAACGCCTCGATTTCTGGCGCCGAAGTGGGCTGCCAGGGCGAGGTCGGCGTGGCCTGTTCGATGGCGGCGGCCGGCTTAACCGAGCTGCTGGGCGGCAGCCCGGGCCAGGTGTGCATCGCCGCGGAAATTGGTATGGAGCACAACCTGGGTCTGACCTGCGACCCGGTTGCCGGCCAGGTTCAGGTGCCGTGCATCGAGCGTAACGCCATCGCCTCGGTGAAGGCCGTCAACGCCGCCCGGATGGCGCTGCGCCGCACCAGCGAACCGCGCGTGTGCCTCGATAAGGTTATCGAGACGATGTACGAAACCGGCAAGGATATGAACGCCAAGTACCGTGAAACGTCGCGCGGTGGCCTGGCGATGAAAATCGTGACCTGCGATTAAGCCCTCTCCAGCCCGGCAGCCGCGCCTGCCGGGCACTCTCCCGCACTCCCCGCCGCGCCGACCGCTACTTTTGTTATATAGACTAAGATTTAGTTATTTATTGGTTATAAGGGCAATTTGTTACCTTACGGTTAACCGCTACAGGAGAACAAATCATGTCCAAAAGGTTCCATCTGGCCCTGCTGCCGCTGGTGCTCGGCCTCTCTGCTTCCGCGCTGGCACAGGCGCCGGAAACCGTTAACATCGGCTATCAAAAAGCCAATATTTTCGCCCTGCTGAAATATCGCGGAACCCTCGATGAGACCTTCAAAAAACAGGGGATCGCCGTGCGCTGGATAGAGTTTCCTGCCGGTCCGCAGATGCTGGAAGGACTGAACGTCGGCAGTATCGACCTGGCGGCCACCGGCGACGCTCCGCCGGCATTCGCTCAGGCGGCGCGGGCGGATCTGGTTTATCTCGCCCACTCCCCGGCGAACCCCAAAACCGAAGCCATCGTGGTGCCGGAAAACTCGACGCTCCACAACGTGGCCGACCTGAAAGGCAAGCGCGTGGGGCTGAATAAAGGCTCTGACGTCAACTACCTGCTGGTGGCCGCGCTGGAAAAAGCCGGACTGAGCTATAAAGATATCACGCCGGTCTATCTGCCTCCGGCCGATGCCCGCGCCGCCTTCCAGCGCGGCGCCATTGATGCCTGGGTTATCTGGGACCCGTACCTTGCCGAAGTCGAAACCAACGCCAAGGCGCGGCAGATCCGCAACGCTGAAGGGCTGGTGCCGCACTACACCTTCTATCTCGCCAGCCGCAAATTTGCCGAAAACCACCCGGATACGGCAAAACAGGTGGTGGATGAGTTACGCCAGCTCAGCGACTGGGCTAACGCTCATCAGGACGACGCCGCCGGGATTTTGGCGACCTCAACCGGGCTGGATAAGGCTATCTGGCTGAAAGCGCTCGCCCGCCTGCCCTACGGCGCCGAACGCATGACGCCTGCGGTCTATAACGAACAGCAGGCGCTGGCGGATACCTTCACCCGCGTTGGCCTGCTGCCGGTCAAAGTGGACGTGCGCAGCGCCACCTGGTCGCAGGATAAATAGTGATTAACGGCGACGGTTTTCCCCGTCGCCTCCCTCCTTACCCCTGCGTTTTCTCGCCGTTGCCTATCTGCCAGATAAAGGTCGGCGCTTCGCCGTTGACCAGCCAGTTGCCGATATTGCGCGCTTTATAGATAACCGGATTATGCGACGCCACCGTGCGCGCGTTGCGCCAGTGGCGATCGAGCGCTTTGCCTACCCGGGTGTCCGACGCGCCGAGGGCGTTAAACAGCTCGGTCGCCGCGCGCGGTATCCAGTCGCTGGCAATCACCTGCGCCTGCGCCGCTTCAACCTCCGCCAGACGATTACGCTGCTCAATCAGCGCCTCGTCGCCGCTGGCGTGAACGATATAGGCCTGCTGTAAAGACTCCGCCGCCTGCAGCACCGCCGCGCGGGTCGCCCACGCCCAGCTGCTGATTTGCCCTACCACCTGCAGCACCTGAGGATCTTCGCGCGGCACGGCGGCATTGCCGTGGCTGTACATACGGGAGCGTTTTTTCACCCCTTCGGCGGCATCGCGTTCTACCGCCAGGCCGATACCCGCCAGCGTCGCCAGTAAGATATGCTGATAGAAGGCGGTCTGGTAGCGAAAGCGCTCGGCAAAATCGTAGACATGTTCCTGCTCAACCTGCGCCTGCCGGAAGCGGGTGGTGCCGCTGCCGGTCAGACGCTGGCCAAAGCCATCCCAGTCGTCCTCTCGCTCCACCCCGCTTTGCCTGGTACTGACCAGCGCTATCACGTCGCCGTTGTTGTCGCTGCGGCGGGCAAAGACGTCAATCCAGTCGGCGTACAGCGTCCCGGTGCTGTAAAACTTCTCGCCGCTGAGCCGCCAGCCGTGCTCGTCCGGCGTCACCTGAGTATTCACCTCCCCAAGCTTTACCGCCCCCGTTTCGGTCCAGCCGCTGCCCACCAGCTCCCCGTCGCGAAAACGCTGGAACCAGCGATCGCGCTGCGCAGAATCGGGCTGATTCAGACGATCCTCAACAAAGGCAAAATGAGCGCGCAGCGCCTGCGGCAGGTTTGAATCAGCCTCGGCCAGCTCAATCAGCAGGGCAATCAGCTGCGGCAGCGACGCGCCCCAGCCGCCCTTTTCCCGCGGAATGCGCAGCGTGCCGAATCCCGCCTCCTTCAGCCAGCGAATCGGCTCCTCGGGCAGAATACGCTGCTGCTCGCGGCTGGCCGCCCCTTGCGCAATGCGCGAGAAAATCGGCCGAAAGGCCGCCGCCAGCAGTTCGTAATCGGTACCGGTAGAAAGTAGTGTCATCATCTGTTCCTTAATGGTGGCTGTCGTCAATGTCGTGACGCGTCGGCTCGTGGCGAACCGCAAGCAGGAAGAAGATCGGAATCAGGGCGGCCAGCGATACCACCCAGAACATTTGCGTGCCGAGGGAGGCCTGCAGCAGCGGCAGCACGAACAGCGCCAGCGCGCTGCCGATCCCGGAGAGCGCCCGGCTGAAGCCGACGCCGGTGGCGCGAATCGAGGTTGGATAGGAGAGCGCCGGATAGATCATCAGCTGCGCGCCGGGGCCAAAGCCCTCGGCAAACAGCCACAGCCCAAGCATCGCAATCGCCAGCACCACGCCGACGGTGGCCTGCGGCTGACCCACCAGAGCAAGCACAATCAGGGCGATAAACTGCAGCGCGAAGCCGGCAATCGCCACGTGGCGCGACGGATATTTCCACGCCAGATGCATTCCCAGCAGACCGCCGGTAAAGGCAAACAGCGCGTTCAGCCCCAGCGAAGCGGAGATGGTTTCAAACACGCCGGCCCCGAGAAACTGCGCGAGGATCGACGGCAGGAAAAAGGCGATGGCGGTGTACTCAAAGGAGATACAGATATTCATCACCCCGGCAACGATGGTGCGCTCGCGGTACGGCTTTTCAAACAGCACGCGGAAGCTCACCTTCGGCGGCGGCGCGGGGCGTTCAGCCGGCGCTTCATGGGCGGCAATGCCGTAAGAGTCGCGCAGAATGCGCACCGCCGAGGCCAGGTCTCCCTGGTTTGCCGCCCACAGCGGCGATTCATTCATAAATTTTCTGCGCACGGCGATAATCAGCAGCGCCGGAACCGCGCCAAACAGCAGCGAGGCGCGCCACAGCCAGTCGAGATGCTCCTTTGGCAGCAGAAAATAGAGGCCGAAGATAATCAGAAAACAGACCGTCGAGGCGGCGTACCACATCGGGCACCAGGCGGCGAGGCGCGAGGCCTTGTTGCCTTTGCCGGTAAAACGGGAGAATTCAGCGAGGTAGGACATGGCGACCGGCAGATCGATACCGACGCCGATGCCCATCAGGAAACGGGCGCCGATCAGCACCCAGACGTTGGGCGCCAGCCCCGCGGCGATAGCCGAGACGACAAAAAACAGCATATCGGCCATAAACACCGAATAGCGGCCATATTTATCCGTCAGCCAGCCGCCGATCAGGTTGCCAAAAATGGTGCCGACCATAATGGATGAGGTGACCAGGCCGGTCAGCAGCGGCGAGAGCTGGAATTCACGCACCACGTCGTCGATGCCGTAGGAGAGCGTGGTTAAATCATAGGCGTCAAGGAAGACGCCGCCGAGAGCGAGGAAGACAATCATCCGCGCATATTTAGCCTGATCCTTGCCCGAATTAATTAGCCGCGCCACATCCCCGACGCTACTCACCGGCGCGGAGGCCACACCGGGATTATCAACAGACAGCGTACTCATGTTTTCACCTTATTATGTTGTGCAGACGATCGCAGTTATAGGCCGACCGTTGATAAAGTGGAACCAACAAATACGCATATAAAAATCAATATATTCAATAAGTTAATTGAATAAAACGGCAAAATCAGGACGAGCTTTCGCCCGTCCTGCGAGATCGCTCATCAGCGCAGATTATTCGGCGGAAACCGGCACCAGCACGTCTTTCACCAGCGGATCGTCGGTGGTTTTCAGCCAGGTCTGGATCCGCGGGTCGGAAAACGCCTGTTTTAATTTGACGATATTCTCCTGCGACAAATAAGGCGTCCCGATGACCAATTGCGAAGCGAAGGTGCGCGGCGCCGGCGGGAATAAAATGCCTCTGTCACGCGATACTTTTCCGGCATCAAACTGCGAGACATAGCCGATTGCCGCATCCACCGAATTGAGCGCCCGCGGCATGGTTAACAGGTCCAGCTCTTTGAAATTAAACTGATGCGGGTTGCCGACGATATTTTTCAGCTTCGCCGTGCGCGGCTCCACCGCCGGGTCGAGCGTAATCAGGCCGATGCGCTGCAGCAGCCACAGCGCCTGCCCCTGGTTGGCGCCATCATCCGGCACCACGATCGTCGCCCCGTTCGGCAGATCCTTAACCGATTTATAGCGATCGGAGTAAATGCCAAAGGCCCACTGGAACACCGGCACCGTGGTGGAAAGCGCGAAGCCGTTAGCGTCCACCACCTGCTTCAGCCACCACTGATGCTGATAGATGGTTCCCGCATATTCCCCCTGCGCCACCGCGCGGTCCGCCTGCACCGGATCCTGTACCCCCACCGCCTCCAGCTTCAGGCCGTAATCCGGCGCGATATGCTCGCCGATGTACTCGATGATCCGCTGCTCGCCGGCCATCGCCGGTTCATAATGAATTTTCAGGGTGGTGCCGAACACCACCTGCTGCGACCGGGCCTCTCCCCGCCACCACCAGAAGGCGACGGCCAGCGCCACAATCACTACCAGCGCCGCCAGCCACGGCCAGCGGCGGGCCTTACGTAACTCAAACTGTTCTGTTGTCATGAAGAGATCCCCTGCGTGTGGCGAAGTTTGTTGACCAGACGGTCACCGAAAAATTGAATCAGCTGGATAGTGGCGATCAGCGCGATAATGGTGGCGATCATGATGTGATTGTCGAAGCGCTGGTAGCCGTACACCACCGCCAGATAGCCGATCCCTCCCGCGCCGATGGTGCCGGCAATGGCGGAATATTCGATCATCGACACCAGGTTGAGCGTCACCGCCGCCACCAGCGCGGGCAGGGCTTCGCTCAGCTGGGCGCTGCGGATAATCTGCCAGCGCGAGCCGCCGCAGACGATCCCCACGGCGGTGACCTCCGCCGGCAGCTCGCGCAGCGCGTTTTCCACCAGCCGGCCGAAAAACGGCACTCCGGCGGCGATCATCGGCACCACGGCGGCAGGAATGCCGATCGTTGTCCCGGTGAGCCAGAAGGTGAAGGGAATAATCGCCGCCATCAGCACCAGAAACGGCAGGGAGCGCCCCATATTCACCACCCAGTTCAGCACCCGGTACAGCACGGCGTGCGGGAACAGGCCCCGCGACGAAGCGTTGAATAGCACCACTCCGACCACTCCGCCGAGGGTCACCACAAACAGCATCACAATGGCCACCATCAGCCAGGTTTCGCCGTAGGCGGGCAGCAGCAGCGTATGGATCTCGCTCCAGGGGGTATCCTGGCTGATTACCGAAGGTTTCATACCGCCTCCTTGAGTTCCGGCGCGCCGTCAAGCACCTCCGCCGCGATACCGAGCTGCGCCAGCAGCGCCAGCATCCGCGCCGCCGACAGGCGCTCGCCCTGAAAGCGCACCCCCGCCTGCAGCCGTCCCGCCAGCCGGCCGTTGATCACCTCAACGTGGCCGCCGAGCAGGTCGATCTGCAGCGCAAACTGCTGGCTCAGGCGGCTGATCCAGTCGGTGGCCACCGGCACATCCCAGCGGTAGCTCAGGCGCAGCAGCAGATCGCTATGGGCCGCCACCGGAGAGAGCGGCAGCAGCTGCTGGCCCAGCAGAGAATCCGGGCGCGCCAGCAGCTCTTTCACCTCGCCGAACTGAAGGATCGCGCCGTCGCGAATTTCAGCGACCGCATCCGCCGCCGCGCGTACCGCGTCCATCTCGTGGGTAATCAGCACGATCGCCAGGCGATACTCATCGCGCAGGCGTTTAAGCAAATTGAGCACCGCGGCGGTGGCCTGCGGGTCCAGCCCGGAGGTGGCCTCGTCCGCCAGCAGCACCGAAGGACGCAGCGCCAGGGCGCGGGCGATGCCGATGCGCTGGCGCTGGCCGCCGGAGAGCTGGGCCGGCCAGGCGTCCGCTTTATCGCTCAGGCCGACGCTTTCCAGCAGTTCGCCGACCCGGGCTTTAACATCCCGCTCCACCACCCCGAGGTACTCCAGCGGCAGGGCGATATTTTGCCAGGCCGTTTTGCGGTTCAGCAGCGCCGAGGACTGGAAAACGGTGCCGATCGCCCGCCGCTCGCGGCGCAGCGCCTCGCCGCTGAGCAGCGACAGGTCGTTGCCGTTAACCCGGATGCTGCCGCTGTCGGGGCGCTCCAGCAGGCTGATGCAGCGTGCAAGGGTCGATTTACCCGCGCCGCTTGGCCCCACCACCGCGGTGATGGAGCCGGTCGGCACCCGCAGCGACAGCCCTTTCAGCACCTCGCTGACCCGCTCCCCCGCCGTGCGGTAGCTTTTATGCAGGTCGTCTATCTCAATCATGTCACCTTCTCCCCCGCCCCGGCGTCGATGCGCACGCCGCGCCGGTAGCTGGCCCCTGGATGCGGGGCCACCAGGCGCGGCCCGGCGCCGAACAGTTTTTCGCGCAGCGTGCCTTCGCGGTACTCCTGCTTGAAGACGCCGCGCTTTTGCAGCTCGGGAATAAGCAGATCCACCACATCGCGGAAGGTTTCGTGGGTGACGGCGTAGGCGAGGTTAAAACCATCGACATCGGTCTCCTCGACCCACGACTGCAGCTCGTCGGCCACGGTTTCCGCACTGCCGACGATCAGCGGGCCGAAGCCGCCAATCCCCACCCAGTCGGCCAGCGCCTGCACCGTCCACTGACGGTCCGGATCGGCGGTGGAAAAGGCCTCGACCGCCGACTGAATGGCGTTGGTATGCAGATATTTCAGCACCTGATCCGGCTGGTACTGGCCGAAGTCGATCCCGGTCCAGCCGGAGATCAGCGCCAGCGCCCCTTCATAGCTGACGTAGGATTTATACTCCTGCCATTTGGCCTGCGCCTCGCGATCGGTTTCGCCGACGATCACCGTTTGCAGGTTAAAAATCAGGATGCTGCGCGGATCGCGCCCGGCCTCCGCGGCGCGGCGGCGAATGTCGGCCACGGTCTTTTTAAGCAGCGTTTTTGACGGCGCGGCGACAAACACGCACTCGGCGTGCCCGGCGGCAAACTGCTTCCCGCGGCTCGACGCCCCGGCCTGATAGAGCACCGGAGTGCGCTGCGGCGAGGGCTCGCAGAGGTGGATCCCCGGAACCGAGAAGAAGTTGCCCTGGTGGTTGATCGGATGGATTTTCTGCGGATCGCTGAAGATCCCCCGTTCGCGATCGCGCAGCACCGCCCCGTCTTCCCAGCTGCCTTCCAGCAGCTTATAGACCACGTCGAGATACTCGTCGGCGTAGTCGTAGCGCGCATCGTGATCGGTCTGCGCCTGATGACCAATGTTGCGCGCCCCGCTTTCCAGGTATGAGGTCACGATATTCCAGCCCACCCGGCCTTTGGTCAGATGGTCAAGGGTCGACAGGCGGCGGGCAAACGGATACGGATGCTCAAACGACAGCGATGCGGTCAGGCCAAAGCCGAGGTGCTCCGTCACCAGCGCCATCGGGGTAATCAGCGCCAGCGGATCGTTCACCGGCACCTGCGTTGCCTGGCGAATGGCGGCATCGCCGTTGCCGTTCAGCACGTCGTAGATGCCCAGCACGTCGGCAATAAACAGGCCGTCGAACTTCCCGCGCTCCAGCAGACGCGCGAGGTCAACCCAGTAGTCCAGATCCTTGTACTGCCATGAGCGATCGCGCGGATGGGTCCACAGCCCCGGCGACTGGTGGCCGACGCAGTTCATATCAAAAGCATTAAGACGAATTTCGCGTTGTGATGACATAGCACTTCTCCACGGTGCGTCCCGATCGAGGGGCGCACGCTTAATCATGAATAACGAAAGAACTCTCGATCCCCAGCGTCGCCAGCGCTTCGGCGGCGACCGCGGCGGCATGGTCGGCGACCTGCGGCAGACCCATCAGCTCGCCAAAACGTCCGCGGGCCGCCGGACCGGAAATCAGTACCTTTGGCGTCACCACGCCCTCGCGGCCAATCGCCCGGGAGCGCGAGTCGACGTCGAGCCCGAGCCCGAGCGCGTCGGCGCGGATCAGCCCCTCCTGCGCCAGGTCGCGCAGCAGCGGCTGGCTGTCGATCAGGCCGCCGTGCGCGGGGCCGGTGGTCAGAATCAGGCGATCGACGGTCAGCGATTGAGGGTCGCCGTGGCGCGGACTCAGGGTCAGGGTCAGCCGGCGGGCATCGCCCTCCAGCGCCGTCAGCCTTGCCGCCTGCACCTTCAGGCTGCCGTCGCGCTGCCGCTGGCTAAGCACATCGGCGACCTGCGGGGCGATGCGGTAGCGATGCACATCCCAGTAGCTGCGCAGATGGCGCAGGAAGCGCTGGCGGTCGGCAAAGGTCAGCCCCTGCCAGATGCTCTGCCCCTGGTTACGCACCGCGTCCAGCACCACCTGCCACGGCTGCCCCAGCTCCGCGGCGCGACGGACATCTTCCCGCACCCGCCGCAGCCGCTGACGCAGCGTGCCCTGGCGATAGTCGCCGGGCCACGGCTCGGCAGCGCCGCTGATGTTTCCTCTGGGCAGCAGGCCGTGCCGCGAAAATACCGTCACCGGACCGCGATGTCCGAGCCGCGACAGGGTGGCGATGGTGTCGGCCATCGTCAGCCCGGTACCCATCACCGCCACCCGCGCATCCGGCGCAATGTCGGCAAGCGCGTCCGCACGCCACGGATTGGCAATCAGCGCAGGATGGTCGTGGAAAGGGGCCGCCAGGCGCGGCAGCGCCGGCGGCGGATGGCTCACCGCGAGGATCAGCAGATCGCTTTTCAGCAGCCGGCCGCTGGCGGTGGTGACGCCGCGCGGGTCATAGGCCAGCGCCTGCTCACGCAGGTGGACCAGCCGTCCCGCGCTCGCCCGCAGCGCATCGGCAAAGCGCTGACTGACGTAGCGGCCAAACTGGCCGCGCTGCGGATAGAGCGCGCCGTCCTCACGCCGCGCCTGCGGGTCGTCGGCAAATGCCGGCTGGCCGCGATACCAGCGGTCGAAAGCGCCCTCCTCCTCGCCCGCCAGCTGCATCCGCGCGGCGGGGACGTTGATGCGATGGGAGGGCTCGGCGGTGGAGTAGGCCACCCCCGCGCCGGGCACGGCGCGAGGCTCCAGCAGCGTCACCCGCAGCCCGTGCGGGGCCAGGCGCAGAAGCTCAATCGCCACGGCGGCGCCGCTGAACCCGCCGCCGATAATGACCACCTGCGGTTCAGCGCTCATCGGCAATCCCCCTCTGGAGGCAGAAAAGCATGTCCACCTCCCGCTCAGCTGGCGCTGACCTGTTTAACCGGCCGCTTATCGCCGCCGATGGTTTCGCCAAACGGGCCGGTATTCACGCCGCGCGCTTTGGGCAGCGCGTTGCCGGCAAGCGGCAGCAGCGGCATGACCAAATCGGCAAAGCGGTGGGCCTCTTCGAGGTGCGGATAGCCGGAGAAGATAAAGTTGGTGATGCCGAGGGCCTGATATTCGCGAATGCGGTCCGCGACCTGCTGCGGGCTGCCGACCAGCGCCGTACCCGCCCCGCCGCGCACGAGGCCAACGCCCGCCCACAGGTTCGGGGCGATGCGCAGGTTGTCGCGGGAGCCGTTATGCAGGGCGCTCATTCGCGCCTGGCCTGCGGAATCCATGCGGGCAAAGATCTTCTGCGCCTGGGCGATGGTGTCATCATCCAGATGGGCAATCAGACGGTCGGCGGCGGCCCAGGCCTCTTCTTCCGTTTCACGGACGATAACGTGCAGGCGAATGCCGTACTGCAGGGTGCGGCCGCGGGCGGCGGCGCGCTCGCGCACGATGGCCAGCTTCTCCGCCACCAGCTCAGGCGGTTCTCCCCAGGTCAGATAGCTATCGATTTGCCCGGCGGCAACGTCAATGGCCTCCTCTGAAGAGCCGCCGAAATAGAGCGGCGGGCCGTTTTCCTGCACCGGCGGGAAGAGAACTTCCGCCCCCTCAACCTGAATATGCTCGCCGTGATAATCCACCTTTTCGCCTTTCAGCAGGCGCGAGTAAACGTCAAGAAATTCACGGGTAACCTGATAGCGCTGGCTATGGTCGAGGAAAATCCCGTCGCCCTTGTTCTCCACCGGATCGCCGCCGGTTACCACGTTGATCAGCAGCCGGCCTTCCGACAGGCGGTCGAGGGTCGCCGCCATGCGCGCCGCCAGCGTCGGCGGCTGCAGTCCCGGACGCACCGCAACCAGATAGCGCAGGCGGCGGGTTAACGGCGCCAGCGCCGAGGCGACCAGCCAGGAGTCTTCGCAGCTTTTGCCGGTAGGGATCAGCACGCCGTAGTAGCCAAGGCTGTCGGCGGCCAGAGCAACCTGTTGTAAGTACGCTAAATCAACGGGGCGTCCGCCTTCGGTGGTGCCCAGATAGCGGCCGTCGCCGTGGGTGGGTAAGAACCAAAACACGTTGATCTTATCGCTAGCTTTCTGCGTCATTATCCATTTCCTATATAACCATATTCGATATTCATCGAAGAGTTGTTTTAATTTGGTTATATGAGTGTTAGCGATAATCGTGCCAATGCGGACAGGAAAATTAAGACAATAAAATCAAATAATTAATAAAATTCTGCGCCCGCCAGGCTGTTGCAAATGCGCCAGCAGATGGGGCGAGGCTGCCGCTTTTGCAACAAAACCACAGAGTTTGCCCGTGTTTACCACCGCCGACAGAGGATAAGTTCAAGGCGTTATTTAGCGGAGGACTACCATGCTCAATCCTGAACCCCCAGCCGATACCCCGGTGCTGATCGATCCGGCGTCAAAAGCCTTTCAGAACCTGTTGGATAAACTGGCGCCCACGGAGGCCACCGTGCTGATCGTCGGTGAAACCGGCACCGGTAAAGAGGTGGTCGCCCGCTACCTGCATCACCACAGCAGCCGCCGCCAGCAGCCTTTTCTCGCCGTGAACTGCGGCGCGCTCACCGAGAGCCTGGCGGAAGCGGAGCTCTTCGGTCACGAAAAGGGGGCGTTTACCGGCGCGGTGCAGGGGCATCCCGGCTGGTTTGAGGCCGCCGAGGGCGGCACGCTGCTGCTCGATGAGATTGGCGAATTAAGCCTGCCGCTGCAGGTGAAGCTGCTGCGCGTGCTGCAGGAGCGCGAGATTACCCGCGTCGGCTCGCGCAAGGCGATTAAAGTCAACGTGCGGGTCATTGCCGCCACCCACGTAGATTTGGCGCAGGCGATCCGCGAGCGCCGCTTCCGCGAAGACCTCTATTACCGCCTGAATATCGCCATCGTCCCGCTGCCGCCGCTGCGCCAGCGCCGCCAGGATATTCCGCTGCTGGCCAATCATTTCTTATCGCTCTACGCCCGTCGGCTGGGGCGCCCAACCCGCTATCTGGCGCCTGAGGCGTTAGCCCGGCTGATGGACTACCCGTGGCCCGGCAATATCCGCGAGCTTGAAAACACGCTGCATAACGCGGTTTTGCTCAGCAAAGAGGAGGAGATTACGCCCGCACAGCTGCGCCTGACCACGCTGCACGCCGCGCCGCTGACGGCAACGGATATTGAGCTGGACGACTTTATCCACCAGCAGCTCGCCCAGCCCGGCGACGCGCTGTGGGAGCGCATGACCGGCGCGCTGATCCGCGGCGCTATGGCCCATTGCGACGACAATCAAAGCCAGGCGGCCGCGCTGCTGGGGATCAGTCGCCACACCCTGCGTACCCAGCTGGCCAACATCGGCATGATTAAAAGCCGCCGCCGGGTGGAAACGGCTCCGCGCCGGTTAGCCGAAACCGCGTCCGTAGACCGCGAGCTGCGCATCGGCTATCAGCGCTTCGGCAACCTCGGCATTTTAAAGGCCCGGCAGAGCCTCGAGAGCGCCTTCTCCAGCCTTGGCGTCAGCGTGCTGTGGAGCGAATTCCCCGCCGGGCCGCAGCTGCTGCACGCCCTTGCCTGCAATGAGATCGATTTTGGCACCACCGGCGAAGCGCCGCCGGTCTTTGCTCAGGCCAGCAACGCCGAGCTGGTGTACGTCGCGTGGGAGCCGCCGGCGCCGCAAAGCGTGGCGATGGTGGTGCCGCAGCATAGCGATATCCGCGCCCTCAGCGATCTGCGCGGCAAGCGTATTGCGCTGAATAAGGGCTCAAACGTGCACTGGCTGCTGCTGCAGATTCTGGAAGAGGCCGGGCTGAGCCTGAATGACGTGAAGGTGGTCTACATCCCGCCGAAGTACCCTCTCACCGCCAGCGATTATCTGGCGGTCGACGCGTGGATGATGTGGGACCCGCTGCTCAGCGACGCCGAACATACCGGAGAGCTGCGGGTGGTCGCCAGCGGCGAGGGCCGGGTGCACAACCATCAGTTCTATCTCTCGCGCCGCGATTACGTCAATCGCAACGGCGACATCATGCAGCGCCTGCTGCACGAGCTGACGCAAACCGGGCAGTTTATCGACCGCCGGCGCGAGGAGGCCGCCGGCCTGCTTGCCGCCGAATTAGGCATTAACGTCGATTCGCTGGCCCTCGCCCTCGCGCGGCGCAGCCATCGCCCACGGATGATGGATCTTAAGGTCATCCGCGCGCAGCAGACCATCGCCGACCGCTTTTATGCCCTCGGACTGATCGGCAAACCGGTTTCCGTGCGCGAAGCCGTTTGGTACGGGGAAGCGGCCCATAGCGACCTGGGCCTGCTGCTGCACGCGGATTAAGCCGCTTTACGAGGCGCGTTCCCGATTATCCCCGTGCCGATAGCCTCCTCCGCACGGCAATGATACCCTTACATTTCTGAGAACATTGGTCGGGCACGGCGCCCGGCCAGGCCGGCCGCTCATCCGCCGGGCTAAATGATAAGGAGAGACCTGTGGCCGTTCATCTGTTAATCGTCGACGCGCTCAATCTGATTCGCCGCATTCACGCGGTGCAGGGTTCGCCCTGCGTTGACACCTGCCTGCACGCGCTGGAGCAGCTGATCGTCCATAGTCAGCCAACGCACGCGGTGGCGGTATTTGATGATGACGATCGCGCCCACAGCTGGCGGCACCAGCGTCTGGCGGAATATAAAGCCGGCCGCGCGCCGATGCCGGAGACGCTGGAGGCCGAAATGCCCGCGCTCCGTGCGGCGTTTGAACAGCGCGGAATACGCTGCTGGGCCTTAGCGGGCAGCGAAGCCGACGATCTCGCCGCCACCCTGGCGATGAAGGTGGCCCAGGCCGGGCACCAGGCCACCATCGTCTCCACGGATAAAGGCTACTGCCAGCTGCTTTCGCCCACGGTTCGCATCCGCGACTACTTCCAGAAGCGCTGGCTGGACGCCCCCTTTATTGCCAAAGAGTTTGGCGTGACCCCGCAGCAGCTGCCTGACTACTGGGGCCTGGCGGGCATTAGCAGCTCGAAGGTACCGGGCGTGGCGGGTATCGGCCCTAAAAGCGCCGCCCAGCTCTTAACCGAGTTTGCGGATCTGGAGGGGATTTACGCCCGTCTCGACGAGGTCGCGGAGAAGTGGCGCAAGAAGCTGGAAGAGCATAAAGAGATGGCGTTCACCTGTCGTGAAATCGCCCGCCTGCAGACCGATTTACAGCTCGACGGCAATCTGCAGCAGCTGCGGCTGACGGCGTAGTCGGTGTCGCTGGCATAGTCGGTATAGCTGGCGGCCGAGGTTCAGCCAGAAAGGGCGATAGCCAGCATCGCCCTTGCCCCCCGGCAGCGTTTACCAGGCGGAGTGGTAAAGCTCGATAATCTCCGTCAGGCTGGCTTCCCGCGGGTTGCCGCCGGTGCAAACGTCGTCAAACGCCGCCTGCGCCAGCGCCGGAATATCCTCTTTACGTACCCCGACATCGCGCAGATGCGGCGGGATCCCCACGTCACGATTGAGTTTACACACCGCCTCTACCGCCGCCTGGCGTACCTCCTCTTCGCTTCTGCCTTCAACTTTCTCGCCCATAGCCCGGGCGATATCGGCAAACTTACCTCCGCAGTACGCGGCGTTATAGCGCATCACGTGAGGCAGCAGAATGGCGTTGGCCACGCCGTGCGGCGTGTTGTAAAACGCGCCTAAAGGATGCGCCATGCCGTGCACCAGCCCGAGGCCGACGTTGGAAAAACCCATCCCGGCAATATACTGCCCCAGCGCCATCGCCTCACCGGACCGGCTCTCGCCGGCCACCGAGCCGCGCAGCGCGCCGGCAATAATCTCTATCGCTTTCAGGTGCAGGGCGTCGGTTAACGCCCAGGCCGCCCGCGTAACGTAGCCTTCGATGGCATGGGTCAACGCGTCGACGCCGGTCGCGGCTTTCAGCGCCGGCGGCATCCCGTCCATCATATCGGCATCGATAAACGCCGCCTGGGGGATATCGTGCGGGTCGACGCAGACAAATTTACGCCGCTTTTCCTCATCGGTGATCACGTAGTTGATCGTCACCTCCGCCGCGGTTCCGGCGGTGGTCGGAATGGCCATAATCGGTACGCTCGGGGCGCGGGTTGCCGATAGCCCTTCCAGGCTACGAACGTCGGCAAACTCAGGGTTAGCGCTGATAATCCCCACCGCCTTACAGGTATCCTGCGGCGAGCCGCCGCCAATGGCGATCAGGTAGTCCGCCCCGCTCTGCTGAAAAACCCGCAGCCCCTCCTGTACAACCGCAATCGTCGGATTCGGGATCACGGCGGAAAAGATCTCCCACGCCAGACCGGCGGCATCCATCCTGTCGGTGACCTTGCTAACCGCGCCGCACTGAACCAGCGTCTTATCAGTGACAATCAGCGCCTTACGATAGCCGCGACGCTTCACTTCGTCGGATAGTGCCGCTATCGCCCCTCGGCCAAACCACGCCGTTTCGTTCAAAATCATTCTGTTCGCCATTGCCCGTCTCCTGTTTGTCGTGCGGGATCACTCTTCGATACGTAGCCCATAGGTTTTGAATTTTTCCAGCACGATGGCTATCGCTTCGTCATCCAGTACCGGCACGGGATCGATAATCGCCAGCGTGCTGAGGTACAGCTGGGCCAGCACCTCCACCTCATGCGCCAGCCACAGCGCTTTTTCCAGACTCTCTTCACAGGCAATCAGCCCGTGATGCTGCAGCAGGGTCGCCTTGCGGTTTTTTAGCGCGACGGCCACATATTCGGAGAGCTCGCGCGTTCCGAAGGTGGCGTAGGGCGCGCAGGGGATGGAGTTGCCGCCGGCGGCGGCAATCATGTAGTGGATCGCCGGAATGGGCCGGTTAAGGATCGACACCGCGGTACAGTGCACCGCGTGGTTATGGACCACCGCCTGCGCGTCGGGGCGGGTCTGGTAGGCCGCCATATGGAAACGCCACTCGCTTGACGGCAGCTTGCCCTGCTCATGCTGGCCGTTGGCGTCAATCCATACGATGTGGGATTCGGTGAGCTTTTCGTACGGGATGCCCGTCGGCGTAATCAGCATGCCGCCTTCATAGCGCACGCTCACGTTGCCTGCGGTCCCCTGATTCAGCCCCAGCCGGGTCATTTCCAGGCAGGTATCAATAATCTGCCGCGCCAGCGTATTTCGTTCCATTCTTTACCTCTCTCAGCGTTTCAAAACAGACCAACAGAATCCTCACTTAACATCATCCCGGTTCTGTCGAATTAATTGGATATTTACTTACCATCATCATATTGAATAACCAGAATGGAATTGATATCAGCGTATTCTGTGACCGCCATCAATTAATCTCCGCGAATAAATAAAGCGCCGGTTACTTTCACCGAAGAAAACTGCCCGTTATTATTTTTCTTTTTTAAAACGGGCATTTCCCTCTGTCTTTAACAATTGCCCGTTTGCGCCGCAATAAATTAAATCGGGCAGCGCCGCTGTGGCTTTTAAATTAAATAATCTCAAACGGTCATTGTTTTAGATAAATTAAAGTGATGCTAATCACATAAAGCCATAGTCTTCGGGCCAAATGTGACCGCCATCATATTAAAAGGCGTTGTTTATTTGAAAATGAATTCATGAGTTCATCCATGAGAGCATTTTATTCGCTGCCGCTTAATCGGAACTCACCTTGTTTTGCCGGCTGGAGAGAGTTGCCAGCCGCACTCTAAAGATGCTGGACACGCTTCTGAACTGATGAGGATGCTATGGGAAACACAACAATACAAACGCAGAGTTTTCGTGCGATAGATGTCGGCCAAAGTAAGCGCTATATTATTCCATTCGCCCTGCTGTGCTCGCTATTTTTCCTGTGGGCCGTTGCCAATAATTTAAATGACATTTTGCTGCCGCAATTCCAGCAGGCTTTTACCTTAACTAATTTTCAGGCCGGGCTGATTCAATCAGCATTTTATTTTGGCTACTTCGTCATTCCCGTTCCCGCCGGGATCCTGATGAAAAAACTCAGCTATAAAGCCGGGATAATTACCGGGCTATTCCTTTACGCGTTCGGCGCTGCCTTATTCTGGCCAGCTGCGGAAATAATGAATTACACTTTATTCCTGATTGGCCTTTTTATTATTGCCGCTGGTCTGGGATGTCTTGAAACCGCCGCCAACCCTTTCGTTACGGTCCTTGGCCCGGAAAGCGGCGGTCATTTCCGCCTCAACCTGGCACAAACCTTTAACTCCTTTGGCGCCATTATTGCCGTCGTCTTTGGGCAAAGTCTTATTTTGTCTAACGTGCCGCATCAATCTCAGGAAGTGCTCGATAAAATGGCGCCCGAGCAGCTCAGCGCCTATAAGCACAGCCTGGTGTTATCGGTTCAGACGCCGTATATGATTATCGTGGCGATCGTGCTGCTGGTTGCCGTGCTGATCGCGCTGACAAAGTTCCCTTCTCTGCAAAGCGACGACCACGGAGATAGCGCCCAGAGCTCTTTGACCGCCTCCTTCTCCAGGCTGGTGCGCATTCGCCACTGGCGCTGGGCGGTTCTGGCGCAGTTCTGCTACGTTGGCGCGCAAACGGCCTGCTGGAGCTATTTAATTCGCTATGCTATCGAAGAGATCCCCGGCATGACGCCCGGCTTCGCCGCGAACTACCTGACCGGCACTATGGTCTGCTTCTTCATCGGCCGCTTTAGCGGCACCTGGCTCATCAGCCGCTTTGCCCCGCATAAAGTGCTCGCCGCCTACGCCCTGCTGTCGATGGCGCTGTGCCTGATTTCCGCGCTCAGCGGCGGGCATATCGGCCTGCTGGCGCTAACCCTGTGCAGCGCGTTTATGTCGATTCAGTACCCCACCATTTTCTCTCTGGGGATCAAAAATCTGGGGCAGGATACCAAATACGGTTCGTCGTTTATCGTCATGACCATTATCGGCGGCGGGATCGTCACGCCGGTCATGGGATTTGTCAGCGATGCGGCGGGCAATATTCCGACCGCCGAACTGGTCCCGACGCTGTGCTTCGCCATCATCTTTATTTTTGCCCGTTTCCGTTCACAAACGGCAACAAACTGAACATTTTCCGAATAACGTGAGGAGTCTGGAATGAAAAAAATCAGCTTACCGAAAATAGGCATTCGCCCGGTCATTGACGGACGTCGCATGGGCGTACGCGAATCGCTGGAAGAGCAAACCATGAATATGGCGCAGGCCACCGCCGCGCTGATCGGCGAGAAGCTTCGCCACGCCTGCGGCGCGCAGATCGAGTGCGTCATTGCGGATACCTGCATCGCCGGTATGGCGGAGTCGGCGGCCTGCGAAGAGAAATTTAGTCGCCACAACGTCGGCGTGACCATTACCGTCACCCCCTGCTGGTGCTACGGCAGCGAAACCATCGATATGGACCCGATGCGCCCGAAAGCCATCTGGGGCTTCAACGGCACCGAGCGTCCGGGAGCGGTCTATCTCGCCGCCGCGCTGGCCGCCCACAGCCAGAAGGGCATTCCGGCCTTCTCGATCTATGGTCACGACGTTCAGGACGCGGACGACAGCTCGATCCCTGCGGACGTCGAAGAAAAGCTGCTGCGCTTCGCCCGCGCCGGGCTGGCGGTTGCCGCCATGAAGGGCAAAAGCTACCTCTCCGTCGGCGGCGTATCCATGGGGATTGCCGGCTCCATCGTCGATCATAACTTCTTCGAATCCTGGCTAGGCATGAAGGTGCAGGCAGTCGATATGACCGAGCTGCGTCGGCGCATCGACCAGAAAATCTATGATGAGGTGGAGCTGGAAATGGCGCTGGCGTGGGCGGATAAAAACTTCCGCTACGGTGAGGATCAGAACGCCAGGCAGTACAAACGCAATGCGGAGCAGAGCCGGGCCGTCCTGAAAGAGAGCCTGCTGATGGCGATCTGTATCCGCGACATGATGCAGGGCAACGCGAAGCTGGCGGAGAAGGGCCTGGTAGAAGAGTCGCTGGGCTATAACGCCATTGCCGCCGGTTTTCAGGGCCAGCGCCACTGGACCGATCAATACCCGAACGGCGATACCGCCGAGGCGCTGCTGAACAGCTCGTTTGACTGGCACGGGGTGCGCGAGCCGCTGGTTGTCGCGACCGAAAATGACAGCCTCAACGGGGTGGCAATGCTGCTGGGCCATCAGCTCACCGGCACCGCCCAGGTATTTGCCGACGTGCGGACCTACTGGTCGCCGGATGCGGTCGAACGGGTGACGGGCCAGCCGCTTACCGGGCTGGCGGAACACGGCATTATCCACCTGATCAACTCCGGTTCCGCGGCGCTGGACGGCTCCTGTAAACAGCGCGATGCCGAGGGCAATCCGACCATGAAACCGCACTGGGAAATCTCGCAGCAGGAGGCCGACGCCTGCCTCGCAGCCACCGAGTGGTGCCCGGCGATCCACGAGTATTTCCGCGGCGGCGGCTTCTCCTCGCGCTTCCTCACCGAAGGCGGCGTCCCCTTTACCATGACCCGGGTGAACATCATTAAAGGCCTCGGGCCGGTCCTGCAAATCGCCGAAGGCTGGAGCGTCGAGCTGCCGAAAGAGATGCACGACCAGCTGGACGCTCGCACCAACTCCACCTGGCCAACCACCTGGTTTGCGCCGCGTCTGACCGGCAAGGGCCCGTTCTCCGACGTCTATTCGGTGATGGCGAACTGGGGGGCCAACCACGGCGTGCTGACCATCGGCCACGTCGGCGCGGACTTTATCACCCTCGCCTCCATGCTGCGTATTCCGGTCTGCATGCATAACGTGGAAGAGGCGAAAATCTATCGCCCTTCAACCTGGTCTGCGCACGGTATGGATACTGAAGGTCAGGACTACCGCGCCTGCCAGAACTATGGCCCGCTGTACAAACGTTAATACGTTTCCGCCCTTTCATCGCGAAAGGGCTTTTTTTGTTTCAGGAGCAATGATGAAACAAGACGTTATTCTGGTCCTCGACTGCGGGGCAACCAACGTCCGGGCCATCGCCGTCGATCGGCAGGGGAAGATTGTTGCCCGCGCATCAACCCCCAACGCCAGCGATGCCGCTGCGGAAAACGGCGCGTGGCACCAGTGGTCTCTGGAAGCGATCCTGCAGCGCTTCGCCAGCTGCTGTCAGACGCTCGCGGCGGAGCTCGCCGCCTGCCGCATTCGCGGTATTACGGTCACCACCTTTGGCGTGGACGGCGCGCTGGTCGATGAGCGCGGCGCCCTGCTCTACCCGACGATCAGCTGGAAATGCCCGCGCACCGCAGCGGTGATGCACGACATCGGTCGAATAATGCCGGCGCAGCGGCTGCAGGAAATCTCCGGCGTCGGGGCCTTCAGCTTCAATACCTTATATAAGCTGGTGTGGCTGAAAGAGAACCACCCGCAGCTGCTGGAAAAGGCGCATGCCTGGCTGTTTATCTCATCGCTTATCAACCACCGCTTAACCGGCGAATTCACCACCGATATCACTATGGCGGGTACCGGCCAGATGCTGGATATTCACCGGCGGGAGTTTAGCCCCGAGATCCTGCAGGCCGCGGGGATCCCGCGCCGGCTGTTCCCTACACTGGTGGAAGCGGGAGAGAAGATCGGCACCCTCCAGCCCGATGCCGCCGCGCTGCTGCAGCTCCCCGCGGGGGTACCGGTATTCTCCGCCGGGCACGATACGCAGTTTGCGCTGTTTGGCGCCGGAGCGCAGCAGAATGAACCGGTACTCTCGTCCGGCACCTGGGAAATTCTGATGGTGCGCAGCGCCGAGGTTAACACCCCGCTGCTGAGTCAGTACCCCGGCTCAACCTGCGAGCTGGACAGCCAGCCCGGACTGACCAACCCCGGGATGCAGTGGCTGGCGTCCGGCGTGCTGGAGTGGGTGCGCCAGCTGCTATGGACGCCGGAGACGCCGTGGCAAACGCTGATTGAGGAAGCGCGCCTCATTCCCGCCGGCGCCGAAGGCGTGAAGATGCAGTGCGATCTGCTGGCCTGTCAAGACGCAGGCTGGCAGGGCGTAACGCTGAATACCACCCGCGCGCACTTTTATCGCGCCGCGCTGGAGGGCTTAACCGCCCAGCTGCAGAGCCACCTGCGCACCCTGGAGAAAATCGGCGGCTTTAAGGCCAGCGAACTTCTGCTGGTGGGCGGCGGCAGCCGCAACGCGCTGTGGAATCAAATAAAAGCCAACGCGCTCGATATGCCGGTTAAGGTTCTGGACGACGCTGAAACGACCGTTGCCGGCGCGGCGATGTACGGCTGGTTTGGCGCGGGCGAGTTTGCCAGCCCGGAGCAGGCCAGAGCCGAGGTGCGCTACCAGTACCGCTACTTTTATCCACAAACCGAACCTGAACTGATAGATGAGGTATGACATGCTAAAAACGATCTCGCCACTCATCTCCCCCGAGCTGCTTAAGATCCTGGCCGAGATGGGCCACGGGGATGAAATTATTTTTTCCGACGCCCACTTCCCGGCCCACAGTATGGGGCCGCAGGTCATTCGCGCCGACGGCCTGCAGGTCAGCGACCTCCTGCAGGCGATCGCGCCGCTGTTTGAACTCGACGGCTACGCGCCGCCGCTGGTGATGATGGCGGCGGTGGCGGGCGACGCGCTCGATCCCGGCGTTGAGCAACGCTATCGCGATGCGCTCTCCCGGGAGTCGCCCTGTCCGGAAATCACCCGCATCGATCGCTTTGCGTTCTACGAGCGGGCGCAAAAAGCCTTTGCGATCGTTATCACAGGGGAGCGCGCGAAGTACGGGAATATTCTTTTAAAAAAAGGAGTAACGCCGTAATCTCATGCCGGAGCGCCCGCCTGATGCGGGCGTTTATTGACTGACAGGGTGAGAGAAAATGAAAGCGGCACGCCAGCAGGCGATCATAGACCTGCTGATCAACCATAGCAGCCTGACGACTGAAGCCCTATCGCTGCAGCTCGCGGTCAGTAAAGAGACGATTCGTCGCGACCTCAGCGAACTGCAGTCGCAGGGCAAAGTGCTGCGTAACCACGGACGCGTCAAGATCATCCACCGGCAGAGCCAGGACAGCGGCGATCCGTTTCATATCCGCCTCAAAAGCCACTATGCCCACAAAGCCGATATCGCCCGCGAGGCCCTTGCCTGGATAGAAGAAGGGATGGTTATCGCCCTCGATGCCAGCTCCACCTGCTGGTATCTGGCCCGTCAGCTCCCCGACGTCAACCTGCACGTGTTTACCAACAGCCAGCCCATCTGCCAGGAGCTCAGCAAGCGCGAGCACATCCAGCTCACCTGCTCCGGCGGCACCCTGCAGCGTAAATACGGCTGCTACGTGAGCGCTTCGCTTATCCCGCAGCTCAGGTCCCTGGAGATCGATCTGTTCGTTTTTTCCTGCGAAGGCATCGATAGCAACGGCGCGCTTTGGGATTCAAATACGGTTAACGCCGAGTTCAAATCCCTGTTGCTCAAACGCGCGGCGCAGTCTTTACTGCTGATCGATAAGAGTAAGTTTAATCGCTCGGGCGAGGCCAGCATTGGCCATCTCGATGACGTGACGCACATCATTTCTGATGAGCCCATCGCGACGAAATAGCCGGCAGGAGAAGGGAGAAGAGAGCCCGGATAACGGCGCCGCTATCCGGGATACGACGCCAAATTAGCGTTCGTCGCGACGACCGCCAACCGCAGCCCACAGGCGGCGAATATGAACGGTCACTTCTTCGCGATCGTGATACAGCTGGCGCGCCTGAATCTGCGCGTTAATGCCGTGCTCATCCAGCTGCTCCTGGATGTAGGCCAGATTGCGCGACAGCTCTTCATAGCGCTTTTTCATCGGCAGCTTCAGGTTGAAGATAGTCTCGCGGCACCAGCCGTTGACCAGCCACTGCGCCATCAGCGCCGCAACCTTAGCCGGCTTTTCCACCATGTCGCACACCATCCACGAGATGTTGTTACGGGTCGGACGGTAGCGGAAGCCGTCTTCGCGCAGCCAGGTCACCTGCCCGGTATCCATCAGGCTCTGCGCCATCGGGCCGTTATCGACCGACGAAACCCACATGTTGCGTTTCACCAGCTGATAGGTCCAGCCGCCGGGACAGGCGCCAAGATCCACCGCATACATGCCGTTGCCCAGGCGCTCGTCCCACTCATCGGCCGGGATAAAGACGTGGAACGCCTCCTCCAGCTTAAGCGTAGAGCGGCTCGGCGCATCGGCAGGGAATTTAAGCCGCGGGATCCCCATATAGAACGGAGAGTTGTTGTTGGAGTAGGAGTAGCCGGTATAGCAGCAGCCCGGGGCGATAAAGAACACGTGCACCACCGGACGCTTCGACGTTTCGTAGCTGGTCAGCACGCCCGCTTCACGCAGGGCAGCGCGCAGCGGAACCGTAAACTTACGGCAGAACTTCATCAGCTCTTTGCTTTCATTGGTATCGGCAACTTCCACCCGCAGGTCGCCGCCCTTCTCCACCACGCCCTGCAGCATGCCGACAATCGGCGTGATGCGATCTTCCGGCGGCAGGTCGCGAAGCAGCTCGCCCACCACAAACATCTGGCGGGCAAAAACCAGCGAGCTGAACGGCAGCTCGCGCGCCAGCTTGTCGCCATCTTCCATCTGATAGCATTCAAAAACCACGTACCCGGCGTTATCTTTAACGCGGGCAAAACCAAACACCTCAAGGCGGGATGCCTTATCGGTAATTTCTGCTGCGCACTCCTTCTCAAACCCGGGGCGACAATAGAGGACAACCTTATTCATGAACAACGCCCTTACGTTTCAGACGAATTGCACCAATTAACATTAAGACCCAGCCGGCGAGGAAGCTGACGCCTCCCACCGGCGTAACGAACGCCCACAGGCGTAAATGCGACAGCGCCAGGCAGTAAAGGCTGCCGCTGAATAAAACGGTACCCAGCGCCATAAAGACGCTGCTCCAGTAAAACCAGATGCTGATGCGGCGCTGCATCGCCACCGCCAGGCCAAAAATGGCCAGCGTATGGAAGGCCTGGTACTCAAGGCCGGTATGGATCCAGCCCATTTCCGCAACGCCCAGCGACCGGCTTAACACGTGCGCGCCGAAGGCGCCCAGAGCAACAAAGATAAAACCGCTTATCGCGGCGAATATCAGCATAAAACGGCTGGTCATGTTATTACCCTACAATCATTTATTGTTCGTAACGAAAGCGAAATTTTTCTTGTTCACTCGCCGCTTTCGCCAGTATCCACTGCCGGAAGGCGGCTATTTTACCCAGTTCAGCCTGACTGTCATGACAAACCAGATAAAAGGCATTTTTACTGACCAGAACATCATTAAACGGACAGACCAGGCGGCCGGCCTCAATTTCGGACTGGGACATCACGTTATTGGCGAGCGCGACCCCCTGCCCGTGAATTGCCGCCTGCAGCACCATTGCGCTGTGGCTGAAAATCGGCCCCTGCTGGACGTTAATATGGCTTAGACCCAGCTGGCGGGTATAAGTTTGCCAGTCGCGACGGGAAGCATCGTGTAATAGCGTATGTTGCGCCAGATCCGCAGGCGTTTTCAACGCTTTGTCGCCGGTCAGCAGCACCGGGGAGCAAACCGGCAGCAAATACTCAGCGTACAATTTTTCGACGCGCAGCCCCGGCCAGTTGCCGCGACCGTAGAAAATCGCCACGTCAACGTCATCCGCCAGCTTATCCTCCTGACGGTCCACGGCCTGGATTCTGACGTCGATTCCCGGATAAGCTGAGTTAAAGCTTGAAAGGCGCGGGACCAGCCACTGAATCGCAAAACTGGGCAACAGGCTGACCGTTAACGCCCCTTTTGCGCTACGCGCCTGCAGTTTACGCGTCGCTTCCGTCAGCTGCGAAAAAATATCTTTAATATCCTGAAAATAGCTCTGACCTTCTTCCGTTAGCAGCAGCGATCGATTGCGCCGCCGAAACAGCTTCAGCCCAAGAAAGTCCTCTAGTGACTTGATTTGGTGACTTACTGCGGCCTGGGTCACAAAAAGCTCATCGGCTGCGCGAGTGAAGCTTAAATGACGTGCGGCTGCATCAAAAACACGTAATGCATTCAGAGGTGGTAATCGCTTTGACATGGTTATTCTGGCTTAGATGTTAAGGCAATTTAACAAACAGGAAACAACAGTTAACCTATTAGTTTTTTTTATCTGAGACATTATAATTTGTCCGTTGAGGTTCTACCAGCAAATACCTATAGTGGCCGCACTTCCTGAGCCGGAACGAAGAGCTTTTTTTGGAATGCGTGTTCCAACAAGCTTTTGGCTTACGGTTGTGATGTTGTGTTGTTGTGTTTGCAATTGGTCTGTCTTTGCGGACCACGGTGGCTAAGCTACCCCCTTTTCACTTCCTGTACATTTACCCTGTCTGTCCATAGTGATTTAATGTAGCACCGCAATGCGCGGTGCTTTTTTTTGCCCTGAATTTCCCCTCTCTTCCTTATCCCGTGCTTGTCAGCCTTGCCCTGACGGATAAATTGCGCGACGATCGTCGTATTGCAACGAGGAGTTCCATGAACGCATTCAATCCCGCTCAGTTTCGCGCGCAGTTTCCTGCTCTGGCCGATGCCGGCGTTTACCTTGATAGCGCGGCGACGGCGCTAAAGCCGCTGGCCGCCATCGATGCCAGCGATCGGTTCTATCGCCTCAGCGCCGGCAACGTGCACCGCAGCCAGTTTGCCGCCGCCCGGCGTCTGACCGAACGTTATGAAGACGCCCGCGAGCGCGTCGCGGCGCTGCTTAACGCGCCGTCGGGCAAAGATATCGTCTGGACCCGCGGCACCACCGAGGCCATTAACATGGTGGCGCAAAGCTACGTTCGCCCGCGCCTGCGGCCCGGCGACGAAATCATCGTCAGCGAAGCGGAGCATCACGCCAATCTGGTTCCCTGGCTGATGGTGGCGGAGCAGACCGGCGCCCGGGTGGTGAAGCTGCCCATCGGCGCCGATCGCCTGCCTGACGTCGCGAGCCTGCCCTCCCTTATTACGCCGCGTAGCCGGGTGCTGGCCATTGGCCAGATGTCGAACGTAACCGGCGGCTGCCCGGACCTGGCGCTGGCGATCCGCCTCGCGCATGAAGCCGGAATGGTGGTGATGGTCGATGGCGCGCAGGGCGCGGTGCATTTCCCGGCCGACGTTCAGGCGCTGGATATCGACTTTTACGCCTTCTCAGGCCATAAGCTGTACGGCCCGACGGGGATTGGCGCGCTGTACGGTAAAAGCGAGCTGCTGAACGCCATGTCGCCGTGGCTCGGCGGCGGTAAAATGATTACCGAAGTCACGTTCGAGGGTTTTAAAACCCAGCCCGTGCCCTATCGACTGGAAGCCGGCACGCCAAACGTCGCCGGGGTCATTGGCCTGAGCGCGACGCTGGAGTGGCTGCAGGAGACGGATATCTCCCAGGCCGAAAGCTGGAGCCGCAGCCTGGCGACGCTGGCTGAAGACGAGCTGACCAAGCGTCCGGGCTTTCGCTCCTTCCGCTGTCAGAGCTCAAGCCTGCTGGCATTTGATTTCGCCGGCGTTCACCACAGCGATATGGTGACGCTGCTGGCGGAGTCCGGCATCGCGCTTCGCGCCGGGCAGCACTGCGCCCAGCCGCTGCTGGCGGCGCTTGGCGTCAGCGGAACCCTGCGCGCCTCGTTTGCGCCTTATAATACCCAGGATGATGTTTACGCGCTGGTGCATGCCGTTGACCGCGCTCTGGAAATTTTGGTGGACTAATGACGATTCCCGATCCGCAGAACCATCCGTTTGGCACCGCCATCACTGAAGCGACGCTGCGGCAAACCTTCGTCCCGCTGAGCCAGTGGGAAGATAAGTACCGCCAGCTGATCCTGTTAGGCAAAAAGCTGCCGCCGCTGGCGGACGAGGCGAAAGCCCGCACGACGGAGATTGCCGGCTGTGAAAACCGCGTCTGGCTGGGGCATACCCTGCGCGACGGTCGGCTGCATTTCTTCGGCGACAGCGAGGGGCGGATCGTTCGCGGCCTGCTGGCCGTGCTGCTGACCGCCGTTGAGGGGAAAAGCGCCGCCGAGCTGCTGGACCACGATCCGCTGGCGCTGTTCGATGAGCTGGGGCTGCGTGCGCAGCTGAGCGCCTCTCGCGGCCAGGGACTCGCCGCGCTGGGCGCAGCGGTGCTCGCCGCGGCCCGCGAGGCTTAACCTGGAATAAGAACGGCGCTTAGCCCTGACGCCCGGCTTTCGCCAGCATCTTCTTCAGCGCATGGGATACGGCGACAAAGCCAAAGGTGGCGGTAACCATCGTTGCCGCCCCAAAGCCCGACGCGCAGTCCATCCGCTTAGGTCCTTCCGCGCTGCTTTTCATGGCGCATACGCTGCCGTCAGCCTGCGGATAAACCAGCGCCTCGGTCGAGAACACGCAGTCGATGCCGAGCTTACCCTTACTATTTTTCACCACCCCGAACTGGCCCTTCAGGCGCTCGCGCAGCTTCGCCGCCAGCGGGTCCTGGATGGTTTTCGCCAGGTCAGCCACCTGAATCTGCATTGGGTCAATTTGCCCGCCCGCGCCGCCGGTGGTCACCAGCGGCACCTTATAGCGGCGGCAGTACGCAATTAACGCCGCCTTCGGCCGCACGCTATCTATAGCATCAATCACGTAGCTGAAGCCCGCGCCCATATATTCGGCCACATTTTCCGGCGTCACAAAGTCATCAATTACCGTAACCTGACATTCAGGGTTGATCAGCCGGATACGCTCCGCCATTACCTCGGCTTTCGCCAGCCCGACGTTGCCGCCCAGCGCATGAATCTGCCGGTTGGTGTTGGTGACGCAGACGTCGTCCATATCGATAAGGGTAATGGCGCCGATCCCGGTTCTTGCCAGCGCCTCCGCAGCCCAGGAGCCGACGCCGCCGATGCCCACGACGCAGACATGCGCGTCGGCAAAGCACTGCAGCGCTTTTTCACCATATAAACGCGCCGTACCGCCGAAACGCTGGCGCCAGGCGTCGCTAATTACAACAGACATATAACCTCAGAATAAAATGGCCGCTTCCCCGACACGCCCATGCCGCCGGGGAAGCGGAAACAAGAGCGTTAGCCGCTAAAGACGTTGCCAGCACCCGGCGCGTTTTTCAGCACCCAGACGCGACCATAGTGGTTATACCAGCCCGCACGATGCCCGGCATCCGCGCCGATACCTTGATAGATATCGAAGTGCTGGCCTTTAATCGCACCGCCGACGTCCAGGGCAACCATCAGACGCAGCTCATACTGACCGTTAAACTTGCCTTTATTATCCAGCAGCGGTACTTCCGCCAGCAGGGTGGTACCCGGCGGGATAATGCTGCGGTCAGAGGCGACCGACGCGCGGCCAATCAACGGCACCGCGCTGGCGCCTTTCACCGGGGCGAAGGATTGCGGTTTAAAGAAGACAAAAGAAGGGTTCTCTTCGAGCAGCGCACGAACTTCAGCTTCGCTATGGGTTTCCCCCCATTCGCGGATCGCCTGCATCGACATATCTTCTTTCTTCACTTCGCCGCGATCGATAAGCACCTTGCCGATGCTGCGATACGACCAGCCGTTCTTCCCGGCATAGCTAAAGAAGTTCAGCGGCGAGCCGTCGCCAAAATCGATATAGCCGCTGCCCTGGACATCCATAATGAAGTTGTCCATCAGCGAATTGCTGTAGGCCAGAATATAGCTGTCGCTCAGCCCACCGGCGTAGATGCTGGCGCGAGACGGAAGCTTGCCGCGCTTCGGCGGCATGCGATAAATGGGGTACTGGAACTCACCCTGACGGGTGTGGCGCGCCTGCACCACCGGGGTGTAGTAGCCGGTAAACTGAACGTTGCCGTAGCTATCGGCGCCCTGCATCTGCCAGGCGTCAATCCCGTACTGGCTCAGCGTGCGGGTATCGCCACCGGCGCTTAGCCACTGCTGCAGGGAGTTATAGACGTTGCTCTGGCTATTATAGAGGCGCGGAGAGGCGCTGCGGATCTGCCTGACCTGTTCGGAGAAGTCGCCAGCGTTAATCGGCGTGCCGACCGCATCAGGCTGGTTAACCAGTGAAAACGGCTGGGTAAGCTTTCCTTCATTATACTGCTGACCGCGATCGGTCGGTTTCGAGGAACAGCCGGCGAGCATCGCCAGCATTGCTCCGGTTGCAACATACTTTGCCCAACATCCTTTCATGGTATCTCTTCTTTTGCTGCTTAGTACCGGTTGGTGATGAGGGAAGATAACAAACCGCCAGGGCTATTGAAATGCGATAAAGCAGCACAAATACAAAATCGGCTAAAAAACGAGCTAAAAACGGTTCTTTCTACATCATTCATTACAAAATTATCGATTTAGCTGAAAAAGGGTTGCATCAAAACGTTAGCAGAGTATAGTGCGCATCCACGGACGCGGGGTGGAGCAGCCTGGTAGCTCGTCGGGCTCATAACCCGAAGGTCGTCGGTTCAAATCCGGCCCCCGCAACCAATTAAAATCAGAGAAGTAAGCTTTACTCGATGGAAGAGTAAAGACGGACGCGGGGTGGAGCAGCCTGGTAGCTCGTCGGGCTCATAACCCGAAGGTCGTCGGTTCAAATCCGGCCCCCGCAACCAATTAAAATCTGATGCAAAGTTTACTCGATGAAGAGTAAAGACGGACGCGGGGTGGAGCAGCCTGGTAGCTCGTCGGGCTCATAACCCGAAGGTCGTCGGTTCAAATCCGGCCCCCGCAACCAACACAATAAACACCCTTCCGGGTGTTTTTTTGTTTCTGCGCTTCCTTGCGCACGCGCCTAATGCTGCGGCAGGACGATATTGCTGGCAGCCAGCTGGCCCATGTCGCGATACATGGCGCAGGCGGCCTCAACAATCGGCATCGCCAGCGCCGCGCCGCTGCCTTCACCTAAACGCATCCCCATATTCAGATACGGCTCCATCTCCAGATGCGCCAGCGCAATCCGCGCGCCCTTCTCCGCCGAATAGTGCGACGGGATCAGGTACGGCTTAATTTCCGGCGCTAACCGGCACGCCGCCAGCGCCGCGGAGTATGAGAGAAAGCCGTCCAGCAGCACCGGCAATCCGCAGGACGCCGCCCCGAGCATCACGCCGGCCATTCCCACCAGATCGAAACCGCCAATTTTTGCCAGCACGTCGATTCCGTCGTGCGGATCAGGCCGGTTGACGGCAATCGCCCGCCGCACAACCGCCACCTTATTGCCCACCTTTGCCAGCGGCAGGTTGGCCCCAATCCCCACCACCTCTTCGGCATCGCTGCCGCTCAGCACGCTAACGATCGCCGCCGCGGGGGTCGTGTTAGCCATTCCCAGCTCTCCGACGCCAAACAGCGTCACGCCGCTTTCCGCCAGCTTGCGGGTATAGCGAATCACCTCCAGCAGCAGCTCTGCGGCCTGGGTACGGCTCATCGCCGGGCCGCTGGCGATATTACCGCAGCCGCGCGCAACCCGCATATTCACCACGCCGGGAACCGGTTCGGCGTCAATGCCCACGTCAATCACGTGAACTTTCGCGCCCGCCTGCGCCGCCAGCACGCAGACGCCGGTAGTCCCGCGCGTCATATTTTCCGCCTGAATGGCGGTGACCGCCTTCGGCGAGATGGCGACGCCTTCGTCCCAGACGCCGTGATCGGCGCACATGACCAGTATCGCTTTCTTGTCGACGTGCGGTACGCCGTTAAGCCCCGGCATCCCCGCCAGCTGTACCGCCAGCGCTTCCAGGCGGCCAAGACTGCCGGGCGGCTTCAGCAGGCCATCAATATGCCGCCGGGCACCCGCCATCGCCGCCTCATCCACAGGGGGAATGGCGCGCAGTATTGAAGATAAATTCTGCATAAGAGTTCTCGTGGTAGTGGCCGGCTCACAGCAGAGCCAGCAGGAAGATCAGTTCGCCAAGTTCAATCGCCGCTCCCAGCGTATCGCCGGTTTGCCCACCGAGGGTTCGCTTTAAGAGCTGACCGAGAATGAAAATCGCCGCCGCGGTAGCCGCCAGCGCCGCCACTCCGCGCATGCCCGGCAACAGCACGGCGGCCAGAATGACCGCTAAACCCAGGGTTACGCAGGTTTGTCGCCCGCTCACCTTACCGATGAACAGGTTGCCCAGCCCCTCTTCCCGGGCATAGCGATGGCGGTACATCAGCAGCACGCTGGTCCCCCGCCCTACCGCGCAGGCTGCCGCCAATGCCGCCAGCATCGGCGTTCCGCGCAATGCCAGTTCGCTGACCACCAGCACCTTCGCCAGCAGCACAAAAATCAGCGCCAGCCCGCCGTGAGTCCCTAGCCGGCTGTCGCGCATAATTTCCAGCATGCGTTCGCGGCGTCGGGCGGAAAACACCCCATCGCAGGTATCGGCCAGCCCGTCGAGGTGGAAGCCGCCGGTCAGCAGCGCCAGCGCCAGCACGGCAAACAGCGCCGCCAGCGGGATCCCGCACCAGGCCTGAAGCGCAATAAATACCGCGCCGCTCAGCAGCCCCAGCAGCGCGCCGACCAGCGGAAAAGTGACAATCCCGCGGACGTACTGCTCAATATCCAGCCCCTGCGACCAGCGCGCGGGCACCGGCAGGCGGCTAATAAAAGAGAGCGTTGCGCAGAATAATTTGATCATTTAATTTTGACTCCAATACCTGATACCACCAGCCAGACCTCATCCGCCGCGGCCGCAAGACGCTGGTTAACTCGTCCGGCAATATCACGAAAATGGCGCGCGAGACGATTTTCCGGCACGATCCCCATCCCGACTTCATTGGTGACCAGCACTACCGTCGCCGGGCAGCGTTGACAGGCCGCAATCAGCGCGCGGATCTCGTCGTCGATCGTCCGCTCCATCGCCGCGTAGTCCCAGCCGTCGGGGTCGGCATCGCCGCCGATCGCAAACAGCAGGTTGGTCACCATCGTGGTGATACACTCCAGCAAAATAGCTTCCGCAGGATCGTTGTGCGGCGTAATCAGCTCATCAAGCTGCTGCCAGCGCTCGGCTGTGCGCCAGTGCGCCGGCCTGCCGTCGCGATGGTGCTGGATCCTCGCGGCCATCTCCTCATCAAAAATCTGCGAGGTGGCGATATATAAAACCTGCGGTGAGCCGGCGATCAGCGCTTCGGCGTGACGGCTTTTGCCGCTGCGCGCGCCGCCGGTGACCAGAATCAGCATGATGGCTCCTGATGCTGCTGCATAATGTGGTAAATTTTTTCAATATCAATATGTTGGCGCATTGCGTCGGCCAGAATATCGAACTGCTGTGATTTATACCGCGCGTAGTGGAGCGTGGTATCCAGCGCCTCCAGGCCTTTACGTTGACGCAGGCCGTTGACCAGCGCGCGGGTGAAATCATCGCTGTCGAACAGGCCGTGCAGGTAGGTACCAAACGCCAGCCCGTCGTCCGTCGTCGCCCCGTCCGCCACCGGCCGCCCCTCTTTTTCCAGCTGCACCAGAGGCTGGCAATCGCCTTGCCGGGTCGTTTCACCCATATGAATTTCATAGCCGCGCACGCGTAGAGCGGAAGCGCCCGCCAGCCAGCCAGGGAGCGCGGCCGCCATCGTCGCCTCAACCAGCGTCGTGGTTTTATGGCGGGCAAACTGCGTCACGGTATTGAGCAGACCCAGGCCGGGCAACCTTCCCAGGCCGGACTCCACTTCATCGATGATGGTCTCGCCAAGCATCTGGTAGCCGCCGCAGATCCCCAGCACCGGTATCCCCTGCTGATGCGCCTGCAGCACGCCCTGCTCCATCCCGCTTTCGCGCAGCCACTGCAGATCGCCCAGCGTATTTTTGCTGCCAGGCAGAATCACCAGATCGCTCGCCGTCAAATCCTGGGGATAACGAACGTAGCGCACGCGGACGTCCGGCTGCGCCGCCAGCGCGTTGAAATCGGTAAAGTTGGAAGTATGCGGCAGCTGAACGACCGCAATGTCGATCTCCCGCTTCGCGGTGCTCAGATATTTCCCTTTCTGCAACGCCACGCTATCTTCATCTTCCAGATCGACCTCCAGCCACGGCATCACCCCCAGCACGGGAACGCCGGTCAAAGCTTCAATCTGTTCGATTCCCGAGTACAGCAGCGCCGCATCGCCGCGGAATTTATTGATGATCACCCCTTTCACCCTGGCGCGCTCCTGCTCCTCAAGCAGCGCCAGCGTTCCGTAGATTGCGGCGAACACGCCGCCTCTGTCGATGTCGGCGACGAGGATCACCGGACACTGCGCCATCTCCGCCATGCCCATATTGACGATATCGCGATCGCGCAGGTTGATCTCCGCCGGGCTGCCGGCGCCCTCCAGCACCAGCACGTCATACTCCTGCGCCAGGCTGCGATAGACCGCCAGGATCTGCTCGCGCAGGCGCGGCTTATATTCGTGGTAGCTCACCGCGTCCATATCCGTCGCGACCTGCCCCATCAGCACCACCTGCGCTTTACGGTCGCTGGTGGGCTTCAGGAGTATTGGGTTCATGCGCACATCCGGGACAATACCCGCCGCTTCGGCCTGAAATATCTGCGCCCGCCCCATCTCTTTGCCGTCCGGCGTGATGCCGGAGTTCAGCGCCATATTCTGCGATTTAAACGGCGCGGTACGCAGGCCATCCTGATAAAAAATTCTGCACAGCCCCGCCACCAGCACGCTTTTACCCACGTCGGATGCCGTACCTTGCAACATGATTGCCTGCGTCATAAGGCCTCCTTTATCGCGTTCTGTCGCATTCGTATGAAAAACTCATCTTCTGTTTTACACAGCGGCAGCCCTAGCCGGGCATGCAGCTTCACCAGCCACGGCTGGGTTAACCCGGCCTCGGCAATCAGCTCCGTACGGGAAAAAACGGCCCCCGGCTCATCGTACGCCAGCACTTCCCCGCGGCGCAGAACATACACGACATCGCTCACTTCATAAATCAGATCGATATCGTGGCTGGAGATCACCACATGGTTTCCCTGGGCGACGATCCGCTTAATGATGGCGATCATCTGCGTCCGCCCGGCGGGATCGAGGCCCGCCGTAGGCTCATCCAGCAGAAGATAGCGCGCCTGCAGCACCAGGGCTCCGGCAATCGCCACCCTCTTTTTCTGCCCGTGGCTCAGGCACTGAATCGGCTGATGGCGAAAATGCCGGGCATCGACCAGCGTGAGCGCATCGTCCACGCGCCGGGCAATCTCGGCTTCCGCCACGCCTAAATTACGCAGGCTAAAGGCGATGTCGCTATCGATATCGGTATAGAAAATTTGCTGTTCCGGATCCTGAAAAACGGTGGCGACCTGCTGGCGCAGCGCCAGCAACGCCCGCTTGCTATACTCCAGCGGCTTTCCTTGCCACAACACCGCCCCTTTTTGCGGCCGCAGCAGGCCGCTCAGGTTCATAAACAACGTCGATTTTCCGCAGCCGTTCGCGCCCACCAGGCCGGTCACGGAATGTTGGGAAAAATCCAGCGTCAGCCCCTTGAGTACCTGTTCATCCTGATAACGGAACCAGAGATCTGTCGTGGCAAGCATGCTTTTCCTTAGAGGTGAAAATCACCCTGATACAATTTTATATCCAGCGTGGCGCTCATTTGCTGATAGCGAATGAGCACGCGGGTAAACAGCAACCCGACCAGCATTGCCAGCGAGCGATAGCCCTGCGGCAGGCTACGGTAGCCAAAGCGCAGCGTCTGCGCGCGATGAATGGCCAGCGCCTCATCAAACAAAATAAAAATAAAGCGCCAGGTCAGCAGGATTTGCTCGGTCAGCAGCCGCGGTACCCGCGCCCGCTTAAGCAGCACAATCAGCTGGGGAAACGGTAGGTTCAGCACCAGCCACAGCGTTGACGCCAGCGCGGCGAGGCTGCGCCAGAAGGTTTCATTGGCGGTGTTCAGCCCGGAGGCGGCGATCCCCAGCCAGTAGTCTCCCAGCGGCAGGCTCACCAGCAGGGTCTGCGGATCGCGGCTTACGCTGAACAAAATCGTCACGACCCCTACGGCTAAAAAGCCAAACGGCAGGGCAATCCAGCGGCACCAGCGCCAGAAGGAGACCCGCAGCAGCCGGCAGGTCAGCCCGGCGATAAGCAGCAGTTCAATACCCTGTCCCAGCGGAGGCAGGGTAAAGGCCAGCACCATCATAAGAAGCCAAAACAAGAACTTACGTTCAGGCGCAACGTGGAACCAGCGGCTTTGATAGCTTAACCTGTCAAACCCGGTCATCACGGCGCTGTCTGCCTTTGCTATAGCCTAAAATGTAGAAAATGACCGCCGCGCCCAGCGACCCCTGCAGCGTAAACAGCAGGCTTTCAATTTCACCGCTTGCCGGCTCATACAGCGGCTGGAACCAGGGCTCATAGTGCGGAGCGACAACCTGAATCTGGCTCTCGGCCTCGCCGTCCGAGCCGCCGAACTCGCCGCCATGATCGATAAAGAACGGCAGGATCACCAGCGCAACCACCATCGCCAACAGTATCAGCATCTTTTTCATTTTAATGTCCTTGTGCGGTAATCAGCTGACGTTTGGTCAACTGGTCGTAGATCATCACGGTTAACAGCCCTTCGGCGATGGCGATCGGGATCTGCGTCAGGCAGAAGATCCCCATGAACTTGACGATCGAGCCGGTCGCGCCCGTGGCGGGGTCCGGGAACGCCACCCCCAGCTGGACCGAGGTGACAAAATAGGTCACCAGATCCGCCAGCATGGCGCAAAGAAAGACGCAGACGTCGCGACGGAACCCGGCGCGGCAGGCCAGCTTCCACACCAGATAGCCGACGACCGGCCCAATAACCGCCATCGACATACCGTTAGCGCCCAGCGTCGTCAGCCCGCCGTGCGCCAGCAGCAGCGCCTGGAACAGCAGGACGATAGCCCCAAGGATCGCCACCACGCCCGGCCCAAAGAGAATCACCGCCAGGCCAACGCCGGTCGGATGCGAGCAGCTGCCGGTCACCGACGGAATTTTTAGCGCTGACAGAACGAAAATAAACGCGCCGCACAGGGCCAGCAGCACCTTCTGATTATGGTCCTGCTGGACGATACGGCGCAGGCGCACCAGCCCGTACCACAGGCAGGGTAAAAACAGCAGCCACCACGCCAGCGCCCACATCGGCGGCAGGAAACCCTCCATAATGTGCATCGCAAACGCCTTCTCAGGGACAATCATCAGCAATAGCGCCGCAGCCAGTCCGCTGAAAGACAGCTGTTTTAGCTGTTGTTCAAGTTTCATTCCACATACTCCCACTGTTTGTTGACCAAAATGGTCGAGAAATAAGGCAGCGGCTGGTCGTCGCTCACGTCGCTCAGGCGGTGCCAGCACCGTTCGCCCGGCAGCGTGGCCTCGGACATCATCAGCGCCGAATCCAGCAGGCCGGTCCCGATCAGCAGCGCTTTGATTTGCGCAAAGCGGCCGTATACCTTCATCAATACCAGGCTATCGTGCTGCCGTAGCGCCCGCTCAATCTCCGCTTCCGGCGCGGTGCAGGAGACAACGGCCAGCGACTGCTGCTCCATAGCCAGCGGCGTTTGCGAACGGGCGGCGATGGCGGCAAATGAGGTTACGCCGGGAACAATTTCCAGCCATTCCCGACTGCCGATTCGCTGGAGCAGGAAGACCCAGGTGCTAAACAGCATGGCGTCGCCAAGGGTAATAAATCCGACCTGCTTACCCGCCTCGACTTCCTGAACCAGGGCGGCGGCTACGTCGTTCCAGACGGACTCTTTCTCAGCGCTGTCGGCGCTCATGGGGAAATGGCAGCAGCGCACTTCGGTTTGTTCGCCGAGGTATTCCCGGACGATCGACAGCGCAAGGCTGTCGCCGCCTTTGCGCCCGGCCGGGGCGTAGAGGATATCCAGCTTGCCGAGAATGCGCGACGCGCGAACGGTGATCAGATCGGCAGCTCCCGGCCCGGTGCTCAAGGCGTACAGTTTGCCGCTCATGCCGCCTCCTCCATCGCCAGATTCAGCGCCTGCTGCAGGTGGGCGACGAACATCGCGCGCACCGCCGGGTTTTCTCCCAACCCGCTAAGCCACGGCGTGGCCGGAATACCGGCGGCATTGAACCGCGTTTTCCACGAGTCCTCTTCGTCAGAAGCCATGTCGTTGATGGCATGATCGCCAGCCACCAGCATCAGGGGCATCAGATGCACGGCGGTGACCCCCTCCTGGCGCAGGCTTTCAATAAGGACATCGACTTCCGGATAGCTCTCCACCGCGCCAACCCGGGCCGGAAAGCGCTGCGCCGTCATCATATGGTCGAGACAGGCGTAGGCGGCGAAGGCGTGATGGCTGGCGCCGTGGCCCATAAACACCACCTTTTCACTCGCCGCCAGCTTCGGCATCTGCTGGAGCAGCGCCGGCATCAGCTGCGCATAATCGCGGTGGCTACTCAACAGCGGCGTCCCCAGCGTCAGGCGGGCAAACAGCGGGCGCATGCTCTGTACCTCGCGAACAACTTTTTCGTATTCATCGCCGTTGATAATGTGCAGCGACTGAACCGCCACATCCTGATAGCCCTGCTCGGCCAGCCTCTGTAGCGCCTGCAGCGGCGTATCAATCTCGATCGCGTCGCGCTGCCTGAGCTTGCGGATAATCATCCCTGAGGTGAAAGCACGAAACGGAGTGCGGTCGGGGCAGCTGGCCGCCAGATCCCGCTCGCAGGCGACAATATTTTTTTCGCAGGTATCGTGATAGCTGGTGCCAAAACTGACCACCAGAAGCGCTTTTTTCATTTCTGACTCCTTAAGCAGCAGCTAGCCAGCGCGCTAAGCGCCCGGCAAATGCGGCCTGACTTTCCAGTAATTCGTCACCGGTCACCAGCGGCGCCGGACGGGTAATTACGATGCAGGGAATACCTGCATCCAGACAGGGTTGAACTTTTTCCCGATAGCCGCCTTCGGCGCCGGAGGCTTTCGTGATCACCACATCGGCCCGGCACTGACGATAAAAGGCGGCGTTAAATTCGGCGCTAAACGGCCCGCAAAGCGCGAAGATTTCGCCGACGCCAAAGCCGAGTTCGGCGCATTGCGTCATCACCTCAGCAACGGGCAGCACGCGCGCCAGCAGCGTTTTCCCGGCTAATCCCTCCCGCCAGAGCGCCAGCTCCTTACTGCCGGTAGTCAACAGCACGCGCTCGCCAAAGCGCCGTGCGACAGCGCAGGCCTGCGCAATACTTTGCACGGGATAAAGCTGCGGATGCGTCAATTCGCTGAGCTGTTCGGGACGCTGATAGCGGCTCAGCAGCACGCCTGTCGCTGCGCAGGCGCGCACAATATTGCGGCTCACCGCCTCGGCGTAGGGATGCGAGGCGTCGATCGCCCAGCGGGTACGGTTTTCCTGCAGCCAGGCGATCATCTCTCTCAGCTCCAGGCGGCCGCAGCGTATCCGGCCTTTGATATCACCGGCCAGCGCCCTGCCGACGGGCGTGGCAACCGACAGGGTATAGCTGACCTGCGCCGCATCCAGCTGCTGGCATAGCGCCCGGGCGTCGCTGGTTCCGCCTATCACCAGCACCTCGCCCCCATTCACAGCGTGTAGCCTCGCGGGGTGATCATCAGGCCATCCTGCTCATAGGTGGCTTTGTTGCCGACGATCACCAGGCTGGTCATATCTACCGGTGCAAAATCCATCTCACCGAGGGTCGTCAGCCATTTCTCCTGCTTTTTACGCCCGGCCGATTTCACGACGCCCACCGGCGTATTCGCGCTTTTACTGGCAGAGAGCAGCTCGAAGGCGCGCGCCAGATGGCCTTCACGGCCCCGGCTACGCGGGTTATAGAAGCAGATAACAAAGTCAGCCTCGCCGGCAGCAATAATGCGTTTTTCGATAACCGGCCACGGCGTGAGCAGGTCGCTGAGGCTGATATGACAAAAGTCGTGCATCAGCGGCGCGCCGAGCAGGGAAGCCGCGGCGATGCTGGCCGTCATCCCCGGAACCAGACGAACCTCGACGTCCAGCTTCTGCTTGCTGACCAGCTCCAGCACCAGCCCCGCCATGCCATAAATTCCCGCATCGCCGCTGCTGATCAACGCGACCTTGTGCCCGGCCTGCGCCAGCTCAATCGCGGTCTGGCAGCGTTCAATCTCTTTGCACATCCCGGTTTTTATCACCTGCTTTTCGCCGGTAAAGGCCTTCACCAGATGGGTATAGGTTTTATAACCGACAATAATTTCCGCCTCCTGGAGCGCTTCAACGGCCTCCATAGTCATCATTGCCTGCGAGCCGGGGCCAATCCCAATAACGGTTAACATCAGTGTGAAACTCCCAAAGTAATAGTGACGCCCTGTTCGCGCAGGGTCTCGCCTAACAGCTGTCCATGACTCAGCAGCCACGCTGCCGGACCGGAGACGCTTCCTGTACCGACGGTCTGGCGGACAAACGTCGACACCGGAAAGCGGTGTTCATGTTCGCGCAGGGCGTCGGCGCTAAAGGTTTCAAACGGCACGCGGCAGCAGGAGGCAAGCTGAATCAGCCCCTGCTCATCTTTTTTAAGCGTGACGCTGCCGATGGCTTTTAGCGCCAGCGGGTCGAGCTTTTGTGCCGCCAGCTGCCGGGCCAGCAGCGCTGCCAGCAGCGGGAAAGGCGTATCGCGGCGACAGCCGATTCCGGCCACAACCCGCTGCGGCACCAGCTTCCAGTGCATAACCGGGAGCTCGGGAAGGTCGTTGCGCAGGCTGACGCACACCAGCGCATCGAGTGCGGGAAGCCGCTGCAGGTCGCTGACGGTGATAAACCCCCGGCGATCGCAGTGGCGTACGTCCTCAGCCAGCTCCTCGTCCCACCACAGCCCGACGCGCTTATGGCTCACCAGCAGCTGGTTGACGATTTTTACCGCCGTGCGAAAGTCGCTCATCCGGGCGTTAAGCTGGAATGCCAGCGTATCCAGCGCCGCCATTTCGTTGACGTCGGTGGCCGTCGTAATCACCGGATCGGCGCCCAGCATGCCGGCCAGATAGCGGCTCAAGGCGTTGGCGCCGCCGGCATGGCCGGAAAGCAGGCTGATCACGTGCTGGCCGCGCTCGTCAATCACCACCACCGCCGGGTCGCTAAACTTGTCGTTAACCAGCGGCGCCAGCACGCGCACCGCGATGCCGGTCGCGGCGATAAAAATCAGCGCGGAATAGTTGGCGAAAGCGTCGCGCGCGCTGGCGGCAAACCCGCCGTCAAAGGCGGTAAATCCCTCCTCCAGCAGCTTCTCGCTGGTAAAGCAGGTGACCGGCAGCATCGCCGCCAGCCGTTTAGCCAGCAGCACGCCGCCGGGCGTCAGGCAAAAAAGAGCTATGGATTCAGGCTTTACGGTATTCATGGCTAAAGTCCGCCGCATAGAGTCTGGAGTAGTGGTACTCCGTACCGAGGAAATTGCCGACCAGGATAAGCGCCGTTTTGCGGATCCCCGCCTCGCGAACCTTATCGCCAATGTCGGCCAGCGTGCCGCGTACGGTCTGACTCTCAGGCCAGGTCGCTTTATAGATAACCGCCACCGGAGTGGCCGCCGGGTAGCCGCCCTCAATCAGGCGCTCGGCGACCCGATGGATCCGCTGAACCGAGAGATAAATCGCCATCGAGGTTTGATGGCTGGCAAAGGATTCCAGCTGCTCGCGTTCCGGCACCGGCGTGCGCCCCTCAAGGCGGGTGATAATCAGGCTCTGCGAGACTTCCGGAACGGTGTACTCAACGCCAAGCTCGGCCGCAGCGCCCAGGAACGCGCTGACTCCCGGCACCACCTGCCAGCCGATGCCGCGACGGGTCAGCTCTTCGCCCTGCTCACGCACGGAACCGTAGAGCGACACGTCCCCCGTCTGCAGGCGTACCACCGTCTTCCCCGCTTTTACGCCCGCCGCCATCAGGTCGAGAATTTGTTCGAGATGCAATTCAGCGCTGTCGTGGCACTCCGCATCCGCCGGGCAGTACGCCAGCAGCTCGGTGTTGATAAGCGATCCGGCATAGATAACCACCTGGGCCTGCTGCAGTAACCGGTAGCCCTTGAGGGTAATCAGCTCGCGGTCCCCCGGCCCTGCGCCAACGAACCATACACAACGGGAATCAAATGTCTCAGCCATAGTTTTCTTCCTTCTGACAGGCGATAACAAAAACGGGGTTATTCGGTTTGAAGTAGTGGCCGCTACCGAGCGCGGTCAGGGACGAAACGTTGAGCTGCAGGCAATCAAGCCCGGTGATGCCGGACTGCTGCAGGTGCGCCAGGGCGGCGCTGAGGTTCTCCTGCAGGATAAAGGTCATCACCAGCCGGCCGCCGGGATAGAGCTGCTGCAGCGACCAGTCAATCAGCGCCTCGAGATGGCCGCCGCTGCCGCCCATAAAAATCGCGTCGGCTTGCTCGGTGATAACCATCGGCGCTTCACCGGGGTAGATGTCGATGTTGCCGCAGGCGAAGCGCTGGCGATTTTCGTCAAGCAGCCGCAGGGCCGCCGGGTTTCGTTCGATTGCCGTCACCCGCAGGGAGGGGTATTGCAGCGCCGCTTCAATCGAGACGCTGCCGGTCCCGGCACCAATATCAATCAGATGGCTGGCCTGATGCAGCTCCAGCTTTGCAAGAGCCAGCGCGCGCACCGCCTCTTTGGTCATCGGGACTTTCTCACCGCGCAGAAAAAGCTCATCTTTCATCGAGGATCACCACCGCATTCATTTCATATTCGGCGTCGACCTCACTGACCGGTAGCCAGTGGATCCGCTCGTTATCCATCGCCAGATTTTCGCCAATCACCATCCAGCGATACCCTTTGCCGCGTGCCGTGAGCTGGGCGGCTATTTCACGAGGGCCGCAGCGGGCATCCGTTACCATTGCCACCTTGCAATGGCGCGCCAGCTCGTCAAAACTGACGCTGCGGCCGTGGCTACTGGTGAGCCACATATCGTTCATATCGATCCCCGAACGCGCGCACAGATACTGCACGGCGCTAATACCGGGAATAATGCGCACGCGTTCCAGGCCAAAGTGGGCGACCAGACGGCTGCCGATGCCGTAGAACAGAGGGTCTCCGGAAGCCAGGACCACCACGCGCTGCGCCTCACGCTCGCCGAGCCACGCCAGCAGCTGAGGAATATTGGCGCCCAAAGCAAAGCGTTCGCCGCGAAATTCGGGGAACTGCTGCAGATGGCGCTGGCCGCCGACCAGAGCGTCTGCCGCCGCCACCGCGTCCCGCGCCGCAGGCGTCATCAGGTGCAGCCCCGACGGCCCCATGCCGACCACCGTTAACATGCCATCTCCCGCGCAATCTCTGCGACCGGGCGACTGCTGCCGAGAACCTTGTTATCAAAGGAGAACAGGATCGCGTCGCAGACTGGCGGCGTTTTGGTAAAGCGCAGCATCTGCATCACGCGCAGGCAGATCCGCTCGGCAAGATGGTTATAAAGATGCTGAAAACCGTAGGCGTCGATATGTTCCATTGCCGCTTCGGTGGTGTCGCAGTCGCTGACCAGTTTGAGCAGTTCGATAGGCGCGCCGAGCAGCGCCAGATGCGCCACCAGCGTTTCCATCCGCGCATCGGCAATATGGCTGTGGGTATGAAAAATACCGGCGGCAATTTTGACCAGCTTACCCGGATGCCCGATCAGCACGATTTGCCGATAGCCCAGCCGAACCGCCTCTTCGATCATGTAACCGACAAAGTTGCTCATGGTGACCACGACCTGGGAATCAATACCCATCTGCTCGCGCACGAAGCGCTCCCCGTGGTTGCCCGGCACCAGCACCACCCGCTCCAGGCCCGCCGCGCGCTTGATTTCCAGCTCCAGCGACAGCGAGCGCTTCCAGCTCTCTTCGGACATCGGCGTGACGATCCCGGTGGTACCGATTATCGAAATACCGCCCAGAATACCGAGCCGCGAGTTATAGGTTTTTTGCGCCCGCTCTTCGCCTTCCGGGGCAAAAATCTCCACCTGCGCCCCGCGCGCGGGGCCGATGGCTTCTCGCACCGCCGACTCGATAGTTTGCCGAGGCGTACGGTTAATCGCCGGGCTGCCGATCGGCAGACCAATCCCTTTACGCGTCACGGTGCCGACGCCCTCGCCGCCCTGCAGGCTAATTTCACCGCTCTCATTGAGAGTGACCCGGGCAAAAATCAGCATCCCGTGCGTGGCGTCGACATCATCGCCACCGTCTTTACGGATGGCCGCAATCGCCTGCTGCCCCTCGATATGCGGCGACTCAACGTTCAGAGAGAGGGTCACGCCCGATGGCGTAACGATCGAGACCTGATGAATCAGGTGCTGGCGCAGGACCATCAGCGCCGCAACTTTCGCCGCCGCGGTAGCGCAGGACCCGGTGGTATAGCCTTTACGCAGCGCCTTCCCGTTGTGCCAGACCGGCGCATCAAAGGATTGCTCGCTCATCGTGTGCGCTCCAGGTAATAGAGCATCGCGTTGACGATGGCGGCGGCAACGTTGCTCCCGCCTTTGCGCCCGAGGGCGGCAATGGCCGGAAAGCGGCTTTTCGTCAGCGCATCTTTTGATTCCGCAGCCCCGACGAAACCCACCGGAACCCCCACCACGCCGCTAACCGCCGCATCGTGTTCGAGCAGACGAAACAGCGCGGTTGGCGCATTGCCGAAAACAAACAGCCTCTCGCCCTCTTCGGTTACCGCGATATCGACGGCGGCCATTGAGCGGGTGATCCCCTGGGCTTTGGCCGCGCTCACCACCCGCGGGTCGCTGATATAGCAGCGGCACTCGCTACCCGACTTCGCCAGCAGCGTTTTATTGATTCCTGAAAGCGCCATCGTGGTATCGGTGTAAATCACGCATCGACGTTCGAGCGCGGCGCAAAGCCGTTCCAGCGCATCGCTGGAAAACCACAGGATATCCAGCCATTCGAAGTCGGCGGTGGTATGGATAACCCGTTTGATAATGGCTTCGTGCAGGGGGCTGGCAAAGCGGTAGTCCGGGCGGGTTTGCGCAATAATTTCGCCAATAATGTCGAAGCTTTTCGCTTCAATTGCCTGCGGCTGCTGGATGTAGTGCATCGTTTTGTCCTCAGGCCGCGCCAATCAACAGGTACCGCGCCGCGATAAACAGCGCCAGTGCCAGAGTTGAGGCGACCCACATCAGTCGAATCGTTTGGGAAATGTCGTCAACGCAAACGTCGCGTACCGCGTCGCCTATCCAGGGCTTGTCTACACGCTGGCCGAAATAGTCATTCGGGCCGCCGAGGCGGATACCCAGCGCGCCGGCAACGGTGGCTTCCGACCATGCGCAGTTGGGGCTGCTGTGGTTGTAGCGGTCGCGCCAGCCGATACGGAAGGCCCGGGCGCCATCGAGGCGGCACAAATATGCCGCGACGCTGAAGAGCAGCCAGCTCAGGCGGGCGGGGATCGCGTTGGCGACGTCGTCAAGGCGCGCGCTGACCATACCGATGGCGCGGTATTTTTCATGCTTATAGCCGACCATCGAATCGAGGGTATTAATGGCTTTATAGGCCATTGCCAGCGGCGCGCCGCCCAGCAGCAGGAAGAACAGCGGCGCGATAACGCCATCGACGGTGTTCTCCGCCACCGTCTCCACTACCGCGCGGTTAATCTGCTGCGGCTGCAGCTGCGAGGTGTCGCGCCCGACAATCCACGAGAGCTTCTCGCGGCTCGCGGCAAGGTCGCCCGCGCGCAGTGGGCGTTCGACTTCCCGGGCGGAGCTGGCCAGACAGCGCCCGGCCAGCACCGTAAAGACCATCCATACCTCGATAGCCCATCCCAGCCAGGGGTGAATCGCTTCTGCCAGCGTCAGTACGCCCCAGGAGATCCCCCAGGTGAGGCCAACAACGACCAGCCACATTAGCCCTCCGCCGATCCTTAATGCGCGATCGCTGCGGCAGTAGCGGCGCACCGGGCGCTGGATCGCGGTAATGAGGTTGCCGATCCAGCGTACCGGATGAGGCCAGCCCTGCGGATCGCCGATAATAAAATCGAGGGTCCAGGCCACGCACCAGGCCAGCAGCGTCATAGCGCCTCCCTTGCGGCCGTCAGCCAGTGCTTGAGCATTGCGGGGCGCTGGGCGAAATGAACGTGCAGGTAGCTGGCAAAAGTGTTGCCTACCTGCCAGCCGCCGGACCACTCCAGCAGGGTCATACCGTCACGCACCTTGCGACATGCCAGAACTGCGGGGGTATCAGGCGTAAAATCCGAGTAATGAAACTCATGCCCACGCAGCCGCTCTCCCGGCGCCGCCAGCAGCGTTTGCCGCGTGGCCTGCGCCTCGCAATAGCCAAAGCGAGTCAGCCGTGAGCCCATTTGGCTGTGGCCAGGAATAATATCCGCCATTCTGTAAACCTCGCCGCGGGCATCCGTCAGCGAGGTTCCCAGGTACATCAACCCGCCGCATTCGGCGTAAATGGCCACTCCCCGTTGGTGCGCCGCCCGCAGCTGGGCCAGCATGGTCGTATTCGCCGCAAGCGCGGCCGCGTGAATTTCAGGGTAGCCGCCGCCCAGCCAGATCATCTGGCAGGCGGGTAAATCGCGGTCATGCAGGGGGCTAAAGCGGACGATATTCACCCCACAGCGTTCGAGAAGCGCGAGGTTATCCGGATAGTAAAAGTTGAAGGCTTCGTCGTCGGCCAGCGCGAGTGTCAGGCCCGCGCCGGACTCAGGCAGAGGCAGCGCGGGACACTCCCCGGCGGGTAGGGCCGGGAGCCGACTGACGGCAAGCAGCTGCGTAATATCCAGCGTCCGCTCCAGCGTGTCGGCAAAATCCTGCCACGGCTGCTGATTGACCACCGATTCTCGGGCGGTAACCAGCCCCAAATGCCGCTCGGGCAAGGCAACGCCGTCCATCCGCGGGACATAGCCGAGAACCGGCAGCGCGCAGTAACGTTCAATGGCGCTTTTCAGCAGCTGATAATGGGATTCGCTGTTGACGCGATTAACAATAACGCCGGCAATATTGAGGCTCGGATCGAAGTGTTGAAACCCCATCACCGTTGCGGCGATGGAGGTGGAGACCGCTTTGCCATCCACCAGCAAAATCACCGGACAGCCGAGCTGCTTAGCCATCGCGGCGGTACTGCAGTAGTTGGGGTCGGTGCCGTAGCCGTCATAAAGGCCCATCACGCCTTCAATGACCGCGATATCCGCCTGCTGCATCCGCTCGCAGAACAGCGCGTTGAGAACGGGTTCGGGCAGCATAAAGCTGTCGAGGTTACGGGAAGCCGTGCCGCAAACGGCAGTATGCCAGCCGGTATCAAGATAATCGGGGCCAACCTTGCAGGGCTGAACCCGCATGCCGCGATTTTTCAACAGGCTAAGCAGCCCCAGCGTAACCGTGGTTTTACCGCAGCCGCTGCCGGTACCTGCGAGAATAAATGCGTGAAGCCTTGCCGCCATACCCCGATCCTGTTCAGGGTGGTAGGGATGTAAAGGTGCGTATACCCGCCATTCCTCAGGTGACAGCGCTGCTGGCCCGCGCTTTCGCCCCGATCACCTGCTTTTGCAAGCTTGCGGAGCCCCGCCGCGTCGCCGCCTGGCTGAGACCTGAATGATGTAAGAGATATACCCTGGTCTTTCGACCGTACGCCTCTGAGCAACCCACTTCCCACCGAAGTTGTTGGTAATCACGGACAGGCAGGTCTTCTGGCTTAGCGTCATCCTCTCCCATCCTTCCCAATCTTGCGATCAGTGGTTTTTACCCGGCATATTTCACGTTGCGCCCGCTGGCGACAGCAGCAGGCCCGTCTATGGCCTCATCCCTGTGGGGCCGGCTCAGGCGCAGTTTGAAAGCGGCTGAAGCCTGTTATCCTGCAACGTGAATATTTAGGTAAATATGGGTTCGTCAGCATCACAGCAGCGGGGGCTGCGGGGGATTTTCACCCCCTTCCCTGGCACGTTTCGTGCCGTACCTGTCGGTTTTATGGCCAGAGCTCCGAGGCTCTCGCCATCGCTTATTTTCAGCTTATCTACTTCGTCACTGCGCCCTTCATCAGACGCTGGAAAACGAAAGGTAATTTCTGATGTCACTCTACTCCATCAAAGAAATAAAAACTGGTGCAGCTTATCCTGCTCCGCTCATTATTTTGTTGCGCTATGACAATTTATTGCTTTGGAGGGGATTTTTTATTTTTATAATGAGGCGGATACGTAGACATATCAAAAAAAAGCCATAACAAAATATTGTCATTTAAAATGGCTCAGTTTGTGATCCGGAATTTATTTGCTGGCGAAAAGCCTGCGGCGTGATCTGATAGGTTTGACGAAAAACTTTGCAGAAATAGCTGGTTTGAGAAAATCCTAAATTACGTGCAATGCTGGCGATACTCCAGTCGCTGTGAGAAAGCAGCTCCTTCGCGCTCACCATACGCTGATGATTCACCCAGGCATTAAAGCCAATTCCCTGATACTTTTTGAATAACTTACTGAAATAGTAGGGGCTGAGATAAACATGGTTCGCGACCTCCTCCAGGCGTAGTTCGTCAGACAGGTGCGCGTCGATATAGCGCAATGCCTTTTTCATTTTGCCATCGTGAGGGTTCACGCCCCGCTGGGTTCGCACGGGCTCCGGCTGCTGCTGATTATCCTTAATAACAACAAAGTTAAGCTGTTTTTTCAGGCAGTTTTCCACGATAAGTTTCAGCAGGTCGGCCGAGGCAATGACCCTGGAATAGTCCATTTCCGGGACGTTGCGAAACTCGCTCAATAGTTCAGAATCGGCCTGCCAGCCTATATCCACGTTCAGGATATCGACCAGCTCGACATCCTCGCGCAGGCGAACCTGCCCGCACAGAACAAACCCGACGAGATGCCCGGCGATCACCAGCGGGATGGAAAAATCCGTTAAGCCTGCATGGCAGCGATAAATGCACGGCTGATCGGATTTTGAGGCCTCAAGGCCACCACAGCGATCGCTCATACGGCAGCGGATGCTATGCTGAGGATGTTGACGCATGAGCTGACAGAAGGACGTAAAATTAAACAGCTCAGAAATTTCATCACCATGAATATTCACAACCACTACCGCCAGACTGGTAGCCTGAGCAAAATCCTGCGCGATTTTATTAATGAGTTCTGAGTTAAGCGAGCTCGCAGAAATCATGATAAAACCTCCCAGTTAATTTATTGTTATGAATAAAACATTCTATTCATATTTACTTTTCATTATTGCAACTAAAATTCATGATAGAAAGTAGGGTGACGATAACAAAAGTCTCCCACCTGCGGGAGACTTTTTGACCAGTTCGTGATACCGGTTCATGAATCATTTTCAGTATTTCATTAACCGTCACGCATCGTGGAACTTGCCTTCCTTGTCTTCCAGCTTGCAGGTATTACAAGGCAGGTTATTACCAATAAAGTATCGATAAATGGCCGCCCCGGCGCAGGCGCCAATTAATGGCGCAACGATCGGTACGATAAAGTACGGGATCTCTCGTCCGCCGGTCATGGCAATATTGCCCCAGCCGGCAAGCCAGGTGAAGATTTTCGGCCCAAAGTCGCGGGCAGGATTCATGGCAAAGCCGGTGAGCGGCCCGGTGGAGGCGCCAATCACCGCGACTAAAAGGCCAATAAGCAAAGGGGCCAGCGGCCCTTTCGGTACGCCGTTGCCGTCATCGGTCAGCGCCATAATCATGCCCATCAAAATTGAGGTTATCACTATCTCAACGAATGCCGCCTGCCAGACGCTCAGCTCTGCTGCCGGGTAGGTACTGAATATACTGGCTAGCTGAAGACTCTCAACGCTTCCACGCACCAGCTGATGCGTCGCTTCGAACCCGGTAAATACGCTACTGTAAAGGAGGTACGCCAACAGCGCGCCGGCAAAAGCCCCCGCGACCTGCGCAACAATGTAAGGCGCGACTTTCCTGCCTGGGAAGCAGGCAAACAGCCACAGGGCGACGGTGATAGCCGGATTGAGATGTGCGCCCGATATCCCGGCGGTCAGATAGACGGCCAGAGAAATCCCCAACCCCCAGATAATACAAATTTCCCAAAGACCAAGGCTTGCCCCGGCGATCTTTGCCGCACTCAGGCATCCGATACCAAAAAACAGAAACAGCCCGGTGCCCAAAAACTCGGCAGTGCATTGTGCTTTTAGCGAATCATTCATGGTGACACCTTCTTAGCAGAGTTCGTGTCCTGACCAGCACCAAGCTATGCTGGCAATGGGTACAGCGAGCATCACTATAGAAACTGGCGCCCACAAATTGTTGGCAATCTGTCGACGCTGGGCTCTGAAAAATCGTTCATGAGTAACAAATTATTGCTCTTCCGCTATTGTTCCGCACAGGCTTGATGCCTTATTCCGCAAATATTCCGGATAAATATACATAGCAATATTTTGCTAATTCCTGAATGTCATTTTTCAAACCGGTATCACATATGCATTCCCCCACATAGCAAACAACAATTAATCTGTCATCTATTAAAATGTAAAACTGGAATATAAAAAACAAAATAATCACATAACCAATAAAAATAAAAGACAACAAAAACAATGCATTAAAATTAATTCATCTGTTTTTTTATTATTATAAGACAACTATTTCCCCGTTTTAAAATTCAAGTCAGCCATTCTTTTCCCTTGCTTCTTTTTATAGTCATCAACATTGGAACAATCCAGGCGAGGTCTTTATGCAACAAGAAGCATTAGGAATGGTAGAAACCAAGGGCTTAACCGCAGCCATAGAGGCCGCTGACGCAATGGTGAAATCAGCCAACGTGGTGCTGGTAGGCTACGAAAAAATTGGCTCCGGGCTGGTGACGGTCATCGTGCGCGGCGACGTCGGTGCGGTAAAAGCCGCCACCGATGCCGGTGCCGCAGCCGCACGCCACGTGGGTGAAGTGAAAGCCGTACACGTCATCCCCCGCCCCCACTCAGATGTAGAAAAAATCTTACCGAAGGGAATTAGCCAATGAGCAGCAATGAGCTGGTGGAACAGATCATGGCGCAGGTGATTGCCCGAGTGGCAGCGCCGGAACGGCAGGTCATCCCTACTGAAACCCATCCAATACGAGAGACGGCTATGGCAGAGAAAAGCTGCAGTTTAACGGAGTTTGTCGGGACCGCCATTGGCGACACCCTGGGTCTGGTTATCGCCAACGTCGATAGCGCCCTGCTGGAAGCGATGAAGCTTGAGAAACGCTATCGCTCCATTGGCATTCTCGGCGCGCGAACCGGCGCGGGCCCGCACATTATGGCCGCAGACGAAGCGGTTAAAGCCACTAACACCGAAGTGGTCAGCATCGAACTCCCCCGCGATACCAAAGGGGGAGCGGGCCACGGTTCGCTGATTATTTTAGGCGGTAACGACGTTTCCGACGTCAAACGCGGGATCGAAGTCGCGCTGAAAGAGCTCGACCGCACCTTCGGCGACGTTTACGCCAACGAGGCGGGCCACATCGAGCTCCAGTACACCGCTCGCGCCAGCTACGCCCTCGAAAAAGCCTTCGGCGCCCCCATCGGCCGGGCCTGCGGCATTATCGTCGGCGCACCCGCTTCCGTAGGGGTGCTAATGGCGGATACCGCGCTTAAGTCGGCCAACGTCGAGGTTGTCGCCTATAGCTCGCCGGCGCATGGCACCAGCTTTAGCAACGAAGCCATTCTGGTCATTTCCGGCGACTCGGGTGCGGTACGCCAGGCGGTTATCTCCGCCCGGGAAATCGGCAAAACCGTCCTGGCGACCCTCGGTTGCGAACCGAAGAACGATCGCCCGTCCTACATTTGATACCCACGAGGCTGACTCATGAGATCGAAAAGATTTGAAGCACTCGCGAAACGCCCGGTGAATCAGGACGGCTTCGTTAAGGAGTGGATCGAAGAAGGCTTTATCGCGATGGAAAGCCCGAACGACCCAAAACCCTCCATTAAAATCGCTAACGGCGCGGTGACCGAGCTGGACGGGAAACCGGTCAGCGAATTTGACCTGATCGACCATTTTATTGCCCGCTACGGCATCAACCTGAACCGTGCCGAAGAAGTTATGGCGATGGACTCGGTCAGGCTTGCCAACATGCTGTGCGATCCTAACGTTAAGCGCAGCAATATTGTCCCCCTGACGACGGCCATGACCCCGGCAAAAATTGTCGAAGTCGTGTCGCATATGAACGTCGTTGAGATGATGATGGCGATGCAGAAAATGCGCGCTCGTCGTACGCCGTCGCAGCAGGCGCATGTCACTAACGTCAAAGATAACCCGGTACAAATTGCCGCCGACGCAGCCGAAGGCGCATGGCGCGGGTTTGATGAGCAGGAAACGACCGTCGCCGTTGCCAGATACGCGCCGTTTAATGCGATTGCCCTGCTGGTTGGCTCACAGGTTGGCCGTCCCGGCGTGTTGACCCAATGCTCTTTGGAAGAAGCCACCGAACTCAAGCTCGGCATGCTGGGCCACACCTGCTACGCCGAAACCATTTCGGTCTACGGGACTGAGCCCGTCTTCACCGACGGTGACGACACCCCGTGGTCGAAAGGCTTTCTCGCCTCGTCTTACGCATCGCGCGGTTTAAAAATGCGCTTCACCTCAGGCTCTGGTTCAGAAGTTCAAATGGGCTATGCCGAAGGTAAATCGATGCTCTATCTGGAAGCTCGCTGCATCTACATCACCAAAGCCGCTGGCGTGCAGGGTCTGCAAAACGGCTCCGTAAGCTGCATCGGCGTTCCCTCTGCGGTGCCCTCGGGTATTCGTGCGGTACTGGCGGAAAACCTGATCTGCTCCGCGCTGGATCTGGAATGCGCCTCCAGCAATGACCAGACCTTCACCCACTCCGATATGCGCCGCACCGCGCGTCTGCTGATGCAGTTCCTGCCGGGCACCGACTTTATATCTTCGGGTTATTCCGCGGTGCCGAACTACGACAACATGTTCGCCGGTTCCAACGAAGATGCGGAAGATTTTGACGACTACAACGTTATCCAGCGTGACCTGAAAGTGGACGGCGGTCTGCGCCCGGTTCGTGAAGAGGACGTTATCGCAATTCGGAATAAAGCCGCCCGCGCTCTGCAGGCCGTATTTGCCGGAATGGGCCTGCCGCCGATTACCGATGAAGAGGTCGAAGCCGCGACCTACGCCCACGGCTCGAAAGATATGCCAGAGCGCAATATCGTCGAAGACATCAAGTTCGCCCAGGAAATCATCAATAAGAACCGTAATGGCCTGGAGGTGGTAAAGGCCCTCGCTCAGGGTGGGTTTACCGATGTTGCGCAGGACATGCTCAATATCCAGAAAGCCAAGCTGACCGGCGACTACCTGCATACCTCGGCCATTATCGTCGGCGACGGACAGGTGCTTTCGGCCGTGAATGACGTCAATGATTATGCCGGTCCGGCAACGGGCTATCGCCTGCAGGGTGAACGCTGGGAAGAGATTAAAAACATCCCTGGCGCACTTGATCCTAACGAGCTCGGTTAAGGGGTGAGAAATGGAAATTAATGAAAAATTGCTGCGCCAGATAATTGAAGATGTGCTCAGTGAAATGAAGAGCAGCGATAAACCGGTCTCATTTAATGCGCCGGCAGCATCTGCCGTCCAACAGGCCGCAACGCCCGCTGGCGACAGCTTTCTGACAGAAGCTGGAGAAGCCCGCCAGGGCACGCAGCAGGACGAAGTGATTATCGCCGTTGGTCCGGCATTCGGCCTGTCTCAGACCGTTAATATCGTCGGCATACCGCATAAAAACATCCTGCGTGAAGTGATCGCCGGTATTGAAGAAGAGGGGATCAAAGCGCGCGTAATTCGCTGCTTCAAATCCTCGGACGTGGCGTTCGTCGCCGTTGAAGGCAACCGGCTGAGCGGCTCGGGCATTTCCATCGGTATCCAGTCAAAAGGCACCACGGTTATCCACCAGCAGGGGTTGCCGCCGCTCTCCAACCTCGAGCTGTTCCCCCAGGCTCCGCTTCTGACGCTGGAAACCTATCGCCAGATTGGTAAAAACGCCGCGCGCTATGCGAAGCGCGAGTCGCCGCAGCCGGTCCCGACGCTAAATGACCAGATGGCCCGCCCAAAATACCAGGCGAAGTCGGCCATTTTGCACATTAAAGAGACCAAATACGTCGTGACAGGCAAAAACCCGCAGGAACTGCGCGTGGCGCTCTGATAAAGGATAACCCCATGAATACCGAAGCAATTGAATCAATGGTCCGGGACGTTTTAAGCCGCATGAATAGCCTGCAGGATGACGCCCCCGCAACGGCAAGCAGCGGCGCTCCTGGCCAGGCTAAGGTGAGCGACTATCCGCTAGCCAATAAGCACCCTGAATGGGTTAAAACCGCCACCGGCAAAACGCTGGATGACTTCACCCTGGAAAACGTACTGAGTAACAAAGTCACCGCTCAGGATATGCGAATTACCCCGGAAACCCTGCGTCTACAGGCGTCGATTGCTAAAGATGCGGGCCGCGACAGGCTGGCGATGAACTTTGAGCGAGCCGCCGAACTGACCGCCGTACCGGATGACCGCATTCTTGAAATCTATAACGCTCTTCGTCCGTACCGCTCAACGAAAGAAGAGCTGGTGGCTATTGCTGACGATCTCGAAAGCCGTTATCAGGCAAAGATTTGCGCAGCTTTCGTTCGTGAAGCAGCGGTGCTGTACGTCGAGCGTAAAAAGCTCAAAGGCGACGATTAAGGAGCCGGGATGAGATATATAGCTGGCATTGATATTGGGAACTCATCGACAGAAGTCGCGCTGGCGCGACTTGATGAGGCTGGCGTGCTGACGATGACCCACAGCGCGCTGGCGGAGACGACCGGAATCAAAGGCACGTTGCGTAACGTGTTTGGCATTCAGGAAGCGCTCTCCCTCGCGGCAAGACGCGCAGGGATCAATGTCAGCGATATTTCGCTCATTCGTATCAACGAGGCCACGCCGGTTATTGGCGATGTCGCCATGGAGACCATTACCGAAACCATCATTACCGAATCGACCATGATCGGCCATAACCCGAAAACGCCGGGCGGAGTGGGTATCGGCGTTGGGCTGACGATTACCCCAGAGGAGCTGCTGACGCGCCCGGCGGATAGCCCCTATATCCTGGTCGTTTCATCAGCCTTCGATTTCGCCGATGTCGCGACCATGATTAACGCTGCGGTACGCGCCGGATATCGGATTACCGGCGTCATTCTGCAGCGTGACGATGGTGTGCTGGTTAGCAACCGGCTGGAAAAAATAGCGCCGGTTATCGATGAAGTGCGCCACATCGACCGTATTCCGCTGGGGATGCTGGCGGCGATTGAAGTTGCCGTTCCGGGGAAGGTTATTGAAACACTCTCCAACCCTTACGGCATCGCCACCGTGTTTAACCTCACTGCCGATGAGACAAAAAACATCGTGCCAATGGCCCGCGCGCTCATAGGCAACCGTTCCGCCGTGGTGGTTAAAACGCCCTCCGGAGACGTCAAAGCCCGCGCTATCCCGGCCGGAAATATTGAGCTGCTTGCGCAGGGAAAAACCGTGCGCGTCGATGTCGCCGCCGGAGCGGAAACCATCATGAAAGCAGTTTCCGCCTGCAGCCGGCTGGATAACGTCATCGGGGAAGCCGGAACCAACATTGGCGGCATGCTGGAGAATGTTCGTCAGACGATGGCCGTCCTGACGAACAAACCGAGTAGCGAAATCTTTATTCAGGATCTGCTGGCCGTCGATACCTCCGTGCCGGTTAGCGTGACCGGCGGGCTTGCCGGCGAGTTCTCGCTGGAGCAGGCCGTAGGCATTGCCTCAATGGTGAAATCAGACCGCCTGCAAATGGCGATGATTGCCCAGGAAATAAAGCACAAGCTCAGCATTGACGTCCAGGTTGGCGGCGCCGAAGCGGAAGCCGCCATTTTAGGCGCGCTAACCACGCCGGGTACGACGCGCCCGCTGGCGATTCTCGATCTCGGCGCCGGCTCAACGGATGCTTCAATCATCAACCCTCAAGGCGAGATCGTCGCAACCCATCTGGCGGGCGCCGGGGATATGGTCACGATGATTATTGCCCGTGAGCTCGGGCTTAGCGACCGCTACCTGGCAGAAGAGATTAAAAAATACCCGTTAGCCAAAGTTGAAAGCCTTTTCCATCTGCGCCATGAAGACGGCAGCGTCCAGTTTTTCCCGACACCGCTCCCTGCTGGCGTTTTTGCACGCGTCTGCGTGGTGAAACCCGATGAACTGCTGCCTCTTCCCGGCGATTTAGCGCTGGAAAAAGTGCGCGCCATTCGCCGTAGCGCCAAAGAGCGTGTTTTTGTTACCAATGCGCTGCGCGCGCTGCGTCAGGTCAGCCCTACCGGCAACATTCGCGACATTCCTTTTGTGGTGCTAGTGGGCGGGTCAGCCCTTGATTTTGAAGTTCCTCAGCTCGTTACCGATGCGCTGGCCCACTACCGGCTGGTCGCCGGACGGGGAAATATTCGCGGTAGCGAAGGCCCAAGAAACGCGGTGGCTACCGGGCTGATCCTCTCCTGGTACAAGGAGGTTGCGCATGGAGAGTAACCACACCGCGCCGGCAATCATCATTATCGCCCTGGCCGACTGCATCAACCTCTGGCGCGAAGTGCTGCTGGGTATTGAAGAGGAAGGCATTCCATTCCTGCTTCAGCAGCAATCGGCCGGGGACGTAACCAGCTGCGCATGGCAGGCGGCGCGAAGCTCGCCGCTGCTGGTTGGCATCGCCTGCGACCAACGCACGCTGGTCGTGCACTACAAGAATTTATCCGCATCCGCGCCGCTTTTTACGCTGATGCGCCATCAGGACAGTCAGGCCCAACGCAGTACAGGTAACAACGCGGCACGGCTTGTCAAAGGGATCCCTTTTCGGGATCTAAATAGCTAAGCAACAGGAGAACCGTAGTATGAACAACGCACTGGGACTGGTTGAAACAAAAGGGTTAGTGGGTGCCATTGAAGCTGCTGACGCGATGGTGAAATCCGCCAACGTGCAGCTGGTTGGCTACGAAAAAATTGGCTCCGGCCTTGTTACCGTGATGGTGCGCGGTGATGTCGGCGCGGTAAAAGCAGCCGTCGATGCGGGCAGCGCGGCGGCAAGCGTGGTTGGCGAAGTGAAGTCCTGCCACGTTATTCCACGGCCGCACAGCGACGTTGAGGCCATTTTACCGAAATCAGCCTGATCGAAGCCAATAAGGAACACCGCGTGAAGCAATCACTGGGATTACTCGAAGTTTGTGGTCTGGCACTGGCTATCAGCTGCACCGATATCATGGCGAAATCCGCTGCTATCACGCTGGTCGCCCTCGAAAAAACCAATGGGTCAGGCTGGATGGTTATCAAAATTACCGGGGATGTGGCCTCCGTGCAGGCGGCCATTATGACCGGTAAACAGTTTGCCGAACGGCATAGCGGTCTGGTTGCCCACAAGGTTATCGCCAGACCCGGAGAAGGGATCCTGCCTACGGACTCCCCTCTCTCCTCCGTTATGCCGCCTGAATCCGATGAACCCGATACGGCTGACGTCATCGTTGCAGAAGCGCCGGCAGATGAAGAACCGTCGGCCGCCGAACGGGTCAGTTGCAACCTGTGTCTGGACCCACAATGCCGGCGCCAGAAGGGCGATCCTCGTTCACTCTGCCTGCATTCAGGTAAGCGGGGTGAAGAGTAATGGATAAACAGCTGCTGGCCTCGACGGTGAGCAAAGTTCTCGATGAGATGCGCGAGCGCCCGATTCCTCTGGGCGTCTCGAACCGCCATATCCATCTGTCCGCACAGGATTACGCGAGGCTTTTCCCCGGCCACCCGATTGCGGAGAAAAAAGCGCTGCTGCAGCCAGGACAGTATGCCGCCGAGCAGACCGTCACCCTGGTTGGTCCGAAGGGCCAGCTAAATAACGTGCGCCTGCTGGGGCCGCTGCGCTCAGCAAGTCAGGTAGAAATATCGCGCACGGATGCCCGCACGCTGGGGATTACGGCGCCGTTAAGAATGTCCGGTAACCTGCAGGGGACGCCCGGCATCCGCCTGGTCAGCCCATTTGCCGAACTGGATTTACCCTCCGGGGTTATCGTCGCCCAGCGGCATATTCATATGTCGCCCCTTGATGCGCTGATCCTTCGCGTAGCCCACGGCGACCGGGTCTCCGTGGCGATTGAAGGTAACGACCGTCGGCTGATCTTCGACAACGTCGCCGTACGCGTGGCGGCGGAAATGCGCCTCGAAATGCATATTGATACCGACGAAGCCAACGCCGCAGGTGCCGATAACCCGCAAGCCTTCGCCAGGCTGGTAAGTTCGCGATGAACGGCGAAACCCTGCGGCGAGTTATTGAGGAGGTCGTCTCCCGGCTGCAGCAGCGCGCCCGCAGCACGGCCACGTTGAGCGTGGCGCAGCTTCGCCAGATGGACGGCCTGAGCCTGTGCTGTCAGTACGCTTCGCTGCGCATTGTGCTCATCGACCTTCCCCTGCTGGGCCGGCTTGTACAAAGGGAAACCGCAGATCCGGGGGTCGCGATCATTCATCACGCCATTGCTTTGGGTATCCACGTCGAGCTCGCCCTGCATAGCGGTCTGCTGCAGGCTATGCCACTAAAAAAACTGGCCCGTCTACCGGTGACGTTTACCGACGAGCATGGGCAGCCGCTCGTTCTGCATGCCGCCCCGGTGCTCAGCTATCGCGATGTCGCCGGTCGGGACGCCGGGCGCGTGGTCCTCCACCGCCGGTGCGTGGTTACCGCTCTGGCGCGGGAGGCAGCGAGCGCGCGCAATATTCAATTAATCAAGCAGGAGTAAATCATGCATCTGGCACGAGTCACGGGCGCGGTTGTCTCCACGCAAAAATCGCCCTCCCTGATAGGGAAAAAGCTGCTGCTGGTCCGTCGGGTCAGCGCCGATGGCGAACTTCCCGCATCGCCGACGTCAGGCGATGAGGTTGCCGTTGACTCCGTAGGCGCAGGCGTCGGTGAACTGGTGCTGCTCAGCAGCGGCTCCAGCGCCAGACATGTTTTTTCCGGGCCGAATGAGGCCATTGACCTCGCCGTGGTTGGCATTGTCGATACGCTTTCGCGTTAAGGGGAAATTATGGCGATTTATACCCGAACGGGTGACGCAGGCACCACCTCACTATATACCGGCCAGCGCGTGAGCAAAACCCACCCACGCGTTGAAGCCTACGGCACGCTGGATGAGCTGAATGCGGCGCTGAGCCTGTGTACCTGCGCCGCCGCGGATGAAAACCATCGCACCTTACTTGAGGCCATCCAGCAGCAGATTTTCTGGTTTAGCGCCGAGCTGGCCAGCGACAGCGAGCAGCCGTCACCAAAGCAGCGCTACATCAGCAGCGAAGAGATCTCCGCGCTTGAGGCCGCAATCGATCGGGCGATGGACCGCGTCGAACCGCTTCACAGTTTTATTTTACCCGGACGCAGCGAAGCCGCGAGCCGCCTACATTTTGCCCGTGCGCTGGCCCGTCGGGCCGAACGTCGCCTGGTTGAGCTGGCGGGAGAAGTTAACGTTCGCCAGGTATTGATGCGCTACCTCAACCGGCTATCGGACTGCCTGTACGCGCTGGCTCGTGCCGAAGATAGCGTTGCGCATCGCAACAGCATCATTAGTGAAATCAGCGCGCGCTATCTGGCTGCCAGCCAGCCCCCCCGCAGCAAGGAGACTCTTATGGCCCTCTCATTCAACGATCTCCATCAGCTTACGCGGTCCGCCGTTGAGCGCGCCCGGCAGCTTGAGGTGCCGGTAGCGATCGGCATCGTCGACGCGCACGGCACGCAAACGGTGATTTGGCGGATGCCGGACGCTCTGCTGGTCAGCAGCGAGCTGGCGCCAAAGAAAGCCTGGACCGCGGTGGCGATGAAAACAGCCACTCACCTGCTTTCAAGCGCGGTGCAGCCCGGCGCGCCGCTTTATGGTCTGGAGAGCCAGATGCAGGGAAAGGTCGTCACCTTTGGCGGCGGATACCCCTTGTGGCGTGAAGGCCAGTTGATTGGCGGCCTGGGTATCAGCGGCGGCAGCGTTGAACAGGACATGGATATTGCACAGGCCGCCATGGCGGCTATTAACGTGGGAACTAATCAATGAATACTTGTGAACTCGAAACCCTTATCCGCACCATTTTGAGCGAGCAGCTGGCCCCGGCACAAGCGCCTCATCAACCGCAGGGCAGCGGCGTCTTTCAGTCCGTCAACGCAGCGGTTGATGCCGCACACCAGGCTTTCTTACGCTACCAGCAGTGTCCGCTCAAAACTCGCAGCGCCATTATCAGCGCCCTGCGCCTGGAGCTGACGCCCCATCTTTCTCCCCTTGCCGCCGAAAGCGCGGCAGAAACGGGAATGGGCAATAAAGAGGATAAGTTCCTCAAGAATAAGGCAGCGCTGGACAACACGCCGGGAATCGAGGATTTAACCACTACCGCGCTCACCGGCGATGGCGGGATGGTGCTTTTTGAATATTCACCGTTTGGCGTTATCGGCTCCGTTACGCCGAGCACTAACCCGACGGAAACGATCATCAACAACAGCATCAGCATGCTGGCGGCGGGCAACAGCGTTTATTTTAGCCCACACCCGGGAGCAAAAACCGTCTCTCTGAAGCTCATCAGCATGATTGAAGAGATCGCCTTCCGCTGCTGCGGTATCCGTAACCTGGTGGTCACCGCCGCGGAGCCAACGTTTGAAGCCACCCAGCAGATGATGGCCCATCCAAAGATTGCCGTACTGGCTATTACCGGTGGTCCGGGAATTGTCGCTATGGGAATGAAAAGCGGGAAAAAAGTCGTGGGCGCCGGAGCCGGTAACCCGCCCTGTATCGTTGACGAAACCGCTGATTTAGTCAAAGCCGCCGAAGATATCATCAACGGCGCGGCGTTCGATTACAACCTGCCGTGCATTGCCGAGAAGAGCCTGATTGTGGTGGAGAGCGTCGCCGATAGTCTGGTACAGCAAATGCAGGCATTTGGCGCCTTGCTGCTAACCACCGCAGAGGTCGACAGGCTCCGCGCCGTCTGCCTGCCGGAAGGACAGGCGAATAAAAAGCTGGTCGGGAAAAGCCCGGCAGCTCTGCTGACGGCGGCCGGCATTAGCGCGCCGGCAAAACAACCTCGCCTGCTGATAGCCGTCGTCAGCGCCGACGATCCGTGGGTCACCAGCGAACAGCTGATGCCGATGCTGCCCGTTGTCAAAGTGAGCGATTTTGATAGCGCGCTGGCGCTGGCCCTGAAGGTGGAAGACGGCCTGCACCACACCGCCATCATGCACTCGCAAAACGTTTCACGCCTGAACCTCGCAGCCCGCACGCTGCAGACCTCCATCTTCGTGAAAAATGGGCCGTCCTATGCCGGTATCGGGGTCGGCGGCGAGGGCTTTACGACCTTTACTATCGCTACGCCAACGGGTGAAGGCACCACCTCAGCGCGAACGTTTGCTCGCTCCCGGCGCTGCGTACTGACCAACGGCTTTTCTATCCGCTAACGAGGTAGGGTAATGAAGACCTTTTCGCTACAAACCCGGTTGTACAGCGGTCAGGGGAGCCTGCAGGTGCTCAGACGCTTTACCAACAAGCATATCTGGATAATCTGCGATGGCTTCCTGGCGAGCTCGCCGCTCATCGGGACGCTGCGCGCTGCGCTGCCGGCGGATAATCGTATCACTATTTTTAGTGAGATAACGCCGGACCCTACTATCGATACCGTCGTCCAGGGGATTGCACAAATGCAGGATCTGCAGCCCCAGGTCGTCATCGGGTTTGGCGGCGGTTCGGCGCTGGATGCGGCGAAGGCTATCGTCTGGTTCAGCCATCGGTTCGGCATTGAAATTGAAACCTGCGTTGCCATTCCTACCACCAGCGGTACCGGTTCAGAAGTGACCAGCGCCTGCGTAATTAGCGACCCTGATAAAGGTATCAAATACCCGCTGTTCAACAATGCGCTGTATCCGGATATGGCGATCCTCGATCCAGAGCTGGTGGTCAGCGTCCCGCCGCAGATCACGGCCAATACCGGAATGGACGTACTGACCCACGCGCTGGAAGCCTGGGTTTCGCCACACGCCAGCGACTTTACCGATGCGCTGGCGGAAAAAGCCGCCAAACTGGTATTCCGCTATCTGCCCACTGCGGTGGAAAAAGGTGACTGCGTGGCGACGCGGGGAAAAATGCATAACGCCTCAACGCTCGCAGGTATGGCGTTCAGCCAGGCCGGGCTCGGGCTTAACCACGCAATAGCCCACCAGCTCGGCGGGCAGTTTCATCTGCCGCACGGTCTGGCCAACGCGCTGCTGTTAACCCCGGTTATCCGCTTTAACGCCGGCGTTCCACGTGCCGCCAAACGCTACGCGCGGCTGGCCAAAGCCTGCGGCTTTTGCCCGCCAGAGGCCAATGATGTCACGGCGATAAATGCGCTGATTCAGCAAATCGAACGCCTCAAGCAGCGCTGCGCTCTCCCCTCATTGGCCGTCGCACTTAAAGAAGGAAGATCCGACTTTTCAGCGCGCATTCCGGCAATGGTGCGGGCCGCGTTGGCTGACGTCACGCTACGCACTAATCCGCGCCCGACCAGCGCCGAGGAAATTCGGGAACTGCTGGAGGAACTGCTATGAGTACCGCCGCCAACACCGTTGCAATGCCCCATAGCGCGGATGAAATTCGTGAGCGCGTTCGCACTGCGGGCGTGGTTGGTGCGGGAGGCGCGGGGTTTCCCGCTCACGTCAAGCTCCAGGCGCAGGTGGAGATCTTTCTGGTTAACGCCGCCGAGTGCGAACCCATGCTCAAGGTTGACCAGCAGCTGATGTGGCAGCAGGCTTCGCGTCTTGTACGCGGCGTGCAGTACGCGATGACGGCAACCGGCGCGCGCGAAGGGGTGATAGCCCTGAAAGAAAAATATCGCCGGGCCATCGATGCGCTAACCCCGCTGCTGCCTGCAGGTATCCGGCTCCACATCCTGCCCGATGTCTATCCGGCTGGCGATGAGGTGCTGACCATCTGGCTGGCTACCGGTCGCCGGGTCGCGCCTGCCGCGCTGCCGGCCAGCGTCGGCGTGGTCGTTAATAACGTGCAAACCGTCCTCAATATTGCCAGAGCGGTCGAGCTGCGGTATCCGGTAACGCGCCGAACGCTGACCGTCAACGGCGCCGTTGCCAGGGCGCAAACGCTCACCGTGCCTATCGGCATGTCGTTACGCGAAATCCTCAACCTTGCCGGCGGGGCAACCGTCGACAATCCGGGGTTTATTAACGGCGGGCCAATGATGGGAAGCCTGGTGAAATCGCTGGACTCTCCGGTGACCAAAACCACCGGTGGGCTGCTGGTGCTACCGAAAAGCCATCCTCTCATTCAGCGACGGATGCAGGACGACCGCACGGTCCTTTCCGTTGCCCGCACCGTCTGCGAACAGTGTCGGCTGTGCACCGATCTCTGCCCAAGACACCTGATTGGCCACGAACTCTCGCCCCATTTGCTGGTTCGGGCAGTGAACTACCTGCAGGGCGCTACGCCGCAGCTGCTGCTTAGCGCACTCACCTGTTCGGAGTGCAACGTCTGCGAAAGCGTAGCCTGCCCGGTAGGCATCTCGCCAATGCGCATTAATCGCCTGCTGAAGCGCGAGCTGCGGGCGAAAAACCTGCGCTATGAAGGGCCGCTGCATCCGGCCGACCAGATGGCGAAATATCGCCTGGTGCCGGTGAAGCGGCTGATCGCCAAACTGGGGCTAAGCCCCTGGTATCAGGAAGCGCCGCTGTCCGGGTGCGAACCTTCTGCCGAAAAAGTCACGCTGTTGTTACGCCAGCATATTGGCGCAAGCGCAGCGCCGTGCGTGGCAGTAGGGCAACCCGTCGTGCGCGGGCAATGCGTCGCCGATATTCCAGCGGGCGCGCTGGGCGCCCCTGTGCACGCCAGCATTGACGGCACGGTTTCGGCCATCAGCGAACAGGCTATTACGGTTGTAAGAGGTTAACTATGTCTCAGGCTATCGGTATTTTAGAACTCACCAGCATCGCCAGGGGAATGGAGCTCGGCGATGCGATGCTGAAAAGCGCGAACGTCGACCTGCTGGTCTGCAAGACCATTTGTCCGGGTAAATTTCTGTTAATGCTCGGCGGCGACGTCGGCGCGGTACAGCAGGCGATTGAAACCGGCACCTCGCTTGCCGGAGAAATGCTAGTCGACAGTCTGGTGCTGCCCAATCTTCACCGCGATATTCTCCCGGCAATAAGCGGCCTGAATAGCGTTGACCAGCGCCAGGCCGTCGGGATCGTCGAAACCTGGAGCGTCGCAGCCTGCATTAGCGCGGCAGATCGGGCGGTGAAAGCCTCGAACGTTACGCTGGTACGCGTGCATATGGCATTCGGTATCGGCGGCAAGTGCTATATGGTCGTCGCGGGTGAGATTTCAGACGTCAACAATGCGGTAGCTGTGGGTAGCGAAAGCGCGGGTGAAAAGGGGCTGCTGGTTTACCGCTCGGTAATTCCGCGCCCGCATGAGGCAATGTGGCGACAGATGGTGGAGGGATAATGGAAAAGCAGCAAACAACAGATCGCATGATTCAGGAATACGTCCCGGGTAAACAGGTCACGCTGGCGCACCTTATCGCTAATCCAGGTCAGGACCTGTTCAAAAAGCTGGGTTTGCAGAATGCGGTATCGGCGATCGGCATTCTCACCATTACCCCCAGTGAAGCCTCAATAATTGCCTGCGATATCGCCACCAAATCGGGCGCGGTAGAGATAGGCTTTCTCGATCGCTTTACCGGCGCCGTGGTGCTTACCGGGGACGTTTCCGCCGTTGAATATGCGCTGAAGCAGGTTACACGCACGCTGGGCGAAATGATGCGCTTCACCGCTTGCCCAATTACACGGACCTAAGCTCATGAAACGTTTGATGCTTATCGGCCCCAGCCAGTGCGGCAAGACGTCCTTGACCCAAAGCCTGCGCGGCGAAGCGCTCCATTATAAAAAAACGCAGGCGATTGAATGGTCCCCGATGGCCATCGACACGCCGGGTGAATACCTCGAAAACCGCTGTCTTTACAGCGCGCTGCTGGCCAGCGCCTGCGAAGCCGACGTTATCGCACTGGTGCTGAATGCCGACGCGCAGTGGTCGCCGTTTTCTCCCGGTTTTACCGCCCCGATGAACCGCCCGACCATCGGCCTGGTGACCAAGGCCGATTTAGCGCCCCCGCAGCGCCTTTCTCTGATTGAGGGCTGGCTTGAACAAGCCGGCGCGCAGCGGATCTTTATTACCAGCGCGCTCAATAAATCGGGACTCACCGCCGTACTGGCTTTTTTGAATGCGAAGGAACCCCTATGTCTCACAAAATAATGGCCATTAACGCCGGCAGCTCATCGCTAAAATTTCAGCTGCTGGCAATGCCTCAGGGTGAAATGCTCTGCCAGGGATTGATAGAGCGTATTGGTATGGCGGACGCCCGGGTGACGATAAAAACGCCAGCCCACGGCTGGCAGGAGAGGGTCCCTGTTGCCGATCATCGTGAAGCCGTGACTCTGCTGCTGGAAAAGCTCCTCCGCCACGGCGTGATCGGCAGCCTGCATGAGATTGACGGTATCGGCCATCGCGTCGCCCACGGTGGAGAGCACTTTAAGGATTCCGCGCTGATTACCGAGGGGTCGCTGGCTGAAATTGAACGCCTTGCGGAGCTGGCGCCGCTGCATAATCCGGTCAATGCGCTCGGCATTAACGTCTTTCGCCAGCTGTTGCCCACCACACCCGCCGTCGCAGTGTTTGATACCGCCTTTCACCAGACGCTGGATGAGCGCGCCTATCTCTACCCTCTTCCCTGGCGCTATTACAGTGAACTTGGTATCCGCCGCTATGGTTTCCACGGCACCAGCCACAAATACGTCAGCGCCCTGCTCGCAGAGCAGCTCGGCGTTCCGCTCAGCGCGCTGCGGGTGATCTGCTGCCACCTGGGCAATGGCAGCAGCGTTTGCGCGATTAAAGGCGGCCATTCTATCAATACCTCAATGGGATTTACGCCCCAGTCCGGCGTGATGATGGGGACCCGCAGCGGCGATATTGACCCATCAATCCTGCCGTGGATTGCCCAGCGGGAGGGGAAAACGCCCCAGCAGCTTAATCATCTGTTAAACAATGAGTCCGGGCTGCTCGGCGTCTCCGGCGTTTCGCATGATTACCGCGACGTCGAGCAGGCGGCAGATGCAGGCAATCACCGGGCGGCTCTCGCCCTGTCGCTTTTTGCCGAGCGGATCCGCGCGACGATCGGCAGCTACATTATGCAGATGGGCGGCCTGGACGCGCTGATTTTTACCGGCGGCATTGGCGAAAACTCCGCGCGCGCGCGATCCGCAATCTGCCATAACCTGCATTTTCTCGGCCTGTCGATCGATAGCGAGAAAAACCAGCAGAATGCGGCCTTTATCCAGGCCGACGGCTCGGTCGTTAAAGTGGCGATTGTGAATACAAATGAAGAGCTGATGATCGCCCGCGACGTTATGCGCATCGCCCTCTCCGCGCGGGCGGATCTGTGCGTTTCGGCGTAAAACAGCCGCCCTCAGGCTTGAGTGAAATCATGGTAATAGCGGGATCGCCATGACACTATGCGCCATGAAAAATCGAGTGGAAAGGTGAACCGGTGGCCGTTGCACAATGTCCCGCATCCTGCGGAGAGCTCATCCAGGGCTGGATCCTTGGCAGTGAAAAGCTGGTCTCCTGCCCCGTCGACTGGTACAGCACCGTCGAGGTGAGCGCCGCGCCGCCTCTGCCTGATGAACGCCCGCTTTCCCGGGCAATGGTCGAGCGGCTTTTAGACTACTGGCAATACCCGGCAGGCCTGAGCCGCGACATCCGTATCGAGGTGCACTCGTCGATTCCTGTCGCCAAAGGGATGGCCAGCAGTACGGCAGATATTGCCGCTACCGCGGTGGCCACGGCGCATCATCTCGGCCATACGCTGTCGGAGTCCGAGCTGGCGCGGCTTTGCGTCTCCCTGGAACCCACCGACAGCACCATTTTTCGCCAGCTCACGCTTTTCGACCATAACGACGCCTCGACGCAAATTGCCTGCAAGTCCCAGCCACAGCTCGATCTTTACGTTCTCGAAAGTCCCGTAACGCTACGCACAACGGATTATCATCGCCTGCCCCGCCGGTCCCGGCTGCTCGCCAGCTCGGCTACGCTACAGCTGGCGTGGGAAAAGATACAGGATGCCTGTCTTAGCGGCTGCCCGCGGCGGATGGGGGAAGCGTCGACGCTTAGCGCGATTGCCAGCCAGCTGCTGCTGGCAAAACCCGGTTTTACCTCGCTGCTGGCGCTGGTGGAAGAGTGCGACTTATACGGTCTGAACGTCGCTCACAGCGGCAGCGTTGTCGGCCTGATGCTGGACCGGCGGCGGCACGATATCGGCTATATACAGTGGGCGCTGGCGAAGAGGAGCATGAGCGAGCACTGGCCGCGGCAGCACCTGCTGAAGATGGTGCAGGGCGGCGCCCGCCTGCTTGCCGCTTCAGGCGTTCGCGCCAGCGATGCGCCTTAATGCGCTAATCAGCCGCTGATTCTCCTCCGCGCTGCGGATCGCCACGCGGAAATAGCCCGCCCCGAGGCCGGGATAGTTGGCGCAGCTGCGAATCAAAATATGCTGCTGCAGCAGCGCATACTGCAGGTCGATCCCCGGCATATCGGCGCGCAGAAACAGATAGTTTGCCTGACCCGGATATACCGTTAAGCCGGGAAGCCGGCGGAGCTGTTGGTAAAAACGCCGCCCCTCTTCGGCCAGCCACTGCCGGGTCTTCTGCTGGTAGGCGCTATCCTGCAGAATAATTTCCCCCGCCAGCGCGGCAAACGCGTTGATCGACCACGGCATTTGCCGCTCGCGCATCCGGGCGACGGCGCGCTCATCGCCGTTGACCAGATACCCCAGACGCAGGCCGGGTATGGCATAGAACTTCGTCAGCGAGCGTAGTACCCAGATATGCGGGTTATCGCGCAGCAGAGGGATAAACCCCGGCTGGTCGGGAATAAAATCGATAAAGGCTTCATCCAGCACCAGCGCGATGCTTAACGCTTTGCAGCGCTCGGCAATCGCCGCCAGCAGCCGGCGCTCCGGCAGCAGGCCGGTTGGGTTGTTGGGCGTACACAGGAACAGGCAGTCCAGGTCTGGCGTCAGGGCCGCGAGAAGGGCCTCGGTCAGCTGCCAGCCATCCTCTTCACGCAGAACGAACTCGCGGATCGCGCAGTCCACCGAGCTCAGCGCGCGGCGATATTCGGCAAAGCCGGGTATCACGATCATCGCCTGACGCGGCTTCAGGCCGTTTACGACGGTGAAAATAGATTCGGTTTCGCCATTCCCCGCCACGATCCACGAGGCGGGAATGTGGTGATGCTCGGCCAGGGCCTCGTGCAGCTGCTGATAGTCCACGTCGGGATAGCGCTCTGCGCGGTCAAGATTATCGATCAGAGCGCGCTTCAGGCTTTCAGGCATGCCCAGCGGATTAATATTGGCGCTAAAATCCAGCAGCCGATCGGGCTTAATGCCCAGCAGCGCCGCCGCCTCCCGCGTATTGCCGCCATGCGCGCTCTTTAACAGAGCCATATCCCGCTCCTTTTATCAGCCACGCCTTGCCAGCGTTGCGCCATCGGCGAAGTAGGCCTTAATCCCCGCCAGTATCGACTCGGCAACTTCCTGCTGGAAGGTCGCCGTTTTCAGCTTACGCTCCTCCTCCACGTTGCTGATAAACGCGGTTTCGACCAGGATCGACGGAATATCCGGCGCTTTCAGCACCGCGAAGCCGGCCTGTTCAACCTGGTTTTTGTGGAGGTTATTAATTTTGCCCATCTTTTGCAGCACCGCCTTACCAAACTTCAGGCTATCGGCGATGGTCAGCGATTGCACCATATCAAACATCGTATGGTCGACGTAGCGATCGCCGCTCTTGCTGACGCCCCCCACCAGATCGGAGGCGTTCTGGGTTTGCGCCAGATACTTAGCCGCGGTGCTGGTAGCGCCTTTGGTTGAGAGCGCAAATACCGAAGAGCCCCTCGGCTGGCGGCTGGTAAAGGCATCGGCGTGAATCGAGACGAACAGATCGGCACGCTGCTTTTGCGCCTTGGCGACGCGCACCTTCAGGGGAATAAAGACATCTTCGTTGCGGGTCATATAGGCCTTCATATTCCCCTCTTTTTCGATCAGCGCCCGCAGCCGGCGGGCAATCTGCAGCACAACGTCTTTCTCGCGGGTATGGTATTTGCCTACCGCGCCGGAGTCTTCACCGCCGTGTCCCGGATCGAGCATAATCACAATCGGCCGGTCGCGCCCGGCTTTACCCGGCTTCGGCCCGCTTTCTGCCGGCGGCACCTGACGATCGAGATCGCCCTTGTTGTAATCTTCCAGCAGCGCCAGCAGCGGGTCCTGCACATCGGTCGCCGTAGACGGATAGAGATCCATCACCAGGCGCTCTTTAAAGCCGGCAACCGGCGCGAGGGCAAAGAGCTGCGGTTTCACATTCTGTTTGAGCTCAAACACCATGCGCACCGTTTGCGGATCGAACTGCCCGACGCGAGCGGACTTAATATAGGGATCGTCGTCGCGAATGCTAGTTCCCATGCCTTTTAGCACGGAATTAAGGTTAACCCCTTCCAGATCGACCACCAGCCGCTCCGGATTGCTCAACGCAAACTGCCGATATTTCAGCACATGGTTGGATTCCACCGTAACGCGCGTATAGGTTGACGACGGCCAGACGCGCACGGCGACGACCTGTGCAACGGCAGCTAAACCAACCGGACTGACGCTCATTAACCACATAGCGCTCGCCCCCTGTAAAAAACGGCGACGGCTTAATCCTGACTTGTATCCCGGCATGCCACTCCCAAGCAATAAAAACGCATTCGTATCCAAAACAAACAGATTGACCAGAAACTTTAACGAAAGCCGTATAACCTGTCATCAATAAAAGGGTAAACAATCTTTGGTAGCGCGCTTTAAGTCACAGTTCTTTCGCAGGTTCGGGACAAATTTTGGCTTGCGTTTACGGGGAAAACAGAATAAAAATACACTTATTACGAATAATCATGCATTGAGGGTTGTTGTCATGGTGAAGGAACGTCGCACCGAACTGGTAGAAGGATTCCGCCATTCTGTTCCCTATATTAACGCCCATCGGGGAAAAACGTTTGTCATCATGCTGGGTGGCGAAGCCATTGAGCATGAGAATTTCTCCAGCATAGTCAATGACATTGGTCTGTTACATAGTCTGGGCATTCGCCTGGTGGTGGTCTATGGCGCGCGTCCTCAGATAGACGCCAACCTGGCCGAACATCATCATGAGCCGCTTTACCACAAACAGACGCGCGTGACTGACGCCAAAACCCTCGAACTGGTTAAACAGGCCGCCGGCATGCTGCAGCTGGAAATTACCGCGCGCCTGTCGATGAGCCTCAACAACACCCCGCTCCAGGGCGCCCACATCAACGTCGTGAGCGGCAATTTCATTATTGCCCAACCGCTTGGCGTTGATGATGGCGTCGATTATTGCCACAGCGGGCGCATTCGTCGTATCGATGAAGAAGCGATCCATCGCCAGCTTGATAATGGCGCCATCGTGCTGATGGGCCCGGTTGCGGTATCGGTCACCGGCGAAAGCTTTAACCTGACGTCAGAAGAGATTGCCACCCAGCTGGCTATTAAGCTGAAAGCGGAAAAAATGATCGGCTTCTGCTCTTCACAAGGGGTGTACAGCCAGGAGGGTGAGATCGTTCCCGAACTGTTCCCGAACGAAGCCCAGGCGCGGGTTGAAGAGCTGGAAGCGGAAGAGGACTACAACTCAGGTACCGTGCGTTTCCTGCGCGGCGCGGTGAAAGCCTGCCGCAGCGGCGTGCGTCGCTGCCACCTGATCAGCTACCAGGAAGATGGCGCTCTGCTGCAGGAGCTGTTCTCGCGCGACGGTATCGGTACTCAGATCGTCATGGAAAGCGCCGAGCAGATTCGCCGCGCCACCATCAACGATATTGGCGGCATTCTTGAGCTGATCAGCCCGCTGGAGCAGCAGGGGATTCTGGTGCGTCGCTCCCGCGAGCAGCTGGAGATGGAAATAGATAAATTCACCATCATTCAGCGCGATAACACAACAATTGCCTGCGCCGCGCTCTATCCGTTCCCGGAAGAGAAAATCGGTGAAATGGCCTGCGTGGCGGTCCATCCGGACTACCGCAGCTCATCGCGCGGGGAAGTGCTGCTGAACCGCATTGCGACCCAGGCAAAGCAGATGGGGCTAAGCAAACTGTTCGTGCTGACTACCCGCAGCATCCACTGGTTCCAGGAGCGCGGCTTTACGCCAGTGGATATCGACCTGCTGCCGGAGAGTAAGAAAGAGATGTACAACTATCAGCGCCGTTCCAAGGTGATGATGGCCGACCTTGGCTAAGTGAGCGCCCCCTTCCCGGCTAAGCGTCGCGCGGGCCGGGAAAGGTGAAGCGCTGAAGGTTGAGGCTACCCGCCGCTGGCGAAGATGTCCGCCAGCCCGCTGCGCCGTTCGGTGCGCGCCACGATAGCCTGAGTAAGCACCTGCTCATCGGCATAAATCGACAGCTGCCGTTTAGCTCGCGTTATCGCGGTATACACCAGCTCACGCGTCACCAGCGGCACGCTGCGGGAAGGCAAAATCAGGGCCGCGTGGTCAAATTCCGAGCCCTGCGATTTATGCACCGTCATCGCCCAGGCGGTATCGTGTTCCGGCAGGCGGCTCGGCTGCACCGACTTAATGCTGCCATCCGGCATCGGGAACCAGACGCGAAGCCCTTCTCCCCTTTCCAACGCAATTCCAATATCACCGTTAAACAGCCCCAGCGCGCTATCGTTGCGCGAGATCATGACCGGGCGGCCTTCATACCAGCGCGAATGCCGCGGCAGCGCAATAGCCCGCTTACGATTGAGCATCAGCTCCAGCTGTTCGTTCAGCCCGCCGACGCCGTAGGGCCCCTCGCGCAGGGCGCACAGTAGCCGGAACTCGCCGAAAGCGGCTATCGCCGCCTCTGGCTCCGCCCGCTCGCGCAGCAGCCGAAGATAGCGATCGTAGCCGGCCTGCGCCTGCGTCAGCATCGTTTCATACTCCTCGGTGGTGCTTAGCGGGTGCAGGGCGATATCGTCGAACGGCTGACGCAGGGTCGTTTTGACGCCATGCCGATCGCCGGCGTTAACCGCCCGGGCCAGGCTACCTATACCGGAATGGCTGCCAAAACGATAGCTTTTCTGCAGCAGGCACAGGCTGTCGCGCAGGGCGCCCGCCGCCTCGCCCTCGCCGGCAGGTACCGGCAGTCCGGTCAGCCGCTTTAGCTGCGCCGCGCGATCGGCGGTATAGCCGGCATTAACCCAGGCACAAATATCCCCCAGCACCGCGCCGGCTTCCACCGACGCAAGCTGATCGCGGTCGCCGAGAAAAATCACCCGACCGTGCGCTGGCAGCGCGTCAATCAGGCGAGCCATCATCGGCAGATCGATCATCGAGGCTTCATCCACCACCAGCACGTCAAGATGCAGCGGGTTACCGGCGTGATAGCGCATACGCTGGCTGCCCGGCTGAGCGCCCAGCAGACGGTGCAGGGTGCTGGCCTCTGTCGGCAGCTGCGCCTTCTGTTCATCCGTCAGCGGCAGCTGGCGCAGCGCGCTGCCCAGCGATTCGGTCAGGCGCGCGGCGGCTTTCCCGGTGGGCGCCGCCAGGCGGATACGACAGCGGGGCCTATCCGTCGTCTGAATCAACGCCGCCAGCAGCCTGGCGACGGTGGTGGTTTTACCGGTGCCTGGGCCCCCGGAAATAACCGCAATGCGCCGGGTCAGCGCCACCGCCGCCGCCACCTTCTGCCAGTCAATATCGTCCCCGGCGGGGAATAGCGCATCCAGCGTCGACGCCAGGCGCGTTTCATCCACGCTCAGCACCTGATTGGCTTCGTTAAAAAAGCGCGCGACGGTCAGCTCGTTACGCCACATACGGTTAAGGTAAAGCCGTTCCCCGCAGAGGATCATCGGCGTCGGGCGCTCCCCGCGGCTCACCGCCGCAGAAGAGAGCAGCAGCGTCGACCAGTCATCAGTCGCTCCGGCCTGCGCCAGCAGCTGCTCGCGCAGAGCGGCGGCTTTCCCGCTCAGCGCATCGTCCGCCGCAAGGCGGGAGAGCGGCAGGCATACGTGCCCTTCGCCGGCATCGCGGCTCAGTATCGCCGCCGCCAGCCTCACCGCCGGGTGCGCATCCTGAGCGACCGTCAGCGCAAACTGGACGTCAAGCGGACGTAACAAACGCTGGTTTGCTGCCTCAAGCAGCAGCTCATCCATGGTCATGAGGCGATCTCCTGAACTTCGCCGGCAAACAGGGCGTCCAGGCCGTCGATTAGCGGCCGCTCGGGGCGCGTGGTAAATATCCCCTGCCCGCCGTCCTGTCCGTCCATTCCGCGTAAAAAGAGATAAATGACGCCGCCAAAATGGCGCTCATAGTCATAGTCAGCAATGCGGTGGCGTAAATAGCGGTGCAGCGCCAGGCTATAGAGCTGGTACTGTAAATCATAGCGGTGCGTGCGCATCGCCTGCGCCATCGCCTGTCGGGTGTAGGCTTCGCGATCGTCCCCCAGCCAGTTGGATTTGTAGTCCAGCAGGTAGTAGCGATCGTTATGACGAAACACCAGGTCGATAAACCCTTTCAGCATTCCGCGTACCTGACGGAAATCAAGCTCCGGGCACTGCGCCGAAAGCGGGTCGTAGCGGCGAACCAGCGCGTCCAGGCGCCGTGGATCCAGCGGGGCCGCAATGGGTAAATAAAACGCCATCTCAACCTGCTTATCCGCCGCAGTCAGCTGATTCAGCGCGATACCGGCGCCCGGCAGCGGCGTGCGCAGCACATCATCCAGCCATTGGGTCAGCACCGGCGTCCACTGTTCGCCAAATCCGCCGGACTGCAGCTTTTCCGCCATCCAGCCGGCGGGAACCGGCAGGGTAAAGTCGAGGTCTTCAAACAGGCCGTGCAGAAATGTCCCCGGCGACGCCCCGCGCGGGAACTGATGGGGAGTGAGCTGTGGCTCCTCGATCACCTCTCCCACGCCGGCCGCGTCAACGTCAAGACGGGGCAGTAAATCCTGCGCCGGGCTGTGGCCATGCTGCTGTAGCCCGGAGTAGCTGGTTACCCGCCAGTCATCGACGATCGCACGCGCCAGCATTCGCGCCGACAGCGGGGGGAGAACCTCCTGCGGCGCCTGCCAGGGTTGCCGATCGGCGACGCCGGGGGTTTGCAGCGCAATATCCGCGCTGCAGAATGCCTGCAGGCGGGCCGTCAGCCCCGCGGCATCCATCGCTTCGCCTCCCTGCAGAAGGCGCCCCAGCGCGCTGTGGTGAAAATCACTGTCGCCCGGCTTGTCGCTGCGCCGGGTGCTGAGCGGCGCCACGCCAAGACTGCAGTGCCAGACCGCTCGCGTCAGGGCCACGTATAGCAAACGCAAATCCTCCGCCAGACGCTCCGCTTCCGCCAGCTCGAGGCTCCCCTCATTCTGTTCAAGGTCGAGCACCGCCGCAAAGGAGTCGCGATCGTGATAAAACGCCTGATCCTGCTTACGGAAGCGGGCGATAAACGGCAGCCACACCAGCGGGTATTCCAGCCCTTTCGATTTATGTACGGTGACGATTTGCACCAGATGCTTGTCGCTTTCCAGGCGCATCTGCTGGCTGGAGGCATTGCTATCCGGCTCGGCGATGCGCTGCGTCAGCCAACGCACCAACGCATGCTCGCTTTCCAGCTGGTTGGCCGCTTCCTGCAGCAGTTCGCTGATATGCAGGATATCGGTTAAGCGCCGCTCGCCGCCGCTCGTCACCAGCAGATTTTCGGCGATGTTCCGGGTGGTCATCAGCGCTCTCAGCATCGGCATGACCCCGCGCTGGCGCCAGATGCGGCGATAGTCGCTAAACTCTTCCACCAGCGCATCCCACGCGCGCTCATCCTGGTTCAGGTTTTCAATATCGAGAGCGTTCAGACCGAAAATCGAGGTCGCCAGCGCGCTGCGCAGCGTGTTTTCTCGTTCGGGCGCCAGCGCCGCCTGTAGTACCCACAGCAGCTCCTGCGCTTCCGGCGTTTCAAATACGCTATCGCGGTTGGAGAGATAGACCGATGGAATGGCCAGAACCTGCAGCGCATCGCGGATCAGCGACGCCTCCTGGCGATTACGCACCAGCACCGTGATATCGGAAGCCTGCACCGGCCGAGCGCGATCGTCGCGCCACAGCAGCGCCCGCCCCTGCTGGCCGGCGCTAAGCCAGTCACGAATTTGCGCTGCGCAGAGCTGCGCCATAAAGGTTTGATAATCCCCCGCGCCCACCGCTTCGCCCGGCATCAGCCAGATGTTCATTGCCGGAACCACGTCGTTGTCGACGGTAAAACGCAGATGCTGGTTTTTCGGCGCCGACTTCACCGGCAGGAACGGGATTTCGCGGAACATGAACGGATTATCGCTGAGGCTAAACAGGCGATTGACGCTATCCACCATCCCCGGAGAGGAGCGCCAGTTGGTATCCAGCGTGTAGTGAGCGGCAACGTCGCCGCGCGCCTTCATATAGGTAAAGATATCCGCGCCGCGAAAGGCATAAATGGCCTGTTTGGGATCGCCAATAAGCAGCAGCGCCGTATCCGGCTGCCGCCGCCAGATGCGGCGAAAAATGCGGTACTGCTGCGGGTCGGTATCCTGGAACTCATCAATCATCGCCACCGGAAAACGCTGACGGATCGCGCTGGCCAGCGCTTCGCCGCTTTCGCTGCGTAGGGCATCATCGAGGCGGCTGAGCATGTCATCAAAACCGAGCTCTCCGCGGCGACGTTTTTCCCGCGCCACCGCTTCGCGGATCTCCACCATTGCCCGGGCGATCACCAGATCGGTAAGGGTCAGCGGCGCGGAGAGAAGCGCCTCAATCGCGCTAAACAGCGGGTGAACCGGCGGTTCGCCACCCGCTTTGGTACGTTCATGCAGGAACGGCCGGGAGAATTTCTCCAGCGCCTCCGGCAGCCGGTAGCTCAGGGTCTCTTCCTGCGCCCAGAGGCTGACTTTCTCTATCCATTTCCCCTGATTGCCGCGATTGAATTTACGCCGATCGAGGCCGGAATTTTCCAGCACGCTTTCAATCTCGCCCACCTGCTCGCGCCACTGCAGCTTCACCGCGTCGATGCGATCGATGATTTGCCGATGGCGTTCGGCCAGCGTCTCTTCCTGCGCCGGCGGGGATTTAAGCTGCGGGGCTTCGCCCTGTAGCCAGCGGTCGAGGGATTTCAACAGATCGCGCGGGCCTTTCCACGCTTCGTGGATAACCGCCGCGATCTCGCGCGGGAGCGGGTAGCAGTGGCGGCGCCAGAAATCGGCGCAGGCCTGGTAACGGAGCCGGGATTCGTCCTCGATCAGCTGCTGTTCGAAGAGCATGCCGGACTCAAACGCGTTGAGGCTGAGCATGCGCTGGCAGAAGCCGTGAATGGTGAAAACCGCCGCTTCGTCCATCTGCCTTTCCGCCAGCATCAGCGTTTGCGCGGCCTGGTTTTTGTCCGGAATTTCCGCCAGCAGCGCGGCGTAGAGAGGGTCGGAGGCCGTTTCACGCAGGCAGGCGATACGCAGAGCGTGGATATTGCTGCGGATACGACCGCGCAGCTCCTCGGTCGCCGCCTCGGTGAAGGTCACCACCAGCAGCTCCTCCACGCTTACCGGCCGGGGAAAGGCGGATTCTCCGCCCAGCCCCAGCAGCAGCCGGAGGTACAGCGCCGCGATGGTAAAGGTCTTTCCGGTGCCCGCAGAGGCTTCTATCAGGCGCTCGCCCGTCAGGGGCAAGCGCAGGGGGTCAAGAGGCTCGGCGGTTTCGGTCATTCATTCTCTCGCATCAGGGGTAAGGATTTCTGCAATGCGCTGACGGTTTCCCAGACTTTGCCACCCGGCGGAAGGGCGTAATCCGTTTTACCGTTCTGGCTACCGGATACCTGGGATAATATCGCCATGCCCTGCGGATCCACCACCGTCTGATGGAAGAAGTCGGCAAGCTTTTGCGGCGTCAGCAGTTTAATCTGAGCCACTACTTTATCACGTGAATCGAAGCGCATATTACCGCGATCGAAATCTTTGCTCAGCTGCGAGGCTTCCCCGCCCAAAGTTTGCGGTGCCTGCATCATCTGGGCGATCGTCGCCTGCTGAATTTGGGCAAACTCTTCCGGGGTCATCGCCCTCAGCTTTGCTTCCGCCGTCGGGAAGAAGGCCTGGAAGCGCTGCCACAGGAAGGCGGGCTGCTTATCGCTGCTTTGCAGCAGGAAGCCGACGCCCCACTGGCGGCCAACGTTCATCGAGAACGCGAAGACCGCATAACCCAGCTGTTCTTCTGTGCGCAGCTGGTTATAGAACCACGGCTGGATAATTTGCCCGAGCAGAGAGCTGGCGGCAGAGCTGCTGTACTCATCGATATTGGGCGGCGCAAAGACCGCGGCCAGCGCCGAGTCGGTGCTGCTGCCGGTTTTTTCAAAAATGGCCAGCTGCTTGCTATTCACCAGCACGTCTTTGTTCCGGCACCATTCGTTCCCGTCGGAGCCCAGCTGTTGCTGAATGTGGCGCGCCATATCGGTGGATTGCCCGGCGGTCAGGTTGCCAATCACCAGCAGCTCCGGACGCCCTTTCGCTTTCAGGTTGTCACGGTATGCCAGAACCTCCTTGAGGGTGATTGCTGGCAGCAGCGCCCGGCGCTCCTCACGCTGGAAGTACGGCACCTGCGACACCATCTGGGCCGGCATAATCGCCTGATCGTACGCTTTGCCTTTATCCGCCGAGTCCATCATCTGCGCGTACCAGGATTTCGCCTGTTCCAGCTGCTCTTCGGTCGGCGCGTAGCTGAAGTAGCCGTCCAGCAGCGCGGTGAACAGCTGCGGCAGCCGCTGGGTATAGCCGTTAGCGTTAACCATCAGCCCGTTGTTAGCGCCGGTAGAGAAAGTGATGCCTCCCACCGCGGCCTGGTTGCTGAGCTGGTCGAGGGCAATCCCCGCCAGATAATCGTTGAGGGCAAACATCACCTGGCTTCTGGCGCTGTCCATCGCCTGCGGATTACGCAGCACCAGCGACACGTCGGCCTTCGGCTCGCTGGCGAAGAACTGGCTCGGGGCATAAACCACCCGCAGGGTCGGCTCATCGACGATCAGCTGCGGATGCGGATAGGCTTTATCGCTGTTGATAAGCGTGAAGTCGTCCGGAATATAGGGGTTCAGCACCGGCAGATTCAGCGCGATCGCGCTGGCTTTCTGCTGCCAGTCGCTAAAGGTCTGCGGGCTGATTTTATCGACCTGATACGGCGCGTTGACGAAATAGGCCGTTTTGTTATGCGGCTCCTGCGGGCTGATATACCAAACGCGCGCGTTTTGCGGGGTCATCATCGCCAGGCGGTCTTTAATCGCCTGCGGATCGTAGCGATCGGCAATATTCACCACGTCCAGAGTATGCTCTACCGGCACGCGGATCATGGTGTCCGCCAGCCATTCAACGTAGTCCATATCGCGGTTGATTGAGGGATAGCGGAAGTCGAGCGCCAGGACATGCGCCAGCTCGTCGAAATAGCGCTTATCGATGCCCTGGGTGCGCAGCAGGCTGAGGTAGCTGAAGATCGCCGCGGCAACCTCGTCACGATGCGCCAGGCCCTTATCGGTCAGGGTTGCGGAAATCGCCAGCACCCCGCTGTTGCCGTTCACCACCGGATCGGAGTCCGCGCGTATACCTTCAACCAGGCCCTGCTTCTGCAGCCAGTCGGACAGCGTGCCGGGGCTGCGGTTGCCGATCATATAGGTCACCAGCTCGTCGGTCTTGCTGCGGAACTGCTCGCTGTTGTTATCGATGCGGAATTCAACGCGCAGCACTTTACGAGGCATCGCCGGCACGTAGTGGATGATGATGCCCTTTTGCGCATCGGTCACTACCGGAACGTTAATCACCGGCCTGTCGATATTATGATTCGGCACCCGGCCGTAGGTTTTGGCGGCGATACTCGCCAGCTCCGGCAGCGGTTTATTGCTGTAAATAACCGCCTTCATCAGGTTAGCGGAGTACCAGCTGTCGCGGAAGGTATGCAGCGCATCAAGAACCGATTTTCCCGGCTTGTCGCTTAGCGTTTCAAGGTTACCGCCGGAAAAATGCGCCGCCGGGTGCGACGGGTTTATGGTTTCGGCACTCACCTGAGCCATGCGCATCCCGTCACGGGTCCGCGCCATGGTCAATTCGGCATTGACCGCATTGCGCTCACGGTCGGCATATTTTTTATCCAGCAGCGGAGAGGCAATGGCATCCGCCAGGCGATCGACCGCCCCGTCCAGCGCATCATTTTCAACTTCGAGATAGAAAGCCGTGCGATAGGGCGCGGTGCTGGCGTTGTGGCTGCCGCCGTGCATTTTCAGGAACTCTGCGAGGCTGTCGGGCTGCGGATAGTTCTTCGAGCCCATTAGCGTCATGTGCTCGAGAAAGTGCGCCAGGCCCTGGTGCTCTTCCGGGTCCTGCAGCGACCCCACCGGCACCACCAGCGCCGACAGTGATTTTACCGCCTGCGGATCGGAAACCAGCAGAACGATCATGCCATTATCGAGGTGGATCGCCTGATACTGACGCGGATCTTTTTCGCTTTTACGGATGGTTTCCTGAACGGGCAGCCATCCGCTATCTGCCTGACTTAACGGCGCCCAAAGGGCTGCCAGCACTACAATAACCTTGAACCATAAACTACGGGGCATTCACGGACCTCACCATTAACAAACTTTTCGCTGTGCAGAGCCAGCGTTGATAAAAAACATCAGTCCGTGATTCGTTGCGCATGATAATTGAAGAGCCGTCATCTGCGCAATTTTTATACTATGACAATTTTATTCGGACTGATGGAAACGAAATACCGGCAACAGATAACGCTGCGCCTGAGCAATAATTTCGTCATAGTAAGCAGGCTCAAGGGTGCGCCACAGGCGCTGGTACCAGACATCGCTACCCTCACCGCTAATCACCATATTGCCTTCATACGCCTGCAGAAACTTGCTGCGCGCTTTTTGCTGCGTCTCGTCGTCCAATAACATGACATCCTTTTCGGCGTCATAACAGGCTTTTAGCCATGCCCCCGCGCTTTCAGGCAGCAGCAGCAGCGGCTTTGACATGCCCTGTAAATAGCCGGCAACCAGCTCATCAAGATATGCCTTCGCCTGCTCCTGCGCCAGCGGCGGGAAACGCCATTCGCCCTCTTTACGCACCAGCAGACGGCTGGTGCCGGAGCCGCCGCCAGCACAGTAGACAAGGTGCTCCAGCCAAAGTTGCATTCCCTGCGCCACGCTGAGCAGCGAAGGCCGCCAGCGCAGCAGGCCGTCAGATTGTACCTGCTGCAGCCACCCCGTAATGTTGACACCGTTACATTGCAGATCGATTTCCATGCTTTGCCCCGGCTGGCGGCTGGCCACCACCCGTTCCGCGAGGTTCTGCATCTCCTGGCGCTGGGTCTCCCAGGCCAGTTCGCCGAAGGCTCCGTAGGGTAATTCGCCCGCCGCGCGGAAGCGGCGGTACATCACCGAGGCATCCTGCTGTTCAATCAGCGTATTCAGCAGCTGCTGATTGAGCTGGTAGCGGCTCAGCCCTTCGAGGGTGAACGGTTCGTCGTCCGGGATCTCGCTCTCCTCGGAGCGGAAGTTGACCCGCAGCCGCTGCTGGAAGAAGGCGCGAACCGGGTGCTGCCAGAAGCGCAGCAGCTGCTCAAACGGCAGGCTTTCGATTTCCGCCGCCGGCAGCGGCTGGATAAAGTCGCCGTGCGCCTCCCCCTGCTGGCTGGCGGCGGCCAGCCACTCCCGGGCGTAGCTTTGATCTTCGTCGTCGCGGAAGTTGGCCGTATCGAAGGGCATGCGGCTATGCAGATGGGTAATATGCGCTTTGACCCGCCGCTCGCTGGCGTCACAGTCCAGTTCCTCATCGCCCGCCAGGCAGTGGCTCTGGCCGATATAATCCGCCAGTTCCTGTACCAGCACCGAAGGGTAGCGTTCGCTGTTGTCCTGGATTGAACGGCCGATATAGCTGATATAGAGCTTCTGCTCGGCCGACATCAGCGCTTCCAGGAACAGGTAGCGGTCATCATCGCGACGACTGCGGTCGCCGCGCTGCGGCTTCTGACTCATTAAGTCAAAGCCTAGCGGCGCCAGGGCGCGGGGGTAAACGCCGTCATTCATCCCCAGCAGACAAACGACTTTGAACGGAATAGAGCGCATTGGCATCAGGGTACAGATATTGACCGGGCCGGCCAGGAAACGCTGGCTGATACGCTGCTGATCGAGGCGCTGCGCCAGCTCATCGCGCAGTAAAGAGAGCGGCACCGTCTGCGCATACTGAGCCTGCGCGCCTTCGCCAATCACCGCCTGCCACTGCTGTTCAATCAGCGCCAGCGCGGCTTCCGTTTCGCTGTCGGGCAGGAAAAAGTCGTTCAGCAGGCCCCGGCACAGCGGCAGCCATTCCGCCAGCGGACGTTCAACCGCGAGCTCCCGACGCCAGAGGTTGAGCTGCATCAGCAGCGACGCCAGGTTGCCCACCAGTTCGGCAATCAGCCCGCTGGACTCGTCGTACGGCAGGACCGACTGCCACTCTCCCTGGCTGCTGTCCATCGCGTAGCCCAGCAGCATACGCGTGAGGCCAAAGCGCCAGGTGTGCTGCCCGGTGGCCGGGAGATCCAGCTCGCGCACGTTATCGTCATCCATGCCCCAGCGCACGCCGGATTCGTTCACCCACTGACGCAGGTAGCGCAGCCCTTCTTCGTCGATATTAAAACGCGCCGCCAGCACCGGGACATCCAGCAGAGCCAGCACGTCTTCGCTGGCAAAGCGGCTGTCGGGCAGGGAAAGAAGCGTGATGAACGCCTGCAGCGCCGGATGCGATTCGCGGGCCCGGCGGTCCGAGATGGCCCACGGCAGCCAGCGCTCGCCGCTGGCGGCACCGAACACCGCTTGTATATAGGGGCTGTAGCTGTCGATATCCGCCACCATCACGATAATATCGCGCGGCGTAAGGTCGGGGTCCTCCTCCAGCATCGCCAGCAGCCGGTCGTGCAGCACTTCTACTTCGCGCTGCGGGCTATGGCAAACGTGAATGCTCAGGCTGCGGTCGTTGGGGGCGAGCAGGCGCTTGCTGCGGCTATGAGCAAACTCTTGCGCCGTACGCCCCGCCACCGCCATATTGCGCAGCTCAAGGATGTCAGACTGCAGGTTATGCAGCAGGTTATCCGGAGCGATATCCACAAATGCATCCAGCTCTTCGTAACGCTCCAGCCCGGCCAGCAGATAGATGTAGTCCCGCCCCAGCTTGCCCCATGAGGCCAGCAGCGGGTTACCGATATCCTGTTCACCGTCGTCGTTAAACAGGCCGGGTGCCTGCTCTGCATCGCGAAATAGCGGTAGCTCTCGCGGCTCGCGATGGTGGCGGCGCTGGCGCGACATCAGCTTTGCCAGAAACGCCGGATCTTTAATATCGCCCCAGTAGTAGCGGCACGGGTTGGTGAAAAGAACGTATACATCAACGTGTTTTCCGAGAGCCTGCAGCGCCTGCAGGTAGACCGGCGGCAGCGCCGAAATGCCGCAAATAAAGACCCGCGACGGCAGCCCGGCCGGCGGCTCATCCGCGGCCTCAAGCGTGCTGATAAAGCGCTGGTACAGGTTGGCGCGATGCCACAGCGGCTGTCCCAGCTCGGCGGTATGTTCGACTAACGCCTTCCACAGCGGCGCCTGCCACTGCTGGGCGTCTCCCAGGCCGTCAACGCGTTCATCGGCTTCCCAGCGCATCAGCCATTCCGGGCGATAGACCAGATACTGGTCGTAGAGATCCGCCACCCTGGCGGCCAGCTGGAATAGCTTACGCTTGTCGCTGTCGTCGCTGAGGTAGTGGCGCAGCAGGGCGAAGGCTTCGTCATCCAGCCTCTGCGGCAGCAGGGTCATCAGCTTCCAGCTCATGCTCTGTTTGCTAAAAGCGCTTTCACCGGGGATATCGGACAGCACGCGCACAAACATATCCCAGATAAAGCTCGCCGGGAGAGGAAAGTCGATGTTGGCGGCAATGCCGAAGCGTTTTGCCAGCGTCATCTGCAGCCATTGCGCCATCCCGGTACTTTGCACCAGCACCATTTCCGGCTTGAAAGGGTCGTCCAGCCGCTGGCGCTCGACGATAAACTCCATCAGCGCTTCAAGGACATCCAGACGGTTTGAGTGGTACACCCTTAACATATTCGCTCCTGACTACTGGCTGACCGGGCAGTGCAGCCGGGTCATCTGTACCCGCTTTTCCAGCGGCATGGTGATCGTTACCCTGATGCTGACACATCTTGCTGTCGATGTCTGCAGGCGGGTGACGCTCCCGCCTGCCGGGGATTCTGGCGGCTTGAGCTGCCCATAGCGCCACGCGTCTCGCCACAGCTGGCGATACTGGTTTAGCTGAGTAAAGCCGCCGGCCAGCCCCCGCTGGTAGCCGCTAAGGGCGGTAATAACCATCACCAGCAGCGCCGTTGCGATGATCGTTTCCGGCAGGCTAAAGCCCCGCTGGCGGCTCAGGGCATCTGACATAGGCTCGGCTCCTTCAGCGGGCAAAAATCGCTCCAGCCGTGGGGCGAGAAGCGCACGCTTCCCTGCTCCACCCGGCCAGACTGCCACAGCAGCACGCGGCCGCTGGCGGCGATCAGCAGCGCCGACGCATCGCTAAATACCCGCAGACAGACGTGCCAGCCTTCGGCGCCCGACCGTCGACACGCCTGCGCCTCCTGCGCTGACCAGGTTAGCGTTTTCCCCCACTGCAGGGCGGAGTGCGCGCCAGCGGTATCGCGCAGCGCCCGGGTTTCGCCGGCGGTTTGCGCCAGCAGCGAGCGCTGCTGCTGGTTCAGCCCCTGCAGCAGCAGGCTGCCGAGCGCCAGCAGGAGCAGCACCATCAGCAGCGAAGAGAGCCCGCGCTGACGGTTCACAGGTTATACCCCGTCACGCTGTATTCCGCCTGCGCCGTGATGCGGTGATCCAGCGTCGAGCGCGCGGCCAGCATGATGCTAAGCTCCGGAGCGAAGCCGGTAATATTGTGGCGCTTAACCTGAAAGCGGGTCACCTCGATGGCGCTGGGGTTGGTCATTCTCTCCCAGCCTTGCTCGCCGCAGCTGGTCGCGCCGCGCCGGGTTTCGAGCGCGCCATTGCGCAGCCGAAACCCCGTCGCATCAGACATAGCCTCCGGCGAGGTATTCCAGACGCCGTCGCTCGCGCTGTCCCAGCGGACGATCGCGCAATCACCGCTGCCGGCAATGTGCAGCGGCTGCCCAACGCAGCTGCCGCGACAATAGCCGGCTCGCTGCAAATGCTTAGCAACCGTGAACAGCCGCTGCCAGAGCTCATTATCCAGGGAGTGCTGTTGGGTCTGTTTCAGCACCTGTCGCTGCAGCGCGGGCAGAAAGCGCGCGGTTCCGAGGAGCAAAACGGAGCCAATGGCCATCGCAATCAGCGTCTCTGGCAGCGAGAACCCTCGCGCGTCTACAGACATGATGCCGTCTCCATCCCACGACAAAGGCGGATACGTCCCCAGTTAGAGACGATGATATTCCAGCCATCGCCGGCGCTTTGCAGACGGATATGCCCGGCCCAGGCGCTGTTGCGCAGGCCGTAAAAGCCCAGGCCCGGCGTGATGTTAGTCAGCGAGACTTCAGGCCAGTGCGGATGCAGCGTAAAGGGCCCCTTCGCCGCGCAGTCGGCCGGGGTATCAGAGGCGCTCAGGCACCAGCCCTGAGCTGCTTGCCCAACGCTCAGCAGCCGATCGCTGTTATGCCAGTTGGCGTCATCGCGCAGCAGCACCAGATAGTCGCGGACCTGAACGGCGGTTTGCCACAAGCGCTGCTGCTGCTGCCAGCTATTCCAGCCGAACATCCCGGTGGCGCCGAGAATCATCACCAGCGCCAGCGTCACCAGGGTTTCAATAAGGGTATAGCCACGTTGTCTGTTCATAGGGCGAGTATGGGGATGACCCGGCCCCCGTGCGAGGGGCAGATCAGCCATTAGCGTAGCGCGTCGAAGAGTATCGGGAGATTTACAGGGAGTTGCAGAAAATCAGGAAGCGGGCGAGCAAAAGCGGCGCCGGCCAGAACGCTCAGTCCGGCGAAAGGCCCAAGAAGTCCGGGCGCAAAAACCGGCGCAACGCGCGTCATCGCGGTTGGTTAACAGAAGTTACGCCCAGCGACGATTATCGCGGCCGGAACAAAAAAAATGCCAGTCGGCGGCTTAGCTGACTGGCATGGGCGCGGCGGGCGCCGGCTTTGCTTATCGCGAGATAGCTGCGGAATTAAATCGCCACCGGCGCTTTAATGCCCGGATGCGGATCGTAGCCTTCGATATCAAAGTCTTCAAAACGGTAGTCAAAAATCGACGCCGGTTTGCGCTTGATCACCAGCTTCGGCAGCGGACGCGGCTCGCGGCTCAGCTGCAGATCGGTCTGCTCAAGGTGGTTGCTGTAGAGGTGAGTATCCCCGCCGGTCCAGACAAAATCACCCACTTCCAGATCGCACTGCTGCGCCACCATATGCACCAGCAGCGCGTAGCTGGCGATGTTGAACGGCAGGCCGAGGAACACGTCGCAGGAGCGCTGATAGAGCTGACAGGAGAGCTTGCCGTCCGCGACGTAGAACTGGAAGAACGCGTGGCACGGCGCCAGCGCCATTTTATCCAGCTCGCCGACGTTCCACGCCGAAACGATGATCCGGCGCGAGTCCGGGTCGTTTTTCAGCTGTTCCATCACGGTGCTAATCTGGTCGATATGGCGGCCGTCCGGCGCAGGCCAGGAGCGCCACTGTTTGCCGTATACCGGCCCCAGATCGCCATTTTCATCCGCCCATTCATCCCAGATGGTGACGTTGTTTTCGTGCAGATACGCAACGTTGGTGTCACCCTGCAGGAACCACAGCAGTTCATGGATGATGGAGCGTAAATGACAGCGCTTGGTCGTCACCAGCGGGAATCCCTCCTGCAGGTTAAAACGCATCTGATGGCCGAAAATCGAAATCGTGCCGGTACCGGTGCGGTCATTTTTTTGCGTGCCCTCGGCGAGCACTTTCTGCATCAAATCAAGATACTGTTTCATGGTTCCTCAAGAAGTTTGTTGCTGCGGAGGACGACGGTACGCCCAGACCATCATAATGATACCCGCAAGCACCATTGGAATCGAAAGAATCTGCCCCATGCTGATGTACTGGACCCATTCGCCGGTGAACTGCTGATCCGGCTGGCGGAAGAATTCAACGATAATACGGAACAGACCGTAGCCGATCAGGAACAGGCCTGAGACTGAGCCGGTCGGGCGCGGTTTACGGATAAACAGGTTCAGGATCAGGAACAGCACGATACCTTCCAGCGCCAGCTCGTACAGCTGCGAGGCGTGTCGCGGCAGGGCTCCGTAGGTGTCGAACAGCGATTGCCATTCCGGATGCGAAGGCAGCAGCGCCATGTCTTCCGCCCGCGAGCCGGGGAAGATCATCGTGTAGTGGAAGCTCGGATCGACGCGGCCCCACAGCTCACCGTTAATGAAGTTGCCCAGACGACCGGCGCCGAGGCCAAACGGGATCAGAGGCGCAATAAAATCAGCAACCTGGAAGAAGGTGCGCTTAGTGCGTTTGGCGAAAATGATCATCACCAGAATCACCCCGATCAGACCGCCGTGGAACGACATACCGCCGTCCCAGACGCGGAACAGATAGAGCGGATCCTGCAAAAACACCGGCAGGTTGTAGAACAGGACGTAGCCGATACGCCCGCCGAGGAAGACCCCGAGGAACCCGGCATAGAGCAGGTTTTCAACTTCGTTTTTAGTCCAGCCGCTGCCCGGACGATTGGCCCGACGGGTGGCTAACCACATCGCAAAAACAAACCCGACCAGGTACATCATGCCGTACCAGTGAAGGGCGACTGGCCCAACGGAAAATATTACCGGATCAAACTCCGGAAAATGCAGGTAGCCACTATTCATCTGTCACCATAAAGACTTGTTATTCCGCCGAAAGTGGACAGCGGTGATCTTGCGCACTCGCAGAAAACGGGCGCTCCAAAGGTTGCGAATGATAGCATAAGCGCCCGGCGCGATCCGCGCCGGGCGTGTAAAAGATATGTATACGAATGCGAATAAGCGCCGGAAAATTTCCCTGCGGCCGGCGCGATGCGCCCGTCCGGGCCGGGAATACCCGGAGAGCGGCGCAAACGCCTCATCAGAACTATCGACCGCCGCGAATCAGGCCACCCAACCCTCGACGCTCCATAAAGGCCGCAACCTGATGGCGAACTTCCGTCGTCATCTGCGCCTCCAGGCTACGCCGGGAAAGCTCCTGGGCCTCTTCGATGTCAATGCGGCGCAGCAGGTATTTGACCCTTGCCACCGACCGGCCGTTCATCGACAGGTGGCGATAGCCAAGGCCAATCAGAATGGTGACGCACATCGGATCTCCGGCCATTTCGCCACAAAGCCGCAGGTCGATGCCGAAGCGCTCGGCGTCGCGGGCAATCATCGCCAGCGCCCGCAGCACCGCAGGATGCAGGCTGTCGTACATATTCGCCACCCGGGTATTGTTGCGATCGACGGCGAGGATGTACTGCGTCAGGTCATTGGTGCCGACGGAGATAAAATCGACGCGGCTGGCCAGCTGCGCCAGCATGAAGACCATCGACGGCACCTCCAGCATCACGCCGATGCGCGGGCGCGGAATGGCGTAGCCAATCATCTCTTCAACTTCGCGGCTGGCGCGGTCGATCAGACGGCGCGCCTCGTCGACCTCATCGAGGCTGGTGACCATCGGCAGCAAAATGCTGAGGTTGCCGGTGGCGGCATTCGCGCGCAGCATCGCCCGCACCTGAATCAGGAAGATCTCCGGCTGATCGAGCGTAATGCGGATCCCGCGCCAGCCGAGGCACGGATTCTCTTCGCTGATCGGCATATACGGCAGCTGCTTATCCGCGCCGATGTCGAGGGTACGCAGCGTAACCGGCTTCTCGTTAAACATCTGCAGCATGCCCTGATACTGGGCGACCTGCTCCTCTTCCGACGGAAAGCCGCTCTGCAGCATAAAGGGGATTTCGGTGCGGTACAGGCCGATACCGTCAATAAAGCCGCCGAGCTTCTCTTCATGACCGAGGCTCAGGCCGGCGTTCAGCATGACCTTAACCCGCTCACCGCTTTTCAGCTCAGAGGCGCGCTCAAGGTCATCTTCCGCCAGGCGGCTGAGTTCGTTCTCTTCGCTGATCAGGCGCTGATACTCTTTCAGCAACGCCGGTTCCGGGTCGACCAGCAGCTCGCCGCGGTAGCCGTCCACAACCAGGGTATGCCCATGAAGCAATGAAGGCTGAATGTCGGCCCCCATAACCGTCGGGATCCCCAGCGCGCGCACCATGATGGCAGCATGCGAGTTGGCCGCTCCATCGCGTACGACAACGCCTACCAGCCTGTCCTGGGGGACTTCCGCCAGCGTCGTCGCCGAGAGCTCGTCGGCGACAAGGACGATACGTTCCGGCCAGGTGTTTGGCCCCTGAGTCGTATCGTCAAGATGAAACAGCAGCCGCTGGCCCAGCGTGCGCAGATCGCCGGCCCGTTCTTTAAGATAGCCGTCGCTGAGCGCCGCAAACTGCTCAGCGAATTTCTCGATAATTTTTTTCACCGCCCATTCGGCGACGGCCCCTTTGTCTACTTCCGCAAAGAGTTCGCGACGCAGGCGCGCGTCGGAGAGCAGGTGTGAATAGAGGTCGAAGATAGCCGACGTCTCTTTTTGCGCCCCGGCGGCGTAGCGCTTACTGTAGCGACGAAACTCGCTGGCCGCCTCTTCCAGCGCTCCGGTGAGACGCTCGCGCTCGGAAGCCGTGTCCAGCGTTGAGGCTTCGTACACCTGCTCCATCTGCGGCAGGCTGACGTCCATCCAGCCTTCGGCGATTGCCACCCCCGATGAGGCGGGCAGCGCGCGGATTCGCGTCTGGCGATACTGGCCAAATAGCGCGGTCAGCTGCGACTGGGAGAGAATGGCGGCCATCTGCGTCGCCAGGGTAACGAGGAAGGACTCCTCGCTTTCGTCAAACTGACGCAGCTCGCGCTGCTGCACCACCAGCACGCCCAGCAGCTGACGGCGCTGGATAATCGGCACGCCAAGAAAAGCGCGGAAGCGGTCCTCTTTTACGGCCGGAATATATTTAAAGCTGGGGTGTTTTTGCGCATCGGCAAGGTTGATGGGCTCCGCAAGGCGCCCGACAAGACCCACAAGGCCTTCGTCAAAAGCGAGCGCAACGGTGCGACCGCGAGGTTTTTTCAGCCCGCGAGTCGCCATCAGGTAGTAGCAGCGTCGGTCGTGGTCGGCCAGATAAACCGAGCAGACTTCCGTTTCCATCGCTTTGCAGATATCCGTAACCAGGATATCCAGCGCCTCGTTTAAACGCGGGGCACTCGCGACCTTCTCGACGATTTCTCGTAACCGAGTGAGCATAATGTGCGTGGCTTAACCTCTTTTACGTCGATATGCAGGCGCGCTTTGCGGCTTAGGTGCCGTTTCGGCCAGCGACATCGTGACGCTGGCGAACTCTTTCATCACCCGGCGGTAAACGTCGCGCTTAAACGATACCACCTGACGAACCGGATACCAGTAGCTTACCCAGCGCCAGCCGTCGAACTCAGGCGTGCTGCTGGTTTGCATATTGACTTCCGTATCGCTGCCGATCAACTGCAGAAGAAACCACTTCTGTTTCTGGCCGATACAAACCGGCTTCGTGTCCCAACGCACCAAACGTTTAGGCAATTTGTAACGCAACCAGTTACGGGTAGAGGCCAGAATGCGGACATCTTTACGACTTAGCCCAACCTCTTCAAACAATTCCCGATACATTGCCTGCTCGGCTGATTCTCCTGGATTAATGCCCCCTTGCGGGAACTGCCACGAGTGCTGACCATAGCGCCTGGCCCACATAACCTGGCCCTGGCGATTACAGATTACAATACCGACATTTGGGCGGTAGCCATCGTCATCAATCACCGGACTACCTCAAAATAATCTTCAATGTGAACGATTGTTTCACACTCGCCGGAAACGGTAAACCACTCTGTTGTCACACGGCTCACGAATAACATTTGAATAACTCACAGTTATCAGCAGAGTTATAAACAGCGTTAGCCATCACAGCGCCATTTTATTCACTTTTTCTGTGGATAGAGTTGTGAAGAAGTATGGAATTACCCAGGGAAAACCCGGAGTAGTCCTAAACGCTTACCCATAGCCATATTTAATAATGGCATTATATTCATTAAGTTAGAATGCATTATTTTCATAAATTACAGCATAACGTGATGATCATCACACATGCGATCCCGGAACTGATGAAAGATCGAACAATGTCGGTTTTATCCACAGATTACGCGAGCTCATCGGACATATTTTGTCTAAAAATTCGATTTTCGTCGCACGTCAAGGCTGTAAATGGAAACAGTAGTGACGCTTTTCCCCAGTTATCCCACTTTTCTGTGGATAACATGGTGTAAGATCCTGTTCATTGCCAGTGACCAGTTCTGGAAAACCCGCCGCGGTAATTTTTTTCGCGGCAAAAAAGACAAAAAAAAGTCATATGAATCATCAAATTGTCATACTTACCCAGGAAAAGGTAAACTCTATCCACAACGCACAAAAATAGCGCTTATTTTTTAACCAGAGGTTTCATCTTATGCCCACCCTCTCGCCCCTGCTTGCACCGCCGCAAACCCAGCAGCAGCTTTTAGCCCAGGCCCAGCGGCTGGCGGGCTATTCGCTGGGTGAGCTAGCCGCGCTGGCGGGTATTCCGATTCCGCGCGATCTGAAGCGCGATAAAGGATGGACGGGCATCCTGCTGGAGATTTGGCTAGGCGCCAGCGCCGGGAGTAAACCCGAGCAGGATTTCGCCGCGCTGGGCGTCGAGCTGAAAACGATCCCCGTGGACGCCCAGGGGCGGCCGCTGGAAACCACCTTTGTCTGCGTCGCTCCGCTCACCGGCAACAGCGGAGTTACCTGGGAGAGCAGCCACGTCCGCCATAAGCTCAAGCGCGTGCTGTGGGTGCCGGTAGAGGGCGATCGCGCGATCCCGCTCGCGCAGCGTCGGGTCGGGGCGCCGCTGCTTTGGACCCCCAACGAAGAAGAGGATCGGCAGCTGCGAATGGACTGGGAAGAGTTAATGGATGTGATCGTGCTGGGTCAGGTCGAACGCATTACCGCCCGCCACGGCGAAGTGCTGCAGCTGCGCCCGAAAGCCGCCAACAGTAAAGCCTTAACCGAGGCTATCGGCGCACACGGCGAACCGATCCTCACCCTGCCGCGCGGTTTCTACCTGAAGAAAAACTTCACCGCCGCCCTGCTGGCTCGCCATTTTCTGCTCAGCCACGATTAATTTTTTGTTCTGCCTGCCGGGTTGCATATAATTGCTACTTTCTTTTTTGCAGGACTTTGAACAATGTTATTTGCATGGATAACCGATCCTAACGCCTGGCTGGCGCTGGGTACGCTGACGTTGCTGGAAATCGTACTCGGGATCGACAATATTATTTTTCTCTCTCTGGTTGTTGCCAAACTACCCACCGCCCAGCGCGCCCACGCGCGACGCATCGGGTTAATGGGCGCAATGCTCATGCGTCTTGGGCTGCTGGCCTCTATCGCCTGGGTCGTTAAGCTGACCAATCCGCTGTTTAGCGCGTTCGGCCACGACGTCTCCTTCCGCGATCTGATCCTGCTGCTCGGCGGCCTGTTCCTGATCTGGAAAGCCAGTAAAGAGATCCACGAATCGATCGAGGGGGAAGAGGAAGGGCCGAAGACCAACGTCCACTCTTTTATGGGCGCAATTGTGCAGATTATGCTGCTGGATATCATTTTCAGCCTCGATTCGGTGATCACCGCCGTTGGGCTCTCGGACCATCTGTTCATCATGATGGCCGCGGTGGTTATCGCGGTGCTGGTGATGATGTTTGCCGCCCGCTCGATTGGCGACTTTGTTGACCGCCACCCGTCGGTGAAAATGCTGGCGCTGGCGTTTTTGATTCTGGTTGGCTTTACCCTGATGCTCGAAAGCTTCGGTATCCATATCCCGAAAGGCTACATCTACTTCGCGATGTTCTTCTCGATTGCCGTCGAAAGCCTCAACCTGCTGCGTAATAAAAAAAATCCGCTGTAACCCGCAAAAATGCAGCCCAAACCTGGGCTGCAATCTTTTTTAAGACTTTACTGCTTTTTATGTCTCACAAATCAGGCTATTAATACACTGGTGTGAGGTGCGACCATTATAGAGGTGTTAACGATGAAAAAATGGGCAGTGTTGATTTCCGCCGTAGGACTGGCCTTCTCGGTTTCCGGTTGCAGCAGCGATTACGTTATGGCGACAAAAGACGGGCGCATGATTTTGACCGACGGTAAGCCGGCGGTTGACGACGATACCGGTCTTATCAGCTACGAAGATCAGCAGGGCAATAAAATGCAGATCAATCGTGACGACGTTTCACAAATTATTAAGCGCTAAAAGATTGCGGCGGCTCGCCGCTTGCCGGCAATCGCCTGGCAACGCGCCCTCTGCAACCAGCCTCGGTGTTGAGAAAAGAGTCGGGTAAACCTGATACGTCCGCGACAGCAGCCTGCGGACCCCACCAGCCCGGCTTTTTTGATCTTTTTACTTCCTCTTTTTCTTCCCCTCTGCCATTTTGATACTCCTTTGTCGGGGAAAGCCTGACCTTGTCGATAAAAAAGGAAGCCGGCTATGCAGTATCACCGTATCCCACACAGTTCTCTCGAAATCAGCACGCTGGGGCTGGGCACTATGACTTTTGGTGAACAGAATAGCGAGGCCGACGCTCACCAACAGCTCGACTACGCTGTCAGCCAGGGCATCAACCTGATTGATGTCGCTGAAATGTATCCTGTCCCGCCGCGCCCGGAAACTCAGGGGCTGACGGAAACCTACGTCGGCAACTGGCTGGCGAAACACGGCAGCCGCGAAAAGCTGGTTATCGCCTCCAAAGTCAGCGGCCCTGCGCGTAACAACGACAGCAGCATCCGTCCGAATCACGTTCTGGATCGCAAAAATATCCGCGACGCTCTGCACGATAGCCTGAAGCGCCTGCAGACCGATTATCTCGATCTTTACCAGGTTCACTGGCCGCAGCGCCCGACCAACTGCTTCGGCAAGCTGGGCTACACCTGGACCGACTCCGCGCCGGTGGTCACCCTGCTGGATACCCTGGAAGCGCTAACCGAATTCCAGCGCGCCGGCAAAATCCGCTATATCGGCGTTTCCAACGAGACGGCGTTTGGCGTGATGCGCTATCTGCACCTCGCGGATAAGCACGACCTGCCGCGTATTGTCACCATCCAGAACCCGTATAGCCTGGTGAACCGCAGCTATGAGGTTGCGCTGTCGGAGGTAAGCCAGTATGAAGGCGTAGAGCTGCTGGCCTACTCCTGCCTGGCATTCGGTACGCTGACCGGGAAGTATCTCAACGGCGCGAAGCCAGCCGGGGCGCGCAACACCCTGTTCAGCCGCTTTACGCGCTACAGCGGCGAGCAGACACAGCTGGCGGTCGCGGCATATGTCGATATCGCAAAACGGCATAACCTCGATCCGGCACAAATGGCGCTGGCCTTCGTGCGCCGTCAGCCGTTTGTCGCCAGCACTCTGCTCGGCGCCACTTCGCTGGATCAGCTGAAGACCAACGTCGAAAGCCTGCATCTTGAACTCAGCGAGGAGGTTCTGGCGGAGATTGAAGCGGTGCACCGGATTTATACCTACCCGGCGCCGTAAACGGCTTATCCGGGCTACGGCAGCCGCACCGTCGTAGCCCGGTAAGCGCAAGACGTTCTAGCGCCGCCGTCCCCAGAGCCACAGGGCGGCGATGGCCAGCGCGAACACCGCACCAAAACCAACCCCGACGCCAACGACCGGAATACCCGCCTTGACCGCCAGCGAATAGAGCCCCAGCATCAGCAGCATGGCGACGTTTTCGCCGAGGTTTTGTACCGCTATCGCGTTGCCCGCGCCGACGGTATGCCTGCCGCGCTCCTGCAGCAGCGCGTTAAGCGGCACGATAAAGAAGCCGCCGAACACGCCGAGCAGCAGCAGCAGGCCAAACGCCGGCAGAAGCGCATGCTGAAGGGTAAAAAAGATCACCGCGATACCAATCAGAATCCCGGCAGGCATGCAGCGGGAGACCGTCTGCAGCGTCACCAGCTTCGCCGCCGCACCCGCACCCAGCACAATCCCCACCGCGACCATCGCATTAAGGTAGGTGGGCATGGCGTTGCTGGCGATCCCAAGCGCCACGGGTACCCACAGCACCAGCAGGAAGCGCAGCGTTACGCCGGCCCCCCAGAACAGGCTGGTTCCCACCAGCGAAAAGCGGGTCTCCCCGTTGCGCCACAGCGTTTTGCAGGCGCTGAAGAAGCTGTGGGTCATCGGCGTAAAGCGCCATGATTGTCCCGGACGGGCCGCGGGCAGTTTCGGGATCCACAGGTTCGCCACCACCGCTGCGCCGTAAACCAGCGCGCAGAGGGCCAGCGCCGCCAGAACGTGCCAGTCCGCAAGGATGCCGCCCGCCATCGAGCCCAGCAGAATCGCCGCGATGGTCGAGGACTCCATCAGGCCATTGGCTTTCACCAGCTTATCGCCGGTGGTCAGCTCGCCCAGGATGCCGTATTTCGCCGGGGAATAGGCGGCCGCGCCGATGCCGACCAGGGTGTAGCCGAGAAACGGGTTCACGCCGAAGCAGATACAGCCGGCGCCAACCAGCTTCATGCCGTTGGCGACCATCATCACCCGTCCCTTGGCGAAGCTGTCGGCAAACTGCCCGACAAACGGCGCAAAGAGAATGTAAGCGCCCACAAACAGCATCTGCATCACCGGCTGGCTCCAGTCCGGGTAGAGCTGCTGCTTCATCAGCGCGAGGGTCGCAAACAGCAGCGCGTTATCGCCAAATGCCGACAAAAACTGGGCGCAGATAACCGCCACCATCCCCTTCGAGTACAGCGAATTGTTAGTGTGTACTGACTCACTCATCAGAATGTTCCGTCTGTTCAACCATACTTTTAAGGGTGACAAAGTCCGGCTTGCCGCTGCCCAGAACCGGGAGCTGCTTCAGCCAGCGAATGTCGCGCGGAACCGCCAGCTCCGGCACGCCGTGTTCACGAGCGTAGCGCAGCAGCTTTTCACGATTCAGTTCATTATCGGTGGTGAAGAGCACTAAGGCCTCGCCTTTGCTGGCATCCTGCCTGATGGCCGTACCGTGCATCCTGTCAGGAGAGACCGCCAGCGCCATCTGCTCGACCATCTCCAGCGACACCATCTCACCGGCAATTTTAGCAAAGCGCTTCGCGCGCCCCTGAATACGAACATATCCCTGCTCGTCGAAGACGACGATATCCCCGGTGTCATACCAGCCGCTCTCCATTTCGCCATGCTGGTTTTCCGCCTCCGGCGCTTCCAGCACGCCCGGATTTTCCACCCGCAGATAGCCGTTCATAATGTTCGGCCCTTTAAGCTGCAGGCGACCGCCCTGTTCAATGCCCGGCATCGCCAGCAGGCGCGCGTCCATTCCCGGCAGTATCCGGCCAACGGTGCCCACCTTAGCCGCCATCGGGACGTTAATTGACACCACCGGCGCGCACTCGGTTACGCCATAACCTTCGAGGATGCGCAGGCCAAACTTGTCCTGCCACAGCTGTTTAGTGCTGTCCTGAAGTTTTTCCGCCCCGGCCACCACGTAGCGCAGACGATAAAAATCGTAGGGATTGGCGAAGCGGGCATAGTTCCCGAGGAAAGTTGAGGTGCCGAACAGCACCGTACAGTTGCGGTCATATACCAGCTCCGGCACCACGCGGTAGTGCAGCGGGCTGGGATAGAGAAACACTTCCGCTCCGGTAAACAGCGGCGTGAACAGGCCAACCGTCAGGCCAAAGGAGTGGAACAGCGGCAGCGCCGACATAAAGCGGTCGTTGGCGGTAAAATCGGCGATGGTTTTAATCTGCTCGACGTTGGCAAGAATGCTCTTGTGGCTATGCACCACGCCTTTGGGGTGGCCTTCCGAACCGGAGGTGAAGAGAATGATTGCCGCATCTTCCGGCTGCTGCCTGACCTGCGCCAGCTTCGGCATCAGCAGATGGCTGAAGATCCACAGCTTATCGGCGCTGGTCACCTCGCCTTTTAAATCCTCCAGAAATACCCAGCGCACCTGGGTCAGCTGCTCCGGCAGGTGCCAGAGCTTGCCCTTATCGAGGAAGGTGCGGGAGGTGAACACGGTTTTGATTTCAGCGGCGGTAATCGCGCTGCTCAGGCCTTTTACCCCGGCGGTATAGTTCATCATCGCCGGAATACGCCCGCGCGCAATCGCGCCAAAAATCACCGCCGCGCTGATCCCGGCGTTCGGCAGCATCAGGCCGATTTTTTCGCCCTGAGCGCTGTATTTTTCCAGAATACGCGCGACAAACAGCGTTTTGGTCAGCAGCTTGCGATAGGTATCCGGCTGGAAGTTAATATCTTCCACGCAGTTTTTCCGCGCGCCGAAACGGTCCTGCGCCGCCAGCAGAGATTCATACAGCGTTTCCCGCGGACGTACCGCCATCCGCGCTTCCATCATTATCTGATGCAGCATTTCGCCGGCAATTTTGCGGCGATCGCGGGCCCGCGGCGCTTCCGGCATCGGCAGATGCGTTGGCGGCAGCAGGTGCAGCCGGATACGCGGGAACAGGCGGCGTCTGACCAGCCCTTTCAGGCGGCTGAACGGGGTCAGCTCGGCGCCTTCGATACGCAGCGGAATAATGGTGGCCTGCGACTTCGCGGCAACGAACGCGGCCCCATCATAGATTTTCATGAGCGATCCGCTCACCGAGATGCGTCCTTCCGGGAAGATAACCACCGGCCGCCCCTGCTCAATCAGGCGCACGAGGTGTTTAATCGACATCGGTTTTGTCGGGTCAAGCGGGACAAAGTCGATAATCGGCGACAGCGCGCGCATAAACCAGCGCTGGCTGATGGAAGAGTACACCGCAAAGACCGGGCGAACGGGTAGAAACAGCGCCAGCAGGACCCCGTCAAGGAAAGAGACGTGGTTCGGGGTAATCAGGACCTTTTTGCCTTGCAGAGCCTGCGTGTCACCGGTCAGCCTGACCCGGTACATTCCTTTGAACAGCAGCCTGAAAAATGCCAAAAGCATAACAACTCCATTTGACCGGTTATTAAGTCATTGCAGGTTACACGAGAAGGCGCTTGAAAGCAGTGTGGGGGAGAATTTTCAGGATAAAAAAAACCTGCGCATCTGCGCAGGCCGGTGCAAGATAATCAGTACGAAATGCGTACTTAACAAACTCACCTATCAATACCTCTGGGACCCTGATTGTCAGGTTTTTTAGCCCCGAGACACCAGCGTTAAAACGCAAGGGAATAAGCCTAAGTGCAACCAGTTATTACCATTTTCGCTAACTGTAACAGCGGCGGATAGCAGGAAAAAACGGTGCGAGGATTTTGGCGGTTTTTTTGTGTTCAGGCTGGTTTGGGTGAGGACGTTTTCTTTCTCTGTGTTCGGAGGAAGGTTCCGTTCATGGTTGGTGCGAGCATCCTGATGATTTCCGCTGCGGGTGAACGGCACGGGGCGTTACGACGGGCAAAAAAAACCTGCGCATCTGCGCAGGCTGGTGTAATTAGAGTGGTCAACGTGAAGTCGACTCCACCTATCAATACCTCTGGGATAACAAGAATATCAATGCAGTGAACAGAGAAACCAGCGAACATTCGCAACAGCTAATCGCAAAGTGTAACCAAAGGTGTGAATTTACCGCTCGCCGTTTCATTCACCGCGCCGGCTGTGTGTAACTTTGTCATCAGCAAGGCAAACCTGCATCACATTTGCGTTAACCCGTTAGCCCTTATCCTTGAATCTGCCGAGCTTTCCCGTAACATAACCTCAATGTAAACGCTTACCCTATAAAAGGTCTGGTATGGCGACAATTAAGGATGTAGCCCGACTCGCTGGAGTGTCCGTCGCTACCGTATCCCGCGTGATCAACAACTCCCCGAAAGCCAGCGAGGCTTCCCGTCAGTCGGTCACCGCGGCGATGGAAACGCTGAATTACCACCCGAACGCGAACGCCCGCGCGCTGGCGCAGCAGTCAACGGAAACCGTAGGCCTGGTGGTGGGCGACGTATCCGACCCCTTTTTCGGCGCCATGGTCAAAGCCGTCGAGCAGGTCGCCTACAATACCGGCAACTTTTTGCTGATTGGCAACGGCTACCACAGCATCCAAAAAGAGCGCCAGGCGATTGAACAGCTCATCCGCCACCGCTGCGCGGCGCTGGTGGTACACGCTAAAATGATCCCCGATGACGAGCTTGCCGGGCTGATGAAGCAAATTCCCGGCATGGTGCTTATCAACCGCATATTGTCCGGCTTTGAGCAGCGCTGCGTTGCCCTGGACGACCGCTACGGCGCGTGGCTGGCGACCCGGCATCTGATCCAGCAGGGCCATACCCGCATCGGCTATCTGTGCTCCAACCATGCGATTTCGGATGCCGAAGATCGTCTGCAGGGCTATTACGACGCGCTCAAAGAGAGCGGTATTGCCATTAACGATCGGCTGGTGACGTTTGCCGAGCCTGATGAAAGCGGCGGCGAACAGGCGATGACCGAACTGCTGGGACGCGGCAGGAATTTCACCGCCGTCGCCTGCTACAACGACTCGATGGCCGCAGGCGCGATGGGGGTGCTGAACGATAACGGCATCGACGTACCGCGCGAGATTTCGCTGATTGGCTTTGATGATGTTTTGATATCCCGCTACGTTCGCCCGCGTCTGACCACGGTGCGCTACCCGATTGTCACCATGGCGACCCAGGCGGCCGAACTGGCGCTAGCGCTGGCGGACAGACTCCCGCCGCCGGAAATCACCCACCTGTTCAGCCCGACGCTGGTTCGCCGTCACTCGGTGATCGCCCCATTAGAGAGCGACAGGTCGTAGCGGTAGAGGTGCACGGCGGTGGCCGGATAATCGAGGCCTTCGCCGATATAGCGCCAGCCGAAGCGCTCATAAAAATCCCGGCAGGCGGAGTAGAGATGCAGCTGCGGATAGCCGCTCCGGCGGGCATAATCAATAACATGCTGCTGCAGTTTCCCCGCCAGCCCCTGCCCGCGCGCCGCTTCGGCAACGTACAGCGCCGCCATCCACGGAAACAGGTCCTGGCGGCTGATCAGATCGCAGCGCCAGAGCCCCACCGTTCCCAGCAGAAGCTCGCCCTCAACGGCAATAAAGGTCAGCGGCAGCGCCCCCGGCGTCTGGCTGTGGGCGACGATGCTGGCAAAAAACGCCCGCGGCAGCGTCTCGCCGCCAAAGGCCTGCCACAGCCACTCCGCGACCTGCGGCGCGTGCTGCGGCGCGGCGTACAGGGGCAGAATGGTCATACCGGCTTTCCCTGAAAGATCGGTACCGACTCAAACAGGTAGCCGTCGAAGTCCGGCGCGTCTTCGTCCGACAGCTCCAGCAGGCTGTTTTTAACATTTTCCAGGTGCTGCCACATCGCCTGCCAGGCGCCCATCACGTCGCGACGGCGCAGCGCGGCGAGAATCGCCTGCCGTTCACCGAGCCACTTCAGGCGATAGGCGCGGCTGGCTATATGCGCGTTAAACTGCTGCCAGAGCGGGCTGCTGTCCATCTGCAGCCAGATACGCTCAACCGTTGCCAGCAGCATCTGGTTTTGCGTCGCCCCGGCCAGCACCAGGTGAAACATCCGCGCGTTATCCTGGGAGGCGTCGTTGCCGGCAATCGCCCGCTGCTCCTGCTCGATGATGCGCTTGAGGTTGTCGATATCGGCACGCGTCGCCATTTTTGCCGCAAAGGCGGCAATATTGCTCTCCAGCAGCTGGCGGGCCTGCAGAATTTCAAACGGACCGACGTCGCTGCTCAGCATCTGCTCTTCCTCGCTATCATCCTCGTGGGGGATACGCATCACGTAAACTCCCGAGCCCTGGCGAATATCGACCGTGCCCTGCAGCTCCAGCATCAGCAGGGCTTCGCGGACGATGGTGCGGCTGACGCCGTAGGTTTCGGCGATATTGCGTTCCGGCGGCAGTCGCGACCCGATGGGGTAACGCCCCTGCGCAATCTGGGCGCGTAAATCATCGCCAATTTCCTGGTAGGGTTTCTTTTCCGGCGGAATGATAGCCTTCTCCACAATATCACCTGTGCCTTGTCTGCGAGTGAATCCATATCGGCGCTATCTTAGCAAAATTTACGCCGGGCTAGCGCAACTCATCGTCGATATCCAGCGTCAGCTCGCGGCTTTCGCGCAGCGTGCGAAACCAGCTGGCGGAAGCCTTCGGCCGCCGCGCCCGGTCGTTCTGCAGATCGATTTCAATCAGCCCGTAGCGATTTTTAAACGCGTTCATCGGCGACACGTTGTCGGTAAACGCCCACAGCATGTAGCCGTGACAGTTGGCTCCCGCCTCCCGTGCGAGCAGCGTTTGCCAGAGATGCTCGCTGATAAAGCGAATGCGGTACTCATCGACAATCATGCCTTCGCCGTTGCGAAACTGCCCTTCGTTTTCGACGCCCATGCCGCTTTCGGCGATAAACCACGGAATATTGCGGTAATCATTTTTAATCCGCATCGCCATATCAAAAACAATACGCGGATAGATTTCCCAGCCGCGGGAGGCGTTCATTCGCCGCCCGGGCAGCTCGAAGGGTTCGTAATACCAGGCCGGATGGAACGGCGTCTGCGGGTGCCAGGCACGCGACGGCGCCTTCACCCGGTGCGGGTAGTAGAGGTTAATGCCCAGCTCATCCACGGTATTGTCGCGGATAATCGCCAGCTCTTCGGCGCTGTAGTCCCAGGCGACGTCGTGCTGCGCCAGCAGCGCAAATAGCGCTGGCGGGTATTCGCCGTGGACCAGCGGGTCGAGGAAGATGCGGTTATAGAACAGATCGTAAACTTCGGCGGCGCGCACGTCGTGAGCCGCCGCTGAGCGCGGGTAGGTCACTTCCGGATTGAGAATGCAGCCTACCGTTCCGCGATAGCCCTTGTCGCGAAACAGCCTGACCACCTTCGCCGTCGCCAGCACCTTGTGGTGGTTCCACTGCATCCAGGTCCCGGTATTTTGCTCGTAGGGCCAGCGCAGCGCGTCAAGGTAGACGCGGGTTTGCACGACAATCGGTTCATTGAAGGTAAACCAGCGCGTGACCTTTTGGTGATAGCGGGCAAACACCTTCTCCGCGTAGCGGACGAACAGCTCGACGACCTTTTTTGCCGCCCAGCCGCCATACTGCTCCAGCAGGTAGCCCGGCAGCTCGTAGTGTTCAAGGCAGATCATCGGCTCGATGCCGTTAGCCAGCAGCTCGTCGAACAGCTGGTCATAGTAGGCCGCATACTCCTCATCAACCGTGACGTTTTCATAATCGGTCAGAAAGCGCGACCAGTTGATTGAGGTGCGGTAGTGGGTCAGGCCCGCCAGCTTCATCAGCTGGACGTCCTCGCGAAAGCGGTTGATAAAATCGGTGGCCACCGCCGGGCCGTAGCCGTTATGCCAGACGTGGCGGTCGCGTTTATACCAGAGATCGGGCCAGGAGTCCTGCCCCGCTTTCTTGCCGCTCCAGCCCTCGGTCTGCCAGGCGGAGGCCGCCGCGCCAAGGATAAAATCGTCGGGAATCGCAATCCTTTTTGTACTCATCATATCCTCAGGCGTTGTTGGCGATCTGTGAGTTTTCCGCCTGCCGCTGCGCGGTTTCCAGACGGCGGGAGGCAATCTTCACAAACGGCAGGTAAATCAGTACCGCGGCGATGATACAAACCAGCTGGGTCACCACCGCCCCCATCGAACCGGCGGTAGAGAGCCAGGCGTTAATCAGCGGCGGCGTGGTCCAGGGCACCATCACCACCGCTTTTCCGGCAAACCCGGCCACCGTCGCGAAGTAGCCGATGCTGCCGGTCACCAGCGGCGTGATGATAAAGGGGATCGCGAGGATCGGATTGAGCATGATCGGCATACCGAAAATCACCGGTTCGTTAATATTGAACAGCCCCGGGCCAATCGATAGCTTAGCGATCTCTTTCATCTCCTTGCGCTTGCTGGCGATCATTACCGCAATCAGCAGGCCAATGGTCAGCCCCGAGCCGCCGATGCTCATATAGACGTCCCAGAACGGCATGGTGATGATGTTCGGCACCTCTTTTCCCTGCTCAAAGGCGCTCATATTGACGGTAATCGCGCCCAGCAGCAGCGGCTCGCGGATCGGTTTGATCATCTGATTGCCGTGAATACCGATAACCCAGAACAGCTGGGCGACGAACATCAGCAGCAGGATCCCCGGCAGGCTTTGCACCACGCGCTCCAGCGGCTGCTGCACCACCAGGTAGACCGCGTCATACAGATACATGCCGGTTAGCTGATGGAAAATAAAGCCAAAGGTGGCGATGGCGGTGGTGGTAATAATCGCCGGGATCAGCGCCGAAAACGACGCCGCCACGTTCGGCGGCACGGTATCCGGCATCTTTATCTTCAGGCCCTTGCGCGTCTCCAGCCAGCAGTAAATCTCTACCGACAAAATGGCGATAAACATGCCGAGGAACAGGCTGCGGGTATCTGAAAACTGGCGCAGCAGCACGTCTTTGACCACGTGCAGCTGCCCGTCAACCATCATCTCGACGGTGGTTGGGGTGACGCAGATAAAGCAAATCACCGCCAGCAGGCCGGGGAACAGGCTCTTGATACCGTTAATGCGCCCCAGCTCGATGCCGATCAGAAACACCGCGCCGATATTAAGGAAGTTGAGGGTCGCATAGTTGATAGCGCTGGTAATCGGCTTGAGCGCGGCGAGAAACGATAGCGACTGAAAGCTGGCGAGTCCGTTTTTCGGGTCCAGCACCATGTTTGAGATCAGCACCGAAAAGGCGCCAACGATGATCACCGGCATCAGGGTAATAAAGGCGGATTTTATCGCCATGATGTAGCGGTAGCTGTTGAATTTCGTGGCGAAACTCCCCAGTGAGTCGATCAATTTTTCCTGCAATGCCATAAAGGATACCTCAGGTTTAAGGGCTTCTTGCGCGCCAGGTGTACAGCCGAACACCTTTTGGCATACCAAAAAATAGTGAGAGGTGGTAAAAACTTCTGTGATTAAGATCTCAATGCGCTATTTGGTATTCCAGATTTTTATAAAATTAAATATTGGCATACCACATTGACAACATCGCTTTCACCGCGGCGCAGTTCCTGCAAAAAGCGTGATCCCGATAGTTTTTTGCACGGCGTAGAGGTCATATCCCCCTGAATGTCTGTGATAAACTGCAAAACACCACGTGATATCAGGAATCGATGAATGGCTACAATGCTGGATGTCTCAATTCGCGCAGGCGTCTCTAAAGCGACGGTTTCCCGCGTGTTGAACGGCACAGGTCAGGTAAAAGAGAGTACCCGCCAACAGGTATTCAAAGCGATGGAGGAGCTGGGGTATCGGCCGAACTTTCTCGCCCGTTCGCTGGCCAACCGCACGAGCAACAGCATCGGACTGGTGGTGTCCACCTTCGACGGCTTCTACTTTGGCCGTCTGCTGCAGCAGGCTTCGCGCCAGACGGAAGCCTGGGGCAAGCAGCTGATTGTCACCGACGGCCACGATGCGCCGGAGCGCGAAGAAGAAGCGGTGCAGATGCTTGCCGATCGCCAGTGCGACGCCATCATCCTCTATACCCGCCATATGAGCGAAAAGAAGATCATGTCGCTGATCGACTCCGTCGATATGCCGCTGGTGGTGATTAACCGCGACGTCAGCCTTGCGCGCGAGCGCTGCGTGTTCTTCGAGCAGGAGGATGCCGCATTCCAGGCGGTTAATTATCTGATTACTCAGGGCCATCGCGAGATCGCCTGCCTGACCGTCCCCATGCACACGCCAACGGGCAAAGCCCGCCTGCAGGGTTACCGTAAGGCGCTGAAGAAAAATGGTATTGCGTGGGACCCGGAGAAAGTTAAATACGGCGATTCAACGATGACCCGCGGCTACGAGCTGTGCCGGGAGCTGCTGGAGGAAAAAACGCCGTTCAGCGCGCTTTTTTCCTGTAACGATGATATGGCGCTCGGCGCCTCAAAAGCGCTGCATCAGGCCGGGCTGCGGATCCCGCAGGACGTTTCGCTATTTGGTTTTGATGACGCCCCCAGCGCAAAATGGCTGGAGCCGGGCCTGTCGACGGTCTATCTGCCCATCGATAATATGATCACCACCGCCATCGACCAGGCGATCAAGCTTGCCAACCATCAGCCGATCGAAACGATCCCGCCGTTTACCGGCACGCTGGTGCTGCGCGAGTCGGTAACGACGGGTCCCTTTTTAGATCAGACTTGCTCTAAGACCAGCAGTTCCTGAATGGTCTGGCGGCGGCGAATCAGCCGCGCGCTGCCGTTATCGAACAGCACTTCCGGCAGCAGCGGGCGGCTGTTGTAGTTCGAGGACATAGACGCGCCGTAGGCGCCGGTATCGTGCAGCACCAGATAGTCGCCCGGCGCCACGTCAGGCAGCAGGCGCGTTTCCACTTTCCCCCCTTCCTGCTGCGTGAAGACGTCACCGGATTCGCACAGCGGCCCGGCGACCACGGTTTCAATCATCGGCGCCGCGCTAAGATCGCGACCGTCCGCCGCCAGGGCGCTGATATGGTGGTAGCTGCCGTACATCGACGGACGCATCAAATCGTTAAAGCCGGCGTCAATCAGCACAAAGTGACGGCTGCCCATCTCCTTCACGCTGCGAACCTGGGAGACCAGAACGCCGGATTCCGCCACCAGGAAACGACCCGGTTCGATCTCCAGCTTCACCGGATGCCCCAGATGCTTCGCCACCTGCTCGCGGGCGGCGTTCCACAGGCCGTAATAGTGATCGGTATCGATCGCCTCTTCGTCTTCGTGATAAGGGATCGACAGTCCGCCGCCGGCGGAGATCGCCTGCAGATCCTGACCAAACTCGATCACCTGGCGCACCATCGCGCCGCACACCTGCTCCAGGTGAGCATAATCCACCCCTGAGCCAATGTGCATGTGAATACCCACCAGCTGCAGCTGATAGCGGCGCATCACTTCCAGCGCCGCCGGCAGATGGCTATACCAGATACCGTGCTTGCTGTTTTCACCGCCGGTATTGGTTTTCTGGCTGTGGCCGTGACCGAATCCCGGATTGACCCGCAGCCATACGCGATGGCCCGGCGAAACTTCCCCCAGCTGGCTCAGCATATCCACCGACCCGGCGTTCACCGGGATCTGCAGCTCCTTCACCCGCTCCAGCGTTGCGTCGTCGATCAGATCGGCTGTAAAGACAATATCTTCCGGATGCTGCTGCGGATCGTAGCCCGCCGCCAGCGCGCGCTCAATCTCCCCGAGGGAGACGGAATCCACCTTCACGCCCTGCTCGCGCATCAGGCGCAGGATATGAATATTCGAACACGCCTTCTGCGCAAAGCGCACCACGTCAAACTTGCTGAGCTGGGCAATCTGGCGGCGAATAATCTGCGCGTCGTAGACCCATACCGGGCAGCCAAACTCGGCGGGCAGGCGCAGCAGGTTATCTGCGGTCAGGTCGGTATCGGTGGCGTAAAGCGAGCGTGGCATGGTGAACTCCGGCGTTGTCTGCGTTGTGCGTGTTTTTTATGATTACGCCATAGCCTGAAGGGAATAAAAAATATCGTTTTATCGTGAGTCTATGCAAAAATGATATGGACACCTGATGCCACCCGAGAGCCGCCATGCCCGCCGTCAATTTGCGTCATATCGAAATCTTCCACGCGGTGATGACCACCGGTAATCTGACCGAGGCCGCCCGCATGCTGCATACTTCCCAGCCGACGGTCAGCCGGGAGCTGGCGCGCTTTGAAAAGGTGCTGGGACTGAAGCTTTTTGAGCGCGCTCGCGGCCGCCTGCAGCCCACGGTCCAGGGGCTGCGGCTGTTTGAAGAGGTGCAGCGGTCGTGGTACGGGCTGGACAGGATCGTCAGCGCGGCGGAAAGCCTGCGCGAGTTTCGCCAGGGCGAGCTGTCGGTGGTGTGCCTGCCGGTATTTTCCCAGTCCTTTTTACCGCTGCTGCTGCAGCCGTTTCTGGCGCGCTATTCGGAGGTCAGCCTGCAAATCGTCCCCCAGGAGTCGCCTCTGCTGGAGGAGTGGCTCTCCGCCCAGCGCCACGATCTTGGCCTGACCGAAACCCTGCATACGCCCGCCGGAACCGAACGCACGCCGCTGCTGACGCTGAATGAAGTCTGCGTCCTGCCGCAGGGCCATCCGCTCGCCGCCAAGCAGGTTCTGACCCCCGCCGATTTCCACGCTGAAAACTACATCAGCCTGTCGCGGACCGACAGCTATCGCCAGCTGCTTGACGCCCTGTTCCTTGAACATCAGGTCAAGCGGCGGATGGTGGTCGAAACGCACAGCGCCGCGTCGATTTGCGCGATGGTGCGCGCGGGCGTCGGCATCTCGGTGGTTAATCCGCTCACCGCCCTCGATTATGCCGAAAGCGGCGTCGCGGTGCGCCGCTTCAGCATCGATGTGCCGTTTACCGTCAGCATGATCCGCCCGCTGCACCGCCCCGGCTCGGCGCTGGTCGACGCCTTTATTCACCACTTGCAGCACAGCCTGGCGCAGATCCAGCGCCCGCTCGATACGGTGCTTAAGAAAGCATAAATTCCACCGCATCCGCGGCATGAATGGCCGCGGTATCAAATACCGGCAGCGGGCTGCTTTCTACGGGCACCAGCAGGCCAATCTCGGTGCAGCCGAAGATAACGCCTTCCGCCCCCTGCGCCGCCAGCGCCTCGATAACCTGCAGGTAATAGTCGCGCGAAGCCTCGCTAAAGGTGCCGAGACAAAGTTCATCAAAGATAATCTGGTTGATCCGCTGGCGATCGTCAGCGGACGGAACCAGCGTCTCGATAGCAAACTGCTGCTGCAGGCGGCCGCGATAGAACTCTTGTTCCATGGTATAGCGCGTCCCCAGCAGGGCGACGTTGCGCATGCCCTTTTTCTCAATCGCCCGCCCTGTCGCATCGGCGATGTGCAGAAACGGCACGCCGCAGCGCGCTTCAATGGCATCGGCCACTTTATGCATCGTGTTAGTACAGAGCACGATGCCTTCGGCGCCCGCCTGCTGCAGGCCCAGCGCCGCCTGCGCCAGCATATCGCCGGCACGTTCCCATTCACCGGCGGCCTGACAGGCTTCAATCTCATGGAAATCAACGCTATGTAACAACAGGCTGGCGGAGTGCAGCCCGCCCAAACGCGCTTTGATACCCTCATTGATCAGGCGGTAATAAGGAATGGTGGATTCCCAGCTCATTCCCCCCAACAGGCCAATCGTTTTCATTATTCGCTCCTTTTATGGTTACCCCCCAGTGAAACAAACTTGTGATCAACTTTCCACTTCTCCCGTCGATCGTTTCTTTTTAGAAAATTGTGGGATAAATTAAATGAAACATTGTTTCACTTAACCACAGGACCAGCGGATGTTTATTTTTCATAAAGAGACCACCCTCGACGATCTGGGCAATGGCGTGACCCGGCGCATTCTGGCGCACGATGGCAAAATGATGGCGGTTGAGGTTAACTTTGACGCCGGCGCCATCGGGCCTATGCATAACCACCCTCACGAACAGCTGACCTACGTGCTTTCAGGCGAGTTCGAATTCACTATTGGTGATGAGAAACATGTGGTTAGCGCCGGCGACACGCTCTACAAGCGGCCAAATATTATGCACGGCTGCGTGTGCCTGAAGGCGGGAACCCTGCTGGATACCTTTACGCCCGTGCGTCAGGATTTTCTGCAAAGCTAATCTTCCCTGGGCATGTCCGGCATGCCCCTCCCCCGCCCGAGCAATCCCTCCTCCGCAATATTATTTGTTAAAAAATATGTGCAAACACAATCATTAGTCGGGCAATAAAACGCCGTAAACCTGCGCAGCTTCACCTTCCCGGCATCGCTCACCAGCCCTTATGGTCCGGACAAAACGCCCGCCATCTCATTTTTTGAAACATCGTTTCGACTTCGATCACATTTCCGTTATGAATCGAATGACTCTGTAATAAATCGCAATAAAATAAATTTAAAACGGCGTTTTATAAAATTAAGGGCGCCGGGCATAGCAAAGCCGAACCGGTGCACGCTCAGCAGGGAGCTGCGGGTGACAAACCATGACAAAAACAGGGTCCAACAGGGAAGGAAGCGCCAGCACAGACACCAGCAACAGATCAACTTTTCCGGCTGCTTTCTGCGCGGATGACGCACGCAGCTTGAAGTACGCCGGGTATAAACCGAATCCGTTTTACAAACTCGTAAGCCAGGTAGGTATGTATGAATGAAAACAAGCTGCTGGGATTGGCATGGATATCGCCCTATATTATCGGGCTGATAATCTTTACCGCCTTTCCCTTTGTTTCATCTTTCTTCCTCAGTTTCACTGAGTACGATTTGATGAGTCCGCCGGTATTTAACGGCATTGAAAACTATCGCTACATGCTGACCGAAGATTCTCTCTTCTGGAAGTCTATGGGCGTCACCTTCGCCTATGTCTTTTTAACCATTCCGCTGAAGCTGGCCTTTGCGCTGGGCATCGCGTTTGTTCTCAACTTTAAACTGCGCGGCATCGGTTTTTTCCGTACCGCTTATTACATTCCTTCGATCCTCGGCAGCTCCGTCGCCATCGCCGTACTGTGGCGCGCGCTGTTCGCTATCGACGGCCTGCTGAACAGTTTTATCGGCGTGCTGGGCTTCGACCCGGTCAACTGGCTCGGCGAGCCGTCGCTGGCGCTGATGTCGGTGACCCTGCTGCGCGTCTGGCAGTTCGGTTCGGCGATGGTGATCTTCCTCGCGGCGCTGCAGAACGTTCCGCAATCGCAATACGAAGCGGCGATGATCGACGGCGCCTCGAAGTGGCAGATGTTTATGAAGGTGACGGTGCCGCTGATTACGCCGGTGATTTTCTTCAACTTCATTATGCAAACCACCCAGGCATTCCAGGAGTTTACCGGACCGTACGTGATAACCGGCGGCGGCCCAACCTACTCCACCTATCTGTTCTCACTCTATATCTACGACACCGCCTTTAAGTACTTCGATATGGGCTACGGCGCGGCGCTGGCATGGGTGCTGTTCCTGGTCGTCGCGGTGTTTGCCGCTATCGCCTTTAAGTCTTCGAAATATTGGGTGTTCTACTCCGCCGATAAGGGAGGCAAAAATGGCTGATATCCAACAAATTTCCGCGGCCCGGGACATCGCCGAGCGCGAGGTTGCCAGAACGCTGCGGCGTGAAAAAATGAACGCCAGCATCCGCTATGTGATCCTGCTGTTCGTTGGCCTGCTGATGCTCTACCCGCTGGTGTGGATGTTCTCGGCGTCGTTCAAACCGAACCACGAGATCTTCACCACCCTCAGCCTGTGGCCCGCTCACGCGACATGGGACGGGTTTATCAACGGCTGGAAGACCGGGACTGAATACAACTTCGGCCACTACATGCTGAATACCTTCAAGTACGTCATCCCGAAAGTGATCCTGACCATTATCTCCTCCACCATCGTGGCGTACGGCTTTGCCCGCTTCGAGATCCCGTGGAAGAAATTTTGGTTCGCCACCCTCATCACCACCATGCTGCTGCCGAGCACCGTGCTGCTTATCCCGCAGTACCTGATGTTCCGCGAAATGGGCATGCTGAACAGCTATCTGCCGCTGTACCTGCCGCTGGCCTTCGCCACCCAGGGATTCTTCGTCTTCATGCTGATTCAGTTCCTGCGCGGCGTGCCGCGCGATATGGAAGAGGCGGCGCAAATTGACGGCTGCAACTCCTTCCAGGTGCTGTGGTACGTGGTGGTGCCGATTTTAAAACCGGCGATTATCTCGGTCGCACTGTTCCAGTTTATGTGGTCAATGAACGACTTTATTGGTCCGCTGATTTACGTCTATAGCGTCGATAAGTATCCGATCGCGCTGGCGCTGAAAATGTCCATCGACGTCACGGAAGGCGCTCCGTGGAACGAAATTCTGGCAATGGCGAGCATCTCCATTCTGCCATCCATCATCGTATTCTTCCTGGCTCAACGCTACTTCGTACAGGGCGTCACCAGCAGCGGAATTAAAGGTTAAGAGGGAAATATCATGGCTGAAGTTATTTTCAAAAAACTGGAAAAGGTCTACTCCAACGGCTTCAAAGCGGTACATGCTATCGACCTGAAAATCGCTGACGGGGAGTTTATGGTGATCGTCGGGCCATCCGGCTGCGCCAAATCCACCACCCTGCGCATGCTGGCAGGCCTCGAAACCATCAGCGGCGGCGAAGTGCGTATCGGGGAGAAAATCGTTAACAACCTCGCGCCAAAAGCGCGCGGGATTGCGATGGTGTTCCAGAACTACGCGCTCTATCCGCATATGACGGTGCGTGAAAACCTCGCTTTTGGCCTCAAGCTGAGCAAGCTGCCAAAGGATCAGATTGAAAGCCAGGTTAACGAAGCGGCAAAAATCCTCGAGCTGGAAGAGCTGCTCGACCGTCTGCCGCGCCAGCTTTCCGGCGGCCAGGCCCAGCGCGTGGCGGTTGGCCGGGCGATTGTTAAAAAGCCGGACGTGTTCCTGTTCGATGAGCCGCTCTCTAACCTCGACGCCAAGCTGCGCGCCTCAATGCGTATTCGTATCTCCGATCTGCACAAGCAGCTGAAGAAGTCCGGCAAACCGGCGACCACCGTCTACGTCACCCACGATCAGACCGAAGCCATGACCATGGGCGACCGTATCTGCGTGATGAAGCTGGGCCACATCATGCAGGTTGATACCCCGGACAATCTGTACCACAAGCCAAAAAATATGTTTGTCGCGGGCTTTATCGGCGCGCCGGAGATGAACATCCGTCCCTGCAAGCTGGTTGAGCGCGACGGCCGCCTGCATATGCGCATCGGTGACGAACTGCTGCCCCTCAACGACGCGCTGCAGAGCAAAGCCGAAGGCTACAAGGACCAGACGCTGTTCTACGGCGTGCGCCCGGAGTTTGTCTCCATTGCGGACCAGCCGTTCGCCGAAGGCTGCGGCTCCGGCGAGATGGTTCGCGTGGAAAATATGGGCCACGAGTTCTTCGTCTATATGAAGGTCGCCGATTATGAGCTGACCGCCCGCGTCCCTTCCGACGAAGCCAGGCCGATGATCGAAAAAGGGCTGCATCGTAAGGTCTATTACCGGTTCGATCTCAACAAATGCCACCTCTTTGATGCGGCGACCGAACAGAACATCTCTCTGTAATCACTGGAGTATTAAAATGAAAAAAGTGCTCTTAAGCGCCGCAATCTCCGCCACTCTGGGCCTGACCGCGCTACCTTCTCTGGCACAGGATGTCGACCTGCGCATGTCCTGGTGGGGCGGCAACGGCCGCCATCAGGTGACCCTGAAAGCGCTGGAAGAATTTCATAAGCAGAATCCGGATATTAACGTCAAAGCGGAATACACCGGCTGGGACGGCCACCTCTCGCGCCTGACCACGCAAATCGCCGGCGGCACCGAGCCTGACGTGATGCAGACCAACTGGAACTGGCTGCCTATTTTCTCGAAAAACGGCGACGGCTTTTACGACCTGAATAAGATGAAGGACGTCATCGATCTCAGCCAGTTTGACGCGAAGGAACTGCAGTCCACCACCGTGAACGGCAAGCTCAACGGCATTCCCATTTCCGTGACCGCCCGCGTGTTCTACTTTAACGACGAAACCTGGAAAAAAGCCGGCGTCGCCTATCCCAAAACCTGGGACGAGCTGATGGCGGCGGGAAAAGCCTTTGAAAGCAAGCTAGGCAAGCAGTACTACCCGGTGGTGCTGGAGCACCAGGACACCCTGGCGCTGCTGAACTCCTATATGATTCAGAAGTACAACCAGCCGGCTATCGACGATAAAACCAAAAAATTCTCTTACAGCAAAGAGCAGTGGGTAGAGTTTTTCCAGATGTATAAAAAGCTTATCGACAGCCACGTTATGCCGGATACCAAATACTACGCCTCCTTCGGCAAAAGCAATATGTACGAGATGAAGCCGTGGATTCAGGGCGAGTGGGCGGGAACCTACATGTGGAACTCCACCATCAATAAATACTCCGACAACCTGAAGCCGCCGGCGAAGCTGGAGCTGGGTGAATACCCAATGCTGCCAGGAGCCACCGACGCCGGTTTGTTCTTTAAACCCGCGCAGATGCTCTCGATCGGTAAATCAACGAAAAACCCGGAAGCGGCGGCAAAGGTCATTAACTTCCTGCTGAACAGCAAAGCCGGGGTCGATACCTTAGGACTCGAGCGCGGCGTGCCGCTGAGTAAAGTGGCGGTGCAGTACCTGACCGAAGACGGCACGATCAAGGCCGACGATCCGGCGGTTTCCGGGCTGAAGCTGGCGCAGTCCCTGCCGGCGAAACTCTCCGTGTCGCCCTACTTCGACGACCCGCAGATCGTAGCCCAGTTCGGCACCTCCCTGCAGTACATCGATTACGGGCAGAAATCCGTAGAAGAGACGGCGGCGGACTTCCAGCGTCAGTCAGACCGCATTCTCAAGCGCGCCATGCGCTAATTCAGCCCTGCCAAACCTCCCCCGCGGCTCAGGCTGCGGGGGATTTTTTCGCACGGCGCCCGTCACGAAAGGCAAAATCATCCCGCCGGGCTTTGCGACCGGGCGACCTGCTTTACCCTCAGAAGAGATATTTGAAGCGCACGCGCGCGCCGTAGCGTTCGTCCGGGCCCGTGCTTTTCTCCGCCGACGAATCCAGCCACGAAGCGTAGGCGCCGAGGTAAATATTAAAATTCGTCATATCCATGATATTCGGCAGCAGCCATGAGGCATGCAGCGTGTGGATGTCATAACGCCCCGGGGCGAGTACCGCGCACTCGTTGTCGCATTCTGCGCTCACGCCCGCCAGATTAAACTGGTCGATTTTGTTATGCGCATAGATATAGCCCAGCTCCACGCGATGCCATAACGCGTTGATACCGGCGCTGAAGTCCTGCTCATCCGTGGCATCAAGATAGGCGGTACTCAGATTCACCACCGCGCCATCCCGGGCATCGGTTTTCAGCGTGTTCCAGCTCATGGTCATGCCGTAGCCGGTACGGCTCGACTGATCGACCCAGCGGCCGCGCGGGTCCTGATAGCCGTAGGCGTTATTGACGAGGTTGCTCTCCAGCGCCGCCGCCGCCGACCACGCGCCGGACTGCCACGCCACCACCGGGCGCACGTAGACGACGTTTTTCTGGTTATCCAGCGCGTTGCCGTGATAGTTGCGATCGACAAAAAGCGTGCTGCCGTCTTCCACCAGCGTATTCACTTCAAAGTACCAGCTATCGAGGGTTTTACTCAGCAGGAAGTTGCCGCCGCTGCTGCTGCGACCGCGCCCCTCTTTCATCATGTAAATATAGCCGTAGCCGTCGCTGTAAAGATCGTTCGCCGTATTGCCGGAATATTCAATAAAGGTATCCTGATTAAGCGGGAACATATCATAGGCTTCGAAGCGGCCAATTTTAATTTTCCAGTCATCCTGCTGACCAAAGAAAAAGGCCGCATCGTCCAGATTCATCTTGCCATTAATATCCGCCAGCGGCTGCACGCTGAAGCCCGCATACTTGCCATCAGCCCCTTTCCGCTGGCCATCAAAGCCGAGAAGAATACGCCCGTTAATATCCCAGCGCTCTTTTTTCCCCGGCGCCCAGCTTTTATTCGCGCTGGTTCTCACCGAGGTCAGGCTACCGCTGCGGCTGGCGCCGTCCATATTAAACTCAACGTCGCCATAAAATTTTAATTCGCCATAATCATTGAGCTGCAGCGTAGGTTTAGCCGCCGCGGCGCTGACCGCCGCGGCTGGCTTCTCCTGACGTTTTAGCGCACGAATCTCCGCCTCGGCGCTGGTCGCCCGCTGTTCGGTCTCCTGCAGCCGCTGCTCCATTTGCGCCAGCCGTTCCTCAAGAGATAACGACGGCCCGGCATAGGTCAGAGGGGTAAATAAAGACGTCAGCATGCAGCCGACCCAGATTTTATTCATCGGTAAACCCTTTTATTATTTAATAAAATAAAGTTTTTTAGTTATGGGTAAAGCACGACAATGATGACAATAATAACCCGCCCATCGTCGAAGACGGGTTATTAACGACAGAATAAACAGTAATTATATTATTCGAGCTGCCAGGCGCCGGCCTCAGATAAGCTGGCCGATCCGCTCCAGGCAAATAATGTTAATTCACGACGCGCGCCATCCGGATAAATACGGCTGCTGAGGCAGGCTTCACCATCATTAACGAAGACCTCCACGGAAGAGCTGTCGAAGAATACCCGTAGCCTGAGCGGCGCCCCGGCGGTTAACGGAACGCTGCGCACGCCGCACAGGCCATGCTGCGGATAATGGCGTTCCAGTACCAGGCGCTGCATCTGCGCATCAACGTAGACCCGCAGGCCGTCGCCGAAGCTGAGGCCATACTGCTCAGCGCTGCAGCTGGCGCTATCCCAGTGCAGGATGACCTCCATCGCCTCACAGTTTTCCACCAGCATGGTCTGCTGGTTTTTCAAGGTGCTCACCGGCCACGGGAACCATGCCCCGCGCAGGCTTTCGACCTCCTTAGCCGGGCGCATCTGCAGCCGGCTGTCCGCGCTCAGGCTCAGCTCGCGCGGCAGCGAGAGCATCCCCGCCCAGCCGTCCTGCTGTTCCGGCAGCGGCGATTCCCACATATCCAGCCAGCCGATAACGATCCGGCGACCATCCGGAGCCAGGAAGCTCTGCGGCGCATAAAAATCATGCCCGCTGTCCATCTCAACAAACTCGCCTTCGCGCACAAAGGCGCCGCCGGGCTGCCAGTCGCCGAGCATATAGCCGCTTTGGAACAGGTTCCGATTCTGATAGCCCTGCGCCGCCATGCCCTGCGGAGAAAACATCAGCACGCGCCTGTCGTTGAGGGCAAAAAAGTCCGGGCACTCCCACATATAGCCCATCTCTTTTTCCGCCTCATCAAGCACGCCCGCGTCCTGCCACTGGCGCAGATCGGCCGAACGGTACAAGCGCACCTGGCCGACATCGCCGAGGCGCGCGCCGACAATCATGTACCAGCTATCGCCCTCGCGCCACACCTTAGGATCGCGGAAATGGTGCAGCCCCGGCGGGGTATCGAGGACGATCCCCTGCCGCTCAAAGTGGATGCCGTCGCGGCTGGTCGCCAGGCACTGCACCTGATAAAGGTTGGCCTCGTCGCTCGGATCGCCGTGGAATTTATGCCCGGTATAAATCAGCGCCAGCGTATCGCCGTTGACCACCGCGGAGCCAGAGAAACAGCCGTCTTTATCCTCCGGGCCTTCCGGCGCCAGCGCCACCGGCAGATGCTCCCAATGCACCAAATCTTTACTGCGCGCATGGCCCCAGTGCATCGGCCCCCACTGCGTTGAGTAGGGATGATGCTGGTAAAAGGCGTGGTACCAGCCGTCAAACCACACCAGGCCGTTAGGATCGTTGATCCAGCCCGCGCGGGCGGCAAGATGGTAGCGCGGGTACCAGCGCAGGTTCAGCGCATCGCTTTTAGCCTGCAGTTCCTGTTCGGCGTTGCTAATTGAGTACGTCATAGTCTTCACTCTTTTCATTCAAATAACGGAGGGTTGCGGCATCAGCGGGTCCGAAGGCGACTTAGCCGATCGCAGCAAGAAGATGGAGATAAAGGTGGTGAAGAACACCAGCAGGCCCATAATCAAATAGGACCGGGCAAAGCCGTATATCTCGTAGCTATAGCCCGCCAGCGGCGACAGCACGGTTGCGATAACCGAGCTGGTGCAGGCAAAGCCCACCAGATACAGCGTCGATGAGAGGCGTTTATCAAAGTTTAAGCTGTTGTATTTAAAGATAGATACCAGCAGAACCGGCAGCTCAACCGCATGCAGCAGCTTGGTTATCGAGATTAGCAGCGGCCCCTCCACCAGCCCGGAGGCCACCATCCGCAGCGCCATCACCATACCGGCGAAAATCAGGCCATTTTTCGCGCCAATGCGGTTAACCAGCCAGGGCGCGCAGAACATCCCCGCCGCCTCAAGAAACACCTGGAAAGAGTTCAGGTAGCCGTACATGGCGTTGCCCTCCTGCAGGGTGGCGAACTGCGAGGAGAAGTAGACCGGGAACTGCTGGTCGTAGACGCCGTAAATACAGGTGCCGACGACGAAAAACACCAGCGCCCAGAAGCGGCGCAGGGTGAGCAGACGCAGCGCGTCCTCCAGCGTCACCTTGCCGCCCGCCACCGCTTCCTCCATCGCCTGCGGCGCAGAGGAGACCCGCAGCCGCGCCAGCAGGACGAAGAATACCAGGCCGGAGCAGCTGGCGACGGCAAAGTTCAGCTTCGGGTTGATGTTAAACAGCAGGCCGGCAAAAAAGGTCGCCACCGCCCAGCCCAGCGATCCCCACATCCGCGCTTTGCCGAACTCAAACTGGCTCTGGCGCGCCACGCGCTCGGTGTAGGACTCCAGCACGCCGATACCGCCGTTGAAGGTCAGGCCGATGTAGATCCCGCCAAAAATACTGCCGAGAAAAATGTTAATGCCCAGCAGGTAGCCAAACAGCAGATAGGCCGGCCCGGAGAGGATCAGCAGCGCGGTGATATACCAGAGCAGGTTTTTACGCAGGCCGAGCTTATCCTGAATAAAGCCGTAGCAAATTTGGGCAAACAGCGCTGAGACGGAGAGAACCGCATAGATAATGCCGGTATCCCCCGCTTTCAGACCAACCTCCTGATGTAGCCAGATAGAGAGCAAAGAGCCGGACGAAGACCAGGTTACGAAAAAGAAAAACAGTAAGGCGCTGAGTATCGGATAGCTGTGAGAGTGATGTGCTTTCATCATGACGTTCTCTGTTGGAGTAATGCGTCAATGGTAACGTTAACAAAACCCAAAACTCATGCCCTTTAGCTGAGATACATGATGTTAATCACATAAGTTAACGTTAACATAACAGAGATGCGATCGCGATCAAATATTCCTCGTCAGCGCGGCCGCACAACCTGCGATAGAATATCGCATGATCCTTTTACATCAGCGACTTAGTTGTATAGCCTGTTGCCTGGCGGCAACGTTGGAGTAGTAAATATGGCATCCTTGAAAGATGTGGCAAAACTGGCAAATGTCTCTCTGATGACGGTTTCCCGCGCGCTGAACAGCCCGGAACGCCTGAAGCCGGAGACTCTGGCTCGCGTCCAGTCCGCCATTGAACAAACCAACTACGTCCCCGATCTCTCCGCCAAGAAAATACGCGGCGCCCACGCGACGCCAAACACCATCGGGGTACTGGCGCTGGATACCGTCACCACCCCCTTCTCGGTGGAAATTACGCTCTCAATCGAAGAAACCGCGCGGGCGCACGGCTGGAACAGCTTCGTGGTCAATATGTTTTCCGACGATAGCCCGGAAACCATCGTCGATCTGCTGCTCTCCCACCGGCCGGACGGGATTATCTACACCACGATGGGGCTGCGCCAGGTGCCGCTCCCGGCCAAGCTGCTGACAATCCCCTGCGTGCTGGCCAACTGCGAAAGCCTGCACGACCCGGTGGCCAGCTATATCCCGGATGATGAGCAGGGTCAGTATACGGCGGTGCAGGCCCTGCTGGCGGCGGGCTATCGCCGTCCGCTGTGCCTGCATCTGCCGGCTAAACATCTGGCGACCGTGCGCCGACGTCAGGGGCTGGAGCGCGCCTGCCGGGAAGCGGATCTCGATCCGCATACGCTCGAACACTGCTACATGGAGTATGGCGATGAGCACTACCGCGATATTCCGGCGATGCTGCTGGCAAATATCCGCGAGGGTAAGCCGCAGTTCGATGCGGTGATTTGCGGTAACGATCGTATCGCTTTTATGGTTTATCAGACGCTGCTGGCGCAGGGCCTGCGCATCCCGCAGGACGTGGCGGTGGTGGGTTACGATAATATGGTCGGCATTGGCGATCTGTTTTTACCGCCGCTCTCAACGGTACAGCTTCCGCATTATGAAATAGGGCGCCTGAGCGCCCTGCATATTATTAACGGCGACAGCCATCGGGATACGGTGCGGGTTGCCAGCCCCTGGCTCCCGAGGGACTCGCTGTAATCAGTTGCCAATATCGCGCAGTTTCTTACCGGACATCAGATTGCGCTCGATGTGCTCAAGGGTGACGTTTTTGGTTTCCGGGATCAGCCAGAAGGTCACCCCGATAAAGGCGACGTTCAGCACGGTATACAGCCAGAAGGTGCCGGCGGCGCCGATCGCGTCGAGCAGCGTCAGGAAGGTCGCGCCGATAATCATATTCGACACCCAGTTGGTGGTGGTGGAACAGGTGATACCGAAGTCGCGGCATTTCAGCGGCTGAATTTCCGAGCACAGGATCCACACCACCGGGGCGGCGCTCATCGCGTAGCCGGCAATACACATCATGGTCATGCCGACGGAAAGCCAGGACAGGCCGCTTGAGGCGGTGCCGTTATCAAACTGCATCAGGCAGTAGCCGAGCACCAGCGTGCCCAGCGCCATCACGCTAAAGCCGATTTTCAGCGCCGGTTTACGCCCGGCTTTATCCACGGTAAACACCGCAATAAAGGTGGCAAACATAAAGGTCAGGCCGACGACGAGGGTCGCCATCATCTGCTGCTCGGTGGTGGTGAAACCCGCCATTTTAAAAATACGCGGCGCGTAGTACATGATGATATTCATCCCGGTGAATTGCTGCATCGCCTGCAGCAGCATGCCGAGGAACACCGCCCGACGGACGTTGCGGTTGATCTTAAACAGCGCCCAGCCGCCCTGCTTGAGCTTCAGGCTTTCGCGAATTTCATTGAGCTCGTCCCGGGCTTTTTCCGAGGTATCGCGCAGCATGCGCAGCACCTCTTCCGCCTCGACGTGCCGCCCCTTCTCCGCCAGCCAGCGCGGGCTGTTGGGCAGGAACACGACCAGAATAATCAGCAGGACCGCAGGCAGCGCCAGCACCCCCAGCATGGCGCGCCAGTTGCCGCTGTAGCTAAATGCCGTATCGGATAAAAACGCCATCACGATACCCAGCGTCACCATCAGCTGGTACATGCTTATCATCTTACCGCGGACATTTTCACTGGCCATTTCAGAGAGATAAAGCGGCGCGGTGTAGGAGGCGATCCCGACGGCAACGCCAAGGAGAACCCTCGCCAGCAGAAGGACCTCCACGTTGCCGGCAAAGGCGGAGCCGATGGAGCCGGCAACAAACAGTATCGCCCCGACCATTAAACTGTATTTACGCCCGAGGCGGAAAGAGAGCCAGCCGTTGAACAACGCGCCGATAGCGGCGCCCAGCATCATGCTGCTCACCACCCACTCCTGCAGGCGGCTGGATAAGGCAAAATGATCGGTAATAAAGGGCAATGCCCCGGCAATTACCCCAATATCGAGGCCAAAAAGGAGCCCGGCCACCGCAGCGGCAATGGAAACAAACTGGTTCATGCGCCGGGTATCGCGCTGCGTACGCGGCATTAACGTAGAGTCATTATTAATTGAGGTCATTTTTCCCTGCCAGAACATAGTAAGACGTGATCAGAAAGTACGGGATCGGCGGGGCAATGTGTCAGGGTGGAGATGCCAAAGATATGGACTAAATAGCTACCATCAATCGTTTTGTGATGGACATTCAACTTTCATAAAGGCGAGACGATTTCTCATCAACATAAAAATTCTTAATATCCATGCGATTCATTGTCACTCTATAACTAATTAATATGGATTTTTTTAGTTTATCGATATGGACGATTAATGTTCACACATAAAAAAACCTGCCGTCTGCGGCAGGTTTTTGTACGGCACAGCGGGAAAAATTAGCGCGCCAGCCAGCCGCCATCAACCGCGACGGTATAGCCATTGATGTAATCAGACGCGCTGGAGGAGAGGAACACCACCGGCCCCATCAAATCGCCCGGCAAACCCCAGCGGCCCGCCGGAATGCGCTCAAGGATTTCGGCACTGCGCTGCTCGTCGGCGCGCAGCTGCTGGGTATTATTCGTCGCCATGTAGCCCGGCGCGATCGCGTTAACGTTGATATTGTGCTTCGCCCACTCGTTCGCCAGCAGCCGGGTCACGCCCATCACGCCGCTTTTCGAGGCGGTGTAGGAGGGAACGCGAATGCCGCCCTGGAAAGAGAGCATGGAAGCGATGTTGATGATTTTGCCGCCGTTGCCCTGGGCAATGAAATGCTTCGCCGCCGCCTGAGACATAAAGAACACGCTCTTGATGTTCAGATCCATCACGTCATCCCAGTCCTTTTCGCTGAATTCGAGGGCATCCTGACGGCGAATCAAGCCGGCGTTGTTGACCAGAATATCGATATGGTCAAATTCAGCGACGGCGCGCTCCAGCAGCTGCGGGATCCCCTCAATCTGGCGCAGATCGGCGGTCAGGCTGAGAAAACGACGGCCCAGCGCGGTAACGCGCTCAATCGTTTCCGTTGGCTCAACAATATTGATACCGACAATATCGCAGCCCGCTTCCGCCAGCCCTACCGCCATGCCCTGGCCCAGCCCGGTGTCACATCCGGTCACAACGGCCACTTTACCCTGGAGAGAGAATGTATCGAGTATCATACCTGGTTCCTTTATCTTTCAGATAGCCCGTACTACACAGGCGAGGTTCTATCGGTTCGACCGGCTGCTTGCGCTGGCCATTATGGTAAGAAGAACTCTCTGGGGCGGCCCCATCATAAAAATAAAACAGAGTTCCGTTTTGCTAGTGGAACCATCTTATCTCCGGGCAAAGTCATTTTCAATTATTATTAAAACATCGTTTCAATTTTTAGGTAAGCAAATGCTAAAAATGCAAAACAGATCACGAAGCGTTGGCCCGACATGAGGGAAAAACGAATTAAATTCATTTAAATACAATGCATTATATAAACTTAGAAAATCGGCATCAGATCGTAAAAAGTCAGCATAAAAACAAAGTTCCCTCTCTATACCGCTCTCAGCAGCCAAAAAAAGTGCGATCCAGAGCAGGAAGTTATTGCGAACTGCGCTCGCCATCACAAATAATGAAACAATGTTTTGATAAATTGACACCCATCTTTTAAATCAATCTCATCTGGTAAACCGTCCCTTTGGGAAGCGATACCGCAGGAAGGAAAAAGGAGTACATCATGGCTAAAGGCATGCGGGTAAAACTCAACTATGAAGTCAGCCGCGACCCCGATACCGGGGCAGAGGTCACCCGCTTAACCCCACCGGAAGTGACCTGCCATCGTAACTATTTCTATCAGAAATGCTTTTTCAATGACGGTAGCCACCTGCTGTTCGCCGGTGAATTCGACGGACACTGGAACTACTACCTGCTGGATATCGCCGCGGCCGAAGCCGTCCAGCTCACCGAAGGGGCTGGCGACAATACCTTCGGCGGCTTCCTCTCGCCGGACGATACTTCGCTCTATTACGTTAAAAATGACCGCACGCTGCTGGAAGTTAACCTCACTACGCTGCAGGAGCGCGAAGTCTATCGCGTCGCCGATGAGTGGGTTGGCTACGGAACCTGGGTCGCCAACAGCGACTGCAGCAAGCTGGTCGGCATTGAGATCGCCAAAAGCGACTGGACGCCGCTTAACGACTGGCAGACTTTCCACGACTTCTTCCATAAAGGCCCGCACTGCCGCCTGCTGCGCGTCGATTTGCAAAGCGGCGAAAGCCGCACCATCCATGAAGAGAAAAACTGGCTGGGTCATCCTATTTATCGGCCTTTTGATGACCACACCGTCGCCTTCTGCCACGAAGGCCCGCACGATCTCGTTGATGCGCGCATGTGGATGGTGAATGAAGACGGCACCGGCGTACGTAAAGTCAAAGAACATGCGCAAGGCGAAAGCTGCACCCACGAGTTCTGGGTGCCGGACGGCTCCGCGCTGGTGTACGTCTCCTACCTGAAGGGTCAGCAGGGACGAACCATTTACAGCTTTAACCCGGATAGCGGCGTGAACGAAGCGCTGATGCAGATGCCCGCCTGTTCGCATCTGATGAGTAATTTTGACGGCACGCTGCTGGTGGGCGACGGTTCCGGCACCCCGGTGGACGTGAAAGATACCAGCGGCTATACCATCGATAACGACCCCTATCTGTACGTTTTCGACGTGGCGAAACGGGCTTATTTCCGCGTTGCGCGCCACGATACTTCATGGGCGACGATCGCCAACAGCCGCCAGGTGACCCATCCGCACCCCTCCTTTACGCCGGACGACAGCGCGATTTTGTTTAGCTCCGATAAAGACGGTAAACCGGCTATCTATATCGCGAAGATCCCTGAGCAGCGCGAAATGCTGCAGGCATAGCGCGTTGTGACCTGAGTTTGATTGAGTGTTTCTGTAACTGGCCTTGCCCTCCTTTTGGAGGGCTTTTTTTTTGGCCTGCTGCCGGCCACATTCAGGCCGTCCTCGCGCGTAATAATCAACGGAGGACGGCGGCTGATTAACGACAAAACCCCGGCTAACTGCGCCGGGGTAAACGATGAGACTGTTGTTTATGTCAGAAGGTATACGCCACGCCTACGCGGAAGCGGGTCTGGCGGTCGCTGCGGTCATTGACGCCAACGTTACCCACCTCGCCGTAGGGCGCCCAGTTTTTATCCAGCTTATAGGCCAGCTTAACGTTATATTCCTGGGAGTAGGGTTTATTGTCGTTACGATTTACGCCTTCGCTACTGCGGGCATAAACGTAGTTCAGCTCGGTACGCCAGTCGCCCATCACGAAGCCAGCCCACGCATCGCCGCGGTTAACTTTATCATCCTCTTTGCCCGCGTTTGCCGGATAGCGGGTGTAGTCATAACGGTAGCGGGCGGCAACGTAGAAACCGTTATCGAAGCTATACTGCACGCGCAAATTCGGCTTATAGATCGAGCGGCTGTCGTTACTTTCAATATTGAAGCCCGGCGTTACGGAGAAATTCTTGTTCGCCTTCCACTGCCAGCTGATGGTTTCTTCATGGCCGTTGCCAACAAAGTCTGAATAAGGCTGATCGGTGTTATCCCCTCCTGATTTCCACTTTGCCTCAACGGAGAAACCAAAACCGTTGGCGAACCGGTGCGACACGGAGACGCGGTCGGCGTTGGTTTTATCGGTTTTACCGCCGTCGATGAATTCATGACGCAAATCCACCGTGACGGCCGAAGCAGCAAAAGACGCGGCGCAGAGAGCAGCAAGGGCCAGAGATCGTGCAAACATAGGGTACCCCTCAAAAGTAAAATTATGTTTCTATTTTATGAAACTGCATTTTATTTTTTAAGGGATGATGTTTTAGTGATCGAGATCGTAATTATTTGTTTCAAAAAACATGGCACATAAAGACGTGACAAAGCTCAACAAATAGGGCCGTTATTCGCCCTTTTTGCTGAGATCTATCGCGGAAATCGTGCCCGGTGGCGAAAAAAAGCCCCCTGCTAACAGGAGGCTAAGAAGGGGAAACTCTTTTTTGGCCGCTACTCTCGTTCCACCGCCAGCGCGACGCCCTGGCCGCCGCCGATGCACAGCGTGGCCAGCCCTTTACGGGCGTCCCGTTTGATCATTTCATGGACCAGAGAAACTAAAATGCGGCAGCCGGAGGCGCCGATAGGGTGGCCGAGGGCAATGGCGCCGCCGTTGACGTTGACCCGCCGCTCGTCCCACTCCAGCACCCTGCCCACCGAAATAGCCTGCGCGGCAAACGCCTCGTTGGCTTCAATAAGGTCAACCTCGTCCAGCCGCCAGCCCGCTCTTTCCAGACAGCGGCGGGTCGCATGTACCGGCGCAATACCCATCAGCGCCGGATCGACGCCTACGCTTGCGAACGCGCGGATCCGCGCGAGGATCGGCAGGCCAAGCTCCAGCGCTTTCGCCTCGCTCATCATCATCACCGCCGCCGCGCCATCATTAATCGTGGAGGCATTGCCTGCGGTCACCGAACCCAGGCGGTCGAAGGTCGGCGGCAGACAGGCCAGGCCTTCCGCGCTGGCGTCAACCCGCGGCTGCTCATCGGTATCCACCCGCCGCGGCGCGCCGTTCTGCTCGGTCATCACCGGGACAATCTCGTCGCGAAAGCGCCCGGAGTCGATCGCCCGCCGCGCCTTGTGCTGCGAACTCAGCGCCCAGGCGTCCTGCAGCTCGCGGCTGATGCCGTACTCCCGCGCCAGATTTTCCGCCGTCACGCCCATATGATAATCATTGAACGCATCCCACAGGCCGTCGTGAACCAGGCTATCGATCAGCTGGCTGTTTCCCAGCTGCGCCCCGGTGCGGCTATCGGTTAACACGTGCGGCGCGCGGCTCATATTCTCCTGGCCACCGGCAATCACCACATCCGCCTCGCCACACTGAATGGCCTGCGTGGCGAGATGCAGCGCCTTCAGCCCGGAGCCACAAACGTCGTTAATCGTGATCGCCGAAACGGTATTCGGCAGCCCGCCGCGGATCGCCGACTGGCGCGCAGGGTTCTGCCCGGTGCCGGCGGTTAGAACCTGCCCGAGGATCACTTCATCAATAGCGTGGGGATCGATTCCGGCGCGTTCGACTAAAGCCTTAACCACCAGGCTCCCCAGCTCCACCGCCGAGTGGCGGGATAGCGTCCCCTGGAAGCAGCCAATAGGCGTCCGCAGCGCGCCAACGATCACGACATCTTTCATCCTCTACCTCTGCCTGCCTCTGTGCAAAGAAACAACAACATAGTAGAGAATTGTTATCAAAAAATTTCGCAAATGTTTAAAAAAAGTGAGGTGAATCACAAAGATTTGCGGCGATTTTACTGCTCCTGGCGCTGTAAATGCTGGCGTAGCCAGCTCCCCGCGACTCCCGGAGGCGCCCGCTTATTCCATAATAAATCCACGGATATCGCCCGCGGCCAGCCCGCAATGTCGAGCGGCACCAGCGTTCCGACGCCGGCAAACTCCTCAACCAGCGCGCAGGGCAAAATGCACCACCCCAGCCCCTGTACCGTCATGCTGAGCAGCAGCAGATAGTTGGGTGCCGACCACACCTGTCCCTGGGCAGGATCGGCCCGGCTCTCCAGGTAGGTGCTCAGCCGCAGCTCGCGCCAGCTATGCAGCTCATCCCAGACAACCCTCCCCTGCGCCGCCAGCGGGTGCCGGGGCGCCACGTAAATCGCCATCGCGGTTTGTAGCGGCAGGCGCGTACAGCCGATTTCCGGAGGATAGCTATCCCTGGCCTCAATCAGCCCCACCTGCGCCCGCTCCTTTTGCAGCAGGTCGACGACGTCCTCATCCTCGCCGATCAGGCACTCAAATTCGGTGTGCGGAAAACGGCGGTCGAACTGCTCCAGCAGATCTTCAAGGACATCGGGATGCAGCGTATCGGAGAGCACAAAGGTGAGCCGGGCTTCCGTTTCGCCGGACAGAGAAATAGCCAGCTCGTCCAGCCGGTCGCTTGCCGCCAGAATCGCTTTCACATAGCCCAGCACCTGCTCGCCCTGCGGCGTCAGCACCGGCTGGCGGGCTGAACGATCGAACAGCGTCACGCCGAGATCGGCTTCAAGATTGGAGATGGCGGTGCTGACGGTGGACTGGCTTTTACGCAAGCGGCGCGCGGCGGCAGAAAACGATCCGCAGGCAGCGGCTTCGACAAAAGCGGTTAAAGCTTCGGGAGAATAGCGCATGACCTATCTACTTTATCGATGGGAACTATCTTTTGTTTATCATATTTTCCCATAAAATGCGGAGTAATTTCTTATCACCCGTTCAGCCGGCATCGCGATTAAACGGCTGCGAACGACGGCTTTACCCGGAGGTAAAAACCATGCAACAGAGCAACCTGCAGCGTAAGTCGCTGATGGAACGTATTATTCACGCGGTCAGCTTTGAGGGCCTCGCCACGCTGATCCTCGCCCCCACCGCGGCCTGGCTGATGCAGCGTTCGGTGGTCGAAATGGGCGGCCTGAGCGTTCTGCTCGCGACGCTGGCGATGGTCTGGAACCTGATCTATAACGCGGCCTTTGACCGTATCTGGCCGGTTTCCCGCGTCACAAGAAACCTGAAGGTTCGCGCCCTGCACGCCATTGGCTTTGAGAGCGGGTTTATCATCATCGGCGTCACCGCCGTCGCGCTGCTCCTCGGCGTGTCGCTGATGCAGGCATTTATGCTGGAAATCGGCTTTATGCTGTTCTTCCTGCCCTACACCATGCTGTTCAACTGGGTATGGGACACGCTGCGCGTGCGGGTGCTGAAGCGCCGCCGGCAGCGGATCCCCGCGCGTAGCTAAGCGCCGGCGGATCGCCGCGGGAACTCCCGGCGATCCGCCGTGCTACCCATCGTATAAAACTATCGCCACGACCAAAACATAGATGTGGTAAATTACACTCCTTTTTTTTGGTTTTACGGTTGATAAATTCATACAATGTCTAAAATTTGGTCTAAAGAAGAAACTCTCTGGAGTTTTGCCTTATATGGCACTGCCGTAGGCGCCGGCACTCTGTTTTTGCCGATCCAGCTGGGGTCCGCTGGCGCCGTTGTTCTGCTCATCACCGCGCTGGTCGCGTGGCCGCTGACCTACTGGCCGCACAAGGCGCTGAGTCAATTTATCCTCTCCGCTAAGGTTGCTCCCGGCGTTGGCATCACCGGTGCGGTCAACCACTATTACGGTAAGAAGGTCGGGAATCTGATCACCGGGCTCTACTTCCTCGCCTTTTTCGTGGTGGTCCTGATTTACGCCGTGGCGATCACTAACTCTCTTGCCGAACAGCTGGCACGACATATGCCGATTACCGCCGGCGTCCGCGCGCTGCTCAGCCTCGCAGTCGTCCTGGTGCTGAACCTGATCTTCCTGATGGGTCGTCACATCACGATTAAGGTGATGGGTTTTCTGGTGTTCCCGCTGATTGCCTGCTTCCTGTTCCTGTCTATCTACTTAATCGGCGACTGGCAGCCCGAGCACCTCACCAGCCAGATGCAGCTGAACTCGCATACGTTCCACCAGGTCTGGATCTCAATCCCCGTGATGGTTTTCGCTTTTAGCCATACGCCGATTATTTCAACTTTTGCTATCGACCAGCAGGAGAAATACGGCGAGCTGGCCATGGGTAAATGCAAAAAAATCATGAAAGTGGCCTACACCATCATCTGCGCCAGCGTGATGTTTTTTGTCGTCAGCTGCCTGCTGGCGATACCGGCCTCTTATATTGAAAGCGCGCGAAATGAAGGCGTCACCATCCTGTCCGCGCTATCGATGATGCCCGGCTCCCCGGCCTGGCTGGCGGTCACCGGAATTATCGTTGCGGTCGTGGCGATGTCAAAATCCTTCCTCGGGACCTATTTCGGGGTGATTGAGGGCGCCAGCGAAATCGTGAAAACCTCGCTGGGGCAGATGGGAATTCGCAAAAGCCGCGCCTTTAACCGCGCGATGTCGATCCTGCTGGTCTCGGCGCTGACCTTCGCGGTGTGCTTTATCAATCCCAACGCTATCTCGATGATATATGCCATCAGCGGACCGCTGATCGCCATGATCCTGTTCATCATGCCGACGCTATCGACGTACATCATTCCCGCCCTCAAGCCGTACCGATCGCTGGGTAATTTCATCACCCTGGTCGTCGGCCTGCTGTGCGTTTCGGTGATGTTCTTCAGCTAATTCTCCCCCTGCGGCGACGGCCACTGCCGTTGCCGCACGTTCTGCTAATATTCCCGCCGCTAGAAACCTCCTGACCGGTTTACACTTAGGACTTGCACATTATCAGGGGGAGTTTCCATGTCCAACGTACAGCTATCCGGAACCGGTACTTTAGGCGACCGTCAGGTTTATCGTCTGGGATACGGGGCAATGCAGCTGGCAGGCCCGGGCGTATTCGGCCCGCCGGAAGATCCTGACAACGCGATTCGCGTACTGCAGGCGGCGGTGGCCGCGGGGGTCAACCATATTGATACCTCCGATTTTTACGGTCCGCATATCACCAACCAATTGATCCGCAAGGCGCTGCATCCCTACCCTGACGATCTGTGTATCGTGACGAAAGTCAGCGCCCGCCGCGATGAAAAAGGTAACTGGCTCCCGGCCATGTCGCCGGCGGAATTGACCCAGGCGGTCGAGGATAATCTGCGAAACCTCAATCTCGATGTGCTGGAGGTTGTGAACCTGCGCAGTATGCTGGGTACCCACGGCCCGGCGGAAGGGTCGCTGGAAGGCCCGCTGACGACGCTGCTTGAGCTGAAAGAGCGAGGGTTAATCCGCCATATTGGGCTCAGCAACGTCACGGCCAAACAGGTCGCTGACGCGCAAAAGCTGACGCCAGTTGCCTGCGTTCAGAATCAATATAACGTCGCGAATCGCCTGGACGATGGGCTTATCGACGCGCTCGCCGCACAGAATATTGCCTACGTTCCCTTCTTCCCGCTGGGGGGTTTTACTCCGCTTCAGGCACAGGAGCTGAACGATATCGCCGCCGCGCTTGAGGCGACGCCAATGCAGGTCGCCCTCGCCTGGCTGCTGCAGCGTTCAGCCAATATTTTGCCGATCCCCGGCACCTCATCGCTCCAGCATCTCGAAGAAAACCTGGCCGCCGCCACCTTAACCCTGCCCGCCGATGCGCTCAGCATATTAGATAACCTCAAAGTCTGAGCCACTCCCCTGCCCATGGCATTTCTAAGCCCATGGCGACAGGGGTATTCTGTCGCTAATATTTGCCTGGAATTAACTCAACGCTGCTGGCACTATAGATCCTACAAATGGGTATTTGCCCCAGCCGTCCTTTCGCAAGTAACCCTATACATAGCATCATTTTATACTATTTCGACCGGCCTCCTTATTGGAGGCCGCGGTCGTTTGTATCTATCCTAATTTTTTGAGCTCTTGATTACAGGAAAAACAACCGCTGATTCGACGTTTATACAAATCAATTTAGCTGCAAAGATAGCTAATAACATCAAATGCTCATTAAAACATCTGATTAACACAATCAGAATGTTGTCATTGCTATAAAAAAAAATCCACACACACAATATAAAATTAACAAGGACTTCACATGACAGAGGGAACAATAAAGACCAGTAAGTATGAGATCATTGCTATTTTCAGGGAGGAACTCAGAAAACAGTCTGAGATAGAAATTTTCTATAATAACAAAAACTTCATTACACAACTGGCGCGTGTAGATTTTTCAGAATTCCACATCGTCACCAACAGTAAAATCCCTCCGGGACATAAATTCAAATTTGTTCTGCATAGCGATTCAGGGAAGATAGAGTTCTGTTCAACCCTGAAGAAACATTCAGGGAGTGGTACGGCTAAAAGCAATAAAGTCTCATTTACCCTACCTGAATGTATCCAGGTGGTTCAAAGACGGCGGGACCCGCGATTTCGCTTACAGCATAAGCATGATTTTTTTTGTCATGGCCGCCATAAAAATGGGGAGAACTACACGTTTGAAATTAAAGATATTTCAGATGGCGGCTGTGCGCTGATGGCCAAAAATCCCAACCTCAAGTTTCTCACCCACAATTCAATCCTCAAAAATTCGATTCTTTCCGTCGCCGAATATGGAGAAATCACCGTCGACCTGGTGGTCAAAAATGTCGTGATGGTGACCCTCGATGAGGATGATGAAAAGGGGGAAAGCTATCATCAGGTTTCCTGTCAGTTTAAGTTTCGACATCACGATGATAAGAGAAAGATAGAGAAAATCTTGCTTGATTTGATTCTGGAAGCCAAGAGAAAAAAGAGAGTTTAAGCCCTTGGACAGTATATTGCTATACACCGATGATAACCTCATTGGTCAATCAATACATCGTTACATGATTGATAACGATAAAAACATTACCGCCTTAAGTTATCAGAACATCATGCGGGGCGCCGCCGTCCCCCAGGCTAAAATCATTATTTTCAACGTTATTCATAAGGATATTTCTGCTGCTGATACGGTGCATTTGCTTAACAAACTGCGCTTCTGCCTGGCGCGCTGCGTGCGGCTGGTGCTGATCGTCAGAAGCGATATCGCCGGACTGTGTCGGGAGCTGATTTTTTTGGAAAACTTGATAATTTTAACTGAAAAATCATCACTTAAAGATTTTTCAGACATAACAAACATGCCGACTTCCGCCGTGGATTACCGGTTTCTGTTAACCCAAAAAAAGCTCTCGGTGAGAGAGGTTCAGGTGCTGGAACTGATTATGGCCAGCTATAACAACAAGCGTATCGCCGCGGTTCTCAACATTGACCATAAAACGGTACACAGCCATCGAATTCACATCATGAAAAAACTCGGCATGGGCAGTTCCCGGATTATGAATACAAAAATAGTCCACATGCATCAGTGTTAGACGTTTTTTTCGACCCGGCCTGAAAACAAAAGCAAGTGACCAATCAAAATACTGTCATCAATTGGTCACTTGCTTTTAATAAAAATTCACATCGGCATAAAGGTCACTTATAATATTTTCACCCTGCAGCCTACGCTTGCTAAATTTCCGACACGAGAAAATGAACGCTAATATATTTTCAGACCATAACTTATCACGTGGCGATATCTCTGTTCGTTATGTTTTTCAGAAAATGTTCTCACCGCAGGACACACTGGTTGCCGTGGAATGCCTGAGCCGCTTCGATCATATTCCCGTGGCGCCTGAGTATTTCTTCCGCCACGCCAATAAAGCGCTCCGTGAAAGTATTTTCATGGAGCAGCTGGCGCTGATTGAGAAGCATCAAGCGTGGTTTATTAAGAATAATATTTCTGCCACCATCAACGTGGACGACCATATCCTCAGCATTTTACGCCAGCCGCAGATCGAAGAGTATATCCAGCGCCTGGGCTGCGTACATTTTGAAGTGACGGAAAATTCTAATAACCTGCTTAATAATGCACTTAGCGCCTGGCAAAGCACGCAAACCACCACCCTCTGGCTGGATGATTTCGGCGCCGGCAATGCGGGCATTAACGCCATTCGGGGATATCATTTCGATTATGTAAAAATCGACAAAGACTTTTTCTGGCATTTAATGCAAAAAGAGTCCGGTCGACCGCTAATGGATGCGCTGGTTACCTTCCTGTCCCATAATAACCACAACGTTATTATTGAAGGGGTCGAAAGCGAGGCGCATAAAAAGTGGCTACAGGGAATGTCGTGGTTTGCGATCCAGGGCCACTACTGGAAAGAGGTCAGCATTGAAGAGCTGGTCGAAGAAGATAAAGTGATTTAAAAAATGCCGGGCTCGCCGGCATTTTTTTCGTTCGGATAATGTAAACGATCCGCCGCAACGCGCGTTTTTGAGCCTGCTGACATAGGCTCTTAATTATAAACCAGCTCCCAGGTTGCCCAGCTGGTCATCGGACCGGAGGTGGCTTTTTCCGGCGCCGGGGAAACGTACCCGATATAATAGGTAAATACGCCACCATCTACCGCTTTTTCTTTAATCTGTACCCGATTTTGCAGCGGGTCGGCCGGCACAATTTTATTGCTCTTATCCAGCGTATTATTGTCATTGGTCGACAGCGCCAGATAAATGTTACGCGCGCCGTCCGGCAGGGTGTTCGCCAGATAGCCCGCATTTTCATTGTCGACGGTGTTCACCATAAACCCGTCGATCCAGCGAACGTTCACCGACCGGACTTCGCTTTGATCCGCCGCACCGCCATTGTGACGCAGCTGGCAATTCGACAGTTCGAGGGTAAAAGGCTGCGCTTTCATAAAGGCCCCGGCCCCGCGATCGTGCACTTCCGCCAGGCTTACCGGCGCCAGCCAGACGCTGCCGCTGCCGGCATTATGGCCACCGTTAAGCGCCACGCTGCAGGAGATATCGGTGACCCGGCCGACAAAATCCACCCGCCCGTCATCATAGTTGGTCATAAAACCCGAAGCGGAAGAAGCGACAAGCAGGCCGCTCATCGCCATCAGGCCGACAAGTCGTTTGCCGTTTTTCTTATATCCATTTTCCTTCATACCCGCCTCCCGAATTAATCGTACGTCAGGTTAAAGATCATATGAGACTCAACCTCGCCGGTGCTCGTGGCCGCCGCATACTGATAAAAACGCGCAAGGAAAGGCAACGTGATGTAGCGAGTTTCCTGACTGCTCAAGGTGCCGACGTTGTAATTCTTGTTGAACTCAACCGGCACGCCGTCTTTCAGCACCTGAATCCCAATCCCTTTGGCAATAGAGCTGCCGGCTTTTTCGTTCAGCAGCGCTCCGCGGGTGACGGTAGTGCCGGTAGCCAGGGTACCGGAGAAAGAGGCCTCGATATTGGCATATCCGGATGCGCTTAGCCCGCCGCTGCACTGAAGCTCAATATTAAAATTTTTGCCGCCGGCGTAAGTGCCGACGCCGTTCAGATCGCTGCGCTTAATGGTCCCGACATCAACGTTCATATTCTTACCGCTGAGTACCGTACAGGACGGCGAGACCACGGTAATCGCATTCGCACTCAGGTAGGTTTCCAGAATCGGGTTGTTGCCCCGCTCCCAGTCGTAGGAGGTATATTTCCCCGCCGCCAGAGTACCGCTGCCGGTAGTCGCGGCCGTTTTAATAATCTCCAGCGTAAAGCGGGAGCCTTCCAGCGAGTAGTTGGTGGTCCGGTTGATGGTGGATGAGAAAACGTCGGGATAGGTGATGTTCACCGTCGCGCCGCCGCGGCTAAAGCGCATGCCGATACCGGGCACGTTGGTGGAGTAGATCTTATTCCCCAGATCGGTGGAGCCTGTAGAGACAATCTTCGCCGCAAAGCGGTTGGTACCGGCGGTACAGCTGTAGCTGGCCCCGCCCGGCGCATTCATCGTCCAGTCCCGGGAGACAATCACCGAGCCCACCGGCAGATCGGGGGGAACCACAACCCTGCCGACCACCATATCCAGGTTCACCGTAGGCTGTGAAAGGCGCGTACAGGCGGCCCAGGCGGAGGTGGTCCCCAGCGCCATTAAGCCAATAAAAAGCGTCAGTTGTTTACTCAGCGACATACCCTTTCCTTTGATTTTGCCTTGCCCAGTTCCACCGTGCACTGCCCGCCGCTCCACTTAACGGTCGCGTGCTGAACGCTGGCGTCACTGATAAACATCATGCTGCCCTGGCCGACAACGCCAATCTCTTTGCCGCTCGGATCGAAAATGCTGGCAGCGAACGGCAGCGGCTGGTTATTCGCCTGGCGCGCCTGAATCGTAATGTTGTTCTGTACCGTGGTGCCAAACGAGACCTTCACGACGCTACCTTCCCAGGGCACGACCTGGGCCACGGTACGATCGAAGGCGATATCATCCTGGCTGCCCTTCGGATCGATCTCGATGGAGTTAATCCGGTACGGGCGCAGATATGGCAGGATGGCGTAGCCGTTGCCGTCGACGCGGGTGCCCGGTGAGCCTGGCAGCATAGCGCCTGCGGCATCTTTCGCTTCGATAAGCGCCATCGTGCTGCCGCTTTCCGGCGAGAACACCACGCCGTGGCGATGGGCGATCAGCGTCCCGCTGGCGCCCAGGCCGCTCTGGCGATACCCCTCGCCCTGGCTATAGCTGCCGTTCAGCGTGGTCCACGGCGTGCGGTAGCTTCCGTTCAGCGCGACATCATGCTGGCCGCCGGTGGCGGTGGTCGTTGAAACGCCGTAGTTGAGGTTGTTCTCACTATCCAGCGAACCGTTGATCCCGATCTGCGAGCTGCTAAAGCGGGAGTTATTAAACGAGGTATTCGACGTCAGGTTGGCGGTCCGGTTTTCGCCAAACCACAGCGGATAGCTGAAGTTAAGCGAGATGCGATCGTCGCGATTGTGGCCGGAGCTGTCCGGCGTATAAACGCGCTGCGCGCTGGCGGACCACGAGAGGCGGCCGAACATATTGTTATAGCTGAGCTGATACTGCTTCTCGGTGCCCGAACGGTTCCAGTAATCGGAGATCCGGCCGCTCAGATAAAAACCGCCCCAGCCGTCCGGCAGGTTCTGGTTAACGGTGAAGGTCATGCCGTTTTTCTGCCGCCACAGGGTGTAGCTACTGTTGCGGTTCTTCTCCTGGTCGACGGCGTACAGCGCGTCGTTCAGGTTGTAGTAGCCTTTGGTGGAGTAGCGATAGGCCGCCAGCACGATGCTGGTCTGGGTATCGGTAAACATCCGGTTAAAGGTGGCGCGGTAGCTCTGGCCGCTCTCGTCGAGGGTGTCGCTTTTCAGCCGGGAGTGGGTGATATCTAGCGACAGCGCGCCGATACCGGTATTCATCCCGGTCCCCAGCAGGAACGCCTGATAGTCATCAAATCCCGTAACGCCGGTATAGCCGGTAAAGACGTTATTCAGGCCGTGCTGCCAGGTTGCCTGGTACAGCATCGGCTTATTCCGCAGCCCGCTGTCATCGACCTTACCGGCCGACAGCGCATAGCGGGTCATCCCCGGACGCAGCAGCTGCGCCACCGAGGCATAGGGAACGCTAAACACCTGCACCGAGCCATCGGCCTCTTTGACCGAGACTTCAAGGTCGTTACCGTAGCCGGAAGGGTATACGTCCTGCAGAGTAAACGGACCCGGCGGTACCGAGGTCTGATAGATAATGTTGTTTCCCTGACGCACCGTCACCAGGGCGTTGCTCTGCGCCACGCCGCGAATTTCCGGCGCGTAGGAGCGCATTCCGTCAGGGAACATGTTGTCATCGGTCGCCAGGTTTACCCCGCGCAGACCAATGGTGTCGAAAAATTCACCGTTGGTAAAAATCTGCCCGCCGCTGACGATCGAGTTGATCTGCGGGATCGGCCGCTGGAGATAGGTCTGGTTGCTGTTCCAGTGCGCTTTCCCCTGCTGCTGCTGCCAGTTCAGGTTGCCGACATGCTTGAGCAGCCAGCCGTCCCAGGAGAGACCCGCGTTAAGCCCCAGATAGGCGCTGCTGTTATCAGAGCCATTATTTGCCGAGGTGTGGCTGGTCCAGGTATTCGCCATCCAGCCGAGGTTCAGCGCCGCAATGCCTTTATCCCAGAATTCCGGGCTGACATAGTTTTTCAGGCGCTGATCTTCGTAGATTTGCGGCACGGAAATTTCCAGGCGCAGAGAGGACTGGATCAGGTTGTCTTTAACGTTTTCTTCGCTACGCCACTCCTTCAGGCGCCCGCAGTAGCCTTCCTGCTTCCCCAGCAGTGGGTTGAGCTTTTCCGCGGCAATGCCGTAACGTTCGAGCATCTCTTTGGTGTAGCAGATCCCCATGTTGCCGTCTTTATCACGGGTAACCTTCAGCTCATAGCGCCCTTTCCACTCGTTGTTGGTATAGACGTCGAGCGAATAGGTCCCCTCAGAGATCGCGCTGGCGGAGAAGCGTGACAGATCGACCTTTTCCCGACTGCCAACGATAAAACCGTCGTTAAACTGGTATACCGTTCCCGGGTTTTCCTGTCCGCTGGAAAATGGCGGAAAGCAGAACAGCGCCATGGCGATCGCCGAACTTAACCTTCCCGGGCAGATGGTCCTCTGCTTCATGATAGTGTCCCTTATTTAACGGCTACTTTCACTGCCACATCTGCACCATAGTCATTGATATTATTAATCGTCAGGGTCTCGCCTCGGCTAACGGCAGAAGAGAGGGCAACGGTCTGACTGGACTGTGGAGCAAGCATCACCGTTTTGCTGTTCAGGGCTTTGCCGCCGTCACGGGAAATACGGCTCACGGTGAGATAAAATGGCGTAGGGTTGCTGACCGACAGGCTGCTACCGCTGGCTGAAAGCGCTAATTTCTCCGGCGCAGCGTCACGGTTGCCCAATCCGGTCGGGCGGTAGATAAACTTAAAGCGCGAACGAATTGCCAGCTGCAGGATGTTCTGTCCTTCATTTTTTTGATTAGCCTCTACCGGCGGTATTTCCAGCAGATTAAGCCACCACAGCGTCTCTTTATCTTTGGCAAGCCCGGCGCTGCTGCCAAGCTTAATACGTAATGTTTGCCCGCTTTTAGCATCCACGCGGGATATTGGCGGAGTAATAATAAATGGCGTGGTAATCGTATCCGGCGTGGCGTCGGCGTTGCCGTTATCCAGCCATGCCTGCGCCAGCGCCGGGCGATCTGCGGTATTAGAAAGCTGTACCGTTATTTCTTTTTCATTTCCGGGATAAATAAAGCGGGTGCCGTTAACAATAATATTATTGGCGTGGGCCGCAAAACTAAAAATGAAACAGAAATAAAGGGCAATACGCTTCATGCTGACCTCAGACGGGAAAAATAAGCGGCAGCGGCTGCCGCTTTATCAATGCATATAACCGCCTCAATCAAGGCGGTTTATTTTCAGACGATAATTACTGGTAGGTAATTTCGTAAGTCGCGTAGCTGTTAACCACGCCGGTAGTGACGGTAGCCGGGGTGCTGGTAGCATAGCCAACGAAGTAGGTGAAGCGCGCGCCATCCTGAACGGCAGAAGCATCGCCAGTTGCTTTAGGCTGAGTGCTGTCGCCCGGGATGATTTTGTTGTTCAGAGTAGTGGCATCGTCTGTAGACAGAACCAGCTGGATGTTTTGTGCACCGGCAGCTTCGGTGTTAGCCAGGTAGCCAACCTGTTTGCCAGCAGCGCCAGCCAGCAGGTTACCGCCGGTCCAGTTCACGCCCAGTTTAGATACGTCGTCTTGTTTGGTGCCGTCGGCAGCCTGGCAATCAGAGACGTCAATGGTGAAAGATTTCGGTTTCAGGTAGGTGTCTGCACCCGCCGCTTTCACTTCAGTTAAGGTTACCGGAGACAGGTAAACGTTAGCATCGCTGCCCTGACCGTTTACGGAAACAGTACAAGATACGTCGGTAACTTTACCGAAGAAATTAACCTGGCCACCGCCAACGCTGGTATCAGCCGCATTTGCCGCTGCCATACCGAAAAATGCCGTTGCCATTGCTGCAGAGAGAAGAACCTTTTTCATTGCCATTTCCTTGTCAGAGTGAGTTTTGTATCAATAAACCAACAGTAAATCTGCAGACGATAAGAAGCGTTATGCGATGCCCACCGCTGCAACTGTGAATAGAAACTTCGACTGACCGGAAGCCGCAATATTTAAGGCGTCAGGACGCGAATTCAAATAATGAATTCGATAATGCTGTCGGCGTCAAAGAATGCTATTTTTCGCTGATAAATATACATTTGCTTATAACTTGTTACATCACGCTGACGATAGCCACCACCTATTAATTATCCATAAACAATAATCAAAAACGATGTGTTTGTTATTTACTTCAGGAAGGATAAGGCGCAAAGGATATATCTGTGGGGGGAAATATAATGACAAATATTGCTATTTGATGACCATCGGGAACAATCTGAATAATAGCGATGATAGGGTGACGCAAAATCCAATACAAAACGTTCTGCCGCCGCGCTGAGGTGACGGCCGCGCCCGGCGCCCACTGGCCCTACAGCTGCAGTTGGAAGTGCCGGGCCAGGGCGCGCTGTCCTTCCTCGCTAACGGAAACCTCGCGAAAGCCCGGCGTCAGAACAAACCAGCCCTTCTGCTGACCATGCCGTAGTATTGCGGCGCCGACGCTCCCGCCGGCATGAAAGCGCCTTTCGCTCCAGTCCAGGCAGGCGCAGCACGCTTTGCGTCGGCTATCGCCGGTTAATACGATCCCAAGACGGGAAAAGTGCGCTTCGCCTGCCGGCGTCACCGCCGAACCGTCGGGCGTAATCCAGGCCTCGCGCAGTAAAAAGTGATAAATGCCCACCGCCAGCTCGCCGGCGAGGTGATCGTAACAGGTCCTGGCCCGGCGTAAATTAACCGGCGTCCGGGTCGTCAGCGTCAGCGCGCCCTTCCCGGCCATAGTCATCATATTCTCCACCAGGCCGGCGACGTCCGCGCCCGCCAGCCGGTAGTAACGGTGCCTCCCCTGCGCCAGGCAAACCAGCAGGCGGCTGTTCACCAGGCGGCTCAGGTGCGCGCTGGCAGTAGAGGCGGAAATGTCCGCCGCCGTGGAAAGCTCCGTAGCCGTCCAGGCCCGGCCGTCCATCAGGGCGCAAAGCATCTTTACCCGCGAGCTATCGGCCATGGCGGAAGCTATCGCCGCCACGGCGACGGCCAACGACTCATCATCGGTAATGACTGCGGCAGGTTTGAGCATAATGCCTCACGCGTTAGTGGCCCAGCGGCGCGTCGCCTCCTGCGCCAGCGGGAAATTATCGGTAACCAGAATCAGGCGATTATCATGGTCGCTGTACTGGGTCAAAATATTAACCCCCTGCCCGGCCAGCGCGCGGGCGATAGCCCCCAGCTCTCCCGGCTGCTCCTGCTTCAGCCGGCGAATGAGCGGCTGAGTGACCGCCATCACCGGGATCCCGGCCTGTTCCAGCACCGCTCTGGCGCGCGCGCCATCGGCTACCAGAAAATGGGCATGACACTGGTCGTTCACGGTGAAAACGCCCCCGCCCTCCAGGCCCACGCCGCCGCTGCCGAGGGTTTGCCCGAGCAGCGCCAGCGCTCCCGGCCGATTTGGCAGAATCACATAAATATCATACATGGCCGCGATCCTCGCCTTTTTCCGCGCCGTATTCGCGGATCAGCCGGGCAATGCGAATCTGATAGGCGGCAAAGATATTCGTTTTTCCCTCCTGCTGGGCCTCCCGATGGGCGAGGTTATTTTTCCAGGCCAGCACCGCCTGCTCATCGCGCCACCAGGAAAGCGACAGGATCTTCCCCGGCGTCGTCAGGCTCTGAAAACGCTCAATACTGATAAAACCATCGATGGTGCTGAGCAGCGGCTTAAGCTCCGCCGCGAGCTCCAGGTAACGCGCCTGGCCTGCTGGCGCAACCTCGGCTTCAAAGAGTACGGCAATCATTGTGTCATCCTTATTTATTCAGCGGTGCCGCCACTCTATGCCTCCCGCGCCCCCAATGCTTCGCCGCCGGGCGAAGTATTCCCTGCGCCGAACGGGTCAAAAAACCGCCAATGCATTCACCAAAACAATAGCTAAAGCCCTGGGGAAGAAAAATCTCAGCGCCGTCGGCGTTTATTTCGCCTGAGCAATAAATCACAGAGAATTTCAACAACCTGCTGTTTTTATTGATTAAGTAAAATTAAAACGTCACCTCACCGTCATCTTAATGGCACAAAAGTGTGATCTAAATCGCACTTTTTGCAACGCACGTTATAGTTAGCAAGCTTATTATAAACCCATCGAAAGCACAGCGCTTTCCACCTGAAAAGTTAAAAGGAAAAACACCATGAAAAACGTAAAATTACTTGCCGCCGCCGGTATGCTGTCCCTGGTTTCTTTTGCTAGCTTCGCTCAGCACCCGGTCAGCGTGACCGCAGATACTCTGGACAACGCGGAAGCTAAAATCGCGACCATCGCTAAAGATCAGGGCGCGTCTTACCACATTACCGAAGCCTACACCGGTAACCAGGTTCATATGACCGCCGAACTGTCCAAATAAGAGAATGGTTGCAGAGGGAGCTGCCGGACTGGTCGCCTGAAGGCGGCCCGTTTGGCTCCCGCCGCGCAATAACCATGCAGCAATGTCGGGCCCCTTTATGGGGCCTTTTTTGTTAGCGCGCGCTGAATCGACAGCACGCTGAGCAGCACCACGATCAGCCCCACCAGCGCCAGCCCCTGAATCTTCTGCCCGAGAACAATCCAGCCCAGCAGCACCGCGGTAACCGGACTGAGCAGGCTCAGCGCCGATACGGCCACCGGCGAGAGGCGGCTAATCCCGCGGAACCACAGACCGTACGCCAGCATCGCCCCCGCCACGCACAGCCACAGATAGCCCGCCGCCTGGGTCAGGGTCACCTGCTGTAAAGGAGGATCGACCAGCAGCGCAATCGGCGCCAGCACTATACCGCCAATCAGCAGCTGCCAGCCCGTCAGCGCCACCACCGGGAGCGATATCGCCCAGCGTCGGGAGAGCCAGGTGCCCAGCGCCATGCTTAGCGCCCCTAAAAACGCCGCGCCAATGCCCAGCGGCTCCAGCACCGTCTGCGGAGAAAGCAGCAGCAGCGCCATGCCGATAATACCGGTACAGGCCGAAGCAACCGCCATCCACGGCGATCGCTGCCTGTCCACGGACCAGGCCAGCAGCATCACCAGCAGCGGCTGAATGGCGCCGATCACCGCCGCCAGCCCGCCGGGTAAGCGATAGGCGGCAATAAACAGCAGCGCCTGGAATGCGCCAATATTGAGGATCCCGGTGACGATCAGCTTCCACCACTCATCGCGAAGAGGAAAGCGGCGGCACCAGATTAACAGGGCGATCCCCGCCGGGAGCACCCGCAGCAGCGCCGCGATAAACGGCCTGTCCGCCGGTAATAGCTGCGAGGTCACGATATAGGTCGTCCCCCAGATAGCCGGAGCCAGGGCGGTCAACAGCAGGTCAAAAACGGGCGAGCGCGAGAGAAAGGTCATGATTTTATCTTCACATCAAGGTAAATTAGTCAGCAAAGTATGTATCGATAGATATCTTGATATCAAGGTAAGTGGGCACGAATGGACAAATCACCTCAGGCAGACGCCGTAGATCGAATTCTTGAACAGTGGAAGCGGGAACGTCCCGATCTTGACTGTAGCCCGATGGGGCCGATTGGCCGCCTGAAGCGCTGCGCCATGCTGCTGGAACCGCGCGTCGAAGCGGCGTTTATCCGCCACGATCTGGTGCGCTGGGAATTTGACATGCTGGCGACCCTGCGCCGGGCGGGAGAACCGTTTACCCTTTCGCCGACCCAGCTTTTTTCAACGCTGATGATCACCTCCGGCACCATGACCCACCGTCTGAAAGCGCTGGAAAAACGGGGATTCATACACCGCTTAGCGAATCCGCAGGACGCGCGAAGCATGCTGGTGGCCCTGACGCCAGAGGGGCGGGAGCGAATCGATCGCGCGGTCGAAACCCACGTCGAAAACGAACGCCAGCTGCTGGCGGGACTCTCTGCAGAACAGCGCCAGCGGCTGAATGACGCGCTGACGGTCCTGATGCGCCTGCTGGAAGAGGATTAGCAGCCGGCGGCGATATAGTCGCCGTTGGCGCTAATCGGGATCACCGTCAGGAACAGCACGCAGGCAAACAGAATCAGAATGATGCCGCCGGCAATCTTCACCGCCGGAACCAGCAGCTTCAGGCGACCGCCGTTACCGGCAAACAGGCTGACCGCCCGTTCGCGCGCGTAGCGTACCGCCAGCGACAGGCCGAGGATCGACAGGGCCGTCCCCAGCGACATGGCCATCACCGCGGCAATCCCCCAGCTGACGATCCCCAGCGCGTTGGCAAACAGCAGGATCATAATCGCCCCGCTGCAGGGCCTCGCGCCTATCGCCAGCACCACCCCGAGACGGGTTTTCCAGTCCACCTGCGCCAGCTCGCGCCCGACGCCGTGGTGGCCGCAGCCGCAGTTCGGACTATGGTCGTGCAGAGGGGTCAGCGTGCCGATCGCTATTTTTCGCGGCCGTAGGTTTCTAAGCGTTTGATAAATAATAAATGCACCGAAGGCACCGACCATCAGCGCGCTGATTTTTTCCACGTACCAGCGGCTGGCGCTAAGATCGCCGGAGGCAAGATTCAGCCCTACCGCCAGAATAAAAACAAACAGGATGGCGCACACGCCCTGCATCAGGCTGCCGAGAAACGGCACCGCCCGCGCCGCAAGCAGGCTCTCCTGATTAGTGCTGAGATAGGTGGTAACGATAAATTTTCCGTGCCCCGGCCCCACGGCATGCAGCACGCCGTAGAGGAACGCCCCGCCCAGCAGCCATACTCCGCCGCTATATTGATGGTTGTTGAGCTGCAAAAGATACATCACCAGATAGCGGTGTAGCGCGATCTGCGTTGCCAGGCACCACTGAATAAATGCGCCCCAGTGCGCATGGAGCCCCCATCCGCACGACAATAACGCCAGCGCAGGCAAGCCCAGCGACAGCAGGCGCCAGTCACGCGCGAGAATGCGAGTTGTCATCATTTTTCGCCATTAAGTGGATCTGAATTGACCGCCGGGCGGCCTACGTTCCTCCTCCGCCAGCCCGCTAAATACGCATAACATCAGCCCAATCTATCGTCGTCAGGCAAGGAGATGCTTGTGGAACACCATACCGCTTCTGAGCGCCAGACAGCCACGAAAGCCGCTTCCATAAAGAAGAGCTCCCTTTTTCTGGGTGGTCAACGTCTATGCAAAGTATACCCGGCAGGTGGAAGTCGAATTAAAAAAAATCGACATCGACCTCTCCCGCTTTCGGGTGCTGATGCTGGTTCATCAGTACCACCGGGCCAGCATCTCCCGCATCACTGAATACGCCGTCAGCAAAATGCCCACCGTCACCAAAATTGTCGGCCGCCTGCGCGACGATGGCCTGCTGACCACCCACGTCAGCGCCAGCGACGGGCGCGGCCGTTCATCACACGTAGAATCCTCCACTTCCCTCACTCACCGCGCCTTCAGCGGCGCTATCGCGACGGATTCAGGCTCTCCAGCGGAAACGGACGATCCTGCACCACGGTTTTCATGACCAGCGTCGATCGCAGGTGCTGAACGCCGGGCATCGCGGATAGCTTGTCGTCATACAGTTTTTGAAACGCCGGAAGATCGCGGGTCACCACGTGCATCAAATAATCCGGATCGCCAAACAGGCGCTGCGCCAGCACGATCTGCGGGATCTCTTCAACCGCCTCTTCAAAGGCGCTCACCGCTCGCCTGTCCCCCTCTTTTAAGGTTGCAAAGACGATCGCCGTAAAGTTAAAGCCCATTTTTACCGGGTCGAGGCTGGCGCGATAGCCGGTGATAGTACCGTCCTGCTCCAGCGCGCGCAGCCGTCGATGGCACGGCGAGAGGCTAAGATTGACCCGCTCCGCCAGTTCAGTGATCGAGAGGCGGCCATCGGCCTGCAGCTCGGCAAGAATTTTTCGATCTATGCTGTCCATTTGGAAGATTTTCACTTTTAAAGGGTGTTTTAAGCATAACATTGAAAGCTCATTGCGCATCATTCCCGATATTCTTGCTGTTAACTTTTCGCAAGAGTTTGAGCGCAATAGCCATGCAAAATGCACCAAACCACGGTGGGGACCGCTCACTATGGAAATGAGTTTTATCGCGAGCTTCTGGCTGGTCTCTTTTCTGCTGATTATCACGCCAGGGGCCGACTGGGCCTACGCTATCAGCGCCGGTATTCACGGGCGGCGGGTGGTTCCTGCCGTGGCAGGACTGATGTCCGGGCATCTGCTGGCAACCCTCGCGGTGGTCGCCGGCGTTGGGGTGCTGATCGCCGGGCATCCGCTGGCGCTGTCGACCATCACGCTGTTCGGCGCGGCCTATCTGCTGTGGCTCGGTATCGCCATTTTGCGCCATCCATCGGCGCCGTCGGCCGCAGAGCAGCGGGCGGATAGCTGGCAAGGCTGGGCAATAAAAGGACTTTGCATTAGCGGCCTGAATCCAAAAGTCTTTCTTTTATTCCTCGCCCTGCTGCCGCAGTTTACCGATCCGCAAGGCAGCTGGTCGGTGGCGATGCAGATGTCGGCACTTGGCTGCCTGCACCTGATAACCTGCACGTTTATCTATTTACTGGTCGGCTATGGATCGAAAACGGTATTAGGCACCCGACCCCAGATGGCGCAAAGAGTCAGCATACTTTCAGGCATCATCATGGTGATAATTGCTCTGTTATTATTCTACGAGCAGCTCGGATAATGCCGCCGTACGGGCGCAAAGGCAGGAATATCGTCCTGATCGTTTAATCCCTGACGCCGCTGCGTAAATTTATGGCGCAGCGGCCAGCACTATTTTGGTCAGCTTCCCGGCGTGGATTCCGCCTCGTGGAATACCCTCCGGCGCGGATCAAAAAGATCGCTTCAGACGCAAATAATAATAGCGTCAAAAAACCCGATAAAATTAGCCTGCTTATTCAGGCGTAAAAAACACCGGCACCGAAAATTCCAGATAGCTCCAAAAGACTCCGAACCCCCGTAAACAAGGCGTTCAGCTGGTTCAGCGGCGCCGGGGAGATTTCGCCCTCACCCGCCGCGTTAATAATTGATCGCTGGCGCCACACATATCGCTTTACTTATTATTACTATTCTCCGCCTGAATTTTGCAGTATGGTTTAACCGCTGTTGTAGTGATGCAGTGAATGCTATCCGGCGTGCATATCGTTCTTCGCAAGCTGCGGGACATTTACGCAATATTCATCTGCGGTACGCGGCCAGAACCCTCCGTCAGGGAATGATGGCGAGCCCGCCGGGAGTTTAATTATTACAGTACTATGAGTCAGGAAAGCTCCAGACCCATAGCCTATGCCTCTATATTTACGGAGCGCATAATCAGGAGAAAAGCAGGATGAACCGGACGTTGAAGCCCCCAGGAAAACCGTATTCTTTCAACAAGATAAAAAACCATCCGTCACTCTTTATGAAGCCACCGCTCCTCAACTGCGGGGATCTTTATGTTTCATTCATTATCTCAAACATAATGACCTGCCGGCAGTAATATATGCTGGAATACTTTTCCTGCTCCCCTGAAAGTACCGCGGAGAGGTAGAGTTAACGATTACAAATTACAGTCGGATGTAAAAGCTGGCCTGCTGACGATGGCCAGAACGTAATGTATGCCTGCAATTAAAAGGGATGATAATGAAAAATAACACCGATATCAAAAAAAGGAACTTCCTGACTCAAGCCGAAATAGAGTCGCTGTTGAAAGCTGCCAATACGGGAGTGCACGCCGCGCGTAACTACTGCCTGACATTATTGTGTTTTATTCATGGTCTGCGCGCCAGTGAAATATGCCGCCTGCAAATATCCGATATCGATCTCCGTTCAAAATGTATTTATATTCATCGTCTGAAAAAAGGATTCTCTACTACCCACCCGTTACTAAATAAAGAGATTCAGGCATTAAAAAACTGGCTGGATATCCGTACCGGCTATCCCGATAGCGACAGCGAGTGGCTATTTTTGTCACGTAAAGGCAATCCCCTCTCACGCCAGCAGTTTTACCAAATTATTTCTTCATCCGGAGGCAATGCCGGGCTGTCGTTGGAAATACATCCGCACATGCTCCGCCACTCCTGTGGATTCGCGTTAGCCAACATGGGGATAGATACGCGATTAATCCAGGACTATCTCGGACATCGAAATATCCGCCATACCGTCTGGTACACCGCCAGTAACGCCGGCCGCTTTTATGGTATCTGGGACAACGCCAAAGAGAAGCGGCGTATTAGCCTTATCCAGTAATCTTACCTGACGCCAGGGAAGGCGTTGTCACGAGCAGTAAGCGGGGAAACATTAATAAATATTAACCATGCGTTAATTGAGATTAATGTTCCCGCAAGTTCTTATTTACTCAGCAAAGAATCAAATAGCGATATCCCTGTATATATTCCGGATATCCATTCGCTATTTATAACCAGACCAGGAACCTGTCCCGCCGGACGTAATTGCCGCAGTCAGTCTGGACACCGACAGCGCGGAGCAGCCGGAGCGTACGCCTGGTACGTAAGGATTATTCGCCACGTTTACCCATTGGAGCGCCCTGCAGGACGTGGCAAATAAATAGCCTGACGGGATAGCTTCGAAACCATTCAGCGCTATTTTTCATCTATAATATCGCCACCAATATCTTTTTCCCTTTTGATTTTATGGACCTGGCAACGATTACCGGCGACTCTATTGTGGTATTGAATAAAATCCATAAAAATAAGAATTATCGCGTGGCGATATTTTGGCTATGTGTAAATGTAATGTGATCGCCTATTTGAACTTAAATACCTTCATATAATACGGTTTTAACATCGCGGATTATTTTTTAATCAGCCTGAACATTTTTTCAGGCTGAGGCCTTCGTGTAAATTAAATACAGGAGCAATGTATTGTGAATCGACGTCGTTTTCTTACCGCCAAAGAAGTTCAGGCTATGATGCTGGCCGTACGGCACGGACCAACCGGCGAACGTGATTATTGTCTTATTCTGCTGGCGTTTCGCCACGGCATGCGAATCAGTGAATTACTCAACCTGCACTACCGCGATCTTGACCTTAGCGAGGGGCGCATCAACGTCCGCCGGCTGAAGAACGGATTTTCAACCATCCACCCGCTGCGCTTTGACGAGCTGGAGGCGATTGAGCGCTGGACTCAGGTCCGCGCCGGCTGGAAGGCCGCGCAAACAAGCGACGCTATTTTTATCTCCCGCCGCGGCACCCAGCTCTCGCGGCAGCAGGCGTATCGTATTATCCGCAGCGCCGGCGAAGAGGCCGGAACCGCGACCCACACCCACCCGCACATGCTGCGTCACGCCTGCGGCTATGAGCTCGCCGAAAGAGGGACAGATACGCGTTTGATTCAGGATTATCTGGGACATCGAAATATTCGCCATACGGTGCGCTATACCGCCAGCAATGCCGCACGTTTTGCCGGATTATGGGAAAGAAATAATTTGCTGGATAAAAACGTCCCTGAGCAGAAGAAATAAATTATTACTTTGATAAATAAGATAAATTTCGTGAATGAACAGGTCAATTGGGGCCAAACTGTTTATATCATAAAAATGTTTTGTAATCTTTTGCAACTGGCAAGTGCATATATTTCCAAAAATAATAAATATCTAATTGATTAAAAACACTTTTTACCCCGACATTTATTTACTTTCATTTCCATACCATTCGTAACTCTGCCTTGTCCTCTCCGCTGACTCAGCCGCTCTGCCTACGCTACCAAAAATAAAAATACAGCATAAAAAACCACAAAATAGAAAGCAAAAGGCCTTAAAAGCCAAATAAACACTGAAAAATCCAAACTTTAAGCATTTTAGTCCAATGAGTCAAAATGGCCCCAATTGACTCATCGTTGGGGCAAAAACTGAGCAGAGCCGGCAGTCGGACCATTCGGCTGACATATGGAATGCCTGGAAGGCACAAAGACTGCCAATTTCGGTTCGTAATATCGACATTGTTTAAAGGAAAACAACATGAAAATCAAAACACTGGCAATCGTTGTTCTGTCAGCCCTGTCCCTGAGCTCCGCGGCGGCTTTGGCCGATACCACCACGGTAAACGGCGGGACGGTGCACTTTAAAGGGGAAGTGGTCAACGCAGCCTGTGCAGTAGACGCCGGCTCTATCGATCAAACCGTACAGCTGGGCCAGGTGCGTTCAGCCAAACTCGCTACCGCGGGCAGCACCAGCTCCGCCGTTGGTTTCAACATCCAGCTGGATGACTGTGATACCAGCGTTGCAACTAAAGCATCCGTCGCCTTCTCCGGCACGGCGGTCGATAGCACCAACACTACCGTACTGGCGCTGCAAAACTCTGCAGCCGGCGGCGCAACTAACGTCGGCGTACAGATCCTCGACAGCACCGGCACCGCGCTGGCGCTTGACGGCGCAACTTTCGGTGCCGCCACCACGCTGAATGATGGCACCAACATCATTCCATTCCAGGCTCGCTACTATGCAACCGGCGCGGCAACTGCCGGTACCGCTAACGCCGACGCGACCTTCAAAGTTCAGTACGAGTAATTGACACATCACGCACGGATGCTCGTCGGGCCAGGATGGCCCGTTATCCATACAGGACTGGGGTAATCACGATGCAAGGAATGAAATCAGGTCTGTTGATCTTTTTGCTGCCGCCGCTGGCGCTGGCCGGTAACCAGTGGAACGTAACCCTGCCCGGCGGCAACATGCGTTTCCAGGGCGTCATTATCGCCGAATCCTGCCGCGTTGAAGCAGGGGATCGGCAGTTGACGGTCAATATGGGGCAAATCAGCAGCAATCGGTTTCATTCAGCAGGAGAAGATACTGACCCCGTCCCTTTCGCGATCCATTTACAGGATTGCAGCACCGCGGTCAGCCAGCGGGTGGGAATGACGTTTCACGGCGTTGCTGATGGCAAAAATCCGGACGTGCTCTCGGTGGGCGAAGGCCCAGGGATCGCTACCGGCGTCGGCGTCGCGCTGTTTGACAGCCAGGACCATCTGATCCCGCTTAATAGCCCACCAACGACCTGGTCACAGCTGTATACGGGACCAACCACGCTACATTTTGTCGCCAAATATCGGGCGACCGGACGTCAGGTGACCGGCGGAGCCGCAAATGCTCAGGCCTGGTTTTCGCTGACCTATCAGTAACCAGCCAGCAGGCATACCGGATACGGGAAACAACGGTGAGTATAAAAGGGGAAAACGTGAGAAAGAGACTGGGGATAACGCGCAGCCTGTTAGCGGGATTTTTGATGATAGCCACCGGCGGGTTTAGCACCTATGCCGATGCGGGCGTGGCGCTGGGAGCCACCCGGGTCATCTATCCTGCCGGACAAAAACAGGTCCAGCTGGCGGTAACCAATAACGATGACAACAGCACCTATCTGATTCAGTCGTGGGTAGAAAATGCCGACGGTCAGAAGGACGGACGCTTTGTGATCACCCCGCCGCTGTTCGCCATGCAGGGTAAAAAAGAGAACACCCTGCGGATCATCGACGCCACCAACAATCAGCTGCCGCAGGATCGCGAAAGCCTGTTCTGGATGAACGTTAAGGCGATCCCGTCGATGGATAAATCGAAGCTCAGCGACAATACCCTGCAGCTGGCGATTATCAGCCGCATCAAGCTCTACTATCGCCCGGCTAAGCTGGCGCTCTCGCCGGACCAGGCGACGGAGAAGCTGCGCTTTCGCCGCAGCGCGAACACCCTCACGCTGATTAACCCTACTCCCTACTACCTGACGGTGACCGAACTCAACGCCGGAACCCGGGTGCTGGAAAACGCGCTGGTTCCGCCGATGGGCGAAGCCTCGGTGAAGCTGCCGCCGGACGCCGGCAGCGAGATCTCCTGGCGGACGATTAACGACTACGGCGCGCTGACCCCGCGGATGAAGGGCGTCGCGCAATAGCTACGGGGAAACCAGCGTTATCCCCTGAAATATAATAAGAACTGACAGCCGGGCGACTTCGGACCGGAGGGATTATGTCACATCTGAAATATGGACCGAACCGTTTGGTTTCTCCTCGCGCCCGGCGTCATGCCCCGCTTTTTGCACGACGGCTGGTGCAGTTCCCGCTGCTGCTTGCGCTTGCCACGCAGGCCTTTGCCGCGCGGGCGGAACTCTATTTTAACCCGCGTTTTTTGGCTGACGATCCGGCGGCGGTAGCGGACCTCTCCAGTTTCGAAAAGGGACAGGAGGTACCGCCCGGCACCTATCGTGTCGATATCTACCTGAACAACGGCTTTATGACCACCCGCGACGTGACCTTTAAGGCCGGGGAAGAGGATCATCGGCTGGCGCCCTGTTTGACCCGCGGACAGCTGGCGAGTATGGGCGTCAATACTCCCGCCGTGGCGGGAATGGATGCGCTGGCCGCCGATGCCTGCGTACCGCTGACCACCATGATCAAAGAGTCCACCAGCCGCTTCGACGTCGGCCAGCAGCGCCTGTACCTGACCGTTCCCCAGGCCTTTATGGGCAACCGCGCGCGCGGCTATATTCCCCCTGAGCTCTGGGATGACGGAATTAACGCCGGGCTGCTGAACTACAACTTCACCGGCAACAACGTGCACAACGATATTGGCGGCAGCAGCAGCTATGCCTACCTGAATCTGCAAAGCGGCCTCAACCTCGGCGCCTGGCGCCTGCGCGATAACACCACCTGGAGCTACAGCAGCGGCGGCAGCTCATCGAGCAACGAGAATAAGTGGCAGCACGTTAACAGCTGGCTGGAGCGGGATATTATCCCCCTTCGCTCGCGCCTGACGCTCGGCGACAGCTATACCAACGGCGACGTGTTCGACGGCATCAACTTCCGCGGCGCCCAGCTGGCCTCTGACGACAATATGCTGCCGGACAGCCAGAAAGGTTTCGCCCCGGTCATTCACGGGATTGCCCGCGGGACGGCGCAGGTCTCGATCAGGCAAAACGGCTACGAGATCTATCAGAGCACGGTGCCGCCCGGGCCGTTCACCATCAACGACCTCTATGCCGCAGGTAACGGTGGCGATCTGCAGGTCACCATCAAAGAGACCGACGGCACCCGCCAGGTCTTTACCGTGCCGTGGTCAACGGTGCCGGTGCTGCAGCGCGAGGGCCATTCGCGCTTCGCCCTGACGGCGGGGGAATATCGCAGCGGCAACGACCAGCAGGAGAAGCCGAAATTCTTCCAGGGGACGCTGCTGCACGGCCTGGCGGCGGGCTGGACGCTGTACGGCGGCTCCCAGCTGGCCGACCGCTACCGCGCCTTTAACCTCGGCGTAGGTAAAAACATGGGCGAGTTCGGCGCCGTGTCGCTGGACGTGACCCAGGCAAACGCCACCCTGCCGGACGACAGCAAGCATCAGGGGCAGTCGCTGCGTTTTCTCTATAACAAATCGCTTAACGAAATCGGCACCAATATTCAGCTGGTCGGCTACCGCTACTCCACGCGGGGCTATTACAGCTTTGCCGATACCACCTATAGCCGGATGAGCGGCTACGACGTCGAGACCCAGGACGGCGTTATCCAGGTGAAGCCCAAATTCACCGACTACTACAACCTCGCCTACAGCAAGCGCGGCAAGGTGCAGGTCAGCGTCACCCAGCAGCTGGGACGCACCGCCACGCTCTACCTGAGCGGCAGCCATCAAACCTACTGGTCAACCGGCAAAGCGGACCAGCAGCTGCAGGCCGGGCTGAACGCCGCAGTGGACGATATCAACTGGACGCTGAGCTACAGCCTGACCAAAAACGCCTGGCAGCAGGGGCGCGACCAGATGCTGGCGGTCAACGTCAACATTCCGTTCAGCCACTGGCTGCGCTCGGACAGCAAATCAGCGTGGCGCCACGCCAGCGCCAGCTACAGCATGTCGCACGATCTCGATGGCCGGATGACCAACCTCGCCGGGCTCTACGGCACGCTGCTGGAGGATAACAACCTCAGCTACAGCGTGCAGACCGGCTACGCCGGAGGCGGCGCCGGCAGCAGCGGCGGCACGGGCTATACCGCCCTGAACTACCGCGGCGGCTACGGCAACGCCAACGTCGGCTACAGCCGCAGCGACGGCTTTAAGCAGCTCTACTACGGCGTCAGCGGCGGCGTGCTGGCCCACGCCAACGGCGTGACCTTAAGCCAGCCGCTGAACGACACGGTGGTGCTTATCAAAGCGCCCGGCGCGGAGAAGGTGAAGGTGGAGAATCAGACCGGCGTGCGCACCGACTGGCGCGGCTACGCGGTGCTGCCTTACGCCACCGAGTACCGGGAGAACCGGGTGGCGCTGGATACCAACACCCTCGCCGACAACGTCGATCTTGACGACGCCGTGGTCAGCGTGGTGCCCACCCATGGCGCGATCGTGCGCGCCGACTTTAAGGCCCACGTCGGGATGAAATTGCTGATGACCCTCACCCGCAACGGCAAGCCGGTGCCGTTCGGCGCCATGGTGACCTCGGCGAGCAATCAGAGCGGCAGCATTGTCGCCGATAACGGCCAGGTCTACCTCAGCGGGATGCCGCTGGCCGGCCGGGTGCAGGTGAAGTGGGGAGACGGGCCGGATGCCGGCTGCGTGGCCGAGTATCGCCTGCCGCCGGAGAGCCAGCAGCAGTCGCTTAGCCAGCTCTCCGCGGTGTGCCGCTAAGGAAAGGATCATGATGACAAAATCGTTCTATTTGCTGCTGGCCGTGCTGTCGCTTGCCGTCGCCAACGCGTGTGCCGCCGACAGCACCATCTCCATCAGCGGCTACGTGCGGGATAACGCCTGCGCGGTGGCGGGAGAATCAAAGGATTTTACCGTCGACCTGCTGGATAACGCCGCCAAACAGTTTCATGCCGTCGGCGCCACCACGCCCGCGGTGCCGTTTCGCATCGTCCTGTCGCCCTGCGGCAGTTCGGTTACCGCGGTAAAGGTGGGCTTCACGGGGGTGGCGGATAGCCTCAACACCGGCCTGTTAAAGCTGGACAGCGGCGCGTCGGCCGCGGCGGGGATGGGGGTGCAGATCCTCGATACGCAGCAGGCGATGCTGCCGCTGAACGCCGCCTCCTCGGCGATAGCCTGGACCACCCTGACCCCGGGGCAGACCAATATTCTGAACTTTTACGCCCGCCTGATGGCGACCCAGGTCCCGGTCACCGCCGGACACGTTAACGCCACAGCGACCTTTACGCTGGAATTTCAGTAACCGGAGGCTGAGATGAAATGGACTCCCCCAGGCTGGCTGGTAGCCGGCGCGCTGCTCATGGCCGCCTCCTCGCTACAGGCTGCCGACGTCACCATCACCGTGAACGGCAAGGTGGTGGCAAAACCGTGCACGGTGTCGACCACCAACGCCACCGTCGAACTCGGCGATCTCTACACCTTCAGCCTGGTGTCGGCTGGGGCCGCTTCGGCGTGGCACAGCGTGGCGCTCGATTTAAGCAACTGCCCGATTGGCACCTCGCGGGTGGTCGCCACCTTCAGCGGCGCCGCGGACGGCACCGGCTATTACAAAAACCAGGGCACCGCCGGCAATATCCAGCTCGAGCTACAGGACAGCGGCGGCACCACGCTGAACAACGGCGCCACTCAATCGGTGCAGGTCGATGACGCCACCCAGTCCGCCCGTTTCCCGCTGCAGGTCAGGGCGCTGACGGTGAACGGCGGCGCCACCCAGGGAACCATTCAGGCGGTGATTAACGTCACCTACACCTACGCCTGAATCAGGAGAGTACGTTTATGAAAAAAATAGTCACCCTGCTGGCCGCGCTGGCGATGATGGGCTGGTCGATTAACGCCTGGTCCTTCGCCTGTAAAACCGCCAGCGGACAAACGATCCCCATCGGCGGCGGCAGCGCCAACGTCTACGTGAATCTCTCTCCCGCGGTGAGCGTCGGGCAAAACCTGGTGGTCGACCTCTCGACGCAGATTTTCTGCCATAACGACTATCCGCAGACCATCACCGACTACGTGACCCTGCAGCGCGGCTCCGCCTACGGCGGCGTGCTGTCGAGCTTCTCCGGTACCGTAAAATACAACGGCAGCTCTTATCCGTTCCCGACCACCACGGAAACCTCGCGGGTGATTTACGACTCGACCACCGATAAGCCGTGGCCAACCGTGCTCTACCTGACGCCGGTCAGCACCGCCGGCGGGATCGCCATTACCTCCGGGTCGCTGATCGCCGTGCTGATCCTCCATCAGACCAACAACTACAACAGCGATTCCTACCAGTTCGTCTGGAACATTTATGCCAATAACGACGTGGTGGTGCCGACCGGCGGCTGCGACGTCTCCGCCCGCGACGTGACGGTGACCCTGCCGGACTATCCCGGCTCGATGGCGGTGCCGCTGACGGTGCACTGCGCGCAGAACCAGACGCTGGGCTACTACCTGTCGGGCACCACCACCGGCTCCGGCAACGCCATTTTCACCAATACCGCCTCCGCCTCGCCGGCGCAGGGGATCGGCGTGCAGCTAACCCGCGGCGGTACGGCGGTGTCCGCCAACAGCCCGGTATCGCTGGGCACGGTCGGCACGTCGCCGGTGAGCCTTGGGCTGACCGCCGAATACGCGCGCACCAGCGGACAGGTCACCGCCGGCAACGTGCAGTCGATTATTGGGGTGACGTTTGTCTACCAGTAGGGCGCCGGTCCCGCCGCCCGCCCCGGCGGGGGAGTGCATACTCTCGCCCTGTTCGATGGCGGCGGAGGGGCTCTCTTCGCTGATCGGCGCGGGCGGGCGGCGGCCGACGTTTTTATCCCCTCAGGCCCATGATGCGCCGTCGCTGCCCGACCCGGCGACCTTCCGGCGGATCGTGGTGTTTCTGCCCGACGACCCCTTCTGGCTGCTGTTCACCCTGCGCCAGGCGGCGCTGCTGCTCGACCGCAGCGCCGACGCGCTGCCGATGCTGATCCTCAGCCGCAGCCCCGCCGGCTGGCTGTGGCAAACGCTGCTGCACCTGGTAGGCAACCGCCGCCGCCTTGCCGCCGTCAAAACCGTCGCCTCCGACCTGCCCTTCCGGCAGCTGGCCTCGCTGCTGGGCCAGGCTGCGCCGGACTACCCTTCGCTGGAGATGCTGGCCTGTGAGGAGGCGGCCGCGCGCGGCATTCCCCCGACGGGCCTGAGCAAGCCCGAATTCAACGCCGCGCTGGACTGGCTGCGCGGATACAGCATCACTCGCCAGGCCGAGCTGCGGGGCGTGAGCCATAAAACCCTCTATAACCAGAGACTGTCAGGACTAAAAAAGATGGTGGAACATCATCCGCATCTGGCCACCCGCTTCCCCGGAGGCCAGGCAAAAGGGCACAAAGCGCAGGCTTTCGCCACGCTTTCGGCGTTTGAGCGCGAGTTCGTGCACGCGATCCACTGTCGGCAGGTGTTTCCGGTATTCCAGCCCATTACCGATGGCCGGCTGATGCTCAAGGGGATTGAGGTGCTGTCGCGCTGGCGGCGCAGCGGCAGCGTGCTGCTGCCCGGCGAGTTTCTGCCGCTGGTGCGCGCGGAATATGCCTGGCTGCTGTTAACGGCCTTTGCGCTGCGGGAAGCGGTTCAGGGGATCAACCAGCATCGCGGGGAGTACTACTTCTCGGTAAACGTCCCGCCGGTCATCGCCGGTCATGACAATCTCATGCGGATGATGGAGGCGGCCCGCCAGCAGCTGCTTGAACCACGCTGGGCGGAGAGGCTGGTACTGGAATTTGCCGAAACCGTCGATCTCAACCGCCAGGGGAAGATCGGCAGCAATATCGTGAAATTACAGCAGCAGGGCTTTCGCATTATGCTCGACGACTGCTTTTCACAAAGCAGCGTGATGTTTCCGGTCCGCGCGGTGCGCTTTAGCGAGTACAAGCTGGACATGAGCATCGTGAATGATTTCCAGCACGACGCCCACGCGCTGGCGCTGGTAAAAAGCCTGATCTACTACTGCCAGCTAACCGGCAGCCGCTGCGTTGCCGAGGGGGTGGATAGCCTGGAAAAGCTGAATATGCTGAAGGCGCTGGGGATCGACAGGTTTCAGGGCTATCTGATCTCGCCCCCGGTCAGTCGCGAAAACCTCGAGGATATTATTCAACGCTTTTCGCCGGGACGCTGCGCCGCACCCGCGGCCGGATAGAACGCGCTTCCTGCTGAAAACACGGCAGTTTATGTCAATCTCCCTCTCTTTTCCCCTCTGCGTCTCAACGGGGACGCACGCTTTTTTCGGAATATGCCAGGTTCCCTTTCCTTGACAAAAATTGAACAATTTTACACAAACTCACATTTTGTTCATTTTCACATTGCAAGGATGCCAATGAACCGCAAAGCCATTCTTTGCCGGGCGATCGCCTCAGCGATAGGCCTGTTTTTTCTCCTGCCGGCCCGCGCCGCAGGCCCGGACGATCAGTTTATCATTCAGCAGCAGCGTCAGAAGGCGCTGGAGCAGCAGCTGACCCCGCCGACGCCCGACGTGCGCCTCTCCGAGCCCGCTTCCGGCTTCGGCCGCATTCCCTTCCCGCCGGAAACGCCCTGCTTTCCCATCCACCGCGTGGCGCTGAGCGGCCAGCAGGCGCTCCCCCGCTGGCTGCCGCTGCAGCGCATCGCCGACCAGGCGCAGGGGCGCTGTCTCGGAGGGAAAGGGATTAACCTGCTGATGAGCACCCTGCAAAACCGGCTGGTCGACGGCGGCTGGATCACCACCCGTGTGCTGGCGCCCTCCCAGGATTTGAAAAGTGGCACCCTGAAGCTGACTATTGTGCCGGGCTACGTGCGCCACGTGCGGCTGACGCCGCAGAGCGACGACTACATCCAGCTGTATAGCGCCTTTCCGGCCCATGAGGGCAATTTGCTCGACCTGCGCGATATCGAACAGGGGCTGGAAAATCTCCAGCGTCTGCCTACCGTCGAGGCCAGTATGGAAATTGTCCCCGGCGACAATCCCGGCGAGAGCGATATCGTTATTACGCGCAAACAGTCGAAGATGTGGCGTCTGGGGCTCTCGCTGGACGACTCGGGCACGGAAACCACCGGCCGCTATCAGGGCGGCGTGACGCTATCTCTGGACAACCCCTTCTCGCTAAGCGATTTACTCTATCTCTCCGCCAGCCACGATCTGAACGATAGCGGCGGCAAGAGCAGCCGCAACTACATTGCCCACTACTCGGTGCCTTACGGCTACTGGATGCTAGGGGTCACCGGCAGCGACTACGACTATCACCAGACGGTGGCAGGCCTTAACAGCGATTACCGCTACAGCGGCAAAAGTAAAAATCTCGACGTGCAGCTAAGCCGCGTTCTGCACCGCAGCGGTACGCAGAAAACGACCTTCACCTACGACGTTCTGGCCCGCGAAACCCGCAACTACATCGACGATACCGAAGTCGGCGTACAGCGTCGCCAGACGGCAGCCTGGCGCGTGGGGCTACAGCATCGCCACTATATCGGTCAGGCCACTCTCGACCTCGGCGCCAGCTACCAGCGCGGCACCCGCTGGTTTGGCGCGCGGCCCGCGCCGGAAGAGTACGTCGGCGATGCCACCGCGCTGAGCAAAATCACCCAGCTCAACGCCCAGCTCGACCTGCCTTTTACCCTCGGGACACAAAATTTCCGCTACAACGTGCAGTATCTACGCCAGATCAGCAACACCCCGCTGACGCCGCAGGATCAGTTCGCCATCGGCAACCGCTGGACGGTACGCGGATTCGACGGCGAGCGCACCCTCAGCGCCAGCCACGGCTGGTACGTCCGCAACGATCTGGCCTGGCGCACCCCGCTGGAGAGCCAGGAGCTCTATCTCGGCGCGGACTACGGTGAAGTCGGCGGCTACAGCTCTGATTACCTCATCGGCCAGCACCTGGCGGGCGGCGCGATCGGCGTTCGCGGCAGCGCCTTCAATACCGGCTATGACCTGTTCGCCGGAACGCCATTCTCGAAGCCGGATGGGTTCCACACCAGCGCCGTGACTCTTGGCTTCAACCTGAACTGGAGCTGGTGATGCGCGTTGGACAATACGAGATTAAGGCGCCGCTGATCTTCGGCGGCACTGACAACGAAGCCGAAGTGCTGGGGGCCAGCGTCTGGCTATGGATGCATTCGCCGATGCACCGGGATGCCCCGCTGCACGCCCTGCCCACGCTGCTGATGCCGATCATCAAGCGCCGTCAGTATGTGCTGGTTATCCAAAACGAGCGGCCGGTGTTTTTTCTCAGCTGGGCGTGGCTCAGCCGGGAGTCGGAAGCCCGCTACCTCACCCGTCCGGCGATTGAGATGCGCGAGACTGACTGGGACAGCGGCGACCGGATGTGGTTTTGCGACTGGATCGCGCCGTTCGGCCATACCGCCGCCATGAACGCCCTGATGCGCCAGGACATCTTTGCCGACCACTGCGCGCGGGCGCTCTATCACCGGGGCGAGCAGCGCGGCAAGCGGGTGGTGACGTTCCACGGCCGCCGCGTCAGCCGCGAACAGGCAAGGGCCTGGCGGCGGACTCACCCGCTCGCCGTCAACCTGCCGGAAGCGTTTAAAGGACTAAACCATGAATAAGAACCTCTACCGTATTGTGTTCAACAAAGCGCGCGGCATGCTGATGGTGGTGGCGGACATCGCCCGATCCGGACGCGCCGGCTCCGCACGTTCTTCCGCGCCGGGACGCCTCCCGCGCCAGCTGCACGGCAAGGTCAGCGCCATCAGCCTCAGCCTGTGGCTGGCGATGGGCGTTATTCATCCGGCGCAGGCCAATATCGTCGCCGACGCCGGAGCGCCGAAAAACCAGCAGCCAACGGTGTTGCCGAGCGCCAACGGTACGCCGCAGGTCAATATTCAGACCCCGTCTGCCGCCGGGGTATCGCGCAATACCTACAGCCAGTTCGACGTCAACCAGCAGGGGGCGATCCTCAATAACTCGCATAAAAACGTGCAGACCCAGCTGGGCGGCATGGTGGCGGGGAATCCCTGGCTGGCGAAAGGGGAAGCGAAGGTCATTCTGAACGAGGTGAATTCGCGCGACCCCAGCCGGCTAAACGGGATGATAGAAGTGGCCGGGAAAAAGGCCCAGGTGGTGATCGCCAACCCGTCCGGCATTACCTGTAATGGCTGCGGCTTTATCAACGCCAACCGCGCCACCCTGACCACCGGCCAGGCGCAGATTAATAACGGCAATCTCACCGGCTATCAGGTCGAACGCGGCGAAGTGACCATCGAAGGCGCCGGGATGGAGAGCTCGGGGGCCGATTACACCGATATTATCGCCCGCTCGGTGAAGGTTAACGCCGGGCTGTGGGCGAAGGATCTGCAGGTCACCACCGGACGCAACCGGGTGGATGCCGCCCACCAGCGCATCGAAAAAACCGGCGACGATCCGGCAACGCGTCCGCAGCTGGCGGTGGATGTCGCCAGCCTCGGCGGCATGTACGCGGGTAAAATCCGCATGGTCGGCACGGAGAGCGGCGTCGGGGTGCGCAACGCCGGCGCCATTGGCGCCCAGGCCGGGAGCGTGAACCTGACCGCCGACGGCCGCATTGAAAACAGCGGCACGCTGCGCGCCAGCGAAAACGCCGCCGTCCGTACCGCCGGCGAGTTCAGCAACGGCGGCGCGCTGACCGCCGGCCATAATGTGGACATTCAGGCGGCCAGCCTCACCAGCAGCCGCAGCAGCGTGCTGGCCGCCGGAGTACAAAATGACGGTAAGCTGGCGGAGAGCGGCGACCTGCGGCTGCACGCCGGCGGCCAGCTGAGCGTCCACGGCCAGACGCTGGCCGGCGGAAACCTGCACGCCAGCGGCCAGGGGGTGGACGTCAGCGGCAGCCGGACCCAGGGCCAACGGGTCGAGCTGGACAGCGGCGCGGGCCACCTGCTCACCCAAAATGCCGAGGTCAACGCCCGGGATCTGACCCTGCGCAGCGGCCAAACGCTCAACAACGACGGCGGCACGCTCAGCGCCGACGCGATAACCCTCTCCGCCCGGCATCTTTCGAACCGCAAAGGCAAGCTGGTGCAGACCGGCAGCGGCGCCCTGGCGGTCAATCTGCCTGGCGATATCGATAACCGGGAGGGGGAGATTGCCGCCAACGGCGATATTCAGCTCGCGGCGCACTCCGTCGATAACCAGGGCGGGAAAGTGCTGGCGGCGCAGAGCGGCAGCCTGACGGCACACGCCGGGACGACGCTGGATAACCGCAAAGGCACCCTCGCCGCGGCGGGCGATACCCGGCTCGACGCCGGCATTCTCAATAATAACGAGGGGCTGATTTCCGCCGCTACCGGCAGCGGCGAGATCCGCAGCACGCAGGCGGTCAGCAACGGCAAAGGGCGCATCGAAGCGGCCAAAACGCAGACCATCAGCGCCGCCGGGCTGGATAACCAGCAGGGCGTTATCGTCGCCGACCGGGCCACGCTGGCGCTCGCCGACGGCACCTTCAACAACCAGTCCGGCTCGCTGTATTCGCACAGCGCGCTGAATATTCACAGCGGCGCGCTCAATAACCAGCGCGGCTACCTCGCCAGCGGCGGCACGCTCACCTTCAAAGGGGGCGATGTTGATAACCGTGCCGGTCAGTTCGCCGCGGAGCAGGCCCTGAACGCCAGCTTCAGCTCCTTCCTGAACCACGAGGGCAGCCTGAAGGCGCTGGGCGCGATGACGCTGAACGGCGGCACGCTGGACAACGTCCGGGGGATCGTCGGCGCGGGCGGCGCGCTCGACGTTGGCGTCACCAGCCTCGACAACCGCCAGGGCACCCTGTTCAGCAACGCGGATGCCCTGCTCCACGCCGACCGGCTGGACAACCAGGGCGGCCAGCTGGCGGCGCAGCGGACGCTGAGCGTTAGCGGCGGGCAGCTGGTCAACGATAGCGGCGGCCTGATCCAGAGCGGCGAGGGCCTGACTCTCGCCGCCGACGATATCAGCAACCGCAGCGGCAGCATCAGCAGCAGCGCAGCCGCCACCCTGCGCAGCCGGCACCTGCACAACGGCGGGGGAGAGATCCAGAGCGTCGGCGACCTGCTGATCGACAGCGCCCGCGGCATCGTGGATAACGTTTCCGGGCTGATGCGCAGCGGCGCGACGCTAACGCTCACGGCCGCCAGGCTTATCAACCAGAATACCCTCGGCGACAATCAGGGGCTGGAGGCGCAGAACATCGCCCTGGCAACCGAGACGATCGATAACCAGAGCGGGATGATCCTGGCCGATAAATCGCTGACGGTACGCAACGGCGGCGAGCTCAACAACCGCAGCGGCGGGCTGGCGGCCTCCGGGACGGTGGATATTCGCGGCGACGGGCTGGCGCTGCTAAACCAGGGCGGCACGGTGAAAGCCGGCGAGATGCTGCGCATCGAGGCGGAGAGGCTCGACGGCGGCGGCCAGCTGCTGTCACTCGGCGATATGGCGCTGAGCAGCCGCCAGTCGCTGAATAACAGCGGGACGATGGTGGCCAACGGCAGCTTCACGCTCACCTCCGCGGGGGATATCACCAACGGCGGTAAGCTGCTGGCGGGCAGCAGGCTCGATCTCACCGGCCGCAACCTGAACAACGGGGCCAGCGGCGAAATTAACGCCGGGCAAAACACGCTTAACGTCAGCGACACGCTGTTCAACGCCGGGCTGATCGACGGCGGCTATACGCGGATTAACGCCGGAACCCTCACCAACAGCGGCAGCGGGCGCATCTACGGCAACGCCGTTGGCGTCAATGCCGTCACCTTCAACAACCTGGCGGAAAACGGCACGGCGGCGACCCTTGCCGGGCGCGAGCGCATCGACCTCGGGGTGCAGACCCTGAATAACCGCGACCACGGGCTGATCTACAGCGGCGGCGATCTGCTGATTGGCGGCGCGCTGGGGGATAACGGCGCCGCGATCGGCCGGGCGGGAACGATCGATAACCATAGCGCGACGATCGAGTCCGCCGGGGATATGACGATCGCCGCCGGGCAGATCAACAACATCAACGATCGCTTCGCCACCGGGATCGTCACCGTTGCTCAGGAGCAGGTGACCGAATATCAGCACACCGGCTCCCCCAACCGCTGGAACGCCGCGGACGACGGCGTGTTTGTCGACAGGAACTCCGCCGATGGCCTGCGCAATCTGAATACCCCGGACGACACCGGCAGTAATAACGATAGCTTCAACCAGTTCGACTATACCCGCACGGTGGAAGAGACGCGGGTCCTCGAATCCGACCCGGCGAAGATCCTCGCCGGCGGCAATATAACGCTCACCGGCGACCGCCTGCTGAACGATAAGAGCCAGGTCATCGCCGGCGGTACCCTGGCGATCGCCGGCCTGCAGGAGGTGAAAAACGACGACGTAACGGGCGAGCGGCGAACCACCGACGTCGGTACCGCCACCCACTACTACCGCATTCGCCACAAAGGGGGCGACGAGCAGGGCCGCGACCGTACCGCATATACGCCGCCGACCGAAATTCAGAGCATTTCCCTGAAGCCGGGGCAGCTTATCAGCGGCGGCAGCGTCGAGGGCACGCCGCTCACCATCGCGCCGCTGACCCCGCAGGGCACGGCGGCGGCGATCGGCGTGGCGGGCGCCGTCGCCGGTCAGCACACCGTTTCGCCCGGCGAGCCGGTCACGCCGCCGGCGGGCCAGCAGTTTGAGGTCACGCCCGCAGAAGGGGCGATTCGCATCGTCGGCCCGAACACCACCCTGCCGGATAACAGCCTGTTTACGGTCAACCCCGCCGCCGACGTGCCGTATCTGGTGGAGACCGATCCGCGCTTCACCAACCAGAAGCAGTGGCTCGGCAGCGACTACATGCAGCAGGCGCTGGCCGGCAACGGCGACACGACGCTGAAACGGCTGGGAGACGGCTACTACGAGCAGCGGCTGATCCGCGAGCAGGTGGTTGCCCTGACCGGCCAGCGCTATCTTGACGGCTACACCAGCGACGAAGAGCAGTTTAAAGCCTTGATGGATCAGGGTATTACCTTCGGCAAACGGTACGCGCTGAAGAGCGGCGTGGCGCTGACCCCCGAGCAGATGGCGCTGCTGACCGGGGATATCGTCTGGCTGGTGAACACCACGGTGAAGATGCCGGACGGCTCGCTGCAGAGCGTGCTGGTGCCGCAGGTCTACGCCAAAGTGAAACCGGGCGACATCGACGGCTCCGGCGCGCTGCTCGCCGGGAATAACGTCAGCATCAGGCTCAACGGCGATCTCTTCAACAGCGGCACCCTTAACGGCCGCCGCGTCCTGCAGCTTGACGCCGACAATATCACCAACCGGGCGGGCACCCTGACCGGCGACGACGTGCGCCTGAGCGCCCGCAACGATATCAATAACATCGGCGGCATCATCCAGGGCGACAGCAGCCTGCAGGCGGTGGCCGGACGGGACATCAACGCCACCACCACCCTCGCCGACGCCCGGAGCGTCAGCGGCGATAACCGCTTCAGCCGCACCACCATCGACAGCGTCTCCGGCATTTATGTCCAGGGCGATGACGGCAGTCTGACGCTGCACTCCGGCCGCGATATCACCCTCAGCGGCGCGCAGGTGGTCGCCAGCGGCGAACGCGGCGAAGTCCAGCTGGTGGCCGGGCGCGATATCCAGCTCAACGACGTCACCACCGCCTGGCGCGATAGTCTGGTGTGGGATGCCGACAACGCCCTCAGCCAGAGCCAGAGCAGCAGCACCGGCAGCGAAGTGACCGGCAAAGGCAGCGTCACGCTGAGCGCCGGGCACGACCTCAGCGCCCGCGGCGCCCTCCTCTCCTCCGGCGCAGCGCTGAACCTCGGCGCAGGCAATAACCTCACCCTCGCGGCGGGCGAAAACAGCCAGGCGCTGGACGAGCGCCACAAGGTCACCGGCAGCAGCGGGTGGCTGTCCAAAACCACCACCCGCACCGAGGACAGCGTGTCGCGGCAGACGGCCCAGGGCAGCGAGCTGAACGGCGACAGCGTCAGCATCACCGCCGGCAACGACCTCACCGTGCGCGGCAGCAGCGTGGCCGGCAGCGGCGACGTGGCGCTGTTGGCGGGCAACAATCTGCGGATCGACACCCAGGATGAGTACAACAGCGAGCAGCACCTGAAGCAGGAGAAAAAATCGGGGCTGATGAGCTCCGGCGGGATCGGCTTCAGCTACGGCACCCAGAGCGTGAAAACCACCGATACCGGGGCGGAGGTTACCCGGGCAGGCAGCACCGTCGGCAGCGTGAACGGCGACCTGACCCTGCGCGCGGGCGACAACCTGACGGTCAACGGCTCCGATCTGATCGCCGGCCAGGACATGGCCCTGAGCGGCAAAAACGTCGCCATTACCGCCGCCGAAAACCAGAGCCGGCAGACCCACGTGGTCGAACAGAAAACCTCCGGCCTGACCCTGGCCCTCTCCGGCACGGCGGGCAGCGCCCTCAACAGCGTTGTTCAGGCCACCCAGGACGCCAAATCCGCCGGCAGCAGCCGCCTGCAGGCCCTGCAGGGCGTGAAGGCGGCCCTCTCCGGCGTGCAGGCCGGTCAGGCCGCCCGTCTGGATGCGGCGCAGGGCAACGATCCGACCAACAACAATACCGTTGGCGTCAGCCTCTCTTACGGCAGCCAGTCGTCGAAATCGACCCGGCGCAGCGAGCAGACCACCGCCCAGGGCAGCAGCCTGACGGCGGGGCGCGACCTCAGCATCACCGCCCGCGAAGGCGATCTGAGCGCGGTCGGCAGCCAGCTGAAGGCGGGCAACAACGTGGCCCTCTCCGCCAGCCGCGACCTGAACCTGGTCTCTGCTGAAAACACCTCGCTGCTTGAAGGCAAAAACGAAAGCAAAGGTGGCACGGTCGGCGTCGGGATTGGCGTGGGCTCCGGCGGCTGGGGGATCAGCGTCTCCGCCAGCGCCAACAAGGGCAAAGGCAGCGAAAGCGGCAACGGCACCACCCACAGCGAAACCACCGTCGATGCCGGCAACAATCTGATCCTCAACAGCGGACGCGACACCACCCTTACCGGCGCCCAGGTCAGCGGCGACACGGTTATCGCCGATATCGGCCGCAACCTGACCCTCACCTCTGAGCAGGACAGCGACCGCTACGACTCAAAACAGCAGAACGCCAGCGCCGGGGGCAGCTTCACCTTCGGCTCCATGAGCGGCTCCGCCAGCGTCAACCTCAGCAAGGACAAGATGCACAGCAACTACGATTCCGTGGTGGAGCAGACGGGCATCTTTGCCGGCAAAGGCGGCTATGACATCACCGTCGGCGAGCATACGCAGCTGGATGGCGCGGTGATTGGCTCGACGGCGACGGCGGACAAAAACCGCCTCGACACCGGCACGCTGGGCTGGGGCGATATCGACAACCGCGCCGATTTTAAAACCGAACACCAGAGCGTCGGGTTCAGCACCGGCGGCAGCATCGGCAGCCAGTTCGCCGGAAACATGGCCAACGGCCTGCTGACCGGCGGGAACAACGAAGGCCACGACAGCAGCACCACCCACGCGGCGGTCTCCGACGGTACGCTCATTGTCCGCGACCAGGGTCAGCAGACCCAGAACGTGGCGAACCTCAGCCGCGACGTGGAGCATGCCAACCAGACCCTGTCGCCGATATTTGATAAGGAGAAGGAGCAGCAGCGCCTGCAGCAGACCCGGCTGATCGGCGAGATTGGCAACCAGGTGGCGGATATTGCGCGCACCGAGGGACAGATTAGCGCCATCAACGCAGGTAAGGCCGAGCTGGCGAAGGAAAAGATCAACGAGCCGGAGAAAGGCGCCAGCAAGGAGGCCTGGGAGCAATATAACGCTCAGCTGGCCGCGACCGAAGGCTATAAGGCCGCGCAGCAGCAATGGGGTACCGGGAGCAGCGTCCAGCAGGCGATTCAGGCGGCAACTGCCGCCGTGCAGGGCCTGGCGGGCAGCGACCTGAAGGCGGCGCTGGCCGGCGGCGCGGCGCCGTATGTGGCGGAGGTTATTAAGCAATACTCACCGAATGAAACCAGCCGGGTAATGGCTCATGCCGTCATGGCCGGGGTTGCGGCTGAATTACAGGGAAACAGTGCAGCAGCAGGCGCTGCGGGTGCCGCAACGGCGGCTATCGGAACATCAGTGATAGCGAAAGCGCTATATGGTACAGATGATTTCAGCAAACTGAGCGAAACACAAAAACAAACGGTGTCTGCGCTAAGCACGCTGGCAAGCGGTCTGGCGGGCGGGCTCGCCGGGGGAGATACAAGCGGTGCAGTGGCAGGCGGCCAGGCTGGTAAGAACACATCAGAGAACAATGATATGTTCAGCCTGCCATCCGGGCTGAATGACTATGGCGCTGCAGCAGCTTCCTGGAATCAATATGCAGTAGATAAAAACCTGACGCCGGAGCAGACACAGGCTGGACTGGATAAACTGGCTAAAGGTGACCTGCCTGAAGGTGCTAACATCACAAAAGTGATTGTGGATGGCTATAAGGATGGGGTACTGATTGCGGGAGCCGCGTATTTAGGGCCTGCGGCGTCGGTTGGTAAAGTTGTAGGTGGCGGAGTTATTGCAGAGATAGCCAACGGAAGCTACCAGTGGTTCGACCTGAGTCAACCGGGCAATGAAAACAAAAACTGGGACTGGAAGGGCAGTGTCAGTGCAGGCATTACAGGTATGCTCGCACCAGGAAGAACTGTCGGACAAAATGTCGGAATTGCTGCAGGAGGTGCTTTCTTTACCGATGGTCCGGATGTTGGTTCTATTGGAGGGGCCGCTATAGGTTCCTGGGCCGGCGGGAAGTTTGGTGAGTTAGCTCCAGGGTTTGTGAGTTCAGTATCAGGAAAAGAAATCCCTGGTTTTATATTTGATGCGACAGGTTCCTTCGGTAGTGAAATTTTGGGTGGATATGTAAAAGATGCAGTAAATGGCAGCCAGCCTTCTTCCGAAAGGCAAAAGGAGATAAAGGAATGATTCCTTATATTAAGTTATTCATATATTCATGTGTCTTTTGCATTGTATTTGGCTTCTTGCTTATAGGTGGGGGGGCATTATTTATTTATCTAACAAAAGGATACTTCTTTTTTCCTGTTTACCATGTGGAAAGGATAGTTGTGTTTGGGTGTATAGCTGGCTCTGCGATTACACTGGCCACAATAGTTTTTAATCTGATAGATAAATTTAACTCTCGTAAAAAGCCTCCTTCAGATCCGGACTGATCCTCACAAAAATCCCGGCCGCCGAGCCGGGATTTTACTTTAAAATTCAGTCACGGCTTCGCTTCAGGCAATCATAGCGGGGCTTCTCCCGCCGGATGACCGGCAGGTCACCGGTATCGTTAAGCGCACCGGGGAACGTCTTGATCCACAAGTCCATTTTCTTCTTGCTGAAATGAGCCGCGCTTAACCCTTCGGCACAGCCGAACAGCTCTCGGCTGTTCTGGGCGGTGATCACAATGCAATCTGGCATTACTCTGATTTTTACCGGCATACTCGGCGTAAATCCGGCCTGCGAAAGCCAGTCACCCTGGAGCGGGATATAGTCATGCCGCATACGGTCATAAAACTCCGTGCGGTTAAGCGGTTGTGATGACTCCGTAGTGGATCTATTCTGCAAGTGCTTAACGGTTTTTTTACGTAGCAGCTCGCAATTTTCGCTACTGGTTTCTGATTCATCAGAATCTATTTTGGCAATAGCACTTTCTGGCTTAAAATTCTGCTCAGCCATATTCAACTCCTTGATAGTTGTCTGTGGTCAGCGGTAAGAAGGTGTTCCACCACCTCCTTACCGCGCTATTTAATAATCTTTCTACCTATTCCATCCTTCCGTTATGACAAACGAAAATTTTTTCTGCCTTCATTATATCGCACTGAATAAAAACACAGTATATATTACATGGACAGTTTTGATTATTGCGAAGTTGATTCAGGAAATAATATAACTTCATGTAACGTTGCATAATTAATAAGAGTACGCAATTTTTCTGCCACCAGTAGCGGCATTAATGGTATCTATCCCCTGCCCTCCGTCAATAATGACGGACTGCCGAACACCCCCTCCCATACCCTGGACACGGGGGCGAGTCGGAGTACAGGTCACGAGATGAACGACAACACTAAAGGGCAGCTATGAGCTGTGAGTTCAATGGGTCGATGCAACGCTATCCTTAATCAAGGGGGACGTTGCCATGAAACGAAGAACTCGGATTAACTACACGCCAGAGCAGAAGGCGATTATCTGGGACAGATATAAGCAAGGT
>NZ_JANQCE010000059.1:0-210 GCF_042055345.1 Klebsiella sp. C349492
ACCACTTTGTGATTCATGACTGGGGTGAAGTCGTAACAAGGTAACCGTAGGGGAACCTGCGGTTGGATCACCTCCTTACCTGAAAGAACCTGCCTTTGTAGTGCTCACACAGTTTGTCTGATGAAAAGTAAATAGCAAGGCGTCTTGCGATTGAGACTTCAGTGTCCCCTTCGTCTAGAGGCCCAGGACACCGCCCTTTCACGGCGGTAA
>NZ_JANQCE010000007.1:0-391140 GCF_042055345.1 Klebsiella sp. C349492
TGAGTGCCCACACAGATTGTCTGATAAATTGTTAAAGAGCAGTGCAACGCGGCTTTCGCTCAGCGTTGCGAGGTGGCGTATATTACGCTTTCCTCTTTCAGAGTCAACCCTTTAATTCAGGATTTTTTCTCTTCCGACCCGGCTTAATCTGTGAAGTTGTTCACATTTGCCGTGTCAGTGGGAGCGCATTATAGGGAGTTCTTTTGGTATGGCAAGCCTTAAAATACAAAAAACCTATCAAGCGCTCATTATTTGAACTTATCCATCCATATCACAAATAGCCGAAACCGCTAAAACCCAGACCTGGCGCGGCCTGCGCCTCATTTCAGACTAAATGCCAATTTTTCAAAAAATGCATGGCGGCCAGCATGCAGATAGCCGCCTCTGGCTTAGCGGAGCCACAAACGGCGGATTAAGCAGCCGCTTTGACTCACGACAAAGCGCCCTCGCTTCACACCTTTCTATAATCAGGGCCGTTTCTTCCTTACTGGTGTGAATCTATGGCTTATCAACTGAACATTAACTGGCCCGAGTTTTTAGAGAAGTACTGGCAAAAGCAGCCGGTAGTATTAAAGAATGCTTTCCCGAACTTCGTCGATCCGATCACCCCGGACGAGCTGGCCGGTCTGGCCATGGAACCGGAAGTCGACAGTCGGCTGGTTAGCCTGGTGAACGAGCAGTGGCAGGCCAGCAACGGGCCGTTCGAACATTTTGATGGCCTGGGCGAAACCGGCTGGTCGCTGCTGGCGCAGGCGGTAAACCACTGGCATATGCCCGCCGCCGAGCTGGTTCGCCCGTTCCGCGTGCTGCCTGACTGGCGCCTGGATGACCTGATGATCTCCTTCTCGGTCCCGGGCGGCGGCGTTGGCCCGCATATCGACCAGTATGATGTCTTCATTATTCAGGGCATGGGCAGCCGCCGCTGGCGCGTGGGCGACAAGCTGCCGATGCGTCAGTTCTGCCCGCACCCGGCGCTGCTGCACGTCGATCCTTTCCCACCGATTATTGATGAAGACCTCGAACCGGGCGATATCCTTTATATCCCGCCAGGATTCCCGCACGACGGTATCACCCACGAAACGGCGCTGAACTACTCCGTTGGCTTCCGTGGGCCAAACGGTCGCGACCTGATCAGCAGCTTTGCCGACTACGCGCTGGAAAACGATCTTGGCGGTGAGCACTACAGCGATCCGGACCTGACCTGTCGCGAACATCCCGGCCGGGTAGAAGAGTATGAGCTCGAACGCCTGCGCGGAATGATGATCGACATGATTAGCCAGCCGGAGGACTTCACCCAGTGGTTCGGCCGCTTTGCCACCACCCCGCGTCACGATCTGGACATCGCGCCGGCCGAGCCGCCTTATGCAGAAGAAGAGGTTGTTGATGCCCTCAACGGCGGCGAAACGCTGGCCCGCCTGAGCGGCCTGCGGGTGCTGCATATCGGCGACAGCTTCTTTGTGAACAGCGAAGCGCTGGAAATCACCGATGCCGAGGCGCTGGATGCGCTGTGCCGCTACACCTCACTGGGTAAAGATGAGCTGGGCAAAGCGCTGCACAACCCTGAATTTATCGCCGAGCTGACGCGCCTTATCAACCAGGGTTACTGGTACTTCGAAGAGTAAGCCTCCCAAAGCCTGGCACCGCCAGGCTTCTTTTTATGGCCTGCTTTTATTACGCCCGTTTTGGCAGCATCAGAATAAAGCGGGTTGCGCGTACGTCGGACTCCACCGCCACGCTGCCGCGGTGCGCCGTGACGATTGATTTAACGATCGCCAGGCCAATGCCGCTCCCCTCGCCTTTACGCTGGCGGGAGGGATCGACGCGGTAGAATCGGTCGAAAAGCCGCGACAGATGTTCCGCAGGGATCGGCGCTCCCGGATTCTCAACGATCAGCTGAACCTGGTCATTGGCCTCCGTCAGATGAACGGTGACCGCCTGGCCGCCAGGCGTATAGCGAATGGCGTTAGAGAGCAAATTACTCATCGCCCGGCGCAGCATCAACGGATCGCCAACCACCCAGCAGGCGCTGCCGCTAAAGTGCAGGGCCACTTCCCTCTCCTCGGCCCAGGCTTCAAAGAAGTCGAAAACCTTGCTGACCTCGTCGGCCAGATTCAGCGCTTTTAGCTCCGGAATCAGTTGATTATTGTCAGCCTGCGCCAAAAACAGCATATCGCTGACCATTCGCGACATCCGCGAGAACTCTTCCAGATTGGAGTACAGCACATCCTCCAGCTCTTTCTGGCTGCGGGTCTGACTGAGCGCGATCTCCGTCTGGGTCACCAGGTTGGTTATCGGCGTGCGGATCTCATGAGCAATATCCGCGGAAAAGTTGGACTGACGGGTAAATACATCCTCTATACGTTCAAGCATATGGTTAAACGACAGCACCAGCCGCTCCAGCTCAATCGGCACAGACTGCGGGTTTAAGCGCACGTCGAGGTCGCGGGAGGTAATGTTTTGAATCTGTCGGCTGACCCGGCGAATCGGCTTATGTCCGTGATAGACCACGAACAGCACAATAAAGATGATAAGGATGCTGATAATCGTCGCCGCCGAAATCAGCCTCGCCTTCAGATCGTTAATATAGTGGAGATGGAAATCGATCGACAGGGCCATAAGCAGGTGATAGGCCGGCCTGCCGTCCGCCGCACGGCTAAGCGGCAGCATAATCAGCCGCCAGGAGCGGGTCTGCATCTGGTGATTGTCATGGGTTAACGCCCGCGGATGCGGGTCTACCCACGAGATGACGTTGCCATCCTGCAGCCTGGCGGCGAGCCCCGGCGTACTCATGATATGGCTGAGGTCCGGGCCATTCGGCGACTGGAAAAGGATCTTGCCGCTGCCGTCATCGAGGCAAATAAAAACGTTGGCGTAGCCATCGATCACGTTCTTTAAGATCTCCAGCCGCCGCGCCTGTGGATAGTCGGCATGGTTGAGCACCGTCTCAAGGGTGGTGGCCAGCTGCCTGAGGTCGTGGGCGTCACGCTCTTCAAAATGCGCCTTTACCGAGTGGATCATTATCCAGGTGAAGGCGAAAAAGGCCACTATCGTCGCCAGGCTGATAAAAAAGGTCAGCCGCGTCGCCAGCGAAAAAGGCCGCTGCAGAAGCTTAATCGCCATCCGGCACCTCAAGCACATAGCCGACGCCGCGCACGGTCTGGATGAGCTTAGGCTCAAAATCATTATCTATTTTGCCCCGCAGCCGCTTCACCGCCACGTCAATGGCGTTGGTGTCGCTGTCAAAATTCATGTCCCAGACCTGAGAGGCGATCAGCGAACGGGGCAGAACTTCCCCCTGATGGCGGATAAAGAACTCCAGCAGCGTAAACTCTTTGCTGGTCAGCGTGATGCGTGCGCCCGCGCGGGTCACCCTGCGGCTGACCAGATCGAGCGTTAAATCCGCCACCTGGAACTGGCTCTCAACGATCGTCGCCGCCCCGCGGCGCAGAAGCGTCCTTACGCGCGCCAGCAGCTCGGCGAAGGCAAAGGGCTTCACCAGATAATCATCGGCCCCGAGCTCCAGCCCCTTCACCCGATGCTCAACGGTCCCCAGCGCGGTCAGCAGCAGGATCGGCATGCCCTTATCGGCGGATCGCAGCATTCTGACGATATCCCAGCCGTTCACGTCCGGCAGCATGATATCGAGGATCAGCAGGTCATAATCGCTGGTCATCGCCAGGTGATAGCCATTCAGACCGTTATCCGCCAGATCGACAACAAAACCGGCTTCCGTCAGCCCTTTCGTCAGGTACTCGCCGGTTTTCATCTCATCTTCGACGATCAAAATCTTCATCACCTGCTCCTTCACGCGACTGTGGTGCGGGTTTCCAATTTTAGAGGAGCCAAACCGGATAGCAATGAATTCTCAGGAAAATGACAGCTTTGTCATTTTCCCGTCACGCGTCAAACAGACGCCGTTGCGTAAAGTACAGGCATTCTCTGATAGCCGATAAACCTGCCACTATGCGCCAGTTAAAGCTCATTTCGCTCAGCGTTATTTTCATTCTGACGGGCTGTATCTCCTTAGCCCCGGACTACCGCCAGCCGCCCTCGCCGGTGCCGCAGCAGTTCTCTCTCAGCCAGAACCAACTGGTGACGCCGCCTGCAGGCTATCAGGACACCGGCTGGCGCGCCTTTTTCGCCGATCCGCAGGTTAAATCGCTGATTGCGACCGCGCTCGTCGATAACCGGGATTTGCGCATGGCAACCCTTAAAGTACAGGAAGCGCGGGCGCAGTACGGCGTGACCGATGCCGATCGCTATCCGCAGCTGAGCACCGCCGCGAGCAGCACCTACGGCGGGAAGCTCAAAGGCGATACCACCACCAGCAGCGACTATCAGGCCGGGCTTAACCTCAGCTTCGATCTCGACTTCTTCGGCCGCCTGAAAAACATGAGCGAGGCGCAGCGGCAGACCTTTTTCGCCAGCGTAGAAGCCCAGCGCGCGGTGCACATCTTATTAATTTCAAACGTTTCGCAGAGCTACTTCAACCAGCGGCTGGCCGCAGCGCAGCTCGCCGTGGCGCGTGAGACGTTACAAAACTACCGCCAGTCCTACGCTTTTGTAGAGAAACAGCTGCTGACCGGCAGCAGCAGCGTGCTGGCGCTGGAGCAGGCGCGCGGGGTGATTGAAAGCACCCGCGCCGACATCGCCAGGCGGGAAGGCGAGCTGGCGCAGGCCAATAACGCCCTGCAGCTGCTGCTGGGCAGCTATCAGCGGCTGCCGGACGACGCGGCCGACAGCGCGGCGGATATTCACAGCGTCAGGCTGCCGCCCGCCCTCTCCTCGCAGATCTTACTCCAGCGTCCCGATATTTTAGAGGCCGAGCACGGGCTGCGGGCTGCGAACGCCAATATCGGCGCCGCGCGGGCGGCCTTCTTCCCGTCGATTACGCTAACCAGCTCGCTTTCCGGCAGCAGCGCCGACCTCTCCAGCCTGTTTAATCCGGCCAGCGGGATGTGGAATTTCATCCCTAAAATCGAGCTGCCGATATTCAACGCCGGGCGTAATCAGGCCAATCTCGATGTCGCCGAAATCCGCCAGCAGCAGTCGGTGGTGAATTACGAACAGAAAATCCAGAACGCCTTTAAAGAGGTGGCCGACGCCCTGGCCCTGCGCCAGAGCCTGGCGGATCAAATCAGCGCCCAGCAGCGCTATTTTGCCTCCCTGCAAATCACCCTGCAGCGTGCCAGAACGCTCTATCAGCACGGCGCGGTCAGCTATATCGAAGTGCTGGACGCCGAACGTTCGCTGTTCGCCACGCAGCAGGCCCTGCTGGATCTCAACTACGCCCGCCAGGTTAACGAAATTCAGCTCTTTACCGCCCTCGGCGGCGGCTGGCTGGAATAAACCATTATTGAATATCAGGAGTGTTAATCATGAATCATGTCGCAAAAACGGTCATTTTGGGCCTTCTTATGTCTGCAGCGAGCTTCGGCGCCCAGGCTGCCGGGCACCAGCATGGCGAAATGATGTCCGCCGCGCCAGCCGCCGGGCAGACGCAGCTCATCAGCGCGACCGGTGAAGTTAAAACCATTGATATGGAAAGTAAAAAAGTCACTATCGACCATGACGCCATCCCGGCGGTGAACTGGCCGCCGATGACCATGCGCTTCACCATCACCCCGCAAACCCAGCTTAACGCGATTAAGCCCGGCGATAAGGTCACTTTCACCTTTATCCAGCAGGGCGGCCTCTCCTTATTACAGGATATCCACGTTAACTAATAAGGTGTTCACGGAGCGCATTACGATGGTCTCTCTAAAACTTAAAACCGCTGCGCTCATTATCAGCAGTATGTGTCTTGGCGGCGTTATTGCAGCGGGCCTGTATATCGGGCTTTCGCCCGTCCACCCTGCGGGCGACGCGGAGCCAGCCGCCGGGCAGGCGCGTAAAGTCCTGTTCTGGTATGACCCGATGTACCCCAATACGCGTTTTGATAAGCCGGGAAAATCGCCGTTTATGGATATGGACCTGGTGGCCAAATACGCCGATGAAGAGGCCCAGCCCTCGGCCGCCCCGGGCGTACGCATCGACCCGACGCAAACGCAGAATCTGGGCGTCAAAACCGCCGCCGTCGCGCGCGGGCCGCTAAGCTACGCCCGGACCTTCCCGGCCAACGTCAGCTATAACGAATACCAGTTTGTCATCGTCCAGGCGCGCTCGGCGGGCTTTATCGACAGGGTCTACCCGCTGACCGTCGGCGATAAGATTAAGCAAGGCACTCCGCTGATTGACCTGACCATTCCGGACTGGGTCGAGGCACAGAGCGAATATCTGCTGCTGCAGGAAACCGGCGGCACCGCCACCCAGGTGGAGGGGATCCTCGAGCGGCTGCGCCTCGCCGGGATGCCGGATGACGATATCCGCCGCCTGAAGGCGACGCGCAAAATTCAGACCCGCTTCACCCTGAAAGCGCCGATTGACGGCGTGATTACCGCCTTTGATCTACGCGCCGGCATGAACATCGCCAAAGATAACGTGGTGGCCAAAATTCAGGGCATGGACCCGGTGTGGATTAGCGCCTCGGTGCCGGAATCCATCGCATGGCTGATTAAAGACGCTTCGCAGTTTGTCCTTTCCGTTCCGGCATGGCCGGACAAAACCTTCACCATCAGCAAATGGAGCATTCTGCCCGGCGTGGATGCGGCTACCCGCACGCTGCAGCTGCGTCTGCAGGTCGATAACCCGGATGAAGCGCTGAAACCGGGAATGACCGCCTGGCTGAAGCTGAACGCGCAAAGTCAGCCGATGCTGCTGATCCCGTCGAAAGCGCTGATCGACAGCGGCGAGGAACAGCGGGTCATCACCGTGGACGGCGATGGCCGCTTCGTGCCGAAACGGGTCGAGGTCTTCCAGCAGTCCGGCGATATGACGGCGATCCGCTCCGGTATTCGCGAAGGAGAGAAGGTCGTCGCCAGCGGCCTGTTCCTGATTGATTCCGAGGCCAATATCTCCGGCGCGCTGGATCGGATGCGCGCCCGGCCGACCGCCGCGGCGCCGAGCATGCCGGATAACGCGGCGCATGCGCACTAAGGAGATGACAAATGATTGAATGGATTATCCGTCGCTCGGTGGCCAACCGCTTTCTGGTGATGATGGGGGCGCTGTTCCTCAGCATCTGGGGGGCGTGGACCATCGTCCACACGCCGGTGGACGCCCTGCCGGATCTCTCTGACGTCCAGGTGATCGTCAAAACCAGCTACCCCGGACAGGCGCCGCAAATCGTTGAAAACCAGGTCACCTGGCCGCTAACCACCACCATGCTGTCGGTGCCGGGAGCCAAAACGGTGCGCGGCTTCTCGCAGTTCGGCGCTTCCTACGTCTACGTGATTTTTGCCGACGGCACCGATCCCTACTGGGCGCGCTCGCGGGTGCTGGAATACCTCAACCAGGTGCAGGGCAAGCTCCCGGCCGGCGTCAGCGCCGAGATGGGGCCGGATGCCACCGGCGTCGGCTGGATCTATGAGTACGCGCTGGTCGATCGCAGCGGCAAGCACGACCTCGCGGAGCTGAGATCGCTGCAGGACTGGTTTTTAAAATACGAGCTGAAAACCATCCCGGACGTTTCGGAAGTGGCGTCGGTGGGCGGCGTGGTTAAAGAGTATCAGGTCGTGGTCGATCCGCTGAAGCTGACCCAGTACGGCATTACCCTGTCGGCGGTGAAATCGGCGCTGGATACCTCCAACCAGGAGGCCGGCGGCTCTTCCGTCGAGCTGGCGGAAGCCGAGTATATGGTGCGCGCCAGCGGCTATCTGCAAAGCCTCGACGATTTTAACAATATCGTGCTGACAACCGGCGACAGCGGCGTGCCGGTATATCTGCGCGACGTCGCCAGGGTACAAATTGGCCCGGAGATGCGCCGCGGCATTGCCGAACTGAACGGCGAAGGCGAAGTGGCCGGCGGCGTGGTGATCCTGCGTTCCGGTAAGAACGCCCGCGAAGTCATTTCGGCCGTAAGAAGCAAGCTCGCGTCCCTGCAGGGCAGCCTGCCGGAAGGGGTTGAGGTGGTCACCACCTATGACCGCAGCCAGCTGATCGATCGGGCCATCGACAACCTCAGCGCGAAGCTGCTGGAGGAGTTTATCGTCGTCGCGCTGGTCTGCGCCCTGTTCCTGTGGCACATACGCTCGGCGCTGGTCGCCATTATCTCTCTCCCGCTCGGCCTGTGCTTCGCCTTTATCATGATGCATTTCCAGGGGCTGAACGCCAATATCATGTCGCTCGGCGGGATTGCGATTGCGGTGGGGGCGATGGTCGATGCCGCCATCGTGATGATAGAAAACGCCCATAAGCGGCTGGAGGAGTGGGATCACCAGCATCCTCAGCAGCGCCCCGACAACGAGACGCGCTGGAAAATCATCACCGACGCTTCGGTGGAGGTCGGCCCGGCGCTGTTTATCAGCCTGCTGATTATCACCCTGTCGTTTATCCCGATTTTCACCCTCGAAGGGCAGGAAGGGAAGCTGTTCGGCCCGCTGGCGTTTACCAAAACCTGGTCGATGGCCGGGGCGGCGCTGCTGGCGATCGTGGCGATCCCGATCCTGATGGGATTCTGGATCCGCGGCAGGATCCCGGCGGAGAACAGCAACCCGCTCAACCGTTTTCTGATCCGCATTTATCACCCGCTGCTGCTGAAGGTGCTGCGCTGGCCGAAAACGACCCTGCTGGTCGCGGCGCTGACGATCCTGACGGTCATCTGGCCTCTCAGCCGGGTGGGCGGCGAGTTTCTGCCGCAGATCAACGAAGGCGATCTGCTGTATATGCCGTCGACGCTGCCGGGGATTTCCGCCTCGCAGGCGGCGGATATGCTGCAGAAGACCGATAAGATGATCATGACGGTGCCGGAAGTGGCCCGCGTGTTCGGCAAGACCGGTAAGGCCGAGACCGCCACCGATTCCGCGCCGCTGGAGATGGTCGAGACCACCATTCAGCTCAAGCCGCAGAATCAGTGGCGCCCGGGGATGACCATGGAGAAGATCGTCGAGGAGCTGGATAAAACCGTGCGCCTGCCGGGACTCGCCAACCTGTGGGTGCCGCCGATCCGTAACCGGATCGATATGCTCTCTACCGGGATCAAAAGCCCAATCGGTATAAAGGTCTCCGGCACCAATCTCGCCGACATCGACGAGAGCGCCGAGCAGATTGAAGCCGTGGCCCGCACCGTGCCGGGCGTCACCTCGGCGCTGGCGGAAAGGCTGGTCGGCGGACGCTATCTCAATATCGATATTAACCGTGAGAAGGCCGCCCGCTACGGCATGAGCGTCGGCGACGTGCAGCTGTTCGTCTCGTCGGCCATCGGCGGCGCGATGGTGGGCGAAACGGTGGAAGGCGTTGAGCGCTATCCGATCAACATCCGCTACCCGCAGAGCTATCGCGATAGCCCGCAGGCCCTGCGCCAGCTGCCGATCCTGACTCCGCTGAAGCAGCAGATAGTCCTCGGCGACGTGGCGGAGGTGAAGGTGGTGACCGGTCCGTCGATGCTGAAAACCGAAAACGCCCGCCCGACCAGCTGGATCTATATCGACGCCAGGGATCGCGACATGGTTTCGGTGGTTCACGATCTGCAGCAGGCCATCGCCCAGGGAGTGAAGCTGAAGCCGGGGACCAGCGTCTCCTACTCCGGCCAGTTTGAGCTGCTCGAACGCGCCAACCAGAAGCTGAAGCTGATGGTCCCTATGACGCTGATGATCATTTTCGTGCTGCTGTACCTGGCGTTCCGTCGCTTTGGCGAAGCGCTGCTGATCATCGCCAGCGTGCCGTTCGCGCTGGTCGGCGGCATCTGGTTCCTCTACTGGATGGGGTTCCATCTGTCGGTGGCGACCGGCACCGGCTTTATCGCCCTCGCCGGGGTAGCGGCGGAGTTTGGCGTGGTAATGCTGATGTACCTGCGCCACGCCATTGAAGCGGAGCCGTCGCTGGAAAACGCGGAAACCTTCAGCGCAGACCGGCTCGACGAAGCGCTATACCAGGGCGCGGTGCTGCGCGTGCGGCCAAAGGCGATGACCGTGGCGGTGATTATTGCCGGTCTGCTGCCAATTTTATGGGGCACCGGCGCCGGTTCCGAGGTGATGAGCCGCATCGCCGCGCCGATGATTGGCGGGATGATCACCGCCCCGCTGCTGTCGCTGTTTATTATTCCGGCGGCCTATAAGCTGATGTGGCTGTACCGGCACCGACGCCCGGCGCAGCGCGCATAACCGAGCGGCGAGCGGGCCGGCTCGCTATCCGTCCCGCTCGCCCTCGCCGACTTATCAGGAGGAAACTAGCACGTTGATGGAGACATCTTCGTCACTCGATGCTGGATATGCGCCCGGAGCAGTTTCTCCATTTCCTCTTCTCTCACTTCGGGAGCAATTTTTTCACACGCAAAGGCCAGCGTTCGCTGCCGGTAAGGAGCCAGCAATGGGTTATTATTTACTAATAATTCACCAATCGCCTTAATCCGGCTCGGTTCAAGCTCCGGCAGCGCTTTAATGATTGCCCCGCATGGAATATCGCCATCCTCCTGGATCATAACCAGCGAATAAAAATCGCTGAAGGCTGAGAATTTCCAGGCCGGCACGTTAAATTTATTATAGTTAACTCCGCTGCTGCCGATATTGGCAAAATCGACGGTATAGAACGGAATAAAATCATTTGCCTGCAGGGCCAGAGAAACAAATGCTGCATCCCCGGTCTTGTGTATCGTCGCCAACAGCAGGTTCAGCAGAAACTCCATCTGTGTAACCGTCAGATCCACAGATATCACCTCCTCATTTTGCAGAAAGAACAGAAAAGTGACCCTATCCTGACGATATTTCATCACGAAATCGGTCACCCGAAGCGCGACATTGGGATTCTGTATCTCATCAAGCGTGACGGAGAGCGTGCGATTGTTTAACCGTTCTGTATCAGCGATGGTGCGTGCTCTGATGCTTTCAGGGTCCTCGCGGAACACCATCTGCAGCCTGCGGTAACCGCAAAAAACAGCAAAAACCAGGTCCTGTACCCGATCCGGCGGAAGGTACATGAGCGTTTCCGCAATCAAGACGCTTTGCATCTTCAGGGCCAACGCCAGCACGGCGTCGGGTGATTTAATGATCCCGGTATTAATGCCCGTTAAGATGTTCATAAAATAGTCTCCGTAGTAAGCTGCTGTGGCAATAAGGTAAGTTTCGCTAAATCAATGATCCGATCGGCACAGGCGATGGTTGAAGGACGGTGAGCAATAATAATCCGGGTGATGTTTAAAGATTCAATTGCCGCGTTGACCATCTTTTCATTATTAATATCAAGATGACTGGTGGCTTCATCCATAAATAGAATTTTCGGTTTTTGGTAGAGCGCCCGGGCAATAAGCAGGCGCTGCTTTTGACCGCCAGAGATCCCGGCGCCAAGCTCGCCGATAATCGTTTCATAGCCCATCGGCATGCGCAGAATCTCTTCATGAATATTGCATTTCATCGCGCAATCAACGATCAGCGTCTGATCCACCTCATCATCAAAGCCCGAAATATTATCGGCAATAGACCCGGAAAACAGGCGGTCTTCCTGTAATACGCAGGCAATGCTGCTGCGGAAGTTATTAATGCCGATTTTGTTAATATCAAAACCGCCAATAAATATGTCCCCCCGCTCGGGCGTTAGCAGACCAGACATAACTTTTAGTAACGTAGTTTTACCGATGCCTGACGCACCGATCAGCGCCACGGATTCTCCTGCGGCAACGCTGATATTGACGTTAGAAAAAACCGGTTTTGACAGCCGGTCGTACTGATACGCCAAATTCTGCACTTCTAAAGAAACGCCGATATCATCTGCAAAAATCTTTCTTACCGGCGACTCAGCCTCCGGTTCGCTATAAACAATTTCTGAAATGCGCTCGTTATGTAGCGACAGCATTTTCAGCTGCATAGTGAGATCGATGAGCGCCGCGGCGCGCTGCGCAAACTGACCGCGATAGGCGTTAAACGCCATAAACATACCGATGGTCATCGTGTTCTCCATAACCATCTGCGCGCCCAGCCATAAAATGACAACCTGATCGGCCGAGTTAATGAACGTATTAATGCCGCCAAACAGCATATCGAAACGCGTTTGCTTCAGACCGGCGTTACTGACATCGATATTGGTATTCAGCCAGTGCTGTGAGCGCCTGTTTTTCAGGTTAAGAGATTTTATCGTCGCGATGCCGTACAGCGACTCCATAAAATGCGAGCCCGAGCGCGCACGCTTGACGATTAACTCTTCATTGATGGCACGATAAAATTTATAGGTGATCGCGCGCATCGCGGCGTAGCAAACCGTGAACCCCAGCACAACCCACACCAGCCAGCCGCCGTACAGACTCAGCATCACAAGCAGGCCGATGGTCATGATCGAGTCAATAATTCCGCTGACGATGCTGTTGGTGAAGGTTGAACGAATGGTATCCAGGGAAGCAAAGCGCGACTGTATATCCCCCAGCTGGCGCTTTTCAAAGAAAGCCAGCGGCAGACCGATCAGATGATCAAAAAAACTCGTTTTCCACTGCACGTCGGTCAGCGTATTCAGCTTTAGTGAGACCCACGCGCGGAGCATACTGACCCAGGTTTTAAATATCGTAAAAAACATTAGCCCGACGCAGATGACCAGCAGCAGGTTTTCATCATGTGCGGTAATAACATGATCGGTAACAACCTGCGTGCCCATAGGCAGCAGCAAATTCACCGTTTCAATCACTATCGACAGCATCAATATTTTCGTTAGCGCTGACTTCAGGCCAACAATGTTATGCATTAACTCCCGCAGCTTCAGCCGGGAGCGCTGCTTTTCCTGAATGAAGCCGCTATCAGGCCATGCCTCAAGCGCAATACCGCTGAAGTTTTCTGATATTTCCTTATGATGAACCACGCGTCGCCCAAGCGCCGGATCGTTAATAATAAAGCGCTTACCTTTTACCGCGACCAGCACGACAAAGTGATTTAATGACCAGTGCAGTACGCAGGGCAGACGGAGTTCCCCGATCTCTTCAATATCCAGGGATAGCGCGCGCGTTTTCAGGCCAGCCTTCTGCGCAATCGTCGCCAGGGCATTTAACGTCGTCCCCTGCGATGAGGAGCCGTAGATATTGCGAAAGTTGAACAGATCGATATCTTTACCGTAGAACCCACAAATCATTGACAGGCAGGCATTGCCGCACTCCGTTGACTCAGACTGTATAATAACCGGGACTTTATTCTTAATTGAAAAGTTGATCCGTCGAAAAATTGAATCAAGCACGTCTTTATTCATCGTTGGGTCCCTTAAGGCTCTGAACTACTTTATATACTGGTGAGAACAGCCACTGATAAAGCGGCCTTTCCTCGGTAAAAACGATACTCTTCGCCTTAAGGCCATTAGATAGCACAAGCGTTCTGTTCTTATAAACAAACTCTTTTTCTTTAATTTTGATAATTGCTTTGTAGAGCGTGGGCGACGTATTGCTATTAGCCTGGCTATTGCCATAGTCAGATAATTCCCGGCGGGTAACCGGCATTGATGAGATGGACATCACTTTGCCAGAAAATTGTCCAAACTTATCTGAAGGAAAAGCATCGTAGCGGATATTAACGGTATCGCCGATTTTGACATAAGGTAAACTGTTATCGGGGAGCCATAGCAGTAAATAATAGTCAATACCGCTAAGCTGCTTGACCTGGGCTAAGCTGCTCCCGGCCTCTATCATTTGGCCACGCGTAACGGCGATCGACTCCACCCGGCCATCAATCGTGGACTTAACTAAAATTCTTCCGCTCGCGCTGTTTTCAATCAGCTGCGTTTGCAGGTCTCTCAGCTGGCTGTATTGTGACGTAATCTGATTATCAATCTCAGCGGTTTTTACCGTTAAATCGCTACGGGTCTGGGTGAGCTGCAGTTCTATCTGCATTTTCTGCGATGATAATGACTGAAACGCATTTTGCTGCTGGACGAATAGAGAGTGCTGGTTATTGTACTGATCTTTATTGATCAACCCGCGCTGCAGATAACCGCTATAGCTCTGCAGCGAATTCTCAATATGTGAAAGACCTTTTTTTGCCGTCGTCAGCATTTTCTCGGTTTCATCAAGGGAGCGCTCATAGCGCTGAATCTGGCGACCCGTTGTGCCAATAAAATCATCTTTGTTCGTTTTTAGTTTTTTGATGATATCTTCAACATTGACAATTTTGGCTTTCACCATTGAAACATTGGTATCACTAACGTTGCCGCCGTCGGTGTTTTTGGATACATCAAGCTCAAATAACACGGCACCTTTCTTAACAACATCACCAACCCGGACATACTGTTTCGAGATCGAGCCAAGCTGCGGCGAGGAGATATTAAGAGGATGGGGCAGAGTGATAACCTCGCCGACGACATCAATTCTTTTGGTATATTTAAAAAAGCAAAGCATGGCGATAATGATAACTAAAAAAGCAAGACAGCATGCGGAGACTATCAGCGGCGAAACGCCCCCGAACAGAATCACTCGCCCTTTCCAGTAGCTTCGCTGATGTTCTATCGCTTCCTGTCTGAACAATCTTTTACCCATGAGTACCTGACCTGATATAAAAAGGCCCGACGCATCGGGCCAGAAGAAAATCAATTCAAAATCATGGTTTAAAGGTACCGTCAAGGAAACCATCGAGCAGCGTTTTGGTATATTTCCAGGTCTCCTCGTAACCGACAATCGCCCCGCCGATACCGCAGGTGATGCCGCCGATAATACCGCCGACGATCATGCCAACGCCCTGACCAATCGTACCAACACCAAGGACCCCGCCGCCGTCGCCGCCGTGTGTACCACCAATAGTGGCTCCCGCAGCGAAACCGGCAACCGCGCCCAGCGTTGCGCTGACTACCGCTTCACCGATATTGCCAAAAATACTCCAAGGGCTGCTCCAGGAGTAAGCCCCCGAAACGGCATTCATTTCTTCAAGAGAAAGTACCTTCATCACTATTCCTTATCTATTTAAGTTGTATATTCCAGATGGTATAAATTTATCAATCACATATGCTGTGCTGATGGGAGGCTATTTTCGGCACTTCCTGTAAAAAAACAACTTTAGTTTCATGAATAATCCACACTTAAGAATAAAATAAGAAATAAAAATATGAATAAGAAGCGCATTTATCATCAGGAAAAATAGTTGTCCGGATTTAATCTGTTCTTTGCAACCCTCGTCCATTCCTATAGCGTCCCCTTCATACCGCGACTCTGATAACAGAGCAGGCCAGGCGGGTTCTACCGCGAGGGGCGCGCGACAGGCATTGTTAATTTTTCTGAATCACAAAAAGAAAGATGATCTTTATTATTATTAACAATGAGATAGAAATTATTCGATAGAAGGAATGGCTGAAACGTCAACGCCGCTGCCGAGCTCGAACGAGTATCCTCAGTCCGCACCGGCGATCTTCTCATCTTTTAATCTGCTGAGTACAAGAACTTTCAGCGTGTTACCGTAGTCGATAACGGTGATATTACCGCCACCATTAATAATAAACAGGAAGGTAATCAATCACGTTACCACGATTATTATAAGCGTTTCACTAACGCCAATCCTAAAAATATCGACACTGATTCAGTCTGTCAGGCAAAATCGTACGAAATCTTTGTAGATATTAACTTTGTTTAACTTGATCGCTTATCCCTGCAAATAATATTTCGCGTTACTCGGCCCGTCAGCCCCTGCTATGAGTACACTTTCCACCGTTCAGAAAAGCCGCTATACCGGCCAGACAGTCAGCTTTTAATGTGTGTTAAGTTTTATTGAAAAAAATTCAGATGAGTATTTTAACAGACCATGATTAATATAGCGGCACTTACCCATGCAGGCCGTAAGGGTTGAAGAGTAAGTATATATGGATACATACAGGATAAGTTTCTGAGGTCATGTTTGGTCTCTTTCCTGTAATTAATAATTTAACTTTAAATGAATGGATTAAACGGATGAAAAAAACAATTCTGGCTATGGTTATTACTGCCTCTGCGGCTTTCAGTGCTCAGGCTTTGGCAACGAACCAGGCTGAAGTCACTATCCTGGGCGAAGTAGCAGACTCTAAGACTTCCTGCGTCGTGACCCCGACGGGTACCCTCAACAACGGTATCGTTAAGTTAATGACCGTGACCACTGCTGAAGCAACCGGTCAGTCTGTTAATACATTATTTAAAAACCAGCAATTTGGTTTCCGGGTTAGCGACTGTGCTATCGGCGGCGCAGATGAAAACAACGTTACCGGCCTGAGCGTTAAAGTCACCGGGACATCCTCTTCTACTCCTGACATTCTGGACAACACTGCCGTTAACGGCGCTGGAAACATCGGTATCGGTATTCAGAAACTGAGCAACAGTGCCCGTATCAAATTCGATGGCACTGCGGTTACCGAAGCCTACACCCCGCATCAGGCAACCAACCTGGAATATCTTGCTGGCTATGTGAAAGTCAACGCGGCAAACCCGGTTACTGAAGGCCCGGTTAAAGGCGTTGCAACCTTTACCATTGATTACACCATCTAATTAATTTTCAAGGGGCCTGCTAATCCAGCTGGCCCTTTTAATTAAATGTTGAAGGAATCTAATGTACCAGATGATGATCAAGGCAATCATTGCCTTCGCCATGATACTGAGTGGCTTTGCGCATGCAGGAATTGTTATCGAATCAACTCGCTATCTTTATAAAGAAGGCGCTCGTGAGATATCTGCGCAAATTGATAATAAAGACGAAATGCCTTATCTGATCAAATCGTGGGTTGAAGCACCAGAGGGGAAAGCGCCCGCATTTATGGTCACACCGCCTCTTTTTCGCCTGGAGATGAAACAGAAAAACACCGTCCGTATATTCTCTACTGGCAACATCAATGCCCCCACTGACCGTGAATCATCTTACTTTTTTAATATTATGGCCATCCCACCGTCTGATGATACCTATGCGAACAGCAATACGATACAGCTAGCCGTCCGCCATCGCATGCGGCTGATTTACAGGCCAAAAGCGTTAGCCGAGTTATCCAATAATACCGAAGCCGAAAAAATAGAGTGGCGCAAGACAGGTAATCGGCTAACCATAAAAAACCCGACGCCATTTTTCTTCTATTTTAGAAACGTACAGATCGGCGCTAATGAATATCAGGCAGTAATTAAGTTTATTGAACCATTTTCTTCAAAAGCTATAACGTTAAAAGATAACGGCAATGCTACCAAAGTAACGTGGAAAATAGTGAATGATTATGGAGGTGCAGGTTCCCTCTATTCATCGAGATTGCCATAAACAGTTCGCATTTATAAATGGATGTTTTTATGCCAATAGAACACAGAGATACCTTCAGGCTATCTACGCTCTGCATAGCTATTATTACTATAATGACGGCGAGCATTCACACTACGGTGAACGCGCGTGAATTCTTTGATCCCGCATTTATTACATCGGCTAATGGAGGTGATGCATCCAACGTTCCCGACCTGTCCATTTATCAGTCGGTCAACGCTCAGGCGCCGGGAGACTACCGGGTTGATATCGTTTTTAATGGTCGCTATCTGGAAACCAAAAACGTTAAGTTTGTTACGACCGAACGCGGCAGCAGGCTGGATAAAAAGCTAAACCTTATCCCCTGCTTCACGCTGGACACACTTTCTCAGTATGGCGTCAGAGTTAAATCATTCCCCGAACTGAAAGAGAACGAAAAAGGCTGTGCCAACTTCGATATTATTCCTGACAGCAAAACCGTTTTCGATTTCACCGCCCAGCGCTTAGATATCTCCACGCCCCAGGCCGCGATGAGCACGGTAGCCAACGACTACATCCCACCGGAAAAGTTTGATGACGGCATAAACGCCATGTTTGTGAACTATCAGTTTAACGGTTCGCAGGATTATAAAAGCGATAATGAATACTATGGCCTGAATCTGGAATCCGGGATAAATATCGGCCCCTGGCGCGTCAGAAATCTTGGCATATGGAACAAAAGTAAGGGAGAGTCAGCTCATTTTGATTCCGCTTATCTTTATCTCCAGCGCAGCTTGCGCTCCATCAGCAGCAACCTGCTTCTCGGCGAAAGCTCTTCCTTATCCGGCATATTCGATAGCGTCCCCTTTTCCGGCGTGCAGCTGGCGACGGATACCAGCATGCTCCCGGAGAGTATGCGCGGCTATGCCCCGGTGATCCGCGGTATCGCTAAAACCAACGCCCGGGTGGTGATCAAACAGAACGGCTATCAGGTTTACCAGACCTACGTCGCACCTGGCGCGTTTGAAATTACGGATATGTACCCCAGCGGCGGGAGTGGCGATCTGTATGTTACGGTTGAAGAGTCCGACGGCTCGAGACAGAACTTTATCGTTCCCTTCGCGGCTCTGCCGGTCATGCTGAGGGAAAATCAGTTCGAGTATGAAATCACCTCGGGGAAATACCGGCCTTACGTCGGCTCCATTAATGAAACCCCTTTTACGCAGGCCACCGCCAAATACGGCGTATCAACCAGCGCAACGATTTTCGGCGGTATGCAGGCATCGGCAAAATACCAGGCTCTGTCTACCGGCCTGGGGTATAACCTTGCCAGCCTCGGCGCCCTGTCGGCCGACGTGACCCAGGCCTGGTCCAAAAAACGCTATGACGATAAAACCTCCGGCCAGTCGTGGCGCGTACGCTACGGTAAAAATATTATCGAAACCGGAACCAATTTTACCATTGCGGGTTATCGCTACTCGACGAAAGGGTTTAACACGCTGTCTGAAGTGCTTAATACTTATTCCGATGACGGACGTTATTACTCGGCGCGTTCTTTACGCAATCGTACCAACCTGACGCTAAATCAGAGCCTGGGAAAATCACGAGGGAGCCTGTCTATTAGCGCGCTGATCGAAGATTACTGGGATAACAAGCGTACCAATAAATCATTAAGCCTGGGCTATAACGGCGGTTGGCAGGGTATTAACTATTATCTGGGCTATAGCTATAACCGCTATACCTGGGGTTCACACGGTTCCAGCTACGAGGCGCGAAACGATCAGCGTCTCGCGCTAACAATTTCCATACCTCTGAGCAACTGGCTGCCAAATACCTATGCAAGTTATCAGATCACCGAGAGTAGCCCAGGGTCTACGGATCAGTATGTTTCTTTAGGCGGCATCGGGCTGGAAAACAATAATCTTGACTGGGATATCCAGCAGGGTTACAGCAATCGTGAGCACTATAGCGGCGACGTCAGGGGAACCTATAACGGCTCGCGTGGAAGCGTGAACGTCGGCTACAGCTATGACAAAAACAGCCGGCGGATCGACTACGGCGCCAGCGGCAGCCTGATCGCGCATGCGGACGGAATAACGTTTGGGCAGAATATCAGCGATGCGGCCGTGTTAATCAAAGCCCCGGGTCTGGATAACGTCAGGCTCAGCTCGGATTCAACGATCTTCACGGACAGTCGCGGCTATGCCATCGTTCCCTATATTACCCCCTACCGCAGTACCGATATCACTCTGGACAGCACATCCTTTGGCGACGATATGGAGCTGATGCAGACCACGCAGCAGGTTGTCCCCACCCGCGGCGCCATTGTGCGCGCAAACTATGACGGGAATATTGGGCAACGGGCATTTATTCGCCTTAAAACCCCCGCAGGCCGCGAGGTGCCTTTTGGCGCGATGGCCACGCTTGCCGGCGCAGCCAAATCCCAGGCCAGCATCGTGAGCGACGCCGGCATGGTTTACATGACCGGCCTGCAGCCAACGGGTGCGCTGACGGTCAGCTGGGGGAAAAATGCGGGCCAGAAATGTACCGCCATCTATACCCTGTCTGCAGGCCAGAAGAAAAATTCCGGAGTCAGCCAGACTGAAGCCCTGTGTCGATAATGATCATAAAGAGATGAGTGAAATGAAAAAAATGATTGTACTGCTGGCCGGAATATTTTTCTGCAGCGGGGTTTCGGCTGCACGGCTATGCACTTATACGCCTTCTGATCCCCATCAGAATGGCTGGGGAACGGAAGAACGACAGGGTATGACGCTGTACCCTAAGATATCAGCCGATCCTGCTCTTCCGGTAGGCGCAATTCTTTATAGCCGAACGATAGGCGGTATGAATTTGCATAACCGCCTGTATACCTGCGATCCGGGTGCGCAATATATCGTCGCCGTGAACAGGCCAGAGGTTCCGGGGTTGACCGTTCGCGGCATGCCGGTTTATGAAACCGGCGTTGCCGGCATTGGTATTCAGTTTAGCGATATATTCGCCAGCCGAATCGGCAAACAGATCGTCGGACAGGCGGGGAGCTGGCCAACGCCTTTTGGAAGCTCGTCAGAGTTCACCGCAACGCCGCACTTCTCTGCGTGGTTAATTAAAACGGGTCCCATTGATACCAGCGGGGCGACCAATATCAACGTCGAAATTGAGTTTCGCGTAGCAGACCCGGCCGACCTGGCATATGCAAGAAAAGGCGCGATCTACTGGGTAAACCCCAAAACAACAAGAGTTGCCTTTCGTAATGAGAGCTGCAATATCTCGCTTAAAGGGCCCGGCACGGTCAATCTGCAAACAATCGCTAAAAGCGACCTGCTGGCGCTTGCCCGCGGTGCGACAACCGGCAAAGGTAAAGCAATTGATATGAATATTACCTGCCCAAATGAGTTGCAAGGTAAGAAACTCACCTACTGGTTTAACCCGAAGGGATCGGTTGCCACCGATGTAGGGGTACTGGAAAATACCATCCCTGTAGTACCGGGCGGCGGCGGCGGTGCCAAAAACGTCGGGATCATTTTGAAAAAAGATAACACTCCGGTGAAATTTTTCGATACCGATGCCTACTCTATTCCATCCCTTAGCCTTAACCAGGACATCAGCTTTACCGCAGATTATTTCCGGATGAATGATGATATTTCAGATGGACTGGTCAAAGCGGCGATAGAGGTCGTAATCCAGGAGGATTAATCTCAAAATCCAGGCTACATACGCTGAATAATTCGGGTTGCAGGCCAAAAACGCTTCAGGCGTTTTTAAACAAAGGGATGAGACCGTAGTCCGGGTAACGCGGCAACTGAGGAAATACCCGGGAGCTTAGTAAACTAAGTGACCGGGAAGAACGAAGGAAGCCAGCGTACATTCAACTTGCATGTATCGCGAGTATATAATGCCCTCAGCAAGAGGGCTTAAACGATCGGGGCTGGTACGAATATTTTAAATAGTTTTACCAACGCCCTCCCACGTGAACCTTCACCTCCGGACGTTAACCGGTCGCCCGGGCCATGTGGCAAAACAGCTATCGTGACGTTTATTTTTAGCCAGACGTTACGTTCAAGCATGATTAAATAACATAATAATAATAAAATTCATTTTACAGCTATTATACTCACGTGCTTATGTTTGTCTTTTATCTGGGAGTTAATGAAATGGCAAACGGCAGCAATGAACTCTATAAATTATTAACGGACCTACGCGCCAATTATATCATTAATGAATGTGTAGAATTTCAACCAGCGACAAGTACCTTGCGTAATGTTCACAACCCGGAGCTTAAGGTCACGCTTAATTTACCCGCCGGTCGCTGTTTATTATTATTAATTAGTCATATCGGCAATGTCGTCACCCAGCAGGACTTTATGGATATCGTCTGGAAGCAAAGCGGTATGAGAGTGACCGCAAACGCCTATTATCAGAATATCTCGATTCTCCGCAGAGGCCTTACCCATGCCGGGTTAGAGGAAAATGTCATTATCACTCTTCCCCGCATTGGGCTGACCTTGGCCGCCGGCACACAAATCCGTAAATCAACCACGGACGCTTCCCCGGACTCAGGAAGCACCAGGAAACCGATCAACAGCACCTCGATCGCGGTGGTTAAGAACAGTAGCCATCAGGATTTAGAACGCTCATCGATGAGCATCGCCGATTATGGCTTAAAAAAAGAGCTGACATGGTCGGAGGCTGGCAACAATGCCCCTCCAGCCATTCTTAGCAGAGTGAAGAAATACAGGCCCGCGTTCACAGTAAAAAATGGCGTTCTTCTGGCGGTAAGCATCACTGCTATCTCAGCGCTTTTCTCATACATGGCGGGTATGAAAGAAAGCTATTTTGCTGACTATGAAACGATAACGTCTACCCAGCGCTGCCATGTTTTATCAGCGGAACCGGCATCCGATAGCCTGAAAAAAGAAGTGCTCAACAAATATGGCAAACATATAACCAGCGATTGCCGGAACTACCCTTGGGTATACGTGACGACAACAGCTGACCTCCCCAGAACTTCGATCATCCGCTGTAATAAACCATTCGCGCAATCGACTTCGTGTATTTCCGAATACTTCATTGAGTAATGACAAAAGCACTACACCATCATTTCACTACAACGGCGGATTAAAAGATAAAGGAAAAATCATGCCGGCGCGGGTCTTAACTTAATCTGATTTCGGACAATACGCTATCAGACTCATGCAGACGCGTAATGACAACCCGGCGATTTCCGCCTCCGTTATTGATGGAAAGAATGTCCTGTCCGTGATGACCTGACAAGACAGGCTCGTTGATTCAATATAATTATATAAATAAGACTTTTCGCCAGGAGCCAGAGTATGCAGCACTTAATCTATCACTTATACTTTTGTCTAAATGTGAAAATATCTTAATTTCATCTGCATCCGCAGAGATAAACCTCACCAGTTGCTGAATGAGTTCTATATAATTAATGCATAGATATTACGTTATTAACAAGGTTGTTGAATTTCATCCTACGACCCGTCAGTTAAGAAATCTTAGCAACCCCACGAATATGGTTGTACTAAACTCTCCGGCAAGCCGTTGTTTATTACTATTAATCGAGAGATCCGGCACAATTGTGACGCAACAAGAGTTTATGTATAACGTATGGGAGAAGCTTGGGCTCGTTGTGTCGGCAAATACCTACTATCAAAACATTTGTCTGCTCAGAAAAGGAATGAAAGAAATTGGATTTGCCAGCGATCCCATCACGACGATACCGCGTATTGGTTTAACCCTGGCCCTTGATACACAGATTCAGTCTATTGAATCCACCGACCCGCCACCGCCAGCCAGTGTTGACGAACAGACAACCGACGAGACGGCATTGACCGTATCTTATGATGAGCTCGACAAAGCAGTATTTAGCCATGCCGGGATCCTCCACGAGGCGATCGAGTCTGTTGCCGATATCCCGGCATCAGCTCCCGATATCCCTGAACCGCAATGCCTGCCAAAAAGAGACGCCAGCAAATTAAGTAAGCTGTTTTTTCTCATCACGGTTCTTATCTTTTCTATTCTGCTGGCAGATATAAAGGTCATTCTGAGCCACTTCCAGGAGCAGAGTTACTTCGAAAACTATCAGCTCACCGTGAACACCGATGGTTGCCACCTCTTCCTCAATAAAGATATTCATAATGCAGATGAACGAACGAAAGCGCTAACCTACGGCGCGCAGTTCAAATCTGACTGCCAAAAGTTTCCATGGGTATATATCAGCAGATACGCCATGCTGCCCAGGGCCTCGGTGATTCGCTGCAATAAACCCATGTCCAGCCCTAACTACTGTATTTCGAACTATTTTATTGAGGATCATTAGAATGATACATTACCGTGCATCGGTGTATGTGCTTTGCCTGTGCTTATTTTTAACCTTAATACTGGCAGGTTATTCCTTATGGCAGCGTTCTCAACCGCTTGAGTTCACATGCAAAGCTAACTTTGTTCAGCACCATGCGGACGAGAACCTCAACGTTTCGCTAACTTACAGGATTAGCAAAGATAGCGGCATGCTTAGCATGAATGGCCGCTCCATTAATAATGAAGCCAATAAATTTAATCGTAAGATATTTTTCAACATCGAAAAGCGCAACAACGTTTATCACCTGCACTCGGTCACCAATGTGGTCTTCCCTGATGAGACTGTTAACAACAGCTGGCTAGAGAAATATGAGCCTTTATTTTTCGTGTATCCCAAAAAAGATATTTACGTAAAAATACTTGAGCAACAGAACAGTTATTTATTTATATTCTCGACCTTACCAGCCTATGTATGTCATAAGCAGAAGGTTCTCTGAGAGAGTCACAACACTTTCAGGCCCTGGCGTTCTTTCCCCCACCGGCCATAACGACCGATGCTGACCTGATGACTTAAACGTGATTATATTTCTTACAGTAGAACATCGGCATATTATGTAAATAAATGACAGGGTTGTTATACTTATCATACTCAATCTTCAGCGCGAGCTCTTTTCCTGCTTCATAAAAGAATGCAGGAAAATGAAAATCCACATTACTGCTTTTACTGTTATCGGTACTAAGATACTCGACATATTGATTTTTAAGTATGTACACATCATTATTTTTCACATATGTAAAGTTAATGACCCTGGCGACCTGCGACTGCACGCCATTCTCAGCGGCGATAGCATGTATCGTAAGCTCGCCTTTATCATTAGCAAAAATGAAGCCAAAATTAGAATCCAGACGAAAGCCATCATGCAGCAAGGTATGACGACTCTGGCATACAATTTTATTATTTGAATCATCCATTTTAAAAAAATAAACTACAGCAAATGCAGCGGCTATCAGTAAAGTTGTCAGGTAATATATTTTTGCTCGCATTACTTTACCTTTATGCTTTTCATTACCGTCAGAGAGCGGCAGATTTGATTTTCTTTATCATAGACAGGACAATACATTACATTTAATCGCGTATTCATTGGCGACGCAGTAAAATAAACGACTTCGTTATTCGTACATGACAGCCCCAGAGTGCCGAGGATTGCCTTAATCTCAGAGGGTGAGTATTTGCGGTCCGCTGAAAATATATTACAACCATCGGAAGAGATTTTGATATAGTCAGAAAAAGCGTCGCCGCCAGCGCTGTGGTAATGATTTAAAATACTCAATAAAGCCATCGTCAGAATGACGGCTATCCCTGTATTCCTCAACCACTTACCTCTGTTATTATCATCACCGTTTGCTGAAGTATTTGCTAATTTAATTTCATTAACCGCAGGTCCTTGTAATACTTCGGCCGAAGTATTAAGCATTTCGAGAGAATCATCAGCCTCAGCCTGCGCTGACGTTTCGCTGGCGATATTATTAGGAACGAAGGTTTCTTTACCGTCAACTTCGGTTTTTACACTGTTGTCAATTTGTTGCTCATTATCTTCATCAGGATACACGTACGCTACTTTTACGCTATTATTAAACCTCAATCCATGCCTTGGCACCGTATCAATAACGTCTGAAAACCCCATAATCACCAGGGCTTTTCGAAGATGTAAAATACATTGGTAGTAAGTATTGTGGCTGACGCCAGCATTGCGCTTACTTCCCCATCCGCAGAGGATTAGCTCTTCCTGAGAAACAATCTCTCCCTGCTTACGGAGTAAGTTTTCCAGACAGCAGCTCGCAGGAAGATGAAGCTTAATTTCTTTTGCAGTCAGTCTATCAACAATCACCCGCTGGGAAGGGACGAACGCAACCCTCTCCCCAATAATAAAGCTTTGGATGTTATTTGAGCGATCCATATTACTACACCCTTAGCCGCCAGTGTCTTTGAAATCAGTAAGTTAAATATTAGGCTAATGAAAGAAAATTTCCGCGCAAATATTAACCGATCGAATAAGGATTAACAAACGGAATTTAACTATGTTCCGCTGTAGAAAATCCATATCGCAATACGCAAAATGCGAGGGATATCTATTTATTTCATCAACATCCATAAATAGATCATCAATTTGTTTCTAAGTTGACATTGATGTAACCAGGTATAAATTCAAATGCATTCGGGAGGCCGTAAAATGTTATCAAACTGATTAATGTATTAATCGCCGCTTTCGGTAAGTCATACCATACTGAATTCTCCCTCTTGGCAGCCAGCGGTATATTCAGCCAGATACGCCCCTGATCGCTTCATTTTGGCAGGCAGCCGGGATCGCTGAGACGCATAAGATGGCGAACGCGAATGATAAAAGAAGCTGGAGTATGGTGCTGCAGGCCACCATGTGCGGTAGAAACATATTAAAACATCCGATAACTTTCTGAAAATAGTCGCCTGTTCCAGCAACCTGAAAATAGCGGCTGATAAGATTCCTATTTTAAAAACGAGATGTTAGGAAACAGCACCAGAATTTAACCACTCTAAAACACATAACTCACATATGACAAGCATTTAATTTACCTAAGGGTATTCGAGTTTAAAACGCGCCTCGCCTTTATACTGGTACTGATTATAAATCCGGGAAGATTCTTTTCCCAGACCGACGCTCTCATCGATGCCACGATAAAAATTAGCCAAACATGCTCGCCTGAAAAAGCAAAATCATATTTTTAAATATATATATCCCTCCCTCGAAAACCAACCAATACTCGCTATTCCTCAATAAACGAAACCACGCCTTCTCCACCGTGAGACCCGGAGCATTGATCGGCAATTGAAGGAACAAGTGACGTAAACTGAACGTTGTGAGGCTTGATAGAACTTTTCAGCGGACTTTCGTCGCTCTTCGCTTTTAAATTGTACAGTTCCGTTAAATCATTAGCGACCGTGATGTTTAATTCCTTCCCATAAATTTTCTTGTAATTCATTTCTTTCCCCCATCAATTAGCCGTCATCAATATAGATGATTCAATTAAAATTAATATTTGACTTTGCGCGTCTGTCATGTCAGCTTTGCAAATAAAAGGAAATGACAATCGCTATCTTCTGAACAGGATAAAGCAAGATGGAGTTTGCGAAAAAGAGGATAGAGGAGTGGATGATAATAAATGAAGGGTAAAAATTACATCAAGCCGTTACTATATTAAGTTTATCTGCAGCGGTTCCACTTATTTCATCTCATTCTTCTGTATATTAATGATGAAAACCATTAAAGGTTTTTTCTTACTTTACCACCCCCATTATTTTATTTAACCACCCAGGGCAATTTATGAAAATAAAAATACTCTTGAATTTCTGTGCAAAAATCATCTTGTATTTTATTTCTGGTCATACAGTGCATGAGCCCTGACTGGAGATCCTTAACTAACCATGACATAGGCATAAAAGCAGCATACGCGTTAATGACGACAATTATTTTTTTACTATTGTCGCCATTAATTGATAAATGGAGTAAGAGAAATGAGAGGCCTAAGCCTTAAAGAGCTGACCTCAGCGTTTGGTGCCGGCATCGATAAAGATGCAGCGGTGGCTGACGGGAGTGCTGTTGGAGGGATACACGGAGTTTTTCTCTGGCCTATATCCCTCGGGCTTACCTTGAAGCAGATACAGAGAAACGTCTCCTCAACGGTCCGGAGTTCAGATTGCATCCTTCAGAATGGAATAAAAGAGGAAGGGTCTGGATCATAGATTTCTGTTGTAAGTCTGGTTTCGGACAAAGGGTCATTGCGCATTTCATCCAGTATCCCTATGGGGATAAGGCGAAGCGCGCTGGCTGAACAGAAGGAAGAAAATCATGAAGTTCAGGTCGGCCTTGCAGAATACAGCGCGAGGATCCTCGAAGATGCAGGGAAAATAGTCAATATTAGGAGATGACATGCTGTAGGTATCATCCCGGACGGAATACATCAAATCTTCATTTTGACTCTGACCCGCGCTCCTTTACGTCCGCTAGCAAGCGTAAAGGAGAGTAAACCCCCAGGGCAAACTGGCACTCTCGGGCAGAATTACTAAGCTTAATCAGGGAAACGGTTAATTTTACTTAGAGGGAGCGTATATGGGATTCTGGAGAATTGTTTTAACGATTATTCTGCCGCCGCTTGGCGTACTGCTGGGTAAAGGATTCGGCTGGGCGTTTATTCTTAACATCGTGCTGACGCTGCTGGGCTATATTCCCGGCCTGATTCACGCGTTCTGGGTGCAAAGCCGCGATTAACCGACCGCACCAAACGGCGCCCGGACGCCGTTTGGTGTATTAAACCCGGAACAAAATAGTGACTATCTATTTTCGGGTTTAAAGTGATAGGTTTCTTGAGCCGTTTGCAGCCATTCCCGATCGGAAACGATATTGTTCCTTTCAATCACGCTGAGCCAGCCGCCGTCGCCGGGCATGGTAATCAATGCGCTCCCCGTCGACGCAACCACCGTATTGACCGAATCATTTTTCACCCTGAAAAGTGGGAATCCTTTACTATCCACGCACCAGTTATCCACCATCTTATTTTTGTTCGCCACGCAATAATCTACGATCATCGGGTATAAATAGGGCCGCATATTGACGTACATGGCCCCGCCGATAAAAGGCGTTCTGGTTGCCGTGCTGTAGTGTTTTTCAAGATATTCAATTGCACCTCCTTTTAGCAATTTTTCATCCCCGACTCTTAACGTGCAGGAGATCTGTGACAAAGAAGCGATTATCAAAAGCAGCCATCTCATTATGGAATCCCTATCATTAGCGCTGGCCGAAATACGGCTATGTGGTCAACCTCTTACAACAACAGTGCGGCGGTGCCCGCGTATCTATTCCGCCGCCGCGGGGCAATCCGCCTGCCGCTAAAACCCACGCGGCGTTTCGCGACGGAATCCCAGGCCGATGATCCTACCGACCAACCGAGGCAGCCAGCGGCTGTTGCTGAGCCAGGTCATCAGACCGGAGCCGCCAGCCGCGCGGCGTTTTTTCGTCCTGCGCTGGCTCATTTTAATTTGTAAAAACTGCGTGGCTTTGGTGGGGAAATCGCGCCGCCGCTGCACGCGCTGCAGATGCTTTAGCTGCAAACGGCGCTGGCGCAGCGGCAGGCTAATGGCGTTAGCCGCGGCCACCGCATCCTGAATCGCCAGATTGACGCCCACTCCGCCGATAGGCGACATGGCGTGCGCCGCGTCGCCAATGCACAGCACGCCCGGCTTCGCCCACTTCTCCAGCCTGTCGATGCGGATGCTCAGCAGCTTCACCTGCTCCCAGCCGGCAATCTCCTGAAAGCGATCGTCCTGAAACGGGGCCACCTCGGCCACCTGCAGCAGGAATTTCTCCAGTCCGCTCTCCCGGATCGTATCGAAGCTCCCCTTCTCGATCGAATAGCCGCACTGCCAGTAATCCCCGCGATCGATCATGATGAAGTTGCGCCTTGGTCCGGTATGGCCCATCGACCATTGCGGATCGCCCGCATGCTTACTGAGCTTCATCCACAGCAGATCCCGCGGCGCGCCGAACGAGCGGCTGCTGAGCCCCGCTTTTTCCCGCACCACGGAGCCTCGCCCGTCGGCGCCGACCACCAGCTGGCAGGCAACCTCGATCGGCCCTTCCGGGGTCTCCGCCAGCACGCCGCACGCCCGGCCCTGCTCATAGCGCAGCTCAGCCACCTGCGCCGACTTTATTAGCGTGAAATGGGGAAAAGCAGCGGCCCGCCCGGCGAGGAAAGTGAGGAATTCCCACTGCGGCATAAAGGCGATGAATTTGCAGCGCGTCGGCAGGCGGGAGAAGTCCGCCAGCATCACGTTGCGCCCGGCGATCTCCGCCCACAGGTTTTCCGCGCGCTGGTGCGGCAGCGTCAGGAGATCGTCGAGCAGACCAAGCTGATGCATCAGCTCCAGCGTGGAAGGGTGAATGGTATCGCCGCGGAAATCACGCAGAAAATCATCGTGCTTCTCCAGCACCATTACGTTGACGCCCGCCCGGGCTAACAGATAGCCGAGCATCAACCCGGCAGGGCCGCCGCCTACGATGCAGCAATCGGTGGTGTAAGACGCGATCGAGGATGATGCCATGCTCTTAAGCCCCGTGGAACGACCCGCTTTCAGTGAATCGACGCGTCGTGGAAGAAATAGCGTATTGATAATGATTATCAATATCAGATAAAACTGTCAACCCGTTGCGCCATGCGGATTGCCCTCTGTTCAAGCGTCTGGCGGGCCGCCGTGCGGGAAAATAGCCGACTGATACCGCCTGTCCGCAGGTTTAACCGCCAGATGAGAAATTTTTTCATTAAATCTCTGCCCGATTTTGTCGCCTGGGTGACCTCTCTACTGAGATTCCAGTTTCACACATTCAGGGAACAGTCGATGTCTATAAAAAACAAAAGCGCGGCAAACAACATGTCCGGCACAAACGTCCGGCGGCATATTCATCATTCCGGCGGAAAACGGGCCGCCGGCAGAGTGCTCAGGCCCGCGTGCGGGCTGCTGGTCTTTGCCTCCTGTGCGACCGCCGTTTTTTCCGCACAGGCGCAGCCGCAGCCGACGCAGCAGGCCGATGTTCAGTCTTTCGCCATTCCTGCCGGCGATCTGAACCCGGCGTTACAAAGCCTTGCCAGCAGCGCCCGGGTCATTCTGACCTTTACGCCAGAACAAACCCGGGGGAAAAGCACCGCCGGCCTGCAGGGGCGATACAGTGTGGCAGAAGCCTTTAGCCGCCTGCTGGCGGGAAGCGGTCTCAGCGCCCGGCAGACGGCAAACGGTTATCGCCTGGTGGCGGCTGAACCGCTTGAGGATCTGGTGATCCCGGAGCTGTCGGTAGTCAGCGGCTTAACCGATAGCGTCTCGGCCGGCCGCTCGACCCTGAATCAGGAAGACATCGCGCGCGTACAGGCCGATAACGTCGCCAGCCTGCTCGATCGCCTGCCCGGCGTCTCGATGGCCGGCTCCCCTCGCCCCGGCGGACAGAGTTTGAACATCTGGGGGATGGGCGATATGGAAGATGTCAACGTGGTGCTGGACGGCGCGCCCAAAGGATTCGAAAAATACCGCCAGGGCTCGGTGTTCATCGAGCCGGAGCTGCTCAAGCGCGTTGACGTCGATAAAGGCCCGCATAACCTGCTGAATGGCAACGGCGGATTTGGCGGCACCATTACGATGGAAACCAAAGATGCCGGCGATATGCTGCAGCCCGGAGAGAACTTTGGCGGTTTGCTGAAATACAGCTATCACACCAACGATCGCCAGGGGATCTACAGCGGCGCGCTATATGGCCGCACCGAGGAAGGGTTTGCCGACGGGCTGGTCTATTTCAGCAAACGCGACGGGGGCAACATTAAACGGCCTGACGGCACGCGCTTTGCCTACTCGTCCAACGATCAGGCTTCGTGGCTGGTGAAGTCTAACCTGTATCTGACCGATGCGCAGACGTTAACCCTGTCGGCAATGCGCTCCGAGTCCGACGGCTGGCAGCCTTTTGCCGCCAAGCGCGATGATATCAGCGCCCCCAGCCAGGCGGATATCGACCGCTACGGCCGGGATGAGGCGTGGCGGCGCATCCTGGTGTATCGCGATCAGGTAGACACCAACTATTCGGTAAAATGGAACCTGGCGCCGGAAGAGCAGCCGCTGCTGGACCTGACGGTATCTTACGCCCACTCGAAAACCGAACAGCATGATAAACGCCCGGACTCCGCGTCACAGTACAGCTATCTGGGTTCTCTGGGGAACGAGAGCTGGGTGAGCTATGTCGATCAACAGCTCGATATGAACAACGAGAGCCGCTTTAGCAGCGGCCCGCTCGATCATAAGCTGCTGTTTGGCGTGCGCTGGCATAAGCATAAACGCGATACGCTGATGTACTATCCGGCGCAGAAAAATAGCGCCAGCTACAACTACGGCTATTTCCAGCCCTACTATATGCCGGCGGGCGAGCAGGAAACCCGCAGCGCCTATCTGCAGGATGCGGTCAGCTTCGGTAGCCTGACCGTTACGCCCGGCGTGCGCTTCGATCACGTCACCAACACGGGCCAGCCAAACCGCGCGCCGCGCTATAACGATAGCGATCCTGCCGCCGGGCATGATTACAGCAGCGTCACCTACACCGGCTGGTCTCCGCACCTGGGGGCTATCTGGAAAGCCACGCCCAACTTGTCGCTGTTTGCCGACATCAGCCGCACCTGGCGCGCGCCGGTCATTGATGAACAGTACGAAGTTCAGTCAGCCAGCTCCAGCGTTCCCGGCACCAGCCGTAATCTGAAGGTGGAGCGTATTACCGGAATTCGGCTAGGCGCGGTGCTGGATTTCAACAACTTACTGACGGCAGAAGACAGCCTGCAAATTCGTACGACCCTGTTCCGTAACCGCGGCAAGGATGAAATCTTCTATCGTCGCGGGGTGCAGTGCGACGCCGTCAGAAGCGGAGGAGAGTGCGGCCAGCCGCTGTCGAACTACCGTAACCTGCCGGGCTATACCATTGAAGGCGTGGAAATTGAGTCATTCTACGATAGCGATCGGGTGTTCGGCAGCTTCGCGTACTCCGCGATCCGCGGTAAGCGCGATGCTTCCCCGCGCGATCCCTGGGGCAACCAGACCTGGATTGCGGAAATTCCGCCGGTCACCGCGCACGCGGTGCTGGGGATAAAAGTACCGCAATGGGATGCGGCATTTGGCTGGACCGGCGACTTTGTGCGTAAACAGGACCGTTCCCCGGCCGACGGCGATCCGCTCGCTTCCGTCTGGGCGCTGCCGAAAACCGCCGGCTACTCCCTGCACGGCCTGTTCGCCTCCTGGCAACCCACGGCGCTGAAAGGGTTTGAAGCCCGGGTGGCGGTGGACAATCTGTTCAACCACGAATATTACCCCTACCTGGGCGAATCCGTGTCCGGCGTCGGGCGGAATATTAAATTCAGCGTCAGCCAGCGTTTCTGACGTTTTACCCGCGGGGAGCCGTCGGCTCCCCTGCTTCCCCCCTCCTGAATCCCCGGCGTAATGTAAATAATCAGCAATCTCTTGACACATAACTTACATTATCTTAATTAGTAATGATTCTTATTTTCATTTAAAGCTATCATGTTTGGTGTGCCGAATGGCAAGGAAAGATATTGCAATCGCTAACGGGTTTGCCCAGCAGCTCTATAGTGAACATCACGGCTGGCTGTGCCACTGGCTGCGGCAAAAGGTCGGCTGCGCCTGGCATGCCGAAGATTTGGCGCAGGATACTTTTATCAGCATCCTGCTCAGCCCGCAGCTTACGACCATTCGCCATCCCCGCCCCTTCTTAGCCACGGTGGCGCGCCGGCTGGTAGCCAACTATTACCGGCGCAAGCACATTGAGGAGCGCTATTTGCAGGCCCTGAGCGAGCTGCCGGAGGCCGAATCCCCGTCGGCGGAAATCCGTCTGCAGACGATTGAGATGCTGGAAAAGCTGGACCAGGCGCTGGACGGCCTGCCCGCGCCGGTGCGCGAAGCGTTCCTGCTGGCCCATCTGCAGGGCATGCGCTACTGCGATATTGCCGAGCGGCTGCGGGTCTCCGCCAGCTCGGTCAAACAGTATTTGCAACGCGCGAATCTGCAATGTTTCTTTGCCTTATCATCGTAATAGCGGCGTGTTGATACCAGCATGAGTCCTTCATCCACTCTCAATGAACAAAGCGCCCGCGAAGCCGCCATCTGGCTGACGCAGCTGATGTCAGAAGACGCCAGCCAGGAGGATCGGGAAAACTGGCAGCGCTGGTATCAGTCGCGGCCGGAAAATGCCCAGGCCTGGCAGCAGATCGGCGCCTTTTCCTCCGGCTTTTCCCTGCTTAATGGCATGGCCGCACAGCAGAGCCTGTCCCATCTGGCCAATCCTCAACGCCGCCGGCTGTTGAAGAGTATTGCCGTCGTCGGGCTGACCGGCGCGGTGGGGATCGGCGCCGGGAACAGCCTCTGGCGGCCCTGGCTGGCGGACTATCGCACGGCGATCGGCGAACAGAAAAATGTGACCCTGGCGGATGGCACGCAGCTGATGCTGAACACGCAAACGGCGGTCAATGTCGCCTCCCACGACGACGGCCAGCGGGTGGCGCTGTTGAACGGGGAAATGATGGTGACGTCGCCGCAAAACGCCGGGTTACTGCGGCTGCAGCTGCCGCAGGGCGAGCTCATCGCGTACAATAACCGCTTCGCGATCCGGCTGGGCGATACGCAGAGCGATATTGCGGTGTATCGCGGCCAGCTGAGCGCCCGTCCGGCGGCAGGCAGCCAGAGCGTGACCGTCAATGCGGGCTATGGTCTGTGGCTCAATGAACGCGGGTATAGCCCGTTACACCGGGTGCCGGCTGAACCGGCCTGGCTAAAAGGGCTGATCGTGGCCGATGATATGCGGCTGGCAGATTTCCTCGACGAGCTGGCCCGCTACCGCCGCGGCTATATCCGCTACCGGCCGGAGGTCGCTAATCTGCGACTGTCGGGAGTTTTCCCGCTCAATAACACCGACCGCATTCTTGATTCGCTGCCTGACAGCCTGCCGGTACAGATAAACTATCTGTCAAAATACTTTGTCAGCGTCTCCTGAAGTTCTTTACTCTGATAATGATATTTTTATGGCGTTATATCCCGTTCTTTCCGCCAGCAGTGCCCTTTCCGGCCGGGCAGAGTGTCCTGTCTATTATCCGACTCTGATTAACGTTGCGGCATCACGCTCGCGACGGCCTGCTCTCCTGTACCGGTGGTGACTTTTCCATGTTAAATAAAAACGCACTGTCTGCTGACCCCTTTTTCCCGCAGGGATGGGAACGGGGCGCGGGAAGGCGGTGGACTTTCGCAGGTCTGTTGACGCTGCTCCTCCACGTTATGCTGCTGGGCTGGCTCTGCTATCAGTCCAGCCCGCCGCCGCCGCTGCCGGCGGCCACGCCGATGGTGGTGTTAATGATGGCCACTCAGGCGCAATCCGTCGCCAGCCCGGAGAAAATGCCGACCGGAGTGCAGCAAACGCACGCCCTACCCAGCAGCCAGCCTGTGCCGCAGAAGGAGGAGGTGAAAGAGGAGACCAGGCCAGCGCAGACGCAGGCTCCGCAAGGCACGGAGCCGAAAACATCCCCGGAGATAAAGAAAAGCAAGCCCGCTAAACGCAAAGACCCGACGCCGCCTAAAACAACAGCTGAACGGGAGGTGACGCCGTCAAAAACGTCTGCCGCAGCGGATACCAGCGCGCCCCCTTCGATGAACGATAAGCAGGTCGCGGCGCCGCAGAACATGGCGGCGCCGCAATCGAACCAGATGAGCTCAGACTGGAGCGGGCAGCTGCTGGCGCACCTGAGCCGCTTTAAGCGCTACCCCGCCGTGGCGCTCCGCCAGCAGCGACAGGGGGTGGTGTATATCAGCATCACCCTGGATCGCCAGGGCAACGTGCTGACGGCGAAGTTACTCCGCTCAAGCGGGGTGGATTCGCTGGACCGGGAAGCGGAGCAGCTGGCGAAGCGGGCCGCCCCGCTGCCTCCCCCGCCGGATGATATCCGGGCGGGACAGCCGTCGTTCAGCGTGACGATCCCGATTCGTTTCGATCTCAGAGAGATGCGGCGGTGAAGAACGTACCGACACGCATACGAGAAGCAGCAGCGCCCGGAGTACCCGGGCTACATCTTCGCAAGCGGATCGTTCAGAACTTTGTACGAATCAGCTTCTTTCTGTCGATCGGGTTGCCCTGCCGATCGAAGTAACAACTCGGCCATATTTCCGCAGGGTCGATCCCCAGCGCCTGGGCGATGAGAAACTCGCCCTTGGGCCAGGGGCGGGACAGCGTGTTGGCCAGCGTTGACGAGCTCAGTCCCGCCTGGCGCGATACCGCCGCCAGCGACAGGTTACGTTTTTTCAATTGCGCAATAATATCAGCCGGATGCATATCGGTTCTGTTCATCTCATTCATTCCTTTGTGTGCGCGAAGTCGTTCATATTCTCACCACCACACTAAGTAATACTTAGTACATTTTCAACCAACAGCTTCCAGAATCGCGATTCTGTTTCCAGCCTTTCAGGATCATCATGCTGCCGCACCGTTTAAAAGAAGCGCGTCTCAGGACGGGAATTTCCCAGCAGAAGCTGGGTATCCTCGCGGGTATCGATGAGGCGACGGCGAGCGCACGGATGAACCAGTATGAACGCGGCATCCATACGCTGGATTTCGCGCTGGCCTGCCGGTTGGCGGAGGTGCTGAATATCCCGGCCTGTTATTTTTATACGGTCGAGGACGATCTGGCGGAAGTGGTGGCGGGCTGGTATCAGCGCTGAGGCGGGCGGGTTTTATTCGTAAGTTGGGGTGGCGAGACTGGCGTTTTTCCGATGGTTGATAATAATATTTAGCGCTAAGCCATTTAATTATTAATAAGAAAATAAATCTATTCATTTATTCTATTTATGCGCTATATACATAACGATTAAATATTATCCCCAAATTCTTAAAATAAGCCAGAAGACGCTGATTAAGTTTTATAATCCGCTGGACTTTACTTTCCCTACTGGTTAAATTTACAGGTGTTATTTAGCGCGATGCGGATGTGCGCCAACACGTCCGCATCGCTCATCACAATCACTATTAATTGGGAATAGCAATTATGACTGAGACCGATTGTATTGCAGATTCATTCGATGCAGAAGCGCCGATGAAAAATAAGCGCCAGCTTACCGTGAGCTATGCGAGCCGCTTTCCGGATTATACCCGTATTCCGGCTATCGTTATGAAGGGCCAGTGGCTGGAGGCGGCCGGGTTCGCGACGGGAGAAAAGGTAGAGGTTCGGGTCATGGCGGGCTGCATCTTGCTGACGGCGGTTGAGCCGGAACCCGAGCTGGAAGAAGCGATGCGTCGGGTTGAGAAGCTGTCGGCGAGGAAGCAGAAGCAGGTCCGGGAGTTTATTGGGGTGATTGCGGGGAAACGGGACATAAAGAATTAATGCTCCTGCGCTGGTGAGTATTTGTGGAGACAGGAGCACTACTTTCTGTCTCCCAAAAGACCCTGTACATCATTCTGTCTAAACGCCTTTCCTCAGTAACGTTGACTAAGCCCTCACATTCCAGTCGTCGGTATACTGCACGTTACCATCGACATAGCGCCATGTGATTCTATCGTACATAAGAGCAATAGATTCCATATGATTGATTTGCGAGTTACCAGACATTTTAGCGTTTGGCATACCCGGATTCACACCTGTAATCTTCACGCCTTCAAGGGTCATAATGAAGTAGCACTCTTCCTGCCCTGCATCGTTAATACGATACCAGCGAATCTCCGCGCTTTTCAGCGTCTGACCCGTAGATACGGCTCTATATAGATACGGGCTGGAACTATCAAACTCCTTTTCAATCATCATCGGAGAGTGCGATCGCTTGCCAGTGATCTTGCCATTGGCACCGTCCACCGGAATGTTCAAACCGTGGCTAAAACCAATAATCTCGATACTCCCCTCACGATCCTTAACGTCTACAGATCCCTTAATATCTGCGCCACCATCATCTTTAAGCCACATATAAGCCGGAACAGGCATTTTACAAACTCCTTTTGGTTGTGATTTTATTCATAATGACTCCATAACAAGCCACCGTTAGCAACAAATTGAAAGTCATAATTGCCGCAATAATGAGAGCTGAATATGTTTCTCCATCAGGGAAAAAAGCCTGGTAAGGCAGAAAGCGGAGCAGTATCCAGAACAGCAACGTTAACGCAAACAACTTAGCTAAACGCCGCAGCGTGGATAAAATCCAATCCTCAGGGAGGCTGACTGGACTCACTTTTCGTGTAACACCGCTGTAGGCAGTAATAATCGCACTCATAACAGGAACACTGATCAGGGTATTAATCAGGATAGCGAAGTAAATATGTAACGATTCCCACACCTCTAAATCAGGTTCACCCAGTATGAAACTAGTAAAATTACTGGCGCTTTGGAAATCGAAAAGAGCAATGATTGAACTGACTAAACCGTCGTAAGGAATCACCTCAGAGACAATCAGCATAACCACAGAAAACAGCGCTATCTTAATGAACAAGCTAAGGGCATGTTTTGCCATTAGCAATCACCTCAATTGTGCCGTAGGCCTTTAGTTTTCTCATACAAGGAACATCTACCTGCTGTGTTCCCAGTAACGCGTTGCGTAACATGGCAAAATCTGAATCATGTGGAAGGGTGATACAACCTTCTGACAGCGTGCCACTACAGTCTGCGCCGCCATCATCTTTAACCACATATACGGAGGGATTGGCATTTCATTTGCTCCTTATTTTTCTGATCAACTTCATCGTTATGAAATAAATAACAGAAGTGACAATAACCATCGTTAGAACATCAAGGTAAAAATAAGTGTCATACATGGTTTCTGCGTTAATATCGCCGTAAACAAGGTCACTTATCTTTGATGCAATTGCATGATTAATATAAATTTCTGGATTTCCGAATATTCTCCCTACAGCCATACCGATCAGAAGAAATAGAGCCGTCTTTAGCAATCTTACGCCCCATCTACGGGCAAGTGTTGGTGTTGCCATTAGCCACTACCTCAACCCAACCACGAGCCATAAGAGAGCGCATACACGGAACCTGAATAAGCGATGTGTTCATCAATGCATTGCGAATTTGCGCGAAGTCGGAGTTATGACCAATAGTTATGCAGCCCTCGGATAATGTTCCAGGATGAAGCCGGAATAATCCACGGTGAACATCGTTAATCCAGGTTCCGTCATCAATGCCCCAATCATCTTTATACAGAGCAAACCATTCATCACGTCCAAACTCTGCGCCGTGCCTAACCTTGTTCCATGTATCCTGTCCTTTGGCTTTCAATCCTGAAAAGAACCCGCCAGCACCACGATCAACTATCCAATATTTGCCAGGAGGCAACGGGCCATCCCCTTTTACAGCGCCACACGCTCCCTTGTTTCGATAGACACCGTTGCCAGAAAAAGCCATGAACACGCCCACGCCGTACAGGTTGAAAGGTGCATAGTCTGCCCCGTTCAATATCAACTTTCCTTGCAGAGCCATAAACCACCCAATATCCTTTTATAACATGTGGATTAGGGTATAAGCTGTTTAGCCGACAGTCCATTTTAACTTTATGATTTTATTTTAAATAATCTTGTTTTGTTGATAGCAAGTTTCTGGCGATAGGATATGGGTTATAGCAAATAGTGAAATTTATCAGGATATGTATGTACTCTTCAGGAACCTGGCTGAGATACAGACAGAGTTTAAGCCAAGTAGGTACTCGCAAGCTATGAACTGACATGTAAGTATCCCTGCAAAAAGAACCATCAACTTTTAGAGAGTCTCTGATACTCCAACTTCCGCTGTTGGCACAAAGCAGACCCTCTGAAGTAACGAGGGGGCCCCTCTGAGCAGAGAGCGGACGTAAGACCCACTTTTCGACTAGCCGTAGTAACCCCGCAGGGAGCACGGGAGGGGTTGTATATGGAGCAAATATAAAAATCATGCCCAATAAGTCAGGGCATGATTTAAGCGACCTTTAGCCGAATTACCTGTTCTGTTGAGTAGGGAAAATGATCAGGTCATTAACGGTAACCTTTGCAGGCTGGTTTAGTGCATAAATGACTGCTTTGGCTACGTCTTACGAGCTGATGGTAATCTTGTTCAGTTCCTGGACTGCCTCTCGATCTTCAGGGCCGCTCACTGCCCAGCCTGTATTAATCGCACCAAGGCTGACGGTATGTAGTCTGGATACACCACCGAGCCTCTCTTCAGTTCAAGGGCAATGAGCGATAGCTGTGTGTTCACAACCACCACACTAACACTGATGTAGCCTTCATCAAAAAATCAGTATTTATATTTGCAAAATGCTTTCGTATCAGAAAAAATACTACTTTTCAATCCTATACAAGGGCTTTGCATGAAGTGTATATCATTGCCACCGTATGCACCGACTTTGATAGAGTCAACTCGTGCAATTGGTTATACATTAGAAGCAGCAATAGCCGATATTATTGATAATAGTATCACAGCTCAGGCTTCGTGCACTGATATTTTCTTCTTCCCTACTGGAAATTCATATATAGCCATATTGGACGATGGTTGTGGAATGAATGCGGAAGAAATTGATATCGCAATGCGTTATGGCAGTCAAAATCCAAATTCTAAACGAACTGCAAATGATTTAGGCCGCTTTGGACTTGGTTTAAAAACAGCATCACTTTCGCAGTGTCGAACACTAACTGTAGTCAGCAAGCAAAGAAAGTGTATTGAAGCAAGGCGCTGGGATATTGATCATGTAATCAAAACTCAAGACTGGTCCCTTATCGTCCTTGAGTCGGATGAAGAAATAAATAAAATTCCACGTATTGAGAAGCTGAAAGAAAAAGAATATGGAACTCTCATTGTATGGCAAAATCTTGACCGACTTAAAGTTGGAGAGCTTGATTTTGAACGTTCTATGGGAAAAAAAATTGATGACATGCGCAAACATCTATCATTGGTTTTTCACCGTTATATCAATGGAGAGGCAAATCTTAAAAAACTACAGATAAGAATGAACAACACACCTATCATTCCTGTAGATCCATTTCTATCCCAACGAAACACACAAGTTATTTCTGATGAGTCAATACTTTGTGAAGGCTCAAAAATCGTTATTCGTCCATATATACTACCACATATCTCTGATTTAACTAATAATGAATTAGAATTGCTTGGAGGTAAAGAAGGCCTCAGAAAAAGCCAAGGTTTTTATGTGTATAGAAATAAAAGATTGCTGATTTGGGGAACTTGGTTTCGAATGATGCGTCAGGGGGAATGCTCTAAACTAGCTAGAGTTCAAATTGATATTCCGAATGAGTTAGATACTCTTTGGACACTAGATATAAAGAAATCAACAGCTATTCCGCCAGAAATAGTTCGCAATAATCTTGCTCCTATCATACAAAACCTTGCAGAGAAAAGTAAAAGGACCTGGGAATTTCGTGGCAAACGCGAAATGGATGACTCGATTGAACATATGTGGCAACGATTTATAGGGAAAAGTGGTGGTTTTTATTATCAAATAAACCGCGATCACGTTCTGATAAAAGCGTTGATTAATTCATCACCGAAGTTCAAAAGAAATATGGAAAGTCTACTCAAATTGATTGAAGCAGGGATACCATTCAATCAACTATATCTCGATTTAACATCTGAAAAACAAATTAAGAATGATATCGAAATAACTGATGCAGAAATTGATTCGATATTAAGAGGGTTACTTGACCAATTTTCTACAAAAACTGCGAAAAATGAAATGCTAGAGCAGTTAGCAATTACAGATCCTTTTGTAAATTACCCACAGATAATTGCTCGCTATAAAGGAGTGTACTTAAATGGTAGCAACTAACATGGAGCAACTGGAAGGTATGATATCTTCCAGTACAAATAAAGAATACCCAGAGTATCCACCTACTGAAATTCAATTTGATGATATATCCGAAAAAATACGACAACTGCTTGAGCCTCTTTACCCTGTAACGGATGATGAATTCGACAAGCTTAAGCGAAGATTAAAAGAAAAAGTTGTAGTAAAAATGGATCTAGGTGTTTTTATTACAGATAACAAACATCAACATAAATCATGGCTGCCCGCTAGGCGTGCTGATTTAGATTTTTACTTCTGGAAGCGATACAAAATGTATCTGGAAGAAGTTAAAGGCTGGAACTCCCGCGTAACCGGTAGCTTAGACCGTGTATCTGATGAAATTGTGGATTTACTTGGTGATCCTAAAAGCAGCGATTCTTTTCAAAGAAGAGGTCTGGTCTTAGGAGATGTACAATCAGGAAAAACAGCAAACTATACAGCCATTTGTAATAAAGCGGCAGACACTGGATATAATGTAATAATTATCCTTGCAGGAACAATGGAGAATCTTCGTCAGCAAACACAGGAACGTCTTGATGCTGAATTCTCAGGAAGGAAGAGTGAATATTTTTTAAATCCAAAGGGAGATATTGAGAACATTCCGGTGGGGGTCGGTAAGTATGGACACGAAAAAAGAATAGAGTCATTTACTTCGGTTGTAAAAGATTTTGATAAAAATATATTACGTCAGTTAAGTCTTTCATTAAAAGGTGTAAATAACACCGTTATTTTTGTCATCAAAAAAAACAAAAGTATACTCAACAATCTTATCCGATGGTTAAAGAGTAATAATGCAGATGCAAAAGGTTTAATCTATAAGTCTTTATTATTAATTGATGATGAAGCAGATAATGCTTCTGTAAATACAAATGATCCGGAAAAAGATCCAACTGCTATAAATAAAGCAATACGTGGCCTGCTACAATTATTCCGACAAGCATCTTATCTCGGCATTACGGCAACTCCTTATGCAAATATATTTATCAATCCTGATAGTGTAGATGAGATGACTGGAGATGATTTATTCCCACGTGATTTTATTTATACACTTTCACCGCCTACTAATTATATTGGTGCTGAAGATATATTTGGTGGTGACGAACAATCACCCGCAAAATATAAGGATGCACTTAAATCAATCTATGCTAAAGAAATGGATGCTTTTTTCCCATTCAATCATAAGAAAGAGCATGCTGTTACAGAGTTGCCACCCAGCATGATAGAAGCAATGGCTTACTTTTTACTGGCTACAGGCATTCGGAATATCAGGGGTGATTCAAATTCTCATCACTCGATGATGATACATACTAGCCGTTTTACCAATGTTCAAGACCAAATTAGAGACTTAGCTGGTGAATGGATAATTAGGGTTCGTTCGGATTTACAAAATTATGCTGGTTTATCGGAAAGTGAAAGTGAAAAGATTTCAAGCATTGCTTATTTAAAAGCTGTTTGGGAAAAACACGAACTTTCTAGTAAAGTAGGCAAGTTAGATAATCCAATGCCATGGCATCAATTCTTGACACAGCACCTTTATAAATCTGTTGCTCCAATTAATGTAAGAGCGGTAAACCAGAAAAGTGGGGCAACCAGCCTTGATTATTTTAATCATAAAGAAGATGGGTTGCGAGTTATAGCTGTAGGCGGCAACAGTTTATCTAGGGGGCTCACACTTGAAGGGCTATGTGTTAGTTATTTTTACCGCCGTTCTAACATGTATGATACATTGCTACAAATGGGTCGATGGTTTGGTTATCGTCCTAATTATGACGATTTATTTAAGATTTGGATTAGCTCAGAAGCAATTGATTGGTATGGGTACATTACCGCAGCCGCTGAAGAGCTCAAACTTGAAGTTGCGCGCATGAAAAATGCAAACCTCACTCCGATGGATTTTGGTTTGAAGGTTCGCCAAGATCCTGCGTCTTTAATCGTTACAGCAAAAAATAAAATGAGAGCTGCAACATTTGTTAAGCGCCCCATAACAGTTTCAGGGCGACTACTTGAGACCCCACGTCTAAAATCCGATACTAAAACCTTAAATTATAATGAAGAAGTTTTTATAGATTTTATTAATCGACTATCCGATGTTGGAGTGAAAGCTGAACAAAGATTCGAGAAACTCTTCTGGGAAAATGTTCACAAAGACGAAATAGAACAATTACTGCGAGATTTTAAAACACACCCTTGGCAACTAAACTTTCAAGGAGCAGCACTTGCTGACTTTATAAGAGATGATGCAAGCTTAGATTCTTGGGATGTTTATATAGCACAAGGGAGTGGAAATAAATTATATCTACTCGATTGCGATAATGGGAAAATTGAAATTGCGCCTGAAATTCGTACTGTCAAGGCTTCTGGCTCTCAAATTTGCATTAGCGGAACCAAAGTGCGAGTAGGGGCAGGTGGTGCTACAAAAGTTGGTTTAAACGAAGAACAAAAGAAGGCCGCTGAGACCAAATTCAAAATGGACAATCCAAAAGCACATCATGTTCCTGATAAAGCGTATCTTTGTGTACCACGAAATCCTATTTTAATTCTTCATGTAATTGAGGTGGATAAAGGAAAGAGCCAGATTGAAGATAATATTAAAGTCCCTGACCATCTTTTTGCATTGGGGATAGGAATACCGGCTAATGGTAAAGAGAAAACAGCGAATTATATGGTCAATCCCATTGAGCTTCGTGGTTATAATGATTTTATTGAAGATGAAGGGGATGAAGAATGACATTAACTCCTGAAGTACTTCGTCAGCAATGGGAAGATATAGATTACAAGGATGGTGGTTTTTTACAGATAAACATCCAACATTCACTAGAATGGTATATTGGATATCAATCTATTAGTCAGAGGACTTTACTATTATTATGTAATATGGATATCGATTCTATCGAGTCCTCGAAGTCTATACTGGTTAGCCGCCGTCGTAGAGAAGTTGATAATCGTTGGATATTAACATTTGAGTTGTTGCGCAATGAACAACAAGATGTTTTTGCAATTCTTTGTTGTGACATTATAAATTATTCATGCTTTGCTGCAGATGAACAGGAGGCTCTAAGTTTAGTCAGAGCACGTTATAGGCAATGGGCTAAATTGCTTGAATCACAAAAACAAGGAGTAATGGATGAGCATATGCGCAAGGGATTATTAGGTGAACTACTCTTCCTAGAAAAATATATGGATAGTTGTCCCTCTATTCTATATGCAATTAATGGGTGGTCAGGCCCAGAAGGTTCAGATCAAGATTTCATGTATTCTGAAGGATGGTACGAAATTAAGAGCATTGGTATTTCATCATCAAATGTCACCATTTCATCACTTGAACAATTAGATTGCGATGAATTAGGGGAGCTTGTGATAATGAGAATTGATAAAGTGCCACCAAATAAACCTAATGCAATTTCTTTAAATGAATTAGTAAACCGAATAAAGGATAAACTATCCTTTAATCCAGAAGCGCTCGAGATATTTCAGCAAAAGCTAGTTTCTTATGGGTATATAGAACTGCAGGAATACTCAGAGACAAAATATCACTTTTCAAAAACTCAAAGGTATCTTGTTAGTGAATCATTCCCAAGGCTTATAAAAAACAATGTACCAAATGAAATAGTTTCTTCAAACTATGAACTAAATCTACCATCTTTGAATAAATGGTTAAAAGGATAGAAAATGGATGCAAAGGATTTTAAAAAAGATTTTATGGAAGAAGTGAAAGTTAATGCTTCAGTGACAGGAGATGGGTCATGTGCGTCTTTTGTATCTACTTTTGCTCATTACTTGCAAGAGGCTGAATTTTTGCAAGATTTTACACCATCTTATTTTGAAGGGACTGGGAAATATAATCGAAAAGTTCGTGTTGATGGTTATGCATATGATGAATTCGATAAAACAATGAATCTAATAATTGCTGATTATGATAGTTCTGAAGGCGAACAATCCTTATCAAAAACTCAAGCAAAGCAATTGCATAATCGTTTACTAAATTTTGTACAAGACGCAAGAAACGTTGGTCTTCAACGTAGTGTAGAAATGAGTAGGCCTTGCTGGGATTTAATCGACTTGATAAAGGAAAAAAAAATTGAGGTGCGAAAATATCGGTTTCTGATTTTTTCAAACTCTATTATTAACAAAAACATCATCACTCTAGAATCATCTAAAATAGATGACGTATTGACTGAATGTCAAATATGGAATATTGACCGATTATTCAAGATATGTGCATCTGATTCAGGAAGACATATTATCGAAATTAATTTCAAAGATTACACTCTCAACGGGATCCCTTGTTTAGATGCAAGTGAAACAATTACAAAAGATTTTAAAAGTTACCTCTGTATAATTCCGGGGTCAGTATTAGCAGATGTATACGATGAATATGGCAGTTTACTTTTAGAAGGTAATGTCCGATCCTTTTTATCTACTAAGGTTGCTGTTAACAAAAAGATTCGAACAACTATTATTGAATCCCCTGAAAGATTCTTTGCTTATAATAATGGAATTTCAGCAACTGCCATGAATGTGTCGATTGAGTCAACTGCTGATGGCCAGAGACTCATAGCTGCGAGTGATTTTCAGATAATAAATGGAGGACAAACTACAGCCTCCCTATCAAATACAAGACATAAAGATAAGTCTGACTTGAATGCGATTTTTGTACAGATGAAACTGACGGTAATTGAAAAAATCCCTGAAGAAGATGCGACTCTGCTCATTCAAGACATATCACGATCCTCTAATAGCCAAAATAAAGTAAGCGATGCTGATTTCTTTTCAACCCACCCATTCCATATATGGATAGAACGTTGTTCTCAACAATTATACGCAAGAGCCATTGATGGCTCTCAATATGACACAAAATGGTTCTATGAGAGAGCTCGAGGTCAATATTTTCAAAAACAAATGCACTTAAGTCGAGCGGACAAGAAAAAATTTCTTCTACAGAATCCCAAAAGTCAGTTAATTACTAAAACTGATCTTTCAAAGGTCCGAAATTCTTGGTCTGGTTTTCCACATATTGTCAGTCGTGGTGCACAGACTAATTTCACATACTTTGCTGACAAAATGACTAAAGTATGGAGTAATGAAAAAGATACATTACAGTCAGGAAATAAATATTTTCAAGAAACGGTCGCATTGATATTAATGTTTAAGTACATGGAAAGAATGATACCGCATCAATCATGGTATTCACAGGGATATCGTGCAAACATTATAACTTACACAATTGCTTTTCTACATAAACTAATAAAAAACAATTACAATACACGAGTTCTAGATTTAATTGCAATATGGACACGACAGGCTGTACCTAATATTGTCCAGGAAATATTAACTGAGTTAGCAGAAAAGGTTTATTTTAAACTTACAGATCCTTCACGTAGTGTAGAAAATGTAACTCAGTGGTGTAAACGTGAAGATTGCTGGAAAAACGTTCAGAGTATTTCCTATAAACTTCCAAATGAAATAGAAAATTGTCTCACTGAATCTAATGATCAATATTTAGAGATTGAAATGGCAAAATCAACCAACGAATGAAATTTATGATACTAAGTCCATTAGGATGATATTGAATACCTAGAAAAAAAATGCAAAAATGAGGTGGCAAGATTTTCTGCTCCAATCGCCAGTTTACTTTTTGAGCATTGAGAAGAATACAAACCTTAAGTTTCAAAGAGTTACAGACATTTTGAAAAAATATGGACTCATATAATGAGCGAACAAGTTAAATCAGCATCGAAATATAACATTGTGGATTTGTTCGCAGGTGCCGGCGGTCTTAGCTATGGTTTTCTGCAAACTGAACGTTTCTCGATAAAAGCAGCTTTCGAATTGAACTCAAGTGCCCGGCAGACCTACCAGCGTAACCACGGTGACAATGTTGCTATGTATAGTGACGTTGAGCAGGCGCTCGCAGATACTATGAAAGAAGAGCTTGGACAAGTCGATGTGGTGATCGGTGGGCCGCCTTGTCAAGGATTTTCAAGTGCTAATCGCCAAAAAAATCACGCTATCAGCCAAAATAACTCACTTGTTAAAAAGTTTGTTAAGGCTGTCCTTAATTTAAATCCTAAAGCTTTCGTAATGGAAAACGTGAGCCTACTTCAATCCAAAACTCACCGTTTTTATGTAGATGAGAATGATAAAGATATAATAGAGAAATATCACATAGAAACGGAGTCTGCTGAAATCTTACTTCTTGATAAGCCATTTTTATTTGATGGTGTTATTGATATTGTTAGCAACAAAAAATTATTAGAGCAGTATTTATGGAATGAAAAAGATTATTTCACTTTCAATGTTGTCTTTAAAGTTCGCAATAACGAAAGTAAGTTAAAAACGACTCTTGAGAAACACAAAAAAAAATTACTAATTCTCGCAGAAAAACTTATTAAACAGCAAGATGAGGTAGTGTCCGACCCTATCACGAGTTATAATCATTTTGCTGGTATGGTTATCACTCAGTACTTCAGTGAGTCTCAAATTAATAAAAGTGCCATCCATTTATGTAATACAATTGAACCAGTTGTTATGATTCAAAGAATGCTTTCTAAAGCCATGGAAATTCACAATAATAATATTGAAGTGACAGAATACTCCATAAACAATGGATTAACTGCGATTGTTACATCTATGGCCGTAGTTGATTATATTGAGTCAATCCTTGGCGCTGAAGATAGCGGTTATAACATTACAAAAGGTGTTTTGTCAGCGGCTCATTTTGGAGCCCCACAAAAGCGAATGCGTTTTGTCATTATGGGTGTTAAAAAAGAGATAGCCCAAAATATAAGCTTGCCAGAGGGTACTTTTACAGAAGACCATTTTAGAACAGTAGAGGATGCAATTAAGGATATTGAAAATATTCAAACTGCAGTTACTGTCAATGAAGGTAGTATTGGTATTAAACTTCCAATGCTACAAAACTCTATCAGTGAATTAGGTCAACAGCTCCGTGATTCGGATACACTTTATAACCATGTATCGACAGAAACTACCCCACATGCTTTAGAACGATTTAAAGTAATCCAACAAGGTTGTAATTTTCATGATTTACCACTAAATCTAAAGACAACCTATTCAGACAGCTCCAGAACTCAAAATACAATATATCTGCGGTTAAAATATAATGAACCTTCAGGGACAGTAGTTAATGTAAGAAAATCGATGTGGATTCACCCCATTCATAATCGAGCGTTGAGCATTCGTGAGGCTGCTCGCTTGCAAACTTTCCCTGATAGCTTTGTATTTTGTGGAGTTAAAGACTCTCAATATCAGCAAATTGGCAATGCTGTACCTCCAATATTAGCAAAAGCCCTAGCAAATCATTTATGCCATTTTTTAGACAATTGAATGCTCATCCATTATAATATTTAAATTTATAGCCGAGCGTTTTGTAAACTTTAACCAGAAATAAAAAGATATATCATCAAGTTATTTCTGGTTATTTATCCTGATGACTCATAATCATGACCAATTAATTATAAACACCCCCATTAATTTCAACGGCAAATAATTAATTACTGATGGTAGCTAAAAGTTAATTTACTTAAAATAAATGCAATCACTGATAATTCATCCTTATAAATTAAAAAAACATGTACAAAGATAATAGCTTCAACATTCATATCAGGGTAAATAATTGGAACCAAGTAACCATCCCTTAATGAAGGTATGGGCTAGCAATAATAAACACATTATTTTATTTATATTTCAAGATAATTTAGATGACATATCCCACGTATCCCTCCCAAATTCAAACGGGCTAATCCCTTTCTTCCGATTAATATCCAGATAATCTGCCCACCATTGTAGCATCAATATTCGCTCATCCAAATGCTCCGCTTTATGGATATAAGCTGCTCGCACAGAGTTACGTTCCATATGGCTCACCTGCCGCTCTACCGCATCCCTGGACCATAATCCTGACTCAATCAGCAAACTACACGCCATCGTTCTAAAACCATGCCTACAAACCTCTATCTTCGTGTCATAACCCATAACACGTAGCGCCTTGTTAACCGTGTTTTCACTCATCGGTTTACGAGGGTTATGATCGCCAACGAAAACAAAATCACGCTCGCCACTCAGCTTGTAAACCTGTTTAAGGATGTCCAGTGTCTGCCGAGATAAGGGCACCAAATGAGGTGTACGCATTTTGGAGCCACGCTGTGAATGCTTCACTCCTTCAATAGCTTCTCGTTCAGCCGGAATTGTCCACATTGCCCTTTCAAAATCGATCTCGGACCAACGGGCAAATCGCAATTCACTGGAACGAATGAAGATTAACAACGTTAGCTCAACAGCCAAGTGGGTCAAAGGGCGTCCCGTGTAACCGTCAATTCGGTGGAGTAGTTCAGGTAGGCGTTTAAGCTCAAGTGCTGGACGATGAACACGATAACTGGAAGCAACTGCTCCAGCCATCTCTTGGGCAGGGTTGTAATCAATCAGGCCACTTTGGACGGCATATCGCATGATGGCAGTTGTCCGTTGCTGAAGACGAGAGGCGACTTCGAAACGGCCTGTAGCTTCTACAACTTTGATAGGAACCAGCAGATCGCGAGCTCTCAGCTCCTCAATGCTACATTTGCCGATTGCATGGAACAGATTGTCTTCCAGACTATTCAGTATCCGTCGGCTGTGTTCTTCTGTCCATTTTTTATTTGCTGCGTGCCACTCTCTGGCAACTGACTCAAAGGTAATGGCCTCTTTCGCCTGTTCCTCTTTCACAGCCCGCTTATGCTCACGAGGATCGATGCCGGCAGCAACCAGCTTTCTGGCTTCTTCCCTTTTTTAGACGAGCATCAGCCAGTGATGTTTCAGGATAAACCCCAAACGCCATCAAGTGCTGCTTACCACCAAAGCGAAAGCGGAACCGCCAGTATTTTGAGCCGTTAGGGTGAATGAGCAAAAACATGCCATCCCCATCGACAAGGGTGTACTCCTTTTCCTACGGTTTTGCAGAACGCACTTTGATATCTGTCAGAGCCATAAAAGTTCTCCTTCCATGTGCCACCGTGAGTATACAACCATTATCGAACCAGCATATATACTCAGTTCTATACTCACAAGCGACTTGATGTGGGTTGACTCAGATTGACTTCTATTGAAAGGAAAATCGCGGAAAGCCTTGTGTGGCGCGGATTTCAGGCACAAAAAAAGACGTCCGTTGACGTCTATTGATGTTCCGATGGTGCCGAAGGCCGGACTCGAACCGGCACGTATTTCTACGGTTGATTTTGAATCAACTGCGTCTACCGATTTCGCCACTCCGGCACAGAAGGGATACGGAAACGTTGTGGATTATACCTGTCGTTGGCTGCCATGCAAGCAACAGCGTATGCCGGCTACGCTAAGTGTCGAAAAAAACAGCGTAACCCGCCTTTTACCGCGCTAACCCGCGCGCTCCCCTGCTCTCTCAGGCATTTATCTCCGAACCCACTCGCAAAAACCTGCAAACGCTTCAGGGCGGTTTACATTTCCAGCCATTTGTTATCAGATCCTGTTATTGGTTCGCGTAATAACGCCGATACTTTCCCAATAACAGGGTGCCCGCTATGCGTTTCTATCAGATCGAACCCACGCTGGAGAACTACTGGCGCGGCATTATTCTGTTTGGCAAGAACGTCGCCTCCTACAAGTTCGCGCTGGCCCACGCCCTGTACGACGTCCGCCGCGACGGCAGCGACCTGATCCTGCTCGAGGACCTGGCGCTGCCCTTCAGCCAGCATCTGTGCCGCCATCTGCAGCAGGCGCCGAAGCAGATCACCTCTGCCAGAAGCCAATTCCTTAATACCTGCGACAGCTTTAACCGCCGGGAGATAAGCCAGGATCGGCTCACCGCCGCCACGGTGAAGCTCGGCTTTAGCGTGGTGCTGGATAAGTTTCATAACGTCAATCAGGGTGAAATCGATAAGCGCTTTTTTATCGACGAGCGCAAAACGCACAAGGGCATCCGCCTGACCGACAGCTTTTACCAGTTGACGGAGCGCCAGCAGTACCCGAATCTGATCCATGAAACCGAGGCCCGCTGGCGACTGGTCGAGCAGGCGTGGGCGATGAACGTCTCCCGCAGCCTGATCGCCATCGAGTACGATGCGGCCGAACAGCAGCTGTTCAGCGCCAGCAGCGCCCGTCGGGTAGCCATCTCCAGCTGTCGCGACAGCCTCAACGGCTACCAAAAAGGACGATGCTTCTACTGCTACGCGCCGGTTAGCCTCGATAGCGGCGACGAGAACCTGGCCGACGTCGACCACTTTATCCCGTGGAGCGCCCGTCATGAGGTGGGCAATATCAACGGCGTCTGGAATCTGGTCCTCGCCTGCCGGAGCTGCAACCGCGGCGAACGGGGCAAGTTTATGCGGGTGCCGTCGCAAAAATTACTCTACCGGTTGCGCGACAGGAACGAATATTTTATTACCAGCCACCTGCCGCTGCGCGAAACGCTCATCCGTCAGACCGGGAGCACGCCGGCGCGCCGGCATGATTTTTTAAACAACGCCTGGAATACCGCGCGTATTACCCTGCTTCATGAATGGGAGCCCCAGGCCGCCGGGCCGGATATCTTCTGATGACCATCAACTACTACCAACACAACGCCGACAGCTTTTTTACCGCCACCGTCGCTGTCGATATGTCCTCCCTGTACGCCCCCTTCGTTGAGGCGCTAACGCCGCCGGAGCTGATCCTCGATGCCGGCTGCGGTTCCGGGCGCGATGCGAAAGCTTTCTCAGAGATGGGCTATCGGGTCGAGGCCTTTGACGCCTCCTCGGAAATGGTGGCGCGGGCAGCGCGCTACAGCGGGCTGACGGTCCGTCAGCGCAGCTTTACCGACATCAGCGAAACCGCACGCTACGATGGGATCTGGTGCTGCGCATCGCTGCTGCACGTGCCTGGCGATGAGCTGCCCGGCGTGATGCAGCGGCTGGCGACGGCGCTTAAACCCGGCGGCGTCTGGTACGTATCGTTTAAATACGGGACCGGCGAGCGCGAAAAAGAGGGGCGACGCTTTACCGACCTCGATGAAGCGGGCCTCACGGCGCTGGTCGCCGCTCTGGCGGATATCGACATCACGCGGATGTGGCAAACCCTGGATAAGCGCCCGGACCGCAGCGAAACCTGGCTGAATGCGCTGCTGCTGAAGGCCTGAGCCTACGCTCCGTTCCCCTCGCCGCCGAGGGGAACTCTGGCCGCTCTTCGTTTCTCGCCCCACCCACGCCCCTCCCCCACACCTCCTTCTGCCAGGCGTCGCCACCCCCAATGCTCTACACTTCCTTCTTATCTATGCCAAAACCAAGGAAACCGTCATGAGCATAATTAAAAGCTACGCCGCCAAAGAAGCGGGCGCCGATCTGTCGCTATGGGAATACGACGCCGGCGAACTCCGGCCGGAAGATGTTGAGGTCCAGGTGGAGTACTGCGGCATCTGCCACTCGGACCTGTCGATGATCGACAACGAATGGGGCATGTCGAGCTACCCGCTGGTTGCCGGCCATGAAATCATTGGTCGCGTCGCGGCGCTGGGCAGCGCGGCGCAGGAGAAAGGGCTGAAGGTTGGTCAGAAGGTCGGCATCGGCTGGACGGCGCGCAGCTGCGGGCACTGCGACGCCTGTATCAGCGGCAACCAGATCAACTGTCTCGAAGGCTCGGTGCCGACCATCATCAACCGCGGCGGCTTTGCCGATAAGCTGCGCGCCGACTGGCAGTGGGTGATCCCCCTGCCGGAAAGCATCGATATCGCATCCGCCGGCCCGATGCTCTGCGGCGGCATCACCGTCTTTAAACCGCTGCTGATGCATCGCGTCACCGCCACCAGCCGCGTCGGCGTCATCGGCATCGGCGGCCTCGGCCACATCGCCATCAAGCTGCTGCGCGCGATGGGCGCGGAAGTCACCGCCTTCAGCTCCAACCCGGCGAAAGAGCAGGAAGTGCTGGCGATGGGCGCCGATCGCGTGGTCAACAGCCGCGATCCTGAAGCCTTAAAAGCGCTGGCCGGCCAGTTCGACCTGATCATCAACACCGTGGCGGTGGATCTCGAATGGCAGCCGTACTTCGAAGCGCTCTCCTGGGGCGGCAACTTCCATACCGTCGGCGCGGTGATGAAGCCGTTCCCGGTTCCCGCCTTCACCCTGATTGGCGGCGACCGCAGCATCTCCGGTTCGGCGACCGGCAACCCGTCCGAGCTGCGCAAGCTGATGAAGTTCGCCGGGCGCAGCAAAGTGGCGCCGACCACCGAGCTGTTCCCGATGTCGCAAATCAACGAGGCGCTCAAGCACGTGCGCGAAGGCAAGGCCCGCTATCGGGTGGTGCTGAAAGCCGACTTCTGACGATCTCCGCCGCGCTCAGGCCGCATGCGCGCGGCCTGAGCGCCAATGATTCAATATATCCGCCGGGCGGCCCGTCCGCCCGGCATCTGCTCTCCCGTTCATTAAATAGTCATCTTCCCGCCATACTTTTGCAGTCAAAGCTTCTCACAATCCGTGCTTCGACAATGCCTGATTGAGACGTCGCCGTTATGAGAAAAAGCTGGCTCCCCTGGCTGATACTGTCACCTTCGCTGCTGTTTTTGCTGCTGTTTACCTGGTTCCCGCTGGGGCGCTCGGTCTACGACAGCCTGTTCGATACCCGGATGGTCAGCGACGGCGCGCAGTTCGTCGGCCTCGATAACTTCACCCGCCTGTTCGCCGACGGCGTCTTCTGGCAATCGCTGGTCAATAACCTGCTCTATATCCTGCTGACGGTGGTGCCGGGCGTGACCCTCGCCCTGCTGCTGGCCGTCGCGCTGAGCGAAAACCATCGCGTCAACCGCTGGCTGCGCACCGCCTTCTTCTTCCCGATGATTATCCCGATGGTCAGCGCCGCCGCGCTGTGGCTGTTTATCTTTATGCCCGGCCTCGGCCTGCTCGACCACTATCTGGCGAAGATCGTCGGCCCGATGAACAACAACTGGCTGGGGCGCAGCAACACCGCCCTGCTGGCGCTGGCGCTGATTGGGGTGTGGAAGTTTGCCGGCTACTACATGCTGTTTTTCCTCGCCGGCCTGCAGAGTATCCCGGCCTCGACCCGCGAAGCGGCGATTATGGAAGGCGCCACCCGCAGCCAGGTGTTCTTTAAGGTCACCCTGCCGCTGCTGCGCCCGACCCTGAGCTTCGTCATCACCACGGCGCTGATCTACTCCATCACTCAAATTGACCACGTGGCGGTGATGACCCGCGGCGGGCCGGACAACGCCACCACCGTGCTGCTCTACTACATCCAGAACCTGGCGTGGGATACCCACGACCTCGGCAAAGCCTCCGCCGCCACCTTCCTGACGCTGGCCGGGCTGTTCGCCTTCTCGCTGCTTAACCTCAAACTGCTGGAGAAAGGAGCTCACCATGAGCGCTGAAATTTCGCCGCTGGCCGTGCGCTCGTCGGGCGCCTCGCGTCCGCTGTGGCTGCGCCTGCGTCGTTCGCAGCCCTTTACCCTCAGCGTGCTGATGTGCTGCCTGGCGCTGCTGTGGGTGAGCCCGTTTATCTGGATGCTGGCGACCTCGTTCAGCGCCACCACCTTCGGCGAAGATATGGCCTCGCTGCTGCCCAGGCTGCCGCTGACCCTCGATAACTTCCGCGACGCCTGGGCCAGCGCCGACTGGCCGAGCCTCTACGCCAACACCATTATCTTCACCTTCGGCACCTTTTGCGTGCAGCTGCTGACCATCACCACCGCCGGCTACGTCTTCGCCTGCCACGAGTTCCGCGGCAAGCAGACCCTGTTCCTGCTGTTCCTGGTGCAGCTGATGATCATGCCGGTGGTGATGATGGTGCCGAACATGCTGACCCTCAAAACTTTCGGCCTGCTCAATACCCTGACCGGGGTGATGATGCCCTACTTCACCTCGGCCTTCGGCGTGTTCCTGATGCGCCAGGCGTTCCTCGCCATCCCCAAAGAGCTGGAGGAAGCCGCGCTGATGGAGGGCTGCCGCTGGTGGCAGGTGCTGTTCCGCGTGCTGCTGCCGATGTCCTGGCCGTCGGTGCTGGCCTTCGCCACCGTCAGCATTACCTACCACTGGAACGAATACCTGTGGCCGCTGATGATGCTCAACGATCCCGATAAGCAGGTGCTGACCGTGGGGCTGGTCTCCTTCGCCATGGGCGCCGAATCCGGCGGCCAGTGGGGCACCATCGGCGCCGGGACGCTGATGGTCTGCCTGCCGCTGATGCTGGCGTTCATTCTTTTCCAGAAACAGTTCCTGCGAAGCTTCGGCTTCTCCGGGATCAAATAAGGAGTTATTGATGCTGTTAGCGCAAATTTCCGATACGCACTTCCGCAGCCACGGCCAGAAGCTGTACGGCTTTATCGACGTTAATGCCGCCAACGCCGACGTGGTCTCCCAGCTCAACGCCCTGCAGGAGCGTCCGGACGCGGTGGTGGTCAGCGGCGATATCGTCAACTGCGGCCGCCCGGAGGAGTACGAGGCGGCCCGCCAGATCCTCAGCGGCCTGAACTACCCGCTGTATCTGATCCCCGGCAACCACGACGATAAAGAGCTGTTTCTGGAATACCTGCATCCGCTGTGCCCGCAGCTCGGCAGCGATCCGCAGAACATGCACTACGCGGTGGACGATTTTGCCACCCGCCTGCTGTTTATCGACTCCAGCCGCGCCGGCACCTCCAGCGGCTGGCTGACGGACGAGACCATTAAATGGCTGGAAGCGCAGCTGTTCGACGGCGGCGATAAGCCCGCGACGGTATTTATGCATCACCCGCCGCTGCCGCTGGGCAACGCCCAGATGGACCCCATCGCCTGTGAAAACGGCTATCGCCTGCTGGCGCTGGTGGAGCGCTTCCCGTCGCTGACGCGCATTTTCTGCGGCCACAACCACAGCCTGACCCTAACCCAGCACCGCCAGGCGATTATCTCCACCGTGCCGGGAACCGTGCATCAGGTGCCCTATTTCCACGAAGATACCCGCCCGTACTACGACATGTCGCCGGCCTCCTGCCTGATGCATCGCCAGGTAGGCGAGCAGTGGGTGAGCTACCAGCACTCGCTGGCACACTATGCCGGGCCGTGGCTGTATGACGAAAACATCAGCTGTCCGACGCAAGAGCGCTAATCGCCATGCTTAGTTTGCAAAATATCAGTAAACGCTTCGACGGCAAGCCGGCCCTCAGCGCCCTGTCGCTGGATATTCACGAAGGCGAGTTCGTGGTGCTGGTCGGCCCCTCCGGCTGCGGTAAAAGCACCCTGCTGCGCCTGCTGGCCGGGCTCGATCGGGTCAGCGACGGTGAAATCTGGCTGCATGAACAGAACATCACCGATATGTCGCCGCGCGAGCGTAATTTCGCGATGATCTTCCAGAACTACGCCCTGTTCCCCCATCTGTCGGTGCGCGACAACATCACCTTCGGCATGAAGGTGCGCAAAGAGGAGAAGGCCAGCTGGCAGCCGCGGGTGGATAAAGTCGCGCAGATGCTGCAGCTGGACGCCCTGCTGGATCGCAAACCGGCGAAGCTCTCCGGCGGCCAGCGCCAGCGGGTGGCGATGGCCCGCGCCATCGTACGTAATCCGCGGCTGTTCCTGATGGATGAGCCGCTCTCCAACCTCGACGCGCGCCTGCGCAGCGAGGTGCGCGACAGCATTATGGATCTCCACCAGCAGCTGAAAACCAGCACCATCTACGTCACCCACGACCAGACCGAGGCGATGTCGATGGCCGACCGCATCGTGGTGATGAACGCCGGCCACGTGCAGCAGGTCGGGCGCCCGGAGCACCTCTACGCCCACCCGGCTAACCTGTTCGTCGCCGGGTTTATCGGTTCCCCGGCGATGAACCTGCTGTCGCTGCCCTGCGCCGACGGCGAGGTACGTCTCGGCGAGCTGCGTCATCCGCTGCCGCCGCGCTATCGCGATGAGTCCCGCGTCTGGCTGGGCATCCGCCCGGAACATATCAGCGATCGCGTGGAAGAGGGCCATCTGCGCCTCTGTGCCACCGTGCTGCAACGAGAACTGATGGGGGCCGACTACCTGCTCCACGTCAGCACCCCCATCGGCACCCTGCGCTTTAGCCGCCGCCATCGCGGCGCGGTGCCGGAGAAAGGCGATTCGCTGATCCTCGGCTTTTCGCCCGGGGATATTCATCTTTTTCATGCTGAGAAACAGCATAATTTAGCGCCCGCTCATCAGGCGTAATTGTTGCAGTCAGTTTGGACACGGACAGCGCGCAAGAATCGGAGCGTACACGGAGTACGTGAGGATTCTGAGCACTGCCCAGGGTCAAACTGGCAAATAAAATAGCCTGAGGACCAGGCGCTTACTCCAGGAGATTGACCATGCTTAAGCCCTTAGCGGCCATCACCGTCAGCCTTAGCCTTGCCCTCTGCGGCGCGGCGCTGGCGAAAGAGAAGATCGATTTCATGTTCCCGGCGCCGGTAGACGGCAAGCTGACCATGGAGATGACCCGCGTCATCAAAGCCTTTAACGACTCGCAGCAGGACGTGGAAGTGCGCGGGATCTTTACCGGCAACTACGACACCACCAAGATCAAAGCCGAATCGGCGCAGAAGGCCGGGCAGCCGCCGGCGCTGGTGATTATGTCCGCCAACTTCACCACCGACCTGGCGCTCAAGGATGAGATCCTGCCGATGGACGAGCTGTTTAAATATGGCGACCAGAAGGCCGGAGATTTCCTGGTCAACGAGTTCTGGCCGGCGATGCACAAGAACGCCCAGGTCATGGGCACCACCTACGCCATTCCGTTCCATAACTCGACGCCGATCCTCTACTACAACAAAACCCTGTTCGAGCAGGCCGGGATCAAACAGCCGCCGCAGACCTGGGCCGAGCTGCTGGCGGATGCCAAAAAGCTGACCGATGAGAGCAAAGGCCAGTGGGGCATTATGCTGCCGTCCACCAACGACGACTACGGCGGCTGGATCTTCTCGGCGCTGGTGCGCGCCAACGGTGGGAAATACTTTAACGAAGACTATCCTGGCGAAGTCTATTACAACGCCCCGACCACCATCGGCGCCCTGCGCTTCTGGCAGAACCTGGTGTATCAGGACAAGGTGATGCCCTCCGGCGTGCTCAACTCGAAGCAGATCAGCGCGTCGTTCTTCTCCGGCAAGGTCGGGATGGCAATGCTGAGCACCGGCGCGCTGGGCTTTATGCGCGAAAACAGCAAAGATTTCGAGCTCGGCGTGGCGATGCTGCCGGCCAAAGAGCAGCGCGCGGTGCCGATCGGCGGCGCCAGCCTGGTGAGCTTTAAAGGCATTTCCGACGAGCAGAAAAAGGCGGCCTATCAGTTCCTGACCTGGCTCGTCAGCCCGCAGGTCAACGGCGAGTGGAGCCGCTTTACCGGCTACTTCTCCCCGCGCAAAGCCGCCTACGATACGCCGGAAATGAAGGCCTATCTGCAGCAGGACCCGCGCGCGGCCATCGCCCTGGAGCAGCTGAAATACGCCCATCCGTGGTACTCCACCTGGGAAACCGTCGCCGTACGTAAGGCGATGGAAAACCAGCTGGCGGCGGTAGTCAACGATGCGAAGGTCACCCCGGAAGCGGCGGCCCAGGCCGCACAGAAAGAGGCCGATGCCCTGATGAAGCCGTACGTAGATAAAACCGCTCTCGCGGAGATAAAGTAAGCCCCCACCTCGTCGCCCCGACGGCCGCACCGCGCTGAGCGGGGCGACGAGGAGTTTTCACCCCAGCCGTTTGATTTTTCAGCCTAAAAAGGGTACTTTTTCACCCTCTCCCCGCGTGAATGGTCGTACATTATGCCTATTATTCAGTCTGTTGAACGTGCTTTGACGATCCTAGATCTGTTTAACGACCAGGCGAAGGAGCTCAAAATCACCGACATCAGCAAGCAAATGGGCCTGAGCAAAAGCACGCTCCATTCGCTGCTCAAAACTCTGCAGCTGCACGGCTATATCGATCAGAACCCGGAAAACGGCAAATACCGCCTCGGCATGAAGCTGGTGGAGCGCGGCCACTTTGTGGTGGGCTCAATGGATATCCGCCAGAAGGCGAAGGGCTGGCTGACGGAGCTATCCCGAAATACCGGGCAAACCACTCATCTCGGTATTCTCGACGGCCATGAAGGCGTCTATATCGAGAAGATCGAAGGCCGGCTTGCCGCCATCGCCTACTCGCGTATTGGCCGCCGCCTGCCGGTGCACGCCACCGCCATCGGCAAGGTGCTGATTGCCTGGCTGGGCGACGCGGAGCTGAATGCCCTGCTCGAAGGCTATCAGTACACGCCCTTCACGCCCACGACTATCACCTCCCGCGAGGCGCTGCTGGAGATATTGGCGCAAACCCGCGCCCGGGGCTACGCCCTGGATAGCGAAGAGAACGAACAGGGCGTACGCTGCGTGGCGGTGCCGGTGTGGAATCATGAATCGCGGGTGATTGCCGCGCTAAGCCTCTCCACGCTCACCTCACGGGTGGACGATGACGAGCTCGCCCACTACCGGCTGCAGCTGGAAGAGGCCGGGCGCCAGCTGTCAAAAGCGCTGGGCTACCCGGCCTGATGGCCTGGTCCGCTACCGGCAGGGCAGGTAGCGGAAGTAGTCAAAATCAGCGTAGCAGCCGTCGCCGCTGATATCCTCGCAGTGCAGGCCGACGAACGCCCCGGTAAAGAACCCGCGGCCGCCGATATAGTCGTCCGACAGTTTCCACACCGCGTAGTCGATTGGCACCCGGTGCCAGTTCTCGCCGTCAAACGAATAGCTATAGCGGTACACCAGATGGTCAACGTCCACCCGCAGCCACACGCTCTGCGCCTCATCCGGCACCGGGATCGGCTGGTCGTGCAGCGGCCAGGACGGGACGTTGTGGTCGAGCTGCAGCACCTTCAGCGTCCTGCCCCGCCCCTCCTCGAAATCGACAAAACAGTAGCTCCAGTTTTTGGTGTTGTAATAGCAGGTTAACCCCGCGCTCTGCTGGAAGTTCTCCGGCGCAAACTCCATCCGCGTTTCGGCGCGGAAGGCAAAGTGCTGCCAGCGCCGCGCCACGGTGGACTGGGTAAAGGTGGAGTTAAGCGAATCGTTGCCGTACAGGCGCAGATAGCCCGGCCGGGCGCTGAGGGAGCCGAGCGTCTGGTCAAAGGGAATACGCAGGGTTTGCAGCTCCGGGTCGAGAGTCGCGCCGTCGAACTCATCGCACCACGCCGACTCTGCCGGCGCCTGGCTTTCCGTCATCTGCGGCCCCGGCACCGTCAGCGCCGCGTGTTTACCGCCTTCGATGACCGGCCAGCCGTCGCGCCAGGCGACGGGCGTAATGCCGGTTTCACGCCCCAGCGAGCAGTAGCCGCGCCCGCCGGATGCCAGCAGCGGTACGCCGGGCAGGCGCTGCGGGCGGCCGGTGAGATACGCCATATACCATTCGCCGGTATGCGTCTCCAGCAGCGAACCGTGGCCGCTTTTCTGCAGCGGGTTCTCCGGCAGATGCCAGCTGCTCATCAGCGTCACCTCAGGAGACAGCTCATAGGGCCCGTCGATATTTTTCGCCCGCAGCACCACCACCGCGTGCTCGTAGCTGGTGCCGCCCTCCGCTACCAGCAGGTAGTACCAGCCCTCTTTGCGGTACAGGTGCGCCCCTTCGGTATAGCGCAGGTCGGTGCCGGTAAACAGGGTTTTACGCTGCGGCGACAGGGTCCGGGTCTGCGGGAAATACTCCTGCAGGACGATGGTACAGTGCGGATCGCTGTGGTGGCGCGGCCCCCACGGGCGGTAGATGTAGTATTTTCGGCCGTCGCTATCGTGAAACAGCGACGGGTCAAACCCGCCGTTGCCCATCGCAATCGGCTCGCTCCACGGGCCTTCGACGGAGGGGGCGGTCACCAGATAGTTGCGGCCGTTTTTCCACGGCGAGTCGACGATTTTCACATCGGTATACAGCAGCCAGAACAGGCCGTCGGCGTAGCTCAGACACGGCGCCCAGATGCCGCCAGAGTCAGGATTGCCTTTCATATCCAGCATCGACACGCGATCCAGCGGCGTGCTGACCAGCGACCAGTTTTTCAAATCCCGCGAGTGGTAAATACGCACGCCCGGAAACCACTCAAAGGTGGAGGTCGCGATGTAGTAATCCTCGCCCTGCCGGCACAGCGACGGGTCGGGGTTGAAACCGGTCAAAATCGGGTTAGTAATCGTGTACATATTGCCTCCCTCTTAATTGGATGCTGCGGCCGCTGCGGCGGGAACGTCTTCATTCTGCGCCGCGCGATGCTTACGTAACTGCTGGCTGATGGCCTCAACGCGCTCATCGCTCAGCTTGTAGAGTGAAAGCATGATGAACATGCCGACGTAGAGCATCACCGGCACCACGCAGAACAGGATTTTAATGGTGGTGAGCACCTCAAGCGGCTGCACGCTGCTGCTGGCGGAGTAGTTCACAAAGGCGAGAACCCAGCCCACCACCGCGCCGCCGATCGCCAGGCCGATCTTCAGGCTGAACAGATAGGTGGAGAACACCAGCCCGTCGAGGCGGCGGCCGCTGCGGCTCTCTTCATAATCCACCACGTCGGAGGCCATCAGCCACTGCAGCGGCGTGGTGGTGTTAAAGATGAACAGGAAAACGATGTTGAGCGCGAAAATCAGCCCAATCTGTTCGGCAGGGATAAAGAACAGCAGCAGGCTTAACAGCGAATAGATAACGATAATTCCTTTGAAGGCCTTCACCCGATCGAAGCGCCCCAGCAGGCGCGACGAGGCCAGCGAGCCGAACATGGTGGCAATGCTGCCGTACAGCAGAAACTGCATCGCCATCTCCGGGTGATCCATCACGTATTTGACGAAGTAGAGCGTCGCCCCGCCGCGCACCACGTTGGAACAGGTCGCCATCATTTTGAAGGCGCACATGATCCGCCACTGGCTATTGCCGAACAGCAGCCGAAGATCTTTCATCACCGAGGCGCCCGGCTGCACCTCGAAGGTGTAGCGCTCTTTGGTAGTAAAGAAGCAGACGTACAGCAGCGCCACGCCGGTCAGCCCCAGCACGCACATCGCGCCAAAGTAGCCCACCTGCTCGTTGCCCTTGCCGATGATCCCCACCAGCGGCAGCGCGATACCGCTGATCGCCAGCGATCCGGCGGCGGCGAGGAAAAAGCGCCACGACTGCAGCGTGTGGCGCTCTTTCGGATCGGCGGTGATCACCCCCGGCATCGCGCAGTAGGGCACGTTGACGAAGGTATACACCAGCGTCAGCAGGATATAGGTGATGCTGGCATAGATGATTTTACCCTGCGCGGAGAAGTCCGGCGTGTAGAAGGTCAGCATGCAGACAAGGCCAAACGGGATCGCTCCCCACAGCAGGAACGGGCGGAACTGACCGTGGCGGGTGCGGGTGCGATCCACCAGCAGCCCCATCAGCGGATCGGTAACGGCATCCAGCACGCGTGAAACTAAAAACAGCGTTCCCATTACGCCGGCGGAGAGCCCAAAGACGTCAGTATAGAAATAGGCCAACAGGAACATCGTCGCCTGCCAGACAAAGCCGCAGGCGGTGTCACCCAGCCCGTAGCCAATTTTATCTTTCATGGTCAATTGCATATTTATCCCCAACCCCAGAGAGTGGAATGATGCAAACGTCAGGGGCCTGAAGAGGGCAAAAAAATACCCGCTGCGTCGTCAGGAAAACACCCGTGATGCGTGTGCCTAATTCACGTTTTCGTGTTAACAGAGTGTAATTAGGCGAGCGTTTTTACAACAATGACCATTTTTAATTTATGAATTATGTTTTTTTGTTTTTGTGATTACGGTCGGTATAAAGATGAAACTGAAAAAATATTTTTAGCTTTTATTTTTAATAGCTTATTGAATAATAAAATTCTCAAAAAATAGTCTTTTTAAGGAAACGAAAATTCGCCCGCGGAATATTTTCCGCAGGCTAAAATTAACGCTTATTTATTTATAAACCGAGGGCTTTTTTACCGGCGTTAATAACCTCAATAATTTTATCGGTATCATAAATACAGCCTTTCCAGGTGCCGCCGCTCACCGACTGCAGCGCGGCCCAGAGGCGTGTATCGTCCGGTAAAAAATCATGGGCGTGCAAATCCGGATGCGGCGCTCTCGCCGCCAGCTCCGCAGCGCCCTCCTCCACCGTCAGGCGCGCCTCCGCCGTGCCGATAAAGTTCACGCTGCCGGTCAGGGCAAGACGGTCGACCACGATCTCGATAATGTCGTTATCGCGCAGCCTGCCGATGGGCCCGCCCGCCAGCGCCTCGGGCGCCACGTGGCCAAAACAGGCGCCGGTAGAGACGCCGGAGAAGCGGGCATCGGTGATCAGCGAAACCGTTTTTCCCCACGAAACGTGCTTCAGCGCCGAGGTGAGCTGGTAGGTCTCCTCCATGCCGGTACCGGACGGCCCGCCGCCGATCACCACCATAATATCGCCCCGCTCAATCTCGCCGTTTTTAATGGCCCCGATCGCCCGCGCCTCCGAGACAAATACCCGCGCCCGGCCGGTGTGGCGGTACACGCCGTCGTCGTCCACCACCGACGGGTCAATGGCGGTGGCTTTCACCACCGATCCTTCCGGCGCGATGTTGCCCACCGGGAAGGCCACCGTCGAGGTGAGCCCTTTCGCTTTAGCGCGCTCCGGCGGCAGGATCACGTCATCCGGATCGACGCCGTCCTGCTCCAGCAGGCACTGGCGGAATTTCTGCCGACGCTCCGAGGCCTGCCACCAGTCGAGGTTTTCCCCGACCGTCTGGCCCGTGACCGTCATAGCATCCAGGTGCAGCAGGCCAAGATCGCGCAGATGCAGCATCACCTCCGGCACGCCGCCGGCGAGGAACGCGCGCACCGTCGGATGGTAGTCCGGGCCGTTGGGCAGCACGCTGACCAGCCGCGGGACCTTGCGGTTGATGCGCGTCCAGTGCTCGACGTCGGGAATGGTGCAGCCCGCCGCGTGGGCAACGGCCGGGATATGCAGCAGCAGATTGGTTGAGCCGCCAAACGCGGCGTGGAGCACCATCGCATTTTCGATGGCCTTATCGGTCAGGATCTCGCGGGTGGTAATGCCGCGATTATCCAGCTCGCTCACTGCCCGGGCCGACTGGCGGGAGATCTCCAGCCATACGTCCTGCCCGGACGGGGCCAGCGCCGAGTGCGGCAACGCCATTCCCAGCGCCTCCGCCACCACCTGCGAGGTGCCGGCGGTGCCTAAAAACTGGCAACCGCCGCCCGGCGACGCGCAGGCCCGGCAGCCTAATTCCGCCGCTTCCTGCAGCGACAGCTCGTGGTTGGCGTAGCGTGCGCCGATGGTCTGTACTTTTCCGGCATCTTCGCCAAAGGTTGGCGGCAGCGTCGCTCCGCCGGGCACGAGGATCGTCGGCAGATTATGCATCGCCGCCAGCGCGATCATGGTCGCGGGCAGCCCCTTGTCGCAGGTGGCGACGCCGATCACCGCGCGTCGGGTAGGCAGAGAGCGGATCAGGCGGCGAAACACGATCGCCGCGTCGTTGCGATACGGCAGGGAGTCGAACATCCCGTGGGTGCCCTGGGAGCGTCCGTCGCACGGATCGCTGACGAAGGCGGCGAAGGGAATGCCGCCGCTGCGGGTGATCTCTTTTGCCGCCGCCTGCATCTGCAGGCCAATCTCCCAGTGCCCGGTATGGTAGCCCAGCGCGATCGGTCGGCCGTCGCCCGCGCGAATCCCGCCCTGGGTGCCGACGATCAGTACCTCTTTTCCCGTCAGCTTATTGGCGTCCCAGCCCATACCGGCGTTTTGCGTCATGCCGAACAGGTTGCCGCTCGGCGACTCCATCAGCATTTGCGGCGTCAGCGGCAGCGCGCCCTGAGGGCCTGCGGCATGGGTGGTGACCGCATAGAATGCATCGTCCTGCGGGGTGAAAATCTTGTCGATGGTCATCGTTTTTTTCCGTTTCAGCAGAGCTTGAGCCGTTGCAGCAGCGCTTTGAGCTGCGCCTTACCCGCGTCATCCAGCGGCGAGGCCGGCGGCAGCACGTGCGTGGACAGCGGCCGGCCGCACAGGACCGTCGCCTCTTTAATCACGTTCACGAACGGCGTATCGAGCTGGTAGATCTGCGGAATTTGCAGCAGCGTCTGATGATAGTGCGCCGCCTGCGCCAGGTCGCCGTCGCGGAAGGCCTGCAGCAGCTTCACCGACAGCTGCGGCGCAAAGTTAACGCTGGCCGAGATCGCCCCGTCGCCGCCCAGCAGCAGCGTATTGAACAGGTGATCGTCGTAGCCGCAGAGCACCGAGAAGTTCGGGTGCGCCGATTTTACGGTCAGGATCATGCTACGCAGGTGGGCAACGGAATCGATGGTGTCCTTGATGCCGACGATATTGCTGCGTGAATCCGCCAGCGTTTTGACCAGCGCTGGCGTCAGGTCCTGGCCGCTGAGCGCCGGGAAGTTATACAGGATCACCGGCAGCGTGACGCAGTCCGCCACCTGCTGGTAGTAACGAATCAGGTTCTGTTCCGACACTTTCCAGTAGTAAGGGTTAATCACCACAATGCCGTCAGCTCCCGCCGCCTGGGCATGCTGGCTGAGCTCAATGGTCTCACGCGCATTGGTGCCGCCGGTGCCAATCAGAACCGGCACCCGCCGATCGACGTGGCCGATAGCGAATGCCGCGATCGCCTTACGCTCTTCGGCGTTGAGCTGCGAGAACTCCCCGCCGCTGCCGAGAAAGAACAGGCCGTCAACGCCCGCAGCGATCGTATCGTCGATAAGCGCCGCGAAGCCCTGCTTATCAAGCTGGCCGTCGGCGGTAAAGATGGTGGAAACAGGCGGAATAATCCCTGAGAACTGCACGGTCTGCTGCATGAGATCCCCTTGTTGATGCATTTGTTCTACATTATAGAACAGCGTTCGTTTATTTAACGATCATACTATGCTGCGGGGAAAGGCAAGGTAAATGGGGTTGCGGGCGCAGGTGCCCGTTTTTCAGGCTGGATCACAAAATGCTGCAACGGCGCTGATTCATAGCCCCGGTAAGCGCAGCGGAAGCGGGGAGAATACCAGGACGGTGCCGGCCCGGATTCCCGCCGGGCGCAGCGCCAGCAGGGGAAATCCCCGGAAGCGTTGCACAGCGCCAGTCCAGGCAGCAGGGAGCCGGGCCCACATCCCCGCCAGGCGGCGCGGCGCCTGCGGGGATTTTCCGGGGTAACGCTGACTTAGGCCTTATCCGCCTGGGATTCGGCCCACACCTTACGAGCGGCCTTGCGCTCTTCGCTGGTATCAAGCCGGTCCTGCAGATAGTGCTCAATCTGCTCGAGGCTGCGGTTGCGGGTTTCCGGCACGCATTTAATGACGAACAGCGCGCCAAATACGCCGATTCCGGCGAAGATAAAGAACGTCCCGGAGAGGCCAATCCACGACAGGAGGATCGGGAAGAAGAGCGAAATCAGGAAGTTGGCGATCCACATTGAGAACACCGCCCCGCCCATAAAGATCCCGCGCAGGCGGGTGGGGAAAATCTCCGACAGCAGCAGCCAGGTCACCGGCGACAGCGCGCCCTGCTGGAAGCTCAGGAACAGCAGCATTCCCGCCAGCACCATATAGGCACGCAGCGCGTCCGGCTGGCCGTTGACGGTTTCCGGCAGCAAATAGCTCACCGCGCCGATAAACACCAGGCAGGCGGTACAGCCAAACTGGCCGATCATGGTCATCGTCCGGCGGCCAATTTTACCCAGCATCCAGATGCCGACAAAGGTCATCAATACCGACACCACCCCGTTGGCGATGGTGGCAAACAGCGCGGCGTTATCGCTCATCCCCACCGACGTCAGCACCGTTGGCGCGTAGTACATAATGGTGTTTACGCCGGTAAGCTGCTGAATAACGGCAATACCGATGCCAATCATAAACAGTTTGAACAGCCACGGAGTCATAATTTCGCGGAACCGCGGCTTGCCGAGACTGCGCTGCTCGTCGAGGGTTTCGCTGATCTCCATCAGCTCCCATTCGACGTCCTCTTTGCGGCGGGTGCGCTCCAGAACCCGGCGCGCTTCCGCCAGGCGCCCTTTCATCGCGTACCAGCGCGGCGAATCGGGCATAAACATCATGCCAAACCACAGCAGCACGGCGGGCAGCGTGGCGACCGCCAGCATCCAACGCCAGGTACTCTCCCCTCCCCACACGGCGTGGAACCCGGCGTTCGAGATATAGGCCAGCAGCTGGCCCGAGACAATCATCAGCTCCTGCAGCGTGACCAGCTGTCCGCGCTTATTCGCCGGCGCCATTTCGGCGATATAGACCGGAACGGTTGCCGCCGCGCCGCCTACCGCCATGCCGAGCACCAGGCGAAAGAAAATCATCCAGTTAACGTCGGGCGCCAGCGCGGTACCGATGGCGCCGACGGCGAAGATAACCGCCAGCCAGAGGATGATTTTCTTTCTACCCGCCGCGCTGGCCATATAGCCGGAAAGCAGCGCGCCGAACGCGGCGCCAAACAGCAATGAGCTGGTCACCAGGCCGGTGGTGAACGGGGTGAGATGCAGCTCATTGCCCATAAACAGCAATGCGCCGGAAATAACGCCGGTATCGTAACCGAACAGCAAACCGCCGAGCGTTGCTATCAGCGCGACGATTTTCACAAACGGCGTGGTCGGGGCATCGCTATTCGGCCCCGAGGCCCTGTTGAGGGTGAGATATTGTTCCTTTGACATAAAAGACTCCAGTAACCTGCCTTGTAGGGGGAGATCCGCTCTGGTCTGAATGCAGAGGCGATGGCCTCACTGACGTGTGTGTATCTGATTAGCGCGTAGCGCCTGGAAAAAGCAGGCCACGCTGCCGCATGGCCTGAAAGGGAAACAACGATTAGATTCCTGCCGTTTCGCGAATATATTTCCGCGCTTTCAGCGCATATTCAAAGGGGTTAGCCAGCGCCGGATCCTGCTCGGCTTCCACCACCATCCAGCCCTTGTAGCCAAAATCATCCAGCAGCTTAAATACCGGACGGAAATCGATCGCGCCGTCACCAGGGACGGTAAAGGTGCCCTTTTTCACGCCGTCGAGGAATGAAAGCCCGTCGCGACGCACCTGCTCAATCACCGCCGGGCGCACGTCCTTCAGGTGCACATGGTTGATCCGCGGCAGATATTTTTTGAGGATCGCCAGCATCGGCTCTTCGCCGCCTTCGGAGTACCAGGCATGGCCGGTGTCGTACAGCAGGAAGACGCCGTCATCCACCAGCGACATAAATTTATCGATCTCTTCCGTCGTTTGAACGCCGGTGCCCATGTGGTGGTGCAGGCAAACCTGCATCCCTTTTTCAGCGGCCAGACGGCCCAGGGTGTTGTAGCCCTCGGCAACCCGCTGCCACTGCTCTTCGCTAAAGCACGGCTTAGCGTCGGCCAGAATCGGCTTGTCCAGCCCCTGAATGCTGCCGCTCTGCTCGGAGCAGCCGATCACCTTCGCCCCCATCGCATGGAGGAAATTCATATGGTTAACGAATTCATCAATGGTTTTTTCGCGCTGCCCGTCGGCAAAAAAGGTGCTAAACCAGGCGTTACAGATCTGGATGCCGCGGATCGCCAGCATCGGCTGCAGCACCGCCGGATCGCGGGGGTATTTACTGCCGACTTCGCTGCCGCTAAAGCCCGCCAGCGCCATTTCGCTGACGATCTGCTGGAAGGTATTTTCGCCGCCCAGCTCCGGCATATCGTCGTTAGTCCAGCCGATCGGAGCGATGGCCAGTTTGATATTATCTTTGTTCATTAGGTTGCTCCTGCCGCCGCGTCTTAACGACGCAGCAATTCACGTTCGATGAGTTCACGGGTTTCCACTGCCTGGTACTTCAACTTTTCCGGGTAGCCGAACAGGGAGGCGGCCACAATCGGCTCGCCGCCGACTTTGAACGTCCGTTCGGCAAATTTCATCTCGCGCAGCGTGCGGAACAGCGCGTTGAAATCAACGTCCCCTTCACCGACGCCCACGTGTTGATGAACGGCGGCATCAACGCCCGGCGGGTTGACGATGTAACGGCAGTGCCTGGTATGGTTGCGGGTATCGGCAATCAGTACGTGGGAGAGATCGCCGCCGGCGTAGCGCAGCATCTTCTCCACGTCGCCTTTCCCTTTGTCATAGAAGAAGGTGTGCGGCACGCTGTACACGTACTTCACGTTTTCGCTGCGGAACGACTTCACGATATCGACGGTTTCATTGTTCTCTTCGCAGAAGTCCCACGGATGCGCCTGGATCTCGACGCGAATGCCTTCGCGTTCAAAGATCGGCAGCAGCTCTTCCATCGAGCGATAGAACATCTCTTCGCAGATTTCCGGCTGGTTGGGATCGCCGGAGAACCCGGTGTTGATCACCTGGACGCCCATCTCCACCGCGACTTCGATCAGCCGCTTCCAGTTTTTTACCGCCGCCTGACGACGCGCTTCATCCGGCCCCGACCAGCGATAGACGCAGATGAATGAAGAGAGCTCAACGCCGGTGTCGCGCAGCGCCTGCTTGTACTCGGCAATCACTTCGCGACCGGCGCGCGGGTGCTTATAAAACGGGTTAATCTGCGGGTGCGGCGACTGCTCAATATAGCGGTAGCCCCACTCCGCCACCTGATGCACCATCGCGCTAATCCCGAGGTCTTTAATCACATCCACATCAAAGGCAATTTTCATCGTCGAGTCCTGTTTGCAGAGGTTCCGGAGACGAAGTCCCGCTTAGCGCTGGTAGAACGCCGGGCATTCCGGCAGCGCGACCGCTACCGGCTCAGCGCTTTCCTGCGCCTGCAGGCAGGCGTCGGCCGCGACGGACGCCGCATAGCCATCCCACGCCGACGGGCCCTGCAGCCTGCCGGCCTGCACGTCGTTGATAAAGGCCTGCAGCTCGACGTCGTAGGCTTTGATAAAGCGATCTTTCCAGTCGGTCAGGATCGGGGTCGACAGATTGGCCGCTTTGCGCATCTGCACCGCCGACGGCTCCGGCAGGCGCGCAATCCCGGTTTCACCCACGACTTCACACTGGATGTCGTAGCCGTACTGGCAGTTGACGAAAACCTCGACGTCGATCAGGGTGCCTTTTTTGGTTTCAAACGAGACGATCTGCGGGTCTTTTAGCCGGGCGTGGGTGTGGGAAGTCGCGCGCGGGAAGCGAACCTGCACCGAACGATAGTCGTCGTTAAGCAGCCAGCGCAGCACGTCCAGCTCGTGGATCAGGGTGTTGGTGATCGCCATATCGGTGGTGTAGTTCTCGCCGACGCTCTGGTTACGGTGCGCGCACTTCAGCATCAGCGGCGCGCCGATGTCGCCGTCATCAATCACTTTTTTCAGCGCCAGATAGCCTTCATCGTACGGGCGCATAAAGCCGACCTGCACCAGCCGACGGCCGGCTTTTATTTCGGCATCGACAATGCGGCGGCAGCCTTCCGCGCTCATCGCCAGCGGCTTTTCGCAGAATACCGGCTTGCCGGCGGCGATCGCCGCGAGGGTATATTCTTCGTGGGTCGGGTCCCAAGACGTCACCAGGATAGCGTCAACGTCGCTGGCGTTAATCACGTCGTGACCGTCGGCGTAGACTTCGGCGTGAACGCCAGGCAGCGCAACCGCCGCCCGCGCGTTGTCGGCATTGATGTCCGAAACGGCCACCACCGTGGCCCCCTGTAATACCTGCGTGCAGCGACGAATATGCTCTTTACCAATGGCGCCAGCGCCGATAACGCCTAATCTGAGTGACATAATTGTGTTCTCCCGCGGTTCTGTAGGGTTCAGGGTGGGTGTTCTGTTTTAGTAATCCCGCGCCTCGGCGCGTTTTTCATTTATCTGTTCTGCGACTTTGCGGATCCGTTCGGAGAGCGCCGTCTGGGCCACGCCGACGTTCCACCAGCTGCCGTACTTATGCACCATGGTTTTTGGCAGCACTTTAATATCAATCAGCGTACTGACCGTTTCGCGACGCGCGGCGTCCAGCGCCTGGCGCAGTTCATCAAGGGTGGTGACGCGCCAGGTTTTGCAGCCGTAGCCCGCGGCGATGGTCGCGAAATCGACCGGCACCAGGCCGCCCTGCAGCCGCCCGCTCTCCGCCGAGCGGTAGCGGAACTCGGTGCCGAAGCTGTCCATACCGTGCTCGATCTGCAGGTTGTTAATACAGCCGTTGGCCATGTTATCGAGCAGCACGATGTTGATCTTGGCGCGCTCCTGTAAAGAGGTGACCAGCTCGGAGTGCAGCATCATGAATGAGCCATCGCCCACCAGCGAATAGACCTCGCTTTGCGGCTGCGCCAGCTTCACCCCCAGCGCGGCATTCACCTCGTAGCCCATGCAGGAGTAGCCGTACTCAACGTGATAGGTGTTGGTCGCCCGGTTGCGCCAGACGCGCTGCAGATCGCCGGGCAGGCTGCCCGCCGCCGCCACGATCACCGCGTCGGAGGCCAGCGTTTCATTCAGCACGCCCAGCACGCTGCACTGCGTTAAGGTTGAATCCGTGATCTGGCGGAATTCGCGGTACACCGCATCGCGATCCAGACGATCGTCAATTTCCGGGACGAAAGACTCCTCCTGCCATACCGCCTGATAGACGCGCTGGGTCTCTTTCAGCTGACGGCTCTGAACGCTGTCGATCTGCGCTCCCCATGCCGCCTGCCAGGACTCGCCTGCCAGCGCGCCGTCCAGCGCGGTAAGCGCTTCGCGGGCATCGGCCAGCAGCGGGATCCCGTCGAGCTTCCAGGCGTCAAAGTTGCTAACGTTGACGTTGAGGAAGCGCACGCCGGGGTGCTGGAAAAGCCATTTTGAGGCGGTGGTGAAATCGCTGAAGCGGGTACCGACGCCAATCACTAAATCAGCTTCTTTCGCCAGCAGGTTGGCCGCGAGGCAGCCGGTTTCGCCCACCCCGCCAACGTTCAGCGGATGGGAAGAGACCACCGAGCCTTTCCCGGCCTGCGTTTCCGCAAAGGGGATGCCGTAGCGTTCGGCAAAGCGGGACAGCGCCTCGCCAGCGCCGGCGTATTTCACCCCGCCGCCGCAGATAATCAGCGGCTTGCGGCTGGCCTTAATCGCCGCCAGCGCATCCGCCAGCTGCGCGGCGCTGGCCGGGCGACGGTCGAGCCGATGCACGCGTCGGGCAAAGAAAGCGGGCGGATAATCCCAGGCTTCGCCCTGAACATCCTGCGGCAGACAGAGGGTGACGGCGCCGGTCTCTGCCGGGTCGGTCAGGACGCGCATCGCGTTAATGCAGGCGCTCATCAGCTGCTCCGGACGCGTAATACGGTCCCAGTATTTGCTCACCGCGCGAAACGCGTCGTTGGTGCTGATGCTCAGGTCATAGCTCTGTTCAACCTGCTGCAGAACGGGGTCAGGCTGGCGGGTAGCAAACACGTCGCCGGGCAGCAGCAGGAGAGGAATACGGTTGGCGGTCGCGGTAGCCGCGGCGGTAATCATGTTGGCGGCGCCGGGCCCTACGGAAGAGGTGCAGGCGATGATCTGCCGGCGCAGAGACTGCCTGGCAAAGCCGGTCGCCGCGTGCGCCATCCCTTGCTCGTTACGCCCCTGGAATACCCGCATTTCGCCGCTGTCCTGCTCCAGCGCCTGACCCAGCCCCAGCACGTTGCCGTGGCCGAAGATGGCAAAAATACCTTTAACGAATTTATGCTCTTCGCCATCGACTTCCAGATACTGGTTATCAAGGAACTTCACCAGCGCCTGCGCCATTGTCAGTCTCAGTTTGCCCATGTTGCACAATCCTTATTGTTCAGTATTTGTGTGTGGGTTAGCGCTTTAGCCCCTGCGGCAATACCGGAAAAGGTAGAGGGAAATCGTTAACGGCCACTGGAATACTGTTGGATTATAGGCAAACATTTTTTTCATTAAACATAAATACAGAAAAAATATTTCATTTTGCGAGAAGGATCAAACTCTCAGCGCATTTCATCCGTTTCATCGACATCGGCGCGCAATCCGCCTCCCATCTTACGCCATGCAAAATGCAAATATCCTTTTAAAAATCAGGTATAAAGATGTTTATCATTCGCCATTTTTCACGCGGGAGCAGCCAGCGCTGGCGATCCTTTGTATAATGGGGCCCGGCGCCGCAGAGTGGTAGATCCCTCACACTTTTGGTTTTTTAATTTCGATCCAATTTGCAAATGAAATATTTATTTCTCAAACTAAGGGGAATCGTTCACCCTCAGGCTGTTTGTGGAGACCTCGTCGATATCGACCCTTCCGTACAGCAGGCATGCAAAAGGAAACCCTAGCTATGAATGCAGCAGTAAAGCGGCTCGACGTCATCTGTATTGGCCGGGTGGCTGTCGACCTCTATGCCCAGCAGATTGGCGCAAGGCTGGAAGACGTCGCCAGTTTCTCTAAATATCTGGGCGGCTCCTCCGGCAACGTGGCCTTTGGCACCGCCATTCAGGGCTTAAAATCGGCGATGCTTGCCCGCGTGGGTGATGAGCACAATGGCCGCTTTTTACGTGAAACGTTAAGCCGTGCCGGAGTCGATACCGAATATCTGATCACCGACCAGCAGCGTCTCACCGCGCTGGTGATGCTGGGGATTAAAGATCAGGAAACCTTTCCGCTGATTTTTTACCGCGACAACTGCGCCGACATGGCGCTGACGCCGGAAGATATTAAGGAAGAATACATCGCCTCCTCCCGGGCGCTGGCGATCACAGGTACGCACCTTTCACATGCCAATACCCGCGCAGCGGTGCTGAAAGCGCTGGAGTACGCCCGTCGCCACGGCCTGCGGACGGCGTTGGATATCGACTATCGCCCGGTGCTGTGGGGATTAACCTCGCCCGGCGATGGTGAAACGCGTTTCATTGCTTCCGGTTCAGTCACCCGTCAGCTGCAGGAAGTGCTACATCTGTTCGATTTAGTGGTCGGTACAGAAGAAGAGTTTCATATTGCCGGGGGCAGCACCGATACGCTGACGGCGCTGAAAAACGTCCGCCACGCCACCAAAGCCACCCTGGTGTGCAAGCGCGGTCCGATGGGCTGCGTGGTGCTGGAAGGCGAGATCCCCGACGGCTGGGACAGCGTGCCGCTGCAGCAGGGCGTGCGGGTGGAGGTGCTCAACGTGCTGGGCGCCGGCGATGCCTTTATGTCCGGCCTGCTGCGCGGCTGGCTGAACGACGAGGGCTGGGAGCAGGCCTGCCGCTACGCTAACGCCTGCGGGGCGCTGGTTGTCTCACGCCACGGCTGCGCGCCGGCGATGCCGACCAAGGTTGAGCTGGATGACTATCTGCTGCGCGCGGAATCGGTCCCGCGTCCGGATCTCGACGCGCGGCTGAACCATCTGCATCGGGTGACCAGCCGCCGCCAGCAGTGGCCCGAGCTGTGCATTTTCGCCTTTGACCACCGCAAGCAGCTGGCGGAGCTGGTGCAGGAAACCGGCCGCGATGCGGCCTGCATCCCTCAGCTCAAGCTGCTGCTGCTGGCCGCCGCCGAAGCGGCGGCGCAGGAGGCGGGGCTCGATCGGCGCAGCGGTATCCTCGCCGATGGCACCTACGGCCAGCGCGCGCTGAACGCCATTACCGGCAAAGGCTGGTGGATCGGGCGGCCAATCGAGCTGCCGGGTTCGCGCCCGCTGCGTCTTGAGCACGGGAATATCGGCTCTCAGCTGATCGACTGGCCGCTGGAACAGGTGGTTAAGTGCCTGGTCTTCTATCATCCGGCCGACCCGGCGGCGCTGCGCGCCGAGCAGGATGCGCTGCTGCTGGAGGTCTGGCAGGCCTGCAATAAGTCCGGGCACGAGCTGCTGCTGGAAGTGATCCTGCCGGAGAGCGGGCCGGATAAGGACGAGCGCCACTATTACGCCATGCTGGAACATTTTTACCAGCTCGGTATCCAGCCCGACTGGTGGAAGCTGCCGCCGCTCTCCAGCGCGAACTGGGAGAAGATCGCCGCGCTGATCGCACGCGAAGATAGCCTGTGCCGCGGGATCCTGATCCTTGGCCTCGACGCATCCCCCGATCGCCTGCGCGCCGGATTCGCCGAAGCCGCGAATCACCCTATCATCAAAGGCTTTGCCGTCGGCCGCACCATCTTTGGTCAGCCTTCGCGCCGCTGGATGCAGGGTGAGCTTAGCGATGAGGCGCTGATCGATGAGGTGAAACGCAACTACCTGGCGCTTATCGGCTACTGGCGCGAAGCCCGCCGCTAATCCTCTTCAGCCCGCACCTTCCCCCTCCGGAGCGGGCTTTTTCGATTTCTTCGTGAAATGAATCGCGTATTTCATCGCAAAAAATGAAAAATTCGCTTCATTTGGTACACTGGACGTTATATTTCTTTCATTTCATCAGAGCGCAACTTATGGCCAATAATCCAACCCAACTTACCATCCTGCAGGATGAGATCAGGCGTCGCTACGATACGTTAAGCAAACGCTTAAAACAGGTGGCGCGCTATATTCTGGATAACAGCAATAGCGTGGCTTTCGATACCGTCGCGTCTATCGCCCAGCAGGCCGACGTTCCGCCATCAACCCTGATTCGTTTCGCTAATGCTTTTGGCTTCAGCGGCTTTAACGAAATGAAGCAGATGTTCAGACAGCATCTGATGGAAGAGACCGCCAACTATACCGAGCGCGCGCGCCTGTTCCGCCAGACCACCAACGATGAGAGCTCGCCGCCGGAAACGCCGACCGAAATTCTCAATATGTTTACCATGGTCAATACCCAGGCGCTGCAGCAGCTTGCCATGCAGACCTCGGGCGACGATCTTGAGCGCGCGGTGGCCCTGCTGGCGGAAGCGGAGAATATCTACGTTATCGGCCTGCGCCGCTCGTTTAGCGTCGCCTCCTATCTGACCTACGCCCTGCGCCATCTCGATCGTAAGGCCTTCCTGATTGACGGGCTCGGCGGCATGTTTACCGAGCAGCTGAGCCTGGTCGGCCCAAAAGATGTGGTGGTGGCGGTCAGCTTCTCGCCTTACGCCCGCGAAGTGGTTGAGCTGGTTGAGCTGGGCGCTCAGCGCAAGGCGCGGCAAATCGCCATCACCGACAGCCAGGTCAGCCCGCTCGCGGCATTTAGCGACGTCTGCTTCGTAGTGCGCGAGGCCCAGGTTGACGGGTTCCGCTCGCAGGTTGCTTCGCTGTGTCTCGCCCAAACGCTGGCGGTTTCGCTGGCCCTCAACAGCAGCAAAGAGCCGCAGGCCCAGCAGGCCTGATGCCCCGCCTCCCCGGAGGCGGCGCCCGCGCCCGTCCGGGCAACAACGACCGATCCTTCTTCCCTCTCCCGGATTGCGGCGTCAGCGCCTTCTCCGGGCTACCGCCGCACTCCTCGTCGCCCCGCTCAGGCAGCGCGACCGGGAAGGCTTCGGCAAGAAAAAAGGCCGGTTAGAGAATCTAACCGGCCCTGCATAGCGTTCATAGCGTATCAGTCGTGGCGAGGATAGTCGGGGCTATTGATCCACGCGTGATCCTCTTCCCAGCTAAACAGCCACCGGCGATCCGGCCCGGCCATCACGTTCAGATAATAGCTGTCATAGCCGGCGATCGCCGCCACCGGATGATAGCCGCGCGGCACCATCACCACGTCGTGGTTGTAAGGCGCCATGCAGGCATCCAGGCTGCGATCATCGGTATAGACGCGCTGGAAGGCAAACCCCTGCGGCGGGTCGAAGCGGTGATAGTAGGTCTCTTCCAGCTGGGTCTCCCGACCCGGCAGCGCGGTATCGTGCTTATGCGACGGCCACGAGCTGGTGGCCCCCTCATCGGTGTAGACCTCGACCACCAGCAGGCAGTCAGCCTGCGCGCTATCCGGCAGAATATTGTGCACCCGGCGCTGGTTGCGCCCTTTCCCGCGATGCTCAACGCCAACCTCCTGCGGGCGAATCACCCGAGCCGGGAAGCTCCCCTTACCCGGCGCGCTGCATACCGCCAGCTCCAGATCGGAATCGGCGGTGACCTCGACTTTATCCTGCGGCGGTACGTAGACCGACCACGGCGGCGTGCGCTCAAACGGCGACATCCGCTGGCCGAGGTCCGGGAAATCGGCCTTCGTCGTTTTGACCGATGCCAGCCCGGCAACCAGCACCAGGCACAGCTCGCGCTCGCCGCTTTCCAGCATCACGCTTTGTCCTTTCTTCAGCATCCAGACGTCAAAGCCGATATAGCGCCAGCCGGCGCTTTGCGGCGTAATATGCTGGATCTGCCCCTCTTTTTGCGATTTAGCCAGTAACGACATGGCGCTCTCCTTCGCCGATTAGCCTAAAGTCGGCATGCTGAATTCAGATACGGTTTGCTGCCCTTCCGGCCAGCGGACGGTGGCGGTTTTCATGCGCGTGTAGAAACGAACGCCGTCCGGCCCGTGTACGTTCAGGGCGCCAAAGACGGAGCGCTTCCAGCCGCCAAAGCTGTGGAACGCCATCGGTACCGGCACCGGCACGTTGACCCCGACCATCCCGGCCTGCACGTCGTGCACGAATTCACGCGCGGTGTGACCGCTGCTGGTAAAGACGGCGCTACCGTTGCCAAACTCGTGGCTGTTCACCAGCTCCAGCGCGCTGTGATAGTCGGCGACGCGCACAATCCCCAGCACCGGCCCGAAAATCTCTTCCCGCCAGATGGTCATCTCCGGCGTCACGTTATCAAACAGCGTCCCGCCGACGTAGTAGCCTTCATCATAACCCGCCACCCGCGGCTTACGGCCGTCGACGACCAGCTTCGCGCCTTCGCTGACGCCCTTATCAATATAGCCCAGCACTTTTTTCTGATGGCTGTCGGAAACCACCGGGCCCATTTCGTTCTCTTCTTTACCGCGCATGCAGCCAGGGCCGACCTTCAGCGCCTGCACCAGCGGCTGCAGGCGCGCAATCAGCTTATCCGCCGTTGCATCGCCAACGGCGACCACCACCGGCAGCGCCATGCAGCGTTCGCCCGCCGACCCAAACGCGCCGCCCATAATCGCGTTCACCGTGGCATCCAGGTCCGCATCCGGCATCACGATCGCATGGTTTTTCGCCGCGCCGAACGCCTGCACGCGCTTACCGTGAGCGCTGGCGGTTTTGTAGATATGCTCCGCCACGCCGGAGGAGCCCACAAAGCTGACCGCCGCAATGCGCGGGTCGGTGTAGAGCTGCCCGGCGTCTTCGTTGCTGCAGTGAATCACGTTAAAGACGCCATCCGGCAGGCCAGCTTCTTTTAGCAGTTCAGCAAGGCGCACCGCAGCGGTAGGCGCCAGCGCGGGAGGCTTGAGGATAAAGCTGTTGCCGCAGGCCAGCGCGAGCGGGAACATCCACATCGGCACCATTGCCGGGAAGTTAAACGGCGTAATCCCCGCCACCACGCCCAGCGGCTGCATCAGGGAATAGCTATCCACGCCGGTACCGACGTCGGAGGAATACTCGCCTTTAATCAGGTGCGGGATCCCGCAGGCAAACTCGACCACTTCCAGGCCGCGGGTCAGCTCGCCCAGCGCATCCGACCACACCTTACCGTGCTCGCTAACGATGATCCCCGCCAGCTCATCGGCATGTTGTTCCAGCAGCATTTTAAAGTTGAACAGCACCCGGGCGCGGCGCAGCGGCGTGGTACGCGACCAGCTTTCAAACGCGTCGCGCGCGACCTGAATGGCGTCAGAGACCTCCTGGGCGGTGGAGAGCGTGACTTCGCGCACCACTTTTCCCGTCGCCGGGTCAAACACCGGCATCGTTTCATTGCTGCTGCTGGTAACGGTCTGCCCGCCAATAAAGTTTCCTGTGATCGTCATGTTCTCGCCTCATGGTGTGGAAGGCCAACGCTGCGGCCCATCTCCGATTTTGCTGTGCTATAACCGTAGTAAAATGAAATGTATATTTCAACATAGATATAAAATGAAATTCTAATTTGGTGATGATGGTCGCAATTTTCAGCAATAACGCTTCTGTTCCGGCAACAAAGCGCGATCGTCCGGCAACAGACGCTGCGGCCTTTTGACCGGACGCGCATCGGCTCTTTAGCGCACGCTATTTTGCGAGGCAGCTCAAATAATCACCATTTCACTCATTGCCAATTTTGAAATAAACGTTTTGACTAGTAGGTAATCGAACGAACCTACTTCATCCTGTTCCCGGAGAGTAAAATGGCTATTGCCCAGCACCGCTTCTGTATTAATCGCAAGATCGCCCCTTCGCTGAATATCGAGTCCTTCTTTCGCCTGGTGCATAGCCTCGGGCTGAACAAAGTCGAGCTGCGCAATGATTTACCCGGCGGAAAGGTGACGGACGACCTCAGCGCCCGCCAGGTGCGCGAACTGGCAGAGCGCTACCACATTGAGATTCTGACCATCAATGCGGTTTATCCCTTCAACTGCCGTACGCCGGAGGTGCGCAGCCTGACCGAATCCCTGCTGAAGGAGGCGCAGGCCGTTGGCGCGAAATCGCTGGTACTCTGCCCGCTCAACGACGGCAGCGCGGTGTCCACCGACGAGACGCTGAGCGCGCTTCGCGAGCTGGCGCCGCTGTTCTCTTTTTACGGCATCCAGGGGCTGGTTGAGCCGCTGGGCTTTCCGCAAAGCTCGCTGCGTTCGGCGGCGCAGGCGCAAACGTTTATTCACGATGCCCGCGTGCCGTTTAAGCTGCTGATCGATACGTTCCACCACCATCTCTACCCGCAGGCGGATGAGGAGTTTAGCCAGCTGGAGATCGACGCCATCGGCCTGGTCCATCTCTCCGGCGTCGAGGATAGCCGCCCGCGCGACCTGCTGACCGACGATGAGCGCATCATGCTGACGCCTGGCGACAGGCTGGAAACCTGCGAGCAGGTCAAAAATCTGGAAGCGCGCGGCTATCGGGGGGTTTACGCCTTCGAGCCGTTTGCGCCGGAGCTGGCGAACTGGCGCGAAGACGACATCCGTCGTGAGGTGGAGCAGAGCATCGCGCTGCTTCAGCAGCGCTGCGCCTGAAGAAAACCGACGCCCGCGCCGGGGTAAAGTGTCGATTCCTCTCACCTCTTTGCGACGAGTCTGCCTATAATCGACGCAGGATAAATGGAGGAATCGACCATGAGCTCACCCCTGCTGATTGCGCGTACGCTGGAAAAACAGCTGCATCTACTTCCCGGAATGGCCAACCGTCACGGCCTGATCACCGGGGCCACCGGTACCGGTAAAACCGTCACCCTGCAAAAGCTGGCGGAGTCATTTTCCGAAATCGGCGTACCGGTATTTATGGCCGACGTGAAGGGCGACCTCACCGGTATTGCCGAGGAGGGCCAGAGCAGCGAAAAGCTGCAGGCGCGGCTGGACAAAATCGGCGTCAGCGACTGGCAGCCGCACGCTAACCCGGTGGTGGTGTGGGATATTTTCGGCGAGAAGGGCCACCCGCTTCGCGCCACGGTCTCCGACCTCGGGCCGCTGCTGCTGGCGCGCCTGCTGAACCTCAACGAGGTCCAGTCCGGGGTGCTGAATATCATTTTCCGCATTGCCGACGATCGCGGCCTGCTGCTGCTCGACTTTAAAGATCTGCGCGCCATTACCCAGTACATCGGCGATAACGCGAAAACCTTCCAGAACCAGTACGGCAACATCAGCAGCGCCTCGGTGGGAGCGATCCAGCGCGGCCTGCTGACGCTTGAGCAGCAGGGCGCGGAGCACTTCTTCGGCGAGCCGATGCTGGATATCGCGGACTGGATGCGCGTTGATGCCAACGGCAAAGGGGTGATTAATATCCTCAGCGCCGAAAAGCTGTATCAGATGCCGAAGCTGTACGCGGCCAGCCTGCTGTGGATGCTCTCGGAACTCTACGAGCGCCTGCCGGAAGCCGGCGATCTGGACAAACCGAAGCTGGTCTTTTTCTTCGACGAAGCGCACCTGCTGTTTAACGATGCGCCGCAGGTTTTACTCGATAAAATCGAACAGGTTATCCGCCTGATCCGCTCCAAGGCGGTGGGGGTTTACTTCGTTTCGCAAAACCCGGCGGATATCCCCGACGCGGTGCTCGGCCAGCTGGGTAACCGGGTGCAGCACGCCCTGCGCGCCTTCACGCCGAAGGATCAGAAGGCGGTAAAAACGGCGGCGCAAACCATGCGCGCCAATCCGGCGTTCAGTACCGAACAGGCCATTCAGGAGCTGGGCACCGGCGAGGCGCTGGTTTCGTTCCTCGACGAGAAGGGCAGCCCTTCAGTGGTAGAGCGCGCGATGGTTATCGCCCCCTGCTCGCGGATGGGGCCGGTCACGGACGATGAGCGTAACGGGCTGATTAACCACTCCGCGCTGTACGGAAAATATGAGGAGGAGGTCGATCGCGAGTCGGCGTTTGAAATGCTGCAAAAAGGGGTGCAGGCCACCACCGAGCAGCAGGACGCGCCGCCGGCCAAAGGCCAGCAGAGCAGCGACGACGACGGACTGCTCGGCGGCCTGAAGGATATTCTGTTTGGTACCACCGGCCCACGCGGCGGCAAGCGCGACGGTATTGTGCAAACGGCGGCCAAAAGCGCGGTGCGTCAGGTGACGAATCAGATAGTGAGAGGGATGCTGGGAAGCTTACTCGGCGGGCGAAAACGTTAGGTTAATGTCCCCCTCTCCGCGCCGGAGAGGGGGAGGCGCGCTAGCTTTTTCTCATCATCAGCCAGAGGCTTATCAGGAAGAAGCTGGCGCTCGGCAGCAGCGCGCCGATGATCGGCGGAATGCCGTAGACCAGGGTCAGCGGGCCAAAAATCTGGTCCAGCACGTAGAAGATAAAGCCGAAGCTGATCCCGGTGACCACCCTCACGCCCATCGCCACGCTACGCAGCGGACCAAAGATAAACGACAGCGCCATCAGCATCATTACCGCCACCGACAGCGGCTGGAAGATCTTGCTCCACATATTGAGCTGGTAGCGGCCAGGGTCCTGACCGCTGGACTTCAGATAGGTGACGTAGTTATGCAGGCCGCTAATCGACAGCGCGTCGGGATCCAGCGCCACCACGCCCAGCTTATCCGGCGTCAGTTTGGTATTCCAGGTGCCGCTGACCATCTGCGAACCGGTGATCTGTTTCGGGTCGGTCAGGTTGGACTCATCGACCTGCGACAGGCGCCAGACCTTATTCTCGCTATCGAATTTCGCCGACGCGGCGTAGCGGACCGACTGCAGGCGCCGCGCATCGTTGAAGGCGTAGATGCTCACGCCGCCCAGCTCATCGTTGCCCTTCACCCGTTCGATATAGACAAAATTGTGGCCGTCTTTCGCCCACAGGCCCTGCTGAGTTGAAAGCAGCGAGCCGCCGTACATCTGCTGAGCGCGGTAGTTACGCGCCATCTGCTCGCCCTGCGGCGCAACCCATTCCCCCATCGCCATCGTCAGCAAAACCAGCGGGATAGCGGTTTTCATCACCGCCAGCGCCACCTGCAAACGAGTGAAGCCGGAGGCCTGCATCACCACCAGCTCGCTGCGCTGCGCCAGCGCGCCGAGGCCAAGCAGCGCCCCGAGCAGCGCCGCCATCGGGAAGAATATCTGCACATCTTTCGGCACGCTGAGAAGGGTATATAGCCCGGCGCCCAGCGCATCGTAGCTGCCCTGCCCGGCTTTTTTCAGCTGATCGACAAACTTGATAATGCCCGACAGCGAAACCAGCATGAACAGCGTCATCATGATGGTGTTGAAAATCGTCTTACCGATGTAACGGTCAAGTACGCCAAACGCCTGCATCACGCCGCTCCTTTGTTAAAACGGGCACGGAAGCGACGCATTGGCACCGTATCCCACAGGTTCAACAGCACCGCCAGCGCGAAATAGAGCAGGTTGATGCCCCACATCCAGATCATCGGGTCCATTTTACCTTTGCCGCCGTTCGACTTAATCGAGGTTTGCAGCAGGAAGAAGACCAGGTAAAGCAGCATTGCCGGCAGCATCGACAGCACGCGGCCCTGGCGCGGGTTGACGACGCTCAGCGGAACCACCATCAGCGCCATGATAAAGACGGTCGCCACCAGCGTGAAGCGCCAGTGCAGCTCGGCGCGAGCGCGATCGGTCTGGGTATGCCACAGCGTGCGCATATCCATCTGTTCGGTGTCATCGGGATCCGACGTCACCGCCTGGTGGCCGACAATCGCCTGATAGTTTTTGAAATCGGTGATGCGGAAATCGCGCAGCATCGCGGTGCCCTCAAAGCGGGTACCCTGATTCATGGTCACCACCTGCGAGCCGTCTTTCTGCTGCGAGAGTTCGCCTGAATCGGCGACCACCACCGACGGACGGGCGTTGCCTTTCGGCCGCAGCTGCGCAAGGAATACGTCCTGGAAACGCTTGCCGTTAACGCTTTCAATAAACAGCACCGCGCTACCGTCGCTGGCCTGCTGGAACTGGCCCTGGGCCAGCGCGGCCATGCCGGGGTTAGCTTTAGCTTCCGACAGCACTTCATCCTGATGACGGGACGACCACGGCCCCGCCCACATCACGTTTACCGCCGCGACTGCGCCGGTGAACAGCGCGAGGATCATCGCCGCCTTCACCAGTACCGCTTTGCTCAGGCCGCAGGCGTGCATCACCGTGATTTCGCTTTCGGTATAGAGTTTGCCCAGCGTCATCAGCAGCCCGAGGAACAGGCTCAGGGGCAGGATCAGCTGCGCCATCTCCGGAATGCCCAGCCCTAACAGCGAGAGCACCAGATTTGTCGGGATCTCGCCATCTACCGCAGCGCCGAGGATCCTGACCAGTTTCTGACAAAAGAAAATGAGTAACAGGATGAATAGGATCGCCAACTGGCTTTTCAGCGTCTCACGAACCAGATATCTTATGATTATCACTATAAATACGCCCGTAAAAACCCGTCTTATTGCAGGAAAATTGCTTGTTTCATGGCTTAAACGTCATTTATTCTCTTTGGTCGTCGAAAACATCGCTAAGATTAAATGACTCATCGGTTCTGCGTATCAGGTTTTTTTCTGACGAACCAAGGCCGTAATAACGTTAAGATTAACACGAAGTCACCACAACAGCGGACATGAGTTACGAAAGCTTTCAATTCTATCCGTAGCCACCGTCGTTGTCTTTAAGATTCAGGAGCGTAGTGCATGGAGTTCAGTGTAAAAAGCGGTAGCCCGGAGAAGCAGCGGAGTGCCTGTATCGTGGTCGGCGTCTTCGAACCGCGTCGCCTCTCCCCCATTGCCGAACAACTCGATAAAATCAGTGACGGCTATATCAGCGCCCTGCTGCGTCGCGGTGAACTGGAAGGTAAGCCAGGCCAGACGCTGCTGCTCCACCATGTGCCAAATATTCTGTCAGAGCGCATTCTGCTGATTGGATGTGGCAAAGAGCGCGAGCTGGATGAGCGCCAGTACAAGCAGGTGATCCAAAAAACCATTAATACCCTGAATGATACCGGGTCGATGGAAGCGGTTTGTTTTCTGACCGAGCTGCATGTCAAAGGACGTAACAACTACTGGAAAGTTCGCCAGGCCGTTGAGACCGCCAAAGAGACGCTGTACAGCTTCGATCAGCTGAAGACCAACAAGAGCGAGCCGCGTCGTCCGCTGCGTAAAATGGTCTTCAACGTGCCAACCCGCCGCGAGCTGACCAGCGGCGAGCGCGCAATCCAGCACGGCCTGGCCATCGCCTCAGGGATCAAAGCGGCAAAAGATCTCGGTAACATGCCGCCGAACATCTGCAACGCGGCCTATCTGGCCTCGCAGGCGCGCCAGCTGGCGGATACTTACAGCAAAAACGTCATCACCCGCGTGATCGGCGAACAGCAGATGCGCGAGCTGGGGATGAACTCTTACCTTGCGGTCGGCAACGGTTCGCAGAACGAATCGCTGATGTCGGTGATTGAGTACAAAGGCAACCCGTCGGAAGACGCGCGACCGATCGTGCTGGTCGGTAAAGGCCTGACGTTCGACTCCGGCGGTATCTCCATCAAGCCTGCCGAAGGCATGGACGAGATGAAGTACGACATGTGCGGCGCGGCGGCGGTGTACGGCGTCATGCGCATGGTGGCCGAGCTGCAGCTGCCGCTGAACGTCATCGGCGTACTGGCGGGCTGTGAAAACATGCCCGGCGGCCGCGCCTATCGCCCAGGCGACGTTCTGACCACGATGTCCGGCCAGACGGTTGAGGTGCTGAATACCGATGCCGAAGGCCGCCTGGTGCTCTGCGACGTCCTGACCTACGTAGAGCGCTTCGAACCGGAAGCGGTCATTGACGTGGCGACGCTGACCGGCGCCTGCGTGATTGCCCTGGGGCACCATATCACCGGCCTGATGTCGAACCACAATCCGCTGGCCCATGAGCTGATTGGCGCATCTGAACTGGCGGGCGACCGCGCGTGGCGTCTGCCGCTGGGCGACGAGTTCCAGGATCAGCTGGAGTCTAACTTTGCGGATATGGCCAACATCGGCGGCCGTCCTGGCGGGGCTATTACCGCCGGCTGCTTCCTGTCGCGCTTCACCCGCAAGTACAACTGGGCGCACCTCGATATCGCCGGCACCGCATGGCGTTCGGGTAAAGCCAAAGGCGCGACCGGTCGTCCGGTGGCGCTGCTGTCGCAGTTCCTGCTCAACCGCGCCGGGTTCACTGGCGAAGAGTAATCTTGCGGGCCGGATAGCGCGACGCTTATCCGGCCCGTGAGTTCGAGCAATTAGAATTCTGTACCCTATGGATTTCGAGTTGCATCGCGGCGGCAGAGCGGAGCACACTCCCGCCAGCATAGTTTACTCTGCGGCTGGAGTGCCCAAAGGCAGCCAACCAAGAGGCAACGGGAAAGACAACGGGTAGAGATATGAAGAACGCAACCTTTTATCTTCTGGACAATGACGCGCAGCAGGACGGTTTAAGCGCCGTCGAACAGCTGGTGTGTGAGATTGCCGCAGAACGCTGGCGCAGCGGCAAACGCGTGCTGATCGCCTGTGAAGATGAGCAGCAGGCCATTCGCCTCGACGAAGCGCTGTGGACGCGGCCACCGGAGAGTTTTGTCCCGCACAATCTGGCGGGAGAAGGCCCCAGAGGCGGCGCGCCGGTGGAGGTCGCCTGGCCGCAGAAGCGCAACAGCAGCCCGCGGGACATCCTGATCAGTCTGCGGGTAAACTTTGCAGATTTTGCCACCGCTTTCACAGAAGTGATAGACTTTGTCCCTTACGAAGACTCTCTGAAACAACTGGCGCGCGAACGCTACAAAGCGTACCGCATGGCTGGTTTCAACCTGAACACGGCAACCTGGAAATAATGGAAAAGACATACAACCCACAAGATATCGAACAGCCGCTTTACGAGCACTGGGAAAAGCAGGGCTATTTCAAACCGAATGGTGATGAAAGCCAGGAGAGCTTCTGCATCATGATCCCACCGCCGAACGTCACCGGCAGTTTGCATATGGGTCATGCCTTCCAGCAAACCATCATGGATACCATGATTCGCTACCAGCGTATGCAGGGTAAAAATACTCTGTGGCAGGCCGGTACCGACCACGCGGGTATCGCAACCCAGATGGTGGTTGAACGTAAGATTGCCGCCGAAGAAGGTAAAACCCGCCACGATTACGGTCGCGACGCCTTTATCGATAAAATCTGGCAGTGGAAAGCGGAATCCGGCGGCACCATTACCCGTCAGATGCGCCGCCTGGGCAACTCCGTGGACTGGGAGCGCGAGCGCTTCACCATGGATGAAGGCCTCTCCAACGCCGTGAAGGAAGTCTTTGTCCGCCTGTACAAAGAAGATCTGATCTACCGCGGCAAGCGCCTGGTCAACTGGGACCCGAAGCTGCGCACCGCGATTTCCGACCTCGAAGTGGAAAACCGCGAGTCTAAAGGCTCCATGTGGCACATCCGCTACCCGCTGGCCGACGGCGCGAAAACCGCCGACGGCAAAGATTACCTGGTGGTCGCCACCACTCGTCCGGAAACCGTGCTCGGCGATACCGGCGTGGCGGTTAACCCGGAAGATCCGCGCTATAAAGACCTGATCGGCAAATTCGTTATTCTGCCGCTGGTTGACCGCCGCATTCCAGTCGTGGGCGATGAACACGCCGATATGGAAAAGGGCACCGGCTGCGTGAAGATCACCCCGGCGCACGACTTTAACGACTACGAAGTCGGTAAACGTCACGGCCTGCCGATGATCAATATCCTGACCTTTGACGGCGATATCCGTGAAAGCGCGGAAGTGTACGACAGCAAAGGCAACGAGTCTGACGCCTACCCCAACGAGATCCCGGCTCAGTTCCAGAATCTGGAACGTTTTGCCGCGCGTAAAGCGGTGGTTGCCGCCGTTGACGCGCTGGGCCTGTTAGAAGAGATTAAACCGCACGACCTGACCGTACCGTACGGCGATCGCGGCGGCGTGGTTATCGAGCCGATGCTGACCGATCAGTGGTACGTTCGTGCCGACGTTTTGGCAAAACCGGCGGTTGAAGCGGTTGAGAACGGCGACATTCAGTTCGTGCCTAAGCAGTACGAAAACATGTATTTCTCCTGGATGCGCGATATTCAGGACTGGTGTATCTCCCGTCAGCTGTGGTGGGGCCACCGCATCCCGGCATGGTACGACAACGAAGGCAACGTCTACGTTGGCCGTAACGAAGACGAAGTGCGCCAGGAAAACAACCTCTCCGCCGACGTGGCGCTGCGCCAGGACGACGACGTTCTCGATACCTGGTTCTCCTCCGCGCTGTGGACGTTCTCCACCCTCGGCTGGCCGGAAAACACCGACGTGCTGCGTCAGTTCCACCCAACCAGCGTGATGGTATCCGGCTTCGACATCATCTTCTTCTGGATTGCCCGCATGATCATGATGACCATGCACTTCATCAAAGATGAAAACGGCAAGCCGCAGGTACCGTTTAAGACCGTCTACATGACCGGCCTGATTCGCGATGACGAAGGCCAGAAGATGTCCAAATCCAAGGGTAACGTCATTGACCCGCTGGATATGGTCGACGGTATTTCCCTGGCTGACCTGCTGGAAAAACGCACCGGCAACATGATGCAGCCGCAGCTGGCGGAAAAAATCGCTAAGCGTACCGAAAAACAGTTCCCGGACGGCATCGAGCCGCACGGTACCGACGCCCTGCGCTTCACCCTGGCGGCGCTGGCCTCTACCGGCCGCGACATCAACTGGGATATGAAGCGCCTGGAAGGTTACCGTAACTTCTGTAACAAGCTGTGGAACGCCAGCCGTTTCGTGCTGATGAATACCGAAGATCAGGATTGCGGCTTCAACGGCGGCGCAATGGAGCTCTCTCTGGCCGACCGCTGGATCCTTGCGGAATTTAACCAGACCATCAAAGCGTACCGCGAAGCGCTGGATAACTTCCGCTTCGATATTGCCGCGGGCATTCTGTACGAGTTCACCTGGAACCAGTTCTGCGACTGGTATCTGGAGCTGACCAAGCCGGTGATGAACGGCGGCACCGAGGCCGAGCTGCGCGGTACCCGCAATACGCTGGTAACCGTGCTGGAAGGCCTGCTGCGCCTGGCGCACCCGATCATTCCGTTTATCACTGAAACCATCTGGCAGCGCGTGAAGGTCATCTGCGGCGTGACGGCCGATACCATCATGCTGCAGCCGTTCCCGCAGTACGATGCATCGCAGGTTGATGAAGCCGCGGCTTCCGATACCGAGTGGCTGAAGCAGGCAATCATCGCCGTGCGTAACATTCGCGCGGAAATGAACATTGCCCCAGGCAAACCGCTGGAGCTTCTGCTGCGCGGCTGTAGCAACGATGCGATTCGTCGCGTAAACGACAACCGCAGCTTCCTGCTGAACCTGGCGCGACTGGAAAGCATCACCGTGCTGGCTGCCGATGATAAAGGCCCGGTTTCGGTCGCCAAGATCATCGACGGCGCCGAGCTGCTGATCCCGATGGCCGGCCTTATCGACAAAGACGCCGAGCTGGCGCGTCTGGCGAAAGAAGTGGCGAAAGTCGAAGCGGAAATCGGCCGTATCGAAAGCAAGCTCTCCAACGAAGGCTTTGTCGCCCGCGCGCCGGAAGCGGTCATTGCTAAAGAGCGTGAAAAGCTGGAAGGTTATGCGGAAGCGAAAACCAAGCTGGTTGAACAGCAGGCCGTGATCGCCGCGCTGTAATCCTCTGCCCCTTGTCCGACCGGGCAAGGGGCACAATCACCGCGGATACCACGCGCTGAAGACCCCAGGTTGCAGCACAAACGCCCGTCGCGTTGAACAGCGCTTGCGCTGCCCCCTTTTCCGATGTTATTAACAACAACATCATCCGCCATTTTTGCTATGAGTAATCGTATGAATACGATCGCGACCATCACGGTGTCGCTGCGCCGGATCACCGCGCAAGACAATGCGGCTATCGCCGGCGTTATTCGCCAGGTTTCAGCCGAATACGGGCTGACCGCCGATAAAGGCTATACGGTAGCCGACCCTAATCTGGATGAGCTTTTCCAGCTCTACAGCCAGCCGGGTTCCGCATACTGGGTGGTGGAGCAGAATGGTCAGGTGGTCGGCGGCGGCGGCGTGGCGCCATTGGCCCACAGCGAGCCCGATATCTGCGAGCTGCAGAAAATGTACTTTATGACTTCGGCCCGCGGACAGGGGCTGGCGAAAAAGCTGGCGCTGCTCGCGCTGGATCATGCCCGCGAGCAGGGTTTCAGGCGCTGCTACCTGGAAACGACCGCCTTCCTGAAGGAAGCGGTGGGTTTATATGAGCACCTTGGCTTCGAGCATATCGACGGGCCGCTAGGCCATACCGGCCACGTTGATTGCGAAGTTCGGATGCTTAAAACGCTGTAATTTACGCCTCCCCGGCCGCGCTGCGCCTACCGGGGACCCGCCCTCATCCCGTTGCTCCGGGAACCCCGCTTCAGGCCGCCACCGGCACTCCGCTATGAAAGCGAATCTCGGCCTCCGGCGCGTTAATCAACGCGGCTTCCGCGGCGCCCAGCTGGCGCACGCGCTCGCTGATATCGTCTCCGGCAATCTGCTGCGCCAGGCGCAGATAATCCTCGAAGTGGCGCGCTTCCGAGCGCAGCAGCGACAGATAGAACTTCTGCAGGTCGTCGTCCAGCCACGGCGCCAGGGCGGCAAAGCGCTCGCAGGAGCGCGCTTCGATATAGGCCCCGCAAATCAGCTTATCGATCAGCATCGCCGGCTCATGGGATCGCACCTCCCGGCGTAATCCGCGGGCGTAGCTGCTGGCGGTGATTTTGACGTAAGGAATGTCGTGCGCCAGCATTATCTCGCGCACCTGCCAAAAGTGATGCAACTCTTCTTTAATCAGCAGCACCATACTGTCAATCAGCTGGCGCCCCCACGGGTCGTCCGTATGCGGCATCGTGCTTTTATTTATCTGCTTATGCAGCGCGACGAAATCCGGCTCCGGGCCCCAGCGGTAGGTAAAGTCCTCGTACGGCTTCAGGCAGGCCAGCAGCTCATCGGCGCCCTCTTTATCCGCCACATATTTACGCACCAGCAGCATGGCGTTTTGCGCCGCTTTCAGCTCGCAAACCATATGATCGGTGAGCAGCAGCGGCAGGTGTTCCGGCTTACGAGCTTCATCAATCCACGCTTGCGGAGTTGTACAGTGCAGGAAGTTGAGTATGGGGGAGAGTATTTGCGGGTAATCCATCGAGATTCCTTGCTATACGGCGGCAGATACCGCCGTATCCATCAGCGGCTTAGTGACGTACGCCGTCGTCATCTTCATCGACGAAATCTTCGTCATCGTCTTCGTCGCCATCTTCACCGTTAGGGTCTTCGAAGTAGGTGCCCCAACCGTCATACTCCACGCCAAACTTTTCTGCCAGCGTCAGCAGCTGTTCAACCTGGGCGTCAATCAGCTCAACCTTCAGCGCGCTCTCGCTCAGGATGTCGCAGCAAATAACGGTTTCGCCTTCTTCGACTTCCAGCTCTTCCGGCTCGGTCACTTCATAACCCAGCTTGAAGGCTTCTACCGCAACTTTTTCCAGCGTTTCGAAGTCGTCGGCGGAGAGATGATGCTCGATGGTGTACAGCGCGTCCGGATCGCTGCCGTCTTCGAGCAGCTCTTCAATAATCAGACGCGTTTCTTCACGCTGTTCTTCCAGTAGTTCCGGGTTTGCCATGGCTCGTTCCTCTTAATGTGCGGCAGTTACTTCTATTGTCACATACCGCCGTGATTGCCTCCACCTTTGTGCGAAAGATTTGTGTCGCGGGGTTGCAAATGAATATTCATACATATAAAGTGAATTTTAATTCAATAAGTGGTTTAAACCATGCGAGGGAAACATGTCCACGTTTTATCAGAAGCATTTTTTGAAGTTGCTTGATTTTACACCTGCAGAAATCACGGCCCTGCTCAAGCTGGCGACCAGACTCAAAACCGATAAAAAAAACAGTATTGAAATCCAGCATCTCGCCGGCAAAAACATCGCGCTCATCTTCGAAAAAGACTCTACCCGCACACGATGCTCTTTCGAAGTTGCCGCATTCGATCAGGGCGCGCGCGTAACCTACCTCGGGCCAAGCGGCAGCCAAATCGGCCATAAAGAGTCAATTAAAGATACCGCCCGCGTGCTGGGCCGGATGTATGACGGTATTCAGTATCGCGGCCACGGCCAGGAAGTGGTTGAAACCCTCGCCCAATACGCCGGCGTGCCGGTGTGGAACGGCCTGACCAACGAATTTCACCCTACCCAGCTGCTGGCGGATCTGCTGACCATGCAGGAACATCTGCCGGGGAAAGCGTTCAACGAAATGACCCTTGCGTATGCTGGCGACGCGCGTAATAACATGGGCAATTCGATGCTCGAAGCGGCGGCACTTACCGGACTGGATCTGCGTCTCGTCGCGCCGTCGGCCTGCTGGCCGGAAGAGAGCCTGGTGGCCGAGTGCAAAGCGCTGGCGCAAAAGAACGGCGGCAACATCACCCTGACCGAAGATATCGCCGCCGGCGTGAAGGGCGCGGACTTTATCTACACCGACGTTTGGGTATCGATGGGCGAAGCCAAAGAGAAGTGGGCCGAGCGTATCGCCCAGCTGCGTGACTATCAGGTGAACAGCAGCATGATGGCGCTGACCGGCAATCCGCAGGTGAAGTTCCTCCACTGCCTGCCGGCGTTCCACGACGATCAAACCGCGCTTGGCAAGCAGATGGCCGCCGAGTTCGGGCTGCACGGCGGCATGGAGGTCACCGACGAGGTGTTTGAATCTGCGGCGAGCATCGTCTTCGATCAGGCCGAAAACCGCATGCATACCATCAAGGCGGTGATGGTCGCGACCTTGAGTAAATAACCCGGCGGGAATTTCCCGGAGGCGGCGCGCAGCGCCTTATCCGGGCTACCGCACCGGCCCGTCGCCCCGGTAAGTGCAGCACGACCGGGGATTGACGGCGCTTAGCCCATCAGCATCTTCACCACCGCTTTGCGCACTTTGGCGGGCGAGCCCACCGCACACAGCGGCTTATGCACCTCCCCCGGATAAAACACCACAAAATCTCCCGCGCTGAGAATCATGGTTTTCTCCTGCTCGCCGGCGGCAAGGAACGCAATGTCTTTATCCGCCAGCCAGTCGATATCCGGCGTCCCGGCGGGCCGGGTACTGAAGGTCATCCCCTCCTCGCCCTGCAGCACAATCTGGATATCCAGGTAGCGCGCGTGATACTCGGCGCGGCGCTCGCTGAGCGCTTCGGTAGTGTCCTGCGAAATCAGATAAAACAGATTGTTGCCGTCAATATCATGCTTACCGAGCGGCGTCTCCTCGCTGACGTGAGCCTTAACATATTCGATAGCCTGGCGCAGCGGTTCCGGTAGCCAGGCCTGCAGATGATAAATGTTCCCGACGATCATAATAACCCTCAAATATAAAACAGCTTTTCATTTCTGATTTTTATACGCCCCTTGCGACTGCCATACCACCACTTTTTAACGCTTTTTTGCGCTGACGCGGCGTTATCGAAGCAAACGTTTACCTGTTTGTGGACTAATCGCTTGATCCGAAATTTGAGCTGCGTATAATGCCGGTCGATTTGCCGGGAGGAAGCATGGTCTATTGCGTACGACATTCTGTCTTACCGCGTCTGAAAACAGGCGCTGGCGTAGCGTTTTTCTTTCCGTTGCTCAATGAATTCTCGAAGCCCCTTATTTAAGGGGCTTTTTTTTTGCCCAGGCGTCAGGAGATAAACATGGCTAACCCGCTATATCAAAAACATATCATTTCCATAAACGATCTCAGCCGCGAAGACCTTGAACTGGTCCTAGCGACCGCTGCAAAGCTGAAAGCGCGCCCGCAGCCGGAACTGCTGAAGCACAAGGTTATCGCCAGCTGTTTCTTTGAAGCCTCCACCCGCACCCGACTGTCGTTCGAAACCTCAATGCATCGCCTCGGCGCCAGCGTGGTAGGCTTCTCCGACAGCAGCAACACCTCGTTGGGCAAAAAAGGCGAAACCCTCGCCGACACCATTTCGGTCATCAGCACCTACGTTGACGCCATCGTGATGCGTCATCCGCAGGAAGGCGCGTCGCGGCTGGCAACCGAATTCTCCGGCGGAATTCCGGTGCTCAACGCCGGCGACGGCGCCAATCAGCACCCGACGCAAACCCTGCTGGATCTGTTCACCATCCAGGAAACCCAGGGCCGCCTGGAAAACCTTAACGTGGCGATGGTCGGCGACCTTAAATACGGCCGCACAGTGCACTCCCTGACCCAGGCGCTGGCGAAATTTAACGGCAACCGCTTCTACTTTATCGCCCCTGACGCGCTGGCCATGCCGCAGTACATCCTCGATATGCTTGATGAGAAAGGGATTGCCTGGAGCGTACATAGCGCCATTGATGAGGTCATGGAGGAGGTCGATATTCTGTATATGACCCGCGTACAGAAAGAGCGCCTCGACCCGTCGGAATATGCCAACGTGAAGGCGCAGTTTGTGCTGCGCGCCGCCGATCTGGAAGGCGCCCGCGACAATATGAAAGTGCTGCACCCGCTGCCACGCATTGACGAAATCACCACCGATGTTGATAAAACGCCGCACGCCTGGTACTTCCAGCAGGCTGGCAACGGCATCTTCGCACGCCAGGCGTTACTGGCACTGGTACTAACTAGCGAGCTGGCTCTGTAAGGGGAAACGACCATGACACATGATAATAAACTGCAGGTAGAAGCCATTAAGCGTGGCACCGTCATCGACCACATCCCCGCGCAGGTGGGCTTTAAGCTGCTGACGCTGTTCAAGCTGACCGAAACCGACCAGCGCATCACCATCGGCCTGAATCTGCCATCGGGAGAAATGGGCCGCAAGGATCTGATTAAAATCGAGAATACCTTCCTCACCGACGAGCAGGTCAACCAGCTGTCGCTGTACGCCCCGCTTGCGACGGTCAACCGTATCGACGATTACGAAGTGGTCGGCAAGTCGCGGCCTAACCTGCCGGATCGGATTAACAACGTGCTGGTGTGCCCGAACAGCAACTGTATCAGCCACGCCGAGCCCGTTTCATCCAGTTTTGCGGTGAAAAAACGCGAAAACGACATCGCTCTGAAGTGCAAATATTGTGAAAAAGAGTTTTCACATTATGTGGTTCTGGCCGACTAATTGAGGTTGGTATTGGCAACCCGGCTCCCTATAATGGCCGGGTCCTTACGCGCTATCCTTCAAGCTGCTTCCTTGACGGCGACTCGCCCCCTGCCGCGTCGATGCAACTCGAAGGATGCTGCGTCACTTCTTAATTAAGCTGTTATTCAGGAGAACTCATGTCTAAAACTATCGCGACGGAAAATGCACCCGCAGCTATCGGCCCGTACGTTCAGGGTGTTGATCTGGGTAGCATGATCATCACTTCCGGCCAGATCCCGGTTGATCCTAAAACGGGTAGCGTACCGGAAGATGTTGCCGCTCAGGCGCGCCAGTCTCTGGACAACGTAAAGGCTATCGTTGAAGCGGCAGGCCTGAAAGTGGGCGATATCGTTAAAACCACCGTATTCGTCAAAGACCTGAACGACTTCGCCACCGTGAACGCCGCTTATGAAGCGTTTTTCACCGAACATGATGCGACCTTCCCGGCACGCTCCTGCGTCGAAGTTGCGCGTCTGCCGAAAGACGTGAAGATTGAGATTGAAGCGATCGCGATTCGTCGCTGATTGTTCGGCCCTCTCCGCTGCGGAGAGGGCTATCTTCGGCGATTCATCTCATGACGACGCATTCATCTCGCGCACAAAATCAATAAACGCCTGCAGGGGCACGGGGATCAGGCGACGATCGTTGTAGTAAAGATAGGGCCCGGAGAACGACAGCCACCACGGCTGTAGTATTGCCTCGAGCTGGCCGCTGGCGATAGCGGGCCGCAGCCACTCTTCGAACAGATAGATAACGCCAATACCGGCAATCGCGGACTCGACCGCCAGGTCGACTGCGCTACCGACGCTCACCACCAGCGGGCCATTCACCTGTACGCTGTAGCTCTCTCCCTCACGCTCAAACTCCCACGCCGGCATGACGCCCGTGGCGTAACGGCCGCGTATACATTGATGGCGCATCAAATCGCGCGGATGCGTTGGTCTGCCATGCTGGCTTAAATACGCCGGGGCAGCGGCAGTGGCAAAGCGCTGGCGACGCGGGCCGATAGGAAGGGCAATCACATCCTGTTCGAGCCGCTCGTCATAGCGAATGCCGGCATCGCAGCCGTCACGAAACACATCCTGGACGTTACTTTCGGCGACGATCTCCAGCTGAATATTGGGATAACGGCGGATAAACTCCGGCACCAGAGAGGGCAATACCAGCCGCGCGGCGCTGACCGGCACGTTCAGCCGCAGCGTGCCGCCGGGAGTATTACGATAGCGATTGAGCGAATCCAGCGCGGCGTCCACTTCATTCATGGCCGGAAGCAGGCGCTCAATCAGCGCCCTGCCGGCCTCGGTCAACACCACGGTGCGCGTGGTGCGATGAAACAGCCTGATACCAAGCTGCTCTTCCGCACGACGCACCGCATCGCTTAGCCGCGACGCGCTGCTGCCGGTGATCCTTGCGGCCTCGCGAAATCCCCCGGCCTTCGCCACTTCTACCACCGCATGCAGCAAACCAATATCCATCGACACTGTGCGCCACCTCGTACAGGTTGTTCTTATTTAGCTGGATAGTTGCACAGCGCATTCACCGATACAATCGAAACACACTCATACAGGAGAGCACCATGTCAAAACCCACAATGACTTACCGCCTCGGCGACCGCGAAGTTAACCGTTTAGGCTATGGCGCAATGCAGCTGGCAGGCCCGGGCGTTTTTGGCCCGGTGAAGGATGAAGCGCGGGCAATTCAGGTTCTTCGTGACGCCGTCGCCTCCGGCGTTAACCACATTGATACCAGCGATTTTTACGGCCCGCATGAGACCAACCGGCTGATTAAAAAAGCGCTACATCCCTATTCCGACGACCTGAGCATCGTCACTAAAGTTGGCGCACGGCGGGATGACAAAGGCGGGTGGCTCCCGGCCTTCAGTCCGCAAGAGCTGACCCGCGCGGTAGAAGATAACTTACAGAATCTGGGGCTGGACGCCATGCAGGTGGTGAATCTGCGCAGCATGCATGACGTCCACACGCCGAAGGAAGGCTCGCTGGAAAAAGAGCTGGAAACGCTGATTCAGCTGAAAGAGCGCGGATTAATCCGTCATATTGGCCTGAGTAATGTGACCGCCAAACAGATCGTCGATGCGCAAAAGATGACGCCGATTGTCTGCGTTCAGAATATGTATAACCTTGCCAACCGGCAGGACGACGAGCTGGTCGATAGCCTGGCCGCGCAGGGGATCGCCTACGTGCCGTTCTTCCCGCTCGGTGGTTTCTCGCCGCTACAGTCCGCGCTGCTCGATGACGTCGCCAGCGAATTACAGGCAACGCCCATGCAGGTCGCCCTCGCCTGGCTGCTCAAGCGCTCGCCCAATATTCTGCTGATCCCCGGCACGTCATCGCCGCAGCATTTGCAGGAGAACCTGGCAAGCGCGCAAATTGCACTGTCCGATGAGGTGATGAAAAAGCTGAACGGGATCGTTGGCTAAGCTGCCGGGCTCTACGGAAAGCGAACTCTGCTACCATGCCGGCCCCGGGGCCGGCATGGTCATATATCACCTACTCGACCTTCGTCGCCCGCAGCAGTTTCTCCAGCGGATAGACCGCCGCAATCACCAGCTCATCCTGGGTTTTCGCCGCCTCATCCAGCTGCGCCTGCACCGACGCATACTCCTTATCATCCAGCGTTCCCTGGCGAGCCACCAGGTCCGTCAGGCGCATCCCCAGCGTCGCCAGCTTATCAACCTGCTGCACCACCGGGCCGATCGCCGCCAGCTGATAGCTGCTTTCAGTTAGCGCCAGCGCATCGGCGGTATTATTTTGCCAGCGGGTAAAGACATGACGCAGCGCGTCCGCGCTTTCGCTATCTTCCGCATCGCTAATCAGCCTTTCGGCCCAGCGGTTAAGGCTGCGCACTGTGTCGCTCTCCGCCGGCAGCGCGTCGGCCAGCCGGTTCAGCGGCTCGAACTGATGATAGTTGTTGGCCTGGAATTTCAGATGCTGGCGGGTGTAATAGTGCGCCGGTTCGATGGCCTGGACGAGGATCTGCAGCGCCAGGGTGCTGCCGCCGTTTGCCAGCCGGGTGAACTGCACCAGCTGCTGGCCGTGCTGCTGCAGGCCGACCGAGACCGTTGACCAGCCGTCCATCGCCTGCAGACGCTGGTACATATTGTCGCTGTCTTTGACATCCTGCGCCGACCACAGGCGCTCGGCGACCGCGAAGGTTCGCGGCCACAGCTTAATATCCAGCACCGGCGCCACCACGTTTTCCGCCCACAGCGCCGCTTCGCCGCCGAGCAGGTTCTTCTGCTGTTCGCCATCGGGAACCACCGGCTGGCTCCCCTCCGGCACCTCGTCCAGCCGCTGCCCGCTCACCGGATAGCGGACGTTGCCCAGCAGGAAGTAGCCGCCAAGCTTATCGTCGTTGACGGTCAGCACCGGGCGGGTTTCCCCCATCCAGGTATCGACGCTAAAGGTTATCTGGTTATCATTCAGCCATGCGATATCCTGCACCGCCCGTCGAGATTTTCCTTTAAAATCAATAAACCCGCGCCAGCCGCTCTCCCCTTTTACCAGCGTGAAGCTGCCTTCCACCGCGCTCCCCTTGAGCCGCGGCATCACGAAGCTCCAGCTTTGGGCGCTGTCGTTATCGGTAATGGTATCGACGCCGTTCAGCCCCTGCGGCACGATTTCATTGCGGTAGTGATAGGCGGTGTACTGCGGCTGATCGAGATAAAATCCGGTAGAGAGGATCCCGCGATAGCCGTGCTTCGCCACCTCCCCCAGCGCATCCTGCCCCTGCCACGACTGGATCAAAATGCTTTTCGGCAGATCGGGGTGATAGATTTCGTCCCAGCCCACCATCTGGCGACGATGTTTTTCGAGGATCGCCTCCAGCCTGCGGTTGAAGTACGCCTGCAGCGCGTGGCTGTCCGCCAGCCCCTTATCGCGCATAAATTTCTGGATCGCCGGGTTCGCCTGCCACTGGCTGTCGTCCACCTCATCCCCGCCAATATGCAGATAAGGGTCGGGGAAGATCGCCGCCAGCTCGCCGATCATCGCCTCGGCAAAGGCGTAAGTGGCCTCTTTGGTCGGGTCGAGCACCGGCTTAAGCACGCCCCAGTGGCGCTCCATTTGATAGGGGCCCGGCGCGCTCATCAGCTCCGGATAGGCCACCGCAATGGCCGAGGCGTGTCCCGGCATATCGATTTCCGGCACCACGCGGATGCCGCGATCCGTCGCGTAGCGCACGATCTCTTTCATCTGCGCCTGAGTGTAGAACAGCCCGTCGCTGGCCTGCTGCTGCAGCTTCGGGTAGCGCGTGGAGGCAAAGCGCCAGCCCTGATCGTCGGTCAGGTGCCAGTGGAAGACGTTGAGCTTGGCGGCCGCCATGCCGTCGATCTGCCGCTTAATGGCCTCCAGCGGCATAAAGTGGCGCGCGGAGTCCAGCAGCAGCCCGCGCCACGGGAAGCGCGGCGCATCGTCGATCGTGACGTAAGGAATGGCGGTATTCTCCGCGCCGTTCTGTATCAGCTGGAGCAGGGTTTCCATCCCGCGCAGGGCGCCGAAACGGGTGTTCGCCTTGAGGGTCACGCCCTCGGCGGTCACCTTCAGCTGGTAGCTTTCATCGCTGTCGGGGCGCGGAATGGCCGGGACCTTTTTGGCAATCACCACCGCAATAGTCGGCGTTTTCGCGGCGGTCATTTGCGGCTGCAGCGTCCAGCCGGTCTGGCGGGCGATGCGCTCGCGCCAGCGGCTGGCGGCATCCCCCAAATCGTCGCCGCTGACGTTCAGCGTCAGCTGATTATTCAGCACCAGCGCGCCCTGCGCCTGCGGGCGCTCGACGTGAGCCGGCCAGGGCATAAGCGGCAGGTCGCCCGCCGGTGCGGCGCAGGCCAGGCCGCTGAGAATTAATCCGCTGGTAAGCAGGCCATAGCGCACGGTGTTAAGCATGAGTTTTCCTTTTGATGACGGGCCAAAAAAAGCAAAACATTTGGTTAACACGCGCGAAAAATAGCGTCAAGGAAATGTAATGACGCGCTTCACAACTTGATGAAGTTTAAGATAAATGCCCTCTCCCTGAGCGGGAGAGGGGCGGAGGAAGTCAGGGTTACTGCCAGCCGTAGCGACGGCTGTAGAAACCTTTGACCATCTGGGTCAGCGTCATGTAGCCCGCCAGAATCGCAATCAGCCACGGGAAGTAGCTCAGCGGCAGCGCCTGCAGCTGCAAATAGCCCGCCAGCGGCGAGAACGGCAGCGCGATGCCGACCACCATCACCACCAGGGTCATCGCAAACAGCGGCCACGCGGCGCGGCTCTGAACAAACGGAATACGGCGGGTACGGATCATATGCACAATCAGCGTTTGCGACAGCAGCCCTTCAATAAACCAGCCAGACTGGAACAGCGTCTGCGCTTCCGGCACGTTGGCGTGGAACACCCACCACATCAGGCAGAAGGTGAGGATATCGAAGATTGAGCTTATCGGGCCGAAGAAGACCATAAAGCGTCCCAGCTCGGCCGGATTCCAGCGCTGCGGTTTACGGATCTGCTCGTCGTCAACGTTATCAAACGGGATCGCCACCTGGGATACATCGTACAGCAGGTTCTGGATCAGCAGATGCAGCGGCAGCATCGGCAGGAACGGCAGAAATGCGCTCGCCACCAGCACGCTGAAGACGTTACCGAAGTTCGAGCTGGCGGTCATCTTGATGTACTTGAGCATGTTGGCAAAAGTACGACGCCCTTCGATCACCCCCTCTTCCAGCACCATCAGGCTCTTTTCAAGCAGGATGATATCCGCCGCCTCGCGGGCGATATCCACCGCTCCGTCAACGGAAATACCGATGTCCGCCGCGCGCAGCGCCGGGGCGTCGTTAATCCCGTCGCCCATAAAGCCCACCACGTGCCCCTCGCGTTTGAGCAGCGTCACGATGCGCTCTTTATGCAGCGGCGCCAGGCGCGCAAAAAGAGTGGTTCGTTTAGCCAGCGCCGCCAGCTCATCATCGCTGAGCGCTTCAATCTGGCTCCCAATAACCACCTCTCCCGCGTCGAGGCCCACCTCATGGCACACCTTCGCCGCCACCAGCTCGCTATCGCCGGTGAGGATTTTGACGGTAATGCCGCTGGCCTTCAGCGCTTTCAGCGCCGGGGCGGTAGTCTCTTTCGGCGGATCGAGAAACGCGATATAACCTTCGAGGATCAGATCCGACTCATCGGCCCGCTGATAGTCCCCTTCCCGCGCCGGCAGATAGCGGGTAGCCACCGCCACCACGCGCAGCCCCTGGCGATTGAGGGTGTCGGTGACGCGGCGGATACGGCGCAGCATGGTCTCGTCCAGCGGCACGATTTCACCGTTGTAGCGAACCTGGGTCGAGACGTTGAGGATCTCCTGTAGCGCGCCTTTACAGATAAGCTGATGGACGCCTTCCTGCTCGCTCACCACCACCGACATCCGGCGGCGCTCAAAGTCGAACGGGATCTCGTCCACTTTCTGCCAGCGCTCGGCAAGCTGGCGAGCGGCATCCAGCTCCACGCCTTCCAGCACCGCCGTATCCAGCAGATTTTTCAGCCCGGTCTGGTAGTGGCTGTTAAGCCAGGCGGAGTTCAGCACCAGCTCGCTCACCTTACCGGACACGTCGGTATGGTTTTCCAGCACGATTTTATCCTGGGTCAGGGTGCCGGTTTTATCGGTACACAGGATATCCATCGCGCCAAAGTTCTGGATTGCGTCGAGGTGTTTGACGATAACTTTCTGTTTCGACAGCTTCACCGCCCCGCGCGCCAGAGTCGAGGTGACGATCATCGGCAGCATTTCCGGCGTCAGGCCAACCGCCACCGACAGGGCGAACAGCGCCGCTTCCCACCAGTCTCCTTTGGTAAAGCCGTTAATCAGCAGCACCACCGGCGCCATCACCAGCATAAAGCGAATCAGCAGCATGCTGACGCGGCTGATGCCTTTCTGGAAGGCGTTGGGTTCGCTCTCCTGCTCGCTCACCCGCCCGGCCAGCTGGCCGAACCAGGTGCCGCCGCCGGTAGCGAACACGATCGCCTGCGCCGTTCCGCTCACCACGTTGGTCCCCATAAAGCACAGGGTGTCGCACTCCAGCGGGTTGGCCTGCAGCGCATCGCGGGTGCGGGCCACTTTTTCCACCGGCAGCGATTCGCCGGTCAGCGACGCCTGGGCGACAAAAAGATCGCGCGCCTGGAGGATGCGCAGGTCTGCCGGGATCATATCTCCCGCCGAGAGCTTAACGATATCCCCCGGCACCAGCCGATCGATAGGCAGCTCGCACCAGCGGCTTTCGCCCTGCTCGTTGACCACCCGCAGCACCGTGGCGGTGTTGCTGACCATCGCTTTCAGCGCATCCGCCGCTTTGGTGGAGCGGGCTTCCTGAATAAAGTTGAGCAGCGTGGAGATCCCGACCATCAGCGCAATCACGCCCGCGGCGAACAGATCCTCCGTGGAATAGGAGACGACGCCCAGCACGGTCAGCAGCAGGTTGAAGGGGTTGCGATAGCAGGTCCACAGATGTACCCACCACGGCGAAGGCTGCTGGGCGGGGATTTGGTTGTCGCCGTGCGCCGCAATTTTCTGCGCCACCTCGGCGGCGTTGAGCCCTTCCGGGTGGCTGTCGAAGGCGCGCCAGATTTCGTTTTCATCCATTGCCGCCACGTTCAGACAGCGTTTGCCCAACGAGTCCGGGATCGGCGCGCTGGCCAGATTGCGGGCATCGGGCAGCGGATCGCGCTGCACCAGGCGGTGTGGCAAATGGCGGCTAAGCTGCGTAAACAGCTGCCGGGTAAAATTTTTCAGCATAAACAGTCCCTCCGCGCTCGCACAGCGAACGCAGCAAATCGACGGGCACGGTAAAACCATACCTGTCAGGCATTATTTTTTTATGGCAGGGACATCAAGGACGTCACTGCTTTACGCTTCCGGTAAAGCAGTGCTAAGCAGGCTTACCGGAAAGGGGTATAACTCCATCGAGGATGAGGAGTGGGATCGGGGTCCATAAAATCTCCGGTAAGTGAGTAAAAACGGCGCGGATTATACCGCGGCCAGCGATCTATTTGTGGCAATTATGGCTATGGTAACCCCGCGTAACTAAACCAAACGTATACGCGCAGCCGTTCAGGCCTTTTTATCACGCGTTCAGCATCGCGAACGCATTAGCGCCGCAAGCGCATCGCCCAGCGCCTCCGCCATTTCGCCTAAGGCCTGTTTTGTCTCTTCATAATCTCCCGGCAGCCGATCGAACCACGGGCAGGTAATCACCGCATGGGCGTAGCTATCAGGCCCGAAAATGGGCCACGAGGCCGACGTCAGCCCAATAATGCGATCGTGCGGGATTTCAGCAAACCCCTGGGATTTTATGCGCGAGAGCTGCTCGACCATCTCCCCGCGTAACGCCGTATCCAGCGCGTAATGACGGATCAAACGCCAGCTATCCTGGTCGCTGGCGAAGGCCAGAAGCACCAGCGATGAGCTTGAGCGGATGGTATGCAGTAGCGCCCCTTCTCTGGCGCTAATCGCCGGGGTGAAGTCCGGATGACGATGGGCGATAACCACCACCCGATCGTCCCGCAGCCCGGCGAGGTGGCAGGGCTGATTGGTGCGCCAGGTGAAGTCTTTCATCAGCTGCTGGCAGCGTTCCGACTGCGCCAGCTGCTCGATATAGCGATACTGGCCGGTGAGGGTGAGTTTATCGGTCAGATGGTAATAGCGCCGGGCATCCTGTTTGAGGTACCCCTCCTCTTCCAGGCACTGAATAATCCGGAACAGATGGTTAAAGGAGAGGCTGAGCGCCAGGCTAATCTCCCCCATCGTCATAGGGACGCCCGACGCCGACAAATATTCCAGTACGCGTAAACCCCGGCTTAACGCCGGGGCACGATAATCGGTCATAACGCTCCTTTCTGTGGCGCATCGGTAGGGGACAGGGGATCGCGATCGTCGCTGCGTCGGTGCAGATAGCGAATCGTCAATAGCGTCACCACGCAGCCGATGGCCATACACCCGCCTAAATAGTACATCGGAGCGCTGACGCTCCCCGTCAGATCGCGTACCGCCGGAACGGTATTTTGCGCAAAGAAACCGCCGAGGTTAGCCAGCGAGTTTATCGCCGCTAATCCGGCCGCTGCCGCCGAGCCGCCTAAAAATCGCGTCAGGGTCCAGAAGCAGGGCTGAATTGAAAATATAGCCATAATCACCAAGGTTATGCATAAAAAACTCAGCCAGGGCGTGGCGATAAACAACGCGCTGCCGGCAAGGAAAATAGCGGCCACCAGCATCGGCAAGGCAATATTTTTCACCGGATCGGAGGTCCGCTCCGGATTGCGCGTCATCCACCAGAGCAGCAGCATCGCCATCAGCCAGGGGATCATGTTGATCAGCCCGTTGGTCATATCGGATACGCCAAACCCTTTGACAATGGTTGGCATCCAGTAGCTCAGACCATAGGCGCCGAAGGAAATAAAGCCCAGCACCAGCGCCAGCAGCAGCACCCGTGCATCTTTCAACGTTTTCAACACGCCGCTCACCTGGCGATCCCGATCCCGGCTCTGTTCCTGCTGCAGCATCGCCCCAAGCCAGGCTTTTTCCTCCGCGGTCATAAAGCGGGCCTTTTCCGGCGTATCGGGCAGCCAAAAAAGGACCGGAATAATAAACAGCAGCGCCGGCAGCCCGGTGCCAATGAAAATCCACTGCCAGCCTTCAAGATTCAATATGCCGTGAATGCTTAATAGCGCGCCATTAATCGGAGCCCCGATCAGATTCGCCGCCAGGCTGGCCATAATCAGATAGCCCACCACCCGGGGACGGTACGCCAAAGGAAACCAGCGGGTCATGTAATAAAGCAGGCCGGGATACAGCCCCGCCTCGGCGGCGCCGAGGCAAAAGCGTAAAACGTAAAACATGCTGGCGCTGGAGGTAAAAGCCATTAAAACCGTAATCGCGCCCCACGTCAGCATAATCCTGGCAAACCATAAGCGGGCGCCAACTTTATGCAGCATGATATTGCCTGGAACTTCAAATAATAAGTAGCCGATAAAGAATAACGATGCGCCAAGACCATAGGCGGTTTCGCTCAACGACAGGCTTTCCGCCATATGAAGTTTTGCGAAGCCTATATTCTGCCGATCGATATAGGCAATAACGTAGAGCATCACCATGATCGGTATTATTTTCAGTGAAATTTTATTTATCGTCGTTCTTTCAATACGACGGTCTGCAGAACACATAATTGCATCCTTAATTAGTTCATCAAATAATGATGTCGATACATAAGCGTGATGGCAGAATAAAAACCCGGAGAGCAATAGAATAACCCTTACATAATACCGAACTTATCAAAAGCCTCGACGGTACTCATGCCTGTTCTCAGCGCGTGCAGCACTTCATTTTCGCCTTTGGCCTTTTCAAAGGCCCCGTGGAAGGCTTCGTCCACGGCCTCCGCCGGGATCACCAGCACGCCGTCGCGATCGCCAAAAATCACATCGCCAGGCGCAACGCGCACGCCGTCCAGTTCAACAGGCACGCGCCAGTCGACCACCTTGCCGCGCGGTCCCTGATCCTGCGCGTAGCTGCCAAAGGAGGCCACCGGGAAACCGAGGTCCAAAATTTCATGGCTGTCCCGATGGTAGCCATGAATAACGGCTCCAGCCGCCCCGCACTGCATGGCGCGGGTCGACATTAGCCCGCCCCATTGCGCATAGCGTAGCGAGCCGCCCGCACAAATATAAACTTCATTCTTTTGCAGATCGTCCAGCGCGTGAAACATTAAGCCGAACGGCTTTTCGCTGAGCGTATTATGGCCTGGAGCGCTTTGCTGGAAATAATCAGCTTCGAGTACCGGCATCGCCCGGCCAATAATAACCATATTGGCATCAATCGGTTTTAACTGCGGCGATAAAAACTGATGAAGCAATCCCATTGAATCCAGAATATCCCCCACTAATGCAACAAAGAGCTTTTCTTTTGCTAATGCAAATAACGTTTCATCATCTGACCAGGCGTGGCTCATAATATTTCCTCTGTGTATTATTCAGGATGGGGTTCACGTTTAATGTCACTACCTGACTTACCCGGTAAAAAGTTCAGGTCGGCGCCGGTGTGCGCCTGCTGCACCGTCTGGATATAAAGGCTGGCGTAGCCGCGGGGATAATCAGGATATTCCTGCGGTCGGTTTTCTTTACGCCTGCTCAGTTCGCTATCGCTGACGTGCAGCGTCAGCCGGCGCTCGCGGCAGTTCAGCTCAATCATGTCGCCGTTTTCCACCACCGCCAGGGTTCCGCCGATGGTCGATTCCGGGCTGACGTGCAGGACAATCGTGCCAAATGCGGTGCCCGACATGCGCCCGTCCGAGATGCGCACCATATCGCGCACGCCCTGCTGCAGGATCTTCAGCGGCAGGCCAAAGTTGCCGACTTCCGGCATGCCCGGATAGCCCTTTGGCCCCACGCCCTTCAGCACCAGAATATCGTCGGGCCGTACGTCCAGATCCGGGTCATTAATGCGCTGGTTATAATCTTCAATGTTCTCAAAAACGACCGCCCGCGCGGTATGGTTGAGCAGCGCCGGCGTTGCGGCCGAAGGCTTTATCACCGCGCCGTCGGCGCAAAGGTTGCCCTTCAGCACAATCGTTCCGGCGTCATCCAGCAGCGCGTTTTGCCGCGATGCGATAACCCGCTGGTTCAAAATCGCCGCCTCGCGGTAGTTCTCCTCCAGCGTTTTGCCGTTGCACTGCAGCACCTGCGTATGCAGCTTGTCGGTAAGCTGGCCGATAACCGCCGGAACGCCGCCCGCGTAGTAGAAATCCTCCATCAGAAACTCTCCCGATGGTTTCAGATTCGCCAGCAGCGGAACGTTCTGGCTAAACCGATCAAAATCCTCCAGCGTCAGCGGAACTTCGATGCGCCCGGCAAGCGCCAGAAGGTGCAGGATAAAGTTGGTTGAGCCGCCGATTGCCGCATTGACGACGATGGCGTTCTGGAAAGCCTCGCGGGTCAGGATCTGCGACATGCGCAGATCCTCTTTCACCATCTCGACAATACGGCGACCGGACAGACGGGAGACCCGCCTACGCGCGGCATCAACGGCGGGAATGGCGGCAGAACCCGGCAGCGACATGCCCAGCGCCTCAACCATGCAGGAGAGGGTGGACGCGGTGCCCATCGTATTGCAGGCGCCGGGGCTACGCGACATCGCGTTTTCCACCTCGTCAAACTCGGCCTGGCTCATGAGGCCCGCACGTAAATCCTCGCTAAACTTCCACAAATCGGTGCCGGAACCGATATCCGCCCCGCGATATTTGCCATTGAGCATCGGTCCGCCGCTCACCACCAGCGTCGGTAAATCAACGCTGGCCGCTCCCATCAGGCAGGATGGCGTCGTTTTGTCGCAGTTAGTGAGCAGCACCACACCGTCAATGGGATTTCCACGAATCGACTCTTCAACATCCATGCTGGCAAGGTTGCGGAACAGCATGGTCGTCGGCTTCATTAGCGCTTCGCCGAGCGACATCACCGGGAATTCAAAAGCCACGCCGCCCGCCTCGAGAACGCCCATTTTGACCTGCTCGGCAAGATCGCGCAGATGCGCGTTGCAGGGGGTTAATTCAGACCAGGTATTACAAATCCCGATAACCGGGCGACCATCAAAAATATCATTGGGCAGCCCCTGATTTTTTAACCAGCTTCTGGCAATAAACCCTGATTTATCCTTGCGTCCAAACCACGTCTGGCTACGATATTTTTTCATTACGTTGCGCTCATTTTCCAGAAAAGGTGAGAGTTAGCGGCAGTGTAATTGATGTGGCGATCCCGTCAATTCGCGGCAGGATACGGGCGAAAGCCGCCGTTTGTGAGTGAGTAAATAAAATCTTCGCCCCCGCTCGCCCCACGCTTTTACGGGTAAAAGTCAAAAATCATCCACCGCTATTGATGGCTAAAATATTATTTAATATCAGTGCTATATAGTTAGGTTGCTTTTTCCGGGTTTCATATATAAAAGTTAAATTCCCGCGAATAAATCGCGAAAATGTGATCTGTATCGGAATAGCCGCTGCGGCCTGGCGCCACGCCTGCCGCGATAAGCCGCGCAAACGGTCAGCGGATCGGCCGCCGGACGTAAACCAGACTTTGCTCATTGCGGTTTGGTTGAGTAGCATTAGGCTCAATTTAATCGGACCACCGCGAGAATCCTGCATGCAAAACCGGCTGACCATCAAAGATATCGCGCGCTTAAGCGGCGTCGGGAAATCGACGGTATCGCGCGTGCTCAACAACGAAAGCGGCGTTAATGAGCGCACCCGCGAGCGGGTGGAAGCGGTAATGCAGCAGTACGGCTTCTCCCCCTCCCGCTCCGCGCGCGCGATGCGCGGCCAGAGCGACAAGGTGGTGGCGATTATCGTCACCCGTCTGGACTCGCTTTCAGAAAACCTCGCCGTGCAGACGATGCTGCCCGCTTTTTACGAGCAGGGTTACGATCCGATTATGATGGAGAGCCAGTTCTCCCCGGCGCTGGTTAGCGAGCACCTCAGGATCCTCGCCCGCCGCCACATCGACGGCGTGGTGCTGTTCGGCTTTACCGGCATTACCGAAGAGATGCTCACGCCGTGGCGCGAAACCCTGGTGCTGCTGGCCCGCGACGCGCCGGGCTTTGCCTCGGTCTGCTACGACGACGACGGCGCGGTCAGGATGCTGATGCAGCGTCTCTACGATCGCGGCCATCGTCATATCAGCTTCCTCGGGGTGCCGCACAGCGACGTCACCACCGGCCAGCGCCGTCATCAGGCCTATCTCGATTTCTGCCATCAGCACCGGCTCTCCCCCACCGCCGCGCTGCCGGGCCTGGCCATGAAGCAGGGTTATGAAAACGTCGCCAGCGTCCTCAACCCCGACAGCAGCGCCCTGCTTTGCGCCACCGATACCCTCGCCCTAGGCGCCAGCAAGTATTTGCAGGAACAGCGCATTGAAGGTCTGCAGATCGCCAGCGTCGGCAGCACGCCGCTGCTGAAGTTCCTGCACCCGGAAATTATCACCGTCGATCCGGGCTACGCCGAGGCCGGACGCCAGGCGGCGCGGCAGCTGATCGAGCAGATCGCCGGCAACGCCAACCCCCGTCAAATCGTCATTCCCGCGGCGCTGATTTAGTCCCGCCGGCAGGATTTATGTGATCGTGGCTGCGTTTCGGGAACGTTCCCATTTTGCAAACGAAGCGGAGCGGTTAGGATTCGTCTCAGGTCATTACGCAATCTCTTCCCTCTGTTTTGAGGCCTCACAATGAGTAAAGTAAATCAGCAGGACATCGATAAATTAATCGAACTGGTGGGCGGGCGCGACAACATCGCCACCGTCAGCCACTGTATTACCCGTCTGCGCTTTGTGCTGAATAATCCGGCCATCGCCAAACCGAAAGAAATTGAGCAGCTGCGCATGGTGAAGGGCTGCTTTACCAACGCCGGGCAGTTCCAGGTCGTAATTGGCACGGACGTGGACGATTACTACAAGGCGCTGCTGGCTACCACCGGCCAGGCATCTGCTGATAAAGAGCAGGCCAAACAGGCCGCGCGGCAGAACATGAAGTGGCACGAGCAGCTGATTTCGCACTTTGCCGAGATCTTCTTCCCGCTGCTGCCGGCGCTGATCAGCGGCGGCCTGATCCTCGGCTTCCGTAACGTGATCGGCGATCTGCCAATGAGCAACGGTCAGACGCTGGCGCAAATGCACCCGTCGCTGAAAACGATTTATGACTTTCTGTGGCTGATTGGCGAAGCCATCTTCTTCTATCTGCCGGTCGGCATCTGCTGGTCAGCGGTGAAGAAAATGGGCGGCACGCCGATCCTCGGCATCGTGCTGGGCGTCACGCTGGTTTCTCCCCAGCTGATGAACGCCTATATGCTCGGCCAGCAGGTACCGGAAGTGTGGAACTTCGGCCTGTTTACCATCGCTAAAGTGGGCTATCAGGCGCAGGTGATCCCGGCGCTGCTGGCGGGTCTGGCGCTGGGCTTTATCGAAACGCGCATGAAGCGCATCGTGCCTGACTACCTCTACCTGGTAATAGTGCCGGTGTGCTCCCTGATCCTGGCGGTGTTCCTTGCTCACGCCTTTATCGGCCCGTTCGGCCGCATGATCGGCGACGGCGTGGCCTTTGCGGTGCGCCACCTGATGACCGGTAGCTTCGCGCCGATTGGCGCCGCGCTGTTCGGCTTCCTGTATGCGCCGCTGGTGATCACCGGCGTCCATCAGACCACGCTGGCTATCGATATGCAGATGATTCAGAGCATGGGCGGTACGCCGGTGTGGCCGCTGATTGCGCTCTCCAACATTGCCCAGGCCTCGGCAGTGGTCGGCATTATTATCGCCAGCCGCAAGCAGAATGAGCGTGAAATCTCCGTCCCTGCGGCCATCTCCGCCTATCTTGGCGTCACCGAGCCAGCGATGTACGGGATCAACCTCAAGTACCGCTTCCCGATGCTCTGCGCCATGATCGGCTCCGGCCTCGCCGGGCTGCTGTGCGGCCTGAACGGCGTGATGGCGAACGGGATCGGCGTCGGCGGCCTGCCGGGCATCCTCTCCATCCAGCCGACCTACTGGCAGGTTTACGGCCTGGCAATGGCTATCGCCGTCGTCGTGCCGATTGTTCTCACGACCTTCGTGTACCAGCGCAAATTCCGCCAAGGCACCTTGCAGATTGTCTGACTTTATCTTCCTTCCGGGGCGCGAAAGCGCCCCCTCGTTGTAGCAGGAAAGCACTATGAATACCCTTCCCCTCTGGTGGCAAAACGGCGTTATTTATCAAATCTATCCGAAGAGTTTCCAGGATACGACCGGCAGCGGTACCGGCGATCTGCGTGGGGTCACCGCGCGGCTCGACTACCTGCGCAAGCTCGGCGTGGACGCCATCTGGCTGACCCCGTTCTACGTCTCGCCGCAGGTGGATAACGGTTACGATGTGGCGAACTATACCGCCATCGATCCGGCCTACGGCACGCTGGATGATTTTGACGAACTGGTGGCGCAGGCTAAAGCGCGCGGCATCCGTATCGTGCTGGATATGGTCTTCAACCACACCTCGACCGCCCACGCCTGGTTCCGCGAGTCGTTAAACAGAGAGAGCCCGTACCGCCAGTTTTATATCTGGCGCGACGGCGAGCCCACCACCCCGCCGAACAACTGGCGCTCGAAGTTCGGCGGCAACGCCTGGCAGTGGCACGCCGAAAGCGGCCAGTACTATCTGCACCTGTTCGCCGCCGAGCAGGCGGACCTCAACTGGGAAAACCCGGCCGTGCGCGCGGAGCTAAAAAAGGTCTGCGAATTCTGGGCCGATCGCGGCGTTGACGGCCTGCGCCTCGACGTGGTCAACCTGATCTCCAAAGACCAGTCCTTCCCGTCAGACGCCGAGGGCGACGGCCGCCGTTTTTATACCGACGGCCCGCGCGTGCACGAATTCCTGCAGGAGATGAGCCGCGACGTCTTCACCCCGCGCAATCTGATGACGGTCGGGGAAATGTCCTCCACCACCCTGGAACACTGCCAGCAGTACGCGGCGCAGGACGGCCGCGAGCTGTCAATGACCTTTAACTTCCATCACCTGAAGGTGGATTATCCCGGGGGCGAAAAATGGAGCCTCGCGCGTCCTGACTACGTGGCGCTGAAGGCGCTGTTCAGCCACTGGCAGCAGGGGATGCACAATCGGGCGTGGAACGCCCTGTTCTGGTGTAACCACGATCAGCCGCGCATCGTTTCGCGCTTCGGCGATGAGGGCGAATACCGGGTTCCGGCGGCCAAAATGCTGGCGATGGTGCTGCACGGTATGCAGGGCACCCCCTATATCTACCAGGGGGAAGAGATTGGCATGACCAATCCGCACTTCTCGCGTATCAGCGACTATCGCGATGTCGAAAGCCACAACATGTTTATTGAGCGTTCGGCGCAGGGGCAGGCGCCCGACGAGCTGCTGGCGATTCTGGCCAGTAAATCCCGCGACAACAGCCGGACGCCGATGCAGTGGAACGGCCACGAGAACGGCGGCTTCAGCGAGGGCGAACCGTGGATTGCGCTGTGCGATAACTACCGCGACATCAACGCCGAGGCGGCGCTGGCCGATCCTGATTCGGTGTTTTATGCCTATCAGCAGCTGATCGCGTTGCGCAAAACCACGCCGGTGCTGACCTGGGGCGACTATCTCGATCTTTGCGCGGAGCATCCGTCTCTGTGGTGCTATCGCCGGCAGTGGCAGGGGCAAACGCTGGTGGTAGTGGCCAACCTGAGTCGTGAATTCCAGAACTGGCAGCCGGATGAGATGGAGGGCGACTGGCAGGTATTGATGAGCAACTACGCGGAAGCGGCTAATCGCCCGACGGCCATGACCCTGCGTCCGTTTGAAGCCGTGTGGTGGCTGCAGGCGTAAGAGCGACGCCCGGTCTCGCGCTGCGCTTAGCCGGGCTACGTTACGGTAGCCCGGGCTGGCGCAGCGCGCCGCCTTTGTCGTCAGGCTCTGTCGGCCGTTGACAGCGCGCTGCCGGCCTCCTGGCGCGTCGAGGCGTGCTCCTCTTTCGCCTTCAGGCGATCCCACGCCCGGAAGAACGGATAGTAAACCACCAGCGAAATCGTCAGGTTCACCACCTGCAGAATGGTCCCGGAAATATGCCCGCCCGTTGCCAGATAGCCGCTAATAAAAATCGGCGTGGTAAACGGCAGCGCAATCCCCGCCGGCGGAGCGACCAGCCCGGTAGCCATCGCGGTATAGGAGACAATTACCAGCAGAACCGGCGTCAAAATAAACGGCAGGAAAAAATAGGGGTTCATCACCAGCGGAATACCGAACACCATCGGCTCGCTGATATTAAACAGCGCGCCGGGCGCGGCGATTTTCCCCAGCTGCTTCATCTGCTGGCTACGGCTTCTGAACAACATAAAGAGCACCAGCCCCAGCAGCGCCCCGGTACCGCCGGGAGCAATCCACAGATCGTAAAACTGCTGCGTAATGATATGCGGGATCGGCTGGCCGTTCTGGAACGCGGTGAGGTTTTCCGACATATTCGACAGCCACACCGGCTGAATAAACACCAGCACGATGGCATCGCCGTGCAGCCCCAGCGTCCACAGAATGCCGATCAGGATAACCGAGAAGATCATCCCCGGCAGCGTACCGCCGACGTGGTGCATCGGAATGCCGATAATGGTGGCGATCATGCTGTTAATGTCGCCGAATGGCGAAGCTTCGACGATCAGGCGCAGCGCCAGCACCACCGCCAGCACGCAGAATCCGGGGATCAGCGCGAGGAACGATTTCGCCACCGCCGGCGGTACCCCGTCCGGCATGCGGATCACCAGGTTGCGGCCGGCGACAAAGCGATAAATCTCGGTAGATAACAGCGAAATAACGATGGCGACAAACAGCCCCTGACTGCCCACCAGCCCGACCGGGATCACCCCTTTGACCACTTCCGCCGCGCCGTGCACCGGCGTAAACAGCGTACTTTGCGGGATCGTCATCACGAACGCGACCAGCGACATGGCCCCGGCGGTGAGCGGGTCAAGCGTGCGGTACTTCTCCGCCAGCCGGTAGGCGATGCCGAAGCTCGATATCAGCGCCATAATGTCGTAGGTCGCTTTAACCGGATAAAGCATTTTATCGCGCCAGACGTCGCCGAACAGACCGCTCATCATATCGGCATAGCCGGGAATGGGCAGATAGGCGAAAATCAGGAAAAATGAACCAATCAGCATAAACGGCATGTTCAAAATAATGCCGTCGCGCACCGACAGGACGTGCTTTTGCCCGGCGATTTTCAGCGCCGCGGGCATGACGTAACGTTCAATCCACGTAGTGTTCGACATGAGACGATCCCCAAAGGAAATAACGGTCAGTTAAATTGCGTCAGCCATTGACGGTTGATGGTTAAGACTTCGTCCAGCAGCGCCTGCGCGTCGGTGACGTTGCCCACCAGCGGGTTGGTCACCAGCGCCAGCAGCGCGCTATCGCGACAGCCGTGTACCGCGGCTTCAATGGTCAGCCGCTCAAAGGCCTTCACCTGCTGCGTCAGGCCGTTCATCGCCGGAGGCAGCGCGCCAAAGGTCAGCGGGCGGGCGCCCTGGGCATCAATAATGCTGTTGGTTTCCACCACCGCATCATCGTCCAGGCCGTGAATCGCCCCGTTGTTGCGGGTATTCACCACCATCTCTTTGCCGAGATTGTTATGAATCGCGTTGATTAACTCCACGGCCACTTCAGAGTAGTAAGCGCCGCCGCGGAAGCTGAGCTGCTCCGGCTTCTCATCGAGGGCCGGATTGGCGTACAGCTCGAACAGCTCCTGCTCGACCTTCATCACCTGCTCGGCGCGGGTGCCTTTGGTTTTTGCCGCGGCGATCTCCTCCGCCAGCATCGCCGACGTCAGCCAGAAGTAGCGGTGATAGGGGCAGGGAATGGCGTTCAGCGCGCGCAGGAACGGCGCCGGCCACGGCAGCTCTTTAATATTGTTCATCGATAGCGCTTTGCCATCGCACAGCATGTCGATCACCTTGCGGGTCACGTCTTCACGCCCCTGCATCACTTTATGCACCCATACCATATGGTTGAGCCCGGCAAAGCGCAGGTTAACCTCTTCTTCTTTCGCACCCAGCATGCCGGTAATCATGTGTTGCATATTAATCGGCACGTTGCACAGGCCGATAATCTTCGCCTTGCTGTAGCGGCTCACCGCCTCGGTGACAATCCCGGCCGGGTTGGTGAAGTTGAGGATAAACGCCTGCGGCGCCAGCTGCTCAACCTTGCGCGCCACCTCAAGGATCGCCGGGATCGTGCGCAGCGCTTTGGCGAATCCGCCCACGCCGGTGGTTTCCTGGCCCAGCAGGTTATACTTCAGCCCGAGACGCTCGTCGCCGGCCCGCGCCGCCAGCTGCCCGACGCGCAGCTGGGTCAGCACGAAGCTGGCCCCGCGGATCGCCTCGTCCAGCGCAAAATGGACGCTGACCATAACGTGCTCCAGCCCTTTACGGGTGAGCATCCGGCGCGTCAGCGCGGCGATAATTTCAACCTTCTCCCTGCCTGATTCAACGTCAACCAGCGCCAGCTCCGTTACCGGAAGCTGCTCATAACGAACGATAATTCCTTCAATAAGCTCCGGCGTATAGCTACTACCGCCGCCAATAACGGCAATTTTTAGTGCTTGCATAGAGACCTCTTTCGGCATGCAGAAAGCCGCGCGCGGTCGACGTGAGCGCGCGTGATGGTTCCGGGATATGAGAGAAAAAAATCAGGGATTAAGCAGCGCGAGCGCCTTATCAAGCACCGCCGCGCCGCGCATCATGCCGTAGTCGGCCATATCGATCACCGCGACCGCTTTTCCGTGCGGAGCGGCCAGCGCGCTCAGGCGTCCGGCCTCATATTTCACCTGCGGTCCCAGCAGGATCACGTCGGCGTTGGCCAGCTCGCGCTCAAATTCCGCCACCGCCACCGCGTAGATATCCAGCGACAGCGCGCGCTGCTGCGCCTCGGCTTTCATCTTCGTCACCAGCATGCTGGTCGACATACCTGCTGCACAGCACAGAACGATTCGTTGCATGACCTCTCCCCCAGATGGATTTATGACCTCGCCCGTTAGGGCCTCAGCGAATATATTGTTAAGATTGTGTGAAAGTGAAGGCTATATGAAAATAATTTTCACCGATGTGATCGAAACGTAATTTTTGATCATTATTGCCCACGCTGTTTGCCCGATTAACGGCGAAACCATAGGAAATACCTTGGGCTGATGCTATAAATAGGCACAGGCGGTAAGTGAAAAATATTTTCAACGTGATGTTCTGGAGAAAGGGACGGTCAGGATGGATATCGTAGGTCAGTTGCAGCAAGGGCTGGTGCGCTTTAGCACCCAGGAGTCGCGGGTTGCGGCGTTTATTCTGGAAAATTTGAGCTTTACCGCCAGCGCGTCCATCGATGAACTGGCCGCCAGCGCCGGCGTCAGTCCGGCCACCATCACCCGCTTCGCCCGCTCCGTTGGCTGCGAGGATATTCGCGATCTGCGCAAGCAGCTGGCGCAGGCCAGCGAGCGCCGGACCAGCTGGGTGAGCCCAAACAGCCACGCCCTGCCCGCCGCCTGGCGCGACAGGCTGAGCTATCTTGGCGATACGCTTACCCGACAGCTGGCGCAGACCTCGGAGGCGGCGGTCGAAAAGCTCAAATCTCGCCTGCTGACCGCGCGCGCCGTGCACTGCTTCGCGCTCGGCGCCCAGGATGTCGCGCTGGCCACGCTGCTGCAGCACCAGCTGCTGCCCTCCGGTATCGCCATCAACCTGTGCCAGGACAGCGCCCTGATGCGCATGACGGCCTCGACGCTGAGCGACGACCACCTGCTGCTGGTGCTGGTCACCGCCGGCGCGGACAATATTTTGCAAAGCGCGACCCTGCAGGCGCGAACCCAGGGGGTGACCATCATCGCCCTGACGCCGGAAAACCACGCGCTGGCCAACATGGCCGCCGGGATTATCCCGCTCCCCGATAGCCCGCAGCTGGCCCGCTACGCCCTGCTGCTGCTGGTCGATCTCCTTAACGATACGCTGATTGCCTGAGCCGCGATGCCCGCCGCCTGCGCGGGCGGCATCCGGGCATTTTTATGCTTGTTTTTTAAGCATATAAATTTACATTTAGCGCAAGCGCCCACCATCCGTACTCTCACCTTTTTACTTTGTCCTGCGTCAATAAAATCGCAAACATCTTTGATGCAAATCACTACATGTAGAACTTAAAATGCGTCCCGGCCCTACATATTGTATTAATCGTCTATTATGTCGGCACAGCCCATCGTATTTAGGCGGTGGTGGGATGTGGATAAAAAGGGCCGGAGCCGAAGGAAAACGGCGGCAGCTATAGCGCCTCGCGACCTCGGTATACCTTCCGCCTCTGTGGATAACCTGTTCTATAAAGTATGGAGTGATCATGACACCGCATGTGATGAAACGAGATGGCTGCAAAGTGCCGTTCAAGTCAGAGCGCATTAAAGAAGCAATTCTGCGTGCAGCTAAAGCAGCGGGAGTCGATGACGCAGACTATTGCGCCACCGTCGCAGAAGTCGTTAGCCAGCAAATGCAGAATCGGGCTCAGGTCGATATTAACGAAATCCAGACCGCCGTTGAGAATCAGCTGATGTCAGGCCCGTGGAAGCAGCTGGCTCGCGCCTATATTGAATATCGCCACGATCGCGATATCGAGCGTGAAAAACGCGGCCGCCTGAACCAGGAGATCCGCGGCCTGGTAGAGCAAACTAACTCGTCCCTGCTTAACGAAAACGCAAACAAAGACAGTAAGGTGATCCCCACCCAGCGCGACCTGCTGGCCGGGATTGTGGCCAAACACTACGCTCGCCAGCACCTGCTGCCGCGCGACGTGGTTCAGGCGCACGAACGCGGCGAGATCCACTATCACGATCTCGACTACTCGCCGTTCTTCCCGATGTTTAACTGCATGCTGATTGACCTCAAGGGCATGCTGACCCACGGCTTTAAAATGGGCAACGCCGAGATCGAGCCGCCGAAATCTATCTCTACCGCCACGGCGGTAACGGCGCAGATTATCGCCCAGGTCGCCAGCCATATTTACGGCGGGACCACCATCAACCGGATTGACGAAGTGCTGGCGCCGTTCGTGGCCGAGAGCTGCAAGAAGCATCGTAAAATCGCCGAAGAGTGGCAGATCCCCAACGCCGAAGAGTACGCCCGCTCGCGTACAGAGAAAGAGTGCTACGACGCCTTCCAGTCGCTGGAATACGAAGTGAATACCCTGCACACCGCCAACGGCCAGACGCCGTTCGTCACCTTTGGCTTTGGCCTCGGCACCAGCTGGGAATCGCGTCTGATTCAGCAATCGATTCTGCGCAACCGCATTGCCGGTCTGGGTAAAAACCGCAAAACCGCGGTGTTCCCGAAGCTGGTCTTCGCCATTCGCGACGGCCTGAACCACCGGTTCGGCGACGCCAACTACGACATCAAGCAGCTGGCGCTGGAGTGCGCGAGCAAGCGCATGTATCCGGATATCCTCAACTACGATCAGGTGGTGAAGGTCACCGGCTCGTTTAAAACGCCGATGGGCTGCCGCAGCTTCCTCGGGGTGTGGGAAAACGAGAACGGCGAGCAGGTTCACGATGGCCGCAACAACCTCGGCGTCATCAGCCTTAACCTGCCGCGGATCGCGCTGGAAGCCAAAGGCGACGAAGCCGCCTTCTGGACCCTGCTCGATAGCCGCCTGGAGCTGGCGCGTAAGGCCCTGATGACGCGTATTGCGCGCCTCGAAGGGGTGAAGGCCCGCGTCGCGCCGATTCTGTATATGGAAGGCGCCTGCGGCGTACGCCTGAAGGCGGACGACGACGTGGCGGATATCTTTAAAAACGGCCGCGCGTCGATTTCGCTGGGCTATATCGGCATTCACGAAACCATCAACGCGCTCTCCGGCAACCAGCATATGTACGATAGCGACGCGCTGCGTGAGAAAGGCATCGCCATCGTCAAACGCATGCGCGACGCCGTGGAGCAGTGGAAGGAAGAGACCGGCTACGGCTTCAGCCTCTACAGCACGCCGAGTGAAAACCTGTGCGATCGCTTCTGTCGTCTCGATACCGCCGAGTTTGGCGTCATCAACGGCGTGACCGATAAGGGCTACTACACCAACAGTTTCCACCTCGACGTCGAGAAGAAGGTCAACCCTTACGACAAGATCGATTTTGAAGCGCCTTACCCGCCGCTGGCGAACGGCGGCTTCATCTGCTACGGCGAATACCCGAACATTCAGCACAACCTGAAGGCGCTGGAAGACGTCTGGGATTACAGCTACCAGCACGTGCCCTACTACGGAACCAACACGCCAATCGACGAGTGCTACGAGTGCGGCTTTACCGGCGAGTTCGAGTGCACCAGCAAAGGGTTTACCTGCCCGAAATGCGGCAACCACGACGCGGCCCGCGTCTCGGTGACCCGCCGCGTGTGCGGCTATCTCGGCAGCCCGGACGCCCGCCCGTTCAACGCCGGCAAGCAGGAAGAAGTTAAACGCCGCGTTAAGCATTTGGGTAACGGGCAGATCGGTTAATTTCGACAGTATTATTGCCCGGCAATGCGACGCTTTTCGCAAAGCAATTGGCGCCAGGACAAGGCGGCAAGCAAGCGAATCCCGGGGGAGCTTACATAAGTAAGTGACCCGGGTAAGCGAGCGTAGCCAACGCAGTAATGGCGTCAATTGAGAAACGAAAATGAATTACCATCAGTACTACCCGGTCGATATCGTCAACGGTCCCGGCACCCGCTGCACCCTGTTCGTCTCAGGCTGCGTCCACGAATGCCCCGGCTGCTATAACAAGAGCACATGGCGGCTCAACTCCGGCCTGCCGTTCACCACCGAGATGGCCGACCGCATCATCGCCGACCTCAACGACGCGCGCATTAAGCGCCAGGGAATCACCCTTTCCGGCGGCGATCCGCTGCACCCGCAGAACGTGTCGGAGATCCTCGCGCTGGTGCAGCGCATTCGCGCCGAGTGTCCCGGGAAGGATATCTGGATGTGGACGGGCTACAGGCTTGAGGAGCTCAACGACGCGCAGATGGCGGTGGTCGACCTGATTAACGTGCTGGTCGACGGCAAGTTCGTGCAGGATTTAAAAGACCCAATGCTTATCTGGCGCGGCAGCAGCAACCAGGTGGTGCATCATCTGCGCTAGCCGCGGTTAAAAGCGGCTGACGCACTCCATTGCCACGGTTTTAAATTCGTCAAAGCTGCCGGTGGCGGCAAGGCGGGTCATCGCGCGTTCGCGCAGGAAAGTCACGAAAATATCGTAGATCGCCATCGCCTCTTCATACTCGCTTTTGCTGATGGCCAGCAGGAAGATGATGTGGGCGGTCTCATCGCCCCAGACTATGCCGTTCGGGGCAATCACGGTGTAGACCACCGTTTTTTTCGCCAGCAGACCAAGGGCGTGCGGCAGCGCAATGCCGTCGCCGAGCATGGTGCTGACGATAGCCTCACGCTCGACAACGGAGTCATAGAACCCGGCGTCGACAAAACCCTCCTCCTGCAGCTGCCGGCACAGTTCGGCAAACAGCGTCTGGCGATCGACGGGGGTATCAATCACCCGGAAATGGGCCTCATCGAAATACTTATCCAGCATCCACGGACGGGTTCTGTCCACCAGCACCAGCTTGCCGATTTGATCCAGCTGATAATCCGTCGGGAACGGCGCGATGGTCACCACCGGCTTATCCTTTTCACCGATGCGCACGGTGGAAATAACAAAATCCTCGGCAACGGCCTCAAGCTGCTCATACTCGCGCTGCGAAAGGGTGGCGGCAATTTCCAGCTGCGGATATTTACGCTGCAGGGTCGCTTCGATCATCCGCACCATCGCGTTGCTGGTATCGCACACCAGCAGCACGCGCGGCTGGCGCTGGTAGCCAATATTGTAATGACGCTCAAGGCCGACGCCGATGTGCAGCACCAGGAAACCGATCTCGTTTTCACTGATCGCATAGGGGGTGTATTTCCCCCAGCTGGAGACGGCCGCCAGGGTCATATCCCATGCCATCGGGTAGTGCTGCTTGATGTTATCCAGCAGCGGATTGGGGATCATGATCTGATAGCGCACCCGGGTGATCATGGTCTTAATATGGGTCAGCAGATCGGCGTGCAGCTGGGCGTCATCGAGCAGGTTGTAGTTATACTGGGTATTGATATAGCGCAGGATGTAGTTCACCAGCGCTTCGTCGTCATCGGCGCTGATGGTGCCCGGATCAACGTCCTGCACCTGGCGGGCGGCAAGGTGCACGCACAGCCACTCCTCTTCCGCCGCGGAGAGCGCCTTTCCTGCCAGCTGCTGCAGCATCCCGACCAGCTCCCGGGCGGCATCGCGCACGTTCTGGGCCACATCTTCAGCGCTAAATTCTGCCAGCGGGTAGCCCTCGCTGGCGCGGCGCACCACCACCGTGCTGTAGAGGCGGATAAAGCGCTCGCCTTCATCCGTCAGACGGACGTGGTGGCGGGTGAGGATCTCCTGCAGCTCGCGCGCCAGCCGTTCCGACACCTCCGCGCTCAGCCCGCCTTTATCGACCGGCAGAGGCAATCCCCCCTGCTGCGACTGCTCCCACAGGAGATCGGTCAGGCAGGCGCGAATCGACACTTCGCTGCCGAACAGCTTCATGCCGTGACGCGGGCGAGTCTCGAGGGTCAGCTGGTAACGCTGGAAACGTTCGCGCACGTCCACCATATCGCTCTGCAACGTGGCGCGGCTGACGAACCACTCGTCCGCAAGGTCTTCGAGCTTTAGCGAGAAGGCGGAGGTCAAAAAGCGCACCAGCAGAAAGTTAATGCGATCCTGCGCGGTACGCGGAATATGCTGCGCTTTCGGCGCCGTTTCCGCCAGCGTCCGGTAAAGCGCTGGGTCGTCAACGTTGAGCCGATATCCGCTGCCGCGGATAAGCAGAAACTGCGCCCCGTAGGGCAACAGCAGCGCGTTAAGCGCCGTAATATCGGCGCGTACGGTACGGGTAGAAACTGACAGCCGCTGCGCCAGTTCATCCTGCGGCAGCGTTTCGTTTTGCAGCAGGCTAAACAGCTGTGCTAAACGTTGGTTGGGAAATCGCATGTCAGTTCCTTCATCTTTACGGCTCAAGGTTGAGCGGATATCACCATCTGTGACGGGCTGCCTACCGGAGTATAGTCCGGGGCAAACGTCAGCCTGCCGCTCTGAGGCGCCACGCTGAAACGGGTAATATTATCGCTACGCTGGTTCATGACGTACAGCCACTGCCCCTGATTATCCAGCGTGAGCGTTCGTGGGTAGTCCCCGCGCGTCCAGACATCTTCCTGATGGCTCAGGCTACCGTCCGCCATCACGCTAAAGTGCGCGATGCTGTTATGCAGGCGGTTCGCCACGTACAGCTGCCTGCCGTCGGCGCTCAGCGCCAGGCCGGCGGCAAAGCTGGTGCCTTTATACCCCTTCGGCAGCGCGGAAATCGTTTTGCCCTCGCGCAGCAGGCCGCTGGCCTTATCAAGATGATAGAAGGTTAGCGTCGAGGACTCTTCGTTAATCAGCCACAGCCCGTCGCCCTTCGGCGTGAAGACAAAGTGACGCGGCCCGGCTCCCGGCGAAGATGCGGAGATAAACGGCGGATCGTTTGGCGTCAGCTTGCCGCTGGCGCTGTCCATCCGGTACTGATAGATCCGATCCAGCCCCAGATCGGTGGAGTAAACGTATTTCCCGCTGGGATCGGCCGAGATCATATGGGCGTGGGGGCCGTTATGGTCGCTAATGGCGAAGCTGCCCTCAACGGCCGCCGCCGGGCGCGCAGCGCCGGCCGGTCCCTGATCCTGATGAACGTCCACCGCCTCGCCCAGGCGACCGTCTTCCTGCACCGGCAGCACGGCCGTCGTGCCGCTAACGTAGTTTGCCACCAGCAGATGGCGACCGTCCGGCGTCAGGGAGAGATAAACCGGCCCGGCCCCGCCGGAAGAGACCTGGTTTAGCTCGGTCAGCTCGCCGTTCGCTGCAACGCGCCACGCCTGCACCACGCCCTTTTCCACTTCGCTGGCGCCGTACAGGGTTTTACCGTCGCGCGAAGCGGTAAGCTGCGCGACGTTGGGCAACGAGCTCACCAGCGTTCTGTTGCTCAACGCGCCGGTTTTCGCCTCGACGGTAAAGCGGTACAGGCCTTCGCCGTTGGGGTTGTAGGTGCCGACCCAGGCGTACTGCGCCTGGGCGCAGGCGCTGGCGGCGAGCAGGGAAAGTGAAGCAACAAGCAGGTGACGAGTGCCAGGCATGGTGACTCCTTGATGGTTCGGTGGGGGACGTTTGTCCCCTTCCTCCCTTGCGGCGAGGTTCAGGGGACGGCAGAGCAATGACTATTTAACCAGCGCCCTGGTCATCTCCAGCAGCTGGCGCACATCCGCCGGGCGGGTGTTGCCGCTCTCCTTATCAATAATAGAGCTGTAGATGTGAGGGATGATTTTGCTGACGCCGGCATCCAGCGCGATCTGCAGGATCTCGCTGTAGTTTTCCAGATCGATCCCGCCGGTCGGCTCCAGCCAGAAATCGTGACGGGCGCAGGCCTGGGCGACGGCGAGGAACTCATCGCGATGCTTCAGGCCGCCCATCGGGAAGTATTTGATTGAGCTGCCGCCCATATCTTTTAGTAAGGCAATGGCGGTTTCCAGCGGAACGATCCCGTCCGCCGCGCCGCTGCTCAGCGGGCCGGTGGAGATCTTCACCATCCCCGGCGTGCCGGTCGGGGAAACCAGGCCGTTGACGACGGTATCGTTCTGCCCCAGCAGCGCGCGGCTGGCGCCGACGCCGGTAAAGACCTGGTTGACGTGCTGCGGCTGCACCTGACGGGAGATCTCGCTGACCATCGCCGACTGGTTTGGATCGCCCGCGCCGAGGCCCACCGACAGCGCGTTATCGATAAGCCGGGCGTATTCACGCATATCGGCCACCGCGCTCGCCACGTCCGGGTAATTTTTAGAGAGCACGCCGACCAGAACATGACCTTCCGCCGCTTCGTAGATTTCGCGGGCGTTGTCTTTGCTGCCCGCCAGTACGTTCAGGCACACGCGATCGCGGTAAAAATTCGGGGTCAGTTTCATGCTTTCTTCTCCTGGTTCAGAACTTCGCCAATGCGGCGGGAGACGATCTCCAGCTGCTGTGCGTTTACGCTGCGCACATCGGCCTCAATAATGCCTTCGTTGGCCTTATAGCCGCGGAAGTAGATGGCGTATTCGCCCTGCTTCAGCGCCTCAACCAGCTCGCCGGTGGCGATGCCGGTCACGGCTTCAGTAAATTTAATTTCCGCGCGCGCGATATCGCGACCGGCGCTATCCCATACCACCCGGGCGCTCACCCCGGAGAGGGCGTTGAGCTGGTCAATGAACGGCGTCATCTTCGCCACCATCTCATCGCCGCTCTCCTTGCGGGCGGTCAGATAGTGTTCAATCGCGCAGGTCAGGCCAAGAATGCCCTCTTTACCGACTTTCATCGCCCGGCCAATGCCGGCGGACTGGCGTTTAACCCACTCCACGTACTGCGCTTTACCGACCACCAGGCCGCTGGTTGGGCCCTCAATCGCTTTGGCGCCGCTGTAAATCACCAGGTCGGCGCCGGCGCTGTAGTAACACTGCAGATCTTCTTCCGCCGCCGCATCGACGATCAGCGGCAGGTTGTGCTTACGCGCCACCACGACCGCCTGCTCAACGCTGAGCATGCTTTTCTGCACGCAGTGGTGAGATTTGATGTAGAGGATCGCCGCGGTGCGCGGAGTAATCGCCGCCGCCAGCTGATCGGCGGAACATTCGTTGGCGTAGCCGGCTTCCACCAGCCTGCCGCCGCCCAGCGCGACCATCGTTCCCACCGGCGCGCCGAAGTTAACGTTATGGCCTTTCGGCAGGACGATTTCGTTGTTTTCGATCGGGGTGACGTGGAGGTTTTCCAGCAGCCAGCTGCTGTCTTTCACCAGCACCGCCGCCACCGACTGGGCGATCCCCGCGGAGGCACAGGAGACAACCGTCGCCCCTTCCACCTCCAGCAGGTTCGCGATGTACTCACCGGTCTTATTGACCAGGTCTTTCATTTCGAAGTAGTGATTCATGCCGCTCATGACGGCTTCAACCACCTCAGGACGCGGCGTGGATACGCCCAGCGCCGTCATGCGGCCTGATGTATTAATAACTTGTTTTAAATTGTATTTTTCAAAAATCGAAGGCATTTTCCGCGCTCCCTTGTTCGGTCAGATAGCCCTTGCCCGCGCGAATCGCAGCAAGCGGCACCAGAATATTGTCAGCCTGCAGGCTCTCTTTTTCGGCGTCGACCAGTAGCGTCGGCGCATGCTGCAGGGTAAAGAGGGTTAAATCAGCGTCGTAGCCCACGGCCAGACGCCCTTTTTGCGTCAGGCGCAGCCCGTCAGCGGCGCTGGCGGTAACGCACTCCACCACCTGCGGTAGCGACATGCCGATGGCGAGAAACTTCGACATCACCAGCGCCAGCGAACGTACCGGGCCGTCAATACGGTTGCGGCAGTAGATGTCGGAGCTAATGGTCTGCGGCAGAATGCCCATCGCTATCGCCCGGCGCGCCACCTCAAAGCTGAAGCTGGCGGTACCGTGGCCGACGTCAAGGCGCACGCCGCGCTTCAGGGCGCGGGTCACGGAGGCGCGCAGCTCGCCGGAAGCGGTCAGAATGCGGTTCGGCTTGCCGTTATAGCAGTGGGTGATGATGTCTCCCGCGCCCAGCAGGTCGGCAATTTCGTCGAGGTTCGGCGGATTATTGCCGATGTGCACCATCAGCGGCAGGTCGCCATTTTCGCGCTGCATCGCCTTCGCCCGTTCCAGGGGGGTAATTCCGTTGTCGCCGACCACGCTGCTGCTCATTCGCGCCTTCAGGCCGACGATAAAATCAGGGTGGCGCTTCACCGCCTGGGTCACCGCTTCGGCATCGACGTTGGCCATATTGGCCAGCTCGTTCTGGGCAATCAGCCCGACGCGGGAGATGTTGAGCAGCGCCAGGACCTCGGTGGCCGCGCTGCGGGTCAGCTGATAAAAATCGTCGATATCGTCCGCCCCGGTGCTGCCCGCATCAATCACCGTGGTGACGCCGGTGGCGATGCCCACGCTGTCCGGCTGGTCGTGATAAATCGGCGAGTTCGGGTAGCAGTGAACGTGGGAATCAATCCAGCCGGCGCTGGCGTAATAGCTGCCGTCCAGCTCAATGGTTTTGCGCGCAGGCGCGCTAATCTCGCCCAGCGCCGCAATTTTCCCGTCCTGAATGGCGATATCGGTCAGGGTATCGTCGACGAGGCGCGCACGGCGCAGGAGTAAATCAAACATGGGTCTCTCCTGTTAAAGCGGGCGCTCACGCGCCCGCAGGACTTAACCAATAGCAATCGGGAAAAGGGAACCGAGGATCATCGCGCCAAGGATGGCGCCGCCGGTGATCGGCTTCTGCCAGATGTAAAACAGCAGGGCGCCAACCAGAGAACCGATACCGATAGGAATCGATGCGGTCATCGCGCTGAGGATAATCAGCGGCCCGAGGAAGCGGCCCGAGGCGTTACCTGCTCCCATCATGACGTCGGCACCGTAGGTGGAGTCGCTCTGATTGATGGTGAACTTACGCGCCAGAATAATGATGTAGCCAACGGCGAGGCCCAGCGCCAGGCCGGTAGCCAGCGAGGCGGCAAAGTTGGCCACCGGGAAGACGAAGCCCGCCCCCAGCAGCAGCGCCGGCACGCCGAGGCCGATACCGGTTTGAATCGCGCCGCCGATATCGAGGATCCCCACCAGCGAGCCTTCAATGATGCGCGCAAACAGGAAGCTGGCGCCAAACGCCGCGACCGCCCCGTAGGCTCCGGTATCAATGCCCGCTTTCAGCATGGCCACGAAGGCCACTTCGTTAAACGCGCCGATGCCGTAGAGGTAGTACATGTGTGTCCCGGCGAAGACGCCGGAGGAGAGCAGGCCAACAAAGATCGGGAACGACCAGTCGGCATACCAAAAACCTTTATTCTGTTCCATTTAGAGGCTCCTGTTATTTGCCGCTGAGCGAGTTGTGAATCAGATCCAGCCAGTTCGGTACGCCCAGGTGGAAGGATTCCAGGGTCTTAATGTCAAAGCCGCGGAAGAAGGCGCTCAGCACGAACAGTGCAACAATGGCGGACATCATCACTTTAGTGACGCGGTGCCAGCCGCTCTCTTCAACGCCTTTACCGATCAGGATGCCCAGCACCAGACCCGGAACGGCGTTGCCCATAATCAGCTGCGCCGCGCCGCCAAAAATGGTGGCCCAGAAGCCCGATTTTTTCCCGGCATCGATGGCCGCCAGCCAGAAGATAACCGGCATCACCGTGTTAACCAGCAGGTTAGCCGCCGGGACCAGCACCTTAACGGCAGTGACCTGCAGCGCTTCCGGTACGGAAGAGGCGGTCAGGTTAAGGAAGGAGACCACGAACATGCCGATAACGCCGCAGGCAATCGCCATCTTCTTCGGATCGTGCAGCGTCTCGCCGACGTTGCGGTTTTTCAGCATCAGCGCGGCGGCGCCCCAGTTAGGGATAATGCGGTGATCGACGTCCTGGGTGAAGGAGCCTGCTGCGACAGAAGAAGCCCAGGCGTTAAAGAAGAAGCCGAGACCAAAGGAGAAGTGGGACGCCGGATCGCCTTCGCAGGAGTTCAGCTCGCCCAACGTACGAAATGCGCCCATCCCTTGTGTGGTGGGCGCATGAAACATACGTGCCGCTCCGGCGCCCACGCCGACGCCGACCAGGCCGCCGATAATGAGCGATTTTATTAAAATTATCAGGAACATAGTTTAACCCTATGGTGAAGATCAGGTTTGCGTGACGAAATCCACTTTATCGAGATTAATGGCGGTCACGTTGACGGTGACGTTCAGCTCCACGCTGTAGGTCCGTCGTTCACGGCGCAAAAAGAAGAATAAAAACGCTTCTTTGCGCACCGCTTCACGCGCATGAACAACCTCCACATCCTGTGGCTCAATACGCAGTAAAATGTGCGGCGACGTTTTCATCACCGCTGCCTGTACGTGGTTCAGGGCATCGGCGAACGCCCGCGTCTTGCTCTCGCCTTTGCCCGTAACGCTCACCGTGGTGGTGAATTGCTCTTTCATACTCAGGCGCCGTATTTCTTTTTCCAGGCTTCTACCAGGCGCTCGCCCAGCTCTTCTTTATCCATAAAGCCGAAGCCCAGAACGTTGTAGCCTTCGTTGATAGCGGTGACGCCTTCATCAACGGAACGCATGCCGTATTTCGCTTTGTAGCCATGTTTGTTTTGCGCGGTGATGGCGCCTGCGCCGCCGCTGCCGCAGAAGGAGATACCAAAGGTGGCATTCTCTGCTTTCATCACGTCGCCCAGCTTCATATCAGCGGCAACGCCCGGAACCACGACTGCACGAGCTCCGGCTTTTTCCGCGCCAGCGGCAACTTTTTGCCCTTTACCCAGGCGATCGCCAATTACTACGGTGATTTGTTCCATTTTTAGCTCCTTACAGGTTTTCTTTAGCGACTTCGAAGTGGACCGACAGCAGCCAGGACTCTTCCTCTGGCAGGTTGCCGAATTGCGCGACCACTTCGCGAGCCAGCATCATTGAATCTTCTGAAATCTCTTCAAACAGGCTGGCATCCACTTCCGGCAGCGGCTCGCCGCTAATTGACCGGTGGGCCATAGCCCGCACGTGGGAGGTCAGCATCTGCTCCTGGACGGCGTTGGGGATGATGTTACGGCGACCTAGCAGGGTATAAACCTGCTGCAGCATCTTCTCAGCCAGCTGCTCGGTTTGCGTTGCCTGCTCCCCTACGTCGTGTGTTACCGCTCCGTTATTCACTTGTCTTACCCCGTTGATGTCTCTGGGGACAAAACTAACGCCGGGGGGGAGGAGTTTGTAGCGAGTTGTTTTCCACTTCGAAGTGGAAAGGCGGACGGACGATGCGATCCATTGCACAGAATTGGCGTAAATTTGCTATTTTCGGCAAAACGGCGTGATGAGAATCACAAGATTGCGATTTAACTGGCGACCGGAAGCGGCCGAACCGGCGGCGGAGAAGAGAAGTAAACTGTGACAGGGGTTGGGTTTTATGCGCAGACGAAATGCAGGAGGTACCGGCTGATACCTCCTGGAAAAGAACTTAACGGTACTTCTGGTGGTAGGTATTACGGGTGGCTTTGAACTCTTCCGCAGCGGCCTGCGCTTCTTTGACCTTGCCTTCATTGGCCAGCTTCAGGGCGCCGTCAATCTGGCCAATCAGAATATCGAGGCCGTGGCGGTAGTCCTTCATCTCCGCGCTGTCCGCTGCTTTGCCTTCCAGCTTCGGCGGGGTCTCTTTCTGCGCATTGACGGCGGCGTCGCGCATCTTCGTCAGCGCCGCTTTTTGCTCACCGGCATCAGAGGTCTTCTGTACCACCTGCAGATTTTGCGCAATGGTGTCCATATCCTCACCGAGATCGGCGGCAAACGCCGACGCTGAACCCATCGCCAGGGCTGAGACAGCCAGCACTGCTAACAGTTTTTTACGCATTGCTCACTTCCTTTTTTATTATTTAAGCATAAGGAAAAGGCGCCACCTGGGCGCCCTTCTATACCCGTTATTCTTCAAGCCGCAGCCTGAACAATCCGGTAAAACACGCCGTTATTGCCCGGCGATTTTCATCTCTGGCAGCAGCACGGAACCACACTGGATATTGCTGCGCATTTCGATATCGTCGGCAACGGTCACGATATTACGCCACATATCTTTCAGATTTCCGGCGATGGTGATTTCGCTTACCGGATACTGAATTTCGCCATTCTCAACCCAGAAGCCGGATGCGCCGCGCGAGTAATCGCCGGTAACGCCACTGACACCCTGCCCCATCAGTTCGGTGACGACAAGTCCGGTGCCCATCTCTTTAAGCAACTTTTCAAAACTCAGGCCGCGGCCGTTGATTCGCCAGTTGTGAATGCCGCCCGCGTGGCCGGTGCTCTTCATGCCCAGCTTGCGCGCCGAGTAGTTGGTCAGCAGCCACTGCGTCAGAATGCCGTCCTTAATGATATCGCGACGCTCCGTACGCACGCCTTCGCTGTCGAACGGCGTTGACGCCAGCCCTTTCAGCAGATGCGGATGCTCCTCGATGGTCAGCCAGTCCGGCAGGATCCGGGTGCCGAGCGCGTCAAGCAGGAAGGTCGATTTACGGTACACCGCGCCGCCGGCAATCGCCCCGACCAGGTGACCAAACAGCCCGGTCGCCACTTCATTGGCAAAAATCACCGGCGCCTTCATCGTCGAGAGCTTGCGCGGCGCCAGGCGCGAGAGGGTGCGGCGGGCGCACTCGTCGCCCACCCACTCCGGCGACTGCAAATCTTCAATCGCGCGGCCGATGGTATAAGCGTAATCACGCTCCATATCGCCGTTTTCTTCCGCGATAACGCAGCTGGACAGCGAATGGCGGGTTGAGCAGTAGCCCTGCAGCATGCCGTGGCTGTTGCCGAATACCTTGATGCCGTAGTGGCTGTTGAAGCTGCCGCCTTCGGTGTTGGTGATGCGCTTATCGGCCTGCAGCGCCACCTGTTCGGCGCGGGCGGCCAGCTCGATCGCCCGATCCGGGCTCACTTCCGCCGGGTGGAACAGGTCAAGATCCGGGGCGTCAAAGGCCAGCAGCTCTTTATCGGCAACGCCGGCGAACGGGTCCGGCGAGGTATAGCGGGCAATGTCCAGCGCCGCCTGCACCGTGCGGGCAATCGCCTGCGGGCTAAGATCGGTTGAGGAAGCGCTGCCCTTGCGATGCTGATGATAAACGGTGATGCCTAAGGCGCCATCGCTGTTGAATTCTACGTTCTCCACCTCGCCGTAGCGGGTGCTGACGCTGATGCCGGTGGTTTTGCTGACGGAGACTTCCGCACCGTCTGATTTACCTGCCGCCAGTTCCAGCGCCGTGGTCACGGCCTCTTCCAGCGCCTTACGCTGCTGTGCAACTTGAGAGATGACTTTCATCGCTAATGCCATAATGTAGGAAGGAGTTAATTGAAGTCTAACAGAGAACCGTTTTTCAGTGCGCGCCTTAACTGGTAACATTAGCCTCTTTTTTTAAGGAGCCTGAGATGACAAAGCAGCCCGATGACTGGCTCGACGACGTTCCCGGTGATGACGTCGAAGATGAAGACGATGAAATTATCTGGGTCAGTAAAAGTGAAATTAAGCGTGACGCCGAAGAACTGAAGCGTCTTGGCGCAGAACTGGTAGAGCTGGGGAAAAACGCGCTGGATAAGATCCCGCTCGATACCGACCTGCGCGACGCCATTGAACTCGCCCAACGGATCAAGAAAGAGGGCCGTCGCCGCCAGATGCAGCTGATTGGCAAAATGCTGCGCAGCCGCGACGTTGACCCTATTCGCCAGGCGCTGGACAAGCTGAAGAACCGCCACAACCAGCAGGTTGCGCTGTTCCATAAGCTGGAGATGATCCGCGACCGCCTGATTGCCGATGGCGATGACGCGGTGCCGGAAGTGCTGAACCTGTGGCCGGAAGCTGACCGTCAGCAGCTGCGTTCGCTGATCCGTAACGCGCAAAAAGAGAAAGAAGGCAACAAGCCGCCGAAGTCCGCGCGCCTGATCTTCCAGTACCTGCGTGAACTGGCCGAAGGCGAAAGCTAATTCCGCTGCCGCCCGCCTGATTTTCCCGCAGGCGGCGCGCCTGTCCGGGCTACCTGATAACGTTTAACCTGTAGCCCGGCATGCGTACGCTACGCATTGCCGGAAAGGTTATCTTTCCCAACGCCGCGCCCCTGGGCGCTCCCCCTGTTCAGCCTCTGTTCAGCCGCCCTTTGCTCTCGTTTTGCGCTCCTTTTGCTCCCCCTTGCGCTTTTATCCGGCTGACGCGCCGTTCTGCTGCTGGTCAGAGGACGCGGTTTTTCCGCCGCGCCTGCTGCCCATAAAAGCTGAATCGTTAAAGCTGACCATGTTTAAATTCACATTTTTTCGGCAACAATAATAAAAACTTGCATTAAAATAGGACTAAAGTCGCAGTTAAAAACAGCAAATCGCGCATATTCTCACCAGGTGAGGCACTTCACATTTTCATCAGCCGCTAGCCATTAGATTTCCCTCATTGATAACAATATCGATTCAGCAAAAAGGGACGAAAAATGAAAAAAATAGTAGCGTTGACCGCAGTAGCGATGATGATTTCTGGGCAAGTCGCGGCAAAAACCTGGGTGCTGACAAGCGCTGAAAGCAGCATAGAGAAAGGAAACTGGCAGGTAAGCAGCGATCAGCTGAAGATAAAAGATCGCCATTTCAGCATCGAGCAAAAAGTCCTTCATGGCGGCAAGCAGGAGGGCAGTAAAGTTATCGTTATTCGCAGCCAGGACGGCCTGACTATCGCTCTCAGCCCGACTCGCGGGATGAATTTACTTAAAATCGAAGGTTTCGGCACGCGAATGGGCTGGGACTCACCGGTCAAAGAGGTGGTTAATCCGGCCTTTATTAATCTGGAAAGCCGCAACGGGCTGGGCTGGCTGGAAGGTTTCAATGAGATGATGGTGCGCTGCGGCTACGAATGGACCGGCCACCCGGTCACCGCCGACGGGCAGATTTATACCCTGCACGGCAAAGCCGGGAACACGCCGGCATCGCAGGTCGAGGTTGAGGTTGCCGATAGCGCGCCTTATGAAATTCGCGTTCGCGGGCTGGTGAAGGAAAGCACCTTCAAGAAAGCCGATTTGCAGACCATGACCGAGCTGCGCTACGTGCCCGGCAGCAACAGCTTCAGCCTGCACGATGTCTTAACCAACCACGCCGATTATCCGCATGATTATCAGATCATTTACCACAGCAATTTCGGTACGCCGATTCTGGAAGAAGGCGCGCGTTTTCTCGCGCCGATGGCCAGCATCAGCCCGTTCAACGACTATGCCAAAGCCGGTTTGAAAACGTGGCAAACCTATGCCGGCCCGACCAAAGATTTTGACGAGATGGTATTTAATATTCAGCCGCTGTCCGATGACCATCACCAAACGCTGGCGGCGGTGGTTAACAAGGCTGGCGATAAAGGGGCGTCGATTCAGTTTGATACCCGCCAGCTGCCGGTCCTGACGCTGTGGAAAAACACCGACAGCCAAAAACAGGGCTATGTCACCGGCATTGAGCCAGGCACCAGCTATGCCTATCCGGTCACCGTTGAGCGCGAGCAGAAACGCGTGAAGCAGCTGCAGCCGGGAGCCAGCGCGCAGTTTGATCTGACCTATACCCTGCTGCACAACAATAAGCAGGTTGCCGACGTTGAGCAGAGAATTGCGGCAATCCAGGGCGAAGCGAAGGTCGCGGAAAACGAAGCGCCAATCGCCAAAGAGTAACCTTACGCCGGCGCTGCTCCCGGGCCTCCGGGAGAGACGGCGCCCGCACCGCACATCACCTTCCCGGCGCCAGCGCCGGGATATCGGCTTAGGCCATCACCACCTGGCGTAGCTGCTGCGCAAAGCGCTGGTACTGCGCTTCGTCAATCGCCTGCGGGTAGCTCAGCACCATCAGCGCATGATCGGCGATGCCGCAATGATAGGTCGGGTGACTATGCGGCCACGGGTTGTCGCTAAAGCCCATCGTGACATAAAACTGCAGGCGCCTGCGGGCGATTTCCGTGGTGAGTGGATCGATCTCGAGGATGGTCAGCGGCGCACGCTTAAGTATTTCCGCCAGCAGACGCTTGCCGTAGCCGCGCGAGCGCAGGCTGTCGTCGATCGCCAGATGCTCAATGTAGCCATAGTCCGCAAACTGCCAGCTGCCGCTCAGCCCGATAAACTCTCCCTCATCAAACCACGCCTCCAGCGCGTAGTGCGGATCGCGCAGCGCTCGCTGTTTAGCCAGCGGCTCACGCTGCTCGTGCCACGGAAAGGCCTTGACGTACAGCGCGTCGAGCACGGGGAAATGCGGCGAATCGGTCGAGGTCAGTTTTTCAGAAGTGAGCATGACAAAATCCAAATAGCAAAAAATCTGCCCTCACGCGGAGGGCAGAGAGACGATCGTCGGGATTATTCTGCCGCAGCCGCCTTACTGGCCAGCTTATCCAGCAGCTTCTGATGAATGCCGCCGAAGCCGCCGTTGCTCATCACCAGAATGTGGTCGCCCGGATGGGCGGTTTTGATAATCATATCCACCAGCACATCGACATCAGCGCTCCAGTGAGCAGGCTGCACGCAGGCTTCAGCCACCTCGGCGACCTGCCACGGAATATGCTGCGGCTGGAGCAGGAACACTTCATCCGCGCGGCCCAGCGACGGCGCCAGATCGTCTTTGCAGACGCCCATTTTCATGGTGTTCGAGCGCGGTTCGAGCACCGCCAGAATGCGGGCGGTGCCGCCAACCTTACCGCGCAGCGCCTGCAGCGTCGCCAGGATCGCCGTCGGGTGATGGGCAAAATCGTCGTACACGGTGACGCCGTTCGCTTCGCCGCGCAGCTCAAGGCGGCGACGGGCGTTGATAAAACCGCCCAGCGCGTTGGCGGCGTCCGCCGGCACCACGCCGACGTGGCGGGCGGCGGCAATCGCCATCAGGCCGTTGTGCATATTATGCTCGCCGACCAGCGCCCACTTCACTTCCCCGACCTTCTCGCCGTCAAGCCAGACTTCCCACTGCGAGGCGTCGGTGTTGAGCTTTTTCGCCTGCCAGTGGCCCTGCTCGCCGACCAGCTCCTGCTCGCTCCAGCAGCCCATCGCCATAGTCTGTTTCAGGTTGATGTCGTTTTCCGGCAGAATAATTTTGCCCTGACCCGGGACAATGCGCACCAGATGATGGAACTGCTTCTGGATAGCCTTCAGGTCATCAAAGATATCCGCGTGATCGAACTCAAGGTTATTGAGGATCAGGGTTCGCGGGCAGTAGTGAACAAATTTCGAACGCTTATCAAAGAAAGCGCAGTCATATTCATCCGCTTCGATAACAAAGAACGGGCTGTCGCCCAGACGCGCGGAGACCTCGAAATTACCCGGCACGCCGCCAATCACAAAGCCGGGCTTATAGCCGCAGGCTTCGAGGATCCAGGTCGCCATGCCGGCGGTCGTCGTTTTGCCGTGGGTGCCCGCCACCGCCACAACCCAGCGATCGCGCAGGACGAAATCATGCAGCCACTGCGGGCCGGACATGTACGGAATGTTGTTTTCCAGCACCGCTTCGACGCACGGATTGCCGCGCGTCATCGCGTTACCGATGATCACCAGATCCGGCCGAGGCTCCAGCTGGCTGGCGTCATATCCTTGAATTAGATCGATACCCTGGCTTTCCAGCAGAGTGCTCATCGGCGGATAGACGTTAGCATCCGACCCCGTTACCTCATGACCGAGGGAACGCGCCAGCATCGCCAGCCCCCCCATAAACGTGCCACAGATACCTAAAATATGAATGCGCATTCGTCACTTCCCTCTTTAATCTGGCGCACATTTTACCCTTATGTTCGGCATCAGAGAAATGCATTTCAGGCGAATCCGTTTTTTGCTGGCGCGATTCACCTGTGCGTATTTTTTTTATTCTTTGTTAAGATTGTTGCGTTCGTTTTACTTCACATAAACATGCAGGGAACGGGTTATGAAAACGTTAGGTGAATTTATTGTCGAAAAGCAGCACGAGTTCTCCCACGCAACCGGCGAGCTAACTGCTTTGTTGTCGGCGATAAAACTAGGCGCCAAGATCATCCACCGCGATATCAACAAGGCCGGTCTGGTCGATATCCTGGGTGCCAGCGGTGCTGAAAACGTCCAGGGCGAGGTGCAGCAAAAACTCGATCTGTTCGCCAATGAAAAATTGAAGGCCGCACTGCGAGCGCGCGATATTGTTGCCGGGATCGCCTCTGAAGAAGAAGACGAAATCGTCGTCTTTGAAGGCTGCGAACACGCAAAATACGTGGTGCTCATGGACCCGCTGGATGGTTCCTCTAACATCGACGTTAACGTCTCTGTCGGGACTATCTTCTCCATCTACCGTCGCATAACCCCGGTCGGAACGCCGGTCACCGTCGAAGATTTCCTGCAGCCGGGCAGTAAACAGGTAGCCGCAGGCTACGTGGTTTACGGCTCCTCCACGATGCTGGTTTATACCACCGGCTGTGGCGTTCATGCCTTCACCTACGATCCTTCTCTTGGCGTATTCTGCCTCTCTCAGGAGCGCATGCGCTTCCCGGAGAAAGGCAATACCTACTCCATCAACGAAGGCAACTACATCAAATTCCCGATGGGCGTGAAGAAGTACATTAAGTTTTGCCAGGAAGAGGATCTCGGGACCCAGCGCCCCTACACCTCGCGCTATATCGGCTCCCTGGTGGCGGATTTCCACCGTAATCTGCTGAAAGGCGGCATTTATCTCTACCCGAGCACCGCCAGCCACCCGGAAGGGAAGCTGCGCCTGCTGTACGAATGCAACCCGATGGCGTTCCTCGCCGAGCAGGCGGGCGGTAAGGCCAGCGACGGTAAAGAGCGTATTCTCGATATCATCCCGGTAAGCCTGCACCAGCGTCGCTCCTTCTTCGTCGGCAACAACCATATGGTTGAAGACGTCGAAAACTTCATTAAAGAGTTCCCGGACGCATAACGCCCCCTGACTTCCCCTCTCGCCCGGCGAGAGGGGATTTTACGCTAGCGATTCGCCGCTCCGCTCACCCGCGATACCGGCGAGTTCTGGCGGTTCTCCCACAGCACCGTCAGCCCGCGCTGCAGCGCAATAAAGATAAACAGCAGAATGCCGATCGCAATTTTCGTCCACCACGAGCTGAGCGTGCCGTCGAAGTTAATGTAGGTCTGGATCAGCCCCTGAATCGCTACGCCAAACAGCGTCCCTAATACCGTGCCGACGCCGCCGCTGAGCAGCGTGCCGCCAATCACCACCGACGCAATCGCGTCCAGCTCAACGCCAACCCCGGCCAGCGCGTAACCGGCCTGGGTGTAGATAGAAAAAACGATCCCCGCCAGCGTCGCCAGCCCGGTAGAGAGCATGTAAATGCGAATAGTGGTCCCACGGGTCGAAATGCCCATCAGATTTGCCGAGACGGCGCTGCCGCCAATGGCGTACACCTGGTTGCCAAAGCGGGTGCGGTGGGCCATAAAAATGCCCGCCACCACCACCAGCAGCATCAGCAACCCCATCGCGCTCAGGCGACCGCCGCCGGGAATAGTCCACGCCAGCCCGGAGAGCGTGTCATACACCGGGTGATCGATAGGAATGGACTCTTCAGAGACCAGATAGCTCACGCCGCGCAGGAAGAACATCCCGGCGAGGGTAATAATAAATGCCGGGATCTTCAGCGTATCGATAAGCCAGCCCATCAGCGCGCCAAACGCGCAGCCCATCGCCAGCACCAGCGGGAACGCCAGCAGCGGCGTGATCCCCCAGACGCCAATCGCTTTCGCGAGGAACACGCCGGTGAAGGCGATCACCGACCCGACCGACAGGTCGATGCCGCCGGAGAGGATCACGAAGGTCATCCCCACGGCAATAATGCCAAGAAAAGCGTTATCGGTGAGGATATTGCAGATCACCCGCGTCGAGGCGAAGCCGGGAAACTGGGTCAGGCAATAGAGGTAGCCCAGCACGAATACGGCAAGGGTAATCATCAACGGCAAGTTACGTTTTATCACGGCCGCGTACTCCTTTCAGTAAGCTGATAAAGCGCGGCGACTGAACGATCAGTACGCACAGCACCACCACCGCTTTCACTACCTGGTTAAGCTCCGGCGGGAAGCCCGACAGCAGGATCCCGGTGTTCATCCCCTGGATAATCAGCGCGCCGACTACCGAGAGCAGAAGGTTAAAGCGCCCGCCCATCAGCGATCCGCCGCCGATCACCACTGCCAGGATGGCGTCCAGCTCCAGCCAGAGTCCGGCGTTGTTGGCATCGGCGCCGCGGATGTCCGCCGCAACGATGATCCCGGCTATCGCCGCGCACACGCCGCTCAGCACGTAGGCCAGCATCACGACGATGCGGGTGTTGACCCCGGCATTTTTCGCCGCCCGAATGTTAATCCCTACCGCTTCAATGAACATTCCCAGCGCGGTTTTGCGGGTGAACAGCCAGAACAGCAGCAGCGTTGCGGCAGCAATAAGCACCGGCGTCGGCAGCAGCAGCAGCGAGCCGCTGCCGAGCCACGCCAGAGGCGGAGAGTCGAAGGTGACAATCTGCCCGGAGGTGATCAGCTGCGCGACGCCGCGCCCGGCCACCATCAGGATCAGCGTGGCCACGAACGGCTGGATCTTCAGCACCGCCACCAGGATACCGTTCCATAGCCCGGCCAGCGCGCCCGCCCCCAGCGATACCAGCAGCACCACCGGCAGGCTGTGCCCGGCAACGGTCATCGAGGCGGCGGTAGCCCCGGCAATCGCCATCACCGCGCCGACCGACAGGTCAATCCCGCCGGTGGCGATAACCAGCGTCATGCCAATCGCCAGCAGCGCGACCGGCGCCGCGCGGTTAAGAATATCAATCGGGCTACCGAACAGACGCCCCTCCTGGAGGACAATCTGGAAAAAGTGCGGCGCCACCAGGCTGTCTACGGCCAGCACCAGCAGCAGCGCAATGATTTGCGGCATACCCTTCGGCCAGCTGAAGCGACGCTTCGTTTGGCCGGTTTGCGGAAGAGATCCTGGCATCATGATTTACTCCTATGCCGCAATTGCGTTCATGATCGCCGGAACGGAGAGCTCCCCGAGCGGGATCTCCGCCACCTGTTTGCGATCGCGCATGATAATGACCCGATCGGCATAGCCCACCAGCTCTTCCAGCTCTGACGAAATGACCAGCAGCGCCAGGCCATCGGCGCACAGGGTTTCAATCAGGCGGATGATCTCGGCATGCGCGCCGACGTCTATCCCGCGGGTCGGCTCATCGAGGATCAGAAACTGAGGTTTGGTCAGCAGCCAGCGGGAAAGCAGTACCTTCTGCTGATTGCCGCCGGAAAGAAATTCGATCGGCTGCTCGGCGCTGGGGGTACGGATCCCCAGCTGGCGGATAAAGCGTTCGGCGATCTCGTTTTGCTCGCGCCGCGGAATTGGGCGCAGCCAGCCGCGCTGCGCCTGCAGGGCCAGCACGATGTTCTCCCGTACCGACGCCGCCGCGATAATGCCGTCGGTTTTTCGGTCTTCCGGGCAAAAGCCGATCCCGAGGCAGGAGGCCTGATGCGGCGAGCGCAGCGTCTGCGGCTTGCCTTTGATCAGCGCCTTGCCGCTATCGGCCGGTTTGATACCAAAAATCACTTCCGCCGTTTCGGTGCGCCCGGAGCCCAGCAGCCCCGCCAGGCCAACAATTTCGCCGGGGCGAACCTGGAGGTCGAACGGCGCGATCGTGCCCTTTTTACCAAAGCCTTCAAAGGCGGCGATCGGCTTATCGCTCAGCAGGGTGCGGCCCGCGCGCTGTAAAGCGTTATGCTCCAGCTCGCGCCCCAGCATCATTTTCACCAGCTCAATCTGCGGCAGTTCGCGTGTTTCCCGGCAGCCGACGAAGCCGCCGTTGCGCAGCACGGTAATCCGATCGCTCACGGCGTACACCTGATCGAGAAAGTGGGTAACAAAAATCAGGCTGACGCCGCTGTCGCGCAGCTGGCGCATCAGGGTGAAGAGCATCTCCACCTCCTGGGTATCCAGGCTGGCGGTAGGTTCATCGAGGATCAGCACCTTAGCCGACAGGTCGATGGCGCGGCAGATAGCGACAATCTGCTGCATCGCCACTGAAAAGCGGTTAAGCGGCTCACGGACGTCGAGGGAGAAACCGTAGGAAGCCATCAGCTCGGTGGCGCGCTTTTCCATCTCTTTACGCCGCAGCAGGCCAAAGCGACGGGGCTCGCGGCCGATAAATAAATTGTCCGCCACCGACATATTCGGCAGCAGGTTGACCTCCTGGTAGACGGTACCGATGCCCAGCTGCTGCGCGTGGGCGGTATTTTTCGGCGCTATTGCCTGGCCCTCGAGCCAGATAGTGCCGCGATCCGCGTGATAAACGCCGGTGAGCGCTTTGATCAGGGTCGATTTCCCCGCGCCATTCTCACCCAGCAGGGCCATGATCTCACCGCGCCGCAGGCTGAAATTAACGTTATCCAGCGCCTTTACGCCGGGGAAAAATTTGCTCAGTCCCTCGGTACGAAGGATCTCCTGATGTACTTCGCCGTTCATGGTTTCCCCTCCCCTAACCCTCTCCCCACCGGGGAGAGGGAACTAAACCGAGCGTCCTGATGGCCTACGCTCACTCAATAGCCCATATTTTTCTTCTTCTCTAACTCTTCTTTCGCCGTATCCGGCAGATAGAGCGTCGATTTGGTGATGGTCAGCTTCTCAGGCAGGGTGCCGTCTTTCTTGAATTTTTCCAGCGCATCGAATGCCGGCCCGGCCATATTTGGCGTCAGCTCGACGCTGGCGTTAGCTTCGCCGGCGATCATCGCTTTGTAGATATCCGGTACGCCGTCAATGGAGCCGGTAAGAATATCTTTACCCGGCTTCAGCCCGGCCTCTTTAATCGCCTGGATGGCGCCGATAACCATGTCATCGTTATGGGCATAAACCATGCAGATGTTCTTGCCGTTATTTTCCGCTTTGATAAAGCTCTCCATAACCTCTTTCCCCTTGCTGCGGGTAAAGTCGCCGGACTGAGAGCGGATAATCTTGATGTTCGATGCCTTAGCGATGGCTTCAGCGAAGCCTTTTTTGCGGTCAATGGCGACGCTGGCCCCGACGGTGCCCTGCAGCTCAACGACGTTGCACGGCTTACCGTCGACGGTTTTCACCAGCCAGTCGCCAATCAGCTGACCTTCCAGCACGTTATTGGCGGTGACGGTGGTCATGTAGAGATCTTTGTCCTTCACATCAATGGAACGGTCGAGCAGGAATACCGGAATTTTGGCCTCTTTGGCCTCTTTCAGCACCGGCTCCCAGCCCGTCGCCACGACCGGGGCGATAAAGATGGCGTCGACCCCCTGCGCAATGAAGGAGCGTACCGCTTTAATCTGGTTTTCCTGCTTTTGCTGACCGTCGGCAATTTTCAGAGTAATACCGCGCTTAGCGGCCTCCTCCTTCGCAACGCTGGTTTCGGCCGCACGCCAGCCGGATTCAGACCCGACCTGCGAAAATCCTACGGTCAGAGGGGCAGCTATTGCCATAGATGACATAGCTGCGGAAACTGCTGTGACAAGAAGTAAGCGCTTCCACATAAGGCGATCCTCGTAGGGTTATTGTTAGTGAAATCGTTATCTGCGGACAAACTATAGACAATCAGAGATGTAACTGAATGCGTTACATCACACTTCGAAAAAGTAAACTAAATGTTAATTCACGCCGTTTATGGCAGCTTAGAGCGGATAAGGCTTTCGCCGCGTTGTCGCCATCGCCGCTGATGGCGAAATTTTTAGCACTTTGATAAATCAATCACATGCAATGTAAACGGTTACATAAATTTATTCAGGATGTGGCTATGTTTATGGATTTTCAGGTTGTTTTGCGATGAAAAATGACGCCATCTTTCCGCCGTCAGAAACAAAAGAAGCGAAGACATTCGATGTGAGTTGGCTATAATACCGGGCACTTGTTTGCTATACATTTTAAAGGAACAGACATGAGCTTACTCAACGTACCTGCGGGTAAAGATCTGCCGGAAGATATCTACGTCGTTATTGAGATCCCGGCGAACGCAGACCCAATCAAATACGAAGTCGACAAAGAGAGCGGTGCACTGTTCGTTGACCGCTTTATGTCCACCGCGATGTTCTATCCGTGCAACTACGGCTACATCAACCACACCCTGTCTCTGGACGGTGACCCGGTAGACGTGCTGGTTCCGACTCCGTATCCGCTGGAGCCAGGCTCAGTGATCCGCTGCCGTCCGGTTGGCGTTCTGAAGATGACCGACGAATCCGGTGAAGATGCCAAGCTGGTTGCGGTACCGCACACCAAGCTGAGCAAAGAGTACGATCACATCAACGATGTGAACGACCTGCCGGAACTGCTGAAAGCACAGATCACTCACTTCTTCGAGCACTACAAAGATCTGGAAAAAGGCAAGTGGGTTAAAGTTGACGGTTGGGACAATGCTGCTGCGGCGAAAGCTGAAATCATTGCTTCCTTCGAGCGCGCGGCGAAGAACTAAGTTCGCCTCTGCGTAAAGCCAGACCCTGAACGCCGGCTGCCGGTTAGTAAGGGTTTTTTTATGTCCGCTGTTCACCTCCCTGCCCGTTTATTCCTCCCCTATCTCCCGACCCGTCGGGCAAACCTGCGGCCATATTTTCGCCTACCAGAATAGGGAGTTGGCCCGTCACATTTACAATTGCGAATGAAATTAAAAATCATTATCATTTTCAGTTCGTAAATAAATGTGAATAAACGTCAATGAACCTCCACAATGTGAAGACTTTAAAGCTCTGTTCCGGCATGGCGCTGACTGCGGCCCTGCTCCTGACCGGCCTGACCGCAGCGGCCGCCGTGCTTCCTGAGAAAGAGTTCCTGACTCGTGAAGTCGGTCATGGCGTCTATGAGCTGGCGGTAGACGCACAGCAGCATGCGCTGTTCGCCGCCTCCGCCCCCTCGTTTGATAAAGACAAAACCACGGGGCAGATTTACAAGCTGGATCTGGAAAGCCTCACCACCGTTGAAGTCATTAAAACCAGCCGGCGGGCGTTTGCCACCGCGCTGGACGACGCGAATCATGTCCTGTACGTCGGCAATACCCTCGAAGGTTCGGTCACGCTGATTGATACCCGCAGCGGTAAGGAGCTGGCGGTGCTGCAGCTCAGCGAGGCGAGCGACCCCAAAGAGATTATCCATACGCGCGAAATGGTCCTCGATAAGCAGAATCACCGCCTGTACGTCTCAGGCGTCGCGGAAAAGGGCGTTGTCTGGGTTGTCGATACCGAAAAGCGGGCCAGGGTTGCGACCATTAGCGATATGGGCGAATACCCAACCGGCATGGCGGTCGATCCGCAAAAAAACCGGCTCTACGTGGTGAACGGCAGAAATGGCCTGATCGCCATCGATACCACCAGCAATAAAATTATCGACCGCTTTACCGTCGCCCCGGATAAAAAACGTTTTTTCCTCAATATCGCCGTGGATGTCAAAAACAGTCGCGCATTTATTACCGACCCGGATTTACCCAATGTATTAGTGGTCGATATTCGTAACGGTAACGTCCTTTCTGAAATTGACGTGATTAACTCCCTGGCCGTTATTTATAACGAAAAGCGCAAGGAAGTTTATATTACCCATCGTAACGCCAAACTGATAACCATCGCCGACAGCGAAACCGGCAAGGTAAAACAGAGTATTCAAACTACCGCCCTTCCCAACAGCCTTGCGCTTTCCGCCGACGCGAACGCGCTGTATGTCAGCATTAAACAGCCCGAAGAGCTGATGGGTAAAAAGCCTGATTACGTGATGAAAATCGACCTGACGCAATACTAATAATCATCACTCGTTATTTTTCACCTTGTGGCGGCGCACCGTCACGAGGTGATGTCGTTATTTTTTCTTTGCAGGTGTCTGATATTATGAAAACGCGTCAACTCATTGCGCTTACGGGGATCGTAGCCTTATCCGGTGGGGTCATTTTGCCCTCTCAGGCGGAAGAACTTAGCGAAACTTCGCGTAGCGGCGAAGAGCAAATGGTGGTCACCGCCACCGGCTTTGCGCAGGAAAAGCGTGAAGCGCCGGCGACCATCTCGACAATCGATCGCCAAACGCTGGATATTCAGCCCGACCGCAACGTCGGCGAGGCGATAAAAAACCTTCCCGGCGTGTCGGTGTCGAGCGGCAGCGAAATATCCTCGGGCAGCATTATGATGCGCGGCATGGACCCGTCCTACACCGCCTTCATGGTTAACAGCGTCAAACAGAATACCGGCGAATCACGCCCCTATGGCCAGGACCTCGGCACCGAAGCCAGCTTCCTGCCGCCGATGGAGGCGATTGAGCGTATTGAGGTTATTCGCGGCCCGATGTCCTCCCTCTACGGCTCAGATGCCATCGGCGGGGTGGTGAACGTTATCACCAAAAAGCCTTACGGCGTGAAGGAGTGGACCGGCGCGATGGCCGCCAACACCTGGCTCCAGGAGCACCATGATTTTGGCAATACCAGCCAGATGAATCTGTTCACCATGGGCCCGCTGATCCCCGACGTCCTCGGCCTCAGCCTCGCGGCAGACTGGCTGGATCGTCGCGATGACGAACGCGAAAACTACTTCGGCAAGCACAACCGCAAGTCCCTCGATATGACGCTCGGCCTGGCCGCCAGCGAGAACAACCTCTTTGACCTGAACGTGGTAACCGGCGAGCAGGAGAAAAATCGGACCTGGCAGCGCAGCACGCCCTGGACATGGCGCTTCGACCGCGACGCGTTAACCCTGACGCACTCCGGCTGGTATGCCGACGATACCGTCGCCACCACCAACTACATTAATTATGAAAAAGGCCGCTCAAAGTACGTCTATGACGGGCAAACGCCGCAATACGTGCAGACGGAAAACTACGTTGCCAACAGCCAGACAACGCTGAGCCTTGATAACCACAAGCTGACCGTGGGCGCGAACTTTACCCGCGAAGAGCTGAATGACCGCTTTGATGTCGCCAACAAAACCCTGCCGGGCTCCACCCCGGTTACCAAAGTTAGCCGCAACGGCTGGGCGCTGTTTGCCGAAGACGGCTGGACCCTCGGCGATTTCATCCTGACCACCTCAGGGCGTCTCGATCGCGATGATAACTTTGGCACCCACGTCACGCCAAAGCTGTACGGCAACTGGGCGTTTAGCGACGCATGGGCGCTGAAGGGCGGGGTTTCAGCAGGCTATAAAAAACCGGAGCTGCGCGCGACCTCCAGCGATTTTATTACGCCGCACGGTTCAACCGTACCCTATCCCTTCCTGACGGTCGGCAACGACGACCTGAAGCCGGAGAAAAGCGTTAACTCCGAGCTCGGCCTGTACTGGACGGGCAGCGCCCTGGCGCTGGACGGCACGGTCTTCTATACCCAGTTCAAAGATAAAATTACCGAGCAAAACATCTGCGAAACCACGGCAACCAACCAGTGTTCCGTCAACGGCTACAAAGCAGATTCGATCGACAAATACTTTAACGTCAGTAAAGCCGACGTCTACGGCGTCGAGCTCAACGCTGACTGGCAGATTAGTGCCGATATCAAGGCTAACGCCAACTACACCTACAACCACAGCGAGCAGAAAAGCGGTGCCGAAAAAGGCTATGCGCTGAACGACTATCCGCGCCATATGGCAAATCTGTCGCTCAGCTGGGCGGCGACGCAGAGTATGGATGTCTGGAGTACGGTGAACTATCGCAGCAGCAACCGCGATAGCGGCAGCCACAATGAGTATGAGGCCTATACGATGGTGGATGTCGGCCTGCGCTATCAGCTGAACAAAAACGCGCAGCTGCTGGCGGGGATCTATAACCTGTTTGATGCGGACCCTAAACGCACCACCTCGTGGGGCGAGTACGGTCAGATAGAGGGCCGACGCTATAATCTCGGCGCCCGCGTCGAGTTCTGATTAACGCCCGCAAAAAACAACGCCACCCGAGGGTGGCGTTGTCGTTTTTAATACTGGTCTCTGTCTAACCAGTTACCGCTCTCTATCAGCGTAAACCCCTCAACCGGGCGCTGATAGACATACATCCATGCGCCGCCATACGGCGTCTGGATAAGATGGCGCGCGTATTCGCCGCCTTTGGTACGCAGAGCATCCAGTTCGGCCAGCGTCGATGCGTCAATACGATAGACTTCACCATGTACCGTGCCTTCACCGGGCACCGCGCCTGGATAGTGGCCCAGGCTGTACAGCTGATAATCGTTGACACTATGATCGCCCAGCCACTGAGCGTTGGTCATCCAGTGGCTGTTGCCTTGTTTGCGTCGTAAACTGCCGTAAACAAATATTCGCATTGCTAAAACTCAAACTGATAGAGCAAATCGAGAGCCTGGTCTACGCCAGACACCGCTTCCATATATAGCTTAGGCATCAGGCGATAGCGTAATGTCAGCGTCGCCAGGGAGTCGAAGATACCGACCCCGTATTTTACCTGCAGACCCGGCAGCACATAGCCGCTGACTACCACCTGGGAAGAGTCGCCTACCCCCTCGGTATCCAGCGCCAGATTGCTTACGCCAAACGTCTCGCCGATTTTACCCACAACCTGACCACTTTGTGCAACCCCCAGGCCAATAAGCATTGACGTCATTGCGGCACTATCGCTCTGCCCGCTGCTCAATCCCTGGCCGCGCAGCAGATAAGAAAGCGCTTCCTGCTGCGACATTACCGGGTCGGAGAAGATCTCCGCCTTCGGCTGGTCGGCGGAGCCGGTGACGCGAACGCCGGCAATCACGTCGTCTTCTGTGGCATCCGGGTTGCGAATGGCTTCGATATTCAGTGAAGGCTGATCCGGCGGACCGGAGAACAGCAGCTCGCCTTTACGTACGATCAGATCCTGGCCGTAGGCGTGGAAGCGCCCTTCCGGAATATTGATCTGCCCGTTCAGGCCCAGACCTTGTCTATCCTGAGCAACTTTTAAATCGCCGGTCAGGCGCGCCTTCAGACCAAACGCGCTGAGGCGAACGTTATTACCGACATGGATCGTCAGGTTACTGTTGATCGGGATACCGGCGCTCTGCGGCTTAATCGGCTGCAGGGAGTCGTTCAGCATGACCTCATCGGAAGAGACGCCGACCGCGCTCTCCGGCACGTCGTTAACCACAATACGCGCCCACGGAACATCGACGCTACCGTCAAGATTAAACAAGCTCGGCGTCGCGGTAAAGACCACATCCGGCGAAACGTCCAGGCGCACCATCGGCGGCACCGTAATACGCACCCGGCTGCCCTTCGCCGCGATCTGCGCGCGCCAGTTGTCTATCTGGGTCCAGTCGGCGTTGCCGTTAAGGCTAATCTGGCCCTGGCTCGTATTCACCGTACCCTGCAGCGTCGAGCGGGTGCCGTTGAAGTTCATCGCCAGCTGGCTGGGCTGCATATCGAACGGCATAAAGTTACCGTCAATGTCCACGCCGTTCAGCTGCATCTGACCAAACAGCTGCGGATTTTGCACATCGCCGCCGAGGCGCAGGTTGGCGTTCAGCCGGCCCTCCGCCTTTTCCCCTCGGGAGAAGATCGGATTAATCATCGCCAGCGAGAAGTTATTGATGTTGATATTACCGCCGAGATTGCGTCGGCCCTGCGGGTCGGTGACCTGAACCTGTCCGTCAAGCTGACCGTTATTGGTCAGGCGGATCAGCCAGCCGAGCTGCGCGCGGTTGTTGTGCAGATCGGCGGTGAGGTTCAGGGTATCGAAAGCCACCGGCAGCGGCGCATCGTTGACCGTCTGGGTTACCTTCACGTTACGTCCGTTCAGCGTCACCTTGCCCTGCGGCAGCCCCTCTTTGGTGGTGTCCCAGCTCACGTCGGCGTTGCCGCTAAAGACGCCGCTGGCCTGGGTGGCCTCCGGCATAAACGGCTTCAGCATCGCCAGATCGAAACGGTTGAGGTTGACGACCGCCCGGCCGCTCGCGCCCGCATCGATCGCCTGCGGCACGCAGAGCTCGGCGTTCGGGTTGGTCCAACAGTGCGGCCCGATGCTGATTTTCTGCTCGCGGTTACGGTAGTCCAGCGCGATATTGCGCGTCAGCGAAACCGGGCCCACCGGCGTCTGGAAGCGGGTATTGCTCAGCGTTCCCCTCCAGCGCTCCTCTTTGCGGTCAAAACTCCCCGCCAGAGACAGCTGGCCGGAGACCGGCTCCCCCTGCACTTTAAGCTGCAGGTCATGCTGCTTCTCATTACCTTTCGCATTGAGCTGCACCAGGCTGATATTGACGCCCGGCTGGCTGATACGGTCGATACGCACATCGAGATTGCCGGCAATCTGATCGCTGGATTTAACGTCGCCTTTGACGTTAACCTGGGCAATCGATAGCTCCTGCCAGCGCAGGGCGCGGGCGGTGATATCCGCCAGCAGCTGCGGCGCCTCCACGGTGCCGCGCACTTTCACCAGCCCTTTCGCCGTCCCGCCAAGGCCCGGCAGCGCGTTATCGAGATGCGGCGCATCAATGGTGGCGTCGAGATCCAGATCTTTAACCCCCAGCTCGCCTTTCACGTCGGCGCTGTTGGGGCCTAACGCCAGATGCAGGCCGGGGATTTTCCACTGCATATAACTATTGCCCTGCAGGGAACCGCTGACATCAACCTTATTCTGCTTCACGTTACCGGTGATTTTCAGCTCCGGGACCGACATCTGCCAGCTGCCGCCGTACAGGCTGCCCTGGGTTTTGATCAGGCCGTTCAGCTTCGAAGGCCAGTCCGGGACCTCTTTGGCCGTATTAATGCCGTCAAGAGTCAGCTCGCCGCGCCAGCTAATCGCCTGCTGCCAGTCGAGCAGCGCCTTCAGCTCGGTTTTCCCTTCCAGCGCGGCGACGGTCAGCTTATCAATATTCACCTGCTGCTCGTTGCCCTTAGCATTGAGGCTGATTTTCGCCGGCGGCAGAGATTGCCCCTTCACCGCGGTGCTCAGCGCCAGGGCGTAGTCGGTCATTTTGCCGCTGAATTTCAGCTGCAAATCGTCGGCCTGGAACTGCTTTTCGCCGCTAAACGGCCAGTACAGCTGCTTGCTTTTCAGCTCCATATTGAGCGGCAGCCCGGCTTCAGCCAGCTGCGCATCGGCGCGTAGCGTCATCGCCACCGGGCCGGCTAAATCAACGCCAACCGTCAGCTTTTTGCGCATCTCGCCGCCGACTTTCAGCTGCACCTTCTCGCCCTTGAGCGGGTCAATATTCAGCGTACCGTCGAGGGTAATATCCACCGGCCAGCTATCCTGCAGCTGCGCGCTGCCCGCGGCGGTGACCTTGCCCTGATCGGAATCGATATCCAGCGCATCGAGCTTCATCTGCCCGTCAATGCTGCTGACCTTCAGCAGCAGGCTGTAGATGGTCATATCGCTATCGCCGGTAACCCGCAGCTGCTCGCCGCGGAACTCCTCAATATTGAGGTTGAGCGGCAGATGGACGTCGGCCATTTCCGGGAGCACCGGCTGCGCAAATAGCGCCTTCATCGTCTCGCCGAGCGGTTTTTCCTCCGGCTGAGGATTCTCTATCTTCGGCTCAACGACCTGCTCCTGCGCCACCTTAGCGACTTTCGGCAGTGCGATAAGCAGCCCCTGCAGCGACGTCGGCGTCAGGGTCAGGTTTTTCTCCTGCCAGCGCAGGCCGGTGGAGAAATCCCGCACCGACACGGCGGTATCATCAATTTTGACGTTAACGTTTTGCAGCGCGACGCGGCTCAGGGTGATGGGATATGGGGTTGAGAGATTCAGCGGCCCTGAATCCTCCTCTTCTGGCGGCGCGGAAGGCGGCATTTTTGAGGTATCGATCGCGACGTAGATATCGCGTAGCGAAATGTCGTTGACGCACAGGCTGCTGTCCCACAGGCAGCGTAGCTTCACCGCAAGGTGGAACTGACCGGCGGTAACCGCCACGCCCGGTTGGGCGAACCGCACGTTCTCCAGCGTCAGGTCACGCCAGCCGCCGGTAACCTTGCCGATCTCCAGGCCAGGCACCCAGCGGTCTGCCGCTTTCAGCACCAGATGCAGGCCGCTGGTGGTGCCGACCAGGAAGCCAACCGTGCCCAGCAGCAGGACCAGAAAGAGCACGACCCCGAGGCTTATCTTCTTCCATAAACTCATAATTCAGGCCCCAGACCGATGTAAAACTGTAAACCGTGTTCGTCTTTGTCGCCGACCGGCGCGGCGATATCCAGCTTGATAGGACCGACCGGCGACTGCCAGCGAACGCCGACGCCGGCGCCGGTTTTGAAGTCGCTTTTGCGGATATCGCTTACTGCCTCACCGCCGTCGATAAACATCGCCCCCCACCACTTTCCGCTGACGTTGTACTGGTACTCCAGCGAGCCGGTGGCCAGCTTCGATGCACCGATCAGCTTGCCATCGTCGTCTTTTGGCGAGATAGATTTGTATTTGTAGCCGCGAATGCTGCGGTCGCCCCCGGCGAAGAAACGCAGATCCGGCGGGACCTTGTCAAAATTGTCGGCCTCAATCCAGCCGAGGTTACCGCGCACCACAAAACGGTGGCGATCGTAGAGCGTGCGGATCCACACGTCCTGCGCCTGGGCGACGACGAAGTTAATATCCGAGCCCCACATGGTGTTGGAGTAATCCACCGAATAGCGCTGGGAATCGCCCCAGGTCGGCATCAGGCCGCCCCGCGAGCGGGTGCGGTTAACCGATACCCCGGGATAAATCAGCATGGTGGTATTGGTGACGTTAGCCTGGGTAAAGTGATCGAGGCTCCAGCGCAGGTTGATAGCGCGCTGCCAGCCGCTCGACATCTCCCAGTAACGCGATGCCGCGAGGGTGGTGGAGTCGGCTTTGGTATCGTTGAGATCCGTGCGCTTAAAGCCGCCCTGCATCAGGTAATACTGTTCCAGCGGGCTCTTCAGCAGCGGGACCTTATAGCTGAAATCAAGCTGCTGCTCCGGTGCGGAGAGGCTGACGCTGGAGGTCAGGCTGTGGCCATAGGAGTTCATCCACGGCTTTTTCCAGGTCGCCTTCACCCGCGGCCCGACGTCGGTCGAATAGCCGATACCGGTTTCGACGGTATTCTCTTTGCGCGGCGCGACCACGCCCTTCAGAGGCAGCACTTTCGTTTTTCTGGACTTCTCAAACTCCGGCGCGACCACCACCGAGCTGAACCAGCCGGTGGCCGCCAGGCGGCGGTTTAGCTCCGCCAGATCCTCGGAGGTATACTCATCCCCCTGCTTAAACGGCACCAGATTTTGCAGGTACTCGTCGCGGATCTGCGACCCGCTGAAGGTCACGGCGCCGAAGCGATAGCGCTCGCCGCTGTTGTAATCTATATCCCAAAAGGCCTGATGACGATCGAGAGAGACCCCGAGCTGGCTTTTATTGAATTCACTATCAAAGTAGCCTTTGCGCAGCGCTACGCGGGTCAAGGAGCTTTTAAAACCGTCGTAATCGCCGTGATTCAGCACGGTGCCGATGGCCGGACGCGTTTTTAACAAATTCAGATAGTCACGGTCGGTTCGCGCTCCGCCGCGCAGAATGACGTCGGTGCCGCCAATACGCACCGGTTCGCCGGGCGTCACTTTGGCAATCAGCACCTGCCGCCCTTTTGCCGGCGGCGGACGTAAATCAAAATCGATCGTCGGTTCGTAGTAACCTAGCGCTTTCAGGCCTTCACGGATGGCATCATCAACGCGCGCGCGAAAGCGTCGATCCGGCGTGACTTCATCACTTTGGATCGTCGATAGCTGGGCACGGACATTTTTTTGCAGTTCCCCGGATAGCCCCTCAACCTGCAAACGCACGCTCGCGGCGCTAGCGACCCCGCTGACCAGCAAAAGGCTGGTGACACATAACTGGCGGATTTGTAGCACGTTTTCTCCTGAATATCCTTGTTTCCCCCCGAAGGAAACGAAAGCGCCGATCCCCGGCTTAACAAAACCCTAACAGCTAAGGGTTGAAAAAATGACGATAACCCAAATAATTCTTATGTTTAACTCTAGACGTACCGATCGTGTTTATTGTGTAAAAAGACACGCATCGTTACAACCTTAACTACGACTTATGTTTTAGAGAGGCCAACCGTGAGTCTATTTGATAAAACGCATCTTGTCGCCCAGGCGGATGCGCTACCCGGACGCAACACCCCTATGCCGGTGGCAACGCTCCACGCCGTCAATGGCCACTCCATGACTAACGTTCCTGCGGGAATGGAAGTTGCGCTGCTGGCGATGGGCTGCTTTTGGGGAGTTGAGCGCCTGTTCTGGCAGCTGCCCGGCGTTTACAGCACCGCCGCAGGCTATACCGGCGGCTACACCCCTAACCCAACCTACCGCGAAGTGTGTTCCGGTGATACCGGCCACGCCGAGGCCGTACGCATCGTGTACGACCCGCAGGTCATCAGCTATGAGCAGCTGCTGCAGGTATTCTGGGAAAACCATGACCCGGCTCAGGGAATGCAGCAGGGCAATGACCACGGCACCCAGTATCGTTCGGCTATCTATCCGCTGACGCCGGAGCAGGATGCGGCCGCTAAAGCCAGCCTGGCACGTTTTCAGGCGGCGATGCGCGACGCCAACGACCCGCGCCAAATCACCACTGAGATAGCAACGGCGAAGCCGTTCTACTATGCTGAAGACGACCACCAGCAGTATCTGCATAAAAATCCTTACGGATACTGCGGTATCGGCGGGATCGGCGTATGCCTGCCGCCGCAGGCGTAGTAGTGAATATTACCGGGGCGCACAATTAACGCTCTGGCGGCTTTACAGTACCTTACGCTATACTAGGCTGTGTTGTAGCCGGTCCAGTGCCTTCGGACCGGTTTTTTATGTATTCCACATTAGAGTTATCAACTTCCCTTCCGAGGATCTGGCCTCAACGGCTAGATAAACTATGTTAAACAGTATTTTAGTAATACTTTGTCTGATTGCCGTCAGCGCATTTTTTTCGATATCAGAAATCTCGCTGGCCGCCTCACGTAAAATCAAACTCAAACTGCTGGCCGATGATGGTCACGTGAACGCTCAGCGCGTTCTCAAAATGCAGGAAAACCCTGGGATGTTCTTCACCGTCGTGCAAATCGGCCTCAACGCGGTGGCGATTCTCGGCGGTATCGTCGGCGATGCCGCATTTTCACCGGCTTTCAACAGCCTGCTAAGCGGCTATATGTCGCCGGAACTCTCCGAGCAGCTCAGCTTTATTATCTCTTTTACTCTGGTCACCAGCCTGTTCATCCTGTTTGCTGACCTGACCCCGAAACGCATCGGTATGATTGCGCCAGAAGCAGTAGCTTTGCGTATCATCAACCCGATGCGCTTCTGCCTGACGGTGTTCCGCCCGCTGGTGTGGCTGTTCAACGGCATGGCCAACAATATTTTCCGGCTGTTCAAATTACCGATGGTGCGTAAAGACGACATCACCTCCGATGATATTTACGCGGTCGTCGAGGCCGGCGCGCTGGCCGGCGTGCTGCGTAAGCAGGAGCATGAGCTGATTGAGAACGTGTTCGAGCTGGAATCACGTACCGTTCCGTCGTCGATGACCTCGCGTGAAAATGTTATCTGGTTCGATCTCCACGAAGATGAGCAGAGCCTGAAGAACAAGGTTGCGGAGCATCCGCACTCCAAATTCCTGGTCTGTAATGAGGATATCGACCATATCATCGGCTACGTGGACTCCAAGGATCTGCTGAACCGCGTGCTGGCGAATCAAAGCCTGGTGCTGACCGGCGGCGTGCAGATCCGCAATACGCTGATTGTCCCTGATACCCTGACGCTGTCAGAAGCGCTGGAGAGCTTTAAAACCGCCGGCGAAGACTTTGCGGTCATCATGAACGAATATGCGCTGGTGGTCGGGATTATTACCCTGAACGACGTAATGACCACCCTGATGGGCGATCTGGTCGGCCAGGGGCTGGAGGAGCAGATCGTCGCCCGCGACGAGAACTCATGGCTGATTGACGGCGGTACGCCGATTGATGACGTGATGCGCGTGCTCGATATCGACGATTTCCCGCAGTCCGGCAACTATGAAACCATCGGCGGCTTCATGATGTTTATGCTGCGCAAGATCCCGAAGCGCACCGACGCGGTGAAATTCTCAGGCTACAAGTTTGAGGTGGTGGACATCGATAACTACCGCATCGATCAGCTGCTGGTCACCCGCATCGACAATAAACCGACGGTGATGGTACCGAAGCAGTCGGAAACGGTGGTAAGCGAAAAAGAGTCGGCATAATCGCCGCCTTCAGAAACACTAACGGCTCCTATCAGGAGCCGTTTTTTTTACCGTACAGCTATACCACTTTTCAGATTAAGCCATCTCTGTTTGCAGACGCAGAACCTGACGATTGACCTCAGACATCACAGAAAAATGCTGCTTATCTTTTACCTTCGGGATAAGGATTTTGCCCTTATCAAACTCAAAAGCGCCAACATCCTTGATGTATAACCGTCCACGGAACAGGATCTTCACGTACTTCGCCACTTGCAGCGGATTGTAGCGTTGGAAAATTTTCATTGTTGTCTCCTGCCAGGGTTACGCTCCTGTGGTGCCACACTTAGCCCACGAATCCAGAGCGCAAATTTTAATGCCCTGAAACTATAGTCCAGAACTTCTGTAATACCCAGCATGCATAAGTTTATTTACCTTTTGATGACACTAATTAAGAATTTTCTTTTCAAACATACGTAGAAGTGAGTATAAGTCACCGATTTTATTCGAATATGTGCGTTAACACGCAATCTGGCACTCTGATTGCGTGTCATGCCGATAAATCGCATTTATGCTTAAGCCAGACCAAGTGGTCGGATCACCTGCACATAATAAGGAAACATCATGACCCTACGTAAAATTCTGGCGGCTTCACTCCTTCTGCTACCGCTGATCGCCTCAGCGCATAATTTTGTCGATGGTCAGCGCGTCGCGCCGGTTGGCATCGCCGACCGGGGAGAATTAATTCTGGATAATGATAAGTTTAGCTATAAAAACTGGAATAGCTCGCAGCTGGCGGGAAAAGTTCGCGTGGTGCAGCACATCGCCGGACGCACGGCGGCAAAAGAGAAAAACGCCACGCTGATAGAGGCTATCAAGGCCGCGAAGCTGCCGCACGATCGCTATCAGACCACCACTATCGTCAATACCGATGACGCGATCCCGGGCTCAGGGATGTTCGTACGCAGCAGCATTGAGAGCAACAAGCAGCTCTATCCGTGGTCGCAGTTTATTGTCGACAGTAACGGTCTGGCACGTAAGGCGTGGCAGCTGCAGGAGGAGAGCTCAGCCATCGTGGTGCTGGATAAAGACGGCCGGATTCAGTGGGCCAAAGACGGCGCGCTGACCCAGGATGAAGTGCAGCAGGTTGTCGCCCTGCTGCACAAGCTGCTCAGTAAATAGAAACCCGGAAGCCGGGGTTGAGGAAGGATTCACGCGGCGTGTAGTCGAGGGTTCTCCCCTGCCAGTCGTGAACGTGCGCCCCGGCGGCAACCGCGACCGCATGGCCGGCAGCGGTGTCCCAGCTGTTGGTCGGCCCGAAGCGCGGATAGAGCTGGGCCTGCCCCTCCGCCACCAGGCAGAACTTCAGCGATGAGCCGATCGAGGTGGTTTGGTGTTCACCAATCTGCTCGAGGTACTCCTCCAGCTCCGGATCGTTGCCGTGGGAGCGGCTGATGACCACCAGCGGAGGTCGGGCGTCGCGGACCTGAATTTGCTTACGCCTGCCGCACTCCTCTTTCCAGGCCTTGCCGTTTTCCGCGCAGTACAGCACCTTCATCACCGGCGCATAGACCACGCCAAGCACCGGTTTGCCTTTCTCAATCAAGGCGATATTGACCGTGAACTCACCGTTGCGCTTGATAAACTCTTTGGTGCCGTCCAGCGGGTCCACCAGCCAGTAGCGCTGCCAGTGCTGGCGCACCTGCCACTCCTGAGGGTCTTCTTCAGACAGGATCGGGATATCGGGCGTCAGCGCCAGCAGGCCGCTCATAATGACTTTGTGCGCAGCAATATCCGCCGCGGTGACCGGAGAATCGTCCTTCTTGCTGGCAACGTCCATCGGCTGATTTCCATCATAGACTTCCATAATGGCATCGCCCGCGATCCGTGCAAGCTGACATACTTGTTCTAACATTCTCCACCTCATCTGGTTGCAGTGGCGTTAACTCGTTGTTTTATTTATATCGCATCGCTGCGAGTTCCGCTATCTGTGATAGCGATGGCGGTTTCAATTATCGTTTTTCTGGCATGATTCACAATTCTGTAAGCAACAAAATGTAAATACATTTTCTTCTGTGCCATTGCTCATAAAAAAGGACGCCTCTGATGATTAAGTTTAGCGCAACGCTCCTGGCCACGCTGGTCGCTGCCAGCGTAAACGCGGCGACGGTCGATTTGCGGATTATGGAAACCACCGATCTGCACAGTAATATGATGGATTTTGATTATTACAAAGACGCCGCTACGGAAAAATTTGGCCTCGTGCGTACCGCCACGCTGATTGAAAAAGCCCGCCAGGAAGTGAAAAACAGCGTGCTGGTCGATAACGGCGACGTTATTCAGGGTAGTCCACTGGGCGACTATATGGCGGCGAAAGGTCTCAAAAGCGGCGATATTCACCCGGTTTATAAGGCCATGAACACGCTGGATTATGTCGTGGGCAATCTCGGCAACCACGAGTTCAACTACGGCCTCGATTTCCTGCACAAAGCCCTCTCCGGAGCGACATTCCCCTACGTCAACGCCAACATTATCGACGTAAAAACCGGCCAGCCGATGTTTACCCCGTACCTGATTCAGGATACCAGGGTTGAGGATAGCGACGGCAAAACGCAGACCCTGCGTATCGGCTATATCGGCTTCGTCCCGCCGCAAATCATGACCTGGGATAAAGCCAATCTCGCCGGCAAAGTGACCGTTAACGACATAACCGAAACCGCGCGCAAATTTGTTCCGGAAATGCGCGAGAAAGGCGCGGACGTCGTGGTGGTTATCGCGCATTCGGGCCTCTCCGCCGATCCGTATCAGGCAATGGCGGAAAACTCGGTGTATTACCTCAGCCAGGTTCCCGGCGTTGATGCCATCATGTTCGGCCACGCGCACGCGGTATTCCCGGGGAAAGATTTCGCCGGCATCAAGGGCGCGGATATCAGTAAGGGCACGCTTAACGGTATTCCGGCCGTGATGCCCGGCATGTGGGGCGATCATCTGGGCATCGTCGATCTGGCTCTTAGCCACAATGACGGCAGGTGGCAGGTCACCCAGGCTAAAGCCGAAGCCCGCCCAATCTACGATCCGGTCGCCAGGAAGTCGCTGGCGGCGGAAGATGGCAAAATGGTGGCGGTGCTAAAAGCCGACCACGACGCGACGCGTGAATTTGTCAGCAAGCCGATCGGCCACGCCTCCGACAATATGTACAGCTTCCTTGCGCTGGTGCAGGACGACCCGACCGTGCAGGTGGTCAATATGGCGCAGAAAGCTTACGTCGAGCACTTTATTCAGGGCGATCCGGACCTGGCGAAGCTGCCGGTCCTCTCCGCCGCCGCGCCGTTTAAGGTCGGCGGACGCAAGAACGATCCCGCCAGCTTCGTTGAGGTGGAGAAAGGCCAGCTCACCTTCCGCAACGCCGCCGATCTGTATCTCTATCCGAACACCCTGGTGGTGATGAAGGTGAGCGGCAAGGAGGTCAAAGAGTGGCTGGAGTGCTCTGCCGGGCAGTTCAATCAGATAGACACGACCAGCAGCAGGCCGCAGTCATTAATCAACTGGGACGGTTTTCGCACCTATAACTTCGACGTGATTGACGGAGTTAATTACCAGATTGACGTCAGCCAGCCGGCACGCTACGACGGCGAGTGCCAGATGATTAACCCGCAGGCGCAGCGCATTAAGGATCTGACCTTTAACGGCAAGGCCATCGACCCTGCTGCCACCTTCCTTGTCGCGACGAATAACTACCGCGCCTACGGCGGCAAGTTCGCCGGTACCGGCGATAGCCACGTAGCTTTTGCTTCCCCGGATGAAAATCGCTCGGTGCTGGCGGCGTGGATTAGCGCTGAGTCGAAAAAAGCGGGGGCCATCCACCCGGCGGCGGATAACAACTGGCGCCTGGCGCCGCTCCACGGCAAGGTGCCGCTGGACATCCGCTTTGAAACCGCGCCAACCGAAAAAGCGGCGGCATTTATCAAAGAGCAGGCGCAGTACCCGATGCGTCAGGTTGCCGCCGACGATATCGGCTTTGCCATCTATCAGCTGGATTTAAGCAAGTAACCCGCCCCGGCTCTGGCAACAGGGCCGGGCAAATTTCACGCCACCGGCTCGTGGTTCGCCAGCACCGCGGGTAGATTCAGCTCAATCCAGTCGGCCAGCGCCGCCACCTTCTCGCTCACCTGCTCACCCAGCGGAGTCAGGCTATATTCAACATGCGGCGGGACCACCGGATACGACACCCGGTCGATAAAGCCATCCTGCTCCAGCGCCTGCAGCGACTGGGCCAGCATCTTTTCACTCACGCCCCCCATCTTGCGGCGCAGGTCGCTGAAGCGATGGGTTCCCGCGCGCAGCGCCACGAGGATGAGCACGCCCCAGCGGCTGGTGACATGCTTCAACACATCGCGCGAAGGGCACTGTTCGGCAAACAGGTTGCCGTCGCGCAGCTGTTCACTTAGCGTCAGATTCGCCATTTTACACTTACCTTTTTGTACGTACTTACCAAAAGTTAGCTATGGTGTTAGCTTACCACAACAGCCAATAAACACGAAGGAGAAGACCCATGATCGCAATTACCGGTGCAACCGGCCAGCTAGGCCACCACGTTCTGGAAAACCTGTTAAAAACCGTTCCCGCCAGCCAGATTGTGGCGATTGTCCGTAACCCGGCGAAGGCCGAATCCCTGAGCCAGCAGGGTCTGGTCGTCCGTCAGGCGGATTACACCGACCAGGCGGCGTTCACCGCCGCGCTGCAGGGCGTGGATAAGCTGCTGCTGATCTCATCCAGCGAGGTGGGCCAGCGTGCGTCCCAGCATCGCAACGTCATCCAGGCAGCGAAAGCCGCCGGGGTCAAATTTATCGCCTACACCAGCCTGCTGCATGCGGATAAATCTCCGCTTGGCCTGCACGTTGAGCATGTGGAAACCGAGAAGATGCTGGACGAGTCCGGTATCGCCTATACCCTTCTGCGCAACGGCTGGTACACCGAAAACTATCTCGCCAGCGCGCCGCCGGCTCTGGAACACGGGGTCTTTATCGGCGCCGCCGGCGACGGGAAAATTGCCTCAGCGACCCGTGCCGACTATGCCGCCGCCGCCGCCCGCGTCGTCGCCGAAGAGGGCCATGCCGGGAAGGTTTACGAGCTGGCGGGCGATGAGGCCTGGACCCTGAGCGCGCTGGCCGCCGAGCTGAGCAAACAGAGCGGTAAGAACGTGGTTTATCAGAATCTTAGCGAAGCCGACTTCGCTGCGGCGCTGAAGGGCGTGGGCCTGCCGGCAGGGCTCGCGGATATGCTCGCGGACTCCGATATTGGTGCCTCTAAGGGCGGCCTGTTTGACGATAGCCATACCCTGAGCAGCCTGATTGGTCGCCCGACCACTACGCTGGCCGAAAGCGTCAAAGGCATCCTGTAACTGTTGCAAACTGGTTAATTTTTGTAGCATCCCCGTAGGTCATCTCCGATAATCAAAGATGGCCTATGGGGAGAAACCAGATGCAGGGCGTACCGGAACAGTTCAGCGATGAGAGAGACAGCGCGCGCTTTCGCCATCTGGCGCAGGTGCCGGGCGTTGAGCTGTATCATGCCCATATCTCCCGCTATGCCTTCGAACCGCATACCCACGAAGCCTTCGGCATTGGAGCGATCGAGCTGGGCGCTGAGCGCTTTCGCTATCGCGGTAGCCAGTACGTCGCTGCGGTGAACTCCATCGTCACCATGAACCCTGACGAACTGCACACCGGCGAAGCGGAAACCGCCGACGGCTGGCGCTATCGGATGGTTTATCTCGATCCCGCGCTGCTGGAAGAGGTGACCGGCGTGCGCCACTGGTGGTTCAGCGAAGTGGTGCGCCAGGACCCGCAGCGTTCGCGACAGCTCTGTCATCTCATATACGGCCTGTGGCACGCCGACAATCCGCTGGCCCAGCAGGGTCTGCTGCTCGACGTTATCGACACCTTTCGCCCGTTCGCCCGTCACGTGCCCGTGCTGACGGAGGCCGCCCATCGTTTCGAACGCGTGCGCGAGTATCTGCACGACAACTACATGCGCGCGGTCACCCTCGATGAGCTGGCGCAGGTTGCCGCCCTCAGTCCCTGGCATTTTCAGCGCCAGTTTAAAGCCCATTTCCACGTCACGCCCCACCAAATGCTGATGGCTATTCGCCTGTGGCGCGCCAAAGCCTTCCTGACGCACGGGATGCCCGCCGCCGAGGTGGCCGCTGCCGCCGGTCTTACCGACCAGTCGCATCTGACCCGCGCCTTTACCCGCCGTTATGGGATTACCCCGGTGCGCTATCAAAAACAGGTCATCCGGCGCTAATGCGCAATCTCATACAATATTCCCGCGCCGACCTCACCTACACTTTTGCCAACGATAACGATAATGGATGGCGTGATGATTAGCGGCGTGTTGTATGCCCTGCTGGCAGGGTTGATGTGGGGTCTGATTTTTGTCGGCCCTCAGGTGGTGCCGGAATACCCGGCGGTACTACAGTCAATGGGGCGCTATCTGGCGCTGGGGCTCATCGCCCTGCCGCTGGCGTGGCTTGGCCGCGTAAGGCTACGCCAGCTTTCGGCACAGGACTGGTGGGTTGCCTGCGGGCTGACCATGATGGGCAACCTGATCTATTACGTTTGCCTCGCCAGCGCCATCCAGCGTACCGGTGCCCCGGTCGCTACCATGATTATCGGCACCCTGCCGGTGGTGCTGCCGGTGTTTGCTAACCTGCTGTACAGCCAGCGCGACGGTAAGCTGCCGTGGCGGCGCTTATTCCCGGCGCTGGCGTGCATTGCGCTTGGCCTGGCGTGCGTCAATATCGCCGAGCTGCGCCAGGGCGCGGGGGCGTTTAGCTTCTGGCGCTACGCCTCCGGGATCGCGCTGGCGCTGATCTCCGTTGCCTGCTGGGCGTGGTACGCGCTGCGCAACGCCCGCTGGCTGCGCGAGAATCCGGATAAGCATCCGATGATGTGGGCAACGGCCCAGGCGCTGGTGACGCTGCCGCTTTCGCTGGCGGGCTACATTGCCGCCTGCTGGTGGCTACACGGCCAGCAGGTCAGCTTCCCCCTTCCCTTTGGTCCCCGTCCGCTGGTCTTCGTGACGCTGATGCTGGCCATCGCCGTGTTCTGCTCGTGGGTCGGAGCGTTATGCTGGAACATCGCCAGCCAGAAGCTGCCGACGGTGATCCTCGGGCCGCTTATCGTCTTCGAGACGCTTGCGGGCCTGCTGTATACCTTCCTGCTGCGTCAAAGCCTGCCGCCGCTGCTGACGCTCAGCGGTATTCTGCTGCTGGTATCAGGCGTTATCTACGCCGTGCGCGCCAGACCGGAAAAGCCGCGGCTGGTGGCGCAGGTCAGCGTGAACAAAAAATAGCCTGGTATCCGAAAGGGGTATTCCCTTGCCAATAAGATGCATTTAAAATACATCTTATATTCTTGATGACGAGGTAATTGCTATGGCTTTCCGTGACCAACCTTTAGGCGAGCTGGCGCTGACGATCCCACGCGCCTCCGCGCTGTTCCGTAAATACGACATGGACTACTGCTGCGGCGGGAAACAAACGCTGGATCGCGCGGCATCGCGCAAAGAGCTGGACGTCGCGGTCATCGAAGCGGAGCTGATGAAGCTTGCGGAAGAGCCGGCAGAGCGCGACTGGCGCGTAGTGCCCTACGCAGAGATCATCGACCATATTATCGTGCGCTATCATGACCGCCATCGCGAGCAGCTGCCGGAGCTTATTCTGCAGGCCACCAAAGTTGAGCGCGTGCATGCCGATAAGCCCAACGTGCCGAACGGGTTAACCAAATACCTGACGATGCTGCACCAGGAGCTCTCCAGCCACATGATGAAAGAGGAGCAGATCCTGTTCCCGATGATTAAGCAGGGCATGGGGACCCAGGCCGCTGGCCCCATCAGCGTGATGGAAAGCGAGCACGACGAAGCGGGTGAGCTGCTGGAAGTGATCAAGCACATCACCCATAACGTGACGCCGCCGCCGGAAGCCTGCACCACCTGGAAAGCGATGTACAACGGCATTAATGAACTGATCGACGATCTGATGGAACACATCAGCCTGGAAAATAATGTCCTGTTCCCGCGCGCTCTTGCCGGAAAATAAATAAAAAAAGGCGCCCGCGGGCGCCCTCGATACTGTCAGTCTTATTGGCCACTCCGGGTGGCCTTTTTTTATGACGGGCGTCCTGCCCGTCCCCCCACGGGCCGTTGCAGGCAACGTTAAAAATCTCTCCCGAAGATTTTTTTATTTCGCCAGACGCTTCTTACCGGCAAAGAACCAGCCGGCCGCCAGCAGAATAAACCACAGCGGCGTGACGATCAGCGCTTCGCGCGTATCGGTTTCCAGGGTCAGCAGCACCAGAACGAAGACGAAGAACGCCATACAAACCCAGCACATCAGCTTGCCCAGCGGCATCTTATATTTGGACTGCTCGTGCAGCTGCGGACGCTTTTTGCGATAGACCAGATACGAACACAGAATAATAGTCCAGACGAACATAAACAGAATGGCCGAAACCGTGGTGATCATGGTGAACGCGGAAATCACGCTCGGATTGACCATCAGCATCACCACCCCGCCCAGCAGGCACATGCAGGAGAAGGTCAGGCCCTTCGCCGGTACCGCGCGTTTCGACAGCCTGGCGAACATCGACGGCGCCTGGCCATCCTGCGCCAGCCCAAACAGCATCCGGCTGGTTGAGAACACGCCGCTGTTCGCCGAGGAGGCCGCGGACGTCAGCACCACAAAGTTAATCAGGCTGGCGGCAGCCGGCAGGCCTACCAGCACAAAGAGTTCGACGAACGGGCTCTTTGTCGGTACCACTGAGCTCCACGGCGTCACCGACATAATCACGATCAGCGCGAAGACGTAGAACATAATAATACGCAACGGGATCGAGTTAATCGCACGCGGCAGGGATTTCTCCGGATCTTTGGTTTCCGCAGCGGTGGTACCCACCAGCTCAATCCCGACAAAGGCGAAGACCGCAATCTGGAAGCCGGCAAAGAATCCGCTGATGCCTTTCGGGAACCAGCCGCCGTCATTCCACAGATGAGCAAAAGAGGCTTCTACGCCGGTCGGTGATTTGAAGTGCATCATCACCATGACCAGGCCGACGACAATCAGCGCCACGATAGCGACGATCTTGATCATCGCAAACCAGAACTCCATTTCACCAAACATTTTCACGGTGGCAAGGTTCAGGCTCAGCAGCAGCAGGATAACCGCCAGCGAGGCAACCCAGTCGGAGAGGCCTGGGAACCAGAACTGGGCGTAGGCGGTAATCGCCACGACGTCCGCCATCCCGGTCACCACCCAGCAGAACCAGTAGGTCCAGCCGGTAAAGTATCCGGCCCACGGCCCCAGAAGATCGGCGGCGAAATCGCTGAACGATTTATATTCCAGATTCGACAGCAGCAGTTCGCCCATCGCACGCATGACGAAAAACAGCATGAAGCCAATGATCATATAAACAAAAATGATGGATGGCCCGGCGAGGCTAATTGTTTTACCGGACCCCATAAATAGCCCGGTACCGATAGCGCCGCCGATGGCAATAAGCTGAATATGCCGGTTTGTGAGATTTCGCCGCAGCGATTGTTCCGTCGGAGCCTGCTCTTCAGCAGCGACTTTAATCTGATCTACCATGTGATATTTTCCTGTTGTACCTGTCTGTGTTGTTCGAGCTCTACTGGCCCGTCATTGGTCATTACCCTTGGAAAAGGGCTTATCGATATTAGGTAAGAATCGGAAGGATGAATACTATGATTTAGATATAATGTTAATTTTATGTTTAAAGTGAGTGTTATATCACTCCGGTCACGCGAAACAGCTCACAAAGCTACGCCAAAAAATCATTTAAGCAACATTAAACTCTAACAAATTTCGAACTTAAGATTTTTACGCTATTTTTATTTGCTTCCCCGCCCATTAAGGAGAGGAAGCAACTACTGCTTAGATAATATCCAGCAGCTCTACTTCAAAAATCAGGGTGCTGAACGGAGGAATCGATGCGCCCGCGCCGCGCTCGCCGTAGGCCAAGCTGTGCGGAATGGTCAGCTCCCATTTTGAGCCAACCGGCATCAGGGTCAGCGCTTCGATCCAGCCGCCGATCACGCCGGTTACCGGGAATTCCGCCGGCTCGCCGCGCGCAACGGAGCTGTCAAAAACGGTACCGTCGATCAGTTTACCGGTGTAGTGCACGCGAACGTGGTCGGTACGCGCCGGGATAGCGCCTTCGCCCTGGGTCAGAACGCGGAACTGCAGACCGGATTCGGTGCTGTTCACGCCTTCGCGCTCGCGGTTTTCATCAAGGTATTTCTGACCATCTGCCGCCAGCTCCTGGAAACGTTCGCGACGTACCGCATCGGCACGTTCGTGAATTTCACGCAGCGCGCGGTGAACGGCTTCAACCGGCACCTGCGGCTGATTGCCTTCCAGCGCATCAGCAATACCGGCTACCAGCGCCTCAGGCAGCAGCCCCTGCAGGCCAGATTCGCTCAGCTGTTGTCCAACCTGCAAGCCGATACCGTAACTTGCCTGCGCTTCGATAGTGTCAAAAGTCGGGGTTGCCATCTTTGTTCCTTTTTTGGGGGGAAAATTCATACTCTATAAACTTCGGCCTGCGGGAAGGCGGCTGGTTCCTGAACTCCGGCTCCAGCGGCATAAATAGCGCCATAGCGGAGTGACCGGCACTGCCAGCGCACCGACAACCCGAAAGACGACGAGTATAAAGTGGTGGGCAGCATATCAGCCACAGCACGATGGGTAAAACTTTGTCGCTGGATGATGACAAATCTGAGGGAAACAGAAACAATAGGCAATATCAGGCTAACCTCACGAAACATATCTTTGTCTCGTCCATCAGGAAGTTAGCCATCTATACTCTACGGAGCAGCATAAAAATATGCGGAGCAGGAGGAAAGCCATGCCCGGGCGCTTTGAAATGACACCTACCCTGGCGAAGATCTGGCACGCCCCGGATCACATTCGCATTATGGATCCGCTGCCGCCAATGCACCGTCGGGGCATTATCGCCGGAGCCCTGCTGGTGGTTATCGGCATACTGCTCCCCTCCGAGGACAGCAGCACGTCCGCCCAGGTCAGCCGCGACGCCAGCCTCGACATGCAATCGCAGTCCCAGCCGCAATCGTCGTCACAGCAGGCTATCCCGCTGCCGCCAATTACCTCAACGCCTACGGTGAACGATGCCGATCAGATGGCGCCGGTGGCTCCGGAGCCCGTTCAGGATGAGCAGCCGACCGAGCAGCAGAATCAGACCTACGCGCAGCCTCAGCAGCAACAGCAGCAATCTGCGCCGGGAATCGAGCAGCAGTGGCGCACCTATCGCATCGAGTCAGGAAAAACCCTGGCCCAGCTGTTCCGTGACCATAACCTGCCGCCAACCGACGTCTACGCCATGGCTCAGGTCGAAGGTTCGGGAAAACCGCTCAGCACGCTGCAAACCGGGCAAACGGTACAGATCCGGCAGAATGCGAATGGCGTGGTAACCGGCCTGACTATCGATATCGGCGGCGGGCAGCAGGTGCTGTTTACCCGTCAGGCAAACGGCAGCTTTATCCGCGTGCGATAACCGGCGCGCATAAATCACCGTGGGGGAATGCAGAAAAGCAAAACGCCGGCACAAGGCCGGCGTCTCGACGCGAGCAGAGTAAAAATTACTCAGCTACAACGTTAACAACCAGTTTAGCGAATACTTCGCTATGAACCTGGAAGTCCACTTCGTGCTCACCGGTGGTGCGCAGAACGCCGTTCGGCAGACGAACTTCGCTCTTAGCGACGGCAACGCCAGCTGCAGTTACAGCGTCAGCGATGTCGCGGGTACCGATGGAACCGAACAGTTTACCTTCGTCGCCTGATTTAGACGCGATGGTAACGTTGCCCAGTGCATTGATTGCTTCAGCACGTGCGTTAGCAGCTGCCAGAACGTCAGCCAGTTTGGCTTCCAGTTCAGCGCGACGCGCTTCGAAGAATTCAACGTTTTTCTTGGTAGCTGGAACAGCTTTACCCTGTGGAACCAGGAAGTTACGAGCGTAGCCCGCTTTAACATTAACCTGATCACCCAGGCTGCCCAGGTTTGCTACTTTATCAAGCAGAATAACTTGCATTACCTTATCCTCTTAAAGTCGTTAATAGACAGCGGCCGATTACTGATGACGATCGGTATATGGCAGCAGGGACAGGTAGCGAGCGCGCTTGATGCAGCGAGCCAGCTGACGCTGGTATTTTGCACGAGTACCGGTGATACGGCTCGGGACAATTTTACCGCTTTCGGTAATGTAGTTTTTCAGCGTAGCGATGTCTTTGTAATCAATCTCTACAACGCCTTCCGCGGTGAAACGGCAGAACTTGCGACGACGGAAATAACGTGCCATTTGGCTAGTCTCCAGAATCTATCAATTCAATCTGCTCGGCATGCAGAACCATTTTGCTCAGGCCGTTCTTTGCCTTGTGGCAAGAAATGAACCCCCGAACGATTACTGCACTACCGACCGTTATACTGTGAGTAATGGCCTGGTTTTGGTGTCCGCTAATAATAACGGGCATTTGGCACCATGCCTGCCGGTGAAAACCGGCTTCCTCCTGCACTGAACGATGCTCAAGCACGAACTGGCAGTGTGGAATTCCTGACGGGCTGACCTTACGAATTGGCGTCCTGCAGATAGTGCCGGACAGCTCCAGACGGTTGGTCATCAGGATTACTCTTCAGAATCCCCAGCTTCGGAATCATCGGTGGTTTCATTTGCGAAATCTTCGCGACGCTCACGGCGCTCGTCTTTCGCTTTAACCATCGGAGATGCTTCGGTAACAGCGTGCTTAGTACGCATTACCATGCTGCGGATAACGGCGTCGTTGAAGCGGAAGTTTGTTTCCAGCTCATCGATCGCTTCCTGCGGGGCTTCAACGTTCAGCAGAACGTAGTGAGCTTTGTGCAGTTTGTTGATCGGGTAAGCCAGCTGACGGCGGCCCCAGTCTTCCAGACGGTGGATCGTACCTTCTGCTGCAGTGATTGCACCAGTGTAACGTTCGATCATACCCGGAACCTGTTCGCTCTGGTCAGGATGGACCATAAAAACGATTTCGTAATGACGCATCGAATTGCTCCTTACGGATTATTCAGCCTCCTGTCTGGGTCAGCCGCGGCCCATGGAGGCAAGGAACGTGGTTAAAGGGCGGCTGAAAAATTGACGCGTCATTCTACGTTCGGAGCCCCAGGAAGACAAGCGAATTGCACAAATAATTCGCACTAACGGCAAAGCCGCGCTAAGTCAGTGATTTAAAATTAATCAACGGCGGCTGCGACACTTTTTTGAACAACTTCATCAGAAATGGTCGCGATGCACCCGGCAGGGAGTGATTACACTTATATCAAGAGTAATCCATAGCCCAAGGGAGTCCGGGTTAACGTCAGGACAGTTATAAGGAGCGTTGATTATGAAATACATCCTCATTGCCGTAATGGCTGCGCTTTTGTTGAGCGCCAACGCGCTGGCAGCCATCAAAATCGATGGACGCCAGGCGCGTAACATGGACGATGTACAGAGCCTGGGCGTTATCTATATCAACCACAATATGGCCACTGAGCAGGAGGCCGACAAGGCCCTTAACCAGCTGAGCGACGCGCAGGGAGCGAAATACTTCCAGCCGATCCTGATCCATGAGCCGGAAAGCAACGGCGCGATCCACGCCAGCGCCGCAATCTATCGCTAACCTCCGGTTTTTTACCCCTTCGCCTCCGCTACGGAGACGAAGGGTTCAGCCCGTCACCGCGCTTAAAGCGTACGCTTAAAGAACCCGACCGTTTCATCCAGCGCCTCTGGCGTAATGCGATGGCGAACGCCCTGCTGCCAGACGCAGGTCAGGTTGCCGGCCAGGCCGCTTTGCTGCAGGGCCTGCTGCAGACGGAAGGTTTCGCCCGGCGGCACCACGTCGTCCTCATCGCCGTGCCAAAGCAGCAGCGGCCTGCTGGCGAGCGTCGCCAGCTGATGGCTGACGTCCCACTCGCTCAGCCGCTCCGCGTCCAGGGAGGGTGAAGGGAATAAGCCTGGCGCCAGGCTGCTGAAATAGCCGGAGCCCATCAGACAGGCGACGCTTTTCAGCTCCGGATGATGGGTCATAATGCCCAGCGCCGTCATTCCGCCCATCGATGCGCCGGCGACCGCCAGCCTGTCGTCCGCAATCCATCCCTGCGCGGCGATCTCATCGCTCAGCGCGGCGAATTCGGCGAAGTTCTGCAGCAGAATGGGCCAGAAGCGCTGCATTCGCCCTTTTTCATCACCGCGGTAGCGCGCGCCATGCTCCGCAGCATCGGGCATAATGACCCGAAATCCCGCTTCCGCCAGCGCCACAGCAAAGTAGCTATAGACCAGCTTCGAAGAGGTAAACCCGTGATAAAAAACGATACACGGCAGAGGCCGGTCTGACGCATTCCGGGGACAGGCATGAAGCACCTCGCCGCCCGCGAAATTACGCACTTCCAGTACAATCATTTATCGTCTCCAGTCTCTAGAGTAGCGGTGTGCCTTGGGCTAACATATAGCCCAAGGCGTGGGTTCAGCCGCGATTTATAATGTTGAGAACTGGGTTACGCTTTCACAACATTTTCATTCGAAAATCGCGTCAGAGATAACAATTCGGGAACATTCCCCGGAAATGTCATTCAGGCTACCACTACACTGTGACTAACAGGAAACGAGATATGGTTATGCGTAGGTTAACACCGTGGTTACTGGCGATCGTTCTGAGCGGCTGTAGCGCCCTGCAGGGAACGCCAGAAGCCCCGCCACCTGCGACCAGTCATCCGCAAGAGATACACCGTAACCAGACCAGCGGGCTACAAAAAATGGCGACGGTGAGCGTGCTGATGTACGGTTCGCCGATGGATGTTGAAGCTGCGCTGAAGGTCAAAGCAGAAGCGGCTAAAGCGGATTACTACGTCATCATAATGATTGATGACACCCTGGTTCCCGGCCAGTGGTATTCGCAGGCAATTCTGTACCGTAAATAACGGTGCAACGTCTTTAACCCCGCTTTACATTGCTTTGCATCCATTCACGTTCTCCTGTGCATAATAACGTTCAGCCAGTCAACCTGGCAGGACGTTAGCAACGGACTGCCCTCGGGCCACGCAAAATGGAGCTGACGATGAAACGATCATTTACCCTACCCAGCCTGCTGTTTAACGCTACAACGGCGCATACTGCAGCACAGTCCGCAGAATTTGCCAGCGCGGACTGCGTCACTGGCCTGAATGAAATCGGCCTGATTTCCGTCAACAATATTGCCGGCAGCCAGCAGGACGTCGAGCATGCTATCGCCGTTAAGGCCGATGAGCAGGGCGCCTCCTGGTATCGCATCGTCCAGATGTACGAGGAACAGCAGCCGGATAGCTGGTGGGTACAGGCCATTCTCTACGCCTGAGGCGCCTGGCGCCCGCGTCCGGTGCCGCGCAGCAGCAGGTCATCCAGCGTTTGTGCGTCCAGCCGCATGCCGCCGCGCGGGTCGAGCATCATTCGACACCAGGCCTGAGCCAGCGGCGGCGAGGCGTAACGCAGCATTTGCGCTCCCGCGCCGAGCCGGTACACCAGCCGGGTTATCTCCCGGCCCTGCTCTTCCGCTGGCCGCCTCAGCAGCTGCTGCAGCTGACGCCATGCGCGATCGAAATGGCGATTCTGCCCTTTGACTTCCGCACACTCCGCCGCCAGCAGCTCAGGCGCCGCCAGCTGCTTGCTCAGCACCCGCATGACGTCGAGACACATAATATTCCCGGAGCCTTCCCAGATACTGTTCACCGGCATCTCCCGGTACAGGCGCGGCAGCTCGCTCTCCTCGCAGTAGCCGATACCGCCCAGCACCTCCATCGCTTCGGCAACAAACGAGATCCCGGATTTGCAGATAGCAAACTTCGCCGCCGGGGTAAACAGGCGGGCCCACAGCGCCTCCTGCCCATCGTCGCGCCTGTCCCACGCGCGCGCCAGGCGGAATAAAAAGGCGGTTTGCCCCTCAAGCAGCAGCGCCATCTGACCCAGCACCTGGCGCATCATCGGCTGCTCGACCAGGCTTTTCCCGAACGCCTGGCGCTGAAAGGCGTGATAGAAGGCGACCGACCAGGCGCGACGCATTAGGGCATGGCTGCCCAGCGCGCAGTCGAAGCGGGTCAGGCCACCCATTTTGAGAATTTGCCGTACGCCGTCCCCCTCTTCTCCCACCAGCCAGCCGCAGGCGTCATAGAACTCCACCTCGCTGCTGGCGTTAGAACGGTTGCCGAGCTTATCCTTGAGCCTTTCGAGGTGCAGCGCATTACGCTGGCCGTCCGGCAGCAGGCGCGGCACAAAGAAACAGGAGAGCCCGCCGGGTGCCTGCGCCAGCACCAGGTGCGCGTCGCTTTGCGGTACCGAGAAAAACCATTTGTGTCCCACCAGACGATAAAACCCGTCTGCGCTCTTCTCTGCGCGGGTGGTATTGCTCAGCACATCCGATCCCCCCTGCTTTTCCGTCATCCCCATGCCGATCAGCAGCCCGCGCTTCTGATTGCCCGGCGCCAGATGCGGATCGTAGCGATCGCTCAGCAGCGGCGACAGCCAGTCGCTAAACAGCCTGGGGAGCGACTGCTGCAGCAGAGGCGTGGCGGCGAACGTCATGGTTATCGGGCATAGCGTCCCGGCCTCCACCTGCGCATGCAGCATAAAGCGGGCCGCCCGGGCCACAAAAGCGCCGGCGCGCGCGTCGTCCTGCCAGGCGAGATTATGCACCCGGTTAGCGCACAGCCCCTGCATCAGCAGATGCCAGGCGGGATGAAAGCGTACATCGTCAAGCCGCGTGCCGGTCGCGTCATAGCGCAGCAGCTCCGGCGGATTAACGTTCGCCAGCCTCCCCAGCTCCAGCGACTCTGCCGCTCCCAGCTGCTGGCCGATGCTGGCCAGCAGATCGCCGTCCCAGGCGGCGCCTTCGCGGGCTACCGCCTCGCGCAGCGCGCTGTCGGACAAGAATAAGTTGCTGTTCAGCAGCGGCGTCGGCTGATTAAACACGGTATGAGTTGGCCAGTGCATAGTGCTTCCCTCCGTCAATGGCGTTGTACTCAGTATGGTCAGCCTGGCCCGGGAGCGCCCGCGAGCCTGGTCACAAAAAAACCATCCGTCCCTTCGTGAGGCTCATCACAGGCATAAGAATTTAAAATTTCATAAAGTTAAAGTTGTGGAATAATTTATTCACTTGCTGTTTTTTTGTTGAAATCAGGATGGCCTATGCAGACCGCGACACGCCCTACGGGCGCGCACAAGCGCGCGCTGATCGCCGGATCTATCGGCAACTTTATTGAATGGTATGAGTTTGCGGTCTATGGCTTTCTGGCGACGGTTATCGCCCGGAATTTCTTTCAGCTGGCCGGCGAAGCGCCGCTGACGGGCCTGATCCTGACCTACGCCTCCTTCGCCATCGCCTTTTTCTTCCGCCCGCTAGGCGCCATTATTTTTGGCCGTATCGGCGATCGAATCGGCCGCAAGCCGACGCTGATCGTCGTCCTGGTGATGATGACGCTCGCCACCACGGCAATTGGCCTGGTGCCGGCGTATGCCAGCATCGGGGTGGCGGCCCCTCTGATCTTGACCGGGCTGCGCATTCTGCAGGGGCTGTTTGCCGGCGGGGAGTATGGCGGCGCCGTCTCGCTGATGACCGAGTTTGCGCCCCGCGGCAGGCGCGGTCTGTATGGCGCATGGCAATCCTTCACCGTCGCCCTCGGCCTGCTGGCCGGGGCCGGGATCGTGGCCCTGATCTCCGCAGTGCTGAGCCCGGAAGAGCTCCATGCCTGGGGCTGGCGAATTCCATTCTTCCTCGCCATCCCGCTGGGGATCGTCGCGCTCTGGCTGCGGGTAAAAATGGAGGAGACGCCGGGCTTTCTCCGCCAGCAGCAGCAACCGCAGCATCCGCAGGCCAGCGCCGACCTGATCCATACCCTGAAAGCGATTGTCACCGGCATCGGTCGCCTGATGGTCTGGTCCGCCGCAGGCTATACCTACCTGGTGATTATGCCCGCCTACCTGCAGTCGTCGCTGCATACCGGCTTTAACCAGGCGCTGCTGATCGCGGTGATCTCCAATATTGGCTTTGCGCTCACCATTCTTCCTGCCGGGATACTCAGCGATAAGTGGGGTCGTCGCAACGTGATGGTGCTGGCCGCGGCGCTGCTGCTGATACTGGCGCTGCCGTTGCTGAAAATTCTCCAGGCAGAATCCAGCACGCTGCTGATAAAAGGCGCGGTGGTATTCATTGCCGGAGGTCTGGTGGGGATACTGGCAGGGCCGGGACCGGCGATGCTGGCAGAAATGTTCCCGACAAGGGTGCGCTATACCGGCCTTGGTCTGGCCTATTCGCTCTCTAATGCGGTGTTTTCCGGCTGCGCCGGGCTGATTATTACCGGCCTGATTAAACAGACCGGTAATCTTGATATTCCGGCTTACTACGTCATGGCGACGGCGGTAGTCAGCATCGTTGCGCTAATGACCCTCAATAAGAACGATCACCTGCGCTCGCTGGACGAGTAGCCGCCGGGCAGCGTGCGCCCGGCGTTAATCAGCTGCGCTGGCGCACGGCCTCAAACAGGCAAATACCGGTCGCGACGGAGACGTTCAGCGAGGAGACGCTGCCGGCCATCGGAATGCTGATCAGCTCATCGCAGTGTTCGCGCGTCAGGCGACGCATCCCTTCACCTTCGGCCCCCATCACCAACGCCATCGGGCCGGTCATCTTGCTCTGGAAAAGAGTATGATCCGCTTCGCCGGCGGTGCCGACGATCCAGACGTTCTCTTCCTGCAGCAGACGCATGGTGCGCGCAAGGTTAGTCACGCGGATCAGCGGGACGTTTTCCGCCGCGCCGCAGGCCACTTTTTTCGCCGTCGCGTTCAGCTGCGCCGAACGGTCCCGCGGCACGATCACCGCATGCACGCCGGCGGCGTCAGCGCTGCGCAGACAGGCGCCAAGGTTATGCGGATCGGTGACGCCGTCGAGAATCAGCAGCAGCGGCTGATCGATAGAGGCGAGCAGTTCAGGCAGGTCGTTCTCCTGGTACTGACGCCCCGGCTTCACGCGGGCAATAATTCCCTGATGCACGGCGCCTTCGCTTTTCTCGTCGAGAAACTGGCGGTTAGCGACCTGAATCACCACGCCCTGAGCTTCCAGCGCATGGATCAGCGGCAGCAGGCGTTTATCCTCGCGGCCTTTCAGAATATAGACTTCCTGAAAACGCTCGGGAGCGCGCTCCAGCAGGGCCTGCACCGCGTGGATGCCGTAAATCATTTCACTCATTGATGTACTCGTTGCTTGTTAATATTGCCGTTTCGGCTTTACAGGCCGGATGTCCCGGCCTGTAAGATTGATGCCCGCTTACTCAGCGGTTTTCTTTTTCGCCGCGCGCTTCGCTTTGGTTGCGGCAGCTATTTTCTGCGTTTTAGCCGACGGCTTCTTCGCTTTTTTCTCGCCTTTAGGCTGAGCGGCGTTGGGCTGAGACTTGCCTTTCTCTTTACGGAAGGCGCTGTCCGGCTCGAAGTTTACCTGCTTCCCGGCCTGGCGACGGCGCCCGGAAGGTTTGCCGGCGTTCGACTTTTTCGCCTTCTCACGCTCGGTCTTGCCGACGTTGCGCGGGGCGCGTTCGCTGGAGATCAGCGAGAAGTCGATTTTGCGCTCGTCCATGTTGACCGCTTCCACGCGGACTTCCACGCGATCGCCCAGCCGGTAGGTCTGACCGCCGGATTCGCCGATCAGACGCTGCCCGACCTGGTCGAAGCGGTAGTAGTCGTTATCCAGCGATGAAACGTGCACCAGGCCGTCGATAAACAGCTCGTCCAGACGGACGAAGAAGCCAAAGCCGGTGACGCTGGCAATCACGCCCTTAAAGACGTTGCCCACCTGATCCAGCATAAAGTCACACTTCAGCCAGTCAGAGACTTCGCGGGTCGCTTCGTCGGCACGACGTTCGGTCATCGAACAGTGCGCGCCCAGCTGCAGCATCTCTTCCATGCTGTAGTGCCAGCCGCCGGTTTCAGTGCTGTTGCCTTTGTGCCCCTGCTCTTTCGCCAGCAGATACTTAATGGCGCGGTGCAGCGACAGGTCCGGGTAACGACGGATCGGCGAGGTGAAGTGCGCGTAGGACTGCAGCGCCAGGCCAAAGTGGCCGCGGTTTTCCGGATCGTAGACCGCCTGCTTCATCGAGCGCAGCAGCATGGTTTGCAGCATCTCATGGTCAGGACGATCGGCGATGGAGGTCAGCAGCTCGGCGTAGTCGCGCGGCTCCGGCTTGTTGCCGCCGGGCAGCTCCAGACCGAGCTCCGCCAGTACCGTGCGGAAAGCGGTGATCGCTTCAGTAGTCGGCTTATCGTGGATACGGAACAGGGCCGGCTCCAGCGCCTTCTCGACGAAGCGAGCGGCGGAGATATTCGCCAGAATCATGCACTCTTCAATCAGCTTATGCGCGTCGTTGCGCTGGGTCTGCTCAATGCGTTCGATGCGGCGTTCGGCGTTAAAGATGAACTTCGCTTCTTCACTTTCAAAGGAGATGCCGCCGCGCTCTTCGCGAGCGCTATCCAGAACTTTGTACAGGGTGTGCAGCTCTTCGATATGCTTCACCAGCGGCGCGTACTGCTCACGCAGCTCGCTATCGCCCTGCAGCATATGCCATACCTTGGTATAGGTCAGGCGCGCGTGCGAGCTCATTACCGCTTCATAGAATTTGTAGCCGGTCAGACGACCTTTTGACGAAATCGTCATTTCGCAAACCATGCACAGGCGATCGACCTGCGGGTTCAGCGAGCACAGGCCGTTAGAGAGCACTTCCGGCAGCATCGGCACCACCTGCGACGGGAAGTAGACCGAAGTACCGCGGCTGCGCGCTTCGCCGTCCAGCGGGGTACCGGGACGCACGTAGTAGCTTACGTCGGCAATGGCGACCCACAGGCGCCAGCCGCCGCCGCGTTTCTTCTCGCAGTAAACCGCATCGTCAAAGTCGCGGGCGTCCTCACCATCGATGGTGACCAGCGGCAGATCGCGCAAATCAACGCGGCCAACCTTGGCCTCTTCAGGCACCTGCTCTTTCAGCACGGAGACCTGTTTTTCCACCGCCGGTGGCCAGGTATAAGGGATTTCATGGGTGCGCAGCGCCATATCGACCGCCATGCTGGTGCCCATGTTATCGCCCAGCACTTCAACAATTTTGCCCACCGCTTTAGTACGACGGGTCGGGCGCTGGGTCAGTTCAACCACCACCACAAAGCCCATCCGCGCGCCCATGACTTCTTCCGGCGGGATCAGGATATCAAAGCTCAGACGGCTGTCGTCAGGCACCACGAAGCCCACGCCGGCGTCGGTGAAATAGCGGCCGACGATCTGGCTGGTTTTTGGCACCAGGACGCGCACGATACGCGCTTCGCGGCGGCCTTTACGGTCCGCGCCCAGCGGCTGCGCCAGCACCTGATCGCCATGAATACAGGTTTTCATCTGCTCAGACGACAGGTACAGGTCGTCTTTACGCCCCTCAACGCGCAGGAAGCCAAAGCCGTCGCGATGGCCGATAACCACGCCTTTGAGCAGGTCAAGACGCTCCGGCAGCGCGTAGCACTGACGGCGGGTAAACACCAGCTGCCCGTCGCGCTCCATAGCACGCAGGCGGCGGCGTAGCCCTTCCAGCTGCTCTTCGCCTTCGATATTCAGTTCGATCGCCAGCTCGTCTCGGCTGGCCGGTTTTTCACGTTTTGCTAAATGATCGAGGATAAATTCCCGGCTAGGGATTGGATTCGCATACTTTTCTGCTTCGCGGTCCAGGAAAGGATCTTGTGACATGTCGGTTCCTCCGTTGTCATCTCTGATGAGAGTTTACGTCACTCCACCAGTAATAATTTATAAAGTGGTTGATTCTCTTCAACCAAATCAGCCAGCGTGTAGTTATCTAGTTCCTTAAGAAAACTTTGCGCCGCTTCTGCAAGCGCCTGCTTCAGGCGACAGGCGGGTGTAATGTGGCAGAATTCGCTGCTGCAATTGACCAACGATAGCGGCTCAAGATCGCGAACCACATCACCAACACGAATCGTTTTTGCCGGCTTACCGAGGCGAATCCCCCCGTTCTTTCCCCGCACCGCCATAACGTAACCAGAGCGACTCAGCTGATTGATTATTTTTACCATATGATTACGCGACACGCCGTAGACCTCCGTCACTTCGGAGATACTCGTCATTCGGCCATCCGGTAGCGACGCCATATAGATAAGCGCTCGTAATCCGTAATCAGTGAAACTCGTTAACTGCACAGCAACCTCAGGGTAAGGGGCAAGCGGTGAATCCGCAGGGTATGACTATATTGATGATAAACCAGCCGACGCTCAGGCCGTTAATTTATTTGAAATGGGGCGGGTGGACAGCAAAAACAAGGGGCGCCCAATCGGCGCCCCTGGAGATAATTATGCGTCGAACGGGTCGCGCAGAATCATCGTCTCGGTACGGTCAGGACCGGTAGAGATAATATCAACCGGTACGCCGGTCAGCTCTTCAATACGAGCGATGTAGTTCAGCGCCGCCTGCGGCAGGCCGCTACGCTCTTTCACACCGAAGGTGGTTTCGGACCAGCCCGGCATGACTTCATAAATCGGCTCAATGCCTTCCCAGTTGTCGGCTGCCAGCGGAGTGGTGGTCACTTCGCGGCCGTCCGGCAGACGGTAAGCTACGCAGAGTTTAACTTCTTTCAGGCCGTCCAGTACGTCCAGCTTGGTCAGGCAGAAGCCGGACAGGGAGTTGATCTGCACCGCGCGACGAATCGCAACGATATCCAGCCAGCCGGTACGACGGCGGCGGCCGGTAGTGGCGCCGAATTCGTTACCCTGCTTGCACAGGAACTCGCCGACATCATCAAACAGCTCGGTCGGGAACGGACCTGCCCCTACGCGGGTAGAGTAAGCTTTGATGATACCCAGTACGTAATCCACATAACGCGGACCCAGGCCGGAGCCGGTTGCCACGCCACCAGCGGTGGTGTTGGAGGAGGTTACGTACGGATAGGTACCGTGGTCGATATCCAGCAGAGTGCCCTGCGCGCCTTCGAACATCACGAAGTCGCCGCGCTGACGTGCCTGATCCAGCAGATCGGAAACGTCTACAACCATCGCCGTCAGGATGTCGGCAATTGCCATAACGTCATCAAGGACTTTTTGATAATCAACCGCTTCCGCTTTGTAGAAGTTCACCAGCTGGAAGTTGTGATATTCCATCACTTCTTTCAGTTTGTCAGCGAAGGTGGCTTTATCAAACAGGTCACCAACGCGCAGACCGCGGCGAGCGACTTTATCTTCGTAAGCAGGACCGATGCCGCGACCGGTAGTACCGATAGCTTTCGCACCGCGCGCTTTTTCACGCGCAACGTCCAGCGCAACGTGATAATCAAGGATAAGCGGACAGGCTTCGGACAGCAGCAGACGCTCGCGGACAGGGATACCACGGTCTTCCAGTCCTTTCATTTCTTTCATCAGCGCAGCCGGAGACAGCACAACACCGTTACCGATGATGCTGGTGACATTTTCGCGGAGAATACCTGATGGAATAAGATGCAGGACGGTTTTTTCACCGTTGATTACGAGAGTATGGCCTGCGTTGTGACCACCCTGGTAGCGCACAACATATTTAGCCCGTTCAGTCAGGAGATCGACGATCTTCCCTTTACCTTCGTCACCCCATTGGGTGCCCAGTACGACGACGTTGTTGCCCATTTTTCAAAATCACCGTTTGCTTAAAAATGGATTCTACCATCGCTTTTTCAGAGTTACAGCACTTTTTGCACTCAATATCAGCCAGGTCTGGCCACTTTTTGATCAGCTCAGTGATTTCGTCAACATGTAGTAGATGACTATCCCGGCAACCACAAGACCGCCGCCAAAACGGCGTAATATATTATCCGGCAGCTGGCTCATTGTGGCGATCATCCGACGCCAGGCGCGCGGATAAAGCAACGGCCCCAGTCCTTCAAGTACTAAAACCAGCGCCAGTGCCAGCCAGATTGTTGAGTTCATGATTAACCCTTAGAGAGAAACGAAACCACCGCCGCCGCAGAGCGTCAGGGCTTGAGCCATGATGTTTTTTACCCGTGTCGCCTATTGTCCGGCATTTCGCGTTGATTATGCACTTTTTTTGCGAATAAAACGCATAACCCGTTGTGTTAAAAGTTATTTCCTGATTTAAAAATATAAAAAAGGCGCCTTTCTCAAGGCGCCCTTTGGCTGACTAAATCGCTTATTTGCGAGCGGAGTCAGGTGACTTCATGTAGCGGAAGAAATCGCTGTCAGGACTGAGAACCATCACATCCTGGTTACCCTGGAAGCTGTTCTCATAGGCGCGCAGGCTACGGATAAAGGCGTAGAAGCCCGGATCCTGGCTAAACGCATCGGCAAACAGCTTCGCCGACTCTGCGTCGCCTTCACCGCGCATGATGCGGCCCTGGCGCTCGGCTTCAGCCAGCGTCTTGGTCACTTCATAGTCCGCGGTAGCGCGCAGCTTCTCAGCCTCTTCCTGGCCCTGTGAACGGTGGCGACGGGCAACCGCTTCACGCTCGGCGCGCATACGGTTATAAATCGCTTCAGACACTTCGGCCGGCAGGTTGATCTGCTTGATGCGTACGTCGACGACTTCAATACCCAGCGCCGCCATACTGTTCGGGTTAACGACCGGAACCTTGCCGTTAGTTTCTGCCGATACGCGCTCCGCCGCTTTGGCGATAGCATCGTCAGCGGCCGGCGTGCTGACTTCATCTTCGGTACCTGCAGAGCCGGAGTTCAGCGCATCGCGCACTTCCAGAGTCAGGCGACCGCGGGAATCGGTCACGATATCCTTCACGTCCAGACGACCAATCTCAGAACGCAGACGGTCAGAGAATTTACGCTTCAGCAGCACCTCGGCCTGGGAGACGTCGCCGCCGCCGGTTGCCAGATAGTAACGGCTGAAGTCGCTGATACGCCACTTGATGTATGAGTCGACGATCAGGTCTTTCTTCTCTTTGGTAACAAAGCGATCGGCCTGGTTATCCATAGTCTGAATACGCGCATCGAGCGTTTTCACTGATTCAATGAACGGGATCTTGAAGTGCAGACCCGGCGAATACACCAGCGGTTTATTTTCGCTATCGCGCAGTACCTTACCAAAACGCAGCGTAATACCGCGCTCGCCCTCTTTAACCACAAAGATAGACATGTAAAGCACTACCAGCACGATGGCAATAATCGCAATTACAGGTTTACGCATCGTTATTCCCCCTGACGCTGGTAGTCGTTACGCTGCGCGTTGGCGCGACGTTGGTCCATAATGTTGCCATCCGTAGTGGTCGACGTGGTGCTGGCGCTGCTTGAGCCGGAGGCAGGCGGCAGGCGCAGCAGATCGTTCGCACCGCTGCTATTGCCCTTTGCTGCTGGCGTACCGGCGCCTTTCAGCATCTGGTCCAGAGGCAGAACCATCAGATTGCCGCCCTTATCGTTAACCAGCACTTTGCGGGTGTGGCTCAGCACTTTTTCCATGCTTTCGATATACAGACGCTCGCGGGTAATCTCCGGCGCGGCTTTGTACTCAGGCAGGATCTTCGCAAAGCGCGCGACCTCACCCTGAGCTTCAAGAACGGTCTGAGTCTTGTACGCACGCGCCTCTTCGAGGATACGCTGCGCTGCACCGTTAGCTCGCGGCTGCACTTCGTTGGTGTAAGCTTCAGCTTCGCGGATGTACTGCTGCTCGTTCTCACGCGCGGCAATCGCATCGTCAAACGCGGCCTTCACCTCTTCCGGCGGACGCGCCGTCTGGAAGTTGACGTCCAGCAGGGTAATACCCATATCGTACGGACGAATCGTCTCTTCCAGCTCGCGCTGGGTATCGCTACGAATAACGGTACGCCCTTCGGTCAGGATACGGTCCATGGTGTACTTGCCGATAACGCCACGCAGGGCGCTGTCGGTTGCCTGACGCAGGCTATCGTCGGCGCTGGCAACGCTAAACAGGTAGCGTTCTGGATCGGTCACCCGATACTGCACGTTCATCTCAACGCGCACGACGTTTTCGTCAGACGTCAGCATGACGCCAGAAGCCGCCAGTTCACGTACCGATTCAACGTTGACGGCCTGGACGTTATCGATAAAGGTTGGCTTCCAGTTAAGACCCGGCTCAACCAGATGGCTGAATTTACCAAAGCGAGTCACCACACCACGTTCCGCTTCCTTGATGGTATAGAAACCGCTGGCTGCCCAGATAATAACTGCGGCAGCGGCAACGATGCCGACAATACGTCCGCCCATCGGGCCACGAGATCCCTGAGAGCCGCTAGCGCCTCCCTGTCCCCCTTTGCCGCCACCGAGACCGCCAAGTTTTTTACTTAACTTGCGGAAGATATCATCCAGATCGGGCGGCCCCTGCTCGCGACCACCTTTATTGCCATTTCCCCCGGAGTTGCCGCCTTGGTTATTGCTGCTCCCCCACGGGTCGCGGTCCTGTCCGTTATTACCGGGCTGATTCCACGCCATGTATATGCTCCATATTTGTTTTTGATATCCCCACAGGGGTTAATATCTTCAGGCAAGCTGCAAGGTCAAATCACGTAATCAACCAGCGCTGGCTCTTGTTTACAGAGGCGACGCCAGTCAACGATCGGCATGCGCACCTGCAGACTCACGCTGCCGTCATCCTCCAGCCACTCTTTTTCTATCGACTGAAGCTGATAGAACCGACTTCTCAGCCGCCCTTCCTGCGGCGGTAAGCGCAGCGTGTGCTGGGCCACTTCACCGGAAAGTCGTTCCGTCAAAGCCTCAAAAAGCAGCGGTACCCCAATTCCGGTCTGCGCAGAGAGCCAGACCCGAATCGGTTTATTCTCTTCATCCCGGTCGATACGTGGTTCAAAATCGTCAAGCATGTCGATTTTGTTCATCACCAGCAGTACCGGGATCTCATCGGCCTCGATTTCGGCGAGAACCGTATTTACGGCATCAATATTTTCCTGCAGACGGACATCGGCTGCGTCAATCACGTGCAGCAGCAGCGTCGCCTGACGCGTCTCCTGCAGCGTGGCTTTAAACGCGGCGACCAAATCGTGCGGCAGGTGGCGAATAAAGCCCACGGTGTCCGCCAGCACGGTTTCACCAACGTCCGTGACGTCGATGCGGCGTAGCGTCGGGTCCAGAGTCGCGAACAGCTGGTCCGCCGCGTACACCTCAGCTTCGGTTATCTGGTTAAACAGCGTTGATTTCCCGGCGTTGGTGTACCCCACCAGCGACACGGTTGGGATATCGGCTTTGGCTCGTGACCGCCGTCCCTGTTCACGCTGCTTCGATACTTTTTCCAGCCGCCCGAGGATCTGCATAATGCGGTTACGCAGCAATCGACGGTCAGTCTCGAGCTGGGTTTCACCCGGGCCACGCAAACCAATCCCGCCCTTTTGCCTTTCAAGGTGGGTCCAGCCGCGTACCAGGCGCGTCGCCATATGGCGCAGCTGCGCCAGCTCAACCTGCAGTTTCCCTTCGTGGGTGCGCGCTCGCTGGGCGAAAATATCTAAAATAAGTCCTGTGCGATCGATAACCCGGCATTCACACAGGCGCTCCAGGTTACGTTCCTGGGCTGGACTCAGGGCATGATCGAACAGCACGACCGACGCGCCGGTCGCTTTTACGGCTTCCGCAATTTCGACAGCCTTACCTTCACCAACAAAATATTTTGGGTGCGGTGCTTTACGGCTACCGGTAATCACCTGCATTGCTTCGACACCGGCAGAGGAGACCAGGGATTCAAACTCCTGAAGGTCTTCCATATCTTTGTCTTGCGAAAAATAGATGTGTACCAGCACCGCCTGCTCACCGGCATCATAACGGTCAAACAAGCGTAAACCCCTTCTAAAATACCAGCGGGGAACAGGGTCACTCGTGGTCTTTCTGGTTGCGTGAGTATTGGCTTTACTCGTTTACCCCAGCCATTTACTGCTGTAAACGCCTGGGGATTCACTACATGCCGACTTCCTGCAACCAAAAACTCATAGAGTAAAACCAGGCTCCCCGGCTTGGAAAAACAGCATTAACCTTATTCGGCGTCTTCGCTGTCTTGCTGCGGCGCAGAAGAACCCTGCGCGCTACCACCGTGGTGATAGTTGCTTGTACCGCCGCCAGCATTATTGCTGTGATGAGACACCGGGCGAGACGGAACAACGGTGGAAATTGCGTGCTTGTAGACCATCTGGCTGACCGTGTTCTTCAACAGGATCACGAACTGATCGAAAGACTCAATTTGCCCTTGCAGCTTAATACCATTCACCAAATAAATAGAAACCGGAACGCGTTCCCGACGCAAAGCGTTCAGGAACGGATCTTGTAAAGATTGCCCCTTAGCCATTCTCTCTTTTCCTTATATGTATGCTTGTTTTGTACTCAGAACCTTACGATTCTTAAAAAAAATTACGCACGATACCGTTTAATTGTACACGTTCAGTCCTGGCTCGCACCAACTACCTGTAATACTTTGTTGAGCGCCTGTTCAGGTTGTTCACTGTCTAACCAGTGAATATCTTCCCAGCCGCGCAACCAGGTTATCTGACGCTTGGCTAACTGTCTCGTGGCGCAAACACCTCGATAAACCATTTCATCATACGGGATCTCGCCATCAAGGTATGACCACATCTGGCGATATCCTACACAACGAATGGAAGGCATATCCGTATGCAAATCTCCGCGGGCAAATAGCGCCCGTACTTCTGCTTCAAAACCTGAAGCCAACATCTGATGAAAACGCTGTTCTATGCGTTGATGGAGCAGTTCACGGCTCGCCGGGGCGATGGCGAACTGATGCACCTTGTACGGCAGAGCGTCTCCCGACGTTTGCGTCAGTTCCGTTAAAGTTTTACCCGAAATGAAAAAAACTTCCAGTGCTCGGGAAAGTCTTTGCGGATCATTTGGATGAATACGCGCGGCGGCAACGGGATCGATCTCCTGTAGCTGCCGGTGCAGTGCGTGCCACCCCTGCTCTGCTGCCTGTTGCTCAATTTTTGCCCTGACCTGCGGATCTGCCGACGGTAACGGCGACAGCCCTTCCAGCAACGCTTTGAAATACAACATTGTTCCGCCAACCAGCAGCGGAATGCGCCCGGCAGCGACGATATCCGCCATTTCTGCCAACGCATCGCGACGAAAGTCCGCCGCGGAGTAAGCCTCTGCCGGGTCGAGAATATCCAGCAGTCGATGCGGCGCTGCGCTCAGCTCTGCCGCATCCGGCTTGGCCGTACCAATGTCCATTCCTCGATAGATAAGGGCGGAATCGACACTAATCAACTCTACCGGTAAAATTTTACGCAATGCAATGGCCAGCGCCGTTTTACCAGAGGCCGTTGGGCCCATTAAAAATATTGCCTTAGGCAGGCTCGCCTCAGTTACATCACTCATCTTTCAGGGCATTCATCGCCGAATCCAGGTCAACGGGTTGTAACAGACCACCCGGCGGAGCTTTTACCAGCTGCGGACATAAACGCTCTACGTCCGCCAGCACGCTAATCGCCTGCGCCATATTCCACTGCGCGTGTTCGCTCGCCAGGTTGCGCGCGATCCACTGCGCGATGTCACCGACGTCAAATGCCTTTCGCTGCGCCAGGTAGCCTATCAGTTCAGGAATCAAGATTTGTAAATTTTGTTGTCTTAAGGGTAAAGGCACCGCGCGAACCGTCAAATGATGCGCATCGGACTGCAGATCGATCCCCAAAGCCACCAGCGCCGCCTGCGCTTTCGCCAGCGCGTCCTTTTCCGCACCCGATACTTTTAGCCGCAGCGGGATCAGCAGCGGCTGCCCGCAAACCGGCTCCCCGGCGGGCGTCAGCTGCGCCTGACGCAGCCAGCGTTCGGCCACCGGCAGCGCCAGAAGCGCCAGCCTGCCGTCACGTTCCAGCAGCGCGCAATCGCCATCAACGATGGTCAGCACGCGGCCAAAGCTTTGGCTGTGGCCGGATAAACCCTCAGCAGCAGGCGCCGGGGCGCTGCTTTTACGCTCGACAGCCGGCGTCTCCAGCAGCTGACGATACAGCGCCCCCTGCTGCTTTTGGTATCCCGGCTGCGCATGCGGCCAGCCGGCGCCGCCGCCTCCAGCCGGACTGGAAGGCTCGCGCGGCGTTTCGCGACCGTAGCGCGCTGCGGCCGGCTCACGCGCAGGGACGGGCTGAGCAAAATGGTTAGCCCCCGCCGCGACCCGGTTCTCCGGTACCTGAAGGCGCGCCGGCTGCCCCGCATCCTCTTCCGCCAGCGGCGCGCTGAGCTGCTGCTGGAGGACGCTAAGCACCCCTTGATAGATAAAATCATGGACCAGCCGAGACTGGTGAAAACGCACCTCGTGCTTAGCCGGATGGACATTCACATCCACCTGGTGCGGGTCAATCTCAAGGTACAGGACAAAAGCGGGCTGCTGGTCGGCCCCGAGCTTATCTTCACAGGCCTGGCGAATGGCGTGGTTGATCAGCCGGTCGCGCATCATACGGCCGTTGACGTAGCAATACTGAATCTCCGCCAGCGCCGGATTGGTATGCAGAGGATCTGCCACCCAGCCGCTGAGGGTCAGATCGCCGTGCTGCCATTCAATCGCCAGCGCCTGCTCGAGGAACGGCGTGCCGCAGATAGCGCCCAGCCGCCGCTCGCGCTGTCCGCCCGCGGGTACGGCGCGATACTGGCGCATCGCCTTGCCGTTATGGCTGAGATTAATCGTGACGTCGAAACGCGCCAGCGCGATGCGGCGGACGATTTCATCGATATGGTTAAATTCCGTCTTTTCGGTACGCATAAATTTGCGGCGGGCCGGGGTGTTATAGAACAGATCCAGCACTTCCAGCGTGGTGCCGACCGGATGCGCCGCCGGCTTGACGGTCACGTCCTGATCGCGCCCTTCGGCGTAGGCCTGCCAGGCCTCCTGCTGCTCCGCCGTGCGCGAGGTCAGGGTCAGCCGCGCCACCGAGCTGATACTGGCCAGCGCTTCCCCGCGAAAGCCGAGGCTGATGATAGCTTCCAGATCGTCAAGGGAGGCGATTTTACTGGTGGCGTGGCGAGCCAGCGCCAGCGCCAGCTCGTCCTTTTTGATGCCGCAGCCGTTGTCACGAATGCGGATAAGCTTCGCGCCGCCGCGTTCGATATCAATATCAATTCGGGTCGCGCCGGCATCAAGGCTGTTTTCTACCAGCTCCTTAACCACCGACGCCGGACGTTCCACCACCTCACCTGCGGCAATCTGGTTGGCGAGCTGCGGCGGTAGAACCTGAATCGGCATGACTGACTCCTTAATTTATCAACGTCCTGCCAGGCGACGCGGCGCTGGCCGTTTGTGCGGGCTCGCCGCGCGGGGCTGATTGCAGCGGGTGCTGCATAAAGTAATTACGCAGACCGTTATAAATCGCTTCGGCAAGCTGCTGCTGATAATTGTCGCTGGCCAACAGCCGCTCTTCGCCGGTATTGCTGATAAAACCGGTTTCGACGAGGATCGACGGAATATCCGGTGAACGCAGCACGCCGAGGCTGGCGTGTTCCGGGCGGCGCTTGTGGAGATCGCCGACCCGCTGCAGCTGGCTCAATACGTTAGTCGCCACATCATACCCGACGCGCTGGGAATGGCCGAACTGTAAATCCAGCACCGCCTGGCTCAGGTAGGGATCCGACTGACTGTTCGCCAGCACGTCGCCGGCGCCGCCGAGCAGCTCGGACTGCTTCTCATGCTGCTCAAGCCAGCCTGCCATTTCGCTATTGGCGCGACGGTTGGACAGCACCCATACCGAAGCGCCGGTAGCGTCACGATTCGGCGCCGCATCGGCGTGAATCGACACCAGGAAGTTGGCATTTTGCTTACGGGCGACGTCCGAACGGCCCATCACCGAAATAAAGTAGTCGCCGTCGCGGGTCAGCACCGGCTTGAACAGCGGATCGGCGTTCAGCAACGCACGCAGCTTGCGGGCAATGGCGATCGTCACGTTCTTCTCTTTGGTGCCGTCCGGGCCGATCGCGCCCGGGTCCTGGCCGCCGTGGCCGGCATCGATCGCAATAATCACCTTATCGTCCGTCGCCGCGGCGCGAGCGGCCGGACGCGTCACGGCGTGGCTCTCGGTCATGGCAGTTTGCCGTTCATTACCGGATGACTTAAACGGGTTGCGCGCGGGCTCAACCGGAACCGGACGCGGGGCAATCGCCGGCCTTTCCACTCGCTTCACGATCGCCGGAGGCGGCGGAGGTGGAGGCGGGACGTCGGCGTTAATAGTGAACACAACGGTATAATTAGAGCCGTTTTGCTGCTTCACCGCGCGGGTTTTGCCGTCTTCCGTCAGGTCCACCAGCAGGCGCAGAGACTGCGTATCCGGCGCCGTGCCCGAGCGAATGCTTTTCACCAGGTTGCTGCCGCTAAACAGCAGCGGTAATCCCTGCAAGGTGCCGGTCTGCTTTATATCCAGCGCCACGGTGCGTTTGCCCTGAGGGCTGAAGGAGTATTCGGGATCGCCAATAAAGCTTATGGTAATACGGGCCTGCCGATCTCCGTTAGAGACCTGGATATCGGATAAACTTGCCGCAAAGGTCTGCATGCTAAACAGCATCAGCGCAGCGGCCAGCCAAGAGGTTATGCGATATTTCATCCCGCGATCCTTCAGGCTAAACGCGCCAGTAAAGACTCACCCAATGAGGAGACTGCCGTTACGCGCGCCTCACGCCCTTGTGCCTGATACTCAAGATGAATTTCAACATCAGGCTCGGGCAGCACGCCCGCGCCCTGCTGCGGCCATTCAACCAGGCAGATAGCATCGTCAGTAAAATAGTCACGGATCCCCATAAACTCGAGCTCTTCGGGGTCCGCCAGGCGGTAAAGATCGAAGTGATACACCGTCAAATTTTCGAGGGTGTACGGCTCCACCAGCGTGTAGGTAGGGCTTTTGACATTCCCGCGGTGGCCGAGTGCGTGTAAAAAGCCGCGGCTGAAGGTAGTTTTACCCGCGCCTAAATCGCCATACAGATAGATGACCGTGGCCCCCGTACAGAGCTGCGCAATGCGGTTGCCAAGGTCCAGGGTTGCCTGCTCGTCGGGTAAAGGAATCACTCGGTTAATCATGGTCTACGTCAATCACATCCGGGTTAACAACACGCCTGAGCGTGGAAAAGAGATCGGTCGCCAGCATCCCACGGACGCCATCTCTGGCAGCCAGTCGGTCTGCGGCTTCGCCATGCGCCACGCAACCGGCGCAGGCAGCATCATACGGCGTTAGCTTTTGCCCTAACAGAGCGGCAATAATACCGGTGAGCACATCGCCCATTCCGCCGCTGGCCATACCGGCATTGCCGGCATCGATAATACCCATCTCACCTGCTTCACTGGCCACCACCGTCCCCGCGCCTTTCAGCACGACCACGCCACCATAACGTTTTACCAGACGTTGAGCAGAATGTAAGCGATCGCTTTCAATTTCTGCCACGCTGCAGTTAAGCAAACGGGCGGCTTCGCCGGGGTGTGGCGTCAGCACGCGATTGTGACGTTTATCGGCATTGATTGCCAGCAGGTTCAACGCATCCGCATCCCACACCATCGGTTTAGCAAAGCTCTCCACCTGGCGTAGCGCCCGCGTCGCCCATTCGCTTTGGCCGAGGCCCGGACCGATCGCCACCACATCAGCCCACTGCAGGCTTTCATCGAGGCTCTGCGCCGTGAGCTCATGCACCATCAGCTCCGGCCTGGCGGTAATAATCGGCGCAATATTTTCCAGATGGGTCAACACCCGGACTAAACCGGCTCCCGCCCGCAGTGCCGCTTCTCCGGTCATCCTGATGGCGCCCGCGGTGCCGCGATCGCCGCCAACGATCGCCAGCCTGCCGTGATCGCCTTTATGGGAGGTTGCGCGGCGCGGCGGCAGCCAGCCCGCCAGCTGCGAGGCATCAAAGCGCGCCAGCGGGAACCTTTGTCCGGCAAGCCAGCTATCGAGGCCCAGGGAGTGATAGTGCAGCCGGCCAACCACGTCGCGGGCTTTACCGGTCAGCAGCCCCGGCTTGGGGGCGATAAACGTTATCGTGTGGGCCGCATGGATGACCGCCCCCGGCGTGGTTCCGGTCTGCGCATTGAGCCCGGAGGGGATATCCAGCGCCACTATCGGCGCCGGATGCGCATTCGCGCGCGCGATCAGCGTCGCGACCGGCTTGCGCGGAGCGCTGCGCAGGCCGATGCCCAGCAGCCCGTCAATAATCAGCGAGATCTCTTCCGGCCAGGCAATATCCGCCGCGTGGATCGTTCCGCCAGCGTTGAGCCACTCTTCGCGTGCGGCGTGCGCTTCCTCCGGCAGCGGCTTCTCGCTCTCCAGCGCCAGCAGCGTTACCTCAATCCCTTCAGCCTGCGCCAGGCGCGCAACGACGTAGCCGTCGCCGCCGTTGTTGCCGTGGCCGCAAAGAATCAGCCAGCGCTGGCCGGCAGGATACTGGCTTCGCGCCAGCTGGAAAGCCGCTTCTCCCGCCCGGCGCATCAGCTCAAACAGGGTCAGCCCGAGGCTGTCCGCAGCCTCTTTTTCCGCGCGTCGTAGCGCCTCTGCAGGCCAGATGAAGTGTGGTATACTGACGGAGTATTTCGTCATTGTATGGTCCATCATGTTACAGCCCCTCGATCTCAATAAGTTAGCGCAGCAAATCAAGCAATGGGGCACTGAATTAGGGTTCCAGCAGGTGGGTATCACCGATACCGATCTCAGCGTCAACGAACCCAAACTGCAGGCATGGCTGGACAAACAATACCACGGAGAGATGGAATGGATGGCGCGCCACGGCATGATGCGCGCGCGCCCTCATGAGCTTCTTCCCGGTACGTTACGCGTCATCAGCGTACGGATGAACTACCTGCCAGCGAATGCCGCTTTTGCCCGCACCCTGAAAGATCCCGCGCTGGGTTACGTCAGCCGTTATGCCCTTGGGCGTGATTATCATAAGCTGCTACGTAACCGCCTGAAAAAACTTGGTGAGATGATTCAGGAACAGTGTGCTTCGCTCAATTTTAGACCGTTTGTCGATTCCGCGCCTGTTCTGGAGCGTCCTTTGGCGGAAAAAGCGGGTCTTGGCTGGACGGGCAAGCACTCGCTTATTATTAACCGCGATGCCGGCTCGTTCTTTTTCCTCGGCGAGCTGCTGGTTGATATCCCCCTGCCCGTCGATCGGCCGGTCGCCGAAGAGTGCGGGCGCTGCGTGGCCTGCATGACGATCTGTCCGACCGGCGCGATCGTCGAGCCCTATACCGTCGACGCCCGCCGCTGCATCTCCTATTTGACCATTGAGCTGGAAGGCGCGATACCCGCCGAGTTCCGCCCGCTGATCGGCAACCGCATTTACGGCTGCGACGACTGCCAGCTGATTTGCCCGTGGAACCGCTTTTCCCAGCTCACGGATGAAGAGGATTTCAGCCCGCGAAAAGCGCTGCACGCGCCGCCGCTGGTAGAGCTGTTTGCCTGGAGTGAAGGTCATTTTCTGAAGGTGACCGAAGGATCGGCAATTCGCCGTATTGGCCATCTGCGCTGGTTACGCAACATTGCCGTTGCGCTGGGAAATGCTCCGTGGGATGAAGCGAATCTCAAGGCGCTTGAGAGCCGTCGGGGCGAGCATCCGCTTCTCGATGAACATATCGAGTGGGCGATAGAGCAGCAAATTGCCAGGCGCAATGCCGGCGCGGTTGAGGTGCAGCTGCCGAAGAAACAGCGGCTGGTCAGGGTGATTGAAAAAGGGCTGCCGAGAGACGCCTGATTCATTCACAGGCTGTGAATAAAAACAAAAACACATTGCGTTTCAACATGCAGACGAACGTCAAGTGATCGTATTAACACTTTGAAATGAAATTTTATTGTTAAATTTCAATGAGATGAATTGATATTATTCAAAAGTCGAAGTTTTTCAGCAACGCGTCGTTTGCATTTAACCTGTGGATAACTCTGTTTACAGTATTTTCCCGTATTCAACGGAAGGCATCCCCGGCGCGATTTGCACTGTGGATAAATTGAGTATGAGGAAGAAATTTTGGAGCGGGAAACGAGACTCGAACTCGCGACCCCGACCTTGGCAAGGTCGTGCTCTACCAACTGAGCTATTCCCGCTTGGGTGTGGTAACTATCAAATTTGGAGCGGGAAACGAGACTCGAACTCGCGACCCCGACCTTGGCAAGGTCGTGCTCTACCAACTGAGCTATTCCCGCTTAATCTTCGTCTTTCAACCTGCCGCTACCTGAGTAGCTTTACCGCAAGCCGAAATCCTGTGATTAGGATAGTGCCTTTCAAATTTTGGAGCGGGAAACGAGACTCGAACTCGCGACCCCGACCTTGGCAAGGTCGTGCTCTACCAACTGAGCTATTCCCGCGTACTTCTTGCCATATTTCTATGGCGTCGTGATTTGCATTTCTGCTTCGTCACGGGAGGCGCATTATACGAGAATTCGATTTAGCTGCAACCCCCCAGCGAGCACTTTTTTTCTATTTTTATCTGAATGGACATTTTATCGCCAGATAGCGTCCTGAATTGTATAAATAAGCAGCGCGTAAGGCAAAATAACTTTTTCACACCTTGTTAAAGGCGCAAAATCGCCCCGGTCTGCGGGTACGATCTCCCCATAGACGGTCAACAACAATGACAAACAGGGAAATTAAGATGAAAAATACGCTCTCCTTCCTGCTGCTGATCGCGCTAGCTATGGGAACGGCATCGGCAACGACGCTGCATTTTGGTACCACGACGGCCAATCCGCCCTTCGAAACCGTCAACGCCAAAAACCAGCCTGCCGGTTTTGATATCGATCTCGCCAGGGCGCTCTGTAAACAGATGCAGGCTGAGTGCACATTTACGCCCCAGAGCTTCGATACCCTGATCCCGGCGCTGCGCTTTAAGAAATTCGACGCCATCATCGCCGGGATCGAGATCGTCCCGATGCGCGAAAGGCGGGTAGCCTTCACTCAGCCCTATCGCCAGCAGCTGTCCGGCGTGGTTGTCACCGCGAAGAATAGCGCCCACGGTTTTGCTGACCTGAAAGGCCAAAAGCTCGGCGTCGCGAAAGGCAGCATTCACCAGCGCTATCTGCACGATAAGCAAAAAGAGGTGAACGTCGTCTCTTACGATAGCAACGACGCCGCGTTCAGCGCGCTGAAAGAGGGGAGCGTTATCGGGGTGATGAGCGATCGCGCCAGCGCCGAGACATGGCTGCAGGACAATCCGGATTACGCCATCATCGACGAGCAGGCAACCGATGCCAAATATTATGGCAAGCAGCTGGCGATCGCGGTGCGTCAGGATGACCCTGAGCTGCTCAATGCGCTAAATGCCGCGCTGGAGGTCGTCAAGGCCTCCCCTGAATTCGGGCAAATGGAGCAAAAGTGGTTTAAATAGTTCTGGCCTGTCGCCGGGGCCGTCCGACCCCGGCAGCACGATTACAGCTTGATAAAGTGCTCGCGGTAGTAGGCCAGCTCCGCCACCGATTCGCGAATATCGTCCATCGCCTGATGGGTGCCCTGCTTTTTAAAGCCATCGAGGATTTCCGGCTTCCAGCGGCGCGCCAGCTCTTTCAGGGTGCTGACGTCAAGGTAGCGGTAGTGAAAGTACTCTTCCAGCTCGGGCATATATTTAAAGAGAAAGCGGCGGTCCTGGCCAATGCTGTTGCCGCAAATCGGCGATTTACCCGCAGGCACCCACTGCTTGAGGAATTCGATAGTCGCCAGCTCCGCTTCGCGATCGCCCACGGTGCTGGCCTTGACGCGCTCCACCAGCCCGCTGCCGGTATGCGTGCGCACGTTCCACTCGTCCATCAGCGCCAGCTGCGCATCAGACTGGTGTACCGCAATCGTCGGCCCTTCCGCCAGAATGTTGAGGTTTGCATCGGTCACCAGGGTGGCGATTTCGATAATGCGATCGCGCTCCGGATCCAGCCCCGTCATTTCAAGATCGATCCAAATCAGGTTGTTTTCATCTGCACTCATGCTATTTTCCACCCTTCTTGCGTGACTATATTCATCTAAAATAGCGTGTATCATAGAGGTTTTGCCCCTACAGGGCGACCAGGAGCCAGTTCGATTGAGTAAAAATAAACTCTCCAAAGGCCAACAGCGCCGCGTCAAGGCCAACCACCAGCGCCGCCTGAAAACGACTTCGGAGAAGGCCGACTACGATGACAATCTGTTTGGCGAGACCTCCGAAGGCATCGTCATCAGCCGCTTCGGCATGCATGCCGATGTCGAATCCGTTGACGGTGGCGTCCACCGCTGCAACATTCGCCGGACGATCCGTTCGCTGGTAACCGGCGATCGCGTAGTCTGGCGCCCAGGCAAAGACGCCGCTGACGGCGTTAGAGTAAAAGGTATCGTTGAGGCCGTGCACGAGCGGACCTCGGTCCTGACGCGTCCGGATTTCTATGATGGCGTTAAGCCCATCGCCGCCAACATCGATCAGATCGTCATCGTTTCCGCGATTTTACCGGAGCTGTCGTTAAACATTATTGACCGCTATCTGGTGGCGAGCGAAGCCCTGGACGTCGAGCCGCTGATTGTGCTCAACAAGATCGACCTGCTGGATGAGGACGCCTTAGCGTTCGTCAATGAGCAGATGGATATCTACCGCAAAATTGGCTATCCCGTGCTGATGGTATCAAGCCGGACCCAGGACGGTCTGAAGCCGCTTGAAGAGGCCCTCACCGGCCGCATCAGCATCTTTGCCGGGCAGTCCGGGGTGGGTAAATCCAGCCTGCTGAACGCGCTGCTGGGCCTGAACGACGATCGGATCCTGACCAACGACGTCTCTGACAACTCGGGCCTTGGCCAGCACACCACCACCGCCGCGCGCCTCTATCACTTCCCGCAGGGCGGCGACGTGATTGACTCCCCTGGCGTGCGCGAATTTGGCCTCTGGCATCTTGATGCGGAACAAATCACCAACGGTTTTGTCGAATTTCACGATTATTTAGGCCGTTGCAAATATCGCGACTGCAAGCATGATACCGATCCGGGCTGCGCGATTCGCGAAGCGGTTGAAAATGGCAGCATCAATGAGCGCCGTTTTGAAAACTACCACCGCATTCTGGAAAGCATGAACGAAGTGCAGGTAAAAACGCGTAAAAGCTTTTCATCATCCGATGACTGACATTTAAGCTGAGCGTCGCTATACGTTTCATCCTTCAGGCTGCTCTGCGTTGGCTGCGCGTATTCCCCCCGCCCACATAGCTCTCTATGCTGCCGGGGATTCGCAGACCTGCAGCCTTGGTGCAACCCGGATGCGTTTACGTATAGAATCGACCCCTTTTTCAGGTCCCCGACGCTTTGCGGGGGTCAGGAACGACAAATAATGGCCTGGAGGCTACCTTGTTAAACGATCTTAAACTTTCGCTGCAATACATTCTGCCTAAACTGTGGCTTACCCGCCTCGCAGGCTGGGGTGCGAGCAAACGAGCGGGCTGGCTGACGAAACTGGTCATCGACCTGTTCGTGAAGTGCTACAAGGTCGATATGAAAGAGGCGCAGAAGCCCGATACCGCCAGCTACCGCACCTTTAACGATTTCTTTGTTCGACCGCTGCGTGATGAAGCACGTCCGCTGAACACCGATCCGAACGTGCTGGTCATGCCTGCCGATGGCGCAATTAGCCAGCTGGGAGCTATCGAAGACGATAAAATCCTGCAGGCCAAAGGCCACAACTACACGCTGGAAGCGCTGCTGGCCGGTAATTACCAGATGGCCGAGCTGTTCCGCAACGGTAACTTCGCAACCACCTATCTGTCGCCGCGTGACTACCACCGCGTCCACATGCCGTGTAACGGTATTCTGCGCGAAATGATCTACGTCCCGGGCGATCTGTTCTCCGTTAACCACCTGACCGCGCAGAACGTACCGAATCTGTTCGCCCGCAACGAGCGCGTCATCTGCCTGTTCGATACTGAATTTGGTCCGATGGCGCAAATTCTGGTCGGTGCGACCATCGTTGGCAGCATTGAAACCGTGTGGTCCGGTACCGTTACCCCGCCGCGTGAAGGCGTCATTAAGCGCTGGACCTGGCCTGCGGGCGACAGCGAAGGTTCCATTGCCCTGCTGAAAGGCCAGGAGATGGGTCGCTTCAAACTCGGTTCGACGGTGATCAACCTGTTTGCCCCGGGCAAGGTAAAACTGCTCGAACAGCTGCAGAACCTCTCGGTCACTAAGCTTGGTCAACCGCTGGCAACCGCCGTTGAGACCATGTCCACGACCGAAGGCGACGCCAGCATTCTGAGCGACGATACGCAAGACGAAGGTTAATAGCTGACAAAAAGGGTTATGCCGTGCGCCTGATATATATTTTCCTGCTGGCCTGGAGCCTCAGTCTGGGGGCGTACGCAGCGACAGCCCCGGACGCGAAACAGATAGCTCAGGAACTGGAACAGGCGAAGGCGGCAAAACCCGCCCAGCCTGGTACCGTAGAAGCGCTACAGTCCGCTCTGAACGCGCTGGAGGAGCGTAGCGCTTCCCTCGAGCGTACGCGTCAGTATCAGCAGGTTATCGATAACTTCCCCAAGCTGTTCCAGACCCTGCGTTCGCAGATCAACAACCTGGCCGATGAACCGCGCCAGGTATCAACGACGCTCTCCACCGATGCCCTGAATCAGGAAATCCTGCAGGTCAGCAGCCAGCTGCTCGAAGCCAGCCGTCAGGCCCAGCAGGAGCAGGAGCGCGCCCGCGATATCGCCGATTCGCTCAACCAGCTTCCGCAGCAGCAAACCGACGCCCGCCGTCAGCTGAACGACGTTGAGCGCCGCGTCGGCTCGCAGACCAGCAATACGCCGCTGGCACAGGCACAAAATCTGAGCCTGCAGGCGGAATCCGCGCGCCTGAAAGCGCTGGTCAACGAGCTGGACCTGGCGCAGCTCTCCGCCAACAATCGCCAGGAGCTGTCGCGCATGCGCGCCGATCTGGCGCAAAAGCAAAGCAAGCTGCTCGACGGCTACCTGCAGGGCTTGCGTAATCAGCTCAACAGCCAGCGCCAGCGCGAAGCCGAAAAGGCGCTGGAAAGCACCGAGCTGCTGGCGGAGAACAGCGAAAACCTGCCGCCGGAGCTGGTGGCCCAGTTTAAAGTTAACCGCGAGCTGTCGCAGGCGTTAAACCAGCAGGCTCAGCGCATGGACCTGGTTGCTTCACAGCAGCGTCAGGCCTCCAGCCAGACGCTCCAGGTTCGCCAGGCGCTCAATACGCTGCGCGAGCAGTCGCAGTGGCTGGGCGCCTCCAGCCTGCTGGGCGAAGCGCTACGCGCCCAGGTCGCCCGTCTGCCGGAGACGCCAAAACCCCAGCAGCTGGATACCGAAATGGCCCAGCTGCGGGTGCAGCGGCTGCGCTTTGAGGACCTCCTCGGCAGCCAGACGCAGCTCCGTCAGCTGCGCCAGGCCGACGGTCAGGCGCTGACCAGCGAGCAGAATCGTATTCTTGAAGCGCAGCTGCGCACGCAAAGCGAGCTGCTCAACTCGCTGCTGCAGGGCGGCGATACGCTGATTCTGGAGCTGACCAAGCTCAAAGTGGCTAACGGCCAGCTTGAAGACGCCCTGAAAGAGATGAACGAAGCGACCCACCGCTATCTGTTCTGGACCTCGGACGTCAGCCCAATCGGTTTTTCATGGCCGCTGGAAATTGCTCACGATCTGCGCCGCCTGGTCTCTCTCGATACCGTCAGCCAGCTAGGCAAAGCCAGCGCGATGATGTTAACCAGCAAGGAGACGCTGCTGCCGCTGTTTGGCGCGCTGATTCTGGTCGGTTTCAGCATCAGCTCGCGTCGCCACTTCACCCGCTTCCTTGAGCGTTCCAGCGCCCGCGTTGGCAAAGTGACCCAGGACCATTTCTGGCTCACCCTGCGCACCGTGTTCTGGTCGATTCTGGTGGCCTCGCCGCTCCCGGTGCTGTGGATGACCCTGGGCTATGGTCTGCAATCCGCCTGGCCCTTCCCGCTGGCGGTGGCCATCGGCGAAAGCGTCACCGCCACGGTACCGCTGCTGTGGGTAGTGATGATTTGCGCCACCTTTGCGCGTCCGAACGGCCTGTTTATCGCCCACTTCGGCTGGCCGCGTAGCCGGGTCACCAAGGCCATGCGCTACTACCTGATGAGCATCGGGCTGATCGTCCCGCTAATCATTGCGCTGATTATGTTCGATAACCTCAACGACCGTGAGTTCTCGGCCTCCCTCGGCCGCCTGTGCTTCCTGTTGATTTGCGGGGCGCTGGCGCTGGTCACGCTGAGCCTCAAGCATGCCGGTATTCCGCTGTATCTCGATAAATCAGGGAGCGGCGATAATATGGTTAACCGAATGCTGTGGAACCTGCTGCTGGGCGCGCCGCTCATTGCCATGCTGGCGGCGGCTATCGGCTACCTGGCGACCGCCCAGGCGCTGCTGGCCAGGCTGGAAACGTCGGTGGCGATCTGGTTCTTACTGCTCGTGGTCTATCACATCATCCGCCGCTGGATGCTGATTCAGCGCCGCCGGCTGGCCTTCGATCGCGCCAAGCATCGACGGGCGGAAATTCTTGCCCAACGCGCGCGGGGCGAAGATGAGATCGCGCACTCCAGCAGCCCTGAAGGGTCCGCGGAGATCGACGTCAGTGAAATCGATCTCGATGCGATCAGTACCCGGTCGCTGCGGCTGGTGCGCTCGCTGCTGATGCTGGTAGCCCTGGTCTCGGTGATCGTGCTGTGGTCAGAAATCCATTCAGCGTTTGGCTTCCTCGAGAATATCTCGCTGTGGGATGCGACCTCTACGGTGCAGGGCGTTGAAAGCCTCGAGCCGATTACGCTTGGGGCGGTGCTGATCGCGATTCTGGTGCTGATTATCACCACCCAGCTGGTGCGCAACCTCCCTGCGCTGCTGGAGCTGGCGATTCTGCAGCACCTGGACCTCACGCCGGGCACCGGCTACGCGATCACCACCATTACCAAATACCTGCTGATGCTGATTGGCGGCCTGATGGGCTTCTCGATGATCGGTATTGAGTGGGCGAAGCTGCAGTGGCTGGTAGCGGCGCTCGGCGTCGGCCTCGGTTTTGGCCTGCAGGAGATCTTCGCCAACTTTATCTCAGGCCTGATTATTCTGTTTGAAAAGCCGATACGTATTGGCGATACGGTGACCATCCGCGATCTGACCGGCAGCATCACCCGCATCAATACCCGCGCCACCACCATCAGCGACTGGGACCGGAAAGAGATTATCGTGCCGAATAAGGCGTTCATCACCGAGCAGTTTATCAACTGGTCGCTGTCTGACTCCGTCACCCGCGTGGTGCTGACGGTGCCGGCCCCGGCGGATGCGAATACCGAAGAGGTCACGCAGATTCTGATTAACGCCGCCCACCGCTGCTCGCTGGTTATCGATACGCCGGCGCCCGAGGCCTTCCTCGTCGATCTGCAGCAGGGGATTCAGATTTTCGAGCTGCGTATCTACGCCGCCGAGATGGGCCACCGTATGCCGCTGCGCCACGAGATCCATAAGCTGATTCTGGCAGGCTATCGCGAGCACGGTATCGACATGCCGTTCCCGCCGTTCCAGATGCGTCTGGAAAGCATTGACGGCAGGAAGAGCAGCAGAGCCATGACCTCGGCGGGGAAATCCAGCCGCACGGCGGGCAGCCTGTAAGTTAGACCCTACCCGGCGGCTCGTGCGCCGGGTAGGGTCTGCCCCCTGGCCTTGCGCGGCCAGAGAGAGATATTCGGCCAGGTCAGGCGCGATCGACGGTAAAGGCGATCACTTCGCCGATGCTTTCAGCCCCCAGCGCCAGCATCACCACGCGATCGACCCCCAGCGCCACGCCGGAGCAGTCCGGGAGGCCCGCTTTCAGAGCTTCCAGCAGATTGCTGTCAATCGGCTGCTGCGGCAGGCCGCGGGCCGCACGCTTGCGGTTATCCTGCTCGAAACGCTGCTGCTGTTCGCGGGCGTCGGTCAGCTCATGGAAGCCGTTCGCCAGCTCAATTCCCTTGTAATAGACCTCAAAGCGCTCCGCAACGCGGTGATCTTCGGTGCTGATCTGCGCCAGCGACGCCTGGCTTGCCGGGAAGTGATAGATAAAGGTCGGACGGTCTTTGCCGATATGCGGCTCGACGCCCATGGTAAACAGCAGCTGCAGCAGCGTATCCCTATCTTCTTCCGTATCGGCGATATTGCTCAGATCGAGCTTCGCTGCCGCTTCGCGCAGCTGGGTCTTGTCGGCTGATAGCGGGTCGAGCTCGAGGTGGCGCAGGAACGCCTGCTGATAGGAGAGGCTTTCCGCCGGCTGACACTCCAGCACCTGCTGCAGTAAATCATCGACCTCGTTAATCAGACGATACATGTCATAGCACGGACGATACCACTCCAGCATGGTGAATTCAGGGTTGTGGTGACGCCCCATCTCTTCATTGCGGAAGCTGCGGCACAGCTGGAAGACCGGACCGCAGCCCGCTGCCAGCAGGCGCTTCATATGGTATTCCGGGCTGGTCATCAGATACAGATCCATCCCCTGCGAATAGCCGGGGCCGACGAAACGGGTCTGGAACGGAAACAGGTGAATATCCGTTACCGTTGCCTGACTCATGCAGGGCGTCTCCACCTCCAGCACGCCGCGGTCGGTAAAGAAACGACGAATTTCCGCCATCACAGCCGCGCGTTTTAACAGGTTTGGAATAGACGCGCTCGGCTGCCAGGTTGCCGTCTCGCTCATGGTACTTTCTCCGATTTCAGACAAGGGCACGAAGTCTACTCGTAACCGGCGGGTGAGACAAATTTTGTGCCGACGGCGCCTTAAAGAATTCAGAAAATTTATAAATCACCAGGAAGCATCAATCGTGCTGATAAATCACCGCACATATCGATAAAAAAATCGAACACGTCAATTTTCCCTACCGACCCTAAGGCTATACTTCTTTACCTATAAAGGAGCAGTGACACATTTTCGCCAGCCCGGCGGCGAAATAAACAAAAACTGGAGGAATGTCGTGCAAACTTTTCAAGCCGATCTTGCCGTAATTGGCGCTGGCGGAGCAGGTCTTCGCGCTGCAATCGCCGCAGCGCAGGCTAATCCAAATGCCAAAATCGCACTGATTTCAAAAGTCTACCCCATGCGCAGCCACACCGTTGCGGCTGAAGGCGGCTCCGCCGCCGTGACCCAGGATCATGACAGCTTTGAGTACCATTTTCACGACACCGTAGCCGGCGGCGACTGGCTTTGTGAGCAGGATGTCGTCGACTACTTCGTCCATCATTGCCCGACGGAAATGACCCAGCTCGAACAGTGGGGATGCCCGTGGAGCCGCCGTCCTGACGGTAGCGTCAACGTCCGCCGCTTCGGCGGGATGAAAATCGAACGCACGTGGTTCGCCGCCGATAAAACCGGCTTCCATATGCTGCATACCCTGTTCCAGACCTCCCTTCAGTTCCCGCAGATCCAGCGTTTCGACGAGCATTTCGTCCTCGATATTCTGGTCGACGATGGCCAGGCCCGTGGCCTGGTGGCGATGAATATGATGGAAGGCTCGCTGGTGCAAATCCGCGCTAACGCGGTGGTGATGGCCACCGGCGGCGCAGGACGCGTCTATCGCTACAACACCAACGGCGGCATCGTCACCGGCGACGGAATGGGCATCGCGCTTAGCCACGGCGTTCCTCTGCGCGATATGGAGTTCGTGCAGTATCACCCGACCGGCCTTCCTGGCTCCGGTATTCTGATGACGGAAGGCTGCCGCGGCGAAGGCGGCATTCTGGTCAACAAGGACGGCTATCGCTACCTGCAGGATTACGGCATGGGTCCGGAAACGCCGCTCGGCGAGCCGAAAAACAAATATATGGAGCTCGGCCCGCGCGACAAGGTCTCCCAGGCCTTCTGGCACGAATGGCGTAAAGGCAACACCATTCCGACGCCGCGCGGCGACGTGGTTTATCTCGACCTGCGCCATTTAGGTGAGAAAAAGCTGCTGGAGCGCCTGCCCTTTATCTGCGAACTGGCGAAGGCCTACGTCGGCGTCGACCCGGTTAAAGAGCCGATTCCTGTACGCCCAACCGCGCACTATACCATGGGCGGTATCGAAACCGACCAGAACTGTGAAAGCCGCATCAAGGGGCTGTTCGCCGTGGGCGAATGCTCGTCGGTCGGCCTTCACGGCGCCAACCGCCTTGGCTCCAACTCGCTGGCAGAGCTGGTGGTCTTTGGCCGCCTCGCCGGCGAGCAGGCCATCAGGCGAGCGGCTGAGGCCAAAGAAGCCAACGTCGCCGCGCTGGATGCGCAGACCGCCGACGTAGAAAAACGGCTGAAAGATCTTATCAATCAGGAAGGCGACGAGAACTGGGCGAAGATTCGCGACGAGATGGGCCTGTCAATGGAAGAAGGCTGCGGGATCTACCGTACGCCGGAGCTGATGCAGAAAACCGTCGATAAGCTGGCGGAGCTGCAGGAGCGCTTCAGGCGCGTACGCATTACCGACAGCTCCAGCGTGTTCAATACCGACCTGCTGTATACCATCGAGCTGGGTCACGGGCTGAACGTGGCGGAATGTATGGCCCACTCTGCCCTTGCGCGTAAAGAGTCCCGCGGCGCGCATCAGCGTCTGGATGAAGGCTGCACCGAGCGTGACGACGTCAATTTCCTCAAGCATACGCTCGCATTCCGCGATGCCGATGGCACCACGCGCCTCGAGTATGGCGATGTGAAGATCACCACTCTGCCGCCGGCAAAACGCGTATATGGCGCAGAAGCGGAAGCAGCCGAGAAGAAGGAGACGAGCAATGGCTGAGATGAAGAACCTGAAAATCGAGGTGGTGCGCTACAACCCGGAAGTGGACACCGCGCCGCACAGCGCGTTCTATGAGGTTCCTTATGACGAGCAAACCTCACTGCTCGACGCGCTAGGCTATATCAAAGACAACCTCGCGGCGGATCTCAGCTACCGCTGGTCCTGCCGGATGGCGATTTGCGGCTCCTGCGGGATGATGGTCAACAAGGTGCCGAAGCTGGCATGTAAAACCTTCCTGCGTGAATACACCAAGGGCATTAAGGTCGAAGCGCTGGCTAACTTCCCGATCGAGCGCGATCTGGTGGTCGATATGACCCACTTTATCGAGAGCCTGGAGGCGATTAAGCCCTATATTATCGGCAACCCGCGTACCCCGGATCAGGGGCCAAACAAACAGACTCCGGCGCAGATGGCGAAGTACCATCAGTTCTCCGGCTGCATCAACTGCGGCCTGTGCTACGCCGCCTGCCCACAGTTTGGCCTTAACCCGGAGTTTATCGGCCCGGCGGCCATCACCCTCGCCCATCGTTACAACGAGGACAGCCGCGACCACGGGAAAAAGGAACGTATGGCGCAGCTTAACGGTCAGAACGGCGTCTGGACCTGTACCTTCGTGGGCTACTGCTCGGAAGTCTGCCCGAAGCACGTCGACCCGGCGGCCGCCATTCAGCAGGGCAAGGTAGAAAGCTCGAAAGACTTTCTTATCGCCACCCTGAAACCACGCTAAGGAGTGCATTATGACGACTAAACGCAAGCCCTACGTGCGGCCGATGACGTCCACCTGGTGGAAAAAGCTGCCGTTTTATCGCTTCTACATGCTGCGTGAAGGAACGGCGGTACCGGCCGTCTGGTTCAGCATCATCCTGATTTACGGACTGTTTGCCCTGAAGCACGGGGCGGAAAGCTGGGCGGGATACGTTGGCTTCCTGCAAAATCCGCTGGTGGTGATCCTGAACCTGATCGCCCTGGGCGCAGCGCTGCTGCATAGCAAAACCTGGTTCGAACTGGCGCCGAAAGCCGCCAATATCATTGTCAAAGGCGAGAAAATGGGGCCAGAGCCGGTTATTAAAGGGCTTTGGGTGGTGACTGCGGTAGCAACAGCGGCGATCCTGCTTATCGCCCTGTTCTGGTAAGGAGGCTGGAATGATCAATCCCAACCCAAAACGTTCCGATGAACCGGTATTCTGGGGGCTGTTTGGCGCCGGCGGCATGTGGAGCGCCATTATTACTCCGGTGATGATACTGCTGGTCGGTATTCTGCTGCCGCTAGGCCTGGCGCCCGCTGACGCCTTCAGCTACGAACGCGTGCTCGGCTTTGCCCAGAGCTTTATTGGCCGGGCATTTATCTTCCTGATGATCGTCCTGCCGCTGTGGTGCGGGCTCCACCGCATTCATCACGCCATGCATGACCTGAAAATTCACGTCCCTAACGGGAAGTGGGTGTTCTACGGACTGGCCGCCATTCTGAGCGTGGTAACGCTGGTCGGCGTATTGTTTATCTAAACGTCCTGATGCCCGGTGGCGTAATGTTACCGGGCTCTCTTTTGCTGAATATTTTCCCGTCTTTCCCTCGCCAGAATCTACACTTAGCTAAAAACCAGCAAGGAAAATAGTATGCGTCTGCTGCCAATGATTGCCGCTGTTGCCGCCTCGTTTCTGGTTGTTGCCTGTAGCACCCCGACGCCTCCGCAGGGCGTGACGGTGGTCAGCCCGTTTGATACCCAGCGCTATCTCGGCACCTGGTATGAAATCGCCCGCTTCGACCATAGCTTTGAGCGCGGCCTGGAGAAGGTCACAGCAACCTACAGCCTGCGCGACGACGGCGGGCTGAACGTCGTCAATAAAGGCTATAACCCCGATCGCGGCGTATGGCAAAAAACGGATGGCGTGGCCTACTTCACCGGCGAGACCAATCGGGCGGCGCTAAAAGTCTCCTTTTTTGGCCCCTTCTACGGCGGCTACAACGTCATTGCGCTCGACAAAGATTATCGCTACGCGCTGGTGTGCGGACCGGATCGGGATTATCTCTGGCTGCTGGCGCGCACGCCGAAAATCGAGCCGGAGGTGAAACAGCAGATGCTGGATATCGCCTCCCGGCAGGGCTTCGACGTGAGCAAGCTGATCTGGGTAAACCAGCGCTATTAATGGGCGCTGAGCTTGAGGCCGATAATACCGATGACGATGCACGCCAGGCTGGCAATACGCATCGGGCTGGCGGACTCGCCCAGTAACACGATACCGGCAATCGCCGCGCCGACGGCGCCAATGCCCGTCCACACCGCGTAAGCGGTGCCTACCGGCAGCGTTTTCATCGCCCATGACAGCAGCGCCATGCTGACCACCATTGCCACTATGGTGATGGCGCTGGGTATCAGGCGGCTAAAACCGTGGGTGTACTTCAGACCAACCGCCCAGACCACTTCCAGCAGGCCGGCGATAAACAAAATTAACCAGGACATAAGGCTCCCTAGATGGGGCCGTCCCCGGATGCGGTACGCTTACGGGTCGTCCCGCAAGGTGAGTGAAAAAGCGCGGATATTATAAACAACGGCGCAGGAGATGAAAAGAACGGTACGGCCGGCGACCGTACCGTCAGGTCTATTGCTGGGCTTTCGTCGCCGCGCCGGAAATGGCGCTGCCGCCTTCTGAAATATCCTGACCGACACCACGCGTTGTATTACATGCGGTCAGCACAGAGGAGAGCGCCAAAACCGTAAAGAACGCTGCAATCGCTTTTTTCACCATAATGTCATCCTTATTTACCAGTTTTAGTTATCGTGCCCTATAAGCATAGACAAACTGACCCGGGATGAAGGGATCTCAGCGTTTTTTAAGACAAAAAGCGATGCGGTACGCCGGGAGGCGCGAATTCAGAAGAAGAGGAGAGAAAATCGGTGCTTAGCTGGCAGCGTGAGAGATGGCGTGCCCCAGGCTGCGGATATCTTCGCCAACGCCGTGGACCGTATGACAGCCGGCCAGCAGAGCGCCGCTGAGAAGCAGCAATGCCATAAGCTTTAAGGTGTTGTTCATCGTCCTTGCCTGCTATCGATAGCTTGCGCGCCATAGAGGGCGCAGCGTCGCGCTGCGCCAACCACCTGAGACGTGAATTACTTCACGCGGGATACGTATTCGCCAGAGCGGGTATCCACTTTAATCACTTCGCCAATCTGCACAAACAGCGGAACTTTAACCACTGCGCCAGTGGTCAGGGTAGCCGGTTTACCGCCGGTACCTGCGGTATCGCCTTTCAGACCCGGATCGGTTTCAACGATTTCCAGCTCAACGAAGTTCGGCGGGGTGACGGAGATAGGCTGACCGTTCCACAGGGTCACGATGCACTCAGCCTGATCCAGCAGCCATTTAGCGCTTTCACCAACGGCTTTCGCATCGGCAGCCAGCTGCTCGAAAGTGGAGTTGTTCATGAAGTGATAGAACTCACCGTCGTTGTACAGGTAAGTCAGGTTCATATCCACAACGTCTGCGCCTTCAGCGGAGTCGGTAGACTTGAAGGTTTTTTCTACGCGGGTGCCGGTCAGCAGGCGACGCAGCTTAACGCGGGCGAAAGCCTGGCCTTTTCCCGGTTTTACGAATTCACTCGCTTCAACGGCATAAGGTTCGCCGTCCATCATGATTTTAAGACCGGCACGAAAATCGTTGCTATAGTAAGTCGCCATAAGGCCCTCTGAAATTGTTAATTGGTAGCTAAGCCACAAAATGGCGCATATTGTAACCCTAAATACCCCATCCAGAGAAGATTGGTTAACGCAACTTGCCGATGTTGTGACCAGTCCTGATGAACTGCTGCATCTTTTAAATGTAGACGCTGATGCAAACTTATTGGCAGGGCGCGATGCGAAGCGCCTCTTTGCGCTGCGCGTTCCCCGGGCTTTCATCGCCCGTATGGAGCAAGGAAACCCCAACGATCCTCTTTTGCGTCAAGTACTTACTTCGCAGGAAGAGTTCATCGCCTCCCCCGGTTTCTCCACCGATCCGCTGGAGGAGCAGCACAGCGTCGTGCCCGGCCTGCTGCACAAATACGCCAACCGCGCGCTGCTGCTGGTTAAGGGCGGCTGTGCGGTAAATTGTCGTTATTGTTTCCGCAGACACTTCCCGTATGCCGATAACCAGGGCAATAAGCGCAACTGGCAGGCCGCGATGGACTATATTTCGGCCCATCCGCAGCTCGATGAGATTATTTTTTCCGGCGGCGACCCGCTGATGGCGAAAGATCATGAGCTCGACTGGCTGCTCACCCAGCTGGAGGCGATCCCGCACGTTAAACGTCTGCGCATTCACAGCCGGCTGCCCATTGTGATCCCGGCGCGCATCACCGGGACGCTGGCCGCGCGTTTCGCCCGCTCTTCGCTGCAGATACTGCTGGTGAATCATATCAACCACGCCAATGAAATCGACGCTGAGTTTCGCGCGGCGATGGCGCGTTTACGCCAGGCTGGCGTTACGCTGCTCAATCAAAGCGTACTGCTGCGGGGGGTCAACGATAGCGCGCAGACGCTGGCTAATCTGAGCAATGCGCTATTTGATGCGGGGGTGATGCCGTATTACCTGCACGTGCTGGATAAGGTCCAGGGCGCGGCCCACTTTATGGTCGAAGATGAAGAAGCCCGGGCCATCATGCGCGAGCTGCTGACGCTGGTATCCGGTTATATGGTACCGAAGCTGGCGCGAGAAATCGGCGGAGAGCCGAGCAAGACGCCGCTGGATTTGCAGCTACGACAGAGCTAGCGTTCTTTCCCCTCTCCCCAATGGAGAGAGGGGAAAGCGATCAGTTCGGGCACTTATAGACCTGACCGTTCATTTCGCTATCGGTCGGCACAAAGCTCGACAGCAGATTCTGCGTCGGGCTGCTGACGCCGTAAATCACGTTGCCGCCCATTGCAGCGGCCTGGTTACGCAGCGCATTAGCCGCGCCGCGCATGGAGCCACCCTCGCCGCCGTTCTGTCCGGAGAGCCAGTTGCTCTGCTTCCCGCTCGCGGTCCCCAACAGCTGGCAATCCGCCCCCGGCTTATCTTCAACAAAGCGTACGCTCTGCCCGCCTGAGCTCAGTTCGTTGCTGGAACTGCAACCCGCTAACAGTAACGCTGCGCCGACAATCCCTGCTAAATATCTTACCTGCATGTTATTCCCCATGATCAATGAGCTGGACGCGCTGGCCCGGATGTACACCTTATACTAAAAAGACGGAAAAAAGAAAAACCCCCGAGCATTTCTGCCCGGGGGTTTCTTTGTTTCTAAGGGGTAGAGCACATGATTACATCATGCCGCCCATACCACCCATACCGCCCATGCCGCCAGCAGCGCCTAAATCAGCCGCATCGCTTTTCGGCAGATCGGTAACCATGCACTCGGTAGTGATCATCAGACCAGCAACGGAGGCCGCGTACTGCAGAGCAGAACGGGTCACTTTAGTTGGGTCGAGGATACCGAAGTCGATCATGTTGCCGTATTCTTCAGTCGCAGCGTTGTAACCGTAGTTACCTTCGCCCGCTTTCACGTTGTTAGTGACCACAGACGGCTCTTCACCGGCGTTGGACACGATCTGACGCAGCGGAGCTTCCATTGCGCGCAGCGCAACTTTGATACCGACGTTCTGATCTTCGTTCTGAGCAGTCAGGCCAGCCAGTTTAGCCGCAACGCGCACCAGCGCGACGCCACCACCGGCAACCACGCCTTCTTCTACCGCAGCACGGGTCGCGTGCAGGGCATCGTCAACGCGCGCTTTCTTCTCTTTCATTTCAACTTCGGTAGCTGCACCGACTTTGATAACCGCAACGCCGCCTGCCAGTTTAGCAACGCGTTCCTGCAGTTTTTCACGGTCATAATCAGAAGTGGCTTCTTCGATCTGCTTACGGATCTGAGTCACGCGGCCCTGGATAGCGCCTTCTTCACCCACGCCATCGATGATGGTGGTGGTGTCTTTGTTGATCACAACGCGTTTTGCCTGACCCAGGTCTTCCAGAGTCGCTTTTTCCAGCTCCATACCGATCTCTTCAGAGATAACGGTACCGCCGGTCAGAGTCGCGATGTCCTGCAGCATAGCTTTACGACGGTCGCCGAAGCCAGGTGCTTTAACCGCAGCCACTTTAACGATGCCGCGCATGGTGTTAACCACCAGCGTAGCCAGGGCTTCGCCTTCAACGTCTTCAGCGATGATAACCAGCGGTTTGCCGGCTTTCGCTACGGCTTCCAGAACCGGCAGCATTTCGCGGATGTTGGAAACTTTTTTGTCAGCCAGCAGGATGAACGGGCTTTCCAGCTCAACGGCACCGGTTTCCGGCTTGTTGATGAAGTACGGGGACAGGTAGCCGCGGTCGAACTGCATACCTTCAACCACGTCCAGTTCGTCTTCCAGACCGGTACCGTCTTCAACGGTGATAACGCCTTCTTTACCGACTTTATCCATCGCTTCAGCGATCAGTTTACCTACGGTTTCGTCGGAGTTAGCGGAGATGGTACCAACCTGAGCAATCGCTTTAGAGTCGGAGCACGGTACGGACAGCGCTTTCAGTTCTTCAACAGCGGCAACGACGGCTTTGTCGATACCACGTTTCAGATCCATCGGGTTCATGCCCGCAGCAACGGCTTTCAGGCCTTCAGCGATGATCGCCTGAGCCAGTACGGTTGCGGTGGTGGTACCGTCGCCTGCAGCGTCGTTCGCTTTAGAAGCAACTTCTTTCACCATCTGTGCGCCCATGTTCTCGAACTTGTCTTCCAGCTCGATTTCACGCGCTACGGAAACGCCGTCTTTAGTGATGGTCGGCGCACCGAAGGATTTGTCCAGGACAACGTTACGGCCTTTCGGGCCCAGTGTCACTTTAACTGCATCTGCCAGTACGTTTACGCCGCGCAGCATTTTCACACGAGCGTCGTTACCGAATTTTACGTCTTTAGCTGCCATTTTAATCTTTCCCTTAAATTCGTATGTTCAGTGTCGTTCGCAGATTAGGCTTCAACAATTGCCAGGATGTCGCTTTCGGACATGATCAACACTTCTTCATTGTCGATCTTTTCAGATTTCACGCCGTAGCCGTCGTTGAAAATGACGATATCGCCAACTTTCACGTCCAGCGGCTGCACGGTTCCGTTTTCCAGGATGCGGCCCTTACCGACAGCGATGATTTCGCCACGAGTTGATTTGGCTGCCGCAGAACCGGTCAGAACGATGCCGCCAGCAGATTTGGTTTCAACTTCTTTACGTTTGACGATCACACGATCATGTAACGGACGAATACTCATTGATAGCTCTCCTTTGAGAAAGTCATTATCAGTTATGGATGACACCGGCCCGTATACGGTTTTCCGGCTAGTGACCTGAGAGATGGGGATGGAGTTTTACCGCTTCAAGGGGCGAGTCAAAAAAAAGTTTTTTCGCGTGCCCGGACGCACACTAACAACGCGTCGCTCAGGCATCATAAGCAAAAACGATTGTGATACCATTCGGGTTTTGCCGGGGACAGGGTTGAATCATGAGTGGATTGAAACAGGAGTTAGGGCTGGCTCAGGGTGTGGGCCTACTCTCCACATCATTACTGGGCACCGGCGTCTTCGCCGTTCCCGCTCTGGCCGCGCTGGTTGCGGGTGATAACAGCCTGTGGGCGTGGCCGGCGCTGATTTTACTGGTCTTCCCGATAGCCATCGTCTTTGCCGTACTCGGCCGTCACTATCCCAGTGCCGGCGGCGTGGCGCATTTCGTCAATATGGCGTTCGGCCCCCGCATGGAGCGCGTCACCGGCTGGCTATTTTTGTCGGTCATCCCGGTGGGATTACCCGCCGCGTTGCATATCGCCACCGGCTTCAGCCAGGCTCTGTTTGGCTGGCACGACGGCCAGCTGCTGTTCGCGGAACTGGGGACGCTGGCCATCATCTGGTGGGTGGGTTCGCGCGGAGCCAGCTCCAGCGCCAACCTGCAAACGCTGGTGGCGATACTGATTGTTGCCCTGATTGTCGCGATCTGGTGGCGCGGCGGTATCCATCCGGCGCAAATCCCCTTCCCGGCGCCGCAAGATATCGACCAGCCGCAGCTTTTTGCCGCGCTTTCGGTCATGTTCTGGTGCTTTGTCGGCCTGGAAGCCTTTGCCCACCTGGCTTCCGAATTTAAATCCCCGGAGCGCGATTTTCCGCGGGCGCTGATGATTGGCCTGCTGCTGGCCGGTACGGTCTACTGGGCCTGTACCGTGCTGGTGCTTCATTTTCACGCCTTCGGCGAGGGAATGGCCGCCGCCGCGTCGTTGCCGGATATCGTGGTGCGCCTGTTCGGCGTACAGGCGCTGTGGGTCGCCTGCGTTATTGGCTACCTCGCCTGCTTCGCCAGCCTCAATATCTATATCCAGAGCTTCGCCCGTCTGGTCTGGTCGCAGGCGCAGTACAAGCCGGAGAGCCGACTCGCCCGCCTGTCGGCCCGGCAAATCCCGCGCAATGCGCTCAATGCGGTGCTGGCCTGCTGCGTTATCAGCACGCTGTGCATTTACTGGCTCGATATCAATCTCGACGCGCTGATCGTCTACGCCAACGGCATTTTTATTATGATCTATCTGCTGTGTATGCTGGCGGGCTGCCGGCTGCTGCAGGGGCGCTATCGGGTGCTGGCGGCGATCGGTAGCGTTCTGTGCCTGCTGCTGCTGGCGATGGTCGGCTGGAAAAGCCTGTACGCGCTGATTGTGCTGGTGGCGCTGTGGCTGCTTTTACCCCGGCGCCGGTCGGTGAGCGAAACCCCGGGCGTTCGCCAATAAAAAAGCCGGATCGCGCTGCGCGTATCCGGCTTGTCACTCCACGCGCCCGGCGGCTGCCGGGTTTGCTGGATTAGCGGTCGTCTTTGTGGTCCAGACGGTCGCGCTCATCATCTTTACGCTGATATTCCCCGTCAAAGGTCTCACCGCCTCCGGTTCCGGCGCTAAATCCGCCGCCCGGCATCCGGCTAAAGCGCAGATGCGGCATCAGCTTCAGGGTCAGGTGTTTTTGCACCGGCGGCAGCAGGAGAAGCAGGCCGAGGAAATCGGTAAAGAAACCCGGCAACAGCAGCAGCAGACCGGCAATAATCAGCGACACGCTTTTGATCATTTCCGCCGCCGGACTTTCGCCGGCAGCCATTTTTTGCTGCATCAGCATAAAGTTTTTGAAGCCCTGGTTCCGCACCAGCGACATCCCGACCACCGAACTAAAGATCACCAGAATCAGCGTCAGCAGCACGCCCAGGACATGGGAAACCTGGATAAAGATCGAGATTTCAATATAAACGTATAAAAAAAAGGCAAAAAACGGAATCCAACGCACCGGCGTCTCCTTCATTAGCGTGCGCCGCTCTCGGCACCCGCAGTTATAGATGTGCTATTCGCATCCCATCAATATTGGGCTAACGCGGCACATTTCAATCAGCAGAAACGCTTATTTTTTTCAAGAACTGCAAAGCGGTGACTCATTTCACAGATTAATAATTCTTATAGCCCCCGCTACATAATAAGTGATCAAGATTACTGATATTCGCTATCATCAGCATATGATCGTGGGCACCAGGCCGATTAAGGAAATAATCTTCGGCGAGAAAATGCGCTAAACCCTATAAATTCTGCGTATTTGGTGAATTCATTGGCAGCTTGAAAAAGAAGGTTCACATGTTAAACAACATTCGTATCGAAGAAGATCTGTTGGGTACCAGGGAAGTTCCAGCTGACGCCTACTACGGCGTTCATACTCTGAGAGCGATTGAAAACTTCTACATCAGCAATAGCAAAATCAGCGATATTCCCGAGTTTGTACGCGGTATGGTGATGGTGAAAAAGGCCGCTGCCATGGCCAACAAAGAGCTGCAAACCATTCCTAAAGGCGTCGCAAATACCATTATTGCCGCATGTGATGAAGTGCTGAATAACGGCAAGTGCATGGATCAGTTCCCGGTTGATGTGTTCCAGGGCGGCGCGGGTACATCCGTCAACATGAACACCAACGAAGTGCTGGCGAATATCGGCCTTGAGCTGATGGGCCACCAGAAAGGCGAATACCAGTACCTGAACCCGAACGACCACGTTAACAAATGCCAGTCCACTAACGATGCCTACCCGACCGGTTTCCGCATCGCGGTTTATGCCTCCCTGCTGAAATTAACCGATGCCATTCACCAGCTGGGCGAGGGCTTCCAGAGTAAAGCCGTTGAGTTCCAGGACGTTCTGAAAATGGGTCGTACCCAGCTGCAGGATGCGGTACCGATGACCCTCGGTCAGGAATTCCACGCCTTCAACGTGCTGCTGAACGAAGAAACAAAATGCATTCTGCGTACCGCAGAGCTGCTGCTGGAAGTGAACCTCGGCGCCACCGCCATCGGTACGCGCCTGAATACCCCGGACGGCTATCAGCAGCTGGCGGTACAAAAACTTGCGGAAGTCAGCAACCTGCCGGTTATTCCGGCGGAAGACCTGATTGAAGCCACCTCCGACTGCGGTGCCTACGTTATGGTGCATAGCTCGCTGAAGCGCCTGGCGGTGAAGCTGTCTAAAATCTGTAACGACCTGCGCCTGCTCTCTTCCGGCCCGCGCGCAGGCCTGAACGAAATCAACCTGCCGGAGCTGCAGGCGGGTTCGTCCATCATGCCGGCCAAGGTTAACCCGGTGGTGCCGGAAGTCGTCAACCAGGTGTGCTTCAAGGTGATCGGCAACGACACCACGGTCACGATGGCCTCCGAAGCCGGCCAGCTGCAGCTGAACGTGATGGAACCGGTGATCGGCCAGGCAATGTTCGAGTCCATTCATATCCTGACCAACGCCTGCTATAACCTGCTGGAAAAATGCGTAAACGGCATTACCGCCAACAAAGCGGTGTGCGAAAGCTATGTTTACAACTCCATCGGCATCGTCACCTACCTCAACCCCTTTATCGGCCACCACAATGGCGATATCGTCGGCAAGATTTGCGCCGAAACCGGTAAGAGCGTGCGGGAAGTCGTGCTGGAACGAGGCTTGCTCACCGAAACGGAGCTGGACGATATTTTCTCTCCGCAAAACCTGATGCACCCGGCCTATAAAGCAAAGCGTTTTACCGATGAAAGCGAACAGTAAGCTTTCAGGTTAAACTCAACGAAGGCATGTCAGCAATGACATGCCTTTTTGCTTTTCTGGGTTTACGAAATCACAACAATTCAATATCAACTTGTTAAAAAACAAGGAAGGAACATATGTTTGGTGCAGAGCTCGTCATTGTCCTGCTGGCTATCTACCTGGGAGCCAGGCTGGGTGGCATCGGTATCGGATTTGCCGGTGGTTTGGGCGTCCTCGTCCTGACCTTAATATTTCAAATTAAACCCGGCGCGATCCCCTTCGACGTCATTGAGATCATCATGGCGGTCATCGCCGCGATTGCCGCCATGCAGGTTGCCGGCGGCATGGACTACCTGGTCAGCCTTGCTGAGCGTTTGCTGCGCCGTCATCCGAAGTACATCACCTTTCTCGCCCCGCTGGTCACCTGGTTTATGACGGTCCTCGCCGGAACCGGTCATACCGCCTTCTCAACCCTGCCGGTGATTACCGAAGTCGCGAAAGAGCAGGGCATTCGCCCCTCCCGCCCGCTGTCGATTGCCGTAGTGGCCTCGCAGATTGCGATTACCGCCTCGCCAATTTCCGCTGCAGTGGTGTTTTTCGCCGGCATTCTGGAGCCGCTGGGCGTCAGCTACCTGACGCTGCTGGCGATCTGTATTCCGGTGACGCTGATTGCCGTGATGATCACCGCCGTGGTGTGTAACTTCCTCGGCTGCGAGCTGAAAGATGACCCGGTTTACCAGGAGCGCCTGGCAAAAGGGGAAGTCAAACTGCGCGGAAGCCAGGTGTTCCAGCTGAAGCCGCACGCCAAACGTTCGGTGCTGCTGTTCCTGATCGGTATCGTCGCGGTCATGTTCTACGCCACCGCCATCAGCGATACCGTCGGGCTGATTCAGAACCCGGTGCTGCCGCGTAACGAAGCGATCGTGGTCTTCATGCTGACCATTGCCACGCTGATTAGCATCACCTGTAAGATTGATACCAGCGAAGTGCTGAACGCCAGCACCTTTAAATCCGGGATGAGCGCCTGCGTCTGCGTGCTGGGCGTCGCCTGGCTGGGCGATACCTTCGTGAAGGCGCATATCTCTGATATCCAGGCCGTGGCGGGCGATCTGCTGAACAACTACCCGTGGCTGCTGGCGGTGGTGCTGTTCTTCGCCGCAACCCTGCTCTACTCCCAGGCCGCCACCACCAAAGCGCTGATGCCTGCGGCGCTGCTGCTTGGCGTGAGCCCGCTGACCGCTATTGCCTCTTTTGCCGCGGTCTCCGCGCTGTTCGTCCTGCCGACCTACCCGACGCTGCTGGCGGCGGTCGAAATGGATGACACCGGATCTACCCGCATCGGCAAGTACGTCTTCAACCACGCCTTCCTGATCCCCGGGGTGATCGCCATTACCCTGTGCGTTATTTTGGGGTTCATCATCGGCGGCATCGTGCTGTAAATCTGCTTAAATTCGGGCCACATCGTGGCCCGTTTCATTAATCCCCCCGCATCTTGCGTGCTATAGTGCCTCTTTTCGCTGATACGAGGTTCACGATGACTACGCCTGATGCCGTTGTTGTACTCTGTACCGCGCCGGATGAAGCGACCGCCCAGGATTTAGCGGCCAAAGTGCTGGCAGAAAAACTGGCCGCCTGCGCCACTCTCCTGCCGGGCGCGACCTCCCTCTACTACTGGGAAGGCAAGCTGGAGCAGGAGTATGAAGTGCAGATGCTGCTCAAAACCGACCGCGCCCATCAGCAGGCGCTGCTGGAGTGCCTGAAGTCCCATCACCCGTATCAAACCCCCGAATTACTGGTTTTGCCCGTCACTCACGGAGACACTGATTACCTCTCATGGCTCAACGCATCATTACGCTGATTCTGCTGCTCTGCAGTACATCGGCATTCGCCGGGCTCTTTGATACTCCCGGCCGCTCAAATTTTGTGCCTGCTGACCAGGCTTTTGCCTTTGATTTTCAGCAGAACCAGCACGAGATAAACCTGACCTGGCAAATCAAGGAGGGTTACTATCTCTACCGCAAACAGATCAAGCTCAGCGCCGCTGACGCCGCTTTCCTTGAGCCATCGCTGCCGTCCGGCGAATGGCACGACGATGAGTTTTACGGCAAAAGTGAGATTTATCGCCAGCGGCTAACCGTGCCGGTTACGCTCACCCAGGCCGCCAAAGGGGCCACGCTGACCGTGACCTGGCAGGGCTGCGCCGACGCCGGTTTTTGCTATCCGCCGGAAAGCAAAGTGGTGCCGCTCAGCGCGGCGCTGGCGCTCTCCGGCAACGAACCGGCTCCCGCTCGCCCGGCCCTTCCTGGCGTCGGAGAGCCGAAGCTTAACCCGCCCCTCCCGGTAGAACCGCGTCCGGCGCTGACGTTCACGGAACCGCCGTCGGTTGAAACGGCCGAGCCTTCTGCGCCAGGCCAGTCCGTCGCCAGGAGCGATAGCGGCCAGCTTCCGTTTTCCGCCCTCTGGGCGCTATTGATTGGTATCGGTATCGCGTTTACACCCTGCGTCCTGCCGATGTATCCGCTGATCTCTGGTATTGTGCTGGGTGGTGAACGCCGGCTTTCCACCGCCCGCGCTCTGCTGCTGGCGTTTATCTATGTCCAGGGGATGGCGCTAACCTATACCGCGCTGGGTATGGTGGTTGCCGCAGCGGGCCTGCAGTTCCAGGCGGCGCTGCAGCATCCATACGTACTGATCGGCCTGTCGGCGGTCTTTATTCTGCTGGCGCTGTCGATGTTTGGCCTGTTTACCCTGCAGCTGCCGCCATCGTTGCAGACGCGTTTGACGCTGATGAGCAACGCCCGACGGGGCGGTTCAGCCGGCGGCGTGTTTGCCATGGGCGCCATCGCCGGGCTTATCTGCTCGCCCTGTACGACGGCGCCGCTGAGCGCGATTCTGCTGTACATCGCGCAAAGCGGTAACCTGTGGCTGGGCGGCGGCACGCTATATCTCTACGCGCTCGGCATGGGGCTGCCGCTGATTCTGGTCACCGTGTTTGGCAACCGTCTGCTGCCGAAGAGCGGCCCGTGGATGGCCCATGTGAAGACCGCGTTCGGTTTTGTCATCCTGGCGCTGCCGGTCTTTTTACTGGAGCGTATTGTGGGTGAGCTATGGGGGCTGCGCCTGTGGTCGCTGCTGGCGGTGGCCTTCTTTAGCTGGGCATTTATCACCTCCCTCGGCGCCACGCGTCCGTGGCAGCGCATCATGCAGATCGTGTTGCTGGCTGCCGCGCTGGTGAGCGTTCGCCCGCTGCAGGACTGGGCGTTCGGCGCGCCGGCGGCGGCGCAGCAGCAGGCGCACCTGGAGTTTACCCGCGTCAGCACCGTCGATGAGCTCGACCGGGCGCTGGCGCAGGCTAAAGGCCGGCCGGTCATGCTCGATTTGTACGCTGACTGGTGCGTTGCCTGCAAAGAGTTCGAAAAATACACCTTTAGCACACCGGAAGTGCAACAGGCCCTGAAAGATACCGTTCTGTTGCAGGTAGATGTGACGAAGAACAGCGCGCAGGACGTAGCCCTGCTGAAGCATCTGCGGGTGCTCGGCCTGCCGACGATCCTGTTCTTTAATGCGCAGGGAGAGGAACGGCCCGCGCAGCGCGTAACCGGCTTTATGGATGCCGCGGCATTCAGCGCCCATTTGCGCGATCGGCAACCGTGAACGACACTTTAGGAGGTAAAATGGAGGAGAAAATCGTGCAACGTGAAGATGTTCTGGGTGAGGCCATACAAATTCTTGAAATCGAAGGTATTGCTAACACCACGCTGGAGATGGTCGCCGAGCGCGTTGCTTATCCGATCGATGACCTCAAGCGTTTCTGGCCAGACCGCGAAGCGCTCCTGTATGACGCCCTCCGCTATCTCAGCCATCAGGTTGATGCATGGCGTCGCCAGCTGCTGCTGGACGAGACGCTAACGGCGGAGCAGAAGCTGCTGGCGCGCTATGCGGCGCTGACCCGCTGCGTGAGCAATCACCGCTATCCCGGCTGTCTGTTTATTGCTGCCTGCACCTTTTATCCGGATGCCCAGCATCCGATTCATCAGCTGGCTGAACAGCAGAAGCAGGCTTCGCTCGCCTATACGCACGAGCTGCTGACCCAGTTGGAAGTGGACGATCCGGCGATGGTCGCCAAACAGATGGAGCTTATCATCGAAGGCTGTCTGAGCCGCCTGCTGGTGAAGCGCAGCCAGGCCGACGTCGACACCGCCCAGCGCCTGGCGGAAGACATCCTGCGCTTTGCCCAATGTCGAATGGGCGGCGCGCTAACCTGATTCCGATATCTTAACCCATCCTTCGCGCATATAATTTCCCTCTCACCGATATGTTGACAGGGTTTTATATGCGTTCTCTCCTTTGGGTTGCCATCATCGGGCTATGTCCGATATCGCTGCTGGCGGCTCCCGTACAGGGTTTTTCTTTCGCATATAAAGACTGGGAAGTGGCCTGTGATAATACCGGCACCTGCCGGGCCGCGGGTTACGGCATCAACGTCGGTGAGGTCAGCGTCCTACTGACCCGCGGCGCAGGCCCGGATCAGCGCGTAACCGGCCAGGTGACTTTTGCCCAGACCGATCGTGACATCCCCCCTGACGCCACCGTTCGCCTGCTGATCGACAATCAGGATCGCGGTACGCTGGATGCCAAAGACGACAGCCATTTCCGTTTCGACAGCACGCAAACGGCCGCGCTGATTCAGGCCCTGGAACACGACGGTCACATCGAGATTTCGCTCAACGGAGAGCGCAAATCGCTCTCGAGCGCGGGCAGCAGCGCGGTGTTTCTCAAGATCGACGAATTTCAGCAGCGCCAGGGTACTGCGGATGCGCTGCTGCGCAAAGGGGATGCCGACGATAGCAATACGTTGAACGCGCTGCCCGCCCCGGAGATTATCGCCGCCCCCACGCTCGCCAACGCGCAGCCGGAACCGCTGACCGCCAAACAGCGTCAGCGCTTCCTCCCGGAGCTGATCCCGCTGCTGAATAGCCGCTGTGACGACTGGCAAAACAAAGATATTCCCGCGCAGGAGCGGCAAATCACCGCCACCGTTCTCGATAAAAGCCACTGGCTTCTCCAGGCGCTGTGCTGGCGAGCCGCCTATAACGACGGTTACGCCATGTGGGTGGTGGATAGCGCGCCGCAGGCTAAACCTCAGCCGATCTCCACCGATGCCTCCAGCTATGCCGATGGCGTCATCGCGTTCTTCAGCAAAGGCCGCGGTATCGCCGACTGCGTGAGCGGAGAGGAGCGGGTCTGGAACGGCAAAGCGTTTGTCCAGAGCCTGAAATATACCACCGGCATGTGTCGTGAAATCACGCCCGGCGGGACCTGGATGCTGCCAACCTTCGTCAGCCAGGTGCGTCCTAAGCAGCAGAAAGACGCCGATAATAGCGCGCTCAAAGCGCTGTATAGCGCCGTGCTGAAAGAGCAAAAGGCCAATCCGGAGCTGGAGCTAAATAAAATCGCCGAGCAGTTCCCGCTCACCGGGCACGTCACCAACTTTACGTTGACCTACGCCGACGATACCTTAGTGTCAACAAACAAGCCTTCCGCCGATATTAGCGACGATGAATGGCAGGCGTTTCTTCATTCTGATATCAGCGCTGACTCGGAAAACGGCAAGGTTAGCTTCACGCTTATCGACCTCGATAACGACGGCAGGCGCGATTTAATTATCGACAGCTACGTCGGCGGAACCGGCTTATTCAGCTATACCGGGGTCTTAAAACGCGGTGATGACACCTTCGATAGCGTCAACGGCAGCGATAGCGATGACGACGATGATTTTGACGCCGGCGTGCCCGGCGCGCTGTACTCCCTCAACGGGCGCGGGGCCAACCAGTGGAGCCGGTGGGTCAGAATTAACGGCCAGGTATATGCGCTTTGGTACAACGGTCAGTTTGGCGAGGATAATCTGTATCTGCTGCGTCCGTTCAGCCCGACGGACAGGACCCCTGCGGTGACGATTCGCTACCGCTATACGCTGGATACCATCAGCTCGCCGGAGAAAAACCAGCCGTTAACGCCGGCGCTGAATGCCAGGGATAAGGCGGATTTACTTAAGTCGCTGGAGATCATGCAGGGCAGCCTGCTGAAGGATAAACCGCAAACCGATAGCGACGCGCCGATTTGCCCCATTCCTCCCGGCACCTCCTCCGACGACGCGGATAACTACTACAGCGGCATCCCCTCAAACTATATCTATGAAACGGTGGCCTATATTCCCGTCTGGCTGAATGATAAGTGCTTCATAGGCACGATTTTTAGCCACCACGGAACCTACCGCCACGGCGTCGATGCGGAGATTACCATCAGCTCTCCGCGCGAAGATGAAGAGGTGATCGGCGACTATACCCTTTCCGGCTTACGCCACGTCATCTCTGCTGTTAGCGGCTGGAAAATCCGTCAGGGCGACAACGGTATGATGTGAATTATGGCCAAAACGCGGCTTCCGATGCAAAACTGCCGTAAAGTTAAGCAATCGGCAGGAAAATCAAGAAATGTGGTTGACGCGCGAAGTGTATTACGGTTTAATTCGCCCCGTTGCCCGGATAGCTCAGTCGGTAGAGCAGGGGATTGAAAATCCCCGTGTCCTTGGTTCGATTCCGAGTCCGGGCACCACTATTTAGAGAACCCAGCCTATGGCTGGGTTTTTGCTTTTCTGCAGCCGGACTCTCCATCGAACTGCGTTCGATTATTCGCCGCCAGCGGCTCACCCCTTCGGGGCCGGCGCGACAGGCGCGCCGTTCAACACCTTCGGCGTTAGTCCGAGCCGGGCACCACTATTCAGAGAACCCAGCCTATGGCTGGGTTTTTGCATTTCTACGGCCGGACTCTCCATCGAACTGCGTTCGATTATTCGCCGCCAGCGGCTCACCCCTTCGGGGCCGGCGCGACAGGCGCGCCGTTCAACGCCTTCGGCGTTAGTCCGAGTCCGGGCACCACTATTTAAAGAACCCGCCCAAAAGGCGGGTTTTTGCATTTCTGCAGCCGGACTCTCCATCGAACTACGTTCGATTATTCGCCGCCAGCGGCTCACCCCTGCGGGGCCGGCGCGGCAGGCGCGCCGTTCAACGCCTTCGGCGTTAGTCCGAGTCCGGGCACCACTATTCAGAGAACCCGCCCAAAAGGCGGGTTTTTGCGTTTCTGCGGCAGGACTCTCCATCGAACTACGAAGGATTTCGTCTGCGCCAGCACTTCCACTCCGGCACGATGGTTAACCCCGTGACAGTAATGCCAGCCCTGCATCAGCCCCGTTGCCACACAGGAGATCCACAACCTGCGGCGACGGGAGTGATAAAGCCACTGGCCGTTTTCACTTGCCAGGTTAGGCTCTAAAAACAGAACGTCACGAAACCCGTTGTGTTTTATCCAGTGACTGGAACATCGCATTTTTAGCGCAGGGGTATTTCCCATAAACGTCCGAGTCGTGAAAGCTTGTCCGGGTTGCGTACAATAAATATCTGCGCAAGATGGCCATCGATATCAAGAGCAAAACTGACTGCCGCTGCGATATGGTTTTGATCAAAGAGCAAAACGCCTTGCAGGCCGTTGATGCGCGCGGGTCGCCATTCATAGGTTCGCCAAAACGCAGACAGTTTACCGCCGATGAACTCAAGAACGTCGATTTTGCCGATAATCGGTGTCAGATTGGCGGAAACTTTGCCGCCGCCATCAGCTCTGAGCGCAATATCTTCTGACAGCAGAGCAGAAAGCGGTTTGATATTCCCGGTTTCCACCGCGGCTTTGAAAGAGGCAAGCAACGCTTCCTGCCGTTCCTCTGGAATAACGCTACATACCTGCGGGTGGCCAACCTTTTCCCGCGCACGTGACACCAGTTTACGACAGGTTGCCTCTTCTGCGTCCAGAGTTATGGCAAGATCTGCATAGGGGAGGTCAAAGATATCATGAAGCAAATACGCCGCGCGTTCGCGGGGCGTAAGCCTTTCGAGCAGTAGCATAAAGGCCATTGATAGCGATGATGAAAGGTCCAGCATTTGCTGCTCGGATGTTTCAACGGCCATTGTCTGAAGAGGTTCCGGAAGCCAAACGCCGATATAGTCAGTGCGAGCCTGCTGCGCGCCGCGCAGCAGATCAAGGCAGCGACGAGTACAGACCGTAGTTAGCCAGGCAGCTGGATTCAGGATTGGGCGGCGATCCACATGCAGCCACTTAATAAAGGTGTCTTGCACAGCATCTTCCGCATCGGCCAAAGAACCTAAAATGCGATAGGCGAGGCCGTTCAGAAACGGCCTTCTGGATTCGAACAGATCTGCGTACTTTTCGTCTTGCATATTAATGGCCGGAAATATGGATTCTATTCCAAAGATTTATCATAGTGATATTGGCGGTCAGCGCACTAATTTCCTCCTCAGAAAAGTGCTCACGCAACTCCGCGCGCAGAGGGCCATAATCGGTGTGACGTTCAAGCCGCGTTAGCGCCTCCGTCCAGGCTAACGCCGCCCGTTCGCGAGGCGTGAAATCATCGACATGCCTCCATACTATCAAGCTGTCCAGACGAGCATCGGTTTCACCGTCCTCGCGTGCCTCTTTGGTATGCATTTTGACACAGTAGCCACAGCCGTTGATTTGCGAAGCACACAACAACACGAGATGGTAGATCTTACGTTCCAGACCGTGCGAGTCGATACTGCCATGCACTTTCAGCAGGGCGGAGAAAACATTGGCAATAGTTTGCGAGTGATTTACCGGGGCGGTATTCATTAAAGGTGTCGACATTTCAATTCCTCATTTATGTAGTTAGCACATAAAGATGACGAATGAGAGAGGTGAGTTGTGACCGTCCGGACAATAAAATTTATTAGCTCAGACCTGATCTGACAGTTACCGGTTATTTATACAGGTGCCTTTTCCAGCTCTCAGGAATGAAATCCCGTGAAGCTGACGGGGAATCTTTCGTAGCTTCTTACAATATATCTCACGGATAGTATCGAGGGCGTCATTAAGAGGTAAGGCGGCCGGAGTGCCCCCTCAGTTACAGGGCCGAACCGGCAGCAACTGGCCTGTATCCTGCAGCAGCTGGCATCCACAATGTGATATCCAGCGCGTGGCCGTTCAGAAGTCAGAAGGTCATGTAAAACCACATCCATACATTGATAAGGAACGGCGCGGATTTAATAAAACGACCGTGGCGGTCGCTAACAAAAACGCGAGAATAATCTGGTCGATGCTGAAAAATGAGACCGAGTATCAGGCAGTGGGAAGTTACTACCCGGCCAGAAAAGTTGCAGCGTACTGAGAAATGGCGACAGGTTGCACCTGCACAATCGGAACCTGATTTTTATACTGGCCTTTGAGGCCGTCCAGTTGTTGAAGCGATTGCGTACGGATTACCCATTTGGGCACAGATTTTCCTGATGCCGGATAGATGTAAGTAACAACCCAAAACCAGATTCAGTACTTGCAAAACAGAAGTAGTCCATGGATGTAAAATGTTGTCTCGGAAATCCCCATCTTTCTGCAGACTTCCCCGATGCGGGTGCCGGTTTCAGCGCAAATGCAATCTGTTCTTCGGTATAGCGGATCTTTTTCATGGCAATAAGCCTCTCTGTGAGCAGGAATAAAGACCGGATACTTCAGTTTAGACTGGCACTGTTTTCAGGGAGGAGATCAAGTCCAAAAATGACTCTGAGGTGGCTGTTAAACCCGTGGCGATTCAAAAGAATCGCCGATATAAGTGAGAATAATTATCGTTTCCTCTTGTTCGTTATATCTCTTTGGTCTGATAATACTTCACCATCGTTTCCTGATTTCCTGTGACGAACATGACCAATCATCACGCCGCCACGCCGTCGGCGCAATCATTCTTAGTTGAAGACTTCTTAGATTTTGGCGAACGTTATGGAATCGACTATCGTTTTCCGGCGCTTTCGTCGCGCTACAGTAGCGATAAAGATCGGCGCATTGTCGTACGGGGGAGCGTTGAAGAGATGCTGCTGCCATCCGGCATTCGGCTCACCCATTCCCACGTGCAGGTTATGCAGCCGTATGAATCCACTTCGCTGCGTAGTTCACCGATGTACACGCTAATTATTCTGGAGGGCTGCTTACGCATTCGTCTGGGAGAACGGTATTTTATCGTGCGTCCGGGGATGGCGCTAACCACCCGATTAGGCGAGCAATGGGTGATGAATGTCAGTCATCTGGCGGATACGCAGTTGAAGACGATAGTGCTGGGATTCTCTCCTGAGACCCTGCAGCTATTGCCGGCAATGACTGAGCTGCTATTCGAATGGGGGCAGATGAAATGTCCTTGTTATCTGTGGTCTGTGCCGGAGTACTTACTGGCCGGCATCCATGCCGCTCTGGCGTCCAACTCCCCGCTCATAACACGCCAGTTAATGTTGAACGGAGTGGCGATGCAGGTTCTGGGGCATGCAATGACGGCGGAATGTCCGGTATCGCCCCTGTTCTCTCCCGGCGAGTGGGGACGGCTTGAAAGCGTACGCCAGCGACTGGAACAGCAGCCACAACAGGAGCATACGCTGTGTGAGCTGGCGCGCAACGCGGCAATGAGCCCCAGCAGTCTGAGCGCCAAGTTTCGTCAGGCGTATGGCGACTCGGTGTTCGATTACCTACGTGACTGTAGACTGGCGCTGGCGTATCACCATCTGCAACAGGGTTACAGCGTCCAGCAGGCGGCCTGGATGTCCGGCTATCAACACGCCACGAATTTTGCCACTGCTTTTCGCCGCCGCTACGGTATCGCGCCAAGCGCGGTACGCAATAGTTAACCCTCTTTTGTTGTTGCTCATACATAACTCATCGCCGCGCATAGCCTGAAAACGGCACGATGCAGTGATAATGACGTTTCCTGCGCTTTAAATAATGAGGATTTGATAATGGGGATCGCCTTTACGCTGAAACGTTCTGTTTTTTTGTGTGGTCTGGCAGCCACCGTTCCCTCCTGCGGCTTTGCCGAAGATAGCATGACGGTTATTGGCTCTGCAGTGGACTCTGCGGATGCACCAACCAGCGGCTACACGGTTACCAGCAGTAAAGGAGCGACCAAAACAGACAAACCGTTGATCACCACCGGGCAGTCGATTTCAGTCATTACCCGTCAACAGATGGAAGATCAAGGCGCTTTAACTGTCAATGAAGCGCTGAACTACACCGCCGGAGCTTTCACCAACTTTGCCGGCGCGGCAACGCGCTATGACACGGTGTCTCTGCGAGGGTTCCACGGTAGCGACGTTGACAACGTTTTCCTCGATGGTCTGCGGCTGATGAGTGATGCCGGTAGTTATAACGTGTTACAAGTCGACCCCTGGTTCCTGGAACGTATTGACGTGATTAAAGGGCCGTCCTCCGCACTGTATGGCCAGACTGTCCCTGGAGGTCTGGTGATGGAGACCTCAAAAAATCCGCTGTTCACAGAACAGGGTCATATACGCCTGCTTGGCGGCAGCAATAACACCAAAGGGGCCGCTTTTGATTACACCAACGCGATTAACGATCAGCTGGCGTTTCGCCTGACTGGCCTGACGCGTTCCAGCGATACACAGTACCAGCACACGCGTGAAGAAAAATACGCCATTTCTCCGTCGCTGCTCTGGCAACCCGGTGAAGATACCTCGCTACTACTGCGAGCCTATCTGGAAAAAGCGCCTTCCGGGGGTTACCACAGCGCTGTACCGGGCGAAGGCAGCATTACCGAACATAACGGCTATAAACTGAGTAATGGTTTCTATGATGGCGACAGTAGCCTCGATCAGTTTAAACGCCGCCAGCAGATCTATAGTCTGGCGTTTGCGCATCGCTTCAACGAAACCTGGGCGTTCCGCACTAATGCCAGTTATTCCCACTCTAATGTCGATCTCGATCAGGTGTATCAGATAGGCTGGGACTCCAGCAATTCGGACTTGTTGAATCGCTACTATTCCGGCTCGCGGTCATCCCTGGACGCCTGGGCGATCGATAACCAGTTGGAAGCGGACTTCAACACCGGTGATCTCCAGCATAAAGTCGTGCTCGGCGCGGAATACCATCAGTACAAAAACGATCTCAGAGACGCGAGTGGCTACGCTAATCAGTTGAACGCCCGTACAGGGGAAGCCGTAGGAGCCCGTTATAATTACGACTTCTATGGCAGTCAGCGGCGTTACTATCAGACGGGGATATATCTGCAGGATGAGGCGGTGTGGAACCGTTGGCATTTGGATCTTTCTGGCCGCTATGACCGCATTGTGTCACAGACGGATACCTACTCAACCGGTGTAAAACATCGCCGTCAGGACGACAATGTCGGCGGCCGAGCTTCATTGCTTTATGCTTTCGACCACGGTATTTCACCTTACGTCAGCTATAGTCAGGCTATTACGCCACAGTCGCTGTCCGGGCAGGACGGCAGTATCCTGAAACCCACCACCGCAGAGCAGTATGAAGTCGGGGTGAAATACCAGCCGGTCGGTACCAGGGATCTCTACAGCATTGCGATATACGATCTGACCCAGAAAGACGTGGGGAATCGCATCGTACGTGAGGCTTACTACGAGCCGGTAGGGAAAGTGCATTCACAAGGGATCGAGCTGGAAGCGCATAACCAGCTGACGTCGAATTTGAGCATCATCGCCAGTTATACCTTAAGCCGGGTGCGCTTTAAGGACGCGGTTGACGGCAACGATGGCCACACACCGTACCTGTCCCCCAACTCTATGGCTTCCGCCTGGGGGCGCTACCAGTTTGATTACGGTTTGTCCGCAGGCGCAGGCGTGCGCTACATCGGTAAACAGTGGGCTGATAACGAAAACAGTACCCGTTTAGCGTCTGTCACGCTGATGGATGCTTCCGTACGCGCGGATCTCGGAGCCTGGAACAGCAGTCTGAAAGGAGCCTGGCTACAGGTGAACGCTAATAACTTGACCGATCGTAAATATGTGGCCGCCTGCTACGGTACCGGCTATTGCTACTGGGGAGCGGAACGCGCCATCGTTGCCACCGTGGGTTACGATTTCTGATCTTTAGCGCCTTGAGCCCTTCGATAACCAGGGTATCCATACCTGTAGCTGGAAGGGTCGTTAAGCAGCAAACTGTAACGGTGTGACTGCTCCTCGCTGTTTATGGCGGGAAGCAGTCGCTGTTCAGATATCTTCGCAACTCATCAATAAATGTTCGAACACGCGCTGGTAGATGTCTGCGGCTGGGATATATGACATGGACGGCGAGCTCTGCCGCACTTATTCCCGGCAAAACTTCTACCAGCTTGCCTTCGCTCAGTCCCCGTTTCACAACAAAGGGGGGGCAAGAGTCCGATCCCATTCCTTCCGTCGCTGCGGCCCGGATGGGGGGGAATTCACCAGCGGGGAGTACATGCAGATGACCGCCGCTCAAAACGTGGCGATGAGTTACGGGCGTTACCCCCCGATGTGGGCTGATATTTATCGTAGCCCGGAGGTAGGACATTTCGGCGTTGAGAGCCGCCTCAACGCCGATTTTCTTCAGGAGGAGAGCGAACTGGCTGAGATCTTCAGGGATTTTGAGATTTTTGGCCAGTTCGTTAGCCAGAGCCTGCAACTGTTTTTTTGTCCATAACACAACCTGTTTTTGATGGTGGATTGAACCTATCAAAATCAGGCAATGACACAATCTTATGTACAGGCTCACAAGGCCGGCTTTTCCACGCTATTTCAGTTCCCCCAGTCCGAAACCTCAGACGGTAAAAACTCAGTTACTGACAGGGATCACCGCGCCTTTATACTTAGTGCGGATCCAATCCTGAATCTCTTTTGAGTGCAGCACGGCCACCAGTGCCTTAATATCCGGCTTATTCTCATCACCGCGGTGCACGGTAATAATATTAGCATACGGGTTATTCTCACCGCTCTCTACCGCGATAGGATCTTTAACTGGGTTAAGGCCCGCATCAATCGCATAGTTGGCGTTAATCACCACCGCATCGCCTTCATCATTGTTATACATCTGCGGCAGCAACGCGCCCTCAACGTTAGGCAGGAACTTCAGGTGCTTCGGGTTTTCAACGATGTCGGTAATGCGCGCATCGATCTTGCTCACGCCTGGCTTCAGCTTAATCACGCCCTCTTTCTCAAAGATAGACAGAATCCGCCCCTCTTCCGCCACCGCATCACGCATAATCACTTTGCCGTTCTCCGGCAGGTCTTTCAGTGACTTAAACTTCCTGGAATAGATACCGATTGGCTCGATATGAATTGCGCCCGCGCTGACAAAATCATAGGTCTTATCGCCCGCGTGATCTTTCAGTACGCTGTTCAGATACGGAATATGCTGGAAATAGTTAGCATCTATATCATGGCTCGCCAACGCAGTGTTCGGCAGGATGTAATCCTGGAACGGTTTGATCTCCAGATCGATACCCTGCTTCGCCAGAATTGGCTTCGCTTGCTCCAGAATTTCAGCGTGCGGTACGTTGGATGCGCCAACGGTCAACGTGTCCGCCCATGCGCTGAGGCTCATGGCACCCAGGGTTGCTGCAGCCAGCAGCGTCAGTGTTTTTTTCATTTAGATTTTCCTAAAAGTTAACGTTTATCGAGCCATGTGGTCAGAACATCACCTAAAAACTGGATGACAAAAACAATCACCAGAATCATTACCGTCGCTACCAGAGTTACATCACCGTGGTTACGTTGAAAACCCTCAAGATATGCCAGATTACCCAGGCCACCTGCGCCAATGACGCCTGCCATCGCGCTGTAGCTCACCAGCGCAATCAGCGTCACGGTAATACCGGAAACCAGGGCGGGCGAAGACTCCGGCAACAGCACGCGGAAAATCAGCGTACTCAACCGCGCGCCCATTGAGCGCGACGCTTCAATCACGCCTTTATCCACTTCGCGCAGGCCAATCTCCACCAGACGGGCATAGAACGGTGCCGCACCTACAATCAGCGCGGGCAGCGCTGCGTTTGCGCCGAGAATGGTGCCAATCAGCGTTTTGGTAAACGGGATCAGCAAAACGATCAAAATAATGAAAGGAATGGAGCGGAACACATTTACCAGAATGGAAATCACGCCGTAGATGGCGCGGTTCTGGAACAGGCCACCGCGCGCAGTCAGAAACAGCGCCAGTCCAAACAGGATGCCAAGCACAAAGGTCGCCAACCCGGAAAGTGCAGTCATATACAGCGTTTCACCGGTGGCTGCCCACAGCTGGTCAACTTTCAAATGCGGGAACAGAGACTCAAACATGTTTTACCACCTCGGTTGAAATTTCATGGGCGTGCAGATCGGCCAGAATGCTTTCCAGCTGCGTGCCAGAGGCAGGAACCTGCAGCCACAGCTCACCAAAGGTGCCGTTGGCAGTTTGCATCATCTTTCCGTGCAAAATATTAAATGGCAGGGCGTACTTCAGTATCAACTCACCGACGATCGGCTGCTGAGTGTTCTGCCCAACGAAGGTCAGTTTCAGCACAGATCCTGCCCCAGCATCCACCAGGTCAGCATTAAACGGAGTATCGGCGCTGCTGTATACGGCGGTCTGTTTCACGAACTGGCGGGTGATTGGCTGCTGCGGGTGGGTAAAGACTGACAATACCTCGCCCTCTTCCACAATGCGGCCCGCTTCCATCACCGCCACGCGATGACAGATTTTGCGTACTACATGCATCTCGTGAGTGATCAGCACAATGGTCAGCTTCAACTTGCGGTTGATATCCAGCAGCAGATCGAGGATCGCGTCGGTAGTCTGAGGGTCAAGCGCCGAGGTAGCCTCATCGCACAGCAGTACATCCGGGCTGTTGGCCAGCGCACGGGCAATCCCCACTCGCTGCTTCTGACCGCCGCTCAACTGGGAGGGATAAGCACGTTCTTTACCGCTCAGGCCGACCAGCTCAATTAGCTCCCGCACCCGGCGCTGGATCACCGCCTTTGGTGCCCCGGCAATTTGCAACGAGAAGGCGATGTTTTCACTGACGGTACGCGACCAAAGCAAATTAAAATGCTGGAACACCATGCTGATTTTCAGCCGTGCCCGGCGCAGCACTTCGCCGCTGGCCTGAGCAATATCCTGGCCGCTAATCATCACACAGCCGGAAGTGGGTTTTTCCAGGCCGTTCAACAGGCGAATTAGGGTACTTTTCCCCGCACCGCTGTAGCCGATAATCCCGTAAATCTGGCCCTGTTCAACCTGCATACTGACGTTGTCAACGGCGGTAACCTGACCGGAACGGACATTAAATATTTTAGAAACGTTGCGTAAAACTATCATCCATCTCCAGCCTGTTTTCTGCCGTCACATCAGCAAATATATTGATTAATTAAACTGATTATTATATGTGAATTATTGATAGAACTAATTCCCAAATGATATTAAGCAGGAAGAAAACTATTGGAAATGACTGAAATGATATGAATTATATCTATAAAGAATATAAACGTAGCTATTGAACCTCTGGCGTTCTGAAAACAGGGGATTTTGGGACAGGGCTGCAACGAAATGATTGCACCACTGGACGGTGGCGCTGAATGTGGTATCAGACCGGCATTTGCACTTCTATGAACTCCTATTTTTTTGATTCAACAGGCTGGCGTAAAAAGTCTTTCCGATCGACAACTGGAATAACCCTCAGATGTTAACTGACAGCAAGATCCGCTCAGCAAAACCTCTCGTAAAATTATACAAACTCCCCGACTCGCAAGGCCTCAGTACCTACCAGCGGCACTAAGCTATAGTATTTCCGCTATAGCCTCAGAGATAAAGAACGCCGTCTGGGCTTTGGCCTCGACCCTCAAACCATGCTGGCAGAAACCCACGCAGATAAAACTCTCAGCTGCCTGAAACGCCTATCTGGAGTACTTATTTAGCGAGGAGAGAATCAACAGAGCTTGCTTTGCAATTTTCGTTATAAGAAAGAATGAATTTCTATTTCATCCCTCATCCTTATGCTGCTAGCTTCGCTGGTTTGTATATACAAGTAAATTCATGCTTTTTTTTCGGAGATACCGGGGATGAACATAAAAAACAAACTGGCAGCATCCTGGCTGGCGCTGGGTCTGATTACCGTGCAGGCGCAGGCAGCAGATTTCGTTGTTGGCAGTAAAAACTTTACCGAACAATATATCCTGGCGGAAATTTATGCCCGTGCGCTGGAGCAGTCGGGCCTCTCCGTTGAGCGTAAAACAAACCTGGGCGGAACCTTAATCGCCCACGCGGCTCTGCTGAAAGGCGAAATTGATATGTATCCGGAATATACCGGTACGGCGCTCAGCGCGGTGGTGAAAGGCACTCCCTCCTCCGACGCCGCACAGGTATTTAAACAGGTCAGCGACGCCTACCAGCAGCAATACCATCTTACCTGGCTACAGCCTGCCCGCGTGAACAACGGCTACGCGCTGCTGGTTAGCAAACAGACGGCAGAAAAATACCACCTGAAAACGCTCTCCGATCTCGCTAAAGCCGCTCCGCAACTGACTATTGGGGCAGGCGCAGAGTTTGGCGATCGCCAGGACGGTCTGAAAGGGCTGGAGCAAACCTATGGCATTAAATTTAAAGCCTTCCGCCAGTTTGCCAAAGTCGGCCTGCGTTACGACGCCCTTGCTGCCGGGCAAATCGACGTAGCAAACGGCTTTGCCACCGACTGGCAAATCGCTGAAAACCAGTACGTTGCGCTTGACGATGACAAACACCTCTTCCCTCCTTACGAAGTTGCACCGGTTGTGCGCGACGCGGCGCTGCAGGCGCATCCCCAGGTTCGCGACATTTTAAATAACGTCAGCCAACTGCTTGATAACGCCACCATGCAAAAACTGAATGCGGAAGTGGAAAAGAATAAAGAAGAACCGAGCGATGTGGCGGAAGACTTTTTGCGCAAAAAGGGCCTAATCAAATAGGGTACGATCGTGACAACGACACTTATGCTGGGTGATGCACCGCTCACGCTTGAAGACGTGCGGGCGGTCGCCGACTGCGGCCAGACTGTCGCGCTGGGAACGCAGGCGCAGCAGGCCATTGGCGCATCTTTTGATTTTCTGATGCGCAGCATCAGCGCCGGAAAGCGTATCTATGGAGTCACCACCGGACTCGGCGCAAATGTCGATACCACGGTACTGCACGCGCAGGGCGGCCGCCATGATGAGGATCTGCTACAGGCAATTCAGCGGCGAATCCCGCTGGCGCGGGCAGTGGGCGTAGGGCCGCAGGCAACGCCTGCACAGGTCCGCGCGATAATGCTGGCGCGTCTTGCGGGCCTGGCACAGGGCGCATCGGGCATTTCTTTGCCCGTGGTGCAGACGTTGCTGGCCTTTCTCAACGAAGGTATTCATCCCCGAGTTCCGCTTATCGGTTCGATCGGCGAAGCGGATCTCGCGCCGCTGGCGCATATCGGCCGTGCGCTCGTTGCCGATGGCGAGGCCGAATATCGGGGCTCGGTGGAATCGGTCTCCACATTGCTGAACCAGACTAGAGTGGCGCCTGCACCGCTGCGCGGAAAAGACGGGCTGGCGCTTGTCTCATCCAATGCCGCAAGCGTCGGCCTCGGTGCGCTGCTTCTGCTGGATATAGCCCGGTTAATAAACGCTCACGCGGGTGCCATAGCGCTCTCGTTTGAATCGTTTCGCGCCAACGTTACGCCGCTAACGCCCTGGGCGGCGCGAATGCGCCCTGCGCCGCAGCAGGCAGAAACCGCCGCCTGGCTGCTGTCGCTTCTGGATGGCAGCCCGCTGCTCCAGCCCGACGGCGCACGCGCCTTGCAGGATCCGCTCAGCTTCCGCTGCGTCGCACCGGTGCTGGCCTGCGTGCGCCACGCCTGGCTAAATGCGCGCGCGGCGGTCGAACTGGAACTCAACAGCGCCGACGACAACCCCGGCCTGCTGGCAGAGCCGGAACTGGTGCTGGCAAATGCCAATTTTGACGTCACGCATCTGGCGCTGGCGCTGGAAAGCCTCGGGCTGGCCCTCGCCCGCCATGCCGCGTGCAGCGGTGAACGCATCATGAAACTGATGTCGCCCGCCGCCAGCGGCCTGCCGCGTTTTCTCACCCGCCACACCGGGCAGACAGGTTTCGCCACGCTGCAAAAAACGGTTTCCGCACTGGTCAGTGATATCGCGCACCATGCCCAGCCGCTCTCCCCACTGACAATACCGGTGGCCGATCGGGTTGAAGATTACGCCTCGCAGGCAATGGGCATCGTAGCCAAAACCACGCGACTCATGGAAAGCCTACGCTATCTGGTAGCAATTGAACTTTTGGTGGCTGCGCAGGCGCTGGATCTTCAGGAGGCCCCGCAGCCCGGGCGCTATGCAGCGGCGCTACATGACAAAATCCGCGCCCGGGTGGCGCCGCTGGATGAAGACCGCGCCAGCGCTGGCGACATTTCCATTCTGGCCGACGCGATAATGCAGCCGGAATGGCTTGCAGGCCAGGCCGTATTGCTGGAGACCTCCTGATGCGCTGGGCGACACGACACTATGACGACATTCTACTGGCGCTCTGGCAGCACCTGGTACTGGTCGGCGCCGCGATGCTGATGGCGTTCGTTATTTCGCTGTTTCTCGGCATTACCACCGCCCGCCGCCCGCGGCTGTACGCGCTGGTGATGACGGTAACCGGCATGATTTTTTCCATTCCTGGGCTGGCGCTATTCGCCCTGCTCATTCCGTGGCTCGGCATCGGCATGCTGCCGGCTATCGTCGGATTGACGGCCTATGCGCTGATGATCCTCACCCGCAATATTGCTGCCGGTTTTCACGCTGTTCCGCTGGACGTCCGCGAAGCGGCGCGGGGAATGGGGTACGGCACCTGGCGCAATCTGCGCGAAGTGGAGCTGCCGCTGGCGCTACCGTTCATCATCACCGGCCTGCGCATTGCCACCACCACGCTTATCGGCATCGCTACGGTCGCGGCATATATCAACGCCGGTGGGCTTGGCTCGATTATTCTCGCCGGGCTGGATCAGCGCTATCCGGAGAAAATATTTATCGGCGGCGGATTAACGTCACTGCTGGCGATCGGCGCGGATCTGTTTTTTGTCCGGCTCCAGCGGCGTATTTCACAAGGGAGAAGCCAATGATAACGCAGGCATGGCAATGGGTGCTGGATAACCAGCCGCTGTTCTGGCAGGCGGTGTGGCAGCATCTGACGATGTGTGGGCTTGCGCTCAGCATCGCCCTGATTATTGCGATCCCGACGGGTGTGCTGATCGCAAACCTCCCTCGCCTCGCCTTTATCATCACCAGCGGCACCAGCACGCTGCGGACGATCCCAAGCCTTGCGATCCTTGCGGCAGTTATGCCGTTTCTCGGCATTGGCCTGCTGCCCTCGGTCGTCGCGCTGGTGGTGCTGGCCGTGCCGCCGATTTTGCTCAACACGTGCACCAGCATTCAGTCCGTTAACCCGGATACGCTCTCAGCGGCGCACGGCATGGGGCTCACCCCCTGGCAGGTAACAGGCAGAATCGTGCTGCCTTTGGCGGCCCCCGGTATCCTCGCCGGCTGTCGTACCGCCGCCGTACAGGTGGTCGGCGGAGCGGCACTGGCGTCATTTATCGGCGGCGGCGGTCTGGGTGATTTTGTCACCACCGGCATTGCCATCATGGACATGTCGCGCCTGTTAGTAGGCGCGGTGCCAATTATTCTGCTCGCTGTGGGTATCGAAGCGCTTTTCGCCCTGCTAGAGCGTCTGTTTTATCGACCTGGTTAAAGGGCTAATCTAATGATTAAACTGGAAAATATTAGCAAAATTTATCCCGGTTCGCCGCGTAAAGCGCTTGACGATCTCTCCATGACGTTTGAAGAGGGAACCACCACGGCCCTGATTGGCCCTTCCGGCTGCGGCAAAACCACCACCATGCGCCTAATTAACCGCCTGGAACAGCCCACCTCCGGGCGTGTCTGGGTAAACGGGCACGATGTCGCAGCGGAAGATCCGGTGATGCTGCGTCGACATATCGGCTACGTCATTCAGAACGTCGGGCTGTTTCCGCATATGACCGTCGCGGACAACATTGCCACGGTGCCGCGTCTGCTGGGCTGGAGCACCGCGCGCATTCAGACACGGGTGGAAACGTTGCTTGAGCTGGTAGGACTGGATGCCCGGCAATACGCCAGCCGCTTTCCTGCGGCGCTTTCCGGCGGTCAGCGACAACGGGTAGGCGTTGCCCGCGCGCTGGCAGCGGACCCGCCCGTCATGCTGATGGATGAACCTTTCGGCGCCATCGACCCCTTGGTTCGCGGGCGATTACAGACCGAGTTTAAGCAGATTCTGCAGCGCGTGAAAAAGACGGTGATTATCGTCACTCACGATCTTGATGAGGCCATCAAAATGGGCGATCGCATCGCCATTATGCGCGAAGGGCGACTGTGCCAATACGCCCCTCCCGCCGAAGTGCTCTCGGCTCCGGCAGATGAGTTCGTCGCGGCTTTCGTCGGCAGCGATGCAGCGCTGAAACTTCTTGCTATTACCCCGGTGGCCCAGGCGATGGAAACGTCTCTGACCGCTAATCATCCACAGCGGCTCGACGTGAACGCCACCCTGAAAGACGCGCTGGCGCTGATGCTTTCCCGGCACGCCGACAGCATCACCGTCACCGAATACGGCTCGCCCGTCGGCGTATTAACCCGCCAGCGGCTTTTCACCCACGTGCGGCCCGATGCGGACCATACGACCTATGAGAGAAATTTATGACTCAAAGCATACATTTAACCTGGCTAAACGGCCCTGATGTTGACCAACTGCAGCTCACGGACGCGGAAATCCTCGCGGCGGTGGAGAACGGGCTGCGAGCGCAGGGGCAGAAAAAAACCGTCATTGAACCGCGCGTGCATTTAATTCCCGATAAAGCGTTTAACGGCCACTTTAACGTACTGCGCGGTTATATCGAGCCGCTGGGGCTCGCGGGGGTAAAAATCGTCGGCGATTATGTCAATAACTATACGCTCGGGCTGCCCTCGGAAATGGCTCTGCTGAACCTTTTCGATCCGCGCACCGGCATGCCGGTTGCCATTCTGGATGCGTCGGCGATTACCGATATGCGCACCGGCGCGCTTACCGCGCTTGGCGCGCGCCACCTCGCCCGCCGCGACAGTAAGGTGCTGGGGCATATCGGCGCACGGGGCACCGCTTACTGGAACGTTCGTCTGCTCAACAGCATTTATGATTTTGATGAAATCCGCATTCATTCCCGTCGCCCGGAAAGCCGTGACGCTTTTGCACGCCGTCTGGAGCAGGATCTCGGCAAAAAAGTCATCGTCACCGACGACTGGGAAAGCTGCGTGCGTGACGCGGATATTGTGGTCGAAGCCTCGCGTCTTGATGCGCCGACGCCGCTGTTAAAAACAGAGTGGATAAAACCCGGCGCCTTTGTCGTGCCCTACGGCACCATGAGCGCCGTGGAGCTGTCGCTTACCGACATTATGGATAAGCTGGTGGTGGACGATTGGGGACAGTGCAAAGGAGGCATGTTTGGATCGCTACGGGCCCATGTAGAGGCCGGAAAATTAAGCGAGCATACCCTGCATGCCGAGCTGGGCGAAATTGTCGCCGGGGCGAAACCCGGTCGTGAAAACGATGGCGAAACCATCCTCTTCTGGCATCGCGGGCTGTCGCTAAGCGATATTGCACTGGGGCATGCGATGCTGGAGAAAGCTCGCGCGCTGGGTGTTGGTCAGGAGCTACGCTACCGGTGATCGTTAACGCGCGAATGTACTCGGTCACCCCGACGGCCGCAGAGGGGTGGAAAAGGCTCCTGCTCGAAGCAGTACGCCGCGCCGGGCTGAAGGCAGAGATTTTTGACTACCCTGCCCCAGCCAGGCTGGAAGGGCTGTGGACTCGTTCCGATCTGCTGGCGGTATTCATGTGTGGCTGGCCCTTCGCGCAGCGGCGCTTTCCGGTACGCCCCGTGGCCGTGCCGATTACGGAAGACGCCGCCCGAGAAGGAATACCAGGGCACTACCGTACCCTGTTTATGGTGCCGAAGTCGTCTACCGCCGAAAGGCTGGAAGAGACCTTCGGCGGGCGGCTGGCGTATACCAACCCTGAGTCGCACTCCGGCTATAACGCGGTGCGCTATCATCTGTCGGCGTACCTTAGGGAATCGCGAAAAACGCTTTATAGCACCCTTGTCGGGCCGCTGGTGACCCCGCGACGCGTGCTGGAAACGCTGGCGGCGGGCGAAGCGGATGTCGGCCCGCTGGATAGCTATGCCTGGTCGCTGCTGCGCCGGTATGAACAGGAATTAACGCGCCATGTGCGTATCCTGGCGCGCAGCGCGCCCGCACCGATGCCTTTACTGGTGGCAAGCGATATGGTTGACCAGCAGGTCATTATGGCGCTGCAAACGGCGTTGCTGACGCTGAATACAGAACAAGATGCCACGCTATTACGGCCTCTGGGGCTTCGGGGATTTATCGCCCCCTCCGCCGACGCCTGGCAAGTGCTTTGCGACCGGGAAGAAGTTGCGTTCTCCAGAGGCTATGACATGCTGCGCTGAAAACGGCGTTTCATGCTGTCGCCCCATTATTCGCGCCGTATGCTATTACATCGTTACATGATAGCCGCGTCTTGAACCGCTCGATAATAGTTTGCCACCCTTGCGCACGCACAAACAGTAGTCTCGACCACCATCTATTGGCAGTTCAAAAATATTCACCAGACAGGCCCTTATCCAGATATAGCATAATGAATAGGTGCCTGGCAGAAGCGCTGTCAGTGATAATTCATTGTATCATGGGGGTACTTTAGCGTTCTTCGGTACTACGGGTAGAATAGCGACGGTTTAACACCAAAGAGATCGGAACGGCAGCCCCATGAACAGTCAGCTCGTGCCGCCAAAATTAGCTGACCGCTACAATGATTTAGAGACTCTTTGACGGAATTGAACCAGTCTTTCTACAACCGGACTCTCCATCGAACTGCGTTCGATTTTTCTTTATTCCGCTGTAGGGACATGGCTGTTCTGTGCTCGCCCTGTCAGCACCCCGCTCCCCCATGTCCCTACGGCGTAACTGTTTTGCGAGGCCCTGCCTTACTTGCCTGTCAATCGAATGCCACCTGAAACTATTTTTCCCCCATCACCGGCTTAAATACACTTTTTTCTGATGGATGCAGCCGTTGCCATAATCCCTGCTCCCATGCCAGATATTGCCGTGCTGCGGCTTTGTTACCCTTATGGCGATCGTGAGTAAAAAACAGATAATCGATACGCTCGGCATCCGGCGGGAAGTCCGGTGTCACCGCCACAAACCCGCCCGCAGCCTGCCATGCGGTGACTCCCCCAGCCAGTAGCCCACGGACCGGATTATCAACGGCAAACCAGGCTGCCTGTTGCGGATCATCACTGACGAGCACCACATCACTGGCATCCACATCAATCACATGCGAGCGTGTCACCCATTCGCTGCCGGGGATGTGGCCTTCACGATAGCTCTGGCTACTGCGAATATCCCATACTCTTAGCGGCCGCTCACCCGATAGTCCTGCTTTTAACTGGTCAGGACTGATAAGTGGTAACACCGACGCTACGGGAGTCTCCACAATATGCTGAACATTTTCGCGCAGGCCTGCCGCGATCCCGCCTTGCAGAATAAAGGCCTGATGCCCCATTTGCCGTAACCAGTAGGCGGTAACTGGCGCTCGTACATTTTCTGAATCCAGCAACACAAGACGGGCATTGCGCACGCCAACAAACTGGTCCGTCGCCTGTTGTAACTGACCACCCGGCGCATGTTGAGCACTCGCTAATGTCCCGGCCAGAAACTCTGCTTCAGTGCGCACATCCAGCAGGTAAACCGTATGCTGCTCTACAATCCACGTCTTAACTTCTTCAGAGGAAACCCAGCTTGCGCCTGCGCTTTCCGCCAGTATTCTGGCGCGGTTAACGCGCTCATCAGTAACGTCGGTCTCATCCGCATAATGCCGGTTTTGCTGATGTTCAAGTTGATAGTCCGCCAGCATCCACCCTTGCGTGCCATTCTCCAGAGCATATACCGGATTTTTGACGCCTAAATCGATTAGCGATTGTGCGCCAATAATACTGCGGGTACGCCCGGCGCAATTGACCACCACTGGCGTACTGTCATCACGGATGAGATTCCCGATGCGTACGCTCAACTCACCGTTCGGGCAACAAACGCTGCCCGGAATGCTCATTTTCTGGTATTCAGCGAAAGGCCGCCCGTCCAGAATCAATAACGGTTTACCGCTATTAATGTGCGAATGTAGTGCATCGGCGGATATCGCCGGGGTGTGCCGGATGGCTTCCACCTGCTCGCCAAAGGTTTTTGAGGGTACATTTACCCCTTCAAACAGGCTGTAGCCTGCCTGTGACCAGGCCAGGGTTCCGCCAGACAACAAATACACCCGCTGATAGCCAATCGCGATTAAACGACGAACTGCCGCAGCTGCCACACTTTTTTTGCCATCGTCATACACCACGATCCGCACACGGCGGCTGGGAGCCAGCCGGGTAATATCCAGTTCAAGTCGGCTATAAGGCAAAGGTACGGCAAAAAACAAATGCCCTTCGCCATATTCGCCATGTTCACGTACATCAAAAACGGCCAGTTCCTGGCCGTCGCCCAGCCATTGTTCCAGACAGGCGACATTAATTTCTGCGGTCATTGTGGATCCTTTAATACAGGTAGCTTACCGGAGGCGGATGATGGTTAACGCGGTAGTTGCCGATGGCGCGATATTTCCAGGCAACGGGATCGTGGGTGGTGTGAGTACGTGCATTACGCCAATGACGATCAAATCCATACTGGCGTAGCGTCATCGAGGCGCCGCCGACATCAAACATCGCCTGGCTGGCAAACAGCGCAGATTCATTGGCGATGGCCTTCGCTTCGGCAGTGATCACTGCGGCATCAATGGCAAGTTGCTCAATCTCCTCTGCCGCTGCGCCGGAAAAACGCGCCCTCGCCGCACATTCAATCTGTTCCGCGGCCAACAAAACCAGCGCTTCTGCACTATGCGTACGCGCCGCGATCTCACCCACCTTATGCAACAGATAGGGATCTTTATTGCCCTGCGGCTGTCCGCTCTCTTTCACCGAGCGTACCTTACTGCGCGCCCAGTTAGCTGCATCGGCAAGCGCCGCCTGAGCAATACCGACCTCAATAGCGCAATGGATAATTTGCGATGCTGACCCCGTATGGTGCCGCTGCTGTTGCCAGAGATGAACGCGCATAATTTCATGCTCTTCGACCCGGATATCATGAAGTTCAGTGCGCCCGCTGAGCGTGCCGCGTTGCCCCATGCCGGACCAGTCATCATGCAGGATCACGCCATCACGATCGGCTGGGATCACCACCAGCACGTACTCATTGTTCTCATCCAGTGCCAGTACTTTCAGCAACTGCCCCATCAGCGCACCGGTGCTGTAATGTTTTTCCCCGGACAGGCGGTAAGCCTCTGCGCTGCGGATTAAGCGGGTACGTACCTCTCCGCGGAACTGGCCGCCCAGTTCCGCGGAGGCGCCGCCGACTAATATTCCCTGCGCGAGTTTTGGCAGAAACAGATCGCATTGCGCAGGGGTCGCCATCAGACGGGTACGTTCAACAAACACGAAATGCGGCAGTAGCGCCTGTGCAACGGAGGGATCGCCCTTCGCCAGCGCCGCTACCAGCCGTACGAGATCTGGCACCGTGCCGCCTGCGCCACCGTACTCAACAGGCACGCGCAACGCGCCCAGACGCAGATCGCGAACACGGGCGAACGCGGAAAAATTCGCTTTCCCTAGCCGATCGTACTCTGCCGATTCATCCGCAAGCTGTCGGCCAAGCGTCAGCGCACTGTCCAGCAACTTTTGCGAAGTTAACCCGTGGGCACTCACGATTTTTTCTCCAGCCAGGCATCGGCAAGAGTGGAGTAAAACAGCATCGGCCCTTTACGTAGCCCCTGAAGTTGCTTCGAATAGAAACCGAAGAACTTCAATTCCAGCAGATTGACGGAGGCGACGTCGGACTGCACCAATTCCTGCATCTGCCAGATGTATTGCTTACGCTTCTCCACATCCCCTTCCTGCTGAATGCCTTCGATGATGCGATCCATCTCCGGGTTGTTGTAGCCCGACTCATTGCTGGAGGGAGTACCGGGCTTGATGTTCTGGCTCCAGAAACGGCGGGTGACGCCAATTTGCGGATCGGGATACGCGGAGTACCACTGAGAGAAGGTATCAAAATCATATTCGCCAAACACCCGCCGGATCATCGCCGCCAGTTCAAGGTTAACCAGCTCAATCTCAATACCGACGCGCTTAAGCTGCTGCTGCATATACTCCGCAGCGCGCAGATAAACCTGTCCATAAGAGACTTCAGTAATATGGTTAATACGCAAACGCACGCCGTCCGGCCCGCGTTTCAGGCCTGCTTCATCCAGCAGCTGCTCCGCTTTTTCCGGTGAAAATTCATGCTGCGGTAAACCGGGTTTGAAAAACTGCTTCTGGAAGCTGGGCACGCAGCTTTCAGCCACATTAGCCAGGCCGTACCAGACAATTTCTGCCAGCCCTTTTCTGTCGATAGCATGGGCAAATGCCTTACGCACCCGCACATCCTGGAAAGGCTTGCGTCTGAAGTTGAAATCGAAAAAGAAGATCGGCGCTGGAACTTGCCACCCTTCGGTGTCCAGCACCAGATCGGGGTTAGCGGCAAGGCGGGCGACATCGCTTTCCGCCACCGGGTTATTGGCGGCAAACTGAATTTCATTACTTTCCAGCGCCACGCTGCGCGCGCCAGCATCCGGCAACATTTTGAAGATAATGCGGTCCAGATAGGGTTTACCGGTATCCCAGTAATCATCATTACGCTCAAGCACAATATGGCTGCCGCGCACCCACTCTTTAAACTTAAACGCCCCGGTGCCAACGGGTTTTACATTCCACGGGTTGGTAAGCGGATTGATGCCCTCATACAGATGCTTTGGCACAATCTGCGTTTCCGTACCAAACAATACGGACCAGAGAACCGGTGCCGGGCCTGTGAGGCGCAGGATCACGGTATGGTCGTCCGGGGTTTCAACTGAAGTCACTTTGGCGAAGTTCGACGCGCCGCGCGGGTGTGTTTTCTTCACCACATTCAGAATTGACCACTCCACATCCGCCGAGGTAAACGGATGACCATCGTGCCACTTCACGCCTTTGCGCAGATGGAAGGTGATCGATTTGCCATCCTCTGACTGTTCCCACGACTCGGCCAGCTGCGGCTGCGGCTTATAATCTTTGTCATAAGTCACCAGTCCATCAAAGATGCTGGAGGAGACCACCACCGCCGGGCTGGAAATATTGATCCCGGCCACCAGCCCTGCTGGTTCTGGCGTCACGTTGGCGAACAGGGTTCCTCCTTTTACCACGCCTTCGCCGGATGCCTGACTGGCGACCTGCGCCGCAATGGCCGACGGAAGGAAACCGGAAGCAGCCAGCGCCCCGCCACTGATGGCCATCATCTCCAGCAGACGACGACGGCTGATATGCAACGAATCCGAAGATTTCATGCAACCTCCTGAGCTTATTTATTAAGTTAGTGTTAGTAAGAGAAGGTCAGCGGCGGTAATTCACCATTGACGTAAAAATCCCCCAGCGTGCGATATTTATACGCCAGCGGATCGTGTGTGGTATGGGTACGAGCGTTGCGCCAGTGACGGTCGAGGTTGCGCGTACGCACAGTCGCCGAAGCGCCGCCGATGTCGAACAACCACTGGGATACCGCAAGTGAAGCACGCGTTGATACGGTTTTGGCTTCGGCCACCGCCAGTGACGCCTGAGCCGCCAGTTGTTCACAGACATCAACCGCCTGCTGACTAAAACGAGCCTTTGCCGCCGTTTCCAACTGCGTGGCCGCACTGACGACCAGCGCCTCTGCCGCCCGGCAGTGTGCCGACATCTCCCCGACGACGTGTAGCAGATAGGGATCTTCATTGCCGCTGCTCACGCCGCTCTCTTTCACCGGCCGCACATGCTGGCGGGCAAAATCGAGCGCATCATCCAGCGCCGCCTGGGCGATACCGGCATCGATGGCACAATGGATGATCTGTGCCGCCGCCCCGGCATGATGGCGTTGCGTGCGCCACGGCTCCATAACAAGGATTTCCGCAGGTTCGACACGGACATTGTGCAGTTCCGTGGTGCCGCTGGCGCTGCAACGTTGCCCCATCCCGTTCCAGTCATCATGCCGGATAATGCCAGGCCTGTTGGCCGGAACGATGGCGGAAACCATCTGGCCATGCTCATCCAGACAGCGGATCTTCAGCCAGTCGCCAAACAGCGCCCCGGTGCTGTAATGTTTGACGCCATTTAAACGGAAATGGTCGCCTTCCGTGGTAAGCCGCGTTTGCAGTTCGCCGCGGAACTGCCCGCCGCGCTCAGCCGCCGCGCCGCTAAACAGATAACCTGCCACTGCCAGTGATAAAAAATTTTTTTTCTGCGCTTCTGTGCCCATCAATAGCAAGCGTTCAACAAACACCACATGTCCGAGAAAGGCCTGCGCTACGCTGGCGTCACCGCGAGCCAGCGCCAGATATTGCTGTACCACATCGCGCCAGCTTCCCCCTGCACCACCTGCTGATGTCGGAACCCGCAGCGCTCCGAGACGCAATTGACGCATCTGCGCGAATACGTCAAATGGCATGATGCGCCCGGCATCACGGGCGGCTGCCTGCTGCGCCAGCCGAGTTGAAAGTTCGCGCGTGGCGATAAGCAGAACTTCAGCGTCCGGCGCTGAATGTAAATCCGTCATGATACGGCTCTCCTGATGATTAGCGTCTGCTCTGAAGGGATATACGGATGGTGACAGGCAAGCTGGTGCCCCATGCCATGCTCTGCCAGTGAAGGTGATCGCTTGCGGCAATCTGCCTGTACATAAGCGCACCGTTGCTGAAAGCGACAACCTTCGCTGAGTTCGTAAGGATTGACGGGAGGTTCTTCATCCGGAGGAGCCTGTCGCAACCGCCTCTGGTCCGGGCTGGCGCCGGGAATAGTGCTGAGTAACAACCGGGTATAGGGGTGCGCGGCGTGGCTCCATAGCTGAGCACCGGGAAGGATCTCGACAATATGTCCGGCATACATCACGGCGATACGCGAGGCGATGCTGGCCACAACCGACAAATCATGGCTGATAAACAGAATGGAGACGCCGGTACGCTGCTGCAATGCCTGTAACAGATCAACAATCTGCTTTTGCAGGCTGACATCCAGCGCCGAAACCGGTTCGTCGCAAACGATAAGCTGCGGCTGCGGCGCCAGCGCGCGGGCAATGTTCAGCCGCTGACGTTGCCCGCCGGAAAGCTGATGCGGGAATCTGTCCATCAATGAGCGGTCCAGCCCCACATCGTTGAACAGCTGCGCGGCTTTTTCACGCCGCGCCTGGCGCGACAAACAGCTATGCAGACTGAGCGGCAGCTCAATGGCTTTTCTGGCGCGCTGGCGCGGATCGAGGGCAGAAAGCGGGTCCTGAAATACCATCTGGATCGCCCGACGTAGCGGGCGCAATTTCCGCGCCGACAAGGTTGCCAGATTGGTTTCGCGAAAGTGAATATTGCCATTCTGCACCGGCTGTAACCCCACAAGCGCTTTACCCAACGAGGTTTTACCGCAGCCTGACTCGCCAATCAGGGCCAGCACTTCACCCTCGTCAATATGAAAACTGACGTCATCAACGGCGGTAAAGCTGCCGGATGGCGTGGCATAACGCACGGTCAATTGTCGTACATCCAGTAAATGGCCGCTCATAGCTTCCCCTCCGCCAGAGGACGTGCATTCATCAATTGTCGGGTATAGGCATGCTGCGGCTGATGATAGAGCAGCCCGGCGGGCTGAGTTTCCAGGCATTCGCCATTGCGCAGTATCGCCACCCGGTCGGCCAGTTCAGCCACCACGCCCAGGTCATGAGTAATCAGCAAAATGGCGGTGCCAGTTTCCTGTTGTAAAGCGACAAGCAGCCGGATGATTTGAGCCTGAATAGTGACATCCAGCGCCGTGGTTGGCTCATCGGCAATAAGCAACACCGGGTTACCTGCCAACGCCATCGCGATGACCACGCGCTGACGCATGCCGCCGGATAGCTGATGTGGATAACTGGCATAACGCTGTTCGGCTAGCGGAATCCGCACCTTATGCAGCAGTGCCAACGCGCGCGCCTTTGCTTCTTTACGCCCCACCCGATGATGAAGCCGGACCGCTTCCGCGATTTGACTTCCTACCGTCATCAGCGGATTGAGCGCAGAGAGCGCGTCCTGAAAAACCATGCCGATGCGCCCACCGCGTAAATTGCGCAAGCCATCCTCACTGAGATAGCGAAGATCTTGCCCTTCGAAACAGAACCGGTCTGCGGTGATGTTCGCCTCTGCGGGTAATAGCCCAAGCAGCGCATAGCCGGTGGTCGTTTTACCGCTACCCGATTCGCCGACCAGCGCCAGCGTCTCGCCGGTTTCAATCGAAAAACTCAGCCGTTTTACCGCGGGCTGGCTCTGCTCGCGATAAGTAATGGTGAGGTTTTCCACCTCCAGCAGCGCCATTATTGCAATCTCCCTCGTTGTGGATTAATAACGTCGTTGATAGCCCGGCCCAGCAGACTGAGTGAGGCTACGGTAAAGAAGATGGCGGTACCCGGAATGGCGGAGATATAGACGGCGCTGCGCAACACATCTCTTCCCTGGCCGATCATGCTGCCCCAGGAGACAACGTTGGGATCGCCCATTCCGAGAAACGCCAGCGCGGCTTCGGTCAGAATGGCATGACCAACCAGCATCGCCAGCATCGCTACCACCGGAATAAGTACGTTAGGAAGAATGTGCACCAGCAGAATGTGGCTGTTACGCATCCCCATCACCTTGCCCGCCTGCACAAAATCAAGGTTACGCAGCCGACGCGCTTCGCCACGGGCGATACGCGCCACGTTAGGCCATGAGGTCGCAGCGATGCCGAGGGTAATCGTCGACAGGGTCGGCCCGAGGATCAACACCAGCACCAGGGTGAACAGCAGTGAAGGCATAATCTGGAACAGTTCGGTAATGCGCATTAACTGGTTATCAACCCAGCCGCCATAAAAACCGGCAAAAGTACCGACCAGTAACCCCATCAGCGCAGTCAGTAACCCTGCGGCAAGCCCGACAGAGAGCGATAGACGCGCTCCCCAGGCAATGCCGCTCCAGATATCGCGACCCAGCGTGTCTGTACCGAGCAGATGCGCCATATTCTGGCCTGGAGCGAGATACGGACGGGCAATCATCGCCGTGGGATCGCCGTTGGTGATCCAGGGGGCCAGCAAAGCAATGGCGATAACCAGCAACAGCCCCAGCGCGCCAAACCATCCGCCCGCGTGGGTTATGCCCGGAGACTTTAGCAAGCTTAGGGGGCTCATAGGCGCCCCCCGCTGCGGCTACGGGGATCGAGCGCGGCATGGATCAACTCGGTCAGCAGGTTCACCACCACCACAAACAGCGAGGTGACAAACAAAATACCCAACAGCAAATTCACATCGCGCGTCGAAACCGCAGATAGCGCCAGCTGGCCCAGGCCCGGCCAGGCAAATACCGTTTCAATAGTGACGGAGCCGCTTAACATTGCGCCAAATTGCAGGCCGGTTAGCGTCACCACCGGTAATAAGGCGTTGGGAACGATATGACGCCAGATCAGACGAAAACGGCTGCACCCCTTAGCCCGTGCGGTACGAATAAAATCTTGCAGCGCAAAACTGCGCACCGACTCCTGCATCAGGCGGATATAAAGCGCAAGATAGCTGAAAGCTAGACAACCAGCGGGCATAAGCAGATGGCGCGTCACATCCCAGACGTGCTCAAGTCCTGTGAAATCTGAACCCATCGTGCTGGCGCCGCTGGAAGGCAGCCAGCCCAGCTTGACGGTAAACACCACCACGACCATAAGACCAAGCCAGAACACCGGCATGGCAAAACCCAGGGTGGCGATAAGACCAATAACACGTTCAACGGCAGGTTTTCGGGTTACTGCGGCAATCACGCCAAGCAGCGTACCAAGCACAACAGCAATAGCCAGCGACACCCCCATCAGCAGCAAGGTAGATGACAGCCGTTCGAGGATAAGTTGCGACACCGATTCGCTGTAACGAAATGACCAGCCAAGATCAAAACGCAGAACATTTCCCACATAAGAGAAAAACTGCGTCATCAACGGCTGGTCACTGCCAAACTGGCTTCGCAGCTGCGCCATAAACTCCGGCGTCGCCGCCCCCGCTTCCCCGGCGATAACATCCGCCAGATCGCCTGGCACTGTTTTCAGCAGGAAAAAATTCACAATCACTACCATGCACGCCACCGGCAGAGCCTGTAAGACTCGCGCCAGCAACGGATGAATCCGGAAACGTGATGACTTCACAGACGCAACCCCGCCTGTTTCATCAGCGGCAGGACAGCCTCGCCAAAATAAGCAAGGTCCGGCGCATAGTCATAAAACGTCAATTGCACGCCATCGCAGCCCGCCTGCTGCAGGCGTATCAGGTACTGGACAATTTGCTCCGGCGAACCGACAAGTTGGATATTCCCGCCGACGATTTTCTGGTCGCGCTGATGGCCGAGAAACGCCTGGCTGTCTCGTTTTTGCGCAGAGGCGAAGAAGTTATCCACCGCGACGGAGTCCTGCGCCGCAACAATAGCGCGATAATAATCCCAGGCCTCCTGTTCCGTCGGGCGGCAGATGATCATCGGATTGATGAGCGTGCGCAACGTACGCCGCTGCAATGCGGCGGCCGCCCTTACGCGCGCGGTGTGTGCAGGTAAAGCCGCCAGCGCCGCTTCAATCTCAGCACCCGCAGGACTGGTGATAAACACCAGATCGGAGTGACGTGCAGCGTAATCTATTCCCGCCTGCGAACCGGTGGCGTTGACCAGCAATGGCCGTCCGTAACGCGGTTTCGCCGTCACCCAGCCCTCTTCGCTGGACCAGAATTCACCATGAAAAGTGACCTGCTCATTGTTAACCCAGTAACGTTTGAGCAGATCGACGAACTCCTCCGCCATGCGGTAGCGCGTATCATGTTCGATTTGCGCCGTGCCAAACATGCGCGCATAGCTATCCTGATTGCCAGTGACCATATTCAGCCCCCAGCGGCCGCCGGAGATTAAATCCAGCGATGCGCCAAAACGCGCAAGATGCAAGGGATGCCACGGCCCGTAGAGAATATGCAAGGTGGAGATCAGCAGAATGCGCGAAGTGACCGCGCTCAGCGCCGCCGTGGTCATAAACGGATCGATGCTGTGTTCGCGATAACGGATATCGCCGCCATATCCCCCTTTCGGATTCCACTCGGCGAGGCCGAACACCAGATCGAATCCTAACGCCTCCGCATCAAGAGTGAGTTGCTTGTTGTAATCAAAGCGCCAGTCCGTGGTGCGTGGCAGCTGCGACGGGCTCCAGCCTCCGTTTTGAATCGGTAGAAACAACCCCAATAAAAAAGGCTGCTGGAGCACGGTATATAGTGGACTACCCGCAATATCTGCCGGTGATACGTCATGAACATCTGAAATAAGCGAAGTCATTATCGGCCCGGTTCTGGTGAGGTGATGGGCAGATACTAGAGAGCATTATTTTCAGGCAGAAATGAGAATTTGAGATTTGTTTATGCTTTTTCAGAGAATGGAAAAATGACGACCATAAGGAAAGATGTGTAATCCTTTAAATATAAACAAATTACTTAAAATAACCCGGACTTTTCAACATCACAAACCATCAAAAATACTAATGTATTTTATAAGCGATCTAATAGTTATCAGTTGTTCCTGAACCCACTGGCGACTAATTCAAATGCCTGTTTCACCAGCGTCTGGCTGGTGCTGGGGCGAACCCACAAATAAAACTGCGTATCCGGTAAGCGCGGCAAACCATCACTTTCACCAAGGACACGCATATCGCTATCCAGTAACTCAATACTGCGGGCAGTGACGCCGAGCCGGGCCTTAACCGCTGCTTTGATCCCCAGCAGATTGGATGTGGTATATGCCGGTAACCAGCGAACCTGAGCGGCATCCAGCGCCTCGATAGCAACACGACGAAAAATACTGGGATAATCTGCCAGAATAAGCGGCACCTGCGCATGCGGACGATGCTGGTATTGCGCCGAACAGATCCAGACCGTTGGCGAAGTGCGCAGCAGAACGCCTTCCAACTGAGGATCGAAGCGGGTTGAAATGGTCATATCCACTTCTCCACGATGCAGCGCCTCCATCAAAAACGGGCTGCGGCCCACATCCAACTCAATATTAAGCGAAGGCGCCCAACGGGCGATCTGGCTGAGTAGCGGCGGCAGTAAGGTGTCGGCAACATCATGGGGGGAACCAATCCTCAACACGCCGGTGAAACGACTGTCTTTTAATGAACGCATGGCATCATCGTTGAGCAATAACAGGTCGCGCGCATAGCTGAGCAACTGCTGCCCCTGTTGCGTCAGGCGTTTTGTTCTGCCATCTTTTTCAAACAGCGTGGTGCCGACTAGCGTCTCAAGACGTTGCATCTGCTGGCTTACCGCTCCCTGCGTTCGGCCTAACCGGATACCGGCTTTGCTAAAGGTGTGCAAATCAGCTACCGCGATGAAGGTACGCAAGAGTTCAATATCAAGATTTTCTGCATCAGGCATATATCGATGGGCCTTTATGGGTGCCAGGAGGGCCATCTTAATATCAAGACCAGCGATGTTTTAAATGCCTATTTAGCAAATAGACGAGCCTGTATCAGATTATCCCGTCGCCATCAGGCTTACTATGGACTGACCCCCAGTAGACATTTCCTCTGCTCACGACAGGCACTTTTCAAAGACCCCGGCAATACTCCTGGGTTAACGCCTACGGGAAAAAGATCTTATTACGCCAATGGAAACGTCACAATTCTCCGGCAAACCGATTGTTTCCCGGCGGCTCTGTTGCCGTTGCTAATTAAATCCCCCAAACCCCCCCCTTCTCACCCGATCGCATTGCCTACTTTTTTTCTCTTACAATAAATGTTACGTTATAACATAACATTTAATAATTTGATGCCGATCGATGAAAATTAAGCCCTCTTTGCTAGCTCTCGCAGTCGCAGTAAACATCTCACCTCTGACTTATGCAGCAGATGAAACCCTGGTGGTCACCGGCGGCGCGACCGACGATGCCGCCCTGTCCGATTCTGCTCTTCTGTCATCCGGTTCGGCCTCTCGCCTCGGTCTGAGCGATAAACAGACGCCGCGCCATACGGAAACCCTCAGCGCGAAAACTATCCAGGCGCAGGGGAAACGGACCCTCACCGAAGTCGTCGAGAGCGCGCCGGGGATGTCCGGGACCAGCTCGCCAACGCTCGCAAACAGCGTTTCGCTGCGCGGCTTCTCCGGCGTCTCCTGGCTGCTAAACGGCGTGGCGGTACCCGGCAGCACGATTCAAATTGCCGATCCGGTGCATTACGAAAACGTCGATATCCTGTACGGCACCGGCTCGGTTCTGAATGGCCTGAGCTCTGCCGGCGGCAGCGTCAACCTGACCTCGCGTAAAGCCACCTTCGGTCGCCAGCCGGTGGAGGCCGACTATAGCTGGTCAAGCTATAACAGCCATCGCGCCCACATCGGCGCGGGAGGCACGCTGGTTGAGGGTATAGCCGCCGGCCGCGTGGATATCAGCGCCGCCAGTACCGGCACCCAGGTTGAGAAAGAGCGCAGCCGTCCGGAACGCGTCAGCGCGCAGCTTCTGCTGACGCCGACCGCTAACACCCAGATAACCTTTGATATCGATCGTAGCTTAACGGACATGCGCAATCCCTATTTCGGCACGCCGGTTATCAATGGCAAAGTCGATCGCGATTTACGTCATGTGAACTACAACAACCTTCAGGATGCGCATATCCGCAGCCAGGCGACCTCGTTCCAGTCAACCCAGTCCTGGTATGCAACGCCTGATTTGACCTTTGAAAACCAGTTCTACTATTACAAAGGCTTCCGCGAATGGCAGAACGTTGAGCGCTACTACCCGGCGCAGAAAGCAGGCTACGTAACCCGCGATTCTTATGGCGATCTTGCGCATGATGACAAGCTGACGGGCAACCGGACCATGATCGTCTGGGATCGCCCGATTGCGTCATTCGCCAACCGCGTGACCGCCGGCGTCGATTTTTCAAAACGTGAGTTCCAGTACTATTCCAACGGCTTTCCGGGCGGGGAAGATGTTCTCCTGACCCACCCTGCCACCGGTGATTTCCGCACCGGCGCCGGCGGCAAGATGCGCTCTCCCGTCCGCCACATCACCCAGAATCAGTATGCGCTGCTGCTGGAAGATAACCTCAATATCACCGACGCCGTCGCCCTGTTAAGCCAGGCGCGCTACACCAACCTGGACATGCACTGGCACTATCAGCAGGATAATCAAACCATCAATCGGAGCTATAGCTTCATAAGCGTCGGCGTGGGGCCGAGCTGGGCCATTAACGATAGCTGGACGCTGTATGCCAGCTACTCAACGGGTAAAGAACCCGGCAGCGATATCTTCTTTATCAGCCCCGCGCAAACGTCGCTCCCGCTTACCGCCGTTCAGCAATATGAAGCGGGTGTAAAAGGAACGTTCGAGCGCGGCGCAATGAAGCTCGCCGTTTACGATCTGCAGAAAAAGAATCTTTACCAGCAGTCGGCAACCCAGGCGGAGGTCTGGAATGCGGTTGGTAAACAGACCTCTCGCGGCATCGAATTGAGCGGGTCGATTAAGCCGCTGGATAGCGTCACGCTGACAGGTAATGCCGCCTATACCCACGCGCGCTTTGACGATTTCAAACAGGGTACGCAGGACCTTTCCGGCAACCGGCCGCGCTACATTCCGGAGTGGACAGCGAACCTTGCCGGGCGCTATATGCCGACCGACAAACTGGGTCTCGGCGCGCAGCTCCACTATGTGGGCAGCAGCTATAACGATGACGCCAACACTAACAAAATGGGTGATTACACCACTCTCGACCTGAATGCCGATTATGCCGTGCTGAAGGACGTTATCGTGGGCACCCGCGTGCGTAACCTGACGGATCGTTTCTACACCTGGCAGCGAACCTATGCCGGGCAGGAGATGATTGCGCCAGGTCGCACGTATGAAGCCTATATCAACATGCGTTTCTGATGAAACGCCTTGCCGCCCTCGCCCTGCTGGCAGCCTCTGCCAGCTTTGCGCATCCCGTGACCTTGCAAAACTGTGGGCACTCCTGGACGTTTGCGCGTGTCCCACAGCGGACCATTGTCTATATGCCGACCGCGATGGAAAACATGCTCGCGCTGCGTCTGGGCGATGCCATTATCAGCGCCGTCGGCTATCGGCCGGATGAAGATACCGCGCCGTCTCCCTGGTACAAACCGCTAACGGCCCGTCTCGATGATGCTCCCTGGTCGGCGGAAGCCCTGCTGGCCTCGCGGCCAGATTTTATCTATTCCGGCAGCTACTACTGGTTTAACAGCCCGGAAACCGCCGGTCGCGAAAGGATGGCCGAATGGGGCATCGCCAGCTGGCTGATTGAAGGGATGTGCAATGGCCTGCAAAGCGCTTCCCCTGCGTCCGCCACCTTCGCCAGCATCTATGCCGAGCTGCGCAATATTGCGCGTATTTATGCCGTAGAGCCGCGCGCCGAGGCGCTGATCGCTGAGCTGAAGCAGCGGGTCGCTGCCGACAGCCGCATAAAGCTGCCGCCGAGAACGCTGATGTGGTGGTATTCCGGTACGGCGACCCCTTACGTGGCGGGCGGTCATGGCGCGGCGGAGCTGCTAACCCAAACCATCGGCAGTAGAAATATCTTTTCTGATAGCAAGGAACTGTGGCCCGCCATGAGCTGGGAGGCGATCGCCGAACGAGATCCCGACTACCTGATTCTGGGCGACCTGCGCCGGGGCGGAGCCGGCGACAGCGCCCGCAGCAAAATCGATTTTCTTGAACATTACCCGCTCACCGCCGGCATGAAGGCGGTGAAAGCAAAGCATTACATCATCTTACCCGGCTATGACATGGACGCCTCCGCGCGTTCGGTTCTGGCCCTGCACCGGCTTGTCACACAAATACACGCTAAGGAACAACAATGACCTTTCCCGCCCGCGAATTACTGAAGAACTGGGATGAACAACAAAGCGCCTACATCGCCCACCGCGAAGCGCGCTATAACGCCGCGCTGGATGTGCTGGCGATGAGCTATGGAGAAGCCTTCCACGTGGTGGATCTGGCCTGCGGCCCGGGCTCGTTCAGCCTGCGTCTTTTGCAACGTTTTCCGGCCGCAACCGTAACGGCTATTGACCTCGATCCGCTGCTGATGGCGCTGGCTAAAGAAGCGCTGGCGGAATACCGGGACCGCATTCAGTTCTTCAGCGGCGATATGGCATCAGCAGATTGCTTCACCGTCATCGCCAGTAAGCCCCAGGCCGTGGTTTCCAGCACCGCCATCCACTGGCTGCTGCCGGAGCAGCAGGTGGCGCTGTATCGCAACGTTTTTAACCTGCTGGATGAAGGAGGGATGTTCATCAACGCCGACCACCAGCGCTTTGACCAGCGTAGCCCGCGTCAGACGCTGCTTGCCCGGACTCATGACGAAAGCACCCAGGAAAAGGCCTGGGCCGCCGGCGTGCAGGACTGGGACAGCTGGTTTGCAGCGGCCACCCGTTATCCCGAGCTGGCCGATGTAATCGATGCGCGCGCCGCCATCTTTGCCGACCGCCCGACGCCGCTGGCCACCACGGTAGAATTCCAGCTTGCCGCCCTGCGCCAGGCCGGTTTTACGGAAACGGGTACGCTGTGGCAATTCCTCGATGACTATATCGTCGCCGGCTGGAAATAATCATGCTGCGTTCCCCTGTTTTTCGCCTCGCCATGCTGCTTCCGGCGCTGCTGCTGGCCCTGTGCATTGCCGTAATGTATGGCCCGGTGACCTTCTCCATGCAGGAGGTGGCACACGCCATCCTGGCAGGCTACTGGCATAGCGATACGGCGGGAACGCTTCATCAGCGGATCGTCTGGTCCCTGCGCATTCCGCGCTCCCTGCTTGCGGCCCTCGCCGGCGCCGCGCTGGCGCTGGCCGGGACGGTTCTCCAGTCGCTGACCCGCAATCCCCTTGCCGACCCCTGGGTGCTGGGCATTTCATCCGGCGCGGGCCTCGGGGCGGTGCTGGTCATCGCGCTCGGCCTCAGCGTGGGCTGGGCCGCGGTGCCTGCCGGCGCTTTCTGCGGCGCAATGCTGGCTTTTTCTTTGGTGCTGCTGATGGCGCGTAAATCGCTATCCGGCCAGTCCAGCCGCTTTGTGCTGACCGGCGTCGCGGTAACGCAGCTGCTCTCTGCAGCCACATCATTGATTACGCTCTGGAAAACGGATGCCGATACCACGCGAGGCGTGATGTTCTGGCTGCTGGGGAGCTTCGCTCAGGCATCCTGGCTACAGGTAGCGCTCTGCGCGGCGGCGCTGCTGCCGATATTTCTGATCTGCTGGTGGCGGGCAACAGAGCTGGATGTCCTGACGTTCGGCAGCGCGACGGCGGCGTCGCTCGGCGTGGAGGTCGGTACTATCAAGCTGGCCATGTACTGCCTGCTGACCCTGTTAACGGCGGTGGTTGTCGCCTGCTGTGGGGCTATCGGTTTTATTGGGCTGACCGTGCCCCATATCGCCCGCATGCTCATTGGATACCGCCATCGCTCGCTGCTGCCGGCATCCATGCTGTGCGGGGCTATCTTTACCGTTCTGGCCGATACCCTCGCCCGCACGCTGTTTACGCCGCGTGAACTCCCCGTCGGTATCCTGACGGCGATGCTCGGGGTCCCGATATTTCTTTTTCTGATCGCCCGCACGTCGCGATAGCCGGCGGCGCTGAGCAGCCGCGCAATGAGCGCTCCGGATTTTTTGTAACATTCAAAATGCGAATGAGATACACTCAATCAAATTACTCTGACATCTGGCTGCATTTTGCACGAACGCACACGAACCTATCCCATAGCTGCATGGCTGGCGCTGCTTGCCATCGCTATGTTGTTCGTTGCTCCCGTCGTCTCGAAGTCCATTGCCCGCCAGGCAGCCTGCCAGCACTTCTCCGCCGTCTCGTCGATGCCCATGCCGGGTATGCACCATGACATGCCGATGGCGGCGCACTGCGCTGAGAGCGTGGCTATGGATCATCAGATGATGTCCGGTCAGGCGATGTCGCCAATGGAAGAGATCGCCTGCGGCTACTGTCAGCTGCTGGTCCATCTGCCGTTTGTCCAGCTACTGCTGGCGATGCTGCTCTGGCTGCTGCTGCTTTTTATTGTCCGTCATCCGTTAATTCCGATCGTTTGCGCGCCGATTTTCCGCGCCTGGACGCCTCAGCGCGCCCGCGCGCCTCCTGCGGTTTTTCTCTCTTCGTTTAACGACTAATAACCGATATTGCGTAGCTTTTGCCCATCGCCTGATGAGCAGGATATTGCTACGCCAGAAAAACAGCAGGCCATGTAATGAAAAAACTCACTCTCGTGCGCACTCCGCTCGCCTCTCTGATCCTGATGACGCTGCTTGCAAACGCGGCGTCCGCGGATGAACAGCACCATCAGGATACGATGCAAGATGACGCCGTCATGATCGTCACGGCGCCGGTCTCCTCTCCGCTGGAGATTGTCACCTCGCCCAAAACGCCGCGTCAGCCGGTCCCCGCCAGCGATGGCTCCGATTACCTGAAAACGATCCCCGGCTTTTCGCAGATTCGTAACGGCGGGACCAACGGCGATCCCGTTTTCCGCGGCATGTTCGGATCGCGCCTGCGCATCCTGACCAATAATGGCGAAATGCTGGGCGCCTGCCCGGCGCGCATGGACGCACCCAGCTCCTATATTTCCCCGGAAAGCTATGATCTCCTGACGCTGATTAAAGGGCCGGAAACCGTACTGTGGGGACCGGGAAATTCAGCCGGAACCCTGCGCTTTGACCGCGAGCCGCCGCGTTTCGACAAGCCCGGCATTCAGGGCACTGCCAGCCTGCTGGCCGGTTCAAATAACCGCTGGGATGAGAATGCGGACCTCAGCCTGGGGAGCGAGCTGGGCTACCTGCGCCTGACGGGGAATAAATCGCGCGCCGATGACTACAAGGACGGGAATGGCGATCGCGTACCGGCAAAATGGGATAAGTGGAACGGCGATATGGCGCTCGGCTGGACGCCGGACAAAGATACCTTAGTCGAGCTCTCGGCAGGAAAAGGGGATGGCGAAGCCCGCTACGCCGGGCGCAGCATGGATGGCTCCCGCTTCAAACGCGAAAGCCTCGGCATGCGCGTCGAAAAGTCCAATATTGGCGAGGTCTTCGATAAATTCGAAGCCAATATCTATTACAACTACGCCGATCATGTCATGGACAACTACTCCCTGCGCTCGCCTGGGGGCGGAATGTCGGGGATGGATATGTCCGCCGGAATGGGCGACATGGGGGGCGGGATGGATTCCGGCTCCTCGATGAACATGAGTATGCCGATGGCGATGGAGCTGGACCGCAGAACCGTAGGCGGCCGGATGATGGGAACCTGGCTGTGGTCTGACTTTGAGCTACGCAGCGGCGCCGATACGCAGCTCAATACCCACCGCAGCAAAGGCGACGATGGCTGGGCGAAAGATGCCCGCTTCCATGATTACGGTCTGTTCAGCGAGCTGACGTGGCATGCCACGGAGCTGAGTAAAGTGGTCAGCGGCGCGCGGCTGGATCGGGTGCTGGTCGACAATTTCAGCGACGCGGGATCCGCTGAGCGAACCGATACGCTGCCCGCCGGTTTTGTCCGCATCGAACACAACCTGGTCGGGACGCCGGTCATGTTTTATGCCGGTATCGGCTATACCGAGCGCTTCCCTGATTACTGGGAGCTGTTCTCGCCGACCTACGGCCCGGATGGCTCCACCGACGCCTTTGATAAAGTCAAAACGGAAAAAACGACGCAGATCGATATCGGGGCGCAGTACAAAGGGGAGCGGCTTAACGGCTGGGTGTCGGCCTATGTTGGACGGGTGAACGATTTTATTCTCTTCCGCTACGACCCCAGCAACGCCTATATCAGCCAGGTCGATAACGTGAATGCCACCATTATGGGCGGCGAAGCCGGCGCCAGCTACCAGCTCAGCGACGCCTGGAAAGCCGACGCCAGTCTGGCCTATTCATGGGGCCAAAATACCGCTGACCATCAGCCGCTACCGCAAATCCCGCCGCTGGAGGCGCGACTGGGGCTCACCTGGGAACGCGGCGACTGGAGCAGCACCGGGCTGCTGCGCATGGTCAGCAGTCAGCATCGCGTCGCCATCAACGAAGGCAACGTCGTCGGCAAGGATTTTGACAACAGCGCCGGTTTTGCGGTCTTTTCGGCGAACGCGGCTTATCGGGTCAACAAGTCGGTTAAGCTGAGCGCAGGCGTGGATAACCTGTTCGACAAGGCTTACAGCGAGCATTTAAATCTGGCCGGGAACAGCAGCTTTGGCTATTCCGCAAATACGTCGGTTAACGAACCAGGAAGAACCTTCTGGGGCAAGCTGAACGTCACATTCTGACAGGCTCCCGGCCCGTACTGGCCGGGAATACCGTTCAGCGGCCGTTGTCCAGCCGGCCTGTTCTCAGCGCCAGTAAGCCCCGGTCACCCGGGGTTTATCAACCTCATCCGCGCGCCGCTCTTGACGCCGATGGCGATCAGTTACCGCCGGCTTTTTTGATTGCCGCATCCAGGGAGTCTTTATCGGCAAGACCCGGGAAGACGGTAATATTCGCCTCCGTGGCGCCGGTCGTCGGCATCACAATAACGCCCGGCGTTCCGCTTAAGCCGATCTCCTGCGCCAGCTGGTTAGTCGCCTCAAGCGCTGGCTCAACGTCCGCGGCCTTCTTCGCGTCGAAATTGACCTTCTTCACCTGCTGCTGAATATCCGCCGCCGTCAGCTTGCCCTCGTTATGCCCGGTGGCATAAATCCCGTTGTGGTAGGTCAGGTAGGCTTTCGCCCCCAGTTGCTGATAAATCTGCATCCCGGTTTTCGCCGCGGTCAGCGACGTTTCCCAGCGGCTGCCGAAAATAGGCCACTCTTTAAAGGCAAAACGGGTCTGCGGATTTTCCTTAATCACCTGCTCCATCACCGGCGCCAGACGGCTACAGTAAATGCACTGGTAATCAAAGAATTCGATAACGGTAACCTTGCCATCCGCCGGTCCGTAGGTCGGCGTATTTTTATCCTGAGTCAGCGCGGCCTGATTTTTAATTACCGCCTGGGTCGCGGCGCTGGCCTGCTGCTCCTGCTGAATCTGCTGCAGCTTCTGGCTTGCCTGCAGCAGAACCTCCGGATGGGCGACTAAATAATCCGCCGCAATCTTGCCGATACGGGCCTCCTGCTCCGGCGTAAAGGTGGCAGCAGGGGCATCAGCGGCCATAGCCAGGGCCGGAAGCAGCGTGGCGCCAATCAAGGCGATGGTCACTATTTTTTTAGAGCCGGACATGAGGATGATCCTTGCGATAGGTAAACGGCAGGTGAGTCTGATAAGACAAAGTAGCATCCTTTGCCGGCGAATAATCATCAGGCGATGCATTGATTCGTAACTTTATTTTTCAATACCGGGCAGACGTCGCGCCGCTCATATTCACCCGAACGGTAGGCAACACGATCGAACGGCGCTACGCTTGCCCCTCATTTTCCCCTTGAGAAGGGCGTTTTTCCGGTTAGATGAGTCAGGCATGAACCAGCTAGTTATTCAGTGGGATTTTACCGTCAGGAAGGGCTGCGTCGAAATTAGCGTAAAAATTCAGGCCAACGGGCCAGCCGCCGCATCCTCTTTCGCCGTCGACCCCGACGGCGTCAAGTTTCAGGCACATTCCTCTCACAGGCGTTCTCATTTGCCCTAAGCTTAATGGGGAAAGCTGTTACCACCCCATTCAGTGAAAATGAGATAACGATATGGAATTAAAGGATTATTATGCCATTTTAGGGGTTAAGCCAACGGACGATCTAAAAACCATTAAGACCGCCTACCGTCGCCTGGCTCGTAAATATCACCCCGACGTCAGCAAAGAAAGCGATGCTGAAGCCCAATTTAAAGATCTTGCCGAGGCCTGGGAGGTGCTGAAAGATGAGCAGCGCCGTGCGGAATACGACGAGCTCTGGCAGCATCGCAACGATCCGCACTTTGGTCAGCAGCAGGCCCCCCACGAGCAGAACTACAGCCAGCAGGACTTCGACGATATCTTCTCCTCGATGTTTGGCCAGCAGGCACACCACGCCCGGCGCCAGAAGGCCGCACGCGGCCACGATTTAGAAATTGAAGTCGCGGTATTCCTCGAAGAGACGCTCGCCGAGCAGACCCGCACCATCAGCTACAGGCTGCCGGTGTACAACATTTTCGGGATGGTCGAGAGCGAAACGCCTAAAACGCTGAACGTGAAAATTCCCGCAGGCGTCAGCGACGGCCAGCGCATCCGCCTGAAAGGCCAGGGTACGCCGGGAGAAAACGGCGGCCCGAATGGCGACCTGTGGCTGGTTATCCATATTGCCCCGCATCCGCTGTTCGATATCGTGGGACATAACCTGGAAATCGTTCTGCCGCTGGCCCCGTGGGAAGCCGCGCTGGGCGCCAGGGTGACAGTCCCCACCCTCAAAGAGAGCATTCTGCTGACGATCCCCCCGGGCAGCCAGCCGGGTCAACGCCTGCGGATCAAAGGCAAGGGGCTGGCGAGCAAAACCGCCACCGGCGACCTGTTTGCGGTGATCAAAATCGTTATGCCGCCGAAGCCAAACGAAAAAGCCAGCGCGCTCTGGCAGCAGCTCGCGGATGCAGAGGCGAGCTTCGAGCCGCGTAAGACATGGGGGAAAGCATAATGGCTAAGATGACAGTGACGTTCTCAATCACCGAGTTTTGTCTGCATACCGGCATTTCTGAAGACGAGCTTAGCGAAATTGTCGGCCTCGGGATGATTGAACCGCGTCAGCCGCAAACCGAGGTCTGGCTGTTTGATGACAGCGCGGTAACGATAATGCACCGCGCGGTGCGCCTGCGCCGCGAGCTGGAGCTGGACTGGCCCGGTATCGCCGTGGCGCTGACGCTGCTGGATGAGAACGCGCGCCTGACCCGCGAGAACCGGCTGCTGCACCAGCAGCTGGCGCGCTTTCTGACCCACAGCTAATCCACCAGCCCGGCAGGCGCAGCGCCTGGCCGGGTTTGGTTTGAGTTAACGCCGGACCCATTCGGGCAGCCACTCGCCGTGGCTGGCAATCAGATCGTCCACCAGCGCATAGATCTCCTCGATCCCCAGCACCGCCGCGGTGTGCGGATCCATCATCGTCGCGTAATAGACGTAATCACGGTTCTCGGTGAGGATCGCCTCGGTCAGCAGGGTCTGGACGTTGATGTTGGTTTGCATCATGGCCGCCAGGTGAGCAGGCAGCTTGCCTGCTTTAGTCGGCTGAATACCGTTGGCATCAACCAGGCAGGCGACCTCTACGCAGCATCCTTGCGGCAGGTTATCGATCAGCCCGTCGTTGCGCACGTTGCCGTACACCACGCTCGGCTCGCCGGTCCAGATCGCGTTCATAATCGTGCTGGCGTACTCGCGCGAGGGCTTAATATCGATGCGATCGCTGGTTTTATACATCTCCAGCTCTTTATGCCAGTTCGCCACCTGCTCTACGCAGCGTTTCGGATATTCATCCAGCGGCACCTGATAGCGGGCGAGCAGGTCTTCACGCCCCGGTTTGATAAACCACGGGGTATATTCTGCGAAGTGCTCCGACGACTCCGTCACGAAGTAGCCCAGCTTTTTGAACATCTCATAGCGAACGATATTCTGACAGCGCGAGTTCTCGCGGTGCTTCGGCGCGCGCCCTTCGGCAAAGGCCTGCAGCATATCCGGATAAATGCTGACGTAGCTGCCGTCGCCCGTCTTTTTCTCCAGTGACAGGTAGAACGCCATATGGTTGATACCCGCGCAGCGGTAGCGCAAATCCGCCGGGTCGAGGTCAAGGTCATGCGCCAGCTCTTCCGCCGTTCCCTGCACGGAATGGCACAGGCCAACCTGCTTGATATGCGGATAGCGCGCGTACATCGCCCAGGTATTCATCGCCATCGGGTTGACGTAGTTCAGCATCGTCGCGTTCGGGCAGACCTCGGTCATATCGTCACAGATGCGCCACAGGTGCGGAATCGTCCGCAGCGCCCGCATGATCCCGCCCGGCCCGAGCGTATCGGCGATGGTCTGCTCCAGCCCGTGCAGCTTGCAGACCTCAAAATCGGTTACCGTACACGGCTGGTAGCCGCCGATCTGGAAAGCGACCACCACAAAATCCGCGTCCATCAGCGCGGTTCTCTGGTCGCGATGGCAGCTAATTTCGCCGTGAGCGCCGACGGAATCCATCAGCTTTTGCACCACGATATACGACTCTTCCAGACGGGTCGCGTCGATATCCATTAGCGCGATATGCGCCGATTTCAGCGCCGGGCGCTGAAAAACGTCGCCGAGAATATTTTTAACGAAAACCGTTGAGCCAGCGCCGATAAAGGTAATTTTTGGGGCAGACATAGTGCTCTCTCCGTAAAGTCATTGAACACCCGCAGCGTGACACGCCGGACGCGCCGCGCGCTGCCCTCTTCCCGACGGAGCATTCCCAAAAGCTCAGATCGAGCGCTGCCCGACATAAAATCTGAGTTTTCGGGAACAATATGGCGGAAAAGGAGAGAAAACGGGCCGTTTAATCCGCTAAGATAGGCGCATATCGGTGCAAAAAAACAGCAACTATGACGATTCAGGAATCCGAAGCCTCATGGAAAAAACCCTTACGCCGCAGCCTCCCGACCCGCATATGAGCAGCAGTGACGAGAAAAATACCCGCAGCCCGCTGGCGCTCTATTCTGAGTATCAGCGCATGGATATCGAACTGCGCACCCCGCATGCCATGACCACCAGCCACTGGCACGGTCAGGTGGAGGTTAACGTCCCCTTCGACGGCGACGTGGAGTATCTGATCAACAATGAGGTGGTGAGCATTAAGCAGGGCTATATCACCCTGTTCTGGGCCTGTACGCCGCATCAGCTCACCCGCCCCGGCAGCTGCCGGCAAATGGCCATCTTCAACCTGCCGATGCATCTGTTTTTGTCCTGGCCGCTGGACCGGGAGCTGATCAACAACGTGACCCACGGGATGGTCATTAAATCCCTCGCGGCGCAGCAGCTCAGCGTCTTTGAAATCCAGCGCTGGCAGCAGGAGCTCGCCAGCGACAACGAGCAGATCCGCCAGCTGGCGATCGAAGAGATCGCCCTGATGCTCAAGCGCTTTAGCCTCTCAGGCTGGCAGCCGATTCTGGTTAACAAAACCTCGCGAACGCATAAGCACAGCGTCTCGCGGCACGCGCAGTTTTACGTCAGCCAGATGCTCGAATTTATCGCCGCACACTACGATCGGGCGCTGACCGTCGATGCGGTTGCCGAACACGTTAAGCTCAACCCCAACTATGCGATGGGCATTTTTCAACGGGTGATGCAGCAAACCATGAAGCAGTACATCACCGCCATGCGAATTAACCACGTACGCGCCCTGCTCAGCGACACCGACAAAACCATCCTTGATATCGCCCTCACCGCCGGCTTTCGTTCCAGCAGCCGCTTCTACAGCACCTTTAGCAAGTACGTCGGCATGCCGCCGCAGCAGTACCGCAGGCTCAGCCAGCAGCGTCGGCAAAGCCTGCCGCCGAATGAGGCCTAAGCGCGCATAAAAAATGCCGCCGGGGGAGGCCCGCGGCGGCATTGTTCACACTCCTGGCGAATTAATTAGTCGTTAATTCGCGGGTGCTGCTGCACCAGTCGGGAGCGTTTTTCCTGCAAATCGGCGATTTCCTGATCGAGATCTTCGATTTTGTTTTCAATGTTATCGTAGTGCTCGCCGAGGATTTCTTTCGCTTCCTGAATATCCGAAGCCGCCGGCGTCGCCCCTTTCAGCGGACGGTTCGCCGTCTCCTTCATCGTCAGGCCGGTCATCAAACCAATCGCCGCAATCACCATCAGATAGTAGGCCGGCATCATCAGGTTCTGCGTGGTTTCCACCAGCCAGGCCGCCAGAGTTGGCGTCAGACCGGCAATCAGCACCGAGATGTTAAAGGCGCTGGCCAGCGCGCTAAAGCGGATATGGGTCGGGAACATCGCGGGCAGTGAAGAAGCCATCACCCCGATAAAGCAGTTAAGCACCACCGCCAGCAGCAGCAGACCGCCGAAAATCAGGCCGATAACGTCGCTGTTAATCATGATAAAGGCCGGAATCGACAGCGAGAACAGCGCCACGCTGCCGATCAGGATAAACGGACGACGGCCGAAGCGGTCGCTGAGCATCCCGATAACCGGCTGCACAAAGAGCATCCCGACCATAATCGCGATGATAATCAGCACCCCGTGATCTTCCGAGTAGTGCAGGTTATGCGACAGGTAGCTCGGCATATAGGTCAGCAGCATGTAGTAGGTCACGTTGGTGGAAATCACCAGACCGATACAGGTCAGCAGACTACGCCAGTGCTTGGTCGCAATCTCTCTGAACGATACCTTCGGCCCTTCCTGCAGCCCTTCGCGATCGCCCTGCTCCAGGGTGTCAACGTGCTGCTGGAACGCCGGAGTCTCTTCCAGAGCGTGACGCAGATAGAGGCCGATAAGCCCTAACGGCAGCGCGAGGAAGAACGGCAGGCGCCAGCCCCAGCTGAGGAAGTTTTCCTCGCCGACCACGCTTGAAATCAGCACCACCACGCCCGCGCCGAGGACAAACCCGGCGATGGAGCCGAAGTCCAGCCAGCTGCCCATAAAGCCGCGTTTACGGTCAGGCGAGTATTCGGCGACGAAGATCGAGGCGCCGGTATACTCTCCGCCCACCGAGAAGCCCTGCGCCATCTTACACAGCAGCAGCAGAATCGGTGCCCAGATACCAATCGACGCGTACGACGGAATAAGACCAATACAGAAGGTACTGATCGACATGATAACGATGGTTATCGCCAGAATCTTTTGTCGACCGTATTTATCGCCCAGCATGCCAAAGAACAGGCCGCCTAGCGGACGAATCAGGAACGGAACTGAGAATGTCCCTAGCGCGGCGATCATCTGCACGCTGGGATCGGCATCGGGGAAGAAGACCTTACCTAAGGCGTACGCTACGAAGCCGTACACGCCGAAATCGAACCACTCCATCGCATTGCCTAGCGATGCTGCGGTGATCGCTTTTTTCAGCTTGCCATCGTCAATGATGGTCACATCCCGCAGAGTGATTGGCTTTACTTTTTTCCTTTTAAGCATATTTTTCCTCTAAAGCTTCGCCGTGAGCGCACGGATCTCCGCCAAACGGCAATACCGTTTGCGTCGTGCGTTGGGAGCGGCGAATTGCCGTGCTCCTCTTCTCAAGCGTAGCAGGTTTGCCTGCACTGTCTGCTGACAGTCCGTACAACCGAACCTGTTGACGCCTGCTCTGGCGTAAATGAATCAATAAATAGAGCTACGAATAAACCTGATGAATTTACGAACTCGCCTTTTTACCCTAACAGCGTTTAAATTTGGGATCAACTTCACGAAAAATTGTTCGCCATATTACAGAGCCGAGCGGCATTAATAAGTTCAATGAATATGCACAGGCAGTGATTTATTTTTGGATATTCCCCGTCCGGCAGCACATCAAATATCGCTGATTTTTGATCGCGAAATAGAATATTCCCGCAGCGGTACTATTTGAAAAAGTGGCCGACAAATGGCCGACGGTGCGCTATAATAGCAATCACTTTCGGCTATCAGCCGCCTTTTAATGGGCCAACGGCCTGTTTTATACAGTAATCATGAGGAACGTCATGCAACTCCCACAGTGTCCTAAATGCCATTCTGAGTACACCTATGAAGACAACGGCATGTTTATCTGCCCGGAATGCGCCCATGAATGGAACAATTCCGAGCCGGCTGAAGATAATGATGCATTGACGGTGAAAGATGCCAACGGCAATTTACTCGTCGACGGCGACAGCGTCACCGTGATTAAAGATCTGAAGGTTAAAGGTAGCTCTTCGATGCTGAAAATCGGCACTAAAGTGAAGAATATCCGCCTGGTAGAAGGCGATCATAACATCGACTGCAAAATTGATGGTTTTGGTCAGATGAAGCTCAAATCCGAGTTCGTCAAAAAGAACTAACGCTATTTCCTCCTCGCAGGATCGTTATTTTCCCGGCAATACCTCACCGGCCGGGAAAATGAACGAATATACCCCCGCGCCACCGCCCCATTATTTCCCGCCTCCTCTGCGATGACAGCCGGCCGCATCGCGCTTAGCGCACTGCCGGTATTTTCGCCATTCCGCCGCCTGACCTCGCCGCCTGGCTTAAATCGCCAACCACCCTCTACGCTTAATAAGTCATTCGTTATCTGAGGTCATGATTATGTCTTTAAGCCCCCATATCGCCTTTAGCGGTAACTGTGCTGCGGCCATCGCGTTCTACCAGCAGGCGCTGGGCGCGGAGCTTGTCCACCAAATCACCTACGGCGAGATGCCGCAGAACGGGCAGGATGCCGAGGACGGCTGCCCTTCCGGCCAGCATCTCGCCGCCGACTGTATCGCCCACGCCAGCCTGCGCGTGGCGGGTAGCGAGCTGATGCTGTGCGACAGCCCCACCAGCGACAGCGAACGCTATGCCGGCTTCACCCTGGTGCTGGATACTCAGGACCTGGATGAGGGTAAACGCTGGTTTGACGGCCTCGCCGCTGAAGGACGTATCGAAATGGCCTGGCAGGAAACCTTCTGGGCCCACGGCTTCGGCAAAGTTTTCGATCGCTTCGGCATCCCGTGGATGGTGAACGTCGTCAAGCAGCCTTAATGCTTTTCCCTGCGGGCGGGCTCTCCCGCCCTGTCATCGCCCTGGCGCTAACTCTTCATCCTGCGGTCATTATGTTTTAACCGGAATGTAACAAAAACAGGTCAGGATCGGGCCACTCTCAGAGGGAAATCCCTTCTTCTGCTTAGTGAGGCTCGACTGACATGTACTTATCCAGACATCCGACCAGTTATCCTACCCGGTATCAGGAAATTGCCGCCAGGCTTGAGCAAGAGCTTCGTCATAACTACCGCTGCGGCGACTATCTTCCTGCGGAACAGCAGCTGGCCACGCGCTTTGAGGTCAACCGCCATACCCTGCGTCGGGCGATAGACCAGCTGGTTGAACGCGGCTGGGTACAGCGCCGTCAGGGCGTCGGCGTGCTGGTGCTGATGCGGCCGATCGACTATCCGCTGAACGCCCAGGCGCGCTTCAGCCAGAACTTACTCGAGCAGGGAAGCCATCCGACCAGCGAAAAGTTGCTGTCGGTGCTGCGCCCGGCCAGCAGCCACGTCGCCGAGGCCTTTGCTATCAACGAAGGCGATAACGTCATTCATCTGCGCACCCTGCGCCGGGTGAACGGCGTCGCGCTGTGCCTGATCGACCACTACTTCACCGACCTGCGTTTCTGGCCCGCGCTGCAAACCTTCAGCCAGGGCTCACTGCACGATTTTCTGCGCCAGCAGCTGGACGTCGAGCTCACCCGCACGCGCACCAAAATCAGCGCCCGCCGCGCGCAGGCCAAAGAGAGCAACATTCTGGGGATCCCCAACATGGCGCCGCTGCTGTGCGTAAGAACCCTGAACCACCGTCCTGGCGAGCAAAACGCGACGGAGTATTCCGTCAGCCTGACCCGGGCGGACATGATCGAATTCACCATGGAGCACTGAATGCACTTTGATACCGCAACCCGCCAGCGCTGGATGTCCGTGCTGGCCCACAGTGAACCGCAAGAGCTTCAGGCGCGGATGCAAACTCTGCAGCTGGCGCCGCAGTACGAATCCATTCGTGCCCCGGAGACCGGCCTGGTGCAGCTGCAGGCGCGCATGGGGGGCATCGGCGATCGTTTCTTCGCCGGGGACGCCACCCTGACCCGGGCGGCGATCCGTCTCGCCGACGGCACGCTCGGCTACAGCTGGATACTGGGGCGCGATCGCCTCCATGCCGAACGCTGCGCGGCAATCGATGCGTTGATGCAGTCGCCACATCACTTTCATTCCTTAATGGAAACCCTGATTACCCCGCTGGAAGAGCTACGAAGCGCGCGCATTGAAGCCCGACGCGCCGAAGTCAACGCCAGCCGGGTAGATTTCTTTACTCTGGTTCGCGGAGATAACGCATGACCTTACAAACCGCCTTTACCCTACCGGCGCAGGATGCCCAACACAGTTTTCGTCGCCTGCTGAAGGCCATGAGCGAGCCGGGCGTTATCGTCTCCCTGCAGCAGCTTCAGCACGGCTGGCAGCCGCTGAACGTCGCCTCTACCAGCCTCCTGCTGACCCTCGCCGATCGCGACACGCCGGTATGGTTTACCGCAGCGCTGCATAACGATCTTGTCGGCCAGAACCTGCGTTTTCATACCGGCGCGCCGCTGGTTGAACAGCCGCAGCAGGCGGTATTCGCCGTCACCAACGAGCGTATCAGCGCGGAACAGCTGAACGAGCTCTCCGCCGGCACCGTTGTCGCTCCGGAAACCGGCGTAACGCTGATCGTCCAGCTCCCCAGCCTTAGCGGCGGGCGCATGCTGCGTCTCACCGGCGCCGGAATTGCCGAAGAGCGGATGATCGCCCCGCAGCTGCCGGACTGCATCATTGATGAACTGACCGAGCGCCCGCACCCGTTCCCCTTAGGCATTGACCTGATCCTCACCTGTGGAGAACGTCTGCTGGCCATCCCGCGCACCACCCACGTGGAGGTTTGCTAATGTACGTTGCCGTCAAAGGCGGTGAGAAGGCGATAGTCGCCGCTCACGCCCTTCAGGAACACAAACGACGAGGCGATGGACGGCTTCCTGAAATTAGCGTTGAACAGATTACCCAGCAGCTGAACCTGGCGGTTGACCGGGTGATGACCGAAGGCGGCATCGCCGATCGCGAGCTGGCGGCGCTGGCGCTCAAGCAGGCCAGCGGCGACAGCGTCGAGGCCATTTTTTTACTCCGCGCCTACCGCACCACCCTGCAGCGGCTGGCGGTGAGCGAGCCGGTAAATACCGCCGAAATGCGTCTGGAGCGCCGCATTTCGGCGGTCTATAAGGATATTCCCGGCGGCCAGATGCTCGGCCCGACCTATGACTACACCCACCGCCTGCTCGATTTTACCCTGCTGGCCAACGGCGAGACGCCGGCGCTGAAAACCGCCGGGCAGCCGCCGGAAGCCACTCCGCACGTCTTTAACCTGCTGGTCCAGCAGGGGCTGGCGAAAGCGGAACGGCAAACCCTCGCCCAACCTGACGATATCACCCGCAGCCCGCCGGTTTACCCCTGCTCGCGCTCATCGCGCCTGCAGCAGCTGGTGCGCGGCGACGAAGGCTACCTGCTGGCGCTGGCCTACTCGACCCAGCGCGGCTACGGCCGCAATCACCCGTTTGCCGGCGAAATACGCAGCGGCTACGTGGCGGTGGAGATCGTCCCGGAGGAGCTGGGCTTTGCGGTCAATATTGGCGAGCTGCTGATGACCGAATGCGAAATGGTCAACGGGTTTGTCGCCCCGGAAGACGAGCCCCCGCACTTCACCCGCGGCTACGGCCTGACCTTCGGCATGAGCGAGCGCAAAGCGATGGCGATGGCGCTGGTTGACCGCGCGCTTCAGGCGCCGGACTACGGCGAAGAGGCGGCCGGCCCGGCGCAGGACGAAGAGTTTGTGCTGGCCCATGCCGATAACGTCGAGGCCGCGGGCTTCGTCTCGCACCTTAAGCTGCCCCACTATGTCGATTTCCAGGCCGAACTGGCGCTGCTGAAACGCCTGCAACGGGAGAACGAACGTGGCTAACACCCTCTCCGGCTATAACTTCGCCTATCTTGATGAGCAAACCAAGCGCATGATCCGCCGCGCCATTCTTAAAGCCGTCGCCATCCCCGGCTATCAGGTCCCGTTCGGCGGCCGCGAAATGCCGATGCCCTACGGCTGGGGGACCGGCGGCATCCAGCTGACCGCCAGCCTGATTGGCGAGAACGACGTGCTGAAGGTGATTGACCAGGGCGCCGATGACACCACCAACGCGGTATCGATTCGCCAGTTCTTCACCCGCGTGACCGGCGTCGCCACCACCGAGCGCACCGAAGACGCGACGCTGATCCAGACCCGCCACCGGATCCCGGAAACGCCGTTGACGGAAGATCAGATCCTGATCTTCCAGGTGCCGATCCCGGAGCCGCTGCGCTTTATCGAGCCGCGCGAAACCGAAACCCGCACCATGCACGCGCTGGAAGAGTACGGCGTGATGCAGGTAAAACTGTATGAAGATATTGCCCGCTTCGGCCACATTGCGACCACCTACGCCTACCCGGTGAAGGTCAACGGCCGCTACGTGATGGACCCGTCGCCAATCCCGAAATTCGATAACCCGAAAATGCACATGATGCCGGCGCTGCAGCTGTTCGGCGCCGGGCGCGAAAAGCGCATCTACGCGGTGCCGCCGTTTACGCCGGTGGAAAGCCTCGATTTTGACGATCATCCGTTCACCGTGCAGGAGTGGGATGAGCCCTGCGCCATCTGCGGCTCGCGCCACAGCTATCTTGATGAAGTGGTGCTGGATGACAGCGGCAAGCGCATGTTTGTCTGCTCCGATACCGACTACTGCCGCCAACAGAGCGAGGCGCAACAAAAATGAGCCAACCGTTACTTGCGGTCAATAATCTGACCCACCTCTATGCGCCGGGCAAAGGCTTCAGCGACGTCTCTTTTGAACTGTTCCCGGGGGAAGTGCTGGGCATCGTCGGCGAATCCGGCTCCGGCAAAACGACCCTGCTGAAGGCCATCTCCGCGCGCCTGGCGCCGCAGCAGGGCGAGGTGATGTACCACAACCGCTCGCTGTACGCGATGAGCGAGGCGGATCGCCGCCGCCTGCTGCGCACCGAGTGGGGCGTGGTGCATCAGCACCCGATGGACGGCCTGCGGCGCCAGGTTTCAGCGGGCGGCAATATCGGCGAACGCCTGATGGCCACCGGCGCACGCCACTACGGCAATATTCGCGCCACCGCCGGGCGCTGGCTGGAAGAGGTGGAGATCCCGGCATCGCGCATCGACGACCTGCCGACCACCTTTTCCGGCGGCATGCAGCAGCGCCTGCAGATCGCCCGCAATCTCGTCACCCAGCCGAAGCTGGTGTTTATGGATGAACCCACCGGCGGACTGGATGTGTCGGTACAGGCTCGCCTGCTCGACCTGCTGCGCGGCCTGGTGGTGGAGCTGAACCTCGCGGTGGTTATTGTCACCCACGATCTCGGCGTTGCGCGCCTGCTGGCTCACCGCCTGCTGGTGATGAAGCAGGGTCAGGTGGTGGAAAGTGGTTTAACCGACCGGGTGCTCGACGATCCGCACCATCCCTATACCCAGCTGCTGGTGTCGTCGGTCTTGCAGAACTAGCCCACTAACAATCCGCTGGGTCAGGTAGCCCGGACGGGCGCATCGCGCCGCCTCCGGGGAAACTCAGGCACTATGAGGCAACAAATGAACGCTATCCGCGTTGAAAACGTACATAAAACCTTTGTCCTGCATCAGCAAAACGGCGTTCGCCTGCCGGTGCTCGCCGACGCTTCGCTAACGGTTAACGCCGGAGAGTGCGTGGTGCTGCACGGCCATTCCGGCAGCGGTAAATCAACCCTGCTGCGCTCGCTTTACGCCAACTACCTGCCGGATACCGGGCATATTCACATCCGCCACGGCGACGAGTGGGTCGACCTGGTGAACGCCTCGGCGCGCAAGGTGCTGGAAGTGCGTAAAACCACCATCGGCTGGGTCAGCCAGTTCCTGCGGGTCATCCCGCGGATTTCAGCGCTGGAGGTGGTGATGCAGCCGCTGCTGGATCTCGGCGTCCCGCGCGAAGAGTGCGCCGCTAAGGCCGCGCGCCTGCTGACGCGCCTGAACGTCCCGGAACGCCTGTGGCACCTTGCCCCGTCCACCTTCTCCGGCGGCGAGCAGCAGCGGGTCAACATCGCCCGCGGCTTCGCCGTTGACTATCCGATCCTCTTACTCGACGAGCCTACCGCCTCCCTGGACGCCAAAAACAGCGCCGCGGTGGTGGAGCTGATTAACGAAGCCAAAGCGCGCGGCGCGGCTATTGTCGGCATTTTCCATGATGAAACGATACGCAACCTGGTCGCCGACCGGCTGCATCCGATGGGAATAACAGCATGATTATCAACAACGTAAAACTGGTTCTCGAAGATGAAGTGGTGAACGGTTCGCTGGAGGTGCAGGAGGGCATGATTTACGCGTTTGCCGAAAGCCAAAGCCAGCTGCCGCAGGCTATCGACGGCGAGGGCGGCTGGCTGCTGCCGGGGCTCATCGAGCTGCATACCGATAATCTGGACAAGTTTTTTACCCCGCGCCCGAAGGTTGACTGGCCCGCCCACTCGGCGATGAGCAGCCACGATGCGCTGATGATCGCCAGCGGGATCACCACCGTGCTGGATGCGGTGGCCATTGGCGACGTCCGCGACGGCGGCGACCGGCTGGAAAATCTGGAAAAGATGATCAACGCCATCGAAGAGACGCAAAAGCGCGGCGTTAACCGCGCCGAGCACCGCCTGCACCTGCGCTGCGAGCTGCCGCACCACACCACCCTGCCGCTGTTTGAGAAGCTGGTTGGCCGCGAGCCGGTGAGCATGGTCTCCCTGATGGACCACTCTCCAGGGCAGCGCCAGTACGCCGACCGCAGCAAGTACCGCGATTACTATCAGGGAAAATATCATCTGACCAACGAAGAGATGGACCGCTTCGAGGAGGAGCAGATGGCGCTGGCGGCGACCTGGTCGCAGCCGAACCGCGAGACCATCGCCGCCATCTGCCGCGAGCGTAAGATCGCCCTCGCCAGCCACGATGACGCCACCCGTGAACATGTCGTCGAATCGCACCAGCTTGGCAGCGTGATCGCCGAATTTCCTACCACCTTAGCCGCCGCAGAGGCCTCGCGTCAGCACGGCATGAACGTGCTGATGGGGGCGCCGAATATCGTGCGCGGCGGCTCGCACTCCGGCAACGTCGCCGCCCATCAGCTGGCGGCCGATAATCTGCTGGATATTCTGTCATCCGACTACTATCCCGCCAGCCTGCTGGATGCCGCCTTCCGCATCGCCGATGACGATAGCAACCGCTTCACGCTGCCGCAGGCGATTCGTCTGGTGAGCAAAAATCCGGCGCAGGCGCTGGGATTAGGCGACCGCGGAGCCATTGCCGAAGGTAAACGTGCCGACCTCGTGCTGGCCCATCGCCGCGGGGAGCATGTGCATATCGACCACGTCTGGCGTCAAGGAAAGAGGGTTTTCTAATGTCCGGGAAACTGATTTGGCTGGTGGGGCCTTCCGGCTCTGGAAAAGATAGTCTGCTGGCGGCGCTCCGCCAGCGCGAGCACTCGCAGCTGCTGGTTGCGCATCGCTATATTACGCGCCCCTTTAACGCCGGGAGCGAGAATCATATCGCCCTCAGCAAGCCGGAGTTTTTCAGCCGCGCCGAGCGCCAGCTTTTTGCTCTCAGCTGGCACGCCAATAACAATTACTACGGGATTGGCATCGAAATTGACCTCTGGCTGCACGCCGGTTTCGACGTGGTGGCCAACGGCTCCCGCGCGCATCTGCCGCAGGCCCGGGCGCGCTACGCCGACGCTCTGCTGCCCATCTGCCTGCAGGTCACGCCGGAAGTGCTGCGCCAGCGTCTGCAGCAGCGCGGCCGGGAGAACGAAACGGAGATCGCCCAGCGGCTTGAGCGCGCCGCGCGCTACGCGCCAACGGACTGCCTGACGCTCAATAACGACGGCACCCTCGGGCAATCGGTCGAGCAATTCTTCACGCTGCTGCGCCGCCGCTACGCCCGACAAGAGAATCAGCATGCCTGACCGCAAGCGACGCGAAGTCGTCGTTTTAAAAAAGCGCGGTGAGGAGGGGGTATGAGCCTGACTATTTGCTTAAGCGGAACCGGCGGTGCCCAGCTGGTGCCGGTCTTCGGCTGCGACTGCGCCGCCTGTCGCCGCGCCCGTATTAATGAGTCCCACCGCCGCCGTCCCTGCAGCGCGGCGGTGAAGTTCAACCACGCCGTAACGCTGCTGGACGCCGGTCTCCCGGACCTGATGGAGCGCTGGCCCGCCGGAACTTTTCAGCAGTTTTTGCTCACCCACTACCATATGGATCATGTGCAGGGCCTGTTCCCGCTGCGCTGGGGCGTGGGCGCGCAGATCCCGGTTTTTGGTCCGCCGGATGAAGAGGGCTGCGACGATCTCTTTAAGCATCCCGGGCTGCTGGATTTTAGCCATACCGTCGCGCCCTTCGTGGTTTTTGAGCTGCAGGGGCTCAGGGTGACCCCGCTGCCGCTGAACCATTCAAAGCTGACGTTCGGCTATCTGCTGGAGTCGGCGCACAGCCGCGTGGCGTGGCTGTCGGATACCGCCGGGCTGCCGGAAAAGACGCTGAAGTTCCTGCTCAATAACCAGCCGCAGGTGATTATTATCGACTGCAGCCACGAACCGCGTCCGCAAACCCCGCGCAACCACTGTGATTTAAATACGGTGCGGGCAATCAACCTGATCGTTGGCTGCCCGCGCGTCATTCTCACCCATATCAGCCATCAGTTTGATGCCTGGATGATGGAAAACGCGCTGCCGCCGGGGTTTGAGGCGGGCTACGACGGTATGGAGATCGTGCTGGATTAGTAGTCGTCATCCAGCCGCCGGCGATCGTTCTCTAACTGCCGACGGTCCTGATCCAGCTGGCGCTGGCGATCGTCAAGCTCTCGGCGGCGATCGTCCAGCTGACGCTGCCGATCGTCGTACTGCCGCTGGCGATCGCTGCTTTGCTGACGGCTCTCCTGATAGCGGCCATCGTTATACCGATCGTCGTCGTCGGAGCGGCTATCGCCGGGACGCCAGGCGTCATTAATCGCCTGCTGAATATTACCGATGGCGTCGTCAATAAGATCGGCGCGCGCAAGCTGGCTGCTCAGCGACAGGGTGCAGAGGATCAAAGCGGTCAAATAGCGTTTCATAGGGCCAGTCTCTTCGGGGGGCTGGCCCTACGGTAATCAACGGCCGCCGCGGCGAGTAGCGGAGGAATCTCAAATCCGCTGCTGCTCAATCGCCGCTATCGCGTCAATTCGCGCCTGATGCCGACCGCCTTCAAATTCACTATCCAGCCAGGCGTCTACGATCATTTTTGCCAGCTCCAGGCCTATGACGCGCGCGCCGAATGCCAGCACGTTAGTATTGTTATGCTGGCGTGAAAGCTGGGCTGAATAGGGTTCGCTGCACACGACCGCACGAATGCCGGGATGCTTATTGGCGGTAATCGAGATCCCAACGCCGGTGCCGCAGATCAGGAGCCCGCCATCAGCTTCACCAGTCACAATGGCCTGGGCGACGGCGCTGGCGTAGCGGGGATAGTCCGTCCGCTCGGACGACCACGTCCCCTTATCCACAGTCTCGATACCCCGCTGCTGCAGGTGCGCAAGGATCTCGTCCTTCAGGATAAACCCCACGTGATCGCAGCCAATGGCAATCCTTTTCATACTTAGCCTCGCCTGTTGTTAACTTTACAAACATGGTTGATATTGTGATTTAAGCCGTGAATAACGGCGAGAAAGCGATCAAAAAACCGCCTTTAAGCGTCTTTCTACACGGCAATTTTTCACAAATCAAGCGCATTAAACGAGCTATCCACGGCATACGCTAGCGACAAACGAAGACGTAAATCACACAATCAATTGTTTTATATTTAATTTTATAAAAAAGCACATCTCCAGACTCCGCCAAACTTCACAGAACACACAACTTTATAAAATTTATATTTTTGTGAAGTAGATTGTATATTTTCTGTTTGGAGTGTGGTGATATAGTGTCGTCTTCATTTTATGGACAAGAGAAAGCGATGAGCCAGTCAGAATCCAGTTCGCTCCCCAACGGTATCGGTCTCGCCCCCTGGTTGCGTATGAAGCAAGAAGGGATGACCGAAAATGAAAGCCGGATCGTCGAGTGGTTGCTTAAACCCGGCAACCTAAGCGATGCCCCCGCCATTAAAGATGTGGCGGAAGCGCTATCGGTATCCGAAGCGATGATCGTCAAGGTTTCCAAACTGCTGGGTTTCAGCGGTTTTCGTAACCTGCGCAGCGCCCTGGTGGAGTATTTCTCTCAATCTGAACAGGTACTCCCTGCCGAACTCTCCTTTGATGAAGCGCCGCAGGACGTGGTGAATAAGGTGTTTAACATCACCTTGCGTACCATTATGGAAGGCCAGTCGATCGTGAACGTCGATGAGATCCATCGCGCGGCGCGCTTTTTCGCCCAGGCCAACCAGCGCGATCTGTACGGGGCGGGCGGCTCGAACGCCATCTGTGCCGACGTCCAGCACAAGTTTCTGCGCATCGGCATGCGCTGCCAGACCTATCCGGATGCACATATCATGATGATGTCCGCCTCGTTATTGAAAAAAGGCGATGTCGTGCTGGTCGTCACCCACTCCGGGCGCACCAGCGATATTAAATCCGCAGTGGAGCTGGCGAAAAAGAACGGGGCTAAAATTATCTGTATTACACACAGCTACCATTCGCCGATCGCCAAATTAGCTGATTTTATTATTTGTTCGCCAGCACCAGAAACGCCATTATTAGGCAGAAACGCCTCTGCGCGTATATTACAACTGACATTATTAGATGCTTTTTTTGTTTCCGTCGCCCAACAGAATATTGAACAGGCTACTTTAAATATGCAAAAAACCGGCGCTATTGTTGATTTCTTTTCACCAGGTGCGCTGAAGTAAATACTCGTCATATTTCAAGCCGCAGTTGCGTTGGCTACGCTCGTTCGCCCCAGTCAGATAGTTTTTATGCTGCTGGGGACTAACCCGCTTGCCGCCCTTCTGTAACCTGAATTATTCCGAGGATTAATAATCTGCTCCTGCCCAAGGAGCAATATCCTACACCGAGAATACTGCTATGAATAAATATCTGAAAATCTTCAGCGGCGTGGCTATGGGCGTAATGTTATCCACCAGCGCTTTCGCCGCCGCCGATTATGCTGTGGTATTAAAAACATTATCGAACCCGTTTTGGGTTGATATGAAAAAAGGTATTGAAGACGAGGCCAAAACCCTGGGCGTCAGCGTCGATGTTTTTGCCTCCCCCTCGGAAGGCGATTTTCAGTCACAGCTGCAGCTGTTTGAAGATTTAAGCAACAAGAACTACAAAGGTATCGCTTTCGCCCCGCTCTCCTCGGTAAACCTGGTCATGCCGGTAGCCAAAGCCTGGAAGAAAGGTATTTTTCTGGTCAACCTCGATGAAAAGATCGATATGGATAACCTGAAGAAGGCCGGCGGTAACGTTGAGGGATTCGTCACCACTGACAACGTCGCGGTCGGTGCGAAAGGGGCCGACTTTATTATCGGCAAGCTGGGCGCTGAGGGCGGCGAAGTTGCCATCATCGAAGGTAAAGCCGGCAATGCCTCAGGGGAAGCTCGCCGCAACGGTGCGACGGAGACCTTCAAAAAAGCCAGCCAGATCAAGCTGGTCTCCAGCCAGCCTGCCGACTGGGATCGCATTAAAGCGCTGGATGTCGCCACCAATGTTCTGCAGCGTAACCCCAACCTGAAAGCCTTTTACTGCGCTAACGATACGATGGCAATGGGCGTTGCCCAGGCCGTGGCCAACGCCGGTAAAAGCAAAACGGTACTGGTCGTCGGCACCGACGGTATTCCCGAGGCGCGCAAAATGGTCGCCGCCGGACAGATGACCGCCACCATCGCCCAGAACCCAACGAATATCGGCGCAACGGGCCTGAAAATGATGGTCGATGCCGCGAAGACCGGTAAGGTCATTCCCCTGGATAAAACGCCAGAATTTAGGCTGGTGGATTCTATTCTGGTCACGAAGTAATTTTCCTGCGGGTGATTTAATGCCCCTTACCCTTATGCTCACCAGCGGGTAAGAATGAATAAGGAGTGATTATGGTCACGCCATATATTTCAATGGCGGGGATCGGCAAATCCTTTGGTCCGGTTCACGCATTAAAATCGGTCGATTTAACCGTTTACCCGCATGAAATACACGCATTGCTCGGGGAAAACGGTGCGGGTAAATCAACGCTAATGAAAGTTTTGTCGGGGATCCATGAGCCGACCAAAGGTACCATTACGATTAATAACGTTAATTATGACAAGCTCGATCATAAATTAGCTGCCCGGCTTGGCATCGGCATTATTTATCAAGAGCTCAGCGTGATCGATGAATTAACGGTGCTGGAAAATTTATATATTGGCCGACATCTGACGAAAAAAGTCTGCGGCGTCAATATCATCGACTGGAAGGAGATGCGCTTACGGGCGGCAATGATGCTGCTGCGCATCGGATTAAAAGTCGATTTAGACCAGAAGGTGGCGAACCTCTCGATCAGCCACAAGCAGATGCTGGAAATCGCCAAAACGCTGATGCTGGATGCCAAAGTGCTGATTATGGACGAACCGACCTCCTCTCTGACCAACAAAGAGGTCGACTACCTGTTCCTGATCATGAACCAGCTGCGCAAAGAGGGCACCGCCATCGTCTATATCTCGCACAAGCTGGCGGAAATCCGCCGCATCTGCGACCGCTACACGGTGATGAAGGACGGCAGCAGCGTCTGCAGCGGAATGGTCAGCGAGGTCAACAACGAAGACATCGTCCGCCTGATGGTCGGCCGCGAGCTGCAAAACCGTTTTAACGCGATGAAAGAGAGCGCCGGAAATGTCGCAAGCGAAACGGTTTTCGAGGTCAAAAACGTCACCAGCCGGGACAAGAAAAAGGTCCGCGATATCTCCTTTAGCGTTAGCCGCGGCGAAATCCTCGGCTTCGCCGGCCTGGTGGGCTCCGGACGCACGGAGCTGATGGACTGCCTGTTCGGCGTGGACAGGCGTAGCGGCGGTGAAATCCTCCTCAACGGCAAAGCGATCACCCCGCGCTCGCCGCTGGACGCCTTGAAGAAAGGCATGGGCTACATCACCGAGAGCCGCCGCGACAACGGCTTCTTCGGCAATTTCTCCATCGCCCAGAACATGGCGGTCAGCCGGAGCCTGAAGCATGGCGGCTATAAGGGGGCGATGGGGCTGTTTCGCGAAGGGGACGAGCGCAAGACGGCGGAAGAGCAGCGCAGGCTGCTGGCGCTGAAGTGCCATTCGGTCGATCAGAACATTGGCGAGCTTTCCGGCGGAAACCAACAAAAGGTCCTCATTTCCAAATGGCTATGCTGCAACCCCGAAGTCCTCATTTTTGATGAGCCGACGCGCGGTATCGATGTCGGCGCGAAAGCCGAAATTTATAAAGTGATGCGCCAGCTGGCCGATGACGGAAAAGTCATTCTGATGGTGTCATCCGAACTTCCTGAAATTATCACCGTCTGCGACCGCATTGCCGTGTTCTGCGAAGGGCGACTGACGCAAATTCTGACCAATCGCGACGACATGAGCGAAGAGGAGATTATGGTATGGGCACTGCCGCAAGAGTAAAAGACGAGACCGACGGCAAAAAGCCGTTCAACTTCGCGCTGTTCTGGGATAAATACGGCACCTTTTTTATCCTCGCGATTATCGTCGCAATTTTCGGCACGCTGTCGCCGGAATACTTTCTGACCACCAACAACATCACGCAAATATTTGTCCAGAGCTCGGTAACGGTGCTTATCGGCATGGGCGAGTTCTTCGCGATCCTGGTGGCCGGCATCGACCTCTCCGTCGGCGCCATTCTGGCGCTTTCCGGCATGGTCACCGCCAAGCTGATGCTGGCAGGGGTCGATCCGTTCCTCGCGGCGCTGATTGGCGGCGTGCTGGTCGGCGGCGCGCTGGGAGCGATTAACGGCTGCCTGGTCAACTGGACAGGCCTGCATCCGTTCATTATTACCCTCGGCACCAACGCCATCTTCCGCGGCATCACCCTGGTTATCTCCGATGCCAACTCGGTATACGGCTTCTCTTTTGATTTCGTTAACTTCTTTGCCGCCAGCGTGCTGGGGATCCCGGTGCCGGTCATCTTCTCGCTCATCGTGGCCGTCATTTTATGGTTCCTGACCACCCGCATGCGGCTGGGCCGCAACATCTACGCCCTCGGCGGCAATAAAAACTCCGCCTTCTATTCCGGCATCGACGTCAAGTTCCACATGCTGCTGGTATTCATTATTTCCGGCGTCTGCGCCGGGCTGGCGGGAGTGGTCTCAACGGCGCGCCTCGGGGCAGCGGAGCCTCTGGCCGGAATGGGTTTTGAAACCTACGCCATCGCCAGCGCCATTATCGGCGGCACCAGCTTCTTCGGGGGAAAGGGACGTATTTTCTCGGTGGTGATCGGCGGTCTGATCATCGGCACCATCAACAACGGACTGAACATTCTCCAGGTACAAACCTACTACCAGCTGGTGGTGATGGGTGGATTAATTATCGCGGCTGTCGCCCTCGACCGTCTTATCAGTAAGTAAGGAATTTATGATGAAAATTGCCCCCTCTTTAATGTGTATGGATCTGCTGAAATTCAAAGAACAAATTGAGTTTATCGACCAGCATGCAGATTACTTTCACATCGACATTATGGATGGCCACTTTGTCCCTAACCTGACGCTATCGCCGTTCTTCGTCAGCCAGGTGAAGAAGCTGGCCAGCAAACCGCTCGATTGTCATCTGATGGTCACCCGGCCGCAGGATTACATCAGCCAGCTGGCGCAGGCGGGTGCGGACTTTATCACCCTGCATCCGGAGACCATTAACGGTCAGGCCTTCCGCCTGATAGAAGAGATCCGCCGCCACGGTATGAAGGTTGGGCTGATTCTCAACCCGGAAACGCCGGTCGAGGCCATGAAGTATTACATCCACAAAGCCGACAAAATCACGGTGATGACCGTCGATCCGGGCTTCGCGGGACAGCCGTTTATCCCGGAGATGCTGGCTAAAATCAGTGAGCTGAAGGCCTGGCGCGAACGCGAAGGGCTGGATTACGAAATTGAGATCGACGGCTCATGCAATAAAGCGACCTATGAAAGCCTCATGACGGCAGGCGCGGACGTCTTTATCGTCGGCACCTCCGGGCTGTTTAACCATGCAGATAACATTCACGAAGCGTGGCAGGTCATGGCTGAGCAAATTCTGGCGGCAAAAAACGAGGTATTCCCTCATGCAAAAACGGCTTAACGTCGTCGCGGGCGTGGATATGGGGGCAACCCATATCCGCTTTTGCCTGCAGACGGCACAGGGCGAGGCGCTACACTGCGAGAAGCTTCGCACCGCCGATGTGCTAACGGCGGGCGGCCTGGTCAGCGGCATCACCATGCTGATTCAGCCGCTGCTCGATCGCTATCAGGCACATTGCTGTGGTCTGGTGATGGGCTTACCGGCGCTGGTCGGCAAGGATAAACGGACGATTATCTCCACCCCTAACCTGCCGTTACCGCCAGAAATAGTGCGGACGCTAGCCGATGAGCTGGAACATTCGCTGGCCTGCCCGGTCGAATTCTCCCGCGATGTCAATCTGCAGCTCTCTTTCGACGTGCAGGAAAACGGTCTGCAGGCGCAGCAGGTCTTAGCCGCGTATCTCGGCACCGGCATGGGCTTCGCCATCTGGCTGAACGGCGGGCCGTGGACCGGCGCCCACGGTGTAGCGGGAGAGCTGGGGCATATTCCGCAGGGCGACGCCGCGCTCATCTGCGGTTGCGGTAATTCCGGCTGCCTGGAAACCGTCTGTTCAGGTATCGCGCTCAAGCGCTGGTATGAGCAGCAGCCGCGCGGCTATGAGCTTGGCGAGCTGTTTGTTCACGCCGCAGAGGAACCCTTTGTCCAGGCCCTTCTGCACCATGCCGCCCGCGCCATCGCCACCAGCATCAACCTCTTCGACCCCGATGCGGTGATCCTCGGCGGCGGCGTGATAGATATGCCCGACTTTCCGCGCGAGACGCTGATCGCCATGATAAAAACGCATATTCGCCGTCCGCTGCCTTACCAGGCGGTGCGGTTTATCGCGGCATCGTCCTCGGCGTTTAACGGTGCCCAGGGGGCGGCGGCTCTGGCTCGCTACCATTATTTACCGCAACCTGTCGCAGCGCCTGCTGCAGCTGTGCGCGGGTGAAGGGTTTACGCAGCAGCTCGACGTCCGGCAGCGCGGGATTATGCGCCGGGCGCAGATCCTGACCGCTGATTAACAGCAGCGCCACCGTCGGGAAGCGACGCTGCGTTTCGTTAATGACCTCCGCGCCGCTCAGCCTTCCCGGCAGCATCAGATCGCTGATAAGCAGCGCAATATCCGGCGAGGCCTCCAGCATCTGCAGCGCCTGCTCGCCGCTGGCGGTTTCCAGCGTCAGCCAGCCAAGCTGATGCAGCTGCTCGCACAGGGTCTGGCGCACGTCCGCCTCATCCTCAAGCACCAGCGCCAGCCGCTCGGCGCCGATCTCCTGCTCCGCCTCAGGCAGCAGCCCGCTGGCCGTCGCCTGTACCGCCGCGCGCGGCAGCTGCAGGCGCACCGTCGTCCCCTGACCCGGGGCGCTTTCAATCGTCACCCTTCCCCCGGACTGGCGCACAAAGCCATACACCATCGATAGCCCCAGGCCGCTGCCGCTGCCGGTTTGTTTGGTGGTAAAGAACGGTTCAAACACCTGCGCTTTCACCTCCAGCGACATCCCGCAGCCGTGATCGACCACCTCCAGCGCCACCATATCCTGCCGCCGCCCGTCGCTGCGCGCCACGCGCTGATTCCAGCTGCGTATTCTTATCACGCCGGGCCGCCCTTCCATCGCATCCCGCGCGTTCATCACCAGGTTGATAATGGCGTTTTCCAGCTGGCCGACGTCAATCCACGCCGGCCAGGCGGGGGACTGCGCCTCAATCTCGAGGCTCAGCGCCGCCGGCAGAGAGTGGCGCATCAGTTCGCCGAGGTTCTCCAGCAGCGGCTTCATCTCAACGGCGTGCGGGTGCAGCGACTGCTTGCGCGAGAAGGCCAGCAGCCGCTGGGTCAGCAGCGCGCCGCGTTCGGCGGCCTTGCGCGCTCGCGAGATGCGCGCCGCGTCGCCCTCATGGGGCTGAACCAGCTCAAGGCTGCCGATAATCACCGCCAGCAGATTATTAAAATCATGCGCCAGGCCCCCGGTCAGCTGGCCGACCGCTTTCATTTTTTGACTATGGAGCAGCGCCTGCTCCAGCCCCTTGCGTTCGGTACGATCGAGCACCACGTTGACCAGACCGCGCCCCGGCACCGGGCTGAAGCGCAGCTCAATCGTCCGGTCGTTCGCCAGCTGCAGCTCCTGCGGTTTCGGCAGCGGTGAAGCGAGGTTGGCCCGCACGTGCTCCGCCAGGGTCGCCGACCGGCCCAGCAGCTGCTGGTAGTGCATGCCGCGCTGCAGATCGTTTGCCGCCAGCCCGAGCAGCAGCGGATACTGCGGATTCCACACCACCAGCTGCCCCTGATTATCAAACAGGGCAAAGCCGTCGCGCATCGCGTGAAAGGTGGTCTCCAGCAGAGTGCTTTTCTCTTTCAGCAGCAGGGAAGTGTGGGCCAGCGAGGCGGTATTGCGGGCGAAGACGTTGAAAGCGCGCGCCAGCTCGCCCAGCTCATCGCGCCGCTGCAGCGCGGGCACCGAGACGTGGTTCTCACCGTGAGCCAGCCGCGACATGGCGCGAGAAATGGCGGTCAGGTTGGAGCCAAGATTGCGGTAGATATACCAGCCGGCGCAGCCGGTGATCGCCAGCGCCAGCAGCGCCGACAGCAGAATAAACATGCTGATGGAGCGCAGCTCCTGATGGCTTTGCGCCGCCCGCAGCTCCGACGCCTGCGCCACCCTGGCGACATACTGATTAATATCGCTGTTCAGCAGCGCCACCAGCGCCTTGATATGGAACATATACCAGCCGATCGCCAGATCGCTCTCCTCCAGCTGGGCCGACAGCGGCTCCAGCCTGGCAAGCTCGATCTTAAAATCCGCGAGGATCAGGGCCTGCGTCGGGTCCGCGCTGGTTTGCGGCAGAAAGCCCATCACCTCATCCAGCTGCTGCACGATCGAACGCGGCGTCGAGGTGTGGATGGCGGCGGTAATCAGCCGATCCATCTCCTCCAGCCGGCGCGGATCGATCGCCGGCGCGCCGGGCCGATCGCTAAGATCCTGCAGATGGCGCAGATAGCTCTGGTTCTGATACAGCGAGCTGAGCAGCTCATTGCGCTGCAAATGGCGACGCTGGCCGCGCTCCAGCATTCCGCCTACGCTCTGCTGCAGCTCGTTGCTGCGGCGAATAATGCTGGCGACCAGCGCCAGCTCCTGCTGCGCCAGCGGCGCGGCGGCAAGCTGGGACAGCGAGTGCTTCAGCGCCTGCTGGGTCTCCAGCAGACGCTCGGCCTCGCTTTTATACTCCAGCGCGCCCACCACCTGCGAAAGCCGAACCGCCGCGGTGGCGACGTTGGCGGTATCGCGCGCGAGGTTCATGCTGCCGGTCATATCGTCCAGCGTCTGGCGCTGCACCTGCTCCTGCAGCAGGCTGGCGTGGCGAAAACCCAGCACCGCCACCCCGGCGACCATCAGCGTCACCGCCACCATCAGCAGGTTAAACGAAAGCAGGCGTCCGCGGGCGCTGGTGAAAAACGGATAACGATGGGATGACATGGTCGGCTCCGCGCTATTTTTGTTTATCCTGGCGGCTGGCGGCAGCGACGGGGAGAGTAACGTTGCGTAATTGTGATCAAGATTAACTATTCATCAATATGACAAATATGAACGGCTTCTGACATTTTGCATTTATCAGCCTGTGGTGCACTGCCGCTATCGACCGCTCTCGCAGGAGACCCCTTATGCCAGCAACGCCGGTACTATCCATGCGCAATATTGCCAAAGCCTTTGGCAAATTTTATGCGCTGAAAGGCGTCTATTTGACGGTCTGGCCCGGCGAGATCCACGCCCTGATGGGCGAAAACGGCGCCGGGAAAAGCACGCTAATGAAGATCCTCGCCGGCGCCTATACCGCGACCAGCGGTGAGATCCTGATCGACGGGAAACCGCACACCATCAAAGGGCCAAAAGACGCGCTTGCGGCGGGCATCACGCTGATTTATCAGGAGATGCAGCTGGCGCCCAACCTCACCGTCGCCGAAAATATTTTTCTCGGCAGCGAGCTGGCGCGCGGCGGAATGGTGCAGCGCAAAGAGATGCAAAGCCAGGCCCAGGCGGTGATTGATCGTCTTGGCGCCCAGTTTAAGGCCAGCGATCGGGTGATGAAGCTGACCATTGCCGAACAGCAGCAGGTGGAGATCGCCCGCGCCCTGCACCGCAACAGCCGAATTCTGGTGATGGATGAGCCTACCGCCGCCCTCTCTTCGCGTGAAACCCAGCGCCTGTTTGAGCTGATTCTGCGCCTGCGCGATGAGGGCATGGCGATTATCTATATCAGCCACCGCATGGCGGAGGTCTATGAGCTGTCCGATCGCGTCAGCGTCCTGCGCGACGGTCAGTACGTCGGCAGCCTGACCCGCGACAGGCTCAACGCCTCCGAACTGGTGCGCATGATGGTGGGCCGTCCGCTCAGCGACCTGTTCAACAAAGAACGCGATATCCCGCTCGGCCAGCCGCGCCTGCGGGTACAGGATTTGACCGATGGCAGCAAGGTGAAGCCGAGCAGCCTGGTGGTGCACGCCGGAGAAATCGTCGGCCTCGCCGGGCTGGTCGGCGCGGGCCGCTCCGAGCTGGCGCAGCTGATTTTCGGCGTGCGCAAGGCGAGCGGCGGCATGATTGAAATCGACGGCGAACCGGTGGTGATCCACTCGCCGCGCGAGGCTATCGATCTCGGCATCGGTTTTCTTACCGAGAACCGCAAGGAACAGGGGCTGTTCCTCGAACTGGCGGCGCAGGAAAACATCACTATGGCGACGCTGGAGCGCGACGCCAGCTGGGGCATGCTCAACCGTAAAAAGGCGCAGACCATCTCCGATGACGCCATCTCTTTGCTCAATATTCGCGTCCCGCATTCGCAGGTGCGGGCGGGCGGCCTTTCCGGCGGCAACCAGCAAAAGCTGCTGATCTCCCGCTGGGTGGCTATCGGCCCGCGGCTCCTGATCCTCGATGAGCCCACGCGCGGCGTCGACGTCGGCGCCAAAAGCGAAATTTACCGCATCATGAACCAGATGGCGCGTCAGGGCGTGGCCATTTTAATGATCTCCAGCGAATTACCGGAAGTGGTCGGTATGAGCGACCGGGTATACGTGATGCGCGAAGGCGCTATCGTCGGCGAACTGCAGGCCGACGAGATCGGCCAGGAAAGCATCATGACGCTGGCCACCGGCGTTAACGACTCTCACCTTAAGGCGGAACAACCATGACAACGCAAAAAGAGACCGCCGCCCGGCCGGTGGCAAAATCAGCATCGGCGAAAAAAATGCTGATGGGCGATTTGATGCAAACGGTCGGCATCCTGCCGATTTTAATCCTGATCGTCGCGGTATTTGGCTTTATTGCCCCGAACTTCTTTACCGAAAGCAACCTGCTGAACATTACCCGCCAGGCGTCCATCAACATCGTGCTCGCGGCGGGCATGACCTTTATTATTTTGACCGGCGGGATCGACCTGTCGGTCGGCTCTATTCTCGGCACCACCGCGGTGGCGGCGATGGTGGTCTCCCTGATGCCGGAGCTCTCCCTGCTCTCCATTCCGGCGGCGCTGATGCTCGGCCTGCTGCTGGGCCTGTTTAACGGCGCGCTGGTCGCCTTCGCCGGGCTGCCGCCGTTTATCGTTACGCTAGGCACCTATACGGCGCTGCGCGGGGCCGCCTATCTGCTGGCCGACGGCACCACGGTGATCAACTCCGATATCAGCTTTGAATGGATCGGCAACGATTATCTCGGGCCGGTGCCGTGGCTGGTGGTGATCGCCCTGGCGGTGATTGCGGTGTGCTGGTTCATTCTGCGCCGCACCACGCTCGGCGTGCATATCTACGCGGTGGGCGGCAATATGCAGGCCGCAAGGCTCACCGGCATCAAGGTGTGGCTGGTGCTGCTGTTCGTCTACGGCATGAGCGGACTGCTCTCCGGGCTGGGCGGGGTGATGAGCGCCTCGCGGCTGTACAGCGCCAACGGCAACCTCGGCGTGGGCTATGAGCTGGACGCCATCGCCGCGGTGATCCTCGGCGGCACCAGCTTCGTCGGCGGTATCGGCACCATCACCGGTACCCTGGTGGGGGCGCTGATTATCGCCACCCTCAATAACGGCATGACGCTGATGGGCGTCTCCTATTTCTGGCAACTGGTGATCAAAGGGGCGGTGATCATCATTGCGGTACTGATCGACAAATACCGTACCCGACACCATCAAAGTGCATAACAACAATACCAATACCCTACGAGTGAGGAAGACAATATGCGTTTGAAACCGTTAGCGATCGCGCTCTGTGCCGGCACGCTGCTGGCCGCAGCGCCGTTCACCCAGGCTAAAGAACTCAAATCCATCGGCGTGACGGTCGGCGATCTGGCCAACCCGTTCTTCGTCCAGATCACCAAAGGCGCCGAGCTGGAAGCCCGCAAGCTGGCCGGGGATGGCGTCAAAGTGACGCTGGTTTCCAGCGGCTACGATCTCGGTCAGCAGGTCGCGCAGATCGATAACTTTATCGCCGCGAAGGTCGACATGATTATCCTTAACGCCGCCGACTCCAAGGGCATCGGCCCGGCGGTGAAACGGGCGAAAGACGCCGGCATCGTGGTGGTGGCGGTGGACGTGGCCGCCGAAGGCGCGGACGCCACGATTACCTCCGACAACACCCAGGCGGGCGAAATGGCCTGTAAATACATCACCGACCGCCTGAAAGGGAAAGGCAACGTGGTGATTATCAACGGGCCGCCGGTTTCTGCGGTGCAGAACCGCGTCGAAGGCTGCCAGACAGAGTTCAAGCGCCACCCGGATATCAAAGTGCTGTCGTATAACCAGAACGCCAAGGGCAGCCGCGAAGGCGGCCTGGAAATTATGACCTCGCTGCTGGCCGCCAATCCGAAAATCGACGGCGTATTTGCGATTAACGACCCTACCGCCATCGGCGCGGACCTGGCGGCAAAACAGGCCCAGCGCCGTGAGTTCTTTATCGTCGGCGTCGACGGCAGTCCGGACGGGGAAGAAGCGTTGAAGCGTAAGAATTCGCTGTTTGTCGCCACCCCGGCCCAGGACCCGCAGGTGATGGCGGCGAAGGCGGTAGAGATTGGCTACGACATCCTGCAGGGCAAACCGGCGCCAACGGCTCCGGTGCTGATCCCGGTGACGATGATCGATAAAAACAACATTGGTACTTATAAAGGCTGGACCGTGAAGTAAGCGGAATCGGCCAGGCAATGCCCCGGGAAGCGCCCGGGGTTAGCCCCTTCGCGGCTACGCCGCCTTATCGCCGTGGATAACGTCTGCGGCGAACACATAGCCCAGGCCGCGCATGGTTTTGATCAGCGCCGGCTGATGCGGATTAAGCTCAATTTTGCGCCGCAGGCGCATGATCAGCACGTCAATCGTGCGATCAAACACCTCGATGCTCTCGCTATGGGTCAACGTCAGCAGCTGTTCGCGGTTCAGCACCCGCCGGGCGTTCTGCGCCAGCGCCAGCAGCAGGCCATATTCACCCTGGGTCAGCGGCACCGGCTGCTGCTGAGGGTTAAACAGCTCGCAGCGGCCGGTATCCAGCCGCCAGCCGTTAAAAATCAGCCCCGTACCGCCGCCAGCGCCGCTCTCAGCGGCCAGCGCGCCGCTGCGTCTGAGCACCGCTTTCACCCGCGCCACCACCACCCGGGAGTTAAACGGCTTGCCGATGTAGTCGTCGGCGCCCATCTCCAGCCCCACCACGACGTCGGCTTCGCTCCCGAGACCGGTCAGCATCACCACCGGCAGATCGGGTCTGCTGCGCTGCAGCTGCTGCAGCACCAGCAGGCCGTTGGTATCAGGCAAAATCATGTCCAGCAGGACGAGGGAAATATCCGCCCGCTGCGCCGCCACCGCCAGCGCTTCGCCGCCGGTTTGGCACACCAGCACGTCAAAAACGTGCGCGCTGAGCACGTCGCACAGCAGTTCGCAGATTGCGCTGTCGTCATCAACAACCAAAATGACCGGTTTCATAGCTTGCCTCTGCCCGCCGGGAGGATGTCTGTATGATTAATTCAGCAAACCAACTCCGACAAATCCATTGCCGGATAGCGTTTCTTCAACCCATGTCACAACTCCGCCCGCTTCGACACGTCAAAACTGACGACGCCCTGCTTTTCGTCAGCACTTCGCCCAAAAATCCGGCGTATCATCAGGAAATACCCACAATGAAAACATGGCATAAAAGATGCATAGTGACGGCGTGATAGCGCGTATGCGTCAACTGATTAACGGGAGCAAGACCGATGAAAAAAGTCGTCACGGTTTGTCCGTATTGCGCATCAGGTTGCAAAATCAACCTGGTGGTCGATAACGGCAAAATCGTCCGGGCTGAGGCGGCCCAGGGGAAAACCAACCAGGGAACCCTGTGCCTGAAGGGCTACTACGGCTGGGACTTTATTAATGATACCCAAATCCTCACCCCGCGCCTGAAAACCCCGATGATCCGCCGCCAGCGCGGCGGCAGGCTGGAATCCGTCTCCTGGGACGAGGCCCTCGGCTACGTCGCCACCCGCCTCAGCGCGATTAAAGAGAAGTACGGCCCGGATGCCATCCAGACCACCGGCTCCTCCCGCGGAACCGGGAATGAAACCAACTATGTGATGCAAAAATTCGCCCGCGCCGTTATTGGTACCAATAACGTCGACTGCTGCGCTCGCGTCTGACACGGCCCTTCGGTTGCAGGTCTGCACCAGTCGGTCGGTAACGGCGCTATGAGCAATGCCATCACCGAGATTGATAACACCGATCTCGTCTTTATCTTCGGCTACAATCCGGCCGACTCACACCCCATCGTGGCGAATCACGTGATTAACGCCAAACGCAACGGGGCGAAGATTATCGTCTGCGATCCGCGCAAAATTGAAACCGCGCGCATTGCCGATATGCATATTGCCTTGAAAAACGGCTCCAACATCGCGCTGCTCAACGCCATCGGCCACGTCATTATCGAAGAGGATCTCTACGATAAATCCTTCGTCGCCAGCCGTACCGAGGGCTTCGAGGAGTACCGTAAAATCGTTGAAGGCTATACGCCGGAGTCGGTGGAAGAGATAACCGGCGTCAGCGCCCGGGAGATCCGCGCCTGCGCCCGGATGTACGCCGGCGCCAAATCCGCCGCCATCCTGTGGGGCATGGGCGTCACCCAGTTCTATCAGGGCGTGGAAACCGTGCGCTCGCTGACCAGCCTGGCGATCATGACCGGCAACCTCGGCAGGCCGGGCGTCGGAGTGAACCCGGTGCGCGGGCAGAACAACGTCCAGGGCGCCTGCGATATGGGCGCCCTGCCGGATACCTATCCGGGCTATCAGTACGTTAAGTTCCCGGAAAACCGGGAGAAGTTCGCCAAAGCCTGGGGCGTGGAGAGCCTGCCGGCGCACGCCGGCTACCGCATCAGCGAGCTGCCGCACCGGGCGGCCCACGGCGAAGTGCGGGCGGCCTATATTATGGGCGAAGATCCGCTGCAGACCGATGCCGAGCTCTCGGCGGTGCGTAAAGCCTTTGCAGAGCTTGAGCTGGTTATCGTGCAGGATATTTTCATGACCAAAACCGCGGCGGCGGCGGACGTCATCCTGCCCTCCACCTCGTGGGGCGAGCATGAAGGCGTCTATACCGCGGCGGACCGCGGCTTCCAGCGCTTCTTTAAGGCGGTGGAGCCGCAGTGGGATCTGAAAACCGACTGGCAGATTATCAGCGAGATCGCCACCCGGATGGGCTACCCGATGCGCTACCGCAACACCCAGGAGATCTGGGACGAGCTGCGCCATCTGTGTCCGGATTTTTACGGCGCCACCTACGAGAAGATGGGCGAGCTGGGCTACATCATGTGGCCGTGCCGCGACGAATCCGCCGCCGACCAGGGGACCTCTTATCTGTTTAAAGAGCGGTTCGATACCCCCAACGGGCTGGCGCAGTTCTACACCTGCGACTGGGTCGCGCCGATCGACAAGCTCACCGAGGAGTACCCGATGGTGCTCTCCACGGTGCGCGAAGTCGGCCACTACTCGTGCCGTTCGATGACCGGTAACTGTGCGGCGCTGGCCGCGCTGGCGGACGAGCCGGGCTACGCGCAAATCAATACCGCCGACGCCGCGCGTCTGGGCATCGAGGATGAGGCGCTGGTGTGGGTGAACTCGCGTAAGGGGCGCATCATCACCCGCGCGCAGGTCAGCGAGCGGCCGAATAAAGGGGCGGTGTATATGACCTACCAGTGGTGGATTGGCGCCTGCAACGAGCTGGTGACCGAGAACCTGAGCCCGATAACCAAAACGCCGGAGTACAAGTACTGCGCGGTTAACGTTGAGCGTATTGCCGACCAGCGGGCCGCCGAGCAGTACGTGATCGATGAGTACAGCAGGCTAAAAGCCCGCCTGCGCGAAAGCGCGATGGGTTAAGTCAGACCGTTTTCCCGGAGGCGCGCGCAGCGCCTTTCCGGGATGCGGATCGGTCCTTCCGGCGGCGCGATGCTTACCGGAAGGACAAATTTATCGCCCTGCTTTCATCATGCCTGCTTCGTGCCTGTCATTTTCTTCTCCTGCTCCTCCCTTTATACTGCTCACAATGTTCTCTACCGATAATAAAAAATGAAATACCTCTATTTATTACTGGCGCTGGTCTCTGCCGCCACAAACGCCACAGAACCAGGCAGTCAGTACAAACAGCAGGCAGAATCGGGCGACCCGCGCGCGCAGTACTATCTCGCCGATACCTACGTCAGTTCGGGCGACTATCCGCAGGCCGAATACTGGGCGCAGAAGTCGGCGGAAAGCGGCGATGGCGATGCGCTGGCGCTGCTGGCGCAGCTGAAGATCCGCAACCCGCAGAACGCCGATTACAAGCAGGCCAGGCAGCTGGCGGAAAAGTCGGTGCAGGCCGGCAGCAAGGCCGGGGAGATCGTCCTTGCCCGGGTGCTGGTTAATCATCAGGCCGGCAAGCCGGACTATTCGCACGCCATAACCCTGCTGCAGGACGCGGCCCAGGACCCGGAAAGCGACTCCGCCGTTGACGCGCAGATGCTGCTCGGGCTGATTTACGCCAGCGGCGTGCAGATTGCGGAAGATGACGCCGCGGCCACGCTCTATTTTAAACGCAGCTCCTCGCTGTCCCGCACCGGCTACGCCGAGTACTGGGCCGGGATGATGTTCCAGCAGGGGGAGAAAGGCTTTATCGAACCCAATCAGCAGAAGGCCCTGCACTGGCTAAACGTCAGCTGTCAGGAGGGATTTGATACCGGATGCGAGGAGTTTGAGCGGATAACCAAGGGGTAGCCTCTTCGCGCCCGGATGGCTTTTTACGGTGGTTTGGGCGAAGGCGTGCGTTGTGGCTAGCGCTGTAGCGTCAGTTCTGTGGAATGTTAACGGAACTTAAAACACGGCCTTCGCCCAAACCACCGTTGACTGGAATCCCCTGCCCTACGATAAAAAAACCCGGCGCATGGCGCCGGGTTTGCTATTTCATTACGCGTTTATTGCGCGGTCTTATCAAATTTGCCCAGCACCTCACGTTCGTACGCCAGCGCTTTCTTACGGTCAAATTTGTGTTCCCACTTGGCGATAACCAGCACCGCCAGGGCATTCCCCACCACGTTCAGCGCGGTACGCGCCATATCGAGGATACGGTCAACGCCGGCAATAAAGGCCAGGCCTTCCAGCGGGATGCCTACGCTGCCCAGCGTCGCCAGCAGCACCACGAAGGAGACGCCCGGTACGCCGGCAATCCCTTTCGAGGTCACCATCAGGGTCAGCACCAGGGTAATCTCCTGCCACAGCGACAGGTCAATCCCGTACAGCTGGGCGATAAAGATCGCCGCAATGCTCTGGTATAACGTCGAGCCGTCGAGGTTAAAGGAGTAGCCGGTCGGCACCACGAAGCTGGTGATTGAGGCCGGCGCGCCGTAGGCTTCCATTTTCTCAATAATACGCGGCAGCACGCTTTCGGAGCTGGCGGTGGAGTATGCGAGGATCAGTTCGTCTTTCAGGATGCGAATCAGGATCCAGATGCTCAGGCCGCAGACCCGTGCGACGAGTCCCAGCACCACCAGCGCAAAGAACAGAATCGCGAAATAGACCAGAATCACCAGCTTGGCCAGCGGCCACAGGGAGGCGAAGCCAAAGGTGGCGACGGTCACGGAGATCAGCGCAAATACCCCCACCGGCGCGTAGCGCATCACCATGTGCGTCACTTTGAACATGGTCTCGGAAATGGAGCGGAAAACGGTCACCAGCGGCTCACGATGCGTTGCCGGCAGCGAGGAGAGGCCCAGACCGAACAGCACCGAGAAGAAGATAATCGGCAGCATATCGCCTTTCGCCATCGAGGCGACGATATTGGTCGGCACCAGCGACAAAATCGTCCCCATCAGCCCGTGCGCGTGGCTTTGCACTTCCGCCGTCGTACTTTGGTATTTCGAAATATCGACCGCCGCCAGCTGCGACATATCAATGCCGGTTCCCGGCTGGAAAACGTTGGCCAGGGTAATCCCCAGCACGATTGCCACCGTGGTGATCACTTCAAAATAGATAATCGTTTTGGCGCCAATGCGCCCCAGCTGCTTAGCGTCGCCAACGCCCGCAATCCCGACCACCAGCGTCGAAATCACAATCGGCACCACGATCATTTTGATCAGGTGGATAAAGATATCGCCCGCAGGCGTCAGGAGGTTCGAGATTAACCAGTCACGACTTTCGGCGTGGTAATGCAGATAACTGCCCAGGAGTATGCCCAGCACCAGGGCCAGCAAAATTTGCCAGGCCAGGCTGACTTTTGTTTTTTTCATCACTACAGACTTCCTCAATGAAAGGCACCATTACCGGAGGTAATGTTACCCACTGAAAGGGGTATGAATTGTGTTGCGTTGCTCTATGGGGTTTTTTAACGCGCGATATGAGTATCATTTGCACGGCCTGCTGCGCAAGCGTTTAAGAACAGGCCTTTACTCTGGTTTTATGCATAAAGCCGCTAATTCCCCCCACTTACATTGCATAAGTATCTGTTATAAAAAAATTTTAATCGATTCCATTTCTATAAATTCACTTGCGAAATTATTCCACTTAAAAGTTTCATTTGATTAATTTTCATTCAGTTGAATTAATGCGTGATCTGCCCCCCAAATAGCAAACAAAGCGCTCAAAGCCCCTACTATTAACGTTTATTTGACATATATTTAACAACCTACAGGAGAAAAAAAGCCATGAGCCAAATACATAAACACTCTATTCCCGCAAATATTGCGGACAGCTGCCTGATTAACCCGGAACAGTACAAGGCGCAGTATCAACAGTCTGTGACCGATCCCGACGCGTACTGGGGTGAGCAGGGAAAAATCCTCGACTGGATGCGGCCCTATACGCGCGTGAAGAACACCTCATTTGCCCCGGGCAACGTTTCTATCAAATGGTATGAAGATGGAACGCTGAACCTGGCGGCTAACTGTCTCGATCGCCACCTTGCGGAGCGCGGCGAGCAGACGGCCATCATCTGGGAAGGCGACGACGCAAGCCAGAGCAAGAAAATTACCTATCGCGAGCTGCATCGCGACGTGTGCCGCTTTGCCAACGCCCTGCTCGGCCTCGGGATTAAAAAAGGCGACGTGGTCGCTATCTATATGCCGATGGTGCCCGAAGCGGCGGTCGCTATGCTGGCCTGCGCGCGCATTGGCGCCATCCACTCGGTTATTTTCGGCGGCTTCTCGCCGGAAGCGGTGGCCGGGCGCATCATCGACTCCAGCTCGCGGCTGGTGATCACCGCCGACGAAGGGCTGCGCGCCGGTCGCGCTATTCCGCTGAAGAAAAACGTCGATGACGCGCTGAAAAATCCTAACGTTACCAGCATTGAAAACGTGGTCGTCCTCAAGCGTACCGGGGGCAAAACGGAATGGCACGAGGGTCGCGACCTGTGGTGGAGCGATCTGCTGGAAAACGCCAGCGACCAGCATCAGCCGGAAGAGATGAACGCGGAAGACCCGCTGTTTATCCTCTATACCTCAGGCTCAACCGGCAAGCCGAAAGGCGTGCTGCACACCACCGGGGGCTACCTGGTGTATGCGGCGACGACCTTCAAATACGTATTCGACTATCACCCTGGCGATATCTACTGGTGCACCGCCGACGTGGGCTGGGTGACCGGCCACAGCTACCTGCTGTACGGCCCGCTGGCCTGCGGCGCGACGACGCTGATGTTTGAAGGGGTACCAAACTGGCCGACTCCGGCGCGCATGTGCCAGGTGGTGGATAAACACCAGGTCAGCATCCTTTATACCGCACCGACGGCGATCCGCGCACTGATGGCCGAGGGTGATAAGGCCGTTGAAGGCACCGACCGCTCGTCCCTGCGCATTCTGGGCTCCGTCGGCGAGCCGATCAACCCGGAAGCCTGGGAGTGGTACTGGAAAAAAATCGGCAACGAGAAATGCCCGGTGATGGACACCTGGTGGCAGACCGAAACCGGCGGCTTTATGATCACCCCGCTGCCGGGCGCTATTGAGCTGAAGGCCGGCTCCGCCACCCGTCCGTTCTTCGGCGTTCAGCCGGTGATCGTCGATAACGAAGGCACGCCGCTGGAAGGAGCCACCGAGGGCAACCTCGCCATCGCCGACTCCTGGCCTGGCCAGGCGCGTACCCTGTTCGGCGACCACGAGCGCTTCGAGCAAACCTACTTCTCCACCTTTAAAAATATGTACTTCAGCGGCGACGGCGCGCGCCGCGACGAGGATGGCTACTACTGGATAACCGGCCGCGTGGATGACGTGCTGAACGTTTCCGGCCACCGCCTGGGCACCGCCGAAATTGAATCGGCGCTGGTTTCACACCCGAAAATCGCCGAAGCGGCGGTGGTCGGCATTCCGCATAACATCAAAGGTCAGGCAATTTACGCCTACGTGACGCTGAATCACGGCGAAGAGCCTACGCCGGAGCTGTACGCGGAAGTGCGCAACTGGGTGCGTAAAGAGATCGGCCCGCTGGCAACCCCGGACGTGCTGCACTGGACCGATTCGTTACCGAAAACCCGCTCCGGTAAAATCATGCGCCGCATCCTGCGCAAGATTGCCGCCGGCGACACCAGCAACCTCGGCGATACCTCAACGCTCGCCGATCCTGGCGTGGTGGAAAAACTGCTCGAAGAGAAGCAGTCCATCGCAATGCCATAGCCAGTACGTACTGAATCCCTACACCCTCTCCCCTACCGGGGAGAGGAGATCAACATAAAACCTTCCTAAGGATTCCAGGCAGCAGGAAAGCGGTAAGCAGGTGGATTCCCGACGGTTAGCTGTCGGGCGGACAAGTGCTGCCGACGTCTCGCGCGTGGATGACGAAAGGAATACCTCTGGAGACGCTATGATGAATGATCAAATTTGTCAGCGGATAGAAAATAGTGCGCATTTCAGGGAGTTAGTTGCAACCCGGCAAAGGTTTGCCGCCATTTTGTCACTGATCATGCTGGTTATCTACGTCGGCTTCATTTTGCTTATCGCCTTTGCCCCCGGCTGGCTGGGTACGCCGCTGCACGCGGGAACCAGCGTCACCCGCGGCATCCCCATCGGCATTGGCGTCATCGTTATCTCCTTCCTGCTCACCGGGGTTTACGTCTGGCGGGCCAACGGCGAATTCGATCGTCTGACGAAAAGCGTTCTCAAAGAGGTGCAGGCATCATGAAGAAAGTTCTGACGGCGCTTGCCGCCACGCTCCCGGCTGCCGCAAACGCGGCCGATACGATCGCCGGCGCGGTGCAGCGCCAGCCGACAAACTGGCAGGCGATTATCATGTTCCTGATCTTCGTCGCCCTGACGCTCTATATCACCTGGTGGGCGTCAAAACGGGTACGCTCGCGCAGCGATTACTATACCGCCGGGGGGAACATCACCGGCTTCCAGAACGGGCTGGCGATTGCCGGCGACTTTATGTCCGCCGCCTCCTTCCTCGGGATCTCCGCGCTGGTTTATACCTCCGGCTACGACGGGCTGATTTACTCCCTCGGCTTCCTGGTCGGCTGGCCGATCATTCTGTTCCTGATTGCCGAACGCCTGCGCAACCTCGGACGCTATACCTTTGCCGACGTCGCCTCCTATCGCCTGAAGCAGGGGCCAATCCGCACCCTCTCCGCCTGCGGTTCGCTGGTGGTGGTGGCGCTGTATCTGATTGCGCAGATGGTCGGCGCGGGCAAGCTTATCCAGCTGCTGTTCGGCCTTAACTACCACGTTGCGGTGGTGCTGGTCGGCGTGCTGATGGTGCTGTACGTGCTGTTTGGCGGCATGCTGGCGACCACCTGGGTACAGATCATTAAGGCGGTTCTGCTGCTGTGCGGCGCCAGCTTTATGGCCTTTATGGTCATGAAGCACGTCGGCTTCAGCTTCAATAACCTGTTCAGCGAAGCGATGGCGGTCCATCCTAAAGGGGCGGCAATTATGAGCCCTGGCGGACTGGTGAAAGACCCGATATCGGCGCTGTCGCTTGGGCTGGGGCTGATGTTTGGTACCGCCGGTCTGCCGCATATTCTGATGCGTTTCTTCACCGTGAGCGATGCGCGCGAAGCGCGTAAAAGCGTATTCTACGCCACCGGTTTTATGGGCTACTTCTATATCCTGACCTTTATTATCGGCTTCGGCGCCATCATGCTGGTGGGCGCGAATCCGGCGTTTAAAGACGCGGCGGGCGCGCTTATCGGCGGCAACAACATGGCGGCGGTGCACCTCGCCGACGCGGTGGGCGGCAATCTGTTCCTCGGCTTTATTTCGGCAGTGGCCTTCGCCACCATCCTTGCGGTGGTCGCGGGCTTAACCCTGGCCGGCGCGTCGGCGGTCTCCCACGACCTGTACGCCAACGTCTTCCGTAAGGGCGCCAGCGAGCGCGATGAGCTGCGGGTATCGAAAATTACCGTGCTGATCCTCGGCGTGGTTGCCATTCTGCTGGGGATTCTGTTCGAAAATCAGAACATTGCCTTCATGGTCGGACTGGCGTTCTCGATTGCCGCCAGCTGTAACTTCCCCATCATTCTGCTGTCGATGTACTGGTCGAAGCTGACCACGCGCGGAGCGATGATTGGCGGCTGGCTGGGCCTGCTGACCGCCGTCATCCTGATGATCCTCGGCCCGACCATTTGGGTCCAGATCCTCGGCCATGAGAAGGCGATCTTCCCGTACGAGTACCCGGCGCTGTTCTCGATTGCCATCGCCTTTATCGGCATCTGGTTCTTCTCTGCTACCGATACCTCGGCGGAAGGGCTGCGCGAACGCGAGCTGTTCCGCGCCCAGTTTATCCGTTCACAGACCGGTATCGGTATCGAACGCGGCCAGGCGCATTAAGCCTCTTAACCCCGGCCAGACGGCCGGGGCTCATCAAAACATCAGCAGGCGCACCAGCGGCGCCGCCAGCACCATCACCACTCCCGAAAGCATCATCACCAGGCTGGCGACAACGCCCTCCTGCGGCCCGAGCTCATAGGAGCGCGCGGTTCCGGCGCCGTGCGAAGCGGCGCCGAATCCCGCCCCTTTCGCCATCCCTGCACGAATCGACAGGCGCAAAAACAGCACATCGCCGATCGCCATGCCAAATACCCCGGTTACCACCACAAACAGCGCGACCAGATCCGGCTGACCGCCGAGGGGCCGGGCCGCGGCCAGCGCAAAAGGCGTGGTGACCGAACGCACCGCCAGGCTGCGCTGAATCTCATCGGAAAGGGTGAACAGGCGCGCCAGCCAGACCGAGCTGCAGACCGCCACGATTGAGGCCGTCAGCACCCCGGCGCTCAGCGACATCCAGTGGCGTTTAATAATAGCCAGGTTGTCATACACCGGCACGGCGAAAGCGATCGTCGCCGGCCCCAGCAGCCACAGCAGCCAGTGGGCCTCCCCCATATAGCTTTGATACGAAATATGGCCAAAGACCAGAATCAGCACCAGCAGTATCGGGGTAAAGACCAGCGGCATCAGCGGCAGCCTGTGGAAGCGGCGATAGAGGCGTTTATTGGCAAAATAGAGCGCCAGCGTCACGATCAGGCACAGGATGCTCAACAGGAGATCACTCATGCTTCATCCTGCTGATTTCGTAGCGATAAACTTTATCCACCACCCACGCCGTCGCCCCCAGCACCAGCGTCGTGCTCAGCGCAATCACCAGCAGAATGCGCCAGCCGTCCACCATCAGCAGCTGGGTGTAGTTGACCACCGCCACCACCGCCGGCACGAAGAACAGCAGCATTTCTGCCAGCAGCCAGCGGGCGCCGGCACGCACCCAGTTCAGCGGGATCACCCGACAGACGATTAATGCCAGCAGCATCAGCATGCCGACTAAATTTGCCGGGAGCGGCAGGTGCAGCCAGTTAACCAGATATTGAGCGCAGACAAACAGTCCGGCATAAACCAGTACCTGAACCGGTACCTGAAGGCGTTGCACAACGAAGGGGGTAACGCGAGCTGGCGCGAAGGCCATGAGCGATATTCCTGAAAAAGAAGCCAGGCGAGCAGTATAGTGAGCCGCCAGGTTGGACAGAAATGAATTAAAATCATCACAGGTATAGTCTCAGGGAATAATTATGGATATCCGCACGCTGCGTTATTTTGTCGAAGTCGTCCGCCAGCAGAGCTTCACTCGCGCGGCAGAGAAACTGTTCGTCACGCAGCCCACCATCAGCAAGATGCTAAAAAACCTCGAAGATGAGCTCAACTGTACGCTGCTTATTCGCGACGGCCGCAGGCTCCTGCTGACCGATACCGGCCGGGTGGTTTTCGAGCGCGGGCAGGCGATTCTGGGCGAATTTCGCCAGCTGGAATCTGAGCTTAGCGATATTAACCATCTGCATAAGGGCATTCTGCGGCTGGGGATCCCGCCGATGGTCGGGATGCTGATGGCCGAGCCTATCGGCCTGTTTCGTCAGCGCTATCCGGGCGTGGAGCTGAAAATTGCCGAGTTTGGCGGGCTGACCGTGCAGCAGGCGGTCAGCAACGGCGAGCTGGACCTGGCGATGACGGCGCTGCCGGTCGATGAGGAGAGCGGCCTGGCGACGCTGCCGCTTTTCAACCATCCGCTGTGCGTGCTGGCACCGCGAACGGCGCCATGGGAGGGCGTTAGCTCGCTGTCGCCGCAGGAGCTCGCCGCCCATCCGCTGGTGATTTATAACGAAGATTTCGCCCTCAGCCAGCAGCTGATGCAGCTGTTTACCGACTACGAGGTGAAACCCCGTATCGCGGTGCGCAGCGGGCAGTGGGACTTCCTCGCCGCTATGGTTCAGGCGGGAATTGGCGTGGCGATCCTGCCGCAGCCGATTTGTGAGCGCCTCGATACCCGGCATTTTTACACGATACCGCTGCAGAGCGAGCTGCGCTGGGAGCTGGGAATGATTTGGCGGGAGGGCGTTTACCTGTCGCATAGCGCGCAGGCGTGGCTGGCGTGCAGTAAAAGCTTCTGGCTGAATGAGTAAACGCCCGGAGGCGGCGCGTTGCGCCGGTCCGGGCTACCAACTACAGATCAGCCAACCGCACGGCCCCGACGGGGCGCGGCGGCGATTATTGATCTTCGATTAACAGCGCTTCCAGCAGGTCAAGGTCGTGCAGCAGCTTCTGCAGCGTCTCGTTGCTGATCTGGCGGGTCGCGCGCAGATGGTACAGCTCGCCGCGCTCTGAACGCAGCGCCGCCAGGCGGAACCGGCGCTCAAGCTGCTCTTCGAGGATTGAGGTTTCCACGTCGTTACGGCCGTCGACCCGCCGGCGCAGGTTACCGATCACGCGTGAACTGACCTCCGTCAGCAGCTGGTTATCGATATTCTCTTTGGTATCCGCCGCCAGCCGCTCCTCCATCTTTTGAATCGCCACGATCGCCACGTCCGCCGTTGCCGCGCGCGCCAGGCGCTCCTCTTTACGCTGCTGGACATGGTCGGTCGACTCAATGTGGCGCAGCAGGATCGGTAGCGCAATCACGCCGACAAACAGCGAGAACAGAATGACCCCGGCGGCAAGGAACACCAGCTCATAGCGTGCCGGGAAAACGTCGCCGTCCGGCAGCAGCAGCGGTATCGACAGTACGCCGGCGAGGGTAATCGCCCCGCGCACCCCGGCCACCGAGGAGATCAGCAGCTCGCGGTTTGTCCAGGAGCCAAACTCCATCGGTTTCTTCTTCAGGAAGCGCTGGCTTAGCTTGCGCATCGTCCACAGCCAGCCAAAACGGACCAGCATCAGCGCGGCGTAAATCAGGATAATGTCGGTAAACAGCATCCAGGTTTCAACGTTGGGGTCCGCTTCCGCCGCCACCAGCGAGCTCGACAGAATATCCGGCAGCTGCAGGCCTAAAAGCAGGAACACCATGCCGTTAAACACGAACTCCAGCATCGCCCAGGTGCTGTTCGCACGCAGGCGCATCGCCAGCGGCGCGGTGCGCATCACCCCGGAACGGGTGATGGTCATCCCCGCCGCGACCGCGGCCAGAATCCCGGAAAAACCGATGTGTTCAGCGATCAGGTAGGAAGCAAACGGCAGCAGGAACAGCAGCACAATCTGCGTTGCCGGCTCATCGCCGCCCCAGCGGCTGAGGAAGCGCATCGAGCGCCCGTACAGCCAGCTGACGACAAAACCGGCGAGGATGCCGCCTATCGCTACCTTGAAGAACTCGACCGTCGCCCCTCCGACGGTAAAGACCATCGTACCCATCGCCACCGCGACGGCAAACTTCAGCGAGACCAGGCCGGAGGCGTCGTTCATCAACGCTTCGCCCTGCAGTATCCCCATAATTTTTTTCGGGATGCGCCCTTCACCGACGATCCCGGACAGCGCTACCGCATCGGTTGGCGACAGAACCGCCGCCAGCGCAAAGGCCGGGATCAGCGGAATGCCTGGGACTATCCAGTAGATGAGGTAGCCGATCCCCACCACCGTTACCAGCACCAGCGCCAGCGCGAGGCCAAAAATCTCTCGCCCGTGCTCAATGAACTCGCGGGTCGGCGTCTTCCAGCCATCGGCAAAAAGCAGCGGCGGAATAAAGAGGACCAGGAAGAGTTCGGGGTCGAATTCGACGTGCAGGCCGAAGGTAGGCCAGGCCAACAGAGCGCCGATGGCGATTTGGATTAAAGGTAGTGGAACCTGAAAGGGCAGTACGCGTGTAACCACCCCGGAGAGAGAGACCACGAGGGTCATGATGAGTATGGTAAAGAATATTTCCATGTGTTCCCTGTTTGCTGCGTTTTCTTTTTTTACATCTGAGGCGTCATGTCTCGAAATGATACGCTACTCAGATTAACGCAAAAGGAAACAGGATGTGGCTTAAAAATTAAACGGGCGGCCTGAGCCGCCCGTTGTCAGCAAAAATAGCTTAAATTGCCCAACCGCCGGCGTAGAAGATAACCAGCGCCGCAGCGATGATCACGGTGCCGAGGTTCAGCTTGCGCCACTCCCCGGAAACCAGGCGTCCAATCACCAGCGACGCGAAGCCAATCATAATGCCGGTAACGATGTTGCAGGTCAGCACGATAAAGACCGCCGTAATCAGGCCCGCCATCGCATCGACAAAATCGTTAAAATCAATTTTCGCCACGTTGCTCAACATCAGCAGACCGACATACATCAGCGCCGGAGCGGTGGCGTATGCAGGAACCAGATAGGAGAGCGGAGAAAGGAACAGGATCAGCAGGAACAGCACGCCGACCGTCACCGCGGTCAGGCCGGTTTTACCGCCGGCGGCGGTACCTGCGGCCGATTCGATATACACCGCCGCCGGCGCCGCGCCGACCAGGCCGGAGAAGACGCTGCTCAGGGAGTCGGTGGTCAGCGCTTTACCGCCGTTGATGATCTGCCCGTCTTTGTCCAGCAGGTTCGCCTGCCCCGCTACCGCGCGAATGGTGCCGGTGGCATCAAATACCGCCGTCATCACCAGCGCCAGCACGCTCGGCAGAACTATCGGATTCAGCGCGCCGATGATATCAAGGCTGCCGATCAGCGAATTGCCTTTGTCGTCGCTCAGCGACGGCATAGCAAAAATACCGGAGAAGTGGACGTTAGGGTCGAAAATCAGGCCCACGATCGACACGCCGATAATGGTCAGCAGGATACCGCCAGGCACCTTCAGCTTTTCGAGGCCGATAATCACCGCCAGCCCCAACAGCGACATAATCACCGGGAAGCTGTCGAAATTACCCAGCGCGACCGGCAGGCCGTCCAGCGGGTTCTTAATCACCAGGCCCACGCCGTTGGCGGCGATCAGCAGCAGGAACAGGCCAATACCGATACCGGTGCCGTGCGCAACGCCCTGCGGCAGGTTGCGTAAGATCCAGCTACGAATACCGGTCGCGGAGATAATGGTAAACAGCACGCCCATCAGGAACACGGCGCCCAGCGCAACCGGGATACTGATCTGCTGCCCCAGCACCAGGCTGAAGGCGGTAAATGCGGTCAGCGAGATAGCACAACCGATTGCCAGCGGCAGGTTGGCCCACAGCCCCATAACGAGAGAGCCGACGCCCGCTACCAGACAGGTGGAGACAAACACCGCCGCCGGTGGGAACCCGGCTTTACCGAGCATGCCCGGTACCACAATTACCGAGTACACCATCGCCAGAAAAGTGGTTAAACCTGCAAGAATTTCCTGACGCACGGAGCTGCCGCGAGCCGAAATTTTAAACCAGGCGTCTAATGAACCGCCGGTACGCGCTGAAGGCGTAGACATAGAAAACTTCCCCTGAGAATTTTTATCATTCGTCGGTATGCGTGGTGGACCATCCACTGCCAGTTCAACGCGATCTCCTTGTGCTATATCGCAGCGCCAGGGGGGCTGCAAAAAAAGCAAACGTTTAACTCCGCGCATACAATACGGTGGTCAAAATTACTTTACTCACCCCCTGTTAGCAGGATAAATAGCGAGCAAAATAATAAGGCAAACGATTATCCAGCCTTTAGATGGCCCTTTTCAACTGAAGTTTGTCGTATTTCGCTAAATTTCGCTTATGACGTTCAGGAAATAACCAGCCGATGCGCAAACGTTATCGTCCATGCGCAATCTGCTAACATTTTGGCTTTGCGCTGATAGCAATTCGCACCGGCCATCGTAAAAGGTGATGCCTCAGGCGCCCGGTAGCGTGAAGGGGCCGCCGCGCTCAATGGCGCGCTGCCAGGCCGGACGCTGTTCGATACGCTGCGTCCAGCGGGCGATGTGCGCAAGGCCGTCAATTCCGCCACGTGACTGCAGCGCCAGCAGCGGAAAGCTCATCTGAATATCGGCCATGCTCAGGTTTTCGCCCGCGAACCACGGCCATCGGGAGAGGTGATCTTCGATAAAGCTGGCGTGGGTGGCAATCTGCCGGTCAAGCCTGGCCTTCTGCATCCCCTTCCCCAGCGCGCCGCCCAGCGTGCGCATGCCAAACGGCACCGGGGCCTTGCCGAGACGGGAAAAGACCAGCTTCATCAGCATCAGAGGCATCAGCGAGCCTTCGGCATAGTGCAGCCAAAAACGATACTGCAGCCTGTCCGCCATCGCCTGCGGGCGCAGCTGCTGCGTGCTATCGTAGGTTTCCTGCAGATATTCGAGTATCGCCCCGGACTCCGCCAGCACGTAGCCGTTGTCCTCCACGACCGGGGATTTGCCCAGCGGGTGAATATTTTTTAACTCCGGCGGCGCCAGCATATTTTTCTGCCGCGGATAGCAGACAAGCTGATAGGGCAGCTGCAGCTCTTCCAGCGCCCAGAGCACGCGCTGCGATCGCGATTGATTAAGGTGATGTACCGTCAGCATGGATTTCTCCCGTCGTTTGTTCAAATTAACTATAGGAACTGGCGGCGAATGACGGAAAAAATTCGCCAAAATAAACGGGTAGATTTAAGGGGATGTGCCACAATTAAGGTGTCGGCGCAATCCGGAACCTCCATCAACTTGTTGCGCAAAACTGAGGTGAGCCGACGTCGGGGGAAACCCTCCTGTGCACCAGCGGGATAGAGCGAAAGACAAAGACCGGAAAACAACTAAAGCGCCCTGTTGTGGTGCTTTAGTTTTTTAATCATCCTCCAGCAGCCGCGCACCGGTACCCTCTTCACCCAGCATGTCCCCCGGGTTACGCAGCGGGCAGTCCCGTCGCGACAGGCAGCCGCAGCCAATGCAGCCATCCAGCTGATCGCGCAGCGCGGTCAGCGTATGAATACGCCGGTCCAGCTCGTCCCGCCACACCGACGACAGCTGCTTCCACTCTTTGGCACTTAAGTTGTGGCCTTCGGGCAGTACGCCAAACGCGTCGCCGATAGTGGCCAGCGGAATGCCGATGCGCTGCGCAATCTTGATAATCGCCACGGCGCGCAGCACGTCGCGACGATAGCGCCGCTGATTGCCTGGATTACGCTGGCTGTGAATAAGCCCTTTGCTTTCATAGAAATGGAGCGCCGAGACGGCAACGCCGGTACGTTTCGCCACTTCTCCCGGGGTCAACAGCATTTTAATTCGGGGTGATTTCTTTTCCATAAAGCACTTTACCTCAAGTTAACTTGAGGAATTATACTCGCCCGCAGACAAAACGACGAATCGAGAATTGAGAGAGGCCGCTTTATGTCCCATCAGGATATTATCCAAACGCTTATTGAATGGATTGATGAACATATCGATCAACCACTTAACATTGATGTAGTCGCCAGAAAATCGGGGTACTCGAAATGGTATCTCCAGCGGATGTTCCGCGCCGTTACGCATCAGACGCTGGGTGATTACATTCGTCAACGCCGGCTCCTGCTGGCCGCTGAAGCCCTCAGAACGACCCAGCGCCCTATCTTTGATATCGCGATGGATCTGGGCTACGTCTCGCAGCAGACGTTTTCACGAGTGTTTCGCCGGGAGTATGACCGCACGCCTAGCGACTATCGCCATCAGATTTCCGCCTGACAGCTTCGCGCGCAGGAGTTAAGCAGCGCTGGCGCCTTGACCAGCCACTGCTTAAACTCCTGCACCGGCATCGCCTTCGCGAAATGCCAGCCCTGGCAGTAGCGGACGCCGCGCTTCTGTAGCCACTTAACCTGATCCAGCGTTTCGACGCCCTCGGCCACGGTTTTCAGATGCAGGCTGCGCGCCATCTCAATAATATGCTCGGCGATCATGTGGCTGGTGCCGTGGGTCGTCAGCGTATCGATAAAGGATTTATCGATCTTGAGAATGTCCACGTTGAGCGAAGAGAGGTTATGCAGGTTGGAGTAGCCGGTGCCGAAATCATCGATGGCGACTTCATATCCCGCCTCGCGAAAGGCCTGAATCACCGGCGTCGTTTTCTGCACGTCAATAAACCCGCGCTCGGTTACTTCGATTTTAATCTGGTTGATGCATACCGCGTGGCTTTGCGCCTTTTCACTAATTTGGCTAATAAGCCGCGCGGAGTGGAAATCCGTGGCCGAGAGGTTAATCGCGACGTACAGCTGAGGATGGCTGGCGAGAAATTCGCCCATATCGGCAAACACCTCATCCACGACATAGTCCGTAACCTGCGTAATCAGCCCTTCGTTTTCCGCCAGCGGAATAAACTCCGCCGGGCTCATCACCGGGCCATCGCATCCGGGCCAGCGCAGCAGCGCTTCGGCCCCTACGCAGCGGTTCGTTTTAATATCGACGATCGGCTGATAGTGCAGGCACAGCTGGCGACGGCTTAGCGCGCGCTGCAGCATGCAGCGCGGAGAGTGATACTGCCGCCGGGTTCGCAGCCACACCAGTAAAATCAGCGCGCTACAAATAAGGCCCAGCGGAAGGGTAAGCATTATCTGGTCATATAAATTTTGATAATAGCCAACGCGCGAGGTGGACATGATCACCGCAATAGGGCGGTTGGTCGAATGGGCAACGGTGTAGACCCGGCGATCCCGCTGAAAAAAGGTATCTTCGGGGCGGATCAGCGGACGTAAGGTCGCGGCATCCGTATTTTTGCTGACGGAGAAAAACTGATTCGTTTTGGTATCGAACAGACCGTAGGCTAAATCTCTGTCGCTGGATATTAGCGTACTATAGGAAAGTGGATTAATAACCGCGACATAGTGACCGCGCTGCATATAGGTCATGGCAAAACCGGGATAGAACGGGGTATCGCGATAGTAATAGATCGCGATATCCGGCTTTTTTATATAATTAGCCGGCTCGACATGCCACGCCGTGTCGGGATGAAAGGCGGTTGAGCAAAAGAAATCAGCGCCTTTTGCATAGACTAAATCATCGACATAAAGCAGGCTGCGAACAATATCCAGCATATATCGCTGATGCTGCGGCGAACATATTATCCCCTGATATTGCATGGCCTTTTTACGCGCCTGTTCGACCTCATGAATAACCATTTCGGTTTTCTGCAGCGCCAGTTGAGAAAACGAGCGGAGCTGGTCGTCGGTTTCCACCTTTGCCCGGTGTTGGGCAAGCCACGATGCCAGGACTACTGGCAACAGGATGACCAAGGTAATACCGAATATTCTCAACGCCTTATGCGGCGCGCTACGACTCATTTCCGCTTTATATCCATGCGATACGCCTTAGTCACGGTAACAGTCCACAATGGCAGATGCCTACTCTTATACAACACTCAGTCATTTAGCAATCGGCTATTTGGCGTAAAAACCACACACCTGATAATGATGAATAATACTTACTTATAGAACAACCGAGAAACATTCTCGAAATAATGAGAGCGGTGCCGCTTTCTGATTCGGTTTATCCGTATGATTACCGCGAACAGGTAATAAAACCCGCAGATATAAGTCTGGCAAAAAGAATCCATCGTATTAAAGCGTCAGCTTTACCGTCATGGCGGGCATGGCTATGGCTCAACGAGCCATTAACCACAATATTAAAATGGTTTATAAGCACATAAAAAACGCAATTTTTGGCTGGTGAATAAAAGAACAAATGTGATATAGTTCACACATCCTAATGAAACGGAAACATTGTTTCATTATACGTTTGTTTGCCCGTCGATAGCCAGAGCGCCACGTCATCGTCAGTCTCGTCAGGTTGTCAAAGGCCCCCGACTTTCTTTGAGGATCAGGTTAATGGCTTCCATTACTACCAGTGTCATACTCCTACGCTGGCCGCTGCTGAGCGCGGTGCTGATGTTTTTAGCCAGCTCGATGAATATTCAGCTGCGTAAAAGCGATTATGCCGGATTAGCGGTCATCTGTAGCTGCCTGGGGCTGGCCGCGGCCTGCTGGTTTGCCACCGGTCTGCTCGGCATCACGCTGCTGGATGTAGCCAAAATCTGGGGCAACATTAAAGACGTCATGGTTGAAGTGATGAGCCAGACGCCGCCAGAGTGGCCAATGATGATGACCTGATAGTAAAAACGCTTCCCATCGGGAAGCGTTTTTACTGGCGGGCGGCCTGCGCGCTATTTCCCCATTTTTGCCAGCATTTCCGGGCGCATAAATTTATGAATAACCAGCATAAACAGCAGCGACGGAAGTAACAAAATCAGCGCAGTAATAGACGAAACCTGATAGTTCCCCGACATGCTGGCGTTGTATAGCAGCAGCGGCAGCGTGGTGATATCCGGCGCGCCGACAAAAAAGGTGCCGGTGAACTCATCCAGCGACTCCAGAAAGACAAAGATGCTGGCGGCAATAATCCCCGGCGATGCCTGGGGCAAAACAATATGCCAAAACGTATAAATCGCTCCGGCCCCCAGATTACGTGACGCTCTTGCCAGTAGCGGATCGACAGCTGAGAATGCCGCCACGCAGATCCATACCGAATACATCAGCCCGTGCACGCTGTGCACCAGCACCACGCCGGCCACGGTGCCGTTTAGCCCCCACTGATAGAAAAGCCGGGCAATATTCATATACACCGTCAGGTTAGGGAACGCCTGCGGGATAAGAAACAGCAGCATAAAGCATACCCGCAGCGGCATTCCCCGTCTTGATAACGCATAGCCTGCGGGGATCGAAATCAGCAGGCACACCAGCACCGACAGCACGGCAATCAGCACGCTGGTCAGCAAAGAGCCCGAGACGTCGCTATAGGGGCTGAACACCTGATACCAGTATTTCAGCCCCCACTGGCTGGGTAGGCTATGGGGAAAGAACCAGCTTTCGGCCACCGTCCAGATAAGTAGATTCAGCAGCGGGCCAAACATCGCCAGCAGCATCAGAACCAGCAGCAGCGTCTGCAGCGGCAGGCTGGCGCTCAGCTTTCTCCGCCCTTTCGCCAGCAGCGTCGCAGGTGGTGTCATCCTAACCTCTTTCATTATTCTCCCCCTTTTTGCCGCAGGCTGTGGCGCAGATAAAACCACGACAGCGCGCCGCAGATAAGCAGCGAAACGACGCCCAGAGCATTAGCCACGGCGTAATCCCCGTAGGAGTTAACGCGAAACGCCATATCAACCGTGATCATCGTCGGCGTACCGACGCCTATCATCAGCGGCACGGACAGCACCGACATCATGGTGACGGTCGAGAGCACCAGCGCAACGCCGATAGCGGGCAGCACCTGCGGCAAAATAATATCGAACAGGATCCGTGGACGAGAGGCGCCCAGGTTGCGCGCCGCGAGAATTTGCGACTGCTCAAGCGCCGCCATTGCGCCGCAGATAAGCAGCGTAGCGAACGCCAGCTGCTTCCAGACAAACGTGATAATGATGCCCTTCCAGCCCAGCCAGGAGATAGTCTCCATCGGCGTTAGCAGATCGCTGGCGACCAGGGCATTGTTCATTAAGCCGTTTTTAGCCAGAAACGTCCGCATCATCTGCGCCGCAACGATAAAAGGAATAAACAGCGGCAGCCGATATAAAAATGCCAGCATCCGCACAATCGGCCGGCAGGAGGACAGGGTAATAACGGCGGAAAGGGTGATGGAAATGAGCGCCAGCAGCGCCACGGAGCTCAGCACGACGATCAGCGTAAACAGAATATCGTTGGAGTAGAGCGCGTAGACTTTGCGGAAGTGGGCCAGGGTTAGCTGCTGCGCATCGTTGGTAAAGGCGGCAATCAGCGAGAAGCCCAGCGGATATAAAAACAGAACGGCGATGGTCAGCGCGGCGGGAGCAACCAGCAGCAGATATTTCAACGAAATACGCATAGCAAACCTGATATCAGCGAGGAGAAACGCCCGGGCCGACGCTGCGTCGGCCCGGGCATCGACAGAGATTAGTTGGCGACCTGGCTTTCGTAGCCTTCTTTAATATCGTCAAAATAGGCGGTAATCGGGAAGCTTTTGCCGTATTCCGCCAGCGCCTGCGGCGAGATCTCAGCAAACAGCTTTTGCCACGTCCCGGCATCCAGCTGCGGTTTAACGTGCTGCGCATCGATGCCCGGATACCAGTTAAACTGCTTAACGATCCCCTGCGCCTGAACCTCCGGGCTGGTCGCCAGCTCGATAAATTCGCGCGCCAGCTGCGGATTCGCCGCCTTCGCCGGAGTTACGTAATACATCGGCTGTCCCGGCATGCCCGGAGCCAGCAGGGACAGCTTGATCGACGGCGGCAGTTTGCCCTGATCTTTCCAGCTGTAGAACATGTCCACCCATACCGGCCCCATCGTGATCTCCCCGCGGGTCAGCATATCGAGCGTCCCGGCGTTCCCCGGCGTAAAGGTGACGTTTTTATTAAAAGCCTTCAGCTTTTCATAGGCCTGGCTCCAGTTCTTCTCCACGCCTTTATCATACGGCAGGGAGGAGAGACGCTGCGCGTCGGTGCCGTAAGCATACATCCAGCCCACAACGAAGCTGACCCCGGACATACCGTTCTTAATCCCGTTATAGCCGAAAGCCTGCGGGTTTTTCTGCGCCCAGGCGACCAGCTCATCGTAGGAGGCCGGCGGGGCTTTGATCGCCTCGCTGTTCCAGGCAATAGCGGTCTGGCTTAAAAACATCGGCATCACATAGCCGTCGACGTTAACGCCGAGGGCGTTTTTAGCGTTGTCGGCGGTGACCAGGCTGCCGGTCTTAATCTGCGGGCGGTATTTCTCTAACAGCCCTTTTTCCACCAGCTCGCCGCCGGCGTTTTGATGCACCACGGCGACGTCAATATCCCAGCTGCTGGCGCCGCTCTCCTTCTGCGCCGTCAGCTTTTCGATAATTTTGTTCGATCCCGCGTCCCCCGGCCCGGTGCCGATGACCTGCACCTTTACGCCCGGATGAGCGGCCTCAAACTTTGGCCCCAGCCAGGTTTTTACGTAATCCACCATATTCTGATCGCCCGCCGTCGCGACGTTCAGGATGGTGTCGGCCTGCGCGCCGTAGCTCAGGAGTACGGCAGTCGCTATCGCAACGTTTGTTTTAGTAAACATGGTCTATCCCCAGAATGAACACGATGATGTCAACTTGCATGAGATGAAGGAAAAATATGCAGCGCCGGCGTTGGCACGTGCAGCCTGACCGGCGAACTGGCTGGCCAGCAGCGGGTAGAATCCGCCAGCAGCAGGCGATCGCGACAGCGCACGCTGTGGCGATATAAATGGCCGAGGAAGGCGCTTTGTTCGACGATACCGTCAAGCGTCAGCCCCTCCTGCGGCGCGCTATCCGCTAATGAAAAGAGCGCCGCGTCGGTACTGCGGAAATAAATCACCTGCTCCTCAGAATGCGCATCTGAATATGCCGTCGGGGTGCGCCAATGAATGCCGTCGAGGGAGCGGATATCGCGGGTATTTATTTTATTATCGGCCCCCATAAAATCGGCGACAAAAGGCGTAGCCGGACGTTGATATATATCTTCCGGTGTCCCTAATTGCTCAACTCTTCCGTTATTTAATACAGCGATACGGTCAGCCATCACCAGCGCCTCCTGCTGGTCATGGGTGACGATTAATGAGGTAAAGCCGAGCTTCTTTTGCAGCGCTTTTATTTCATGACGGACGTTAAGGCGGACTTTGGCATCCAGATTGGAGAGCGGTTCATCCAGCACCAGCACGTCCGGCTCAATCGCCAGGGCGCGCGCCAGGGCAACCCGCTGACGCTGGCCGCCGGAAAGTTCGGTCACCTTCATTTCCGCCAGGCCCGGGAGGTTGACGATATGCAGCAGCTCCGCCACCCGGCGGTCGATATCGTCGCGACGCCACCTGCGCAGCTTCAGGCCGTAGCCGATATTGCGAGCCACCGTCAGATGCGGCCACAGCGCATAGCTTTGAAAAACCATCGTAATATTGCGCTGCTCCGGCGCGCTATGGGTGATATCCCTTCCGGCGACGACGATATCCCCGTTCTGTACCGGGATAAAGCCGCAGAGCGCATTCAGCAGCGTGGTTTTCCCGCAGCCCGATGGCCCCAGCAGGGCGATCATCTCGCCCTTCTCTACCGCCAGATCGATATTATGCAGGACAACCTTATCGCCGTAGCTAATTCTCAGATGGGCAATTTGCAAATAGCTCATATTCGGTACCCAAAACTCTTCTGTAGGCATTTTTTATTTATTCGCGCCAGGATGAACACGTGTTCATTTGGCTGTAAAAAAAATGCAACGTTGACTCGACATGATGTGAGCCTACTTTGTCGGGTATTTGTGACAATTTAATTAAGTGCGAAAATTTTTTGGCGAGGGTAAATGAAAATAGATGTTCTTGGCTGCGGTAGCGCGTTCTCAGAGAGCCAAAATACCTCTGCGCTGCGCATTATTGATGATGAAAATCGTCAGTGGCTAATTGATTGCGGCCCCACTATCCCCCGCGCCCTGTGGCAGCGAGGGGGCGATATTAACGATATCGATGCCATTTACTTCACCCACGTCCACCCGGATCACTGTACCGGCCTGACGGCGCTGCTCAACTACTGGAAAAGCTTTTCCCGCCATAAGCCGCTGATTATCTACAGCCAGCCGCAGCAGCGTCCGGTGCTGATGCAGCTGGCGCAGCTGGCAAACTGGCCGGACACCACGCTGTGCTTTGCGATTGAGTGGCGCGACAGCGCCCCGGCATGGACGTGGCACGACTGGCAGATCCGCACCGCCGAAACCCAGCACGAGCTAACCAACCGCGCTATCCGCATCGCCATCGCCGGGAAAAGCCTGTTCTACAGCGGCGACGGCCGCCCGACGCCGCAGTCGATCGCGCTGATGGCGGGCGCAGATCTGGCGTTTCAGGAGTGCGCTTCGCTCACCTCGCTGAGCGATGACGCCTCCCACGGCGATTTCCCGACCTGCCTGACGCTGTTTCAAACGCTGGCGCTGCCCGCTATGGGGCTGTATCACTGCTATGACGCGATTCTGCCGGCACTGCGGGTGGCCTGCCGGCCCTGGAACGGGTTGTTCGTCAGCCGCGACGGCTTACAATACGATCTTCATCAGCCACCGCGCAGCGGCGAGGAAAGCCCGGCATGAGCGCACTCCCCCGAAAACAGAGCATCACCGCCCAGGACGTTGCCCAGCGCGCCGGCGTCTCGCGCGCGGTCGTTTCCCGGGCGTTGAGTAATAACGGCAGCATCTCTCCGGTCACCCGCGAGCGGGTGCTGCGCGCTGCGGAAGAGCTGGGCTATCAGGTCAACTTTCTCGCCCAGGGGCTCAACCGCCGGCGCAGCCACCTGATCGGGGTGATCGTTTCCCGCATCAACGATCCGTTTCGCAGCAGCCTGCTCGACGGGCTGCTGAGCGAGATCCAGCGCCGCGATTTTCAGGCGCTGGTCAGCGAGATCCGCAGCGAGCAGGATCTGGCCCAGACCCTCCGCCGCTTTGCGCAGTTCCGCGTTTCCGGGGCGATCGTCACCTCCGGCCAGCCGCCAGAGTCGCTGGTCAACGAGTTCGCCCAGCAGCAAATTCCGGTCGTCGGCATTAACCGCCAGCCGAATATTCCCTGCGTCGATTACGTCTGCTCGGATAATGCAGCCGGGGCGACGCTGGCCGCAAAGCAGCTGGTGGCGGCCGGCTGCCGCCGCTTTGGCTGGTTAAACCATCGCCACTCTACCTGGGCCGGACAAATGCGCGGCGAAGCGTTTTATCAGGCGCTTACCGAACTTGGGGTCGATACGCGGCGCGATCTTCAGCCGCTGTTTGCCTCTCTTGAGGGCTATGAGGGCGGCCTGCAGGCCGCCGCCGACGCCGACGATGCGCTGGAGGGCATTTTTTGCGCCAACGCGCAGCTGGCCTGCGGCTTTCTCGACGGCATGCGCCAGCGCGGCAAACAGGCCCCGGCGGATTTTCAGCTCATCGGGTTTGATAACACGCCGCAAACGGCCCAGTACAGCTACCAGCTCACCACCCTGCATCAGGACGTGGCGGAGATCTCCCGCCAGGCGCTCACCCGCCTGCTGGAGCGGGCCAGCGATCCGCTACAGCCTTCACGCACCACGTGGGTGAAGGTCGATTTAATTCACCGGCGCACGTCGCCATCAACCACATAAGAGCCAGGCTATGACGGAAGAACAGCAGCAATCGCTATGTAATTTGATTCGCCAGTTGGGCGCGCGCGCGCAGGAGCTGCGCGATTCGGGACTGCAGGTGGATAAAAAAGCGCGCCAGGATTTTGTTTCGCAGGCCGACGTTTTTGTCGAGCAGCAGATCAAAAGCTGGCTGGCAGCCCACCGCCCCAACGATGGTTTTCTCGGCGAAGAGAGCGGCCTGCAGGCCGGAGAGCAGGGAACCTGGGTAATCGACCCTATCGACGGCACCACCAACTATATTCTGGGTATGGATTACTGGTGTATTTCTCTGGCCTGGGTCAGGCAGGGCGCGCTGGAGCTGGGAATTATCTATGCTCCGGACCGGAACGAATTTTTCTTTGCCCGCCGCGGCGAAGGCGCATTTCTCAACGATAAGCGCCTGGCGCTGCGCGAGCCGGACCCGGAAACGGTGGTTATTGGCATGGGGCGATCCAGCCGGGCGCCCGCCGCAAACTACACCCGCATGCTTGAGCGGGTGATTGACGCCGGCATGGAGTATCGCCGCTTTGGCGCCGGGGCGCTCATGCTGGCTCACGTCGCCGCCGGCCAGGTGCACGCCTATTATGAGGAGCATATGAACAGCTGGGATGCGCTGGCAGGTATCCTGCTGATCGTCGAAGCGGGCGGCGCGAGCAGCGACTTTCTTGCCAACGACGGCCTGTTCAGCGGTAACCTGGTGCTGGCCGGGTGCCCCGAGGTTCAGTCGCGCCTGATGGCCCTGACTGGCAAATAGCCGCCCGCAGATGGCTACGGGCAGTCGTTGGATATTTTGATAAATTTGTCGTTGTAAATAATGTACTTATCTCCAGGCTGCCGCAGTGCGGCCTGGCGCACCACGTCGCCAGGGCGTAAATACCAGGCGTCGCCGTCCTCTTCCGTTGCATCACATCCGGGCTTAATCAGCAGCTTAAACCAGGTGTTGCCGCTATTGCTGACGGTGCCCGCCTGGCGGTCAAAGGCCCACTTAAACGCTACCTGACGCGGACGCACCGCCATAATGGTCTCCACCACGACCACCGGGTCGATGCTCACCGCCGCCCCGGCGGTATTGCGCTCGACGCGGTTGCGGGTGGGAATTTCACGAAACGAGACCCGATAGTAGCGCTCGCGGTTGTCCTGGGGACCGTGATAGTAGAATTTAAAATATTCCCCCTCTCCCGCCTGCAGGGTCAGCTGGCGCGGGGCGAAGAGCAGCTCGCCGTCCGCCGGGCGGGAGCGAACCTCTTTCCCGCCCGGACGGTCAATACCGACCACCGAGACCTGATACAGGCGGGCGCTGCTGTTATTATTCAGCACCCGCTTCGCGGCAAAGCTCTCTTCCGCCCCCAGCGAGAAGGTCAGGTTACCTACCGATATGGCCTGTCCGACCGCCGGCAGGCAGAGGGCCAGCAGCCACGCCATCGCGCGTATCGTATTAGTTAACATTTCGCCACGTCGCCTGAACCCGAATTTCACCTGAAGCGCTCACTTCCCCGAACCAGCCGTCATCATCAATAGTTTTCAGCGAGATCCCGTCATTCATCGGGATGGAGAACTTCACCGTGGTTTTATTCATCACGCCAGGATCGCCTGAAGCATCGTTCCACGGCGTGCTCATCCACAGCGCCTCGGTCATGTCGCGCCAGCTATCGTCACAGCCGGCATCGTAGGTTTTGTTGCCGCCGCTCTGCGTCGTGAAGGTCAGCGTGGCCGGGAAAGGCACTTTCGTCGCATTGTCCGCGGAGCTGAAGATGCAGTATGAACGCCCGCCGATGGTCTGCGCCGGGCCGTTAACCTTGATCAGCACCTCATCGGCGGCGGTCCTGCCGCTGGTGGTGACGATATAGCCAAAATCCAGCGAAGGCCGGCCCTGCCCCACGTAGCCCTCGCGGGTCGGCGCGCTGATATACTCATCGGAAATAATGCTGATACTGAAATCGCGCGGCTTGATAATCAGGGCGTTAGAGGTAGAAAACTCATACCAGCCGGACTCCGGCGAAGTGGTGTTCTGGAAGCGGAAGTTAAACAAATCTTTGGTATTTATATCGCTGATCCCCAGCGCGACCATTTGCTTAAAGAAGTTATTCGAAAAGAAAATGTAAATTGAGTCAGAGGACTTCATTTCATTGAAGTTGTAATAGTATGCGATGCCGCTTACCGGTTTCCACGTATTACCGTTGAGGCTGAACTGCATATCATAGATGCCCACCGCAGAGACCAGCGACGAATTGCTGATGGCGGGGAAAATATGGATAGAGGCATTGCTCAGGCCGTTGTTTTCCAGAGCATAGTTAACCATCTTGCAGCTCAGGCCGGAGCGGGTGCCGATAGTCTGAGGCTGGCAGTTGGTGCTCCCCTCACCGACCGTTGGCACCCCGTCAGTGTTGATAAATACTTCGGTAAGGGAATGGGTGTTCAGCAGCCTTAAATTTGCGGCTTTGGTATGGGTGACCTTGCGGGTATACCAGCTCCCGGAAGCCTGATCCTTACAGCGCGCCCCGCTGCTGGCATCGTAATTAACGGAAGTCTGGCAGCCGTTGATGGTCATGGAGAAGCTGCCGCCTACCGGCATTTGCTGCAGATACTGGTAGAAGGCGTCGGATAACATACCGTGCATCCATTTAGCCCCGCCGGTGGTAACCGTCGCGCCATAGAAACCGCTCGCATCCAGCACCGGCGCCTGAATCAGGCTGGTCGCCATATCGCAGCCGGCGTACCAGTTAATACAGCGCAGGCCGCTCAGCGGGTTGGATACCGGCGAATTCTCCAGCCACATATCAAACTGCCAGTTGGCGTTCAGCACCGTGTTGTAGCCGTTATCGATATAGCCCAGGCTCTGCTGATAGATAGTGCCGGTACCGGTATACTTCAGCCCGGTCCAGCGGCTGGCGCCGGTCAGACGCGGGTCGAGTACGCCGCCTGGGGTGACGAAGAAGTTATCGTCAGAGTTGTTTTCCACAAACACATACTGCACCGCCACCGCATCGGGCCAGTTCGTTTTGGACACCGCCGCATAGGCCCGCGTCATTGCGGTCAAGGCGAGCAAAATCGTCAATAGCGCACCCCATTTAGCCTTCATAATTCTCTCCCGTCGACAGGTTGCTGGCGTAGGTTTTCAAGCCGTTACAGGTCACATCGCCGACCCATACCGCCCCGCGCGCTTTGTTAATCTCAAGCTCCACTTCGCAGCGCTGGTTGTTGCCGTAGCTGAAGTCGATGGTCGGGAATTTTTTATCTACATCCATCACAAACTCGCCGTTGTCATCGGTGCGGGTACGCCCGATGTGGTTATTAATGTGCGCATTGGCCAGCAACGTGCCGTCTTCGGCGCGAATACGCCCGGATACGGTCACCATCTGCTTCACTTCCGGTTCGATAACCGCCACGTTGCCCGGATAGAGGGTCAGACGGCTTTTGCGGCTGCTGACGATGTCGTAGCTGTCGAGCGAGTTTTTGCTGTTCTGCAGCTCAACTTCGTAGCGGCTGTAGGGCGAGAGCGGCAGATAGTTACGTTTACCCGAGAGCTGGAATACCCGCCCGTTAACCTTGGCGCTCAGCTTGCCGTCATCTTCAAGACCGGTATTAAAAATCACCCCGGCGTTACCGTCGGTACGCCCGCTGGCGGCAATATTTTTACCCTGCCAGCCCACGCTGCCGTTGGCGGTCAGGTTGGTGTTCACGTAGCCATCGGTGCCGCTGTTAACGTTCAGCGTCCCGCTGGAGTAACGGGTATCAAACCGGGCATAGGCACCGCCGCTCAGGGTTTTGTCATCCCCGGTGTCGCCGGAGATTGCCCGGGAGATATTGGCGCCGACGGTGCGGATCGCGCTCCCTTCCTCAAACTGCTTGCGCGCCGACAGGTTGGCCATGGTGTAGCCGTTCTGGTGGGTCATCCCGGCGCTAAACCAGTTGCCGAGCGGCAGAGAAAAGTCGAGCGCGATATATTTCCCGGTGCTGGCGCCGCTGTTGCCATTATTAAAGCGCTGGACCCCCGCGCGCAGGCCCAGCGAACCGTAGGCGTTGCTGTAGAGGGTCTGATAGTAGTCCGCGGTGTAGTAGTGGCTGCTATAGCGGCGATCGTCGTTATAGCTGATGCTGAAGGTGCCCAGCTTTGACCACAGCGGGTTAAGGTTCAGCGTCCCGCCAATCGCCCGGTTATCGGCGTCGCTGCGCCGCAGCCTGTCGCCGATTATCGTCTTTTCCTGGTTGACCCAGATTGAGCTAAAGCCGCCGGGCAGCGTGGCGCTGACGCTGCCGATACTGCTCCACGAGCTGTCGCTGGCCAGCATATTTTGCAGGTTGACGTTGATGGATTGCGTCAGCGGCAGCGTCAGCCGGGTCTCGCCAACGGCGTTGCTATCGTAGCCGTAGCCGGTTGCGGCCCAGCTGAAGGCGCCCACCGAGCCGGTTGCGGAGGCCCCGGCCAGCCAGCTCTCTTTGGCAGGCAGCGTCTTTCTGCCGCCCTCTGACCAGCGGTCCATATGGAAGCTTCCGCCCCAGACCTGCCAGGCCAAAGGCGCTCCGGCTCCGCGTCCCCGGCTGAACAGCTTGTTTACCCGCTGGATGCGTTTACTGACCACCCGGCCGTTGACGATAACTTCAACATCAACATCGTAAATCCCGTACGACAGGCCGCGGGTATCAACCTCATGGTTGCCCATCGTAAAGTTCTGCACGCTCAGCAGGCGGCCATCGCGCGACAGGTGCACCTCGCCGGCGGAGGGTAAGAACGCGATAATCGGCGTGGCCGACTGGGAGTTATCAAATACCGTCGAGCTGGCCTGGTTGCCCCAGGAGGCGCCGTAAATTTTCCCTGCCGAAATGGCGGTCATCGGACCGAGGGACTGCAGGTTCCACGTATCGAGCATCCCGCCCGCGAAGCGGTGACCGGCGAAATCACGCTCGTACATCGCCTTATACAGCTCGCTGTCCTGATTGCTGGTTCCGGCGCCGTACAGCGAGCCGTCCAGCACCAGATGATGCTCGCGCAGGGCGGTAACGCTGTTCATCGACAGATAGCTGGAAGTGCTGTTGCCGGCGTTGCGCATCTGGTTGTTATAGACGCCGAGGTTATAGTTCAGGGTGCTGCTGAGCGCGTTAACGCTGGACTGACCGATATCTTCGCTGCGCGATCGCAGCACGGTGCCCAGGGCCTCTTTTTTTACCACCAGCTGGAGCAAAAGCTGGCGCAGGCTGAGCTGCAGCTGCGCGTCGGCGGTGACCTTAATGCGCAGATCGCTGTCGAACGACTCGTTCGCCAGCGAGGACAGCATCTGCCGGGTTTGGGCGCTAACGGTGGCATTATTATCGCTCTCTTCCAGCCGGATCTGGCGTACGCGCAGCACGCCGTTATCCAGCCAGATAAAAGCGCTACCGAGTCGCTGATCGTCCTCGTTTCCCTTACTGCCTTCCAGATGAATAAAGAGCGGGATGCTCATCCCGTCCTGTAGCGCCTGGCTAAACGCCCGGGGAATAATTACGCCGCCGATTTGCGGTATCTGCTCCGGGGCCGCGCTGACGCTTAGCGGAACAGAAAAAATCACCATACCGTAAGCCAGGAGCGCTTTCAGCTCCGGGGAAATCCGTAGTCGTGGCATAAGCTTATCCCGTCAGCATCATTGTTATTTTACGGGAACAAACTGCTCGCCTTGCCAGAGAGCGACCCGTCCTTTTTTATCGGCAAGATTGACGCGCGTGAATCGGCGCTCTTTACCGGGCATGAGGTAATAATTTTCTTTGCAGTCTTTGCCGTCCGCCGCCTTCAGGCATGGGCCGTAGGCGAGAATACGCAGCGTCGCGTTTCCGCTATTCACCAGCGTTCCGTTGGCGTACTGATAGCGGTAATTCGCCTTGCGGGGAGCAACGACCAAAATGGTGCCAATACGGGCCGATGCCGTCGCTACCGCGCTGCGGGCTGCGCCATTGCGCTGCGCGTCGCTTAGCGCCTGATCGAACCAGACGATGCGGTAATAGCGCTCTTTGTCATCCGTCGGGCCTTTGTAGAAAAAGCGAATAACATCGCTGCTCTTCGCCGGCAGCAGCAGGCTGGCTGGCGTAAGCAAAACTTCATCCTGGCTTTCCATCGGAATGACGCTGCCGCCATCAAGCGGTGAGGAGAGGCGCTCCATATGGATATTGATCAGACGTCCACTCTCGGTGGTATTTTTTATCTCTTTGCTGAGCACGCTGCTGTCGCTGTTCATAAAAGAGGAGATATCGCCAACGTCCAGCGCCTGGGCCGGCATAATTGCGCAGAAACAGAGGCCAATAGCCAGAATACGGTTTTTCATGGGAATTCAATCCGTGAAAGAAAGCAGGGGGAACTCCCCCCCGCTTTGTGCTACAGGGAAATCAGCTGGTCCAGGTCGCGTCGAACTGTACGCTGACGTCGCCGCTCCAGATCCCTTCCGGCAGCGTGCTGTAATCCGTTACATCCGTAGTGCCGTCGAGGGTGCCGCTAACGATAGAGAAGTTGAAACCATCCTGAGCGGTCGTACGGCCAGTCTGGTTGTAGCCATTAGAAAGCGCGCTGAGGTTGCCGCCCAGTACGCCGTTTGCGGTGTCGATCATGATGGTGTCAGCAGATTTCTCTACGGACGCGCCGTTATAATCAACGCCGACGCTCAGCGTAGAGCCAGAGGTGTCCAGCTGAGTCAGGGTATTGGTGATCAGACGGGAAGTCAGTTTAAAGTCCGTTGCGGTAGCATCGCCTTCAATCGCAACATCAAACAGGCCTTTCTGCGAGTTAAAGCCTTTGATCCCTTCAGCATACTGGAAAGCCAGGCTGCCCAGCGGAGTGACAACCAGCTTGCTGGTGGTATCTTTTTTAGCGGTTGCAGACCAGGTCGCTACTGCCTGAGCCGTAACATCAGCGGCCTGAACAGCGCCAACACAGAAAGTAGTAATCAGAGCTGCTGCCAACATTTTCAATTTCATATTTGTCACCTGATAAAGATAAGAGGCTTTTTATGGCCCATACTGTTCCATAGTTCTTTATGGAATGATCGCCTTTAAGAACCACGGGTTCTTAAAAACAAATACTTTAATAAATCGACAGGATGTGCTTGTCAGGCCGATTAAATAAATCGCACCCCACTCTTCGATGCCGGCAGAATAAATCGCATCAGGGCCAGCATCGTTATGTTGTTGGTGTTAATTAAACCGACTTTATTGCTGGTATTACTTTTATGTAAGCTAATCGTCTTGATGCTTAAACCGAGCATCTCCGAAATATCATTAATCAAATTACCGATAATCATTAATGACATTATTTTTTCTTCCCGTGCGGTCAGGCTTCTCTTTCTTATTTTATACTTTTTAAGTTTTAACATGTTCTCTACCGCCTTGACGCTGGCATTGGCCGAGAGAAAATAAATATCATTAATGTCCGAAACGTCGCTAACAAACTTTGCATCCGGTGCCACAACAACTTTCGCCAGGCTATTAGAAAGATAGTACCTGTAGAAACATAATATATGGTCTAAGTGTGAAAAATGGATAATCACATAGTCTTCAGCACTCAGCGCCATACACTGCTCACGGGCATTCGCACTATCAAAACTACCGGCACAACCGATATAACAGAAGTCATCGGCCAAATGGCTCAAGCCCTGCATAAAGAAATAATTATCAGTTACAATCAGTACAGCCATAATAACCAGCCTCTGTTCCATTGGGCCAACCAGTCCGAAAAAAACACCTCCACGACGCCTTCTTTATTGATTATATCGGACTTGTAACAACAACCTGGCACGATCTTGCTATTTATTAACATTGTTATCGCAGGACGACCACATCCTTTTATTAATATTGTTACGTCACCGCCGAAAAACTTTGTGTAGCAATAATAGTCGTAGCGCTCATATTTTATTACTCATAAAGTTATGAAGTGTAAAGAAATCACATTTGTTGATTTTATGTAAAAACGTAACTCATTGAAAATAAAATGATAAATATCCTTAAGTTAACAAATATGAGGCCTTTTATAACAAACATCCTGGTGGATTAAGATAATTCTTAGTTATGAATGAATGCTGCGGGTAAGCTTTAATGCTAGTATCGCAATATCAAATCTTAGATAAATATCAGCAGCGGTAACTATTCTCACGATAAGAAACGATATATGGATACTATTTACGTTATCGAGAACACGATCAGGTTCAACCCTACGGCGCATACTCTGCATTCTATAGAAAACAATGAGCGTATCACTCTGGCAATTCCAGCAAGCCTTTGCTTTGTTTTATTAATTAAAAACCAGGGCAGAATAGTCACCCAGGCGGAGCTGTTGCATAACGCCTGGGGAGAAAGAGGGATGAACGTTACGCCGAATACCCTACACCAAAACATCTCTCTGCTACGCAAATCACTAAATCGCCTGCAGGTTAACGGCACCATAATTCAAACGATCCCGAAACGGGGGTTTATGATTGCCGATGAGACCGCCATTTTGGCTCAGCGTATTGAAAACAAGCCGGGGCCCAAAGGCAATAGTGAACAGAATGTTGAGGAAATTGTTAATAACCTCCACCAACCTCCGGCAGTAGAAAGCATCGACCTGCAGCGACAAGACCCGGGACCTCCTCAGGATAACGTATCGTCGCCGCCGCCAGAAAAAGAACACAAGATCTCCCCGCGAATACTCTCTGGTCTCAGGTTCGCTGGAAAAGAAAAAGGAACATGTAAAATCGCGGGTTTCGCAAGCCTGCTGGCGATAGCACTGTTCGTATATATTTATTATTTTACTGAAACTCGCGCGCCTTTCGCCTCTTATACCGAACTGGCCACTCCCGGTGCCTGTACGGTGTTTCGCAATGATGATCTAAGATTTGATGAGTTTTTTATTCATTTTCTTCAGGAGAAGCACATCACCTGTTCCGATGGGCAAACGGTATATATTACCAATCACTATCCGTCGAGCAGAACGTCGCTGATCGTTTGTCGCTATCCGCTTAAATCAAGCAAGAAGTCATTTTGTACCTCATCTTACTACTTAAAATAAAACACAACATCGGTATATAAAATGAAGAAAGTAATAACTCTCATAATCATTGTTATGATGATCGGTGGTACCATATATTACATTAACTTCCGCGAAGATGATGATAGCATTGACTGTAACTCTGCCTTTTCGATTATCAATGATGATGAAGTGTTCTCCTTTTCAGTTACGTTTTTCACTAAAAATGGTAATGGTCTAATTACCTTTAGCGGCAATTCCGGAAATGCACGGGATAATATCATTATTCGCAAATACTTCTCTTACACTAAAAACAAGAGCAACATCTATATTTTCAAAAACAATAACTCAAACATGAGAACCAGCTCACCGGCATTCTCTGAAAAGTTCGATGATATTTTCCCGCCATTCTTTACAGAAATTAGCAAGGAAGATAACTTCATTATTAAAATAATAAAGGTAAAGTCTGATGCGTGGGTATTGATGTCGACAAATACGCCCTATTTCGTCTGTGAAAATACCCGCGCTTAATAGCCGCCAGTTTAGCATATAGCCTGGCGTTGATAGCTGACAGGACATCGTTTAATGACACAGTGCGGCTGGTAGCAGCAACCCTCTGCGGTCGTTGCACCGAAGTCATAGGGGCAGGATGGCCGCTCTCTCAGCGCCTCCCACTGCGTATCGCTGTAGGTCGCAATGTTATAAACTTTAAAGAAGTGGTATTTATTGTTTATCAAAACCTTAGATGAATACAGCTTCATTGACTCGCCGGGAATCAAAAGAATATCCGCTTCATACCAGATGATAAATTTTAAAAACCGTAATCCGCATATACTGGAGAACGCCACCCCAGAATGCGGGCATATGATTGTATTAAGCACCGTCCATTTCATATTTCGTCCTTGTATCCTTGGCCTGCAACCATGTGTCCAGAGATAGCAAATATTATAATTAATCGCAAGTCCTCACCGCAATAATGTGATATGCAACGGTCCCCCGTAAAAACCGATCCAGCCATTTACAAGTAACCACCCTAATATTTAATACGTAGATAAAGACTCTACAAATACATATTTATAGATAAAGCCAGAAAATCATAAAATAACCCTGCATAACTTTACAAAAAAATATTGAGGCGGAATTCAGATTAAGCAACGAGATAACGGGAAAACAGACTATTTTCGGGTCCGAGCTCTCACTTTCCCGCTGGCGGGCAAATAACCGCCGGGGAATGTGAGTCGATCCGCCCCGCCGCCCGCTGGGTGAGTGATAACACTCCGACCGTCATCATTCACGCAGCGGCGTGGTGGTCGCAGGGCTGCTCTTTGCCTCCGCTTACCAGGTTTTGCCGATATTAAACTGGAACTGCTCGGTCTTATCGCCATCGTACTTTTTAAACGGCTCAGCCCATGAGAAGACCAGCGGGCCTAGCGGCGACATCCACTGTACCGCAATACCTGCCGACATTCGTATATGCAGCGGATCGCTATAGTCCGGGATCCCCGCAGCCAGCGTTTGGGCGCTATTTTGCCACGAGGTGCTCCATACCGTTCCCGCATCGACAAAGAGCGAGGTCCGCAAACTGTCGGCGTATTTGTCGCTAATAAACGGCGTAGGAATAATAAACTCGCTGTTCAGCACCGCCATAGCATTCCCCCCTACCGCGTCGGAAGAGGTATCCAGCGGGCAGCCGCTATAGCTGCTTTCAGAACCATTACAGCGATAGTAGGCCGCTTTCGGGCCGATGGTATTTGAGGAGAAGCCGCGTACCGATGACGATCCGCCGGCGTAGAAATTATCGTAAAAGGGCACGGCGTTACCCTGCAGGCCGCCGGCATAGCCCGCTTTCAGATGCTCCATCCACACCCAGCTTTGGCCTTCATTTAGCGGCACGTACTGGGTGGTATCGAGGGTCAGCTTGTAATAGCTGTTATCAGATCCCGGGACGGTCACTTTGCCACTCAGGCTGCTTTTATTGCCGGAGCGGGGGAAAAACCCGCGATCGAGATCGTTATAGCTCCATCCCAGGCTGACAAAAAAATCATTGGCGCTATATTCCGCCCCGCTGTCGCCATCTTTGGTCACCACCTGCGGATAAATTCCCCGCGAGTTAAGGTAATTCCAGGTCGTGAGCTCCGGTTCCATATTGGTCAGGTGGTTGTGGACATAATCGACGCCCAGATTCAGCGAGTTATTTTCGCTAATCGGGAAGCCGAGATTGCTCCCAATGCCGTAGCTCTGCTGGTTATAGCTGCCGGAGTCGGCATCGGAGGCGTCGTAGCTGTTATAGAAAATTTTGCCGCCCAGGCTAACGCCGTCGACGGTAAAATAGGGGTCCGTCGCACCGAGCTCAACATAGGACTGATAGCTATTGCGGGTCCCGTTAAAGCTGACGCTGTTGCCGGTACCCAGCCAGTTATCCTGGGTCACTCCCAGCTGGTAGCTGACGCCGCTATCGGTACCAAACCCCAGACCGACGTTAAATGAGCCGGTATTACGCTCTTTAACCCTATAGACGACATCAACCCGATCCTGGCTGCCGGCAACCGGGGTTATCTCTTTCTCAACGGTCTCGAAATAGCCCGTGCGGTCAAGGCGCTCTTTTCCCTGCTGTACCTTTTCATCATTGAGCCACGCGCCCTCCATTTGGCGCATTTCACGGCGTAAAACGGCATCGCGCGAGGTATCGTTGCCGATAAAACGAATCTGCCGTACGGAGTAGCGGCGGCCGGCCTCAACGTTAATACGCAACGTCACGCTTTTCTGCCGATCGTCAATTTCGGCATGCGTCGCCACCTGCGGCCAGGCATAGCCATATTTACCGAAGCGCTTTTTAATCGCGTTTTCTACTGCGGTAATCTCTGCTCCGCTATACCACTGGCCGGACAGCGGCTGGGCCAGCGCATCAATTTCCTGGCCATGCGTGGCCATATCCCCCGTCACGATGGTGCGGTTTACCTTATAGCGTTCCCCCTCCGCAAGGTTGACCGTAAGATATAGCGATTTTTTATCCGGGGTAATACTGACCTGGCTGGAATTAATGGCAAAACGCGCATAGCCGCGATCGAGATAATAGCTGCGCAGCGTTTCAAGGTCGGCCGCCATTTTTTGTTTTTGATATTTTTTATCACCGACGACATTCCACCACGGAACATGATCGCGCAGCTGAAGCTGGTCGAGCAACGTTTCTTCACTAAATACTTTATTGCCAATAATATTAATCTGGGCAATAGTTGCCGACATCCCTTCCTGAAAGACGAATTTTAAATCTACGCGGTTGCGCGGCAGCGGCGTCACCACCGCATGGACCCTGGCGCTATATTTTCCGACGCTGTAATAAAAATCCTGTAATCCCTTTTCTATTTCGCTGAGAGCGTTACGATCCAGCGCGCTACCCGCCTCAACCCCGCTGGCGGTTAGATTATCTTTCAGCATCTCGTCTTTAACCGACTTATTGCCGGCAAAGCTTATGCTGGCAATGGTCGGGCGCTCTTTAACCTGTACCACCAGCGCACGGCCATCGCGCAGGATCTGCACATTCTCAAAGTTGCCGCTGGCATACAGGCCGCGTATCGCGTCGCTGATATCGTCATTGGAGACCTCTTCTCCCGGATGAACGGGCATGCTCAACAGTGCCGCTCCCACGGTAACGCGCTGCAGGCCCTCAAAGCGAATATCATCAACAGGGTTCGACGTTGCGGCATAAAGCGTTAAGGGTGAAATCAATAATCCGGCAATGATATTTGTTTTCTTTAGCATGGGCGTTTTATTTAAGAGAGATTTAGAAATAGCATGAATCTGCTGGGATTAACGTAAGCGAGGCGCAGAATTGCACTTAATTATGATGAAACAATGGAGAAAAGATGGATCTTAAAGAACCGTAAATAAAAATATTTATCAGCGGAACTCGAACCTGTTTTTTCGGTCTGAGAGAGTCAGGCAGTAATATATAAAGCATTTTTAATTAATTATAAAAAATAAAAAAGCCCCCTTCCGCATTGGTTGAAAGGGGGAAAGATCTTGTTAGGAATGATGCTCTCTGGGGTTGACCAGGAACACGCAAAAATTAGCTTATAATGCCGCAGATAAAATGAAGAGATATTGAATAAATTATGCAGGCCGCGCCACGGAATGTGCTCAAAAATATATCACCAGATATATTAATCCTGTTTCTTCATCTTTTCCTCAAAATGACAGGATAAGGTCGCAGAGGCTTATGGGAGCATCATGGAAAGCCGGTTGCGATATCTAAAAGCAAAGTAGTGGCGCCTTGCCAGGGACGGTAAGGCATTTTCCCGCGGCGGCGCTGGACACCGAGACCCGGCAGAGAGCCATGCCGGGCGGGAACCTGACCGTGACATCACCCTCTGCCCACGCCATGAAGCGGCGGGCGCCATCGTTCTGGAACTGGCATGAATCAGCGTAAAAATGGGGTCCAACAGGCCGTGCTGCACGAACTGGTGTGCTGGATAAAAAATAATCTGGAGAAAAAACTCACCGTGAATGCGCTAAGCGTATTTTCCGGCTATTCAGAGTGGCACCTGTTTCGCCTTTTCCAGCAATACTTCCGGATGTCGCCAATGGAATTCATCAGGCAGCAGCGGATGCTGCTTTGTCGGGATTTACTGCAGATAAAACCGGCCTTTCGCATCGTCGATATCTGCATTATGGCCGGCTATGAGGACATCAGCGCATTTAATCGGACCTTTAAAAAATACTATTCAGTCACGCCTACGCAGTTTCGTAAAATTTCAGCGGCATAAGGCCGCCGTTCAGCCGCCAGGCGAACGCGCTAACCGCCCGGAGTTGACTAAAATGAAAGGATGCCCCTGCGGAGTGCCGCGCCATGAACATCCTCTGTTTGCAGCGATTATTTATCGCTTACTTTACCTGTCTGATCGCGATGCTGTTTGTTGGCTCCGTTTATGCCGCTTCCGCGGAGAAAAAACCGCCGGCGCCCGAGCCGCGAGAGACCCTGGAGATCAATCCCGAAGAGATGCTAAAACCCTGGCGGGGGGATTTCTCCGGCATGCTCGAGCGGCGCACCATCCGGGTATTGACCACCTACAGCAAAACCTTTTTCTTTATCAATAAGGGCACCCAGCGCGGCGCCACGCATGACATTTTCATTGAGTACGAGCGCGACCTTAATCGTCAGCTGATGAAGGAGAATAAGCTCCGGCACCGCCACCTCAAGGTGCGGATCATCTTCGTTCCGGTGGCGCGCGACCAGCTGATCGACGCGCTCAATGCCGGTAAGGGTGATATCGTCGCCGCGAACCTCACCATCACCCCGGAGCGCCAGCAGCAGGTCGCCTTCAGCGCGCCGCTTTATACCCGCGTTCAGGAGCTGCTGCTTTCCGGGCCGGGCTCTCCCGCGGTCAGCGATATCGACCAGCTCTCGGGCAAGACGGTATTCGTGCGCCGTTCCTCAAGCTATTACCAGAGCCTGGTCGCGCTAAACGCGCGCTTTCTGAAAGAGTCGCGCCAGCCGGTGGTCATTGATGCAGCCCCGGAATCGCTTGAGGATGAGGACCTGATTGAGATGCTCAACGCCGGCCTTATCCCCCTGACCGTTGTCGATCGCCATAAGGCGCTGTTCTGGCAGCAGGTGTTCCCTAAAATCGAGGTACACCAGACTATCGTCCTGCGCGATGATGCCAGCATCGCCTGGGCGGTGCGCAAAGAGAGCCCCCAGCTGCTCGCTTCGCTTAATCAGTTTGTGAAGACCAACAGCCAGGGCAGCAGGCTGGGGAATACCATCCTGCTGCGCTACCTGAAAGATGCTAAATATGTCAAAAACGCGGCGGCGCAAAAGGAGCGGCGTAAATTTTTAGCGATGGTGGATATCTTTCGTAAGTACGGCGATCGCTACGACGTCGACTGGCTGCTGATGGCGGCCCAGGGCTATCAGGAGTCGCGCCTTAATCAGTCGGTGCGCAGCCACGTCGGGGCGATAGGCGTGATGCAGGTTATGCCGCGTACCGGTAAGGAGCTGAAGGTGGGCGATATCAGCAAGCTTGATCCGAATATCCACGCCGGGGTGAAATATATGCGCTGGATGATAGACCGGTACTACGGCGACGAGCCGATGACGCAGCTCGATAAGGCGCTGTTCTCCTTCGCCTCCTATAATGCCGGACCGGCGAGAATAGCCCGCCTGCGGGTTGAAACGAAAAAGCGCGGTTTTGACCCTAATATCTGGTTTGGCAACGTGGAGTACCTGGCCGCAGAGAAGATCGGCTCCGAGACCGTGACCTACGTCAGCAATATCTATAAGTACTACATCGCCTACCGGCTGATCGTCGATGAGATGACGCGCAGGCAGAAGGCAACCGCCGGAGCCCGACGCGCGGATATTTCGTTTAAAACAGGCGGCATACCGGTCGCGCAGTGAGGCGAAAAGACAATAAAAACCCCGCCGAAGCGGGGTTTTTGCCAGCCGGGATGGCGTATCTCAAAATATGCGCCGCTTGCCCTATCAGAAGAAGTATTTGAAACGTACCCGCGCGCCGTAGCGCTCATCGGTATTGCCGGTTTTCGTTGCGGACGAGTCCAGCCACGACGCGTAAGCCCCGAGGTAGATATTAAAGTTCGGCATATCCATGATATTCGGCAACTGCCACGAGGTGTGAATGGTGTGGATGTCATAGCGTCCCGGGGCCAGAATCGCGCAGTCCCCATCGCACTCCGCGCTCACCCCGGACAGATTGAACTGGTCGATTTTATTATGCGCGTAGATATAGCCAAGCTCCACGCGATGCCATAGCGCATTAATCCCGGCGCTGAAGTCCTTTTCGTCCGCCGCATCCAGATACGCGGTGCTCAAATTGACCACCGCCCCATCCTGCGGGTCAGCCTTCTGCGTATTCCAGCTGAGGGTCATACCGTAGCCGGTACGGCTGGACCGATCGACCCAGCGGCCATCCTGATTCTGGTAACCGTAGGCGTTATTCACGAGGTTGCTTTCCAGCGCCGCCGCCACCGACCAGGCACCGGACCGCCACGCCGCCACCGGGCGCACGTAAACCGCGTTTTTACGATTATCCAGCGCATTGCCGTGATAGCTCCGATCAACAAACAGCGAGCTGCCGTCCTCCACCAGCGTATTCACTTCAAAATACCAGTTATCCAGGGTTTTACTCAGCAGGAAGTTGCCGCCGCTGCTGCTGCGTCCGCGTCCCTCTTTCATCATATAAATATACCCGTAGCCGTCGCTATACAGGTCGTTCGCCGTGTTGCCAGAATACTCAATAAACGTATCCTGATTAAGCGGGAACATATCATAGGCTTCGAAGCGTCCGATTTTAATTTTCCAGTCATCCTCCTGACCAAAGAAAAATGCCGCGTCGTCAAGATTCATTTTGCCATTCATATCCGCCAGCGGCTGTACGCTAAATCCGGCGTATTTACCGTTAGCGCCTTTCCGTAATCCATCAAAGCCCAGCAGAATACGTCCGTTAATATCCCAGCGTTCTTTATCTCCCGGAGCCCAGTTTTTATTGGCGCTGGTTTTTATCGAGGTCAGGCTGCCGGTTCGGCTGGCGCCGTCCATATTAAACTCAACGTCGCCGTAAAATTTTATTTCGCCATAATCATTAAGTTCTAAAGCGGGTTTGGCCGGAGCGGCGCTGGCCGCCGCCGTTGGCGTATCCTGACGTTTTAATGCGTGGATCTCCGCCTCCGCGCTGGCCGCTCGCTGCTCGGTCGCCTTCAGCCGTTGTTCCATTTGTGCCAGTCGTTCCTCAAGGGATAACGACGCCTGAGCATTGACCACAGGGGTAAATAAAGACGTCAAAAAACAGCCGACCCATATTTTATTCATCGGTAAAGCCTTTTATTATTTAATTAAATGAAGTTTATTATTTAGGGTTTATGGATAAAGCATGACGATGATGACAATAATAACCCGCCCACCGTCACAGACGGGTTATTAACGACAGTAACACTATTATTTGCGCGACCAGACCCGGGCTCCAGCACGCCATAACGGCGTAAGCTCAGAGAGCTGCTGGCCTGTCAGTATGTTTTCTCCTGGGGATGCTGCTCCCGCTCGGGGATATAATCGGTTATTTACCCGATAGCCTGTTTTAACGGCGTAACTAATTTATTGGCAGCGGTTGCTTAAGCGTTTCTTCGCCATCATTTTCCGGCCTCGTAGCCTGCCGACGATCCGCCAGTAAAGCGCAAATCTCCGCATGCTTGTCTTCCGTAAACGTGTAGCGCGACATGCAGCCCATCCTGATCAGTGAGCCAAATGCGGGCAGCAGACAGATGCCGAAGAACAGTCCGTTAAGCACGCTCTCGCTCTGAATTTGCGCCTGCGGCACGTAGCCTATCAGCGTCAAAAATACGCCGATTAATCCGCCGCCGACGGCCACCGACATTTTGCCGGTAAACGTTTGTCCGGAGAAGGTAATGGCCGCGCAGCGCTTGTTGGTATGATATTCGGCGTATTCAATGGTGTCGGCAATCATCGATGAGGTCAGGATATTGCTCATCATGATAAATAGCGTGCTTAAACCCAGCAGAATAAAGAGCAGCGCTGCGTGCTGATAGCCCGCAAACCACATCACCACGCGCACCAGAATATCCAGCCCGCAAAGGATCATAAACAGCTTCCGCTTCTGCATTCTGCGCGTCAGCATCGGGGCCACGAGGCACAGTACCGCCGCGACAATCCCCATAATACCGATCGCCATCTGCAGCCCGCCGTCGCCCATATTGTAGATAAAGAAATAGATGTAAATCCCGCCGGCGACGTTGTGGAATACGCAGAAAAAGAATGACAGCAGGACGATAAATAACGGCTTGTTCTGCCGCAGATTATGAAAGGTATCGCGCATGGTGACCTTTTCCGGACCGGCCTGCACGCGCTCTTTAATCTGGAAAAAACCGTTCAGCATCAGCGGCAGGCCGACCAGCATCATCACCAGCGCCGCCATAAAATAGCCCTTATCGTTGCTGTACTGGGCAAAGAACGCCGCAAGCCTGGGGAAGAAGATGTTGGCGCAGGCAATCCCGGCATTGACGCCGAGCATCGCCGCCGTCACCGCGCGGGTGCGCTGACCGGAGTCGTTGGTCATCACCGAGGACATCGACCAGAACGGAATATCCGATATCGCGTACAGCGTGCCCCACAATATATAGGTCACCCCGGCGTAGATAATCATGGTCGTCATATCTGCTTCGATTTTATAAAACGCCAGCAGCGTGACCCCGGTAATTAACAGCGGCGCAATCAGCAGGAAATGGCGGAACTTGCCAAAGCGGCTGTTAATGGTGTCCATGATGCTGGCGAACAGCGGGTCGTGAACCGCATCCCACGCTCGCGCAATGAGGAAAATCGTACTGGCCGCCAGCGCCGATATGCCCAGCACATCGGTATAAAAATAGTTAATAAACGAACCCACTAAACCAAAACTAAAACACTGACCTAAACCATAGCCAAAATAAGACCACAACTCGCGAGACGGTATTTTCATTGTCGTTGCCATAGTGTGTACCCTAATCCCGGCGGCGTACCGCCGGATATATTGTTATTATGCCCGTGACGGCTGGGCGATGTGACGAAGCCTGCGGATGAGCGCAATCTCTTTGCGGGAGAACGGGATCCCGTTCTCTTCAAAGACGTCGTGGAACCAGAGCCGGCAGTAATCGGTAGATTCCTTCATCACCACCGGCCACGGCAGCCAGGTCTGGGTTTTCCCGCGCACCAGTCCCCATTGATAAGGCGCGACTTTCGCCATATACATCAGCGGCAGCTGCTCTTCGATGGTGCTGCCAACGTGGCGAGCCAGCCACTCGGTGCAAAAAATCGGCCGCTCCAGCTGCTGCAGCTGCTGGATAATCGCCGTCATGCGGGCGGTGTTGGTATAGGCGTGATAGCTGACCACGTCCGAGAGGGTCAGCGCGGCCTGATCCAGCGGCTGCTGGTAGAACGTCTCGCCTTCCACTTCCTCTGACAGGCGCCAGGCGCAGACGGTCAGCGGCTGCGTCGGGTCCTCTTCCCTCGCCCAGCGGAAGGCGAGCTCCATCAGCTCATGGGCATAAGTTTCCAGCTTTTCGTCGTACAGCACCTCAACCGTGCCGGTGGCAAAGATGCCGCGATTCCCCGGCTCGTTATAGAGATCCCACAGCAGAACGCGCTTATCGTCGCGGAACTGGCGGATAACGTCGCGGATATAGCATTCGATCTGCGGCCAGCTGTCGCGGTCGCAGACCTTGTCCCGTCCGGGGCTCGCCGCCGCCTGGCTGTTATGCTTGCCGGGTACCGGCGGTTTTTGCGGCCCCAGATACGGTTCATCGCCCGAAAAGCCGCAGTCGTCCATCAGCGTCAGCATGGTGCTAAAACCGTGGCTATCGGCAATTGCCAGGAAACGCTCGATGCGCGCCATCAGGCCGTCGCGATCGTCCCCCCAGACGATAAACGGCAGGTTGATGCGCAGCGTGTTGTAACCCGCCTCTGCCGCCCAGCCCAGTTCGCGATCGATGGTTGGCTCATCGAACGTCTCCTCCTGCCAGATATCGGTCCAGTTCACCGCCGTCGAGGGAAGATAGTTAAACCCGCAAAGCCAGCCCTGCTGCTGATACCACGCCTGCGCCTGCTCTTTGCTCCACTGCTGTTTCATCATTGCTCCTGATTACTGATAATAATTAGCTAATAAATATTAGTTATGCCCTAAATGAGCAAATGGCGGCATGCAGAAAAGAGATAATCCTCACAAACCCGGTGCGTTGATGAAGATGAAACGTGATCGACTACGCATAAGAAACGGGTCAGGGGATGAGGCGATTTCGCAAGAAGGTGAGTAGCGGATAGGGAAGCTGTGGAACGCGGAAAAAACAAATTAACCTGTTGTTTAACAAATAATTTATTTCAAATATATGTCAGGTGCCGTGGCTGCCTGGCAGTGGAAGCAGGAAGCAGGAAGCAGGACACAATAGTACAAAAAAACCCTGCCGGAGCAGGGTTTATGATTCTGAGACCGCTATTCTAAAACGGGTGTTGATTAGAACGGGATGTCGTCGTCGAAATCCATCGGCGGTTCATTAGAAGGCGCTGCCGGAGCCTGCTGCTGCGGGCGAGACTGCGCGCCGCCGCTGAACTGGTTCGGGTTGCCGCCCTGCGGCTGTTGCGGCTGCTGAGGCTGACCCCAACCGCCCTGTCCGCCCTGCCCGCCGCCTGCCGGAGCGCCGCCGCCCTGACGGCCACCCAGCATCTGCATGGTGCCGCCAACGTTGACCACGATCTCAGTGGTGTATTTCTCTGCACCGGACTGATCGGTCCATTTACGGGTACGCAGCTGGCCTTCGATATAAACCTGCGAACCTTTACGCAGGTATTCGCCAGCCACTTCAGCCAGCTTGCCGAACAGCACAACGCGGTGCCATTCGGTCTGTTCTTTCATTTCGCCGGTCTGCTTATCGCGCCAGGATTCGGAAGTCGCCAGCGTGAAGTTAGCGACTGCGCCGCCACTTGGCATGTAGCGTACTTCCGGGTCCTGCCCCAGATTACCGACGAGAATCACCTTGTTTACGCCTCTGCTGGCCATAATCGAATCTCCTGAATACGTTTCTTAATAAGTGTAAACCGGTAATACTAACACCACAAAGGTGCATTTTGATAGCTGGGACGTCGATTCCAGTAAACATCTTATCGCTATACAATTTTTCACCATCAACTCCCGCTGCCATTCCAATACTGTATATTCAAACAGGTCGGATTGTGCCATAATTAGCCGTTTCCGCCGTTTGTTCTTCATACAAACCAGGCAATCCGTGTATCTACCTACCGGGAAAGGTGAATGGATAAGATCGAAGTTCGGGGCGCCCGCACCCATAATCTCAAAAACATCAACCTCGTTATCCCCCGCGACAAGCTGATTGTCGTCACCGGGCTTTCAGGATCAGGCAAATCCTCACTGGCTTTCGACACGCTGTATGCCGAAGGGCAGCGTCGTTACGTTGAATCGCTCTCCGCCTACGCGCGTCAGTTCCTGTCGCTGATGGAGAAGCCGGATGTCGACCATATCGAGGGGCTGTCGCCGGCGATTTCCATCGAACAGAAATCAACGTCCCATAACCCCCGCTCTACGGTAGGCACCATTACCGAAATTCACGACTATCTGCGTCTGCTGTACGCCCGCGTCGGCGAACCGCGCTGCCCGGACCACGACGTCCCGCTGGCGGCGCAAACCGTCAGCCAGATGGTCGACAACGTACTTTCCCAGCCTGAAGGCCAGCGCCTGATGCTGCTGGCGCCAATCATTAAAGAGCGTAAAGGCGAGCATACCAAGACCCTGGAAAACCTTGCGAGCCAGGGCTATATCCGGGCGAGGATCGACGGCGAAGTCTGCGATCTCTCCGATCCGCCAAAGCTTGAGCTGCAAAAGAAACACACCATCGAAGTGGTTATCGATCGCTTCAAGGTGCGTGACGATCTCTCCCAGCGGCTGGCCGAATCGTTTGAGACCGCGCTGGATCTCTCCGGAGGGACCGCCGTTGTCGCCAATATGGACGACCCGAAAGCGGAAGAGCTGCTGTTCTCCGCCAATTTCGCCTGCCCGATTTGCGGCTACAGCATGCGCGAACTGGAACCTCGGCTGTTCTCCTTCAACAACCCCGCCGGCGCCTGCCCAACCTGCGACGGCCTTGGCGTGCAGCAGTATTTCGACCCCGAACGGGTTATCCAAAACCCGGAGCTGTCGCTGGCTGGCGGCGCGATCCGCGGCTGGGATCGGCGTAACTTCTATTATTTCCAGATGCTGAAGTCGCTGGCTGAGCATTACCAGTTCGATATCGAAGCGCCGTGGGGCACACTCAATGCCGACGTGCAGAAAGTGATTCTGTCCGGCTCAGGCAAAGAGAACATTGAATTCAAGTACATGAACGATCGCGGGGACACCTCCGTACGCCGCCATCCGTTCGAAGGCGTTCTGCACAATATGGAACGTCGCTACAAAGAAACCGAATCCAGCGCGGTGCGCGAAGAGCTGGCGAAGTTTATCAGCAACCGCTCCTGTACCAGCTGTGATGGCACCCGTCTGCGCCGCGAAGCGCGCCACGTATTCGTCGAAAATACGCCGCTGCCCACTATCTCCGATATGAGCATTGGCCACGCGATGGACTTCTTCAACAACCTGAAGCTCTCCGGCCAGCGGGCGCAAATCGCTGAAAAGGTGCTGAAGGAGATCGGCGATCGCCTGAAATTCCTCGTCAACGTCGGCCTGAACTACCTGACGCTCTCGCGTTCGGCAGAGACGCTGTCCGGCGGTGAAGCCCAGCGTATCCGCCTTGCAAGCCAGATAGGCGCCGGGCTGGTCGGGGTGATGTACGTTCTCGATGAGCCGTCCATCGGCCTGCATCAGCGCGACAACGAACGCCTGCTCGGGACGCTGGTTCACCTGCGTAATCTGGGTAATACGGTCATTGTCGTTGAGCATGATGAAGACGCTATTCGCGCCGCTGACCACGTGATCGATATCGGTCCCGGCGCTGGCGTGCACGGCGGGGAGGTGGTGGCAGAGGGCACGCTGCAGGATATTATGGCGGTGCCTGAATCCCTGACCGGGCAGTACATGAGCGGCAAGCGCAAGATTGAAGTACCGAAACAGCGCGTAGCCGCCGATCCGCAAAAGGTGCTGAAGCTGACCGGCGCACGCGGTAACAACCTGAAGGACGTTACCCTGACGCTGCCGGTCGGTTTATTTACCTGCATTACCGGCGTGTCCGGCTCGGGTAAATCAACGCTGATTAACGATACGCTGTTCCCGATCGCCCAGCGCCAGCTCAACGGTGCGACTATCGCCGAACCGGCGCCGTATCGCGATGTGCAGGGGCTGGAGCATTTCGATAAGGTTATCGATATCGACCAGAGCCCCATTGGCCGCACGCCGCGCTCTAACCCGGCAACCTATACCGGCGTGTTTACGCCGGTACGCGAACTGTTCGCCGGCGTGCCGGAATCACGTTCACGCGGCTACACGCCGGGGCGCTTTAGCTTTAACGTTCGCGGCGGCCGCTGTGAAGCCTGTCAGGGCGATGGCGTGATCAAGGTCGAGATGCACTTCCTGCCGGATATCTACGTTCCGTGTGACCAGTGCAAGGGCAAGCGCTATAACCGCGAAACGCTGGAGATTAAGTACAAGGGCAAAACTATCCATGAAGTGCTGGATATGACCATCGAAGAGGCGCGCGAGTTCTTCGATGCCGTGCCGGCGCTGGCGCGTAAGCTGCAAACCCTGATGGACGTAGGCCTGACCTATATCCGCCTTGGCCAGTCGGCGACCACGCTGTCCGGCGGTGAAGCTCAGCGCGTGAAGCTGGCTCGCGAGCTGTCGAAGCGCGGAACCGGGCAGACGCTGTATATTCTCGATGAGCCGACGACCGGTCTGCACTTCGCCGATATCCAGCAGCTGCTGGACGTTCTGCATCAGCTGCGCGATCAGGGCAACACCATCGTGGTCATTGAGCACAACCTGGACGTCATCAAAACCGCGGACTGGATTGTGGACCTCGGGCCGGAAGGCGGCAGCGGCGGCGGGGAAATTCTCGTCTCCGGGACCCCGGAGACGGTTGCCGAGTGCGAAGCCTCGTACACCGCGCATTTCCTCAAGCCGTTGCTGGGCTAATCACTGCGAAAGCTGCTGTCGGGTCGGCTCCGACAGCAGCCGAATCGCCTGCTGATAAGAGGCGTCGACCAGGTAGTAAATCTGCGAATCCGGCAGCGAACCATCAAGGAACACCGTACTCCAGTGGGCCTTGTTTAAATGCCGGCTAGGGCGAACGTCAACATGCTGCTCCCGCAGAAGCTCGGCAAGTTCCGGGCTGGCCTTCAGCGACACCGCAGGGCGCTTATCCTCCACCTCCTTGACCATCGCAAACAGCACGTCCGACACTTTAATCTGCGTAGCCTTCCAGTCGCTGTGTTCGCTTTGCTCCGCGCCAGGTTTAGCCATGCAGTAGCGCAATAACTCCGATATTGTCATCTAATATTCCCCCATGAGCGACGCGACGCGATAGCGCGAACCGCCGTGAATGCGATATTCCGCGAGCCATACCGCGGCCCGGCTGTCGATGCCAGATAAGCCATTCATGCTGCGAATGAATCTTTCTAAGTGTGCAGCAATAAGCGAAAAGGTAAAACCTTCCGGGGCGGATTTTGTACAAAAAAACGGCAGCCCGCTGGCTGCCGCTGTTGCTCGCGATCATTTCGCCCGCAGACGATCAGTAGTCGGAGTTCACAATAACCTCTTCCCCTTGAGCGCCGGCCATCGGTAAAGGCTTGTAGGAGGAGTTGGAGGCGCGCAGAATGCGAATGCCTCGCGCGCCCGCTTCACGGGCTGCGCCAATATCGTTATCCGAGTCGCCGTAGAAGACCTTAATATCTTTCTCCTGCAGCCACTGGGTTTTCGTATTCTGCCCCGGCTTATCGCCGGCAAAAATAACCGGATTCATGCTTGCCGCGGGGATCAGGAAATCATCCTGCAAGGTTTTCGATACCGTTTCGGTTTTGGTCTGGCTGCGTCCGGTCACAAAATAGATGCTATCGCCGCGTTTAACGTGCATCGCAATCAGCTGACGCGCGACCTCTTTCGGCATGCTGAAATCATCCCAGCCGTTGTTCATTTTTTCCCAAAACTCGGGATTTTTCAGGTAAGCATCGCTGCCGGGAGAGAACGTTTTCTGGCCGCGCCAGAATCCTGGGCTGGAAAACAGCACGGTATCGTCAATATCAAAGCCCACCGCAATCGGCGGGCGCCCCAGCAGGCTATTTTCAATCTGCGCCACCGATACCCAGTGAATCGGCGCCTGTTCAGCGAGTTTAGCGACGTTGGTCCCCGTAGAGAGGGGCTGCGGCGTAGACGCGCGGGCAACGACGGCGCTATTTAGCGTGAACAGCAGGCAGACGGCCCCGAAGGCCAGAGTGATTTTGCGCATATTTATCCCTGTAAACGTCATCATTCAAACTGCCTCTTTGACGGCCACGGTTAGACGAACGCTCCCTGGGGCTTTGACGCATTTTGCATGATTGCGTGTGTAAATAATCGAATCATTATAATTTTCAATAATGTGGATGCTTATAAATTCACCATGACCTTAACCTCCGCATCCGGTGATGAAAAGAGGTTTCTGCTCGGATGTCATAGAAAAAGAGAATGATCACACTTCAGGAAGGGAATTGCCCTCTCCTTAACACCGGAAAGGGCCGGATATTACCGCGGAATTATATCACTGCAGAAAATGCCTGTGCGACGCGCTGAACGTTGCGCGAGTTAAGACCCGCCACGCACATCCTGCCGCTGGAAATCAGGTAGACGCCAAACTCTTCACGCAGGCGATCGACCTGAGCGGCGCTGAATCCCGTGTAGCTAAACATACCGCGCTGCTTGAGCAGGTAGTCGAAATTAACGCCGGGTACCGCGTCTTTCAGGACGTTCACCAGCTCCTGGCGCATCGCTAAAATGCGCGTGCGCATCTCTTCGACTTCCGCCAGCCATGAAGCCTTCAGCTCCGCGTCGTTCAGCACGGCGGCGACAACCTGCGCCCCGAAGCTCGGCGGGCTGGAGTAGTTGCGGCGTACGGTCGCCTTCAGCTGTCCCAGTACGCGGCTCGCGGTCTCTGAATCTTCGCAAACCACCGACAGACCGCCGACGCGCTCGCCGTACAGGGAGAAGATTTTCGAGAACGAGTTGCTGACCAGCATCGGCATGCCGGCGCTGGCAATCGTGCGGATCGCCCAGGCATCATCGTCCATTCCCGCGCCAAAGCCCTGATAGGCGATGTCGAGGAAAGGGATCAGGCTGCGCGCTTTCAGCACTTTTGCGACTTCATCCCACTGGGCATGGCTCAGATCGGCGCCGGTCGGGTTATGGCAGCACGGATGCAGCAGCACGATGTCGCCTTCAGGCAGCGTCCGCAGCGTCTCGAGCAGCGCGTCAAAGCGCACGCCGTTGGTCTCATTATCAAACCAAGGGTAAGTACTTACTTCGAAGCCAGCACCTTCAAAGATGGCGATGTGGTTTTCCCACGTCGGATCGCTGACCCATACGCGCGCCTGCGGGAAGTAGCGTTTCAGGAAATCCGCGCCCACTTTCAGCGCGCCGGAACCGCCCAGCGTCTGAATGGAAGCGACGCGCTGTTGCAGCAGTACCGGATGCTCGGCGCCAAACAGCAGCGGCGCAATGGCGCTACGGTAAGGATTCAGACCTTCCATCGGCAGATACAGCGAGGCGCCGTGCGGCTGCGCGTTAAGACGCGCTTCCGCTTCCGCCACCGCCTGCAGCTGCGGGATAATTCCGTCTTCGTTATAGTACAAACCGATGCTGAGGTTTACTTTGTCACTCCGCGGATCTTCTTTGAAACGCTCCATCAGGGAAAGAATGGGGTCGCCAGCGTAGGCGTCAACTTTCTGAAACACGCGATGTTTCTCCAGGTTTACAAAAGGCAGGTAATAACACAATAAACCGGAAGCCGTGGCAGGTCGAGAGGATGTTGGCGGATAGCCGACGTCGATCGCCCCACCGAGCGCAACCGGAGCTTTTCCCCGGCTCGCGGCGTTAACGCCGTAGCCGGGCTGTCGCGTATCGCCCCGGTCCCGGTAACCGTAGCGCCACCGGGGAACGTTGCGGCAAATCAGGATTAATCGACGTACTTCATCGCAACGCGAGAAGTCAGGCGCGTGATAAGTTCGTAAGCACTTACTTTTGTAATTTCTGCAATCCGTTCAACGGGTAAACCTTCCCCCCACAGCACCACCGGATCGCCGGACTTATCCTGCGCCTCGGGGCCGAGGTCCACGCAGATCATATCCATTGCCACGCGGCCGACAATCGGCACTTCCCGACCGTTAATCAGCACCGGCGTACCGGACGGCGCGGCGCGCGGATAGCCATCGCCGTAGCCCATCGCCACTACGCCCAGCCGGGTATGGCGTTCGCTAATCCAGGTCCCGCCGTAGCCCACCGGCTCACCCGCTTTATGCTCGCGAACGGCAATCAGGCTCGAGGTCAGCGACATCACCGGCCTGCAGCCGAAATCGGCCCCGGTGGATTGATGCTCCAACGGCGACACGCCGTAGAGAATAATGCCCGGCCGCACCCAGTCAAAATGCGACTGCGGCCACAGCAAAATCCCGCCGGAGGCGGCGATAGAGCGCAGGCCAGGCTTGCCATCGGTAAAGGTGGTGAAGATATCCAGCTGCCGCTCGGTGGCGCCGCACTCCGGCTCATCCGCCCGGGCAAAGTGGCTGACGACGTTCACCGGCTGGCGGACGTTTTTACAGCGGCTCAGGCGCTGGTAGAAAGCCTCCGCCTCTTCCGGCAGCACGCCCAGCCGATGCATGCCGGTATCGAGCTTCATCCAGACGCTGACCGGTTCGCTCAGCTCGGCGCTTTCCAGCGCGGTCAGCTGTTCGGGGCTATGCACCGCCGTTTGCAGGCGCTGGGCGGCGATAACCGGCAGATCGGTGGCCGCAAAAAAACCTTCCAGCAGCAGGATAGGCTGAGTGATGCCGCCCGCCCGCAGGCGTAAGGCTTCTTCAAGACGGGCGACGCCAAAGGCGTCGGCATCAGGGAGCGTTCGCGCGGTCTCGATAAGACCGTGTCCGTAAGCGTTCGCTTTCACGACTGCAACCAGCTTGCTGGCGGGTGCCAGTTCACGCAGACGTTGCAGGTTGTGTCGCAGAGCGCGGCGGTTAATGACTACAGTTGCCGCTTGCATTTAAATTCCTTAATAAAAGAATCGCCCGTATCCATCGCGCTGCGGGAAGGCGACAGGCCAGAGGGCCCCGGAAGCTTAATAAACTAAGTGACCGAGGCGGGCGGGCGAGTCAACGCACCTGCGACGTGAAGGACGACGGAGATTTACTCATCATCATACTGAGGGCCGGCATAGTTATCGAAGCGCGACCATTGCCCGTTAAACGTCAGACGTACCGTACCAATTGGGCCGTTACGCTGCTTACCAATAATAATTTCGGCGATGCCTTTCAGGTCGCTGTTCTCGTGATAAACCTCATCACGATAGATAAACATGATTAAGTCGGCATCCTGCTCGATAGAACCTGATTCACGCAGATCGGAGTTTACCGGGCGCTTATCCGCGCGCTGTTCCAGCGAGCGGTTCAGCTGCGACAGCGCCACCACCGGCACCTGCAGCTCTTTGGCCAGCGCCTTCAACGAGCGGGAGATTTCGGCGATTTCCAGCGTACGGTTATCGGAGAGCGACGGCACCCGCATCAGCTGCAGGTAGTCGATCATGATCAGGCCAATCCCGCCGTGTTCGCGGGCGATACGCCGGGCGCGGGAGCGCACTTCCGTCGGCGTCAGGCCGGAGGAGTCATCGATATAGATATTGCGCTTTTCCAGCAGAATGCCCATGGTGCCCGAAATCCGCGCCCAGTCCTCGTCATCGAGCTGGCCGGTACGAATACGCGTCTGATCGACGCGCGACAGCGAGGCCAGGGTACGCATCATAATCTGTTCCGATGGCATCTCAAGGCTGAAAATCAGTACCGGCTTATCCTGCAACATCGCCGCATTTTCGACGATGTTCATCGCAAATGTCGTTTTACCCATCGACGGACGCGCCGCGACGATAATCAAATCCGACGGCTGCAAACCCGCCGTCTTTTTATTCAGGTCGTCATAGCCGGTATTCACGCCGGTAACGCCGTCGTGCGGCTGCTGGAACAGCTGTTCGATACGCGCAACGGTCGCATCAAGCACTTCGGCGATATTTCTCGGACCTTCGTCTTTATTCGCGCGGCTCTCGGCGATCTTAAAGACCCGGGACTCCGCCAGATCCAGCAGATCTTCGCTGGTGCGACCCTGGGGGTCAAAGCCCGCTTCGGCAATTTCGTTCGCCACCGAGATCATTTCCCGGACAACGGCACGTTCACGCACGATATCGGCATAAGCGCTAATGTTCGCCGCGCTTGGCGTATTTTTTGAGAGTTCTGCCAGATAGGCGAAGCCGCCTACGCTGTCCAGCTGCCCCTGACGCTCCAGCGATTCCGCGAGCGTAATGAGGTCAATCGGGCTGCCGGTTTCCTGCAGGCGGGCCATTTCAATAAAGATATGACGGTGCGGACGCGTGTAAAAATCTTCTGCAACAACGCGCTCGGCGACGTCGTCCCAGCGCTCGTTGTCCAGCATTAAACCGCCCAACACCGACTGTTCCGCTTCAATCGAGTGCGGCGGGACTTTCAACCCGGCTACCTGAGGATCGCGGACTCGGGGTTCAGTCTGGGGTTTGTTGAAGGGTTTATTTCCTGCCATATTGAATGGAATTCCCGCTATAGAAATTGGCTCGAAAGGTTACCACATAGTTCAGGAGGAAGCATGGCAACACGTATTGAATTTCACAAGCACGGTGGCCCGGAAGTTCTGCAGGTGGTGGATTTTGTTGCAGGGGATCCGGCAGAACACGAGATACAGGTAGAAAACAAAGCTATTGGTATCAACTACATCGATACCTATATTCGCAGCGGCCTCTATCCGCCCCCTTCGCTTCCGAGCGGATTAGGTACCGAAGCCGCCGGCGTAGTAAGCAAGGTCGGGCGCGGCGTCACGCATATTAAAGCCGGCGATCGCGTCGTGTACGCCCAGTCGGCGCTGGGCGCCTACAGCTCGGTGCATAATGTCCCCGCCGATAAAGCCGCAATTTTACCTGCGGCCATCTCTTTCGAGCAGGCCGCGGCCTCCTTCCTTAAGGGCCTGACGGTCTATTATCTGCTGCGTAAAACCTACGAAATCAAAGCCGGCGAGACGTTCCTGTTCCACGCTGCGGCCGGTGGCGTCGGGCTGATAGCCTGCCAGTGGGCAAAAGCGCTGGGCGCCAGGCTCATCGGCACCGTCGGCAGCGCGCAAAAAGCGCAGCGCGCGAAGCAGGCCGGAGCCTGGCAGACGATCAACTATCGTGAAGAGAATATCGCCGAGCGGCTGAAAGAGATTACCGAGGGGAAAAAAGTTCACGTGGTCTATGATTCCGTGGGCAAAGACACCTGGGAAGCTTCGCTCGACTGTCTGCAGCGCCGAGGATTGATGGTCAGCTTCGGCAACTCCTCCGGACCGGTTACCGGCGTTAATCTGGGGATCCTCAATCAGAAAGGCTCGCTGTACGTTACCCGCCCTTCTCTGCAGGGCTATATCACCAGCCGCGAAGAGCTGGTGGAAGCCAGTAACGAACTCTTTTCGCTGATCGCCAGCGGCGTGATAAACGTCGACGTAGCGGAGAGCCAAAAATATCCGCTGGCCGACGCGCGACGCGCGCACGAGGTTCTCGAGAGCCGCGCCACCGAAGGCTCAAGCCTTCTGCTGCCGTAACGAGTAAGTCGAGGCAAGGTTAACGCTGCCAACGCTTCTGTAGTTCGAAGTATGACGAGAAGCCCTCCCTAAATAATTCGGGCTACAGGAAGGCGGCAAGATAGCGAATCCCCGGGAGCTTACTCCAGTAAGTGACCGGGGTGAGTTAACGCGGCCAACGCCCCTGTAGTCTGAAGTATGACGAGAAGCCCTCCCTAAATAATTCGGGCTACAGGAAGGCGGCAAGATAGCGAATCCCCGGGAGCTTACTCCAGTAAGTGACCGGGGTGAGTTAACGTAGCCAACGCACCTGTAGTCTGAAGTATGACGAGAAGCCCTCCCTAAATAATTCGGGCTACAGGAAGGCGGCAAGATAGCGAATCCCCGGGAGCTTACTCCAGTAAGTGACCGGGGTGAGCTAACGTAGCCAACGCACCTGTAGTCTGAAGTATGACGGGAGGGGGAAAAGTTTAGGGCTTCCATACGGAAGCCCTGACTTTTTTTAGTTCGGCTGTATGTAGGGTACAGCGCGATGAATTCATTAACGCGCTAATAGTGACAGATTTAATAAGCAAAACCTACGCCGTTTTATGCAAAATTCTTCAGGTTGTGACCTACCACTCACTACCTTAATAACGCCAGCGGTTGTTGCTACGGTAGTGGGTGATTTTTGGCGTATTTATCGCCCGAATCACCCATACCACCGCAACGGCTAGCAGCAGCCACGGCAGCAGTTTAATCATCATCGCAAACAGGCCGCCAACGAACATCAGCGCCGTCGCCGCAACAATGGCAGCAATAATGCCCAGCAGCGATACGCCGGTTACCAGCAGCATGACAAAAAAACCAATGATAAATAGCAGTTCCAGCATCTTCTTCTCTCCCAAGCAATAGCCCTTTGCACTCAGACATTACAAGAAGCGTGCCAATTATAATCTATTGAATTTAAAGAAAAATGCCCTGATTTTAATTTCAGGGCGTGGCGTATTTGACTAAATTTTAGCGAAACAGCGAAACGTTAACGCTTATCGGCGACCAGCTTCAGCGCGTGTTCCAGGACGTTGATATCGGCACCGGCCTTATGCGCGTTCTCACTCAGGTAGCGACGCCACTGGCGAGCGCCGGGGATCCCCTGGAACAGGCCCAGCATATGGCGGGTCACATGGCCAAGATAGGTCCCGTTGCTCAGCTCACGCTCAATATACGGATACATGGCGCGCACCACGGCAACCGGGTCAGTATCCGCGCCATTGGCCGCAAAAATCTCCCGGTCAACGGAGGTCAGCATGCCTGGATTCTGGTACGCCTCGCGCCCCACCATCACACCGTCCATATGCTCAAGGTGCAGCTTCGCTTCTTCCAGCGACCTGATCCCGCCGTTGATCGCCATCGTCAGATGCGGAAAATCACGTTTTAGCTGATAGACGCGCGGGTAGTCCAGAGGCGGGATCTCGCGGTTCTCTTTCGGGCTCAGGCCGGAAAGCCAGGCTTTGCGGGCGTGGATGATAAACATATCGCATTCGCCTTTCCCGGATACGGTATTGATGAAATCACACAGGAACGCATAGCTATCCTGGTCATCAATGCCGATTCGGGTTTTTACCGTGACCGGAATCGAGACCACGTCGCGCATCGCTTTAATGCAGTCGGCAACCAGCGGCGCATTGCCCATCAGGCAGGCGCCAAACATCCCGTTCTGCACGCGGTCAGACGGGCAGCCGACGTTGAGGTTGATCTCATCATAGCCGCGCGCTTCCGCCAGCTTCGCACACTGCGCCAGCGCGGCCGGATCGCTACCGCCAAGCTGTAGCGCAACGGGATGCTCTTCTTCGCTGTAGGCCAGATAGTCGCCTTTACCGTGAATAATCGCCCCGGTGGTCACCATTTCGGTGTACAACAGCGTATGGCGCGACAGCTGGCGCAGGAAGTAGCGGCAGTGCCTGTCGGTCCAGTCGAGCATCGGGGCGATGGAAAAACGGTGGGCAGCAAAGGCGGTAGACGTTGATTCTGGCATCATGGCGAATAAATAGGCATCCGGGTAAAAAGGGGCGCTACTATAGCACAAAGATAAACCACAGGCGCATAGCGCCAATGGCCGTATCCTGCACTGGAAAAAAACGCTATTTCCTACGCGGCTTACCGTCGTGAGGACCGAAGAACTGCGGCGGATGGTCGACCCAGCGATCCTGACGCGTCGCGGCATAGCTGGGGTTAAGCGGATAGTAGATCCGGTTAAATTTTTTATTCGCTTCGCCAACCACCAGCAGGCATGCCTCCTCCTCGGTGTTATTCAGGAAGGTGTGGCATACCCCGGTGCCGGCGGGAAAACCGACGCAATCCCCCGGCTCCAGCTTCCACAGATAGCCGTTTATCCACACTTCCGGATACCCCTCCAGCACGTAGATGAACTCTTCTTCATCGCTTTCCGCATGCGGATAAGAGGTACGACGCCCTGGCGGCAGGCGCTCATGATGGATCCCCAGCCGGTTTAGCCTTAAACCACGGGCCAGCGGTGCGCCGATGGAAAAGAGCTCGCTGCTGTCGGGATAGGTGGCATCATCCGGCCCCTCCATCTCGCGCCAATGTCGAATGCAATCAGGTCGTTTCATCGTTTTCTCCCGAAAATGAGATGCATCAGGTATAGCACAAACCGTGGGTTCTCGGCGTTTTGCCTGGATCGTGATAAAGTAACAACTTCATCGTTACGCAACCAGAGGATGCTCATGGATAAGTCCACTTCGCAAGACATGTTAGCGCATGCTGAAAAGCTCTGCGCGCAGCGGGGCGTGCGCCTGACTCCGCAGCGCCTTGAAGTGTTGCGCCTGATGAGTCTACAGCAGGGGGCGATCAGCGCCTACGATTTGCTCGATCTCCTGCGCGGTAAAGAGCCGCAGGCTAAGCCTCCGACGGTCTACCGGGCGCTGGAGTTTCTGCTTGAGCAGGGCTTCGTGCACAAGGTGGAATCAACCAACAGCTACGTGCTGTGTCACCTGTTCGATCAGCCAACCCATAGTTCAGCGATGTTTATCTGCGATCGCTGCGGGGTGGTTAAAGAAGAGTGCGCGGAAGGCGTAGAGGACATCATGCATACGCTGGCGGCCAAAATGGGCTTCGCCCTGCGCCATAACGTGATCGAAGCGCACGGCCTGTGCGCGGGCTGCGTCGAGGTAGAAGCCTGCAACACGCCGGGGCACTGCCACCATGACCACACCATCCAGACTAAAAAGAAAGCCCGCTGAGGCGTTGGCCGCAGCGGGAATCAGGGATTTTTAGTACATCCTTGTACCGTTCAGGCAGGCAATAACAAAGGGTTAACGCTCTACATCTCGTCGCTACCAGCGATGGTCATTTTTGGTTTCCCAGTCAGACACTTCTTTTTCTGCCTGATCTTTAGCGTAGCCGTAACGCTCCTGGATTTTACCGACCAGCTGGTCGCGCTTACCCTCGATGACGGTCATATCATCGTCGGTAAGCTTGCCCCATTGCTCTTTCGCTTTACCTTTTAACTGTTTCCAGTTACCGCCGATTTCGTCTTTATTCATGATTCAGTCCTCATCGTTCGGTGAGTTAACAGCCCGCTGTGTGCCGGACATATGATTAACTATAGATGAGAATTCTGGGTTAATTTTATTATTCGGAATCTTTAACCATTTTCACACCAAAAGACGTTATGAAAACCAGGTGCCGCGCCGCCAGTGCCGTCGCCAGATCAGCGCCAGCGACAGACCTCGCAGCGCCAGGAATACCGTCAGCGCCAGCCACAGGCCGTGGTTACCGAGCACCGGCAGCGTCAGCAGGGTTACGGCAAAGCCCACGGCGGCCACCGCCATGCTGTTGCGCATTTCGCTGCCGCGCGTCGCGCCGATAAACATGCCGTCCAGCAGATAACACCAGACGCCGACCACCGGCAAAATCATCTGCCACAGCAGATAGCGGTCGGCGAGCTGCTGGAGCGAGGGTATAGAGGTCAGCAGAGCGATAATCTGCTCTCCCGCCACGCTGTAGATCAGCGCAAAAGCCAGCGCGACCATGCCAGACTGCCGACAGGCCGCACGCCACACCTCCAGCAGCTTGCTGCCATCGCGCGCGCCGTAGGCCTGCCCGGAGTGGGCCTCCACGGCATAGGCAAAGCCGTCCAACGCATAGGCGGTGAAGGTTAGCATGGTCATCAAAATGGCGTTCACCGCCACGATATCGCCCCCCAGACGCGCGCCGAAAACGGTCACCGCGCCAAAGCAGAGCTGCAGCAGCAGCGAACGCAGCATGATGTCGCGGTTGAGGGCCAGCAGCCGCCGGAGATCGCCGCGCCAGGCGCCCTTCAGCATAGAGAATGACACGCCCCGCAGCGTCAGCACGCGTTTCGCCATCAGCAGGCCAATGATAAAGGTGGCATATTCGGCGGTCACCGTCGCCAGCGCCGCGCCCTGCACGTTCATGTGCAGCCCCATCACCAGCCACAGATCGAGGACAATATTCAGCAGGTTGCCGACAATCAGCAGGATCACCGGCGCACGGGCATACTGGACGCCCAGCAGCCAGCCCAGCAGCACCAGGTTAGCTAACGATGCCGGGGCGCTCAGCCAGCGGATCTCCAGGAAACGCCGGGCCTGTTCCAGCACCGCTTCGCTGCCGCCGACGATATGCAGCGCCAGGTTAATGAGCGGCATACGAAACAGAACGATCAGCAGACCGGCGGCCAGCGCCAGCCCAAGCGGCTGCACCAGCGCTCGCGCCAGGCGCACGGGGTCCTTTGCGCCAAACGCCTGCGCAGTCAGGCCGGTGGTACTCATTCGCAGAAAGAGCAGCAGCATGAACAGGAAGCTGGTAGCCGTAGCCCCGACCGCCACGCCGCCCAGGTAAACCGGGCTATCAAGATGGCCGATAACCGCAGTATCCACCAGGCCCAGCAGCGGGACGGTGATATTGGAGAAAATCATCGGTAGCGCCAGGCGCCACAGGGCCTTATCAGCGGCATTAAAAAGCATGAGGGAAAGCCTGAGCGAGGAGAGACAGCGCAGCATCATGCATCAGACGATGCTGCGTTAAGAGAAGGCGCTTACAGCCACTCGCCGTTGCGGATGACGCCGACGGCCAGACCTTCAATGGTAAAGTTTTGCTCGCGTAGGTTCACCACGATTGGTGAAAACTCGCTATTTTCCGGCAGCAGTTCGACGACGTTACCCTGCCTTTTAAGGCGTTTAACCGTCACTTCTTCATCGATACGTGCGACCACAACCTGCCCGTTACGCACATCCTGAGTTTTGTGTACCGCCAGCAGATCGCCGTCCAGAATACCAATGTCTTTCATCGACATTCCGCTGACGCGCAGCAGGAAGTCGGCGCTCGGCTTGAACATTGCCGGATCGACCTGGAAGTGGCCTTCGATGTGCTGCTGCGCCAGCAGCGGCTCACCGGCAGCCACGCGGCCAATCAGCGGCAGGCCGGGCTCTTCTTCAGTCAGCAGACGAATACCGCGGGAGGCACCGGAAATGATCTCGATTGCGCCTTTACGCGCCAGCGCTTTCAGGTGTTCTTCCGCCGCGTTTGGGGAACGGAACCCCAAGCGCTGAGCAATTTCCGCACGCGTCGGCGGCATGCCAGTCTGGCTGATATGATCTCTGATGAGATCAAACACCTCTTGCTGCCTGGTCGTTAACGCTTTCATTCCGCCCCCTGGGTGTATATACAGTTATGCTGTGAGTATATACAGCTAACGGTGATTTTGGAATCAAATTTCACACAAAAATCAGGAGATTCTTTTCGTTTGCCGCGCGCTGCGGCCAGCTAACGCAGGGGGATTGCGGCGGAGCGTTTCTGCTCCACACGACGCAAAACAGGCCGCGTGGAGGGAGGTTGATCGGCCTCCAGCCCGCGGACGCCAAACCAAATAGTCTGATGCTACAGACCCTTAGCGATAGTGCGCCCACAGCAGCGTAACCCAGACGATCAGCGCAATGACGATCGCCAGAAATACCGCCGCAGAGCCCATATCCTTCGCGCGTCCGGAAAGCTCATGGTGGTCGGAGCCAATCCGGTCCACCACCGCCTCAATCGCGCTATTAAGAATTTCGACTATCATCACTATCAGGACCGAGCCTATCAGCAGCACGCGCGTAATGGCGTCAACATCCAACCAGCAGGCGATCGCAATGGCAATAACGGTGGCAATACCTTCCTGACGAAAGGCGGCCTCATTTATCCATGCCGCACGAAAACCTTTCCAGGAATACCCTGCCGCTTTAATGATTCGGGTTAACCCGGTGGTATTATTGGCCATCAAAAGAACCTTTTTATGTAAATGACGTCAATGAGTGTACGCGTTTGCCGCGTGGCAACGGAAATTTTGCGCACTTTCTGTTATTCTTGCCGCGCATTTGCATGATTAACCAGAGGCTTCACATCGTTTATGTCCGGCTGGCAACGAATTTACTATAAATTACTGAATTTACCATTACGGCTGCTGGTAAAAAGCAAGTCTATTCCCGCAGAGCCTGCTCAGGAATTAGGGCTGGATACCTCGCGTCCGATTATGTACGTTCTGCCCTATAACTCGAAGGCAGACCTGCTGACGCTGCGCGCGCAGTGCCTGGAGCACGATTTACCCGATCCGCTCGAACCGTTAGAAATCGACGGCACCCTGCTGCCGCGCTACGTCTTTATCCACGGCGGCCCGCGCGTATTTACCTACTACACGCCGAAAGAAGAATCCATCAAGCTGTTCCACGACTACCTGGATCTGCACCGCAACCACCCTGACCTCGACGTGCAAATGGTGCCGGTTTCAGTGATGTTTGGTCGTGCGCCAGGGCGCGAAAAGGGCGAGCTCAATCCGCCGCTGCGCATGCTTAATGGTATTCAGAAATTCTTCGCCGTTCTGTGGCTGGGCCGCGACAGCTTCGTGCGCTTCTCGCCGCCGGTGTCGCTACGCCGAATGGCGTCCGAGCACGGAACCGATAAAACCATTGCCCAGAAGCTGGCCCGCGTGGCGCGTATGCACTTCGCCCGTCAGCGCCTGGCCGCCGTCGGCCCGCGTCTGCCGGCGCGTCAGGATCTGTTCAACAAGCTGCTGGCGTCAAAAGCCATCGCCCGCGCGGTGGAAGACGAAGCCCGCAGCAAGAAAATCTCCCACGAGAAGGCGCAGCAAAACGCTATCGCGCTGATGGAAGAGATCGCCGCAAACTTCTCCTACGAGATGATTCGCCTGACCGACCGCGTGCTGGGCTTTACCTGGAACCGCCTGTATCAGGGAATTAACGTTCATAACGCCGAGCGCGTGCGGCAGCTGGCGCACGAAGGGCACGAGATCGTCTACGTTCCGTGCCATCGCAGCCATATGGACTACCTGCTGCTCTCCTACGTGCTCTACCACCAGGGCCTGGTGCCGCCGCATATCGCCGCCGGCATCAACCTCAACTTCTGGCCGGCAGGGCCGATTTTCCGTCGCGGCGGCGCGTTCTTTATTCGCCGTACGTTTAAGGGCAACAAGCTCTACTCGACGGTGTTCCGCGAATATCTTGGCGAACTGTTCAGCCGCGGTTACTCGGTAGAGTACTTCGTGGAGGGCGGGCGCTCTCGTACCGGGCGCCTGCTGGACCCGAAAACCGGCACTCTGTCGATGACTATCCAGGCGATGCTGCGCGGCGGCACCCGACCAATTACGCTGGTTCCGATCTACATCGGCTACGAGCACGTGATGGAAGTCGGGACCTATGCCAAAGAGCTGCGCGGCGCGACGAAAGAGAAAGAGAGCCTGCCGCAGATGCTGCGCGGCCTGAGCAAGCTGCGTAACCTCGGCCAGGGGTACGTTAACTTCGGCGAACCGCTGCCGCTGATGACCTGGCTCAACCAGCACGTTCCGGAGTGGCGCGAGTCTATCGATCCTATCGAAGCCATTCGCCCGTCGTGGCTAACGCCGACGGTAAACAGCATCGCCTCCGATCTGATGGTCCGCATCAACAACGCCGGCGCGGCGAACGCCATGAACCTGTGCTGTACCGCTCTGCTGGCATCGCGCCAGCGTTCGCTGACCCGCGAGCAGCTGACCCAGCAGCTGGAGTGCTATCTCGATCTGCTGCGTAACGTGCCTTACTCTCCGGATGCGACCACGCCGCCGGCTTCCGCCAGCGAGCTGATTGACCACGCGCTGAAGATGAATAAGTTCGAGGTCGAAAAAGACACCATCGGCGACATCATCATTCTGCCGCGCGAGCAGGCGGTGCTGATGACCTACTATCGCAACAACATCGCCCATATGCTGATGATGCCTTCGCTGCTGGCGGCGATTGTCACCCAGCATCGACGGATCACCCGCACGGAAGTGCTGCGTCACGTCGAGATGTTCTATCCGCTGCTGAAGGCCGAGCTGTTCCTGCGCTGGGAAAAAGAAGAGCTGGCGAGCGTTATCGATGCGCTGACCGCTGAGATGCAGCGCCAGGGCCTGCTGGCGCTGAGCGAGGACGAGATAAGCATCAACCCGTCGCACTCCCGCCTGCTGCAGCTGCTGGCCGCCGGGGCGCGCGAAACGCTCCAGCGCTATGCCATCACCTTCTGGCTGCTGAGCGCTAATCCCTCGATTAACCGCAGTTCGCTGGAGAAAGAGAGCCGTACGATGGCCCAGCGCCTGTCGGTTCTGCACGGCATCAACGCGCCGGAGTTCTTCGATAAGGCGGTATTCAGCACTCTGGTACTGACGCTGCGTGACGAAGGCTATATTAGCGATACCGGCGATGCCGAGCCGGAAGAGACGCTGAAGGTTTACCAGATGCTGGCGAACCTGATTACATCGGACGTGCGTCTGACGATTGAAAGCGCCGCGCAGGATGAAGCGTAGCGCCTGAGACTTGCCCCGGCTTGCGCTACGTAAGCCGGGGAGTCAGGACCCTGCCAGGGAAAACTACGCCATATAGCCCATCGCCAGGCCGAGGAACAGCACCAGCCCAACGTAGTTATTGTTTAAAAACGCTTTGAAGCAGTCGTCGCGTTCACGACGGAAAATCAGCTTCTGCTGCCAGAAAAACAGCCCCGCCGCGATAAACAGCGACCAGTAATATTCCCAGCTCAGGCCGTTCAGCCACCCTACCGCCGCCATCAGGACCAGCACCGCGATCTGCAGCATACCGATAATCACGCGATCGTTTTCGCCAAACAAAATCGCCGTTGATTTGATGCCAATTTTAAGGTCATCGTCCCGGTCAACCATTGCATACTGGGTATCGTAAGCCACCGCCCACAGAATGTTGGCGAGGAACATCAGCCAGCAGCTCAGCGGCAGCGATTCGCTCACCGCGGAGAAGGCCATCGGAATCGACCAGCCAAACGCCGCCCCCAGCACCACCTGCGGCAGATGGGTGTAGCGCTTCATGAATGGATAGACCCACGCCAGAGCCAGCGCCGCCACCGACAGCAGAATGGTCATGGTGTTGAGGGTCAGCACCAGCAGGAACGAGAGCAGCACCAGCACGACAAACAGCACCCGGGCCTCTTTCTCCGTCACCTCCCCGCTCGGCAGCGGACGACGCGCGGTGCGCTTGACGTGGCCGTCAAATTTGCGGTCGGCATAATCGTTGACCACGCAGCCGGCGGCGCGCATCAGCCACACTCCGGCGACAAAAACGGCCAGAATCCACAGCGGCGGAACACCCGGCGTCGCCACCCATAGCGCCCACAGCGTCGGCCACAGCAGCAGCAGCGCGCCGATCGGTTTGTCAGTACGCATCAGGCGATGAAACGCCAACAGCTTATTCTGCGTCAGACTCCACTCCATTTTCTCTTCCTCTTAATACAGCGGCGATGCAGGCAGAAACAGTTCTGTCAGCAGCAGCGGTTTACCGCTCAGCCGGAGGCGGGAACGACGCCCCCAAAGCTCTGCATAACGCCCAATTTCAATAAAGTCACGGGTTAACGTCGACGAGGTGAACAAATAGCGGCCCAGCGGCGTCTGCCCAAGCTGCTGCAGCGCCAGTTCGGGACCGCTCAGCGTCGATTCCGGCACGATAGTTCGCCCGGCCAGCCAGGGTTCATCATCGGCGCAGAGAATGATTTCCCGCAGCCAGTAGCGCTCTTCATCTGGCAGCAACGCTTCTTCACCGACCAGCGCTTCGCGTCCGACAAAATCTTCGTTGACCAGCATAACGCTAACCTTTTTCCCTTGTTGCTCAAAGCGTTTGGTCATTGAGTCTTCCAGCAACAGCCAGTCGCGCAGCGAGGGTTCCAGCGGGGGCATAGCGGCAAAATAGCGCAGCGCACGTAGTTGCGTAAGCGCAGGATGTGACATGCCTGATTCTCCGATACATAACGTAAAGGCATTGTATCGCAGAATAGGCCGATCGGGGCGGGCAAACATCAAGATACGATCTTCCGCGCAACAGCCATGCAACAGAAGCCGCGCGCGAGAAAAAAAGGTGCGTCCAGGCGGACGCACCTAAAGGCTGTGCCTAAACATCAGCATTGTGGGGAGACGATCACCCCTTGCCTTTTACACTGCTGATAAAGGTGGAACGGGCAGATTTCGAGCCAAGGCGTTCAGCTTCGTTCATCAATTTGAGGGCTTTGTCGATATCTCCTTTAGCAACCGCCTGCTTAATGCCGTTGTTAAAGTAGGTTTCCGTATCATCCAGCATCGGCTCACTCTTCGCCGCCGGCGCGGCGACCGGAGCAACGGCCGGGGCGGCGGCTGGCGCGCTGTATACCGGAGCGGCCGTATTGCCGACGGTGACCGGACCCGGGCCGGAGGAGCCAAACAGCGGGCCAACCAGCACGCTGGAGCCAGACGATGTTTTCACTTTCAGACCCAGCGTACCTTCGGTGGTATGTTTGGCAATCGGGTCCGGAATATCCGGGACCGCGTTACCCGTACCTTTGGCGTAGGCCTTCGCCGGATCGATTAATTTGGTGGTCTGCTGCAGATCCTGCGGCGTGGTAAAGACCAGGACGTAAATCTTTTGCTGGCCCAGCGCCGGCGTCAGACGCATCACCCCTTCGAGGCGATCCGAGCTCATCACGCCCGGCTCCAGGTAGGTGAAGTAGCTGCTTGGGAAGTACGCAGATGGCGTCATATTCTGGTCAAGAATCAGCACGTTCGGCGCAAAAACGCTGGTCTGCTTGTTGACTTCGCTGGTCAGCGTAATGGTCAGCTCACCGATATTCGCCGGGACGCTGTAGGCGGCGACCGGCCCGGTGATACCGGAGATATTCAGCGACTGTCCTGCCGTCGCTAAGTTGGTGACCTGGGACTTCGATTGATCGACCGGCGTCCAGGTTAACTGCTGTAACGCGGAGGCGGGGATCGTCGGTGCGGCAGCGGTGTTCTGCGGCACAAAATTCACATCAGCAAAACTGACTGCGGGTACGCTGGCCAGCAGGCCGGCGGACAGGCAGAGGGCAACGAGACTTTTATTCATTTTCATTGTTATCACCTCAATTCCGATGGCCGAGCGGTAGCCAGGCAATAGCTCGCTGGGCCTAAGATATAGAGGGGCTTACGCCCCTCTTTTGCTCATAACAGGTCAGGTTGGATTACCACCAGATTTCCATCTGGGCGCCGAAGGTCCACTCGTCGTTATCGCCACGGCTGAAGGTCTTCGCGGAGGTGTCGTTATACGCCACGCCGGAGGTGTAGCCAGCACCGGAATCGCCGTTCGCGTAGCCCCATTTCTCATCCCACTTGGCGTAGGTTGCGAATACGCGGATTGCCGGACGGGACCAGATGCTGTCGCCAGCCTGCCACTGCTGTGCCAGGGTGATTTTGTACTGGTTGTTGTTGTCGCCGGTTTTCTGCGACTCGACGTTGTCGTAGCCAACTTCCAGCAGGGTGCTCATGATCGGCGTCCATTTGTACATCGGACGCACGCCGACGGTCCACCATTTGGTGCCGTTGTTGTTGTCCAGGTTGATATCCTGGTACATACCGACGTACATCAGATCCCAGCTATCGCCCAGCGAGATCGCGCCGTGGTCAAGCACGCGCCACAGGGAGCCGTCGTTGTTGATGCTGCCGCCCTGCGGAATGCCTTTACCGTTGGAGGTCATCGCGTCGGTGGCGTACTGCAGAACGAACTTGTTGTAGCCTTTCAGCATGCTCTGGGTGTGTTCAGCGGTCAGCATCCAGCCGTCTTTAGACGCGTCCGGCTGCAGGTAGTAGTTATCCGGAACGTTGGTGTGACCGTAGTCAACGCCGAGCTCCAGGGTACCACCTGGGTTGATTTCCATCTGCGCTAAACGCACGTCGAAGACGTCGTTCGGCACGATGTTGTCATAAATACGGTTGCCCAGCGCATCGCGGTCAGCGAAGGTGGCAGAACCGCCGGACTCAGAAGAACGGGTTGCCGCCATAGACAGCTTACCGAAGCCCAGATCGATGTTTTCGATACCAGCACCAGGACCTGAAATATCCCAGTAGTAGAAGTCGATCATGTGAACGTCATGACGCTGGTAGAAACGCTTACCGGCCCAGATGGTGGAACCTGGCAGCCAGTCGATCAGGTTTTTACCCTGCACGTTGGCTTCACGGAATGCCGGGCTGGTTGATTCCCAGTCATTCTGCTGCGATACGGAGTACGCGACGTTAGTATCGAAGTAGAAGCTCTTATCACCTTCTTTCCATACTTCCTGGCCCAGTTTTAATTCCGCATAGGTTTCACATTCGTTACCAAGACGGTATTTACTTTGAGCACCGGTTGCCTGGAAGCACTGCTGTTCACCGCCGCTGCCGGTCCAGCCGATACCGGAACGAGCATAGCCGTGGAAATCGACGGCCATCGCCTGAGCAGACATAACGCCTGCTGCGACGGCGACCGCCAGTGGAAGTTTGCGCAGAGTAATCATCATTCTATCTCCTGAGATCATTGCTTTTCTTTGAACACTTCGCCCGTTGTTCTGCCTGCTGCTGCAGCGCTAAGGGGTTCGCGTTTTTTTTTAATGGGAAGCCTTACACGCCCGGCTCTTTATGCAACCGACGACACGCCGTGCCATCCTCACGGAATAAATGGCAACGTTCCGGTGGCAAACCGATAGCGAATGTGGCTCCCTCTTTTACCAACACCACGTCGTTCTGGCGGTAGACCAGGTTCTGACGGATGGCTGGGATCTGGATATGAATTTGCGTTTCGTGGCCAAGCTGCTCAACCACCTGCACTTCCCCTTCAAGGGTCACGTCGGCGATATCGCTGGGCAGCAGATGTTCCGGGCGGATGCCTAAGGACATATTTGCCCCAACCTGAACGCGGGCGCTGTCCACCGGCAGCCAAATTTGCTGGCGGTTTGGCAGCTCCACCTGAACCTGCTCAATGGCGGTTGCGGTGACTTTCACCGGCAGGAAGTTCATCTTCGGCGAGCCAATAAAGCCCGCAACGAAGCGATCGGCCGGGTAGTGATACAGCTCAAGCGGTCTCCCTACCTGCGCTACGCGACCGGCATCCAGCACCACAATCTTGTCGGCCAAAGTCATCGCCTCAACCTGATCGTGGGTCACGTAAATCATCGTGCGTCCCAGCCGCTTGTGCAGACGGGAGATTTCGATACGCATCTGCACGCGCAGCGCGGCATCGAGGTTTGAAAGCGGTTCATCCAGCAGGAATACGCGAGGCTCCGCCACCAGGGTACGACCGATTGCCACGCGCTGACGCTGGCCGCCGGATAGCGCCTTCGGCTTACGCTCAAGCAGGTGCGCCAGCTGCAGCACTTCAGCCACCTGAGTGACGCGCTGGTTGATCACATCTTTTTTGGCGCCGGCCAGCTTCAGGCCGAAAGACATATTTTCCGCGACGGAGAGATGAGGGTAGAGAGCGTAAGACTGGAAGACCATGCCGATGCCGCGTTCTGCGGGGGGGATATCGTTCATCCTGGTTTCGCCGATAAACAAATCACCGCTGGTTATGGTTTCCAGCCCGGCAATCATACGCAGCAGGGTAGATTTGCCGCAGCCCGATGGCCCGACAAACACCACGAACTCCCCTTCCTGGATGTCGAGATTGATATCTTTCGATACCACCACGTCGCCCCAGGCTTTCGTTATATTTCGCAGCTGTACGCTCGCCATGCCCATCTCCCTTCGTTACAACCTGTCACTTAAAGACACATTCAAGATGGGCTGACTATGCGGCATTCATTAACCTGGTGAATCCTCCACCCCCGGCTTTTTTATGGGGGAGGAGACGGGAGGATGAGAGATTGCCTCTCACTGCGGGGGATGGCGCGCCAAAGTCAATTTCGTGACGCAGGTTGCAAAAATAGCCTCCTTTTTATGTGCTCCACGCCCCAATACCGGCGTTTCTGCAAGCCAGATCACACAAACTACGGGTGGGGCGTAGACATAGGGAGGATGGAAAGGGGTTGTTAAAAAAGGAAACTCATCACCGTTAAGCCACCTAAGTGTATCCACGAGCACATCACCAAAAAGGACTGGTATATGAAAATCAAAACCGGCGCCCGCATCCTCGCGCTGTCAGCACTGACCACGATGATGTTTTCCGCCTCTGCCCTCGCCAAAATTGAAGAAGGTAAGCTGGTAATCTGGATTAACGGCGACAAGGGCTATAACGGCCTCGCTGAAGTGGGCAAAAAGTTTGAAAAAGACACCGGGATTAAAGTCTCCATCGAGCACCCGGATAAGCTGGAAGAGAAATTCCCGCAGGTTGCGGCAACCGGCGATGGCCCGGATATTATCTTCTGGGCACACGACCGCTTCGGCGGCTACGCGCAGTCCGGCCTGCTGGCCGAGATCGCTCCGGACAAAGCTTTCCAGGACAAACTCTATCCGTTCACCTGGGACGCGGTACGCTATAACGGCAAGCTGATCGCTTACCCAATCGCGGTTGAAGCGCTGTCGCTGATTTACAACAAAGACCTGGTCCCGAATCCGCCGAAAACCTGGGAAGAGATCCCGGCGCTGGATAAAACGCTGAAGGCGAAAGGTAAGAGCGCGCTGATGTTCAACCTGCAGGAACCGTACTTCACCTGGCCGCTGATCGCCGCCGACGGTGGCTATGCGTTCAAGCTTGAAAACGGCAAATATGATGTGAAAGATGTCGGCGTGGACAGCGCTGGCGCGAAAGCGGGTCTGACCTTCCTGGTCGATCTGATCAAGAACAAACACATGAATGCTGATACCGATTACTCTATCGCTGAAGCGGCGTTCAACAAGGGCGATACCGCGATGACCATCAACGGTCCGTGGGCGTGGGCGAACATCGATAAGAGCAAAATCAACTACGGCGTGACTCTGCTGCCAACCTTCAAAGGCAAGGCGTCTAAACCGTTCGTCGGCGTACTGAGCGCCGGTATCAACGCCGCCAGCCCGAACAAAGAGCTGGCGAAAGAGTTCCTCGAAAACTACCTGCTGACCGATCAGGGTCTGGATGAAGTGAACAAGGATAAACCGCTGGGCGCCGTTGCGCTGAAATCCTTCCAGGAGAAACTGGAAAAAGATCCGCGTATCGCCGCCACTATGGCGAACGCCCAGAAAGGCGAAATCATGCCGAACGTTCCGCAGATGTCCGCCTTCTGGTATGCCGTACGCACCGCGGTTATCAACGCAGCTAGCGGTCGTCAGACCGTCGACGCCGCGCTGAAAGACGCACAGGCTCGTATCACTAAGTAACCCTGCTAGTCCCCTCCCCCTTCTCGGGAGCGGGTCAGGAACCCGGACGGCGAACAGCCGCCCGATCCGGGCCCTCTCTCCTGAGGGGAGAGGGAGAACAAAATACGTTGTAGAGGATGATCCCCATGGATGTCGTTAAAAAGAAACACTGGTGGCAAAGCCCGCAGCTGACATGGTCTGTGATTGGCTTGCTGTGCCTGCTGGTGGGTTACCTTGTTGTTTTGATGTACGCCCAGGGGGAGTACCTGTTTGCCATCCTGACGCTGATTTTAAGCTCGGCTGGCCTGTATATCTTTTCTAACCGCAAGGCCTATGCCTGGCGCTATGTCTATCCGGGTCTCGCCGGGATGGGGCTGTTCGTCCTGTTTCCGCTGATCTGCACCATCGCTATCGCTTTCACCAACTACAGCAGCACCAACCAGCTGACCTTTGAGCGCGCTCAGGAAGTCCTGCTGGATCGCTCCTTCCAGGCCGGCAAATCCTACAACTTCTCGCTGTACCCGGCGGGAGATGAGTGGAAGCTGGCGCTGACCGATGGCGACAGCGGCAAAAATTATGTTTCCGACGCGTTTAAGCTCGGCGGCGTGCAGAAGCTGGCCCTGAAAGAAGCCGATGCTCAGCCGGAAGGCGAGCGTGCTAACCTGCGCGTGATTACCCAGAACCGTACCGCGCTGAACCAGCTGACCGCCGTGCTGCCTGACGACAGCAAGGTCATTATGAGTTCACTGCGTCAGTTCTCCGGCACCCAGCCGCTGTATACGCTGGCGGCCGACGGCGAGCTGACCAACAACCAGAGCGGCGTCAAATACCGGCCGAATAATAAAGTCGGCTTCTATCAGTCAATCAATGCCGACGGCAGCTGGAGCGGCGAGAAGCTCAGCCCGGGCTACACCGTGAGCATTGGCTGGGATAACTTCACCCGCGTCTTTACCGATGAAGGTATCCAGAAACCGTTCTTCGCCATCTTCGTCTGGACGGTAGTCTTCTCAATACTGACCGTTATTCTGACCGTCGCGGTCGGCATGATCCTCGCCTGCCTCGTGCAGTGGGAGTCCCTGAAAGGAAAAGCGATTTATCGCGTACTGCTGATTCTGCCTTACGCGGTACCGTCGTTTATCTCGATTCTGATTTTCAAAGGGCTGTTCAACCAGAGCTTCGGTGAGATCAACATGATGCTCAGCGCGCTGTTCGGCATTAAGCCGGCCTGGTTTAGCGACCCGACGACCGCGCGTTCGATGATTGTTATCGTCAACACCTGGCTGGGCTACCCGTACATGATGATCCTGTGCATGGGCCTGCTGAAAGCCATTCCTGACGACCTGTATGAAGCGTCGGCAATGGACGGCGCCGGTCCGTTCCAGAACTTCTTTAAAATTACGCTGCCGCTGCTGATCAAGCCGCTTACGCCGCTGATGATCGCCAGCTTCGCCTTTAACTTTAACAACTTCGTCCTGATTCAGCTGTTAACCAACGGCGGCCCGGATCGCCTCGGCACCACCACGCCGGCCGGCTATACCGACCTGCTGGTGAGCTACACCTACCGCATCGCCTTCGAAGGCGGCGGCGGTCAGGACTTCGGCCTCGCGGCGGCTATCGCTACGCTAATCTTCCTGCTGGTAGGCGTGCTGGCGATTGTTAACCTGAAAGCCACACGAATGAAATTCGACTAACTGGAATGGCCAGGCGTCATTGACGCAGCCAGTTTAGGCCCGGCCAGCGCGCAAGAACCGGAGCGTACACGTAGTACGTGAGGATGATGAGCACTGCCCGGGTTCAAAATGGCAAGTGAGATAGCCTGGAGCGGTATCAAGGGGAATAAAAATATTATGGCTATGGTACAACCAAAATCTCAGAAGCTGCGTCTCTTCACCACGCACCTCCTGTTGCTCATTTTTATCGCGGCGATTATGTTCCCGCTGCTGATGGTTATCGCCATCTCCCTGCGCGAAGGTAACTTCGCCACCGGCAGCCTGATCCCGGATCAGATCTCCTGGGAACACTGGCGTCTGGCACTCGGCTTTAGCGTTGAGCATGCGGATGGCCGCGTGACGCCGCCGCCGTTCCCGGTACTGCTGTGGCTGTGGAACTCGGTGAAGGTTGCCGGGATCACCGCCATCGGTATCGTGGCGCTCTCCACCACCTGCGCCTACGCCTTCGCCCGAATGCGCTTCCCGGGCAAGGCCACCCTGTTGAAAGGGATGCTGATTTTCCAGATGTTCCCGGCGGTGCTGTCGCTGGTTGCTCTGTACGCCCTGTTTGACCGCCTCGGCCAGTATCTGCCGTTTGTCGGCCTGAATACCCACGGCGGCGTCATCTTCGCCTATATGGGCGGCATCGCGCTGCACGTCTGGACCATTAAAGGCTACTTCGAAACCATCGACGGTTCGCTGGAAGAAGCGGCCGCGCTGGACGGCGCGACGCCGTGGCAGGCCTTCCGTCTGGTTCTGCTGCCGCTGTCGGTGCCGATTCTGGCGGTGGTCTTTATTCTGTCGTTTATCGCCGCGATTACCGAAGTCCCGGTTGCGTCCCTGCTGCTGCGTGATGTGAACAGCTATACCCTGGCGGTTGGAATGCAGCAGTACCTCAACCCGCAGAACTACCTGTGGGGCGACTTTGCCGCGGCGGCGGTGCTCTCTGCTATCCCGATTACCGTGGTCTTCCTGCTGGCGCAGCGCTGGCTGGTGAACGGCCTGACGGCAGGCGGGGTGAAAGGTTAAGTTTCATCGTTATACCCGCCCCAAATTTCAGAGGAGGGACGGTGACTTAGTTGCTGTACACGAACCCCAACCGGGTACGGCAACTACCGCCCTCAGCTGAAAAAGTAAGGTAAATGCCACTGCTATCCTCAACTGGACCCTACATAAATTAAATTTGTGACTGTTGGTCAGCGGCCCTTAGAGGCCGCTTTTTTTTATTCGCGTTTCAGGCGATTGGAGTTACACAGCCACAGCGTAATCACCAGCAGAAGGATCGCCGCGGAATAGATCAGCACCGCCATCGGCGACTCGTGATCAACGATAATCAGGCGCACAATCGCGGTAATACCGATGTAGACGAAATAGCGCAGCGGGAAATGAAAGCCGGACTCAAAGTACTTCACAATCAGCGCGATAAACTCGAAATAGAGAAAATAGACCACCAGCCCTTCCACCAGCTTGTACTTGCTGACCGGCTCCGGAGTAAACAGCACGTGCGCCAGATGGAAGGTCTCCTTGCCGAGAAAGACCACCAGAATTACGCCCAGGCACAGCAGCGCCAGATTCAGAACGGCCTGCATGGCCGTCGCAACAAAATTAACCAGCGGACGATAGACCGACGGCATACTCACACCTCTTATATTCATTATTCCTGCCGATCTGTATAACGCAAAAACGTGATCCAGATCGATATTATTTGTTAACTTTTTGCGTCTGTTGCGCCAAATGTAACAATCACTTGCCAAACTGGCGGGTTAAAAAGGAGACAGCCATGCTGACAATACGTACGGCGCAACGGCAGGACGTTCCCCTGCTCGGTGAAATGGGCAACGCCAGCTATCGCCACCACTTCACCCACCTCTGGCACAGCGCCAGCGAGCTGGAGCGCTTTATCCAGCAGGAGTATGCCGCCGAGGCCCTGCAGCGCAGCCTGGCCGAGGCAAACTGCCGCTGGCTGATCGCCGAAGCGCAGCGCCCGGTAGGATTCGCCAAATACACACATCGTCAGCAGATTGAGCCCGACGGCCCGCAGGGCACCCTGCTGCATAAGCTCTATCTGCTACCCGGCGAAACGGGGCACCGCTACGGCGAACAGCTTTTTAGCGCCGTCGAAGCGCGGGCCAAAGATGAGGGCGAACGCTGGCTGTGGCTGGAAGTGCTGGCCGCGAATACCGGCGCCCGGCGCTTCTATGAGCGCCAGGGCATGCGGCATATTAAAGACACCGTTTTCCGCTCCGCCACCCAGCAAAGCACCCTGCATATTCTGGCCAAACGGATCGGAGAGGAATAATGATGCACACGCTTCGTGATACCGGCGTTCGCAACGTCGAAAGCGGCGAAAATGTGGTGATCTACCAGCCCGCTAACCTTTACAACTGTCGCCTCGGCGATAACGTCTTCGTCGGGCCGTTCGTCGAGATTCAGGGCAATACGACGGTCGGGGCGGACACCAAAATCCAGTCCCATACCTTTATCTGCGAGTACGTCACCCTCGGCGAGCGCTGTTTTATCGGCCACGGCGTGATGTTTGCCAACGACATGTTCCGCGACGGTAAGCCCAACGCCGATCGCGAGAGCTGGGGAAGAATTGTGATTGGCAACGACGTCTCTATTGGCAGCGGAGCCACCATTCTGGCGGTCAGCATCTGCGATGGCGCGGTGATTGGCGCGGGCAGCGTGGTCACCCGGTCGATTAGCGAAAAAGGCGTGTGGGCGGGGAATCCGGCGAAATTATTGCGCCGTCTCCCATAAAAAATGCCGACCCTGAGGCCGGCATTGAAGCGGATTAACGCTGATTACGCGCGCCAGGATTTATAGCGGTTAATCAGACCGTTGGTCGAGCTATCGTGGCTGCTGACATCAGCGCCATCTTTCAGTTCCGGCAGAATACGGTTAGCCAGCTGTTTACCCAGCTCAACGCCCCACTGGTCGAAAGTGAAGATGTTGAGGATCGCGCCCTGAGTGAAGATCTTATGTTCATACAGCGCGATCAGCGCTCCGAGGCTGAACGGGGTGATTTCACGCAGCAGGATCGAGTTAGTCGGGCGGTTACCTTCGAAGACTTTGAACGGCACCACGTGATCCAGCGTTGCCGGATCTTTACCCTGATCGCGATACTCCTGCTCAACCACGTCGCGCGATTTGCCGAACGCCAGCGCTTCGGTCTGCGCGAAGAAGTTGGACAGCAGCTTCGGATGGTGGTCAGAGAGCGGGTTGTGCGTTACCGCTGGCGCGATGAAATCGCACGGCACCATTTTGGTTCCCTGGTGGATCAGCTGGTAGAACGCATGCTGGCCGTTGGTACCCGGCTCACCCCAGATAATCGGGCCGGTCTGGTAGTCCACGGCGTTACCGCTGCGGTCAACGTATTTGCCGTTAGATTCCATGTTGCCCTGCTGGAAGTAGGCAGCAAAGCGGTGCATGTACTGGTCGTACGGTAGAATAGCTTCGGTTTCTGCGCCGAAGAAGTTGTTATACCAGATACCGATCAGCGCCAGCAGCACCGGCAGGTTTTGCTCAGCCGGCGTGGTGGAGAAGTGTTTATCCATCGCGTGCGCGCCGGACAGCAGCTCAACGAAGTTGTCAAAACCAACGGAGAGGATGATCGACAGGCCGATCGCCGACCACAGGGAGTAGCGGCCGCCAACCCAATCCCAGAATTCAAACATGTTGGCGGTGTCGATACCAAACTCGCCCACCGCTTTACCGTTGGTGGAGAGCGCCGCGAAGTGTTTCGCCACGTGTTTGTCATCGCCCGCGGTTGCCAGGAACCAGTCGCGCGCGCTGTGGGCGTTGGTCATCGTTTCCTGGGTGGTAAAGGTTTTTGATGCCACCAGGAACAGCGTCGTTTCCGGATTTACGCCTTTCAGCACTTCCGCAATGTGGGTGCCGTCGACGTTGGAAACAAAGTGCATATTGAGGTGGTTTTTGTACGGACGCAGCGCTTCGGTCACCATAAACGGACCGAGGTCGGAGCCGCCGATACCGATGTTAACCACATCGGTAATCGCCTTGCCGGTATAGCCTTTCCAGCTGCCGGAGATGATCGCTTCAGAGAAGGTTTTCATCTTCTCCAGCACCGCGTTGACTTCCGGCATCACATCTTTGCCGTCAACGATGATTGGGGTATTGCTCCGGTTGCGCAGCGCGACGTGCAGCACGGCACGGTCTTCGGTACGGTTGATTTTCTCGCCGGAGAACATCGATTTGATGGCGCCTGCCAGATCGGTCTCTTTGGCCAGATCCTGCAGTTTCGCCAGCGTCTCTTCGGTAATGCGGTTTTTGGAGAAATCCACCAGCATCAGATCGTCGAACGTTGCGGAAAACTTAGTAAAACGATCGCTATCTTTCGCGAAAAGCTCGCTGATAGTGACGTCTTTCATTTCATCAAAGTGTTTCTGTAGCGCCTGCCAGGCAGATGTCTGCGTTGGGTTGATGTTTTTCATGAGCAATACTCTTCTGATTTGAGAATTGTGACTGCGGTCGATTGTAGCGCCGGAGGCAAAAAATTGTGATGATTTTTGTGTTATGCCGTTGACGCGCGTCAGGAACAGGGTCAGATCAGGGTAAAAAAACACTACCAGTATAGACATAAACCCGGGCAAAGCGCCCCGCGCCAGCGTGCGGGGGGACCGTCCCCAGGCGTCGGGCAGAGCGGCGGACTCCCGGCCACCGGGCGGCGGCCCGGCGGAGAGCGGCCGGGCTCATCATAAGGCTTTTTGCTGTTAATCGCCCGCGCATGAAAAATCCGCATAACCGCAGCGTTGACATACCCCCTCCGAAGCCTTTATATAGCTGCACTACCTGCGTATAACCAGGTATGTATTGCTCGCGCATTTCACGCTACAGCGAAAGGGTTTTGCAGGGGCTATCATGACCAGCGCTCCCAGGCAAAGTGAAAGACGTCGGTAATTGCCAGAAGAGGTGCGTTGCCCAGGTAACCGTATTGGAGGAACCAGTCCGGGGAAAATACGTGAGGGGGAGCAACGCCGAGGTGAAAGAGCGTCTGGTACGTTCATCACCGGCCACAGGGGCTGAATCCCCTGGGTTGTCACCAGAAACGTTCGCAGTCGGGCGTTTCATACTCAGGAACTGACGTAAAAGGTCGGGGAACGGGTCTACAAGGTGGAGCACTTCTGGGTGACATCGTAGCTGTTTATCTCTCTGCGCCCACCCTGTTTTTCGCTCTTCCCTTGTGCCATGGCTGAATAATTTGGCCTGGCTTATTAAGACATTTTATTACTGTTAGGTTGTGTCCAGCCCAAACCCAATCAGGAATCGTTTTAATAAGTCAGGCCCCCCTGACACGAGGTTGTTATGACAGATTTAGTTGTAGCCAAATTTGGCGGCACCAGCGTTGCCGATTTCGATGCCATGAATCGCAGCGTTGACGTTGCGTTGATTGATGAAAACACTCGTGTAGTGGTGCTGTCTGCCTCTGCGGGTGTAACCAATCTTCTGGTCGCGTTAGCTGACGGGCTGGAACCCACCGAGCGTTTCGATAAGCTTGAAGCGCTGCGTCAGATTCAGTTCAATATTCTCGAACGTCTGCGCTACCCCAACGTGATTCGCGAAGAGATCGAGCGTCTGCTGGAGAATATCACCACCCTGGCGGAAGCCGCCGCGCTGGCAAGCTCGACGGCGCTGACCGATGAGCTGGTCAGCCACGGCGAACTGATGTCCACCCTGCTGTTCGTCGAAATCCTTCGCGAACGCGGCATTGCCGCCCAGTGGTTTGACGTGCGTAAAGTGATGCGCACCAGCGATCGCTTCGGCCGCGCCGAGCCCGATGTCGCCGCCCTGGCAGAGCTAACCCAGCTGCAGCTGACGCCGCGCCTTGCCGAAGGTCTGGTGGTCACCCAGGGCTTTATCGGCAGCGAAGCGAAAGGCCGCACCACCACCCTCGGCCGCGGAGGCAGTGATTACACCGCCGCCCTGCTGGGTGAAGCCCTCAACGCCAGCCGCGTCGATATCTGGACCGATGTCCCGGGCATCTACACCACCGACCCGCGCGTTGCCCCGGCGGCAAAACGGATCGACGTTATCGCCTTTGCCGAAGCCGCCGAGATGGCGACGTTTGGCGCTAAGGTGCTGCATCCGGCCACGCTGCTTCCCGCAGTGCGTAGCGATATTCCGGTCTTCGTCGGCTCCAGCAAAGAACCGAAAGCCGGCGGCACGCTGGTGTGCAATAAAACCGAACACCCGCCGCTGTTCCGCGCGCTGGCGCTGCGCCGTCGGCAGACGCTGCTGACCCTGCACAGCCTGAATATGCTGCACTCCCGCGGCTTCCTGGCCGAAGTGTTCGGCATTCTGGCGCGCCATAATATCTCCGTGGATCTGATCACCACGTCAGAAGTCAGCGTTGCCCTGACTATGGATACCACCGGCTCAACCTCAGCCACCGATACGCTGCTCACCCAGGCGCTGCTGACCGAGCTCTCCTCCCTGTGCCGCGTAGAAGTGGAGCAGGATCTGGCGCTGGTCGCGCTGATCGGCAACGATCTATCGAGAGCCTGCGGCGTCGGCAAAGAGGTCTTCGGCGTACTGGAGCCGTTCAACATTCGCATGATCTGCTACGGCGCATCCAGCCATAACCTTTGTTTCCTGGTGCCGGGCGTAGATGCTGAGAAGGTCGTGCAGAAGCTGCATCATAATTTGTTTGAATAATATTCCTCCACGCGATAAATATTACCTATAGCCGGGCTCGAACCCGGCTTTTTTATAACTATATCAACACAACCTACTCGCAATCGTTCGGGCAGCAGGCGCAGCCAGCCTGGAAGATGACGAGCCAATTGCAAGGAAACCAACATGCTCGCTATGCTGACACGGCTGTTCCCGCTCTGGGCGCTGCTGCTCTCCGTTCTGGCCTATTACACGCCGGCCACCTTTACCCCCATCGGCCCCTGGGTCACCACCCTGCTGATGCTCATCATGTTCGGGATGGGCGTGCACCTGAAGCTGGAAGATTTTAAGCGCGTGCTGTCGCGCCCGGCACCGGTTGCGGCGGGGATTTTCCTGCATTACCTGGTGATGCCGCTCGCCGCCTGGGCGCTGGCGCTGCTTTTCCGCATGCCGCCGGAGCTGTCGGCCGGGATGGTGCTGGTGGGCAGCGTTGCCAGCGGTACGGCATCTAACGTAATGATCTACCTGGCGAAAGGTGATGTGGCGCTCTCGGTCACCATCTCTTCCGTCTCCACGCTGGTTGGCGTGGTGGCGACGCCGCTGCTGACGCGTCTGTACGTCGATGCGCATATTCAGGTCGACGTCGCGGGCATGCTGCTCAGCATCCTGCAAATCGTGGTTATCCCGATTGCGCTGGGGCTTCTCATTCATCATCTGCTGCCGAAGGTGGTGAAGGCAGTCGAGCCTTTCCTGCCCGCGTTTTCCATGCTCTGCATTCTGGCGATCATCAGCGCCGTGGTGGCCGGCTCCGCTTCGCACATTGCCTCCGTTGGCCTGGTGGTGATTGTTGCGGTGATCCTGCATAACGCCATCGGGCTGCTCGGCGGCTACTGGGGCGGACGGCTGTTTGGTTTTGATGAGTCGACCTGCCGCACGCTGGCCATTGAGGTAGGGATGCAAAACTCCGGACTGGCGGCGGCGCTGGGGAAAATCTACTTCGGTCCTCTTGCCGCCCTGCCCGGCGCGCTGTTCTCGGTCTGGCACAACCTTTCCGGATCGCTGCTGGCCGGCTACTGGTCCGCTAAGCCGACGGAGAGGAAAGAGGAGTAGCGCCACGCCTTCGTCGCCCGGACAGGCCGCTCACCGTGCCTGGCCGGGCGTTTTCCCGCCCTCTCAGCGCTTAGCGCGGTAACCAGACTGTCAGTCGACCCCGTATTGCCGTACACTGAATTACCGGCTGACTGAGGGTTCTACTATGGCACTTCCCCGCATTACGCAACAAGACATGACCGAGCGCGAGCAGCGCGAGCTAAAAACGCTGCTTGACCGGGCGAGAATCGCGCACGGCCGTCTGCTGACCAACGCAGAAACCAACGCCGTAAAAAAAGAGTACATCGATAAGCTGATGGTGCTGCGCGAAGCTGAAGCAAAAAAGGCCCGCCAGTTAAAGAAAAAGCAGGCCTATAAACCCGACAGCGACGCGTCATTCTCCTGGTCGGCAAGCACGCCGACGCGCGGCAGGCGCTAACGCCCTTTCTTTTTACGTCCCGGCTGGTTAAAACGTTTCCCGTTTGCCGCCGGGCGTCCTTTCTCGCTGTTCTTTTCCACGTTCACCACCGGGCGCTTGATGCTCGCCGTTTTCGGCTTCGCTTTCGCCTTCGGTTTGGCCTCAGAGGACGAATTCTCGATCAGCTTAAATAGCGCAACCAGCTCATCATCCGTCAGATCGCGCCACTCGCCGAGGGGTAATCCCGACAGGCCAATATTCATAATCCGCGTGCGCTCAAGCTTAGTCACCTCATAGCCAAAATGTTCGCACATCCGGCGAATCTGCCGGTTAAGCCCCTGAACCAGGGTAATGCGGAAGACGAACGGCGCTTCTTTTTTCACTTTGCACTTCTTCGTCACCGTGCCGAGGATCGGTACGCCCGCCCCCAGCCCGCGCACGAACTCGTCGGTAACCGGCTTATCGACGGTCACCAGGTACTCTTTTTCGTGATCGTTTCCGGCGCGCAGGATCTTATTCACCAGATCGCCATGATTGGTCAGAAAAATCAGCCCCTGAGAGTCCTTATCCAGCCGGCCGATAGGGAAAACGCGTTTGCTATGGTTCACAAAATCGACGATGTTGTCGCGTTCGCTGTCCTCGGTGGTGCTGACGATCCCCACCGGTTTATTCAGCGCGATAAACACCAGGTCCTCCGCTTCACGCGGCTCGATCGACTGACCGTTGACCTTCACCACATCGCCTGGGACGACCCGATCGCCAATGGTGGCGCGCTTGCCGTTGAGGAAAACGTTACCTTGTTCAATGTAGCGATCCGCCTCGCGACGCGAGCAAATTCCGCTTTCACTGATGTATTTATTGAGTCGGGTTGATGAGTCGGGCAGCATAACGTCTCCTGAAACACTTCATCCTTCAAGTTGTCTCCGTGTTGGCTACGCTCACTCATCCCAGCCACATAGATTTCTATGCTGCCGGGAGTTCGTTCTCTTGCCGCCTTGATAAAACTTGAATGCTTGTATGTTTAAAACGAGAAATATACCTCAGCCGGCGAGCAATCGAAAATAATCACGCGCCGGCGCGCTGCCGCTAAATGTGATCTGCCGCGTCTTTCTACACAAAAGTGTCCTACGGAACCGCCTGCAACTTTGCCCAGCGAAAATAAGCAGAATCAAGCGATTAGGCAATCCAGCACAAAGGTGCCAGCCGCCGACGGGCTGATAATCAAATGTGCAATATAAACGCCCGACATATCGTAATGAAATGGGCGAAAATTGCTTTGTGGTCGGCCGTTGATAGGGTTATATCAGATCAAGGCAGCAATAACGTGATTTGCACAAATGTGCAGGAGCCCGCAGATGACCACCGAAAATAGCGACGACATCCGCTTAATCGTGAAAATTGCCCAGCTCTATTATGAGCAGGACATGACCCAGGCGCAGATTGCCCGCGAGCTGGGGATTTACCGCACCACGATTAGCCGTCTGCTAAAACGCGGCCGCGAGCAGGGTATCGTCACTATCGCCATCAACTATGACTACAACGAAAATCTGTGGCTGGAGCAGCAGCTGAAGCAAAAATTTGCCCTTAAAGAAGCGGTGGTGGCTTCCTGCAGCTCGGCGCAGGAAGAGGACCAGCTCAATACCATCGGGCAACACGGCGCTCAGCTGGTCGATCGGCTGCTGGAGCCCGGCGATATCATCGGCTTTTCCTGGGGACGCGCGGTGCGGGCGCTGGTAGAAACGCTGCCGCAGGCCAGCCAGTCGCGGCAGGCGATCTGCGTGCCGATTATCGGCGGCCCCTCCGGTAAGCTGGAGAGCCGCTACCACGTCAACACCTTGACCTATAGCGCGGCGGCGAAGCTGAAGGCCGAGTCGCATCTCGCCGACTTCCCGGCGCTGCTGGAAAATACCCTGATCCGTAACGGTATCATGCAGTCCAGGCACTTTCAGACCATCTCGTCCTACTGGGACAATCTGGATATTGCGCTGGTGGGCATCGGTTCACCGGCGATCCGCGACGGCGCTAACTGGCATGCGTTTTACGGCAGCGAAGAGAGCGACGATCTCAACGCCCGTCACGTCGCCGGCGATATTTGCTCGCGTTTTTACGATATCAACGGCGGCGTCGTTGAAACCAATATGAACGAAAAAACCCTCTCTATTGATATCGCCAAACTAAAGCACGCGCGCTATTCCGTAGGCATCGCCATCGGCGAGGAAAAATATAGCGGGATCGTCGGCGCCCTGAACGGCGGCTACATTAATTGCCTGGTCACTAACAGAGAAACGGCTGAGTTATTACTGAAATAAAATAAGAATATCTATTCACGCAGCCTGTGCTGCGCGGACTCCCTTTATCTAAATAACGAGACTACGATGATGAAAACATGGTTAAACCTCAAAGATAAAATAGTTATTGTCACCGGTGGCGCCTCCGGGATCGGGCTGGCTATTGTCGATGAATTAATTAAACAAGGCGCCAACGTGCACATGGCAGATATTCACGGCGGCGACAAATATCATGATAGTGAAAATTATACGTTCTGGCCGACCGATATTTCCAGCGCCAGCGAAGTGAATCACAGCGTCGAGCAGATTATTCAGCGCTGCGGACGTATTGACGGCCTGGTGAATAACGCCGGAGTTAACTTTCCCCGGCTGTTAGTTGATGAAAAGGCGCCCGCCGGCCGCTATGAGCTGAATGAAGCGGCTTTTGAGAAAATGGTCAACATTAACCAAAAAGGCGTCTTTTTAATGTCGCAGGCGGTAGCCCGGCAGATGGTGAAACAGCGCGAGGGGGTGATTGTTAACGTCTCGTCAGAAAGCGGGCTGGAAGGCTCTGAGGGCCAGAGCTGCTATGCGGCCACCAAGGCGGCGCTGAATAGCTTCACCCGTTCATGGTCGAAAGAGCTGGGAAAACACGGTATCCGCGTGGTGGGCGTCGCGCCGGGCATTCTGGAAAAAACCGGGCTGCGCACGCCGGAGTATGAAGAAGCGCTGGCCTGGACGCGCGGCATCACCGTTGAACAGCTGCGCGAGGGCTACAGCAAAAACTCGATTCCCATCGGCCGCTCCGGGCGTCTGAGCGAGGTTGCGGACTACGTTTGCTACCTGCTTTCAGAGCGTGCGAGCTATATAACCGGAGTAACCACTAACATTGCTGGCGGTAAAACCCGCGGTTAAGGAGATCGTATGGTCAACGCTATTTTCTGCGCCCACGGCCAGCTTGCCTGCGCCATGCTGGATTCCGTCCGCATGGTCTATGGCGACGTCAACGTCAGCGCCGTGGAGTTTGTCCCCGGAGAAAATGCCGGCGATATCGCCGCTAAGCTGGAAAAGTTAGTAAGCACCCACAGTACTGATGAGTGGCTGATTGCCGTCGATTTACAATGCGGCAGCCCGTGGAATGCCGCCGCCGGGCTGGCGATGAAAAACCCGCTGCTGCGGGTGATCAGCGGCCTCTCTCTGCCGCTGGCGCTGGAGCTGGTGGATAACCAGCAGACCATGAGCGCCGACGCCCTGTGCGACCATTTGAGCGCAGTTGCCAGCCAGTGCTGCGTGGTCTGGCGGCTCCCACAAACCGTTGAGGAGGATTTCTGATGAACATTACGCTCGCCCGCATCGATGACCGGCTGATCCACGGCCAGGTGACGACCGTCTGGTCCAAAGTAGCCAATGCCCAGCGCATTATTATCTGCAACGACGATGTTTATAACGATGAGGTACGCCGGACCTTACTCCGCCAGGCCGCGCCTCCGGGAATGAAGGTTAACGTCGTTAATCTCGAAAAAGCGGTTGCCGTTTATCATAATCCGCAATATCAAAATGAATCCGTTTTTTATTTATTTACCAATCCGCAAGACGTTTTAACTATGGTGCAGCAGGGGGTCAAAATAGCCACGCTAAATATCGGCGGCATGGCCTGGAGACCGGGGAAGAAACAGCTAACCAAAGCCGTTTCATTAGATCAAACGGATATTGACGCATTTCGCCAGCTGGACCAGCTCGGCGTTATTCTGGATTTACGCGTAGTGGCTTCCGATCCATCAATTAATATTCTCGACAAACTTGCTCAGCAGTCCGTTACAGAATAAGAACGCCTGTTTTAATACTCGGTCATGGCGGAGGCATCGCGGCGAACACTAAATAAATCACCGACAGCATAAATAACGATGTGACTGGTATAAGTGCCGTAACAGGCAGGGTTCCCTACACTTTAAAGGTTATAATTATGGAAATTAGTACCCTACAAATAATAGCCATATTTATTTTCTCCTGTATTGCCGGAATGGGCAGCGTGCTGGATGAATTCCAGACGCACCGCCCGTTAATCGCCTGTACGGTGATTGGTCTGATTCTCGGTGATTTAAAAACCGGAATTATGCTCGGGGGCACGCTGGAGCTGATCGCCCTCGGCTGGATGAACGTCGGCGCGGCGCAGTCTCCGGATTCAGCCTTAGCCAGCATCATTTCGGCCATTTTAGTCATCGTCGGCCATCAAAGCATCGCGACCGGTATCGCCATCGCGCTGCCGGTTGCCGCAGCAGGACAGGTGCTGACCGTCTTTGCCCGCACCATTACGGTGGTCTTCCAGCACGCGGCGGATAAAGCCGCCGAAGAGGCCCGCTTTCGCACCATCGATCTGCTGCACGTCTCGGCGCTTGGCGTTCAGGCATTACGCGTCGCCATTCCGGCGCTGGTGGTGTCGATGTTCGTCAGCGCCGATATGGTTAGCAGCATGCTGAATGCCATTCCGGAGTTCGTTACCCGCGGTCTGCAAATTGCCGGCGGTTTTATCGTCGTGGTCGGCTACGCCATGGTCCTGCGCATGATGGGCGTGAAATATCTGATGCCCTTCTTTTTCCTCGGCTTTCTCGCCGGCGGTTACCTCAACTTTAGCCTGCTGGCCTTCGGCGGCGTGGGGGTCATCATCGCGCTGATCTATATCCAGCTCAATCCGCAGTGGCGCAAGCCTGAACCCCAGGCTACCGCCGCCTCTTCCACCGCCCTTGACCAACTTGACGACTGATGGAGCCGACCATGGAACAGAAAAAACTCACGCAAGGCGACCTGGTTAGCATGTTTCTGCGCTCCAACCTGCAGCAGGCCTCTTTTAACTTCGAACGTATTCATGGCCTGGGATTTTGCTACGACATGATCCCGGCGATCAAACGCCTGTACCCGCTGAAGGAGGATCAGGTTGCGGCCCTCAAGCGTCACCTGGTGTTCTTCAATACCACGCCCGCGGTTTGCGGCCCGGTGCTGGGCGTCACCGCCGCGATGGAAGAGGCGCGCGCCAACGGCGCGGCGATTGACGACGGCGCGATTAACGGCATCAAGGTCGGGCTGATGGGTCCGCTGGCCGGGGTCGGCGATCCGCTGGTCTGGGGAACCCTGCGTCCGATTACCGCCGCGCTCGGCGCCTCGCTGGCGCTCTCCGGCAATATTCTTGGTCCGCTGCTGTTCTTCTTTATTTTCAACGCGGTACGTCTGGCTATGAAGTGGTACGGCCTGCAGCTTGGCTTCCGTAAAGGGGTCAATATCGTCAGCGATATGGGCGGCAACCTGCTGCAAAAACTCACCGAGGGCGCCTCAATCCTCGGCCTGTTTGTAATGGGCGTGCTGGTGACGAAGTGGACCACCATCAACGTGCCGCTGGTGGTTTCCCAAACTCCGGGCGCTGACGGCGCCACCGTCACCATGACCGTACAGAACATCCTCGACCAGCTTTGCCCGGGCCTGCTGGCGCTGGGGCTGACCCTGCTGATGGTGCGCCTGCTCAATAAGAAGGTGAACCCGGTCTGGCTGATCTTCGCCCTGTTTGGCCTGGGGATTATCGGTAACGCGCTGGGCTTCCTGTCCTGATCTTTCGCCCCGGCGCTGCCGTCGGGGCGTCTTCAATAAACTGACCCCGTAAGATAAAGGGGATGAGGTGGTAAATATGAAAACTACGGCTCTACGTCTTTATGGCAAACGCGATCTGCGCCTGGAAACCTTCGAACTCCCGGCCATTGCGGATGATGAAATTCTCGCCCGGGTGGTCACCGACAGCCTGTGTCTCTCCTCATGGAAAGAGGCTAATCAGGGCGAGGACCACAAAAAGGTCCCGGACGATGTTGCGGTCAATCCGATCATCATCGGCCATGAGTTCTGCGGCGAAATCCTCGCGGTCGGCAAAAAGTGGCAGCATAAATTTCACGCCGGCCAGCGCTACGTCATCCAGGCCAACCTGCAGCTGCCGGATCGCCCGGATTGCCCCGGCTACTCCTTCCAGTGGATCGGCGGCGAAGCTACCCACGTGGTGATCCCCGATGAGGTGATGACGCAGGACTGCCTGCTCTCCTGGGAGGGCGATACCTGGTTTGAAGGCTCGCTGGTTGAGCCGCTGTCCTGCGTTATCGGCGCCTTCAACGCCAACTATCACCTGCAGGAAGGCACCTATAACCATACGATGGGCATCCGGCCGCAGGGGCGCACGCTGATCCTCGGCGGCACCGGTCCGATGGGCCTGCTGGCCATTGACTATGCTCTGCACGGCCCGATCAACCCCTCTCTGCTGGTGGTCACCGACACCAATAAACCCAAGCTGAGCTACGCCCGCCGGCACTATCCTTCAGAGCCGCAAACCCTGATCCACTACCTGGACGGCCGTGACGCCAGCCGGGAGACGCTGATGGCGCTGACCGGCGGCCACGGGTTTGACGATATTTTCGTCTTCGTACCGAATGAGCAGCTCATCACTATGGCCTCCTCGCTGCTGGCCCCCGACGGCTGCCTGAACTTCTTCGCCGGCCCGCAGGATAAACAATTTAGCGCGCCGGTTAACTTTTACGACGTCCACTACGCCTTTACCCACTACGTCGGCACCTCGGGAGGCAACACTGACGATATGCGCGCCGCCGTTGCGCTGATGCAGGCGAAAAAGGTGCAGGCCGCGAAAGTGGTGACCCATATTCTTGGGCTCAATGCGGCGGGCGAAACCACCCTCGATTTACCGGCCGTCGGCGGCGGCAAGAAGCTGGTTTATACCGGGAAATCTATTCCGCTGACCCCGCTGGGCAGCATTGCCGATCCGGAGCTGGCGGCAATTATGGAGCGCCATCACGGGATCTGGTCCGGCGAAGCCGAACAGTATCTGCTGGCCCATGCGGAGGATATTACCCATGATTAATCGCGATACTCAGCTCTGCATGTCGCTGGCCAGCCGCCCGGGTAACTTCGGTACCCGTTTTCATAACTATCTGTATGAAAAGCTGGGGCTGAACTACATCTACAAAGCCTTTACGACGCAGGATATTGCGGCGGCGGTAAATGGCGTTCGGGCGTTGGGCATTCGCGGCTGCGCGGTATCCATGCCGTTTAAAGAGAGCTGCATGCCGTTTCTCGACGCTATCGACCCTTCAGCAAAGGTGATTGATTCAGTCAATACCATCGTCAACGATAGCGGCAGGCTGACCGGCCTCAACACCGACTATATCGCGGTGAAAAGCCTGATCGACAGCCACCAGCTGGCGCGCACGGCGAAGGTGATGATTCAGGGCAGCGGCGGCATGGCGAAGGCGGTCATCGCCGCGTTTCGCGATGCTGGCTTCCGCGATGTCATTATCGCTGCCCGCAATCGCGATAGCGGCCTGGCGCTGGCAAAACAGTACGGCTTCCAGTGGCAGCCGCAGCCTGAGGGAATAGCGGCGGATATTCTGGTCAACGTGACCCCTCTCGGCATGGCGGGCGGGGAGTACGGCGAAACGCTGGCCTTCAGCCAGGACATGGTTGAAGGTGCCGACGTGGTATTCGACGTGGTGGCCCTACCGCCGGAAACGCCGCTGATCCGCCTGGCGCAGCGGCTGGAAAAACGCACCATCAGCGGAGCGGAAGTGATCGCCCTGCAGGCGGTCGAGCAGTTTGCGCTGTACACCGGCGTACGCCCGGACGAGGAGCTGGTCAGAGAAGCGGCAGCGTTTGCCCGCGCGGGCTAAACGCCAGCGGCGCCCGGAGATACGCGAGTCGTGATGCGCAGGTTGCGGCGGCGTGGAGTGCCGCAACCTGACAACATCGTGAGCCATGTCAGCGAGCGCGGAGGCAAGCGGTGGTAGGATCGCCAACCGACTTTGTCATTATGGCTATACCAAAGGACTTCAGGCGCAGTGGCGCATTTTGCGGCTCCGCCAATGCGCAAATAGCCTGAATGACGGTGGTTATCACGGAGAAAAGATGGAACTACTGCTACTCAGTAACTCAACGCTACCCGGCAAAGCATGGCTGGAACACGCGCTGCCGGTCATTTCCGGGCAGCTGAACGGCCGCCGTTCGGCGGTGTTTATCCCTTTTGCCGGCGTCACGCAGACCTGGGATGATTACACGGCTAAAACCGCTGCGGTTTTTGCCCCTCTGGGCGTTAGCGTCACGGGTATTCACAGCGTCGCGGATCCTGTCGCGGCGATTGAGACCGCCGACGTGGTCATCGTGGGCGGCGGCAATACCTTCCAGCTGCTCAAAGAGTGCCGCACGCGCGGCCTGCTGGCGCCGGTGGTGGACGTGGTCAAGCGCGGCGCGCTGTATATCGGCTGGAGCGCCGGCGCGAATCTCGCCTGCCCGACCATCCGCACCACTAACGATATGCCGATCGTCGACCCACAGGGGTTTGACGCCCTGGGGCTGTTCCCGCTGCAAATTAACCCACACTTCACCAACGCCCTGCCGGAAGGACATAAAGGCGAGACCCGCGAACAGCGGATCCGTGAACTGCTGGTCGTGGCGCCAGAGCTGGTGATTATCGGTTTGCCGGAAGGAAACTGGATTCAGGTTGCCGACGGTCACGCCACTCTCGGCGGCCCAAACCCGACGCTGGTGTTTACTGCCGGAAAAGAAGCGGTACCTGTCGAAGCCGGCCATCGGTTTTAACCGCCCTCCTCCTCTTCCCGCCGGGAAGAGTCGTTAGCCCGGCCGGCCGCAGCGCCTGCGGGATTTTCCCGGGGCGCTGCGGCCGGCGCGGCCTTATCGCTTAATAATCATCCCGCTCGTCATCTTCGTCCGGCTGCTCCATCACGCTGTAGGCGACCGAACAGAACAGCGAGTTGAGACGCTTCATATCGCCCAGCAGCCCCAGATGCAGCGAGCTGGTTTCAATGCTCTGCACGTTCTGCTGGTGCAGGCGATCGACGTGCGCATGCGCGTAGCGGCGGTTCATGATGCGGAAACGATGCTTGTTGCGGCGCAGGCGCCGGGCGCTCGGGACGTCGCTGGAGAAGAAGACCGACATCGCCAGCTGGAGGTTACTCAGCAGCTGATCGTACAGGCCGTCCAGCTCCTTCAAGCCTTCAATGGAGAACGCCCGCCGCGCGGCCAGCGACTTATCGGCGATTTCGCTGCCCATTCTCTCGACGATATCGGAAGCCTGCTCGAGGTTGAGGGCCATTTCGATAATCTCCGCCCAGCGGCGAGACTCCTCTTCGGCCAGCTCATCTTTCGGCATCCGCGCCAGATAAAGCTTGATGGCGGTATAGAGCACGTTGATATCGTCAGCCATTCTGCGCAGCTCTTTCTCTTCCCGCGGCTCGCCGTGCATCACCTTACGCAGGCCGTCCAGCATCTGCTCCATGGCGTCGCCAATGCGCAGCGTCTCGCGCGCGGCATTGGCGAGCGCCAGGGCCGGCGTATCCAGCGCCGAGGGATCCAGATGCTTCGGTTTCAGGTGCAGATCGTGATCGGGCTCCTCATGAATCAAGCGCCTGCACAGCCGGGCCATCGGCTCCGCGAACGGCACCATCGCCACGCAGCGGATCAGGTTGTAGAAGACGTGGAAGTAAATCACCAGCTCCGCTTCCGGTAACGGTAGCTTGTGCATCGCATCGGCCAGCAGGTGGACAAAAGGCAGGATAATCAGGCTGCCCACCAGCTTAAACAGCAGGCTGCCAAGCGCGACGCGGCGCGCGGCGGCGTTGGCGGCGCTGTTGTTGATCATCGCCAGGATCCCGGAGCCGAGGTTCGCCCCGATCACCAGGCACAGCGCGACCGGAAAGGAAATCACGCCGGTGGAGGTAAGCGTTGCGGTTAACAGCACCGCCGCGAGGCTGGAGTAGCTAACGATGGCGAACATGGCGCCAATCAGCGCATCCAGCATGATATCGCCGGTCAGCGAGGCGAAAATAACCTGTACGCCGTTGGCCTGGGTGATGGGATGCACCGCCTGCACGATCAGCTCCAGCGCTAATAAAATCAGCCCCAGCCCGATACCGACCCGCCCCAGCTGTCCCGCGCGGGTTTGCTTGCGGCCAAGGAAGAAAATAACGCCGATAAAAATAAGCAGCGGCGAGAGCCATGAGAGGTCGAAAGTCAGCACCCTCGCCATCAGCGCGGTCCCCACGTCGGCGCCCAGCACAATCACCAGCGCCGGCGCCAGCGCGACCAGATCCTGGGCGACAAACGAGGTGACCAGCATGGTGGTGGCGTTGCTGCTCTGAACCAGAGCCGTTACGCCAATACCGGCGCAAAAGGCGAGCGGTTTTTTCTCGACGCTACTGCTGAGGACGGCGCGCAGGCGTGCGCCATAGACGCGCATCACGCCGGTACGAACAATATGGGTACCCCAAACCAGCAGGGCGACGGCAGAAAGCAGGTGCAGCAGAGTTAACACGGATTCTTGTTCTCCTTATTATCCGACGGATAAATGCAGGTAACCCCATAAGGAATTCCCCCGGCGACGCTGCGCGTAGCCAGGCTACATAGTCCGGGCATTCTGAATCAATACCCCAGTATAAGGGTTTAGCAGCAATAAAGAGACAGGGCGCCCTCGGAGCGCCCTGTAAGTTGTAAGATAAGATGACGGATTTGTGACAGGCTGCGGCTAGTCCGCGTCATAGCCCAGGTTCGGCGCCAGCCAGCGCTCAACTTCGCCAGGGGTCATTCCTTTGCGCAGCGCGTAGTCCTCCACCTGATCGCGCTGGATCTGCGCCACCGCGTAGTACTTGCTGTCCGGATGGCTGAAGTACCAGCCGGAGACCGAGGCTCCCGGCCACATGGCAAACGATTCGGTCAGCTTCATGCCGGTATGCGTCTCCACGTCCAGCAGCTCCCAGATAACGGCTTTTTCGGTATGCTCCGGGCAGGCCGGATAGCCCGGCGCCGGGCGAATCCCCTGATAGTTCTCGCGGATCAGCTCTTCGTTGCTCAGGTTCTCGTTCGCGGCATAGCCCCAGTAAACTTTACGCACCCGCTCGTGCAGATATTCCGCAAACGCTTCGGCCAGGCGGTCAGCGATCGCTTTGACCATGATTTTATTGTAATCATCATGCTGAGCGTCAAAAGCCTCGGCCAGCGCATCTTCTTCCAGCCCGCCGGTAACCGCAAATGCGCCAAGATAGTCGGCCTTGCCGCTCAGCTTCGGCGCGACAAAATCGGCGAGGCAGTAGTTGGCAAACCCGACTTTCTCCGTCTGCTGACGCAGATGATGGCTGACGGTCAGAACGTGGGTGCGCGTCTCGTCACGGTAGATTTCGATGTCGTCACCGACGCGGTTAGCCGGGAATAATCCCACCACCCCGCGCGGGTTCAGCGAATTCTCCGCGCTCAGCTTATCCAGCAGATCGTTGGCATCTTTAAACAGCCGCTGCGCCTCTTCGCCCACCACTTCATCTTCGAGGATGCGCGGATATTTCCCGGCCAGTGACCAGGTCATAAAGAACGGCGTCCAGTCGATATAGTTACGCAGCGTTTCGATGCTGGCTTCGACCTCCTGCACGCCGAGGCGATGGGCCACCGGCGGCGTATAGCTTTCCCAGTCGAACGCCAGGTCGTTATCCCGGGCGGCCGCCAGGGTGACCGGCGGAGTGCGCGGCTTCTTGCGCCCATGCTGGATACGCACGGTTTCGTACTCTTTGCGCGTGCGGGCGACAAAGTCATCGCGCTGGGTATCGGAGAGCAAGGCTGAGACCACGCCCACGGTACGCGAGGCGTTCTGCACGTAGACCGTCGGTCCGCTGTAGTTCTGCTCGATTTTTACCGCCGTATGCGCTTTGGAAGTGGTCGCGCCGCCAATCAGCAGCGGCACGGTAAAGCCCTGGCGCTCCATCTCCTTCGCCACGTTGACCATTTCATCCAGCGACGGGGTAATCAGCCCGGAGAGGCCAATCAGGTCAGCGTTGACCTCGCGCGCGGTTCTGAGGATTTTTTCTGCCGGAACCATCACGCCAAGATCGATGATTTCGTAGTTATTACACTGCAGCACCACGCCGACGATGTTTTTACCGATGTCGTGCACGTCGCCTTTGACGGTGGCGATCACCATCTTGCCGTTGCTGGAACCTTTTTCTTTGCTGGCTTCAATATACGGCTCAAGGTAGGCCACCGCCTGCTTCATCACGCGGGCCGATTTCACCACCTGCGGGAGGAACATTTTGCCCTCACCGAACAGGTCACCCACCACGTTCATGCCGTCCATCAGCGGGCCTTCAATCACCTCAATTGGGCGGGTCGACTGCTGGCGCGCCTCTTCGGTGTCGAGCTCGATAAATTCGGTGATCCCTTTCACCAGCGAGTATTCAAGACGCTTTTTGACGTCCCAGCTGCGCCATTCCGCCTGCTGGGCGTTGGCGGAGTCGTCCGTTTTACTGCCGCGATATTTTTCCGCCAGCTCCAGCAGGCGATCGGTGCCCTCGTCGTGACGGTTGAGGATCACGTCTTCGACGGCATCGCGCAGCTCGGCAGGCAGGTCGTCATAAATCGCCAGCTGCCCGGCGTTAACAATCCCCATATCCATGCCGTTACGAATGGCGTAGTACAGGAAGACGGCGTGAATCGCCTCGCGTACCGGATCGTTGCCGCGGAATGAGAACGAGACGTTGGAGACGCCGCCGGAAATCAGCGCATGCGGCAGCTCGCGTTTGATATCTTCACAGGCGCCGATAAAGTCCTGCGCATAGTTGTTGTGCTCTTCAATACCGGTCGCCACCGCGAAGATATTGGGGTCGAAGATAATATCTTCCGGCGGGAAGCCCACCTCTTCGGTCAGAATTTTGTACGCCCGGCGGCAAATCTCGATTTTGCGGGCGCGCGTATCGGCCTGGCCCTGTTCGTCGAAGGCCATAACCACCACGGCGGCGCCGTAGCGGCGCACTTTTTTAGCATGATGGATAAACGGCTCGATCCCCTCTTTCATCGAGATAGAGTTGACGATGCCTTTACCCTGAATGCACTTCAGCCCCTTTTCGATGACCTCCCACTTCGAGGAGTCGATCATGATCGGCACGCGGGCAATATCGGGCTCGCCGGCAATCAGGTTGAGGAAACGCACCATCGCCGCTTCCGCGTCGAGCATCCCCTCATCCATGTTGATATCGATAATCTGCGCGCCGCTCTCTACCTGCTGGCGGGCAACGTCCAGCGCTTCATTATATTTTTCTTCTTTAATCAGTCGCTTGAACTTCGCAGAGCCGGTAACGTTAGTCCGTTCGCCGACGTTAACAAACAGGCTGTCGTCACCAATATTCAGCGGTTCGAGACCGGCGAGGCGGCAGGCTACCGGGATTTCCGGCAGCGCGCGCGGCGCCAGCCCCGCAACGGCGCGCGACATGGCCGCGATATGTTCCGGGGTCGTGCCGCAGCAGCCGCCGACGATATTCAGGAATCCGGATTCAGCCCATTCGCGAATTTGCGCGGCCATAGTATCGGCATCAAGATCGTATTCACCAAAGGCGTTCGGCAGGCCCGCATTGGGGTGCGCGGTGACGTAGCATTCGGCAATGCGCGAGAGCTCCTGCACGTACTGACGCAGCTCGTCCGGGCCGAGGGCGCAGTTGAGGCCGAAGGTGAGCGCATCGGCGTGGCGCAGCGAGTTGTAAAAGGCTTCGGTCGTTTGCCCGGAGAGCGTACGGCCGGAGGCATCGGTGATGGTGCCGGAAATCATGATCGGCAGATCGACGCCCAGCGCCTCAAGCTCCTCCTTGACCGCAAAGATTGCCGCTTTGGCGTTCAGGGTGTCGAATACCGTCTCAATCATAATCAGGTCGACGCCCCCTTCCACCAGCGCCTTCGTTGACTCACGGTAGGCTTCCACCAGCCCGTCGAAGGTGATGTTGCGGTAGGCAGGATCGTTGACGTCAGGGGAGATGGAGGCGGTGCGGTTAGTCGGGCCAAGAACGCCCGCGACGTAGCGCGGTTTTTCCGGCGTCCGGGCGGTCCACGCATCGGCGCTGGCGCGCGCCAGCTGTGCCGCGGCAAAGTTGATTTCCGCCGACAGGGATTCCATCTGGTAATCCGCCATCGCGATAGTCGTCGAGTTAAAGGTGTTGGTTTCAATGATATCCGCGCCGGCCTCGAAATAGGCGTCGTGAATGGCGCGGATCACGTCCGGCTTGCTGAGCACCAGCAGGTCGTTATTGCCCTTCAGATCGCAGGGCCAGTCGGCAAAGCGCGCGCCGCGGAACTCCTCTTCACTCAGACGATAGCCCTGGATCATGGTACCCATGCCCCCATCCAGAACCAAAATACGTTTTTTTAACTGCTGATGCAGTTGCTCAACTTTGCTGCTCACACTCGCTCCCGACAACGCTCAACCAGACCCCAGAAATACACAAAATCATTCAAGCTGGGTCAAGGCGGCACGCGAGCCAGCCCCCAGGCGCTTTTACAAGCAGGTAACCGGGGTGAACCAGAGCAGCCAACGCAGAAGCAGTTTGAAGGATGAAGTGTATGACCATACTGGCATAAACCACAGGGTCGGGAAAGAGAGCGGCGGGCAATATGAGACATGTTCAGCTTCACTCATCCGATCAGTCCGGTTGTGATTGCAAAATGGGCAAATAAAACGAAAACTATTTCCACGATACAGAAAAAAGGAATCTGCGATGGCCACTCCCGTTCCCGCAAAGCGCGGCAGAAAACCCGCGACTCCCGCCGCCCCTCAGGCCAGCGGGCAAGTTCAGTCGCTTACCCGTGGGCTAAAATTACTCGAATGGATTTCTGAATCACACGGCAGCGTCGCGTTAACCGAGCTGGCGCAGCAGGCCGGCCTGCCGAACTCGACAACGCACCGCCTGCTGACGACCATGCAGCAGCTGGGCTTCGTGCGCCAGGTGGGCGAGCTCGGGCACTGGTCCGTAGGCGCTCACGCCTTTGTGGTCGGCAGCAGCTTTCTGCAAAGCCGCAACCTGCTGGCCATCGTGCACCCTATTTTACGCCAGCTGATGGAAGAGTCAGGTGAAACGGTTAATCTCGCGGTGCTGGATCAGAGTGACCACCAGGCGATTATCATCGACCAGGTGCAGTGTACGCAGCTGATGCGCATGTCGGCGCCGATTGGCGGCAAGCTGCCGATGCACGCCTCCGGGGCGGGTAAAGCCTTCCTGTCACAGCTGAGCGAAGAGCAGGTCACCGGCCTTCTGCACCGTAAAGGCCTGCACGCCTACACCCACGCCACGCTGGTATCGCCGGTGCATCTGAAAGAGGACCTGGCCCAGACGCGCAAGCGCGGCTATTCGTTCGATGATGAAGAGCATGCCCTGGGTCTGCGCTGCGTCGCTTCCTGCATTTATGACGAGCACCGCGAGCCGTTTGCGGCGATCTCCATCTCCGGGCCCATCTCGCGGATGACCGACGATCGCGTCACCGAGCTGGGCGCGCTGGTGATTAAAGCCGCGAAAGAGGTGACCCTGGCTTACGGCGGGGTTCGCTAACATGATCGATCTGAAATCCCTTTGGCAGCAGCGCTATCCCGGCGCCTTTTGCTGGTCATTTGGCGATTCCCCCGCGCTGGCCGATGAGCTGGCGGCGCTGGTTATCGCCGGGAAAAAGCGCGGCACCTGCGGGTCTCTTGCCAGCTATCGCCAGGAAGATCCGCCGGTAATCCCTGGCGCCTGGCATATCGTGCTCAACGGGGCGGGCGAGCCGGTCTGCGTCATCCGCACCCTGGTACTCAGAATGATTCGCTTTAATGAGATGACCGCGGAACTTGCCGCGCTGGAGGGTGAAGGCGATTTGAGCCTGGGCTACTGGCAGCAGGCTCACCGGGCGTTCTTCGAGCGTGAAGGGACCTGGTCAGCGGAGATGGAGCTGGTTTACGAAGAGTTCGCGCTGATCGAGGTCGCCGATACGCACTCCTCCTGAGCCGCTAACCCGCCTGCTGCATCGCGCCATAGCGGACGCAAAAACGCTGGCGGCGGCGATAGGCATAGACATCCTCCACGTGGCCGTTACGAATGCGCGTCTGCAGCTCCCGCCAGTAATCGGCCCGCAGCAAATCGGCGTGCATCTCCTCAAACAACGGCCCAATACGCGGGTCCGCGCAGAGCCAGTGGCGGAACTCTTCCGGGAAAACATCCCCCGGCGACACGCTGTACCACGGCTCGCTCGCCAGCTCATCTTCCGGATAGCGCGGCGGCGGGATCTCGCGGAAATTGACCTCCGTCATGTAGCAAATCTCATCGTAATCGTAGAACACCACCCGGCCGTGGCGGGTCACGCCAAAGTTTTTGAACAGCATATCGCCGGGGAATATATTGGCGGCGGCCAGCTGGCGAATGGCATTCCCGTACTCCTCGACCGCATCGCGCAGCGCCTGGCCGTCAACCTGCTCCAGCCAGATATTCAGCGGCACCATTCGCCGCTCGATATAGAGATGGCTGATGGCAATCCGATCGCCGAGGTCGGTAATTTTAGCCCCGGCTTCCGACTGCAGCAGCGCCATCAGCTGCGGCGCGATTTGCCGCTTATCCAGCACGAAGTTTTCAAACTCCTGGGTATCGGCCATTCGCCCGACGCGGTCGTGCTCCTTAACCAGCTGATAGCAGGCGCGGACGTGGGCGGCGGTCATCTCCTTTTGCGGCGCAAAGCGGTCCTTGATGATCTTAAATACCCGGTCGAAGCCCGGCAGGGTAAAGACCAGCATCACCATCCCGCGGATGCCCGGCGCCTCGATAAACTGCTCGTCGCTGCGGGCAATGTAGTGCAGATATTCACGGTAGCTTTCCGTTTTTGCGTGCTTCTGGCAGCCAATCGCCATATAGAGCTCGGCGGTGGTTTTCCCCGGCAGGATATCGCGCAGCCACTCAACCAGCGCACCGGGCAGCGGGGCGTAAACCATAAAATAGGAGCGCGCAAAGCCAAAGACGATGCTCGCTTCAGCATGGGTGGTCAGACAGGCATCAATAAACAGCTCGCCTTCATCGCTGCGATGGACAGGCAGCAAAAAAGGCAGCGTAGCCACCGGCGTAACCAGTTTGCCTACCAGCCAGGCCGCCTTATTGCGATAAAAGAGTTCGTTGGCTATTTGCAGATGGGAGCGGGACAGCATCTCGCTGCCGAGAGCTTCCACCAGGCAGGCCGTGATATAGCCAATATCCCGCGCCTTATTTTGCCACGCCAGCCGCAGGGGGAGATCGGATAACACTTTGCTTAATAACGTTTCCCAGCCGCGCTCGGGGAAAAACGTTTTCGCCAGCGGACGGGGAATTGAGCGGAAGCTGCGCTCCGGCTGCGAACTGAAAATAAAAAGCCGCTCGGGAGTCAGCGAGCGGTGGTCAAACAACCGACAATAGACGGAATTGAAAAAGCTCTCCGCAATTTCGAAGCGAGGGTAATCCGGTAGCAGGTGGGTGTAGTGCTCTTTCACCCGCAGTAAAAAATCGACGTCGGTACTTTTTCCTTCGGTAATACAGCGCAGCTGTTCAACCACCAGGCCGACGTGATGATCGTAGAGGTGGATACGCTGCTTCATCGCCTGCTGAACGGCGTGCCAGTCGGCGTGTTCAAAGCGCTGCTGCGCGCCCGAGGTGACTTCGAGAAAACGGCCATACTGGGCGTCAAAGCCCTGCAAAATAGTCTGTGCAATCAGTAGTTCCAGGCCACGCGTCATACCTTCCCCCTCACCCAGCCCTCTCCCCGGCAGGGAGAGGGGGAAACAATCAGAACTGCTCTTCTTCCGTTGAGCCGGTCAGGGCGGTGACTGATGAAGCGCCGCCCTGAATAATGGTGGTCACCTTATCGAAGTAGCCGGTGCCCACCTCCTGCTGGTGGGAAACGAAGGTGTACCCTTCCGCTGCGGCGGCAAACTCCGGCTGCTGCACCTTCTCAACGTAGTGCTTCATCCCCTCACCCTGCGCATAGGAGCGGGCGAGGTCGAACATGTTGAACCACATGCTGTGAATGCCCGCCAGAGTAATGAACTGATATTTGTAGCCCATATCGGACAGCGCCTGCTGGAAGCGAGCGATGGTGGCGTCATCGAGGTTTTTCTTCCAGTTAAACGACGGCGAGCAGTTATAGGCCAGCAGTTTGCCAGGGAAGCGCGCGTGGATAGCGTCGGCAAAGCGCTTAGCCTGTTCGAGATCCGGCTTAGACGTTTCGCACCACACGAGGTCAGCGTACGGCGCATAGGCCAGGCCGCGGCTAATCGCCTGCTCAATGCCGGCGTGAGTGCGGAAAAAGCCTTCACTGGTGCGATCGCCGGTAATAAATTCACGATCGTACGGATCGCAGTCGGAGGTGATCAGATCCGCAGCATCGGCGTCGGTTCGGGCGATGACCAGCGTCGGTACGCCCATGACGTCTGCCGCCAGGCGAGCGGCCACCAGCTTCTGGATAGCTTCCTGCGTCGGAACCAGCACTTTTCCGCCCATATGGCCGCATTTTTTCACTGACGCCAGCTGATCTTCAAAGTGAACCGCCGCTGCACCGGCCTCAATCATCGATTTCATCAGCTCAAACGCATTCAGCACGCCGCCGAAGCCGGCTTCAGCATCCGCCACGATCGGCAGGAAATAGTCGGTATAGCGCGGATCGTCTGATTCAATGCCGGCAGACCACTGGATCTGATCGGCGCGACGGAAGGTATTGTTGATCCGATCCACCACCGCCGGCACCGAGTTGGCCGGGTACAGCGATTGATCCGGATACATGCTGGAAGCCAGGTTTGCATCCGCCGCCACCTGCCAGCCGGAGAGATAAATCGCCTCGATCCCCGCCTTCGCCTGCTGCAGCGCCTGCCCACCGGTCAGCGCGCCAAGGCTGTTGATATAGCCCTTCTTCGAGCCACCGTGCAGCAGTCGCCACATTTTGGCCGCACCAAGCTGCGCCAGGGTACATTCCGGGTTGACCGAGCCGCGTAATTTCACCACTTCTTCTGCGCTATATGGGCGGGTAATGCCTTCCCAACGCGGCTGTGTCCACTCTTTGTTTAATTCTTCGATTTGCTGAGTACGAGTTTTCATGTGCAGATGCTCCATAGGGTCACGAGTGGGTGAATTACGCCAGCAGGCGGTAGCCAGGCAACGTTAAGAAATCAATCAGTTCGTCTGAGGTAGTGATTTGTTCCATCAGCCGCGCGGCATCGTCAAAGCGGCCGCTGCTGTAGCGGTGCTCGCCCAGCTCGTCCTGAATAACCATCAGCTCCTCGCCCAGCCACTGGCGGAACAGCGCTTTGGTCACCGGCGTCCCGTCGCTTAGCGTCTTTTGATGATGGATCCATTGCCAGATAGAGGTGCGCGAGATTTCGGCCGTGGCCGCATCTTCCATCAGGCCATAAATCGGTACGCAGCCGTTGCCGGAGATCCAGGCTTCGATGTACTGCACCGCCACGCGAATGTTGGCGCGCATCCCGGCTTCGGTGCGCTCGCCGTCGCAGGGCTCCAGCAGCTGCTCGGCGGTAATCGGCGCATCCTGTTCCCGGCTGACGCCCAGCTGATTGGTCCGTTCGCCCAGCACGCGATTGAAAACCTCCATCGCCGTATCCGCGAGGCCCGGGTGGGCAATCCAGGTGCCGTCATGGCCGTTTTTGGCTTCCAGCTCTTTATCGGCGGTGACTTTGCCGAGCACCTGGCGGTTCCGTTCGGCGTCCTTGCTGGGGATAAAGGCCGCCATGCCGCCCATCGCAAACGCGCCGCGCTTGTGACAGGTCTTTATCAGCAGGCGTGAATAGGCGTTGAGGAACGATTTGTCCATCGTCACCACCTGGCGGTCGGGTAAAACACGGTCAGCATGGTTTTTTAAGGTTTTGATGTAGCTGAAAATGTAGTCCCAACGCCCGCAGTTCAGGCCAACGATATGGTCCCGCAGCGCATGGAGAATTTCATCCATCTGGAACACGGCCGGTAGCGTTTCAATCAGCAGCGTCGCCTTGATGGTGCCGCGCGGCAGTTCAAACCGATCTTCGGTGTAGCTGAAAACTTCGCTCCACCAGGCCGCTTCCTGCCAGGCCTGCGTTTTCGGCAGATAGAAATAGGGGCCGCTTCCTTTCGCCAGCAGAGCCCGGTGGTTATGGAAGAAATAGAGCGCGAAATCAAACAGGCTGCCGGGAATCGACTCCCCGCGCCAGGTGACGTGCTTTTCCGGCAGATGCAGGCCGCGCACCCGGCAAACCAGCACCGCAGGATCGGGCTTCAGCTGGTAGATTTTTCCCGCTTCGTTGGTATAGCTGATGGTGCCGTTGACCGCATCGCGCAGGTTAATCTGACCATCGATGACTTTGTTCCAGTCAGGCGCCAGCGAATCCTCAAAGTCAGCCATAAATACTTTCACGTTGGCATTCAGAGCGTTAATCACCATTTTGCGTTCAACGGGGCCGGTGATCTCCACCCGGCGATCCTGTAAATCAGCCGGAATACCGCGAATCGTCCAGTCACCGTTACGAATGGAATCCGTTTCCGAAATAAAACCTGGCAGCTTTCCGTCGTCTATGTCCTGCTGCTGCTGGATACGTGCCGCCAGCAGCCTATTGCGCTCAGGCGTAAAGCGGCTCACCAGTTCCGCCAGGAACTCCACCGCCTCGGGCGTTAAGACCTGCTTTTCCTGCTCGCCATAAGGCTGGCCGAAGGCCAGTTCGTCAGTGATTGTCGCCTGTTGCGTCATTGTGCAGCTCCTCTTGGTTGATCCAGTTGGCGCGAGTGAAAGATCGTTGTCTGGTTTTCGCTCAACACAATTAAGACTACGCATTATTTTTCCAAAATCAAAAACAATTTCCATTTTAATTTTAATATCAATTCAACATATTGATAACATTAAAATTAAAGTTTATTCCGCGTATGAATTGAATTTCGGAAACAAAAAAGGCACCCGAAGGTGCCAGAGGCAAAATGCTGAAACGCTTTAGGATCGCGTTGGCTGGAGGATTAATCCAGAGTCGGATTCATATTCCGCAGATCGTATGGCGTGATTTGGTAGACATAGTAGTTCAGCCAGTTGGCAAACAGCAGGTTTCCGTGACTTCTCCAGCTGGCCCGCGGTTTGTTTTGCGGGTCATCATGCGGGAAATAATTGGTCGGAACTTCCGGGCTGAGTCCCGCTTCCACATCGCGGAAAAACTCGCCCGCCAGGGTACCGGCATCGTATTCCGGATGCCCGGTGACGAAGGCAATGCGCTTATCTTTGCTGGCAAACAGATAGGCATCGCCCTCTTCGGTTTCTGCCAGGATCTCTAAATCGGTATAGTCGCGGATCAATGCGGCCGGAAAATCGGCATAGCGCGAGTGTGGCGCGAGGAAGGTATCGTCGAAACCGCGGGTCAGTAGCGCATGCGGGTGCAAAATATGGTGTTCAAATACGCCGGAGATTTTTTCAGTGCGGGTTTGCTTGGGGATGCCATAAAGGATATTGAGCGCGGCCTGTACGGCCCAACAGACAAAAAGCGTCGAGGTCACATGATCCTTTGCCCACTCCAGCACCTGCTTAATCTGCGGCCAGTAGGCCACATCGTTGAATTCAACCAGCCCCAGCGGTGCGCCGGTGACGATCAGTCCATCAAAGTTCTGGTCGCAGATGTCCTCAAAGTTGCAGTAGAAGTTGTTCAGATGCTCGGTTGGCGTGTTGCGGGATTCACGCGCGTCGATACGCAACAGCTGGATATCAAGCTGGAGCGGAGAATTTGATAGCAGCCGCAGGAACTGATTTTCAGTCTCGATTTTCTTCGGCATCAGGTTGAGGATAAGCACCTTCAGCGGACGAATTTCCTGGGTCGTTGCGCGCGTTGTCGTCATCACAAAGACGTTCTCACTACGCAAGAAATTGACGGCCGGTAGCTCGTCCTGCACCCGAATAGGCATAACTTTATTACCTCATAGCATACGTATAAACGTTTAGACATCCAGACAGCTAACAATAACCAGGAATAAATAAAATGTCGAGTCTGCACGTAGAAGGTGAAAAAGTTTCAACCCCATTCGGTTTAACGTGGCGAAACGTTGTGAGGTTGACGGCCCGAGCCGTGTCTATCCGTTACTGCTTAGCAAAGAATAAAAAAGATAAAAAGGCCATCCCCGCCAGGAGGATGTGAGCAATTCGCGATCCGTATCAAATATTTTAATTAATCTCGCCAGCCGCTGGTGATGTGTAAACCGTTTGACAGCCTTCCCGAAAGACCATTGCTACATTGCGGCAATCCATCAGGTCTTACAGCCACAGGAAGCAAGCATGAAAATCACCAAACTGACGACATTTATTATGCACGTGCCGGTAACCAAAAATATCATCGGCGATTCTACACACAGCATTACACATTGGGGCATGCCCGGCGTCATGATTGAGACGGACAACGGGCTGGTCGGTTACGGTTATACGGGTACCCATGCTGATATCGCTACCGACAGATTGCTCACCACCATTATCAGCGATGTTTTCGGTCCGATGCTACTCGGGGAAGATGCCAATGAAGTTCGTTACCTGCACCGTAAATTATCCCGCAGTTCAACCAATATCTGGGTAGGACGCGGAGGATTGATGCAGATGGCGCTCTCTGCCATTGATATTGCGCTGTGGGATCTGAAAGCCAAGATGGTTGAACAGCCGCTGTGGAAAATTTTTGGCGGCTCACAGCACACTCGCATTTCCGCCTATAACACCGATTGTGGCTGGTTAGTCAGGGAGACCGCCGAGTTGGTCGATGACTGTAAGAAGATGATTTTTGAAGAGGGCTTTAATGCCATCAAAATGAAAATCGGCAAGCCAGACCCGCGAGAAGACCTCAGGCGGATTGAAGCCGTCAGAAAAGCGATCGGCGATGACGTCAATCTGATGGTGGATGCGAACGCCAAATGGGATATCAGCACTGCCAAACAGTATGGTTCACGGCTGGCTGATTTTGACATTACCTGGTTTGAAGAGCCGATGTGGCATGACGATGTATCCAGTCACCGCGCGCTGGCCAAGCATATCAGCACACCTCTCGCCCTGGGAGAACTACTATATCATTTTGATTCTTTTAAAGAGTTTGTACTCGCTGGGGCGGTCGATTACCTACAACCAGACGCCACGCGCTGCGGTGGACTGACGGCAGTCTGGGAAATTGCCGACCTCGGGCAGGCATTTAACCTGCCGGTAACACCGCATCACGGTGACATGATGCAGGCTCAGTTGCATCTGGTCATCGCGCACCCGGCCTGCTCGCTGCTGGAATTTATCCCCTGGACGTTGGAGTGTTTCGTCGATCCGGTAGAAGTGAAAGAAGGGTTCTATTCTCTCCCCACGGCGCCAGGCGCAGGCACCACGCTGCGGCGGGAAGCCCTTGAGCGTTTTAGCGTCAGATAACCCTCACAGGTACATCGTCTGGACGACAAAAAATAATGACAAATACCAAGAGGTGAACTATGCCCGCCCCTACCGATCTTGATTTATCACAGGCAATACGTAAATCCATACGACGGATCATCCCGATGGTCACGCTGATGTTTATTCTGGCCTATCTGGATCGTTCAAATATCGGCTTTGCAAAACAAGAATTCCAGCTGGACACAGGGCTAAGCGATGCAGCCTACGCCTTTGGCGCCGGCATCTTTTTTATCGGTTATGCCATTTTTGAAGTCCCAAGTAATATTCTGCTTTACCGCATTGGCGCCCGGGTCTGGCTGGCGAGGATCATGATCACCTGGGGTCTGGTCTCTGCGGCAATGATGTTTGCACATACCGAAACGATGTTTATCTTCTTACGTTTTCTGCTGGGGGTGAGTGAAGCAGGGTTCTTTCCCGGCGTCATTCTCTATCTGACTTTCTGGTTCCCGCAACATATCCGCGCACGTGTTACCGGCTATTTTCTGTTTGGCGCACCGCTGGCCTTTATCATCGGCGGCCCGCTTTCCGGCTCGCTGCTTTCTCTGGAAGGTACGACGCTGGCATTCGGCCTGCATGGCTGGCAGTTGATGTTCGTCGTCGAAGGTTTGTTGGCCTCAGCCGTCGGGATTTGGGTCTTTTTCTATCTGGACGATCGTCCTGACGACGCCAGGTGGTTAACGCAGCAAGAGAAAGCGGCGCTAAGCCAGACACTTAATCATGAAGAGCAGATGAAACTGGCCCATGGTCCAAAAGGCGTGTGGCAGGCCCTACTGGATGTACGCGTGCTCTACCTATGCCTGATTTGGTTCACCGTCCAGGTTTGCGGTTACGGGATCTATTTCTTCCTGCCAACCCAGATCGCCACTCTGATGGGCACGAAAGTCGGTCTGCTGGTTGGCTTTGTCACCGCTATCCCACCATTGTGTGCCGCCATTGCGGTGTATTACGTGCCACGGATCGCCGAAAAACTGCAGGAACGCCGCTACGTTGCAGCTGTCACTTTCATGTGCGGAGCCGTGGGCATCGCGTTATCTGGCTTCGCTGAGAGTATACCGCTCATCGCGATTGTCGCCCTATGCGTTGCGGCTGCGGGACACCTTGCCATGCAGCCACTTTACTGGACATTTCCCTCATCGTACCTGGGCGGAGCAGCCGCAGCTTCGGGGATCGCTCTCATTAACTCAATGGGCAATTTAGGAGGCTTCGTCGCCCCAAATCTACGCGTCTGGGCAGAGCATTCCTTCAACTCACCGCAGGCAGGGCTCTATTTCCTCGCGCTGGTCACGGCATCAGGTAGCCTGATGATTCTGGCATTGCGACGGTTTGGGATTGATAAAGCGCAGACGATACCCTCCCCGGCACACGCCATGAAATCCGGTGAGGCGACATATCTCCGGCACTCTGATTAATCGGAAATGATACAGTGCTGCGACAATAATCAACATCAGGACAGCAACAACGATGGTTAAGATATTGGCCGTAGCACAGGAGTCACATGAATGGAATCTTCAGCAGGATGAGATCCAGGCGATCCTGCTGACCAGTAGCTGGTTCCGGGCGCTACCTGATTATCTTAGTGGGCAGATGTTGTCCCGTGCCAGCTTTTATCAGTATGAAAACGGTGAAGTGATCCACTATCGCGGAGATGAATCACAGGCGCTGTATGCGGTCATTACCGGATCCGTCAAAGTCAGCTCCGTCTCAGCCGATGGCAAAGAGTGTATTTTTCGCTATCTTTCGCCCGGCAACTGGTTTGGTGAAATCGGTATGATCGACAAATCAGTCCGTACCCACGATGCCAGAGCTCTTGGCAAAACAATACTGCTGACGCTGAAGCCGCGCGACGTGGAGTCGCTTTTGCAGCACTATCCCATCCTCCACCATTTTCTGGCACTACTGCTGTGTAAAGTGGTGCGCAACGCCTTCACGATGCTCCATGACAGCGCGCTTTTATCCGTCTCAGCCCGTCTGGCGAAACGTCTGGTGAGCTTGTCGGAAGGCTATGGCGAATGGCATGAGAAAGGCGTATTAATCAACCTTTACTTAACCCAGGACGACCTGGCAACCATTATCAATACCACCCGTCAGACGATTAATAAGCGTCTGGTTGCATGGGAAAAGTTGGGATGGATCGAGGCAAAATACGGCAAGATTTTAATCGTGAATATGAGCGCGCTCAGGCAACTCTATATCGATGAAGATGAATAGCCCAAAACGCAAAAAGCCCATCCTCGCGGATGGGCTTCTTACTGGTTTGATGCCTGGCAGTTCCCTACTCTCACATGGGGAGACCCCACACTACCATCGGCGCTACGGCGTTTCACTTCTGAGTTCGGCATGGGGTCAGGTGGGACCACCGCGCTGTTGCCGCCAGGCAAAT
>NZ_JANQCE010000008.1:0-358103 GCF_042055345.1 Klebsiella sp. C349492
GAATCCATGTCACTTTGAGTGCCCACACAGATTGTCTGATAAATTGTTAAAGAGCAGTGCAACGCGGCTTTCGCTCAGCGTTGCGAGGTGGCGTATATTACGCTTTCCTCTTTCAGAGTCAACCCTTAATTTCAGGATTCTTTTCTCTTCAACCGAACCGGCCATCTGGTGTGAAGTGATTCACATCCGCCGTGTCGATGGAGGCGCATTATAGGGAGCCCGCCGGGAATGACAAGCGGAAAAATACAATTTTATTTCAACCGCTCATCTTTTATACGCAACGCTTATTTTTGCTGCTTTTTGATGGCTGCCGGCAGGTCTGCCAGGCTATTAAGCACCCAGTCAGCGGCATTTTCCGCATCCGCCGTGACCGGCTTGCCGGTACGCACCAGCACTTTCGTGCCAATATCCGCCGCCAGAGCTGCCTGCATATCTTCAACTTTATCGCCTACCATATAAGAAGCGGCCATATCTATATTAAGGTAGTCACGCGCGGAGATGAGCATCCCCGGATGCGGCTTACGGCAATCACAGGTCTGACGGTATTCTTCAACGGTGCCCTGCGGGTGATGCGGACAATAGTAGATACCGTCCAGATCGACGCCGCGGTCGGCCAGCGACCAGTCCATCCATTCGGTCAGCGTTTCAAACTGCGCTTCGCTAAACTTACCGCGAGCGATACCGGACTGGTTGGTGACCACCACCAGCGCGAAGCCCATCTCCTTTAATTGACGCATCGCGTCAATTACGCCATCGATAAACTCAAAATTATCGATTTCGTGGACATAGCCGTGATCGACATTAATAGTGCCATCACGGTCGAGAAAAATTGCGGGTACTGACTTTGCCACCGGTTTACTCCTGATAAAGGCTAGTCTGATTAGTATCGCATGTTTCCTGATGCAAGAAAGTGCTCATTATACAGAGTCAGATTGATTTAGACGTCTGGATGCCTTAACATCCATTTCATTGACAGGCATCGCCTGGACACGGCAGAAGAAAATGCCACGGCAAACGGCTAAACGATAATAAATAACTGATGATTAAACTTTCGAATATCACCAAAGTGTTCCAGCAGGGGAACCACACCATACAGGCGCTGAACGACGTTAGCCTGCATGTTCCTGCCGGGCAGATTTATGGCGTTATCGGCGCATCCGGCGCCGGTAAGAGTACGCTGATTCGTTGCGTAAACCTGCTTGAGCGCCCCTCTCAGGGCAGCGTACAGGTTGGAGGGCAGGAGCTTACCGCGCTTTCTGAAAAGGAACTGACCCGCGCGCGCCGCCAGATTGGCATGATTTTCCAGCACTTTAACCTGCTGTCTTCGCGTACCGTTTTCGGCAACGTGGCGCTCCCTCTCGAGCTCGACAATACCCCGCAGGCGGAAATTAAACGCCGCGTGACCGAGCTGCTGGATCTTGTCGGCCTGGCCGATAAGCATGATAGCTACCCGGCTAACCTCTCGGGCGGACAGAAGCAGCGCGTGGCGATTGCCCGCGCTCTGGCCAGTAACCCGAAGGTTCTGCTGTGTGACGAAGCCACCAGCGCCCTTGATCCGGCGACCACCCGCTCCATTCTGGAGCTGCTGAAGGATATCAACCGCCGCCTCGGCCTGACGATTCTGCTGATCACTCACGAAATGGACGTCGTCAAACGCATCTGTGATTGCGTCGCGGTCATCAGCAACGGGCAGCTAATCGAGCAGGATACGGTGAGCGAAGTCTTCTCTCATCCGAAAACCCCGCTGGCACAGCAGTTTATTCAATCAACGCTGCATCTGGATATTCCGGATGACTATCAGGCGCGCCTCAAGCCAACCGCACTCCCGGATAGCGTACCAATGCTACGCATGGAGTTTACCGGCCACTCCGTCGATGCTCCGCTGCTCTCTGAAACCGCCCGTCGCTTTAATGTGAATAACAACATTATCAGCGCGCAGATGGATTACGCCGGCGGCGTGAAGTTCGGCATTATGCTGACCGAGATGCACGGCACGCAGGAAGATACCCAGGCGGCAATCGCCTGGCTGCAGGAAAACCATGTAAAAATAGAGGTACTGGGATATGTCTGAGGCAATGATCTGGCTGCTGTTGCGCGGCGTGTGGGAAACGCTGGCAATGACCTTTGTCTCCGGCTTTTTCGGTTTTGTCCTCGGTCTGCCGGTGGGCGTGCTGCTGTACGTCACCCGCCCAGGACAGATTGCCGCGAACGCGAAGCTCTACCGGACCCTGTCGGCGCTGGTTAATATCTTCCGCTCGATACCTTTTATTATCCTGCTGGTGTGGATGATTCCATTTACCCGCGTGATTGTCGGTACGTCCATCGGCCTGCAGGCAGCCATTGTGCCGCTAACGGTTGGCGCCGCGCCGTTTATCGCCCGCATGGTGGAGAACGCGCTGCTTGAGATCCCAACGGGTCTGATTGAAGCGTCCCGCGCGATGGGGGCCACGCCGATGCAGATCGTGCGTAAGGTCCTGCTGCCTGAAGCGCTGCCGGGTCTGGTAAACGCCGCGACGATTACGCTCATTACCCTGGTCGGCTATTCCGCCATGGGCGGCGCGGTCGGCGCCGGTGGTCTGGGGCAGATTGGCTATCAGTACGGCTACATCGGCTACAACGCCACGGTAATGAATACCGTGCTGGTATTACTGGTTATTCTGGTTTATTTAATTCAATTCTCTGGCGACCGTATCGTCCGGGCTGTGACTCACAAATAACATTATCGACACAACATCGTTCAGGGCGCTTCAGCGCAGCCTGAACGACGCGTGTACACACAGACTCTTACAGGAAGGAAATAGCATGGCCTTTAATTTTAAAACCTTTGCGGCAGTAGGTGCGTTGATCGGCTCTCTGGCTCTGGTGGGCTGCGGCCAGGATGAAAAAGATCCGAACCATATTAAAGTCGGCGTCATTGTGGGTGCTGAACAGCAGGTTGCTGAAGTCGCGCAGAAAGTCGCTAAAGAGAAATATGGTCTCGACGTTGAGCTGGTGACTTTCAACGATTACGTTCTGCCGAACGAAGCGCTGAGCAAAGGCGATATCGACGTTAACGCCTTCCAGCACAAACCTTACCTCGATCAGCAAATTAAGGACCGTGGCTACAAGCTGGTTGCCGTCGGTAACTCCTTTGTTTATCCGATTGCCGGCTACTCCAAGAAAATTAAAACCCTCGACGAACTGCAGCCGGGTTCCCAGATTGCCATTCCTAACGACCCGACTAACCTCGGTCGCTCCCTGCTGCTGCTGCAGCAAGCGGGCCTGATCAAGCTGAAAGAAGGCGTTGGCCTGCTGCCGACCGCTCTGGATATTATTGATAACCCGAAAAACCTGAAGATTGTTGAGCTGGAAGCACCGCAGCTGCCGCGCTCCCTCGACGATGCGCAGATTGCCCTGGCGGTTATCAATACCACCTATGCGAGCCAGATTGGCCTGACCCCGGCAAAAGACGGTATTTTTGTCGAAGATAAAGATTCTCCGTACGTAAACCTGATTGTTGCTCGCGAAGACAACAAAGACGCGGAAAATGTTAAGAAATTTGTTCAGGCTTACCAGAGCGATGAAGTTTACGAAGCCGCGAATAAAATCTTTAACGGCGGTGCAGTGAAAGGCTGGTAATCTTTTTTCACCGTAATATCATTCAGGACGGGCTTTATGCCCGTCTTGTCATTTATGCAGGCACCTGATTCAATAGCGCCCTGTTTTATTATTCATTGAGGAAATACTATGCGTGCTTTACCGGTCTGTTTGTTAGCACTCATGTTAAGCGGTTGCTCTATGCTAAGCAGATCTCCCGTCGAACCTGTACAAAGCACGGCAACGGCACCTGTCAAATCGGAACCGGCAAAACCCAAAGCCGTGCGCCCGGCACCGGTAAGAATCTATACCGATGCGTCAGCGCTGGTCGGCAAGCCTTTCCGCGATCTGGGTGAAGTCACCGGTGAGTCATGCCAGGCCTCAAATCAGGATTCGCCGCCGAACATCCCTACCGCGCGTAAGCGTCTGCAAATTAATGCCGCGAAAATGAAAGCTAACGCGGTCCTGCTGCACAGCTGCGAAGTCACCAGCGGCACGCCAGGATGCTATCGCCAGGCCGTTTGCCTTGGCTCTGCGCTTAACGTTTCGGCGCAATGAGTTCTTTTCAGTTTGCGCAGATAGGTGTTATTCGCTCGCCGTATAAAGAAAAATTTGCCGTACCTCGCCAGCCGGGTCTGGTCAAAAACGGCGGCGGCGAACTGCATCTGCTGCCCCCCTATAACCAGGCCGACGCCGTGCGCGGCCTGGAAAACTTCAGCCATCTGTGGGTATTGTTTGTTTTTCATCAAACCATGGCCGGCGGCTGGCGGCCTACCGTGCGCCCTCCCCGCCTTGGCGGCAATGCGCGAATGGGCGTTTTCGCCACGCGCTCAACCTTCCGGCCAAACCCAATCGGCATGTCGCTGGTCGAGCTCAAGGGCGTTAGCTGCCAGAAAGATCGGGTGATACTCCAGCTCGGCAGCCTCGACCTGGTGGACGGTACGCCGGTCGTTGATATCAAACCCTATCTCCCGTTTGCCGAAGCGCTCCCGGATGCCAGCGCCAGCTACGCCCAGCAGGCACCGCTGGCTGAAATGACGGTTAGCTTTACGCCTGAGATAGACGCGCAGCTTGCGCTGCTGGAAAAACGCTATCCGCAGCTTAAAGCGTTTATTCGCGAAGTTCTGGCGCAGGACCCGCGCCCGGCCTATCGTAAAGAGGAAGAAGCAGGAAAAACTTATGCCGTCTGGCTGCTCGATTTTAACGTGCGCTGGCGCGTGATTGCGTCTGGTTTTGAAGTCTTTTCTCTGGAACCACGCTAATTTTATTTTCCTCTCTTTTGGCATCTTTGCCACACTGGTAAACTAAACCACTTTTTTTGTTTCAGGCTGGCCCTCCAGCCTGTTCCGATCGTCCAAATGGAACCGTAACAACATGCGTACTAGCCAATATCTGCTCTCCACACAAAAGGAGACACCTGCCGACGCCGAAGTCATCAGCCATCAGCTGATGCTGCGCGCCGGGATGATCCGCAAGCTGGCCTCCGGATTATACATCTGGCTGCCAACCGGCCTGCGCGTTCTGAAAAAAGTCGAAAACATCGTGCGTGAAGAGATGAACAACGCCGGTGCTATCGAGGTGTCTATGCCGGTCGTTCAGCCGGCAGACCTGTGGCAGGAGAGCGGACGCTGGGAGCAATACGGTCCGGAGCTGCTGCGCTTCGTCGATCGCGGCGATCGTCCGTTCGTCCTCGGCCCAACGCATGAAGAGGTGATCACCGACCTGATCCGCAACGAGCTGAACTCTTATAAACAGCTGCCGCTTAACTTCTTCCAGATTCAGACCAAATTCCGCGATGAAGTTCGCCCGCGCTTTGGCGTGATGCGTTCGCGCGAGTTCCTGATGAAAGACGCCTACTCTTTCCATACGACTCAGGAATCGCTGCAGGAAACCTACGATGCGATGTATGCCGCCTACAGCAAAATCTTCTCCCGCATGGGTCTCGATTTCCGCGCGGTGCAGGCTGACACCGGCTCAATCGGCGGTAGCGCATCGCACGAGTTCCAGGTTCTGGCGCAGAGCGGCGAAGATGACGTGATCTTCTCCGACAGCTCTGACTTTGCCGCCAATATCGAATTTGCCGAAGCCATTGCGCCGAAAGAGCCGCGCGCTGCCGCCGCTCAGGAAATGACGCTGGTCGATACGCCGAACGCAAAAACCATCGCCGAGCTGGTTGAACAGTTCAATCTGCCGGTTGAGAAGACCGTGAAAACGCTGCTGGTTAAAGCGGTGGAAGGCAGCGCTTATCCTCTGGTTGCCCTGCTGGTTCGCGGCGACCACGAGCTGAACGAAGTCAAAGCTGAGAAACTGCCGCAGGTTGCCAGCCCGCTGACTTTCGCCAGCGAAGAAGAGATCCGCGCGATCGTCAAAGCGGGCCCCGGCTCCCTGGGTCCGGTCAACATGCCGGTTCCGGTCGTTATCGACCGTACCGTTGCGGTCATGAGCGATTTCGCCGCTGGCGCTAACGTTGACGGCAAACACTACTTCGGCATCAACTGGGATCGCGATGTCGCCACCCCGGAAGTTGCCGACATCCGTAACGTTGTCGCCGGTGACCCGAGCCCGGATGGTCAGGGTACGCTGCTGATCAAACGCGGCATTGAAGTCGGCCACATCTTCCAGCTGGGCACCAAGTACTCGCAGGCGCTGAACGCGTCGGTGCAGGGTGAAGATGGCCGCAACCAGGTGCTGACGATGGGCTGTTACGGCATCGGGGTAACCCGCGTGGTTGCCGCGGCTATCGAGCAGAACTTTGACGATCGCGGCATCATCTGGCCGGAAGCTATCGCGCCTTTCCAGGTGGCGATTCTGCCGATGAACATGCACAAATCCTACCGCGTGCAGGAGCTGGCTGAGAAGCTGTATAGCGAACTGCGCGCCCAGGGTATTGAAGTCCTGATGGACGACCGTAAAGAGCGTCCGGGCGTGATGTTTGCCGATATGGAGCTGATCGGTATTCCGCACACCATCGTGCTGGGCGACCGCAACCTCGATAACGACGATATCGAATATAAGCATCGTCGCGTCGGTGAAAAACAGCTGATTAAAACTGGCGATATCGTCAATTACCTGGTTAACGCCATTAAAGGTTAATTCCGCGCCTGAATGCAAAAAGGCCTCGCATCTGCGAGGCCTTTTTTTATCGGAGCGATTCTTTTACTGGCTGCAATCTTTGCCGGGAATAAATTTCACGTCCTTATCCGCCATCAGCGTTTTCACCATTTCACCGCTGTCAGGATTAGGCTCGAGGGTAAAGTGCCCTTCCACCACCAGCAGCACCGGACGCGTCTCCGTTCCGCGCGCGGCGGCATAATCACGCTCAAGCTGGGCGTTATTGGCAACCGCAATGCGTTTGCCGGTGGCGCAATCGGTAAAGGTCGCCGCATCCGCCATATAGAAATACATCCCGCGCATCGCCATCGGCGTGGTCGGCAGGCTGGCTTTCACCGACTCGAGGGTATAGTTCAGCGTTGACTCAATCGGATTGCCTTCGCGATCGAGCATCTCCAGCTTGTCCCCTTTCGCCCGATAGTAGGATTTCTCCCCTTTGCTATCGGTCAATACCAGCTTATCTGCGGTTCGGGCCCAGGTACCGTACGACGCGAACGATGACGGCTCGCGGGTCACGCCCTGATAGCGTTCATTCATCACCCAGCTGCCGTCTTTTTCGAGAAACAGCGAGATTTCGATACCTTCGCAATCGGCGCACGGCAATATCCCGCGCCAGCTCTGCTGCATCGGCTTCAGCTCCGTCATCGCCGCCGGCTGCAGCGTCTCAACTTCTGCACGATGATTGCAGCCAAACAGCGCAAAGAGCGAACAGGCCGCCGCCACTGAGAATATGATTTTCTTCACTGTAAATTCCTTATAATCCATGCCACCCGTTCGTCGAGTCGCCTACTGACGAACTTTCCCACGCAGCGCTTTGACCGATGACTTTTGCGACTTAGAAGCAAGCCGACGCTCTTTTGATGCTCGGGTCGGCCGCGTTTCCCGGCGACTTTTTTGCGCTACGGTTAATTCTTTTATAAGCGCAATCAGGCGAGCAATCGCGGCTTCGCGATTCATCTCCTGGCTACGGTATTCCTGAGCCTTAATGATAACCACACCGTCGGCAGAAATTAAGTGGTGGCTGGCGCTGAGCAAACGCTCCTTGTAGTACTCAGGCAGGCTTGAAGCCTTAATATCAAAACGCAGGTGGATCGCGGTTGACGCTTTATTCACGTGCTGACCGCCCGCGCCCTGCGCGCGGATCCCCGTGAGGGAGATTTCATCATCCGCAATAGAGACGCTGCGGCTAAGGGTAATCATGCCGACGGCTGCCAGGCCGTTAAATGAATTTCCAGATTATTCTTAGCGTCGGATAACCAGATGCTGCCGTCCTGAATTGTCGCCTGCAATATCATCGTGCGATCGGCAAATGCGCTAAGCTGCGCGAGCTGCGCATCGTCCAGATACCAGACCGTCAGTTTGCTGAACTGCGCCATTTTACTCTTATTCTGCTGCCACCAAACCTCGGCCGCCCGGCTATTGTAGGCAAATAACGCCACTTCCTGCGAACGCGAGCAGGCTTTTTTAATCCGCTTGTCGTCCGGTAATCCGAGCTCAATCCACAGATCGACGCCCAGATGATCGTTGAGCAGCCACAGCTCGGCCTCGTCATCCGAGGAGAGACCGCGGGTAAACTGCAGCCGCTCATCGGCATATTTAATCCATGCCAGCAGGCGCAGCATCATGCGCTCCTGGGTTTCAGACGGATGCTGCGCCAGCGTCAGGCTGGCATCAATAAACCGGTTGCGATCCAAATCGGCTACATTTACCGTCGCTTTATAAATCGTCGCTTTCAGCGCCATGAAAAAACTCCTGAAAAAAATGGCGTACATTGTAGCGAAACTGGCGACAAAAGGCTGTCGACAATCGAGGGGTCCCTTTTCATCCTGCTGATATTGCTTAAATGACTATGGTATAGTCACCTTGCTAAACAGAGTTTATCTTCGTAGGCTTAAACTTGCATCCCACGGTTGAGTCAGAATACTGACAGGAGGGCATGTGGACCAATATTGTGAGTTAATACGCAAGCGGTATGCGGAAATAGCCAGCGGAGACCTGGGGTATATCCCGAATGCGCTGGGTTGCGTGTTGAAAGTATTGAATGAAATTGCGGCGGATGAGGCCCTTTCGGAGTCAGTCAGGGAAAAGGCCGCCTATGCGGCAGCAAACTTACTGGTGAGCGATTATGTCAATGAATGATACTTATCAACCCATCAACTGCGATGATTATGACAATCTCGAACTTGCCTGCCAGCATCATCTGGTGCTGGCGCTGGCGCTCAAAGATGGTGAGCAGCTGCAGGCGAAGGCAAACGATCTTATCTCGCGCAAAAATATCGAGTATCTGGTGGTGGAACTTGGCGAAAATAGTCGCGAGCTACGCCTGGATACCATCGCCAGCTTCAGCCATCCGGAAATTGGTACCGTGGTGGTGAGCGAGTCCTGAATAAAAACGGGTGGCTTAGCCGCCCGTTTTCCTCCATGCCAGCCGTACGCCCTCGCTATCCTGCGCTTCTCCATCACGGGTTATAAACAGCAAATCCGCGGCGGCAATTAGCGTTTCGCCGTAAAACAGCAGCGGCGTGGTATCCCGGCGCCAGGGCGCAACCCCCAGCTCTTGCCAGATTTTCTTCAGCTTGCGCCCGCCGTGGCGCCCGACGATATGCAGATTCCCGCTGGCGCGAAAGCGCACCGTCACCGCTTCGCCGGCGAGGGGAGCGCGCAGCGGCCCTCCGGCAAGCAGCGCCAGCTCCCCCATCCCCTCCGGCAGCCGCAGCGGCTGCCGGCTATCGGGCCATGACAGCACCGCCTCCGCCTGGCCGGGAAGATATTTCACCCACCACAGCCGCTGCCGGTAGCGCCGCACGGTAAAATCGCCGAGACGCAGGCAGGGAAACGCATCCTCCCGCGCCTGAGCAACCTCACGCCAGATCCGTTCCGGCATCTCGCGCGATGGCATCGGCGCGTTGTGCCACGCCAGCCAGCGGCGCAGCAGAGCGGCGCGGCGCCCGACGCTCACTTCAGCCAGAGGTTCAATCGCTAAAGTTCCGTCATCCGCCATCAGCGACGCCAGCTCTTCTGCCAGCATCTCGTCCAGCAGGCTCTCCTGTTCAGCGCAGAGGTCCGCGCTGCGGGCTACCGCCTCGGCGAAGTGGGGCCAGCGGGCGCTAAGTCGAGGAATAATCTGCAAGCGCAGAAAGTTGCGATCGTAGGCATCGTCCTGGTTGCTCTCATCTTCAATCCAGCTGAGCTGATGACGAAGCGCCCACTGGCGTAACGCTTCCCGACTGGTATTGAGTAGCGGGCGCAGCAGCAGGGTATCAGCAAAGGCGGAACAGGCGGCCATCGCCGACAGCCCGGTCGGGCCGCTGCCGCGCTTGAGCGCCAGCAGGAAGGTTTCACACTGATCGTCGAGATGCTGGGCCGTCACCAGAACCTCCCCCGGCTCAAGCGCCGTTCGGAAGGCCTGGTAGCGCGCCTGCCTGGCGTGCGCCTCGACCCCCAGGCCGGCATCCGCCAGCACCACGCGCTCAACCACCAGCGGAACCTGCCACTGCTGGCACAACTGCTGGCAGTGCGCCACCCAATCGTCGGCATTCGCGCTCAGGCCATGATGAATATGGATAGCGCGCAGCCTTAACGTCGGCTCCCGCTCGCGCCAGCAGACCAGCTGGTGTAGCAGAACCGTTGAATCGAGGCCACCGCTGAAGGCCACTAAAAACTGGCGGTGCGGCTGAAGGTTTTGCGCAATATCTGGGGTCATCTTCATGATAATGCTGGCTGAGGAGAGATAGCCCGGCACGTTACCGGCCAGGGCCATCTCTGGCAAGGGTTACTGCTGATAAATTTCCAGCGGCAGGCCGTCCGGGTCGTTAAAGAAGGTAAAACGCTTATCGGTGAAGGGATCGATACGTATCGCTTCACACTTCACGCCGTGGGCCTCAAGGTGGGCCACCGACGCGTCAATATCATCCACGCTGAAGGCCAGGTGACGAAGGCCGCAGGCCTCGGGCCGCGACGGGCGGGACGGAGGAAAAGGGAAGGAGAACAGTTCAATGACGTACTCCCCGTTCAGCGCCAGATCCCCCTTCCACGAGTCGCGCTCTTCGCGGTAGAACTCGCTCTGTAGCGTAAACCCGAGAATATCGCAGTAGAAGGCTTTGCTCTGCGCGTAGCTGCTCGCAATAATCGCAATATGGTGAACCCGTTTTAGACCCAGCATAGTAAACATCCTCGTATTGATATCAGCCAGGTTACCCGCACCGCCCGCCGCGGCGCAAGCACCTAATCGTTTTTTAAGACCCGTACCCGATAGACGCCATCCTCGTCGCGCTTCGCTCCGTGAATGTCGGTTTCAAAGCCCGGATAATGGCGCCCGATGGAGCACAGCATCAGCAGGAAATCGAGCACCGCCCGGCTCTCCTCGGTAATCATCTCCCCGGGCATCAGCAGCGGCACGCCCGGCGGATACGGCAGGATCATGTTAGCGGATATACGCCCGACCAGATTTTCCAGCTCAATGGTTTCCACCTCACCTTTGATTTGCCGCTGCCAGGCCTGGTGCGGCGTCATCTTCATTTCCGGCAGGACATCGAAGGCGCTCAGCATCAGCTGCGAAAGCTGGTGCTGACGGATCAGGCGATGGATCCCCTGGGCCAGATCCTGAATCCGCATATTGCGGTAGAAATCCGGGTCTTCGGCATAGAGATCCGGGAGCATGTTTTTCACCCGCAGATTAAGATCGTAGGCGCGCTTGAACTCCGTCAGGCCGCGCAGCAGGCCCATCGCCCGGGTCTTGTCGATGCCGATGCTGAAAAGAAACAGCAGGTTGTAGGGCCCGGTTTTTTCCACCACCACGCCGCGCTCATCGAGGAATTTCGCCACCAGCGCGGCCGGGATGCCTTCGTCATCCATATTGCCCTGCTCATCCATACCCGGCGTCAGGATCGTCACCTTAACCGGATCGAGGAACATATGGTCGTCATCGGCATCCTGAAAACCGTGCCAATCCTCACCGGCGGCGACCGGCCAGCATCGGGTCTCGGCGATATCTTCCGGCTGCCAGATATCAAAGAACCAGCCGTCCGCCTCTTCGCGTAAGCGCTGTACCTCTTTGCGGAAATCCAGCGCCCGCTCTACCGATCGCTGGATCAGACGCTTGCCTGAGTTCCCGCGCAGCATTGCCGCGGCGGTTTCAATCGAGGCGACGATGGGATAGCTCGGCGAGGTAGAGGTATGCATCATAAAGGCTTCATTAAAGGTCTCTTCGTCATAGCTGCCTTTAATATGAATCAGCGAAGCCTGCGACAGCGCCGCCAGCATCTTGTGCGTTGACTGGGTCTCAAAGATAACCTTGCCCGGGACGCGATCGCCGCTCATTCCGCTCTTCCCCTGATAGATCGGGTGGAAATGGGTATAGGGCACCCACGCGGAGTCAAAGTGGATAGAGGGCACGTCGAGCGTCTCTTTTATCCAGGTGGTGTTGTACAGCAGCCCGTCGTAGGTGGAGTTGGTGATCACCGCATGTACCGGCCACTGCGCCCCGCCCGTCGTGCTCACCTTCTGCTGAATGCTGTCGCGGGTAAATTCACGCTTCGGGATGCCGCCGAGGATCCCCAGCGCATTACGCGTCGGCTTCAGCCACAGCGGGACGACGTCGCTCATCATCAGCAGATGCGCCAGCGACTTATGGCAGTTGCGATCGATAAGCAGCGTGCTCCCCGCCGGGGCGGAGTACATGCCGACAATTTTGTTCGACGTTGAGGTGCCGTTAGTCACCATGTAGCTCTGTTCCGCCCCAAAGGCGCGGGCGATATACTCTTCGGCCTCCAGGTGCGGGCCGGAGTGATCGAGCAGCGAGCCCAGCTCCGTCACGGAAATGGAGACGTCGGCCTTGAGCGTATTACCGCCAAAGAAATCATAAAACAGGCAGCCGACCGGGCTTTTCTGGTATGCGCTCCCGCCCATATGCCCCGGCGTGCAGAAGGTATATTTTCCCTCCTGCACATAGTTGAACAGCGCTTTGGTAAACGGCGGCGTGATGTTGTCCAGATACTCGCGGGTGTACTGGCCGATGCGGGTGGCAATCTCCTGCGCCAGGCCGAGAGCATACTCGAAGAACCACAGCGTCATGCGCAGATCCTGGCTGCTGACGTCCATCGTCGAATGCGCGTTGATAAATGCGTACAGCGGCAGATATTCGTTGAGCTGATTAATATCGCTACACAGATCGACGTTATACTCATCCCAGTCAAAAATGACGCCGCAAATGCGCGGGTTGTGTTCGATAAACTGCAGCAGGTCGGCGCTATTTTGCGGCCAGATGGTCTGAAAGCCTTGCTGTTGCAGGGCGACTTCCAGTTCTTTGATCGGTTCGTCTTTGTGATAGACGCCGTGGGGACCCATGATGGCAATGATATTCACGCTTTCCTCCTGGAATTAACCTAAGGCAGGCATCATAGCAATCGCGCCAGCGTATCGCACATAAAAAAGGGCCGGAAAATCCGGCCCTTTTTACGGCATAACGTAAGGAATAATCAGGCGTAGCCGTAGTTCATCAGACGCTGATAGCGACGGTTCAACAGCTCTTCTTTGCTCAGGATATCGAGGTCCGCCAGATCGGCCAGCAGCTGCGCTTTCAGGCTTGCGGCGATGGCTTCCGGATTGCGGTGCGCGCCGCCCAGCGGCTCCGGAATAATGGAGTCGATAAGCTTCAGCTCTTTCAGGCGCGGGGCAACGATCCCCATAGCTTCAGCCGCCAGCGGGGCTTTGTCCGCGCTTTTCCACAGAATGGACGCGCAGCCTTCCGGCGAAATAACGGAATAGGTGCTGTACTGCAGCATATTCACTTTGTCGCCGACGCCAATCGCCAGCGCGCCGCCGGAACCGCCTTCGCCGATAACGGTACAGATGACCGGAACGCTCAGACGCGACATTTCACGCAGGTTACGGGCAATCGCTTCCGACTGGCCGCGCTCTTCCGCGCCCACGCCCGGGTAGGCCCCTGGGGTGTCGATAAAGGTGATGATCGGCATTTTAAAGCGCTCAGCCATCTCCATCAGACGCAGCGCCTTACGATAGCCTTCCGGTGCCGGCATGCCAAAGTTGCGACGAATTTTTTCTTTCGTCTCGCGCCCTTTCTGGTGGCCGATAATCATCACCGGACGCCCGTCCAGACGCGCAATACCGCCGACGATAGCTTTATCATCAGCGTAAGCGCGGTCGCCGGCCAGTTCGTCAAACTCGTCGAACGCCAGGCGGACATAATCCAGGGTGTATGGGCGACGTGGATGGCGTGCCAGCTGAGCAACCTGCCATGCGCCGAGATCGGCGAAGATTTTACGCGTCAGCTCTACGCTTTTTTCGCGCAGACGATGCACTTCTTCATCGATGTTAATATCGAGTTTCTCATCCTGACGGCTTACTGCAGTCAGGGAATCGATTTTCGCTTCCAGCTCTGCAATCGGCTGTTCAAAATCAAGGAAATTCAGACTCATAGTATTCCTGTATTAGTCAAACTCCAGTTCCACCTGCTCCGAGCCGATAAGGCCACGCAGATCGTTGAGTAAACGATCGCTCGGAGAGACGCGCCATGTTGCGCCGAAGCGCAGCCGCGCGCGCGCATCCGCCCTCTGATAATAGAGGTGCACTGGAATAGTTCCCGAACGGTGGGGTTCCAGAGACTGACGGAGTCGGTTTAAAAGCTGGTCATCAATTTGCCTGTCCGTCAGCGAGATAGCAAGCCCGCGAGCATATTTTTCCCGGGCTTCGTCAATGTCCATCACTTCGCGGGCGGTCATTTTAAGCCCCCCGCTGAAGTCATCAAAGCTGACCTGTCCGCTGACGATAAGTATGCGGTCTTTTTCCAGCAATTGCTGATATTTATCCAGGGCGTCGGTGAATAACATCACCTCCAGACGCCCGGAACGGTCATCCAGAGTACAGATGCCGATACGATTGCCGCGCTTGGTGACCATTACCCGCGCAGCAATAACGAGCCCCGCCGCCGTGGTCACTTTACCACGATCGGTCGGATGCATGTCTTTGAGCCTTACGCCGCCTACGTAGCGCTCGATCTCTTTCAAATACTGGTTGATCGGGTGACCGGTCAGATACAGCCCCAGGGTCTCCCTTTCGCCATCAAGCACCACCTGCTCCGGCCACGGCTGGCAGTTAGCATAGGATTGCTCAATTTGCTCCGGCTCTTCCGCCAGCACGCCGAACATGTCAGCCTGGCCAATGGCCTCGGCTTTAGCGTGCTGATCGGCGGCCTTCAGCGCATCGCCCAGCGAATTCATCAGCGCCGCGCGATGCGGCCCGAGGCGGTCAAACGCCCCGGACATAATCAGTTTTTCCAGCACCCGGCGATTAAGCTTTTTGGTATCGGTACGGGCACAAAGGTCGAAGAGCTCGCGGAAATAGCCGCCTTCGTTACGCGCTTCGATAATCGCTTCGATCGGGCCTTCGCCGACGCCTTTTATTGCCCCGATGCCGTAGACGATTTCGCCATCGTCATTAACGTGGAAATGGTACAGGCCGGAGTTAATGTCCGGCGGCAGGATTTTCAGCCCCATCCGCCAGCACTCATCCACCAGCCCGACAACCTTCTCGGTGTTGTCCATATCCGCCGTCATCACCGCGGCCATAAACTCTGCCGGGTAGTGCGCCTTCAGCCACAGCGTCTGGTAGGAAACCAGCGCATAGGCCGCGGAGTGCGATTTGTTAAATCCGTAACCGGCGAATTTCTCCACCAGGTCGAAGATTTTCATCGCCAGCTCGCCATCAACGCCGTTTTTCTTTGCCCCTTCCTCGAAGGTGCCGCGCTGCTTGGCCATCTCCTCCGGCTTTTTCTTACCCATCGCACGACGCAGCATGTCCGCGCCGCCGAGCGTATATCCAGAAAGCTCCTGCGCGATCTGCATGACCTGTTCCTGGTACAGGATGATGCCGTAGGTCGGCTCAAGTACCGGTTTCAGACACTCATGCTGCCACTGCACGTCCGGATAGGAAATCTCCTCCCGGCCGTGCTTACGGTCGATAAAGTTATCAACCATCCCCGATTGCAGCGGGCCCGGACGGAACAGCGCCACGAGAGCGATCATATCTTCGAAGCAGTCCGGCTGCAGACGTTTGATCAGGTCTTTCATGCCGCGCGATTCAAGCTGGAAAACCGCGGTGGTTTCCGAGCGCTGCAGCATATCAAAGCTTTTCTTATCTTCCAGCGGAATGGCGGCGATATCCAGCGGCTCTTCGCCGTTCTTCTCGCGCCGCTTGTTGATCATCTCCAGCGCCCAGTTGATGATCGTCAGCGTACGCAGGCCGAGGAAGTCAAACTTCACCAGGCCCGCGTATTCCACGTCGTTCTTATCAAACTGGGTCACCGGATGCTGCCCGGCCTCATCGCAGTATAGCGGGGCAAAATCGGTGATTTTGGTCGGGGCGATAACCACCCCGCCCGCGTGCTTGCCGGCGTTACGCGTGACGCCTTCCAGCTTGCGCGCCATATCGATCAGCGCCTTGACCTCTTCGTCAGCTTCGTAGATCTCCGGCAGCTGCGGTTCGGCTTCAAACGCTTTCGCCAGGGTCATACCCGGATCCGGCGGGACCAGCTTTGAGATGCGATCGACAAAGCCATACGGATGGCCCAGCACGCGGCCGACGTCGCGGATAACCGCTTTCGCCGCCATCGTACCGAAGGTAATAATCTGCGATACCGCATCGCGACCGTACATGTCCGCGACGTGTTCGATAACCTGATCGCGCTTCTCCATACAGAAGTCGACGTCAAAGTCGGGCATCGACACGCGCTCCGGGTTCAGGAAGCGTTCGAACAGCAGATCGAACTCCAGCGGATCGAGATCGGTAATTTTCAGCGCATACGCAACCAGCGAGCCGGCGCCGGAGCCGCGGCCTGGGCCGACCGGCACGCCGTTATCCTTCGACCACTGGATAAATTCCATTACGATCAGGAAGTAGCCAGGGAAGCCCATCTGGTTGATAACCTGCAGCTCGATATCCAGACGTTCATCATATTCCGGGCGCTTCTCTTTGCGCTCGGCTTCGTCCGGGAACAGGAACGCCAGGCGCTCTTCCAGACCTTCTTTCGATTTCAATACCAGGAAATCTTCAGTCGTCATTTCACCGGTCGGGAACTGCGGCAGGAAGTATTCACCAAGACGCACGGTGACGTTACAGCGTTTGGCTATTTCTACGCTATTTTCCAGCGCCTCGGGGAGATCGGAGAACAGCTCGCACATCTCATCTTCGCTGCGCATATACTGCTGCGGCGAATAGTTACGCGGGCGCTTCGGATCGTCGAGGGTAAAACCGTCATGGATCGCCACGCGGATTTCATGCGCGTCGAAGTCGCCGGTTTCCAGGAAGCGCACGTCGTTCGTCGCCACCACCGGCAGCCCACGCTCTTCCGCCAGCTGTACGGCGGCGTGCAGATAGGTCTCTTCATCCGCCCGACCGGTGCGGATCAGTTCAAGATAGTAGCGATTGGCGAAATGCTCTTCGTAGAAGGCGACGCACTGTTCAACCAGCGCCGCATTCCCGCGCGTCATGCAGACGCCGACGTCGCCTTTGCGCGCGCCGGAGAGCAGAATCAGCCCTTCCTGATGCTCAACCAGCCAGTCTCTATCGATCCACGGCCCGAGAGCGCCGTAGCCGCGCTGATAGGCGCGGGAAATCAGCAGGGTGAGGTTCTGATAGCCGGCGTTATCGGCCGCCAGTACGGTTAGTTCTGTCAGCTCATCGCCTAGCAGATCGCTCTGGACATGAAAATCGGCGCCGACGATCGGTTTGATCCCGGCCCCGTGTCCCGCTCCGTAGAACTTCACCAGCCCGCACAGGTTGGTAAAATCGGTGATCGCCAGCGCCGGCATGCCTAACGCGGCCGCCTTTTTCACCAGCGGCCCGGTTTTCGCCAGCCCATCGATCATGGAATAGTCGCTGTGCACCCTGAGGTGTACGAAACGTGGTTCAGCCATCTTCAGATTCCGCGTTACTTGATTGCGTATTGATTCAGGACGCAAGGCCCAGCGCGCGTTTTACCGGGCCGAAACTGCGCCGATGATGCTCTGTTGCGCCATGCTCTATCAGCTTTTCCAGATGGAAAGCGGTGGGATAGCCTTTATGCTGCGCAAAGCCGTATTGAGGAAATTCCAGATCCAGCGTAACCATCTCGGCATCGCGCGTGACTTTAGCCAGAATAGACGCTGCGCTGATTTCCGCCACCCGGCTATCGCCTTTAACAACCGCCAGCGAGGGAACCGGCAGCGACGGACAGCGGTTACCGTCAATCAGCACGAACTCCGGCGCAATGTGTAAACCGGCGACCGCACGCTGCATTGCCAGCATCGTTGCGTGCAGGATATTCAGCTCGTCAATCTCGTGCGGTTCCGCGCGGCCAAGGCTCCAGGACAGGGCCTTCTCTTTGATTTCAGCGAACAGCGCCAGGCGACGCTTTTCGCTTAATTTTTTGGAATCATTCAGGCCAGTAATCGGCTTTGCCGGATCGAGGATCACCGCCGCGGTGACGACCGCGCCAACCAGCGGCCCGCGTCCAACTTCATCAACGCCGGCAACGAGGTGGGTATGCGGATAGACAAACTCAATCATTTTACTAACTCCAGTACCGCGTCCGCCGCCTGCTCATCAGCATTACAGCGAATTTGTTGATGCAGCGCGCGGAAGGTGTCGTGCATTTCATGGCTGGTTTTCCCGTCAGCCAGCAGCGGTCGCAGCGCATCGGCAAGCAGCTGCGGCTGACACTCATCCTGCAACAGCTCTTTAACCAGCTCGCACCCGGCCAGCAGGTTAGGTAGCGAGACGTAATCGGTTTTCACCAGCCGCTTCGCCAGCCAGAAGGTAAACGGCTTCATGCGGTAGCCAACGACCATCGGGCACTTGGCCAGCATGCACTCCAGCGCCGCCGTCCCGGAGGCGAGCAGCGCGGCATCGCTGGCAATCATCGCATCACGCGCCTGACCATCCAGCAGATGAACCGGGAGATCCGGCGCCGTTTCGGCTTTAATGCGTTCAAACTGTTCGCGCCTTTTGGCGTTCACCAGCGGGACTAATACTTCCAGGCCGGGATAGTGGCCACGCAAAATCTGCGCGGTTTTGAGGAAGTCTGCGCTGAGCATTTCAACCTCTGCCCCGCGGCTCCCCGGCAGCAGCGCCAGGCAGTGCGCGTCCCGGGCGATGCCCAGACGATCGCGCGCGGCGCCTTTATCCGGATCCAGCGGCATCGCATCCGCCATAGTGTGGCCGATAAAACGGCAGGGAACGTTAAATTTATCGTAAAACGCTTTTTCGAAAGGCAGAAATGCCAGCACCAGATCGGTCGATCTGCCAATTTTGAAAACACGTTTTTGTCGCCACGCCCAAACGGATGGGCTGACGTAATGAATCGTCCTGATGCCCTGCTTCTTGAGATTGCCTTCAAGGGTGATATTGAAGTCCGGCGCGTCGATGCCGACAAAAACATCGGGACGCAGCTCGCCGAAGCGGCGGGTGAGATCGGCGCGAATATGCAGCAGGCGGCGCAAACGGCCGAGCACCTCAACAATGCCCATCACCGCCAGCTCTTCCATTTCATACCAGGCTTCGCAGCCCTCTGCCTGCATTAGCGGCCCCGCCACGCCAACAAAGCGCGCATCGGGAATACGGGCCTTAAGCGCGCGGATCAGACCTGCACCAAGAATATCGCCGGAGGTTTCTCCGGCGACCAGGGCAATCGTCAGGGGACGCTGTGCAGCCATTAACGAATCAGGCCGCGGGTTGAGCGGGCAAAGAAGTCGGAAAACGGCTGAACTTCAGGATACTGAACCGCCAGCTCGGCGATTTCCGGCTTGGCTTCGTCCAGCGTTTTGCCGCTGCGGTACAGCAGCTTATAGGCGTTACGAATTGCGGTGATCGCTTCGCGGCTGAAGCCGCGGCGTTTCAGCCCTTCGATATTGACGCCGTACGGCGTCGCGTGGTTGCCCTGGGCAATAACGAACGGCGGTACGTCCTGCGCAACGCCGGAGCAGCCGCCAACCATCACGTGGGCACCGATGATGCAGAACTGATGCACTGCGGTCATACCGCCGATGATAACGTAATCATCCAGCGAGACGTGCCCGGCAAGGGTCGCGTTATTGGCCAGAATACAGCGGTCACCGACCGTACAATCATGCGCCACGTGGGCGTTGATCATCAGCAGGTTATCGCTGCCCACCTTCGTTAATCCACCGCCCTGTACTGTACCGCGATGAATGGTGACGCTTTCGCGGATGCGGTTGCGATCGCCAATTTCCACGCGAGTCGGTTCACCAGCATATTTCAGATCCTGGTTAACTTCGCCGATGGAAGCGAACTGATAGATCTCATTATCGCGGCCAATCGTAGTATGACCGTTAACCACAACATGAGATTTCAGTACGGTACCTTCGCCAATCTCGACGTTAGCACCAACAATACAAAACGGACCAATGTGGGCGTTAGCACCGATCACGGCGCCATCTTCCACAATGGCTGAAGGATGAATAAAGGCGGTTTTATCAATCACGTATCAGGCCTCCCGGCTACGCGCACACATCATCGTTGCTTCGCAAACCACTTTTCCGTCCACCAGCGCGACGCCTTTAAAACGGGTCAGGCCGCGGCGGGTTTTCTCAAAAGTGACTTCCATAATCATCTGATCGCCTGGCACTACCGGACGTTTGAAACGCGCTTCATCAATCCCGGCAAAATAGTACAGTTCGCCCGGCTCGAGCTTGCCCACGCTTTTGAATGCCAGAATGCCGGTGGCCTGCGCCATGGCTTCCAGAATCAATACGCCGGGTAAAATCGGTTTACCAGGGAAATGCCCCTGGAAAAACGGCTCGTTAACAGAAACATTTTTTACTGCGCGCAGAAAACGACCTTCTTCAAAATCCAGCACGCGGTCTACCAGCAGGAACGGGTAACGGTGAGGCAGAAGTTCCAGAATCTCTTCAATGTGCAGAGTATGAGTGTCAGTAGTCAAAATACTCTTCCTGTCTAAATATACTAAAAGGCAATAATAACACGGCCTGCGGCAATCTTATGAATGCAACAGGCCGAAAATTTTAACGCGCTATCCGCCAGGCGGCCGCTTTATCAGCTACGTGGCATGATTTCGCGTCTGGCTGGGTGCGCTAATCTTGCTGATTAACCTTGCGCTCAACTGCTTTGAGGCGCTTGCTTATATCATCAATATTCATCACCAGCGCGGCTGTTTTACGCCAAACCTTATTCGGTTGCAGCGGGATACCTGAAGAGTACACGCCAGGTTCTGTAATAGGACGCATAACCATCCCCATCCCCGTGACGGTAACTTTGTCGCAGATTTCCATATGACCGTTGATAACGCTGGCGCCGCCAATCATACAGTAGCGGCCGATTTTCAGGCTACCCGCCATGATCACGCCGCCAGCAACGGCGGTATTGTCGCCAATCACGACGTTGTGCGCAATCTGGCACTGGTTGTCGATAATGACGCCATTGCCGATCGAGGTGTCATCCAGCGCACCGCGGTCGATAGTGGTACAGGCGCCGATCTCCACGCGATCGCCGATAATGACGCGACCTAGCTGCGGGATCTTCACCCAGTTACCGCGATCGTTGGCGTAACCGAAACCGTCTGCACCAATCACGGTGCCGGACTGGATCAGGCAATTTTCGCCGATCTCAATCTCGTGATAAACGGTGACGTTGGCCCATAAACGCGAGCCTGCGCCAATTTTGGTCTTTTTACCAACGAAGCATCCGGCGCCGATAACCACGTTATCGCCGAGCTCTACGTCGGATTCGATAACGGCGTTAGGGCCGATCGCTACGTTATTACCCAGCTTCGCCGTGGCATCGATGACCGCGCTGGGCGCGACATTCTGCGCCGGCTGCGGCGTGGTATCAAGTATTTGAGCCATGCGCGCGTAGGTCAGGTAGGGATTACGCACTACCAGCGCGGCGCCGTGGGCAAAAGGTAAATCATCCTGCGTCATGACAACGGCAGAAGCCTGGCAAGCGGCCAGGTGATCACGGTATTTAGGATTTACCATGAACGTAATATGGCCCGCTTTTGCAGTCTGCATGGATGCAACGCCGGTGATGACGATATCGCCATCACCGTGTAATTCTGCATCCAACTGCTGCGCAAGATCAGCCAGTCGAATTGAAGGCATTACTTAGTTAACCTGTTTCAGCACATCAGCGGTGATGTCTTTTACATCGCTGCTGTTGTATGCAACGGCATTAGAATCTACGACCAGATCGATGCTCTGGCTGTTCGCTACGCTTTTCACAGCGGTCTGGATACGGGTAACCAGCTTGCCACGTTCTTCGTTAGAACGACGTGCACGATCCTGCTCAAAAGACTGCGCCTTCTGAGAGAAAGTCTGGCGCTGAGCCATTACGTCTTTTTCCAGCTTGGTACGGTCGGCGCCCGGCTTCATGGACTGCAGACGCTGCATTTTAGACTGCAGGTCACCTTCCATACGCTGCAGCTCGCTCGCGCGGCCTTTGAACTCGTTTTCCAGCGTATTAGAAACGCCTGTTTTCTGGGCAACCTGTTGGAACAGGCTGTTCATGTTTACCATTGCAATTTTATCTGCCGCCTGCGCGGAAGTTACCATTGCTAAACCCAGACCTGCAGCTAATAACCACTTTTTCACAATTAACTCCTTACCATCCCATGAGTACCCAGGGGTACCGTTATTTGCGTGGCCAGGCGACAACCGAGGTTATCGCCTAAAGTCAGCGCGATACTGCACTTACATTCCTTTGTCGCCCTACAGTTACCAGGTTTTACCAATGTTAAACTGGAACTGCTCGGCCTTGTCTCCCTCGTACTTTTTAAACGGTTGGGCGTAGGAGAATACCAACGGCCCCAACGGCGACATCCACTGTACCGCAATACCTGCGGACATACGGATGTTGCTCGGATCGCCATAATCCGGATAGCCACCGTACGCGCTCGAATCCCAGTGCGTATCCCACACGGTACCCATATCCCAGAAGAAGGAGGTACGGACCGAGTTAGCATACTTATCGCTGATAAACGGCGTCGGCGTAATCATCTCCAGGCTGGCGACCGCCATGGCGTTACCGCCCACTGCATCATCAGATTCGCATGGCGCGGATGCGGTGCTCTTACAGTCGTTAGTGTAGCCGCTGTCATCATCATGACGGCTGCTGGCCGGGAAATAGACCGCTTTCGGACCAATGGTGTTCGACTGGAACCCGCGCACGGTGCTTGAACCACCGGCGTAGAAGTTCTCGTAGAACGGCATCTCTTTGCCGCCCAGGCCATCGCCGTAGCCAAAGCGGGTACGTCCCAGAACCACCCACTTGTGATCGTCATCGATCGGCACGTAGGTCGCCGTATCCAGCGTGGCTTTGTAATATTCGTTATCTGAGCCCGGAATGGTCACTTTACCATTCAGGTTAACGCGCGAACCTTCCGTCGGGAAGAAACCACGGTCCAGCTTGTTGTACGTCCAACCGTAGTTGAAAGTGAAGTCGTTAGCGCTAAAGCCGTTGCTATCGTTCGTCGTACTTGGGTACTGCCCCAGAGAGTTCAGATAACGCCACATTGCTACCTGCGGCTTCATGCTGGACAAGGAGTTATGTACATACCCCAGCCCCGCTCGCAACGTGTTGTATTCATTAACCGGGAAGCCCAGCGTCACGTCCGAACCATAGCTTTTATTGGTATAGTCGGACAGATCCGCATCGCTTGCATCGAAGTCGTTATAGAAGAGACGACCACCGAGGCTGACGCCATCAACGGTGAAATACGGGTTAGTGACCGACAGTTCAGTATAGGTCTGGTAATCGTTTTTGGTGCCGCTAATTCCGACGGAATAGCCGGTACCCAACCAGTTGTCCTGCTGAACGCCCGCCTGGAAGCTCACGCCGCTTTCAGTACCGTAGCCGATACCAAAGTTGAAGCTGCCGGTGTTACGCTCTTTGACCTTATAGACCACGTCTACCTGGTCCGGGCTGCCCGGAACGCGCTGCGTATCGGTATCAACGGTTTCGAAATAGCCTAAACGGTTCAGACGATCTTTACCCTGGTCAACCAGGTCGCTGCCCAGCCACGCTCCTTCCATCTGGCGCATTTCGCGACGCAGAACGGAATCTTTAGAGGTGTCGTTGCCTTCAAAGCGAATTTTACGGACGTAGTAACGGTTCCCCGCATCGACGTTGACGTGCAGCTTCACGGTCTTGTCGGAATCGTTGATTTCCGGCTGCGACTGAACGCGCGGATAGGCGTAACCGTAGCGACCGAGGAGTTTCTTAATGTCATTCTCCATTTTGGTCACTTTGGCGCCGTTATACAGCTCGCCCGGCTCGACTTTGGTCAGCGCTTCGATTTCCGCCGAGTGCCCCGCCAGATCGCCCGTCACCTGCACACCCGACAGCTTGTACTGATCGCCTTCGGTAATGTTCACGGTGATGTAGATGCCTTTTTTATCCGGCGTCAGGCTCACCTGGGTGGAGTCGATGTTGAAACGCGCGTAGCCGCGATCCAGGTAGTAGCTGCGCAGAGTTTCGAGATCCCCTGCCAGTTTCTGCTTCTGGTATTTGCGATCGCCGACCACGTTCCACCACGGCACTTCGTCGCGCAGCTGGAAGGTTGAAATCAGTTCATCGGTGCTGAATGCATGGTTACCGACAATGTTGATCTGCTGGATTTTCGCCGAGACGCCTTCCTGGAACACCAGCTTCAGGTCGACGCGGTTACGCGGCAGCGGCGTGACGACAGCTTTTACGCTGGCGCTGTACTTACCGACGCTATAGTAGAAATCTTCCAGCCCTTTCTCGATATCAGCGAGCGTCGTGCGGTCAAGGGACTCCCCAACGCGTACGCCGGATGCCTCAAGGTTTTGCTTGAGCATGTCATCCTTCACCGACTTGTTACCGGAGAAAGTGATGCTGGCAATCGTTGGGCGCTCTTTCACCTGCACCAGCAGGGTATCACCATCGCGCAGGACGCGAACGTCCTCAAAGTTGCCGGTGGCAAACAGAGCACGAATGGTGTTACTGATATCATCATCGGTCACCGTATCGCCAGGACGCACTGGCATACTGAGGAGGGCCGCACCAACAGCGACACGCTGCAAGCCTTCGAAATGAATGTCCTTCACCACGAACCCTTCAGCACCGTATACGGTTGCGCTGCTAAACAGCAGCGACGCTATGAGCAACTTTTTCATCGCCATCGTTATTATGCGTTCTTCCTAACAAACTCTCTTACAACCGAGAGAAATCATTGAAAAGTGCAAGCCCCATTAACAACACCAGCAGTATTGAGCCAATGCGATAACTAAAGTCTTGAACTCGCTCGGATACCGGCCCGCCTTTTAGCTTTTCAATCGCTAAAAACAGCAGGTGCCCCCCGTCCAGGACGGGAAGCGGGAACAGGTTGATTATCCCGAGGTTCACGCTTATCAGCGCAAGGAACATCAGATAGTAAATCAACCCAAACTCCGCTGACATTCCAGCCCCCTGGGCGATAGAGATCGGCCCGCTGAGGTTGTTCAGTTTGACATCACCGGTTATCAATTTACCCAGCATCCTGACCGTTAACGACATCAGTTGCCAGGTTTTATCCGTGGCTTCAGCGATGGCGGCAAACGGCCCGTACTGACGAACTGTCTTATATTCATCGGGCAGCGGGATGACCTTAGGCACAACCCCTGCAAATCCCTCAGCCTGACCTTTACTACCGGACTTCGAATCTGGTGTCAGCGTCACGGACAGAGGACTCCCCTGTCGTTCGATGTCCAGAACCAGCGCCTTACCGGGATTATCACGCACCAGATTAACAAACGTCATCCACTGCGTTAACGGTTGACCATCGACTTTAACGATCCTGTCGCCCGCTTGCAAACCCGCCTTCTGCGCTGCCGAATTCGATTGTACTTCTGCCAGAGCGGTATCAACCTGCGCGCTCCGGGGCTGAATGCCCAGCGATGTCACCGGATCCTGCTTGTCCGGCTCGAACGCCCAGTGGCGTAAATCGAGGATTTTATCCTGGCGTTGGCTTGTCCCGAAAGGGGCGACCGAAACTATTGTTTGCTGGTCTCCAATCTTCGTTACCAGCGCCATACGCACAGCATCCCAATCAGGCGTTTCGATGCCATCTATCGCTTTAAGTTCCGTTCCTTTTGCAATTTGTGCGTGTGCGGCAATCGAATCGGGTACTATTTCGCCAACAACCGGACGAACGCCAGGGACGCCGATGATAAACACCAGCCAGTAGGCAAAAATGGCAAAAATAAAGTTCGCGATCGGTCCCGCGGCGATTATCGCGGCGCGCTGACCGACGGTTTTGTTATTGAAAGCGCAGTGGCGAATCTCAGGCGCCACCGGCTCGACGCGTTCGTCGAGCATCTTGACGTAACCGCCGAGTGGGATAAGGGCGATAACGAATTCCGTCCCCTGCTTGTCAAAGCGCCGCCATAGCGCTTTGCCAAAGCCGATGGAGAAGCGTTCAACGCGAACGCCGCAGCGACGAGCCACCCAGAAATGGCCAAATTCATGCACGGTGATCAATACGCCCAGCGCAATGATAAAGGCGGCCAAATTCCAGAGAACGCTTAGCATAAAACCTTCCGTCAAATCGTCCTGAAGACCAACAATAGCAGACACGCGAATACCGGTACCGCCGCCGTCAGGCTATCGATACGATCCAGAATTCCACCGTGTCCGGGAATCAGATGCCCGCTATCCTTGATGCCGGCCTCTCGCTTAAACATACTTTCCGTCAGGTCGCCGAGCACCGAAGCCAGCGCCGCAACGATAGAGCAAATGAGCAGTACCGCCGGCGTAACATCGAGATTCGCCCACAGGCCGTATGCCCAGGAAATAACCGCTGCGGTGACCAGTCCGCCAAAAAAGCCCTGCCAGGTTTTGCCCGGTGAAACCTTCGGCGCCAGCTTATGCTTACCGAACATTTTGCCAAACATATAGGCACCGGAGTCCGCGCCCCAAACCAGAATCATCACGTACAGTAACCACAGCGCGCCGCTGTAATGGTTATCCGCGTAGTGCCAGGCGCGCAGCGTCAGCATGCCCCAGAAGAACGGAATAATGGTCAGAATGCCAAAAACCAGGCGCAGCGTTTTAGAGTTCCGCCAGAAGGCAGCAGAAGCCGGGTAGGAAAGCACCAGCAGCAGGGCCGCAATCCACCAGCCCAGCGATGCCCATAGCGACCCCTCAACCACCGGCTGATGGACGTCGTAGTGATACTCAGGCATCAGGAAAAGCATCAACGCCAGCAGCAGGCCGCAGAGCAGCGCCAGCCAGACGCGTTGGGTCGTTGAAGTGAAGCCGCTTAGCTGCCCCCACTCCCACGCGGCGAGCATACAAACGACCAGCGTGACGATGGCAAAACCCGCAGGCGGCAACAGGAACAGCGCCGCAATCACCACGGGGATTAAAACAAAAGCCGATATCAGGCGATACTTCAGCAAAAGCGACCCCCATCAGGCATTGCTGCCACCCGGCTCAGTGCCGCCGAAACGACGCTCTCGATTAACAAAGGCATGGAGTGCACCTTCAAAGTCCTGTTCAGCAAAATCGGGCCAAAGAACATCGGTAAAGTAAAGTTCGGCATAGGCAATTTGCCAAATCAAAAAATTACTGATTCGATGCTCTCCCCCGGTCCTAATAACTAAATCTACAGGTGCCAGTTCATGCATACAGACCTGCTGACTTAGCATGTCTTCCGTGATCTGTTCGGGCTGAAGTAACCCGTTTTTTACCTGTTCGGCCAGATTGCGGACGCCCTGAACGATATCCCAGCGTCCACCGTAGTTAGCCGCAATATTCAGCGTTAAGCCCGTGTTGTTCTCAGTGAGCGCTTCCGCTTTGCGGATCCGCTCCTGCAGGCGAGCATTAAAACGCGTGGTTTCGCCGATGATACGCAGGCGAACGTTATGCCGGTGCAGGCTTTTGACTTCGCTATCCAGCGCCCAGACGAACAGCTCCATCAGCGCGCTGACTTCCTGCGCCGGACGGTTCCAGTTCTCGCTGCTGAATGCGTATAACGTCAACGCTTCAATACCATTGTTCGCCGCGAAGGAAACTGCGCGACGGACTGACTTCGCTCCGGCTTTATGGCCGAATGCGCGAATTTTCCCTTGCTGTTTCGCCCAGCGTCCGTTGCCATCCATAATGATGGCGACATGACGGCAGCCATGTACAGGTGATATTTCGCTGACAGTTTGATTAGCAGACAACATAACGCGTTTTAAGTCCATAATAAGGATTAGCCACGCCACTAAACGCAAGCAACCGGTCAGCGCTATATACGCATTTTTATCCAGTGCCGAAGCTGCGGCTAATCGCAGAGAACAACCAAAAGCTTTACGCAAAAAAGCCGTGTCATGCCACGGCCACCGCAATCTTAGACAACGATCGGGTGGCGCAGACTATATCACTGAAGCCCAGCGCCCACAAATATCACAACGTATTGCGTCGGTCAGCCCCGCGCCGCCAGATGTTTCAGCTGCTGATGAGCAGCAACTCTCGCCTGAGCATCGATAATCAGAACTTCTTCAATGCTTTGCGGCTCATCCAGCGCCAGCTGCTCCAGCACACCCAGATTAACCGCCGCAATATCGGTGAAGCGGATCTCCTCGGCGAGGAACGCGGCTACCGAAATTTCATTGGCGGCATTCAGCGCCGTCGTCGCCGCCTGACCGACATCAAATGCCTCCATCGCCAGCTTCAGGCACGGATAGCGTCCGTAATCCGGCGCGGCAAAGCTCAGATTGCTCAGGCGGCAGAAATCCAGCGCTTCAGCCCCGGAGTTCAGACGCTGCGGCCATCCCATGGTGTGGGCGATCGGCGTACGCATATCCGGCTCACCGAGCTGTGCGAGAACGCTGCCATCGCGATAGCGCACCATTGAATGGATAACGGATTGCGGGTGGATCAGCACTTCCATCTGTTGGGCCGAGGCGTTGAACAGCCAGCGGGCTTCGATATACTCCAGTCCCTTATTCATCATAGTGGCGGAATCGACAGAAATTTTGCGTCCCATTGACCAGTTAGGATGGCGGCAGGCCTGATCCGGCGTCATCGCCGCCAGCTCAGAGATTGCTGTTTCCCGGAAAGGACCACCGGAACCGGTCAGCAGAATCGACGAGACGCCGTTCTGCGTTAAGTCAGCGTATCCCAGATTGTGTTGAATTGTTTCCGGCATACTCTGAAAAATAGCGTTATGTTCGCTATCGACGGGCAACAGGCGCGCGCCAGACTGCTGCACGGCGTCCATAAACAGACGACCGCAGGTCACCAGCGCCTCTTTGTTGGCCAGCAGCACCGTTTTACCGGCGCGAATGGCCGCGAGCGTAGGAACCAGACCTGCGGCACCGACAATCGCCGCCATAACCTGGTCAACGTCATCCAGCGCGGCAACTTCCGCCGCGGCTTGCTGGCCGCTCAGGACTTCGGTACGGCTCGCGCTTTCGCGCAGCGCGATACGCAGAGATTCGGCGCTTTTCGCATCATCCATGACCGCGTAGCGGGGGGTGAATTCCAGACATTGTTCAACCATACGGTCGACATTTTTCCCCGCGACCAGCGCGGCGACGGAAAAGCGATCGGGGTTATGGCGCACGACATCCAACGTGCTGCAGCCAATTGAACCGGTCGAACCGAGAACGGTTAAGTGCTTCATGAGGCGTCCAGAAGAAATAAGACAGGATAAAAAGAAAAACGCCGCCAGCAAGCCCTCGCACATCAACAATCAGGAGGCGGGTAGGCGGTATATAGCCTTCAACAAGAGTGCCAAAGGCTACAGAGCCGACCTTTTCAACGCAATCCCTGGAGCTGAGCGTTCGGTCTTCTGTACGGCGTTTCAGACTGTACGCCCGTCCCGTTCATCAAACGGCAATTGAGGACGGACATAACGGCAGGAAATCAGAACTGCATCAGTTCCGCTTCTTTATCTGCCAGCGCCGCATCCACTTTCTTGATGGCGGCGTCAGTCATTTTCTGCACGTCGTCCTGAGAGCGGCGATCGTCATCTTCGCTGATCTCTTTATCTTTCAGCAGCGCTTTTACTTTGTCGTTAGCGTCGCGACGAACGTTACGTACCGACACGCGAGCCTGTTCGGCTTCTGCGCGCACGATCTTGGTCAGATCTTTACGACGTTCTTCGGTCAGCGGAGGCAGCGGAACGCGGATATCGCTACCCGCAGAGCTTGGGTTCAGACCGAGGTCGGAAGCCATGATCGCTTTTTCAACGGCCGGGCTCAGGGAGCGGTCGAACACGTTGATTTTCAGAGTACGGGAGTCTTCTACCGTTACGCTTGCCAGCTGACGCAGCGGCGTAGGCGTGCCGTAATATTGCACGACGATGCCATCCAGCAGGCTGGGGGAAGCACGACCCGTGCGTATTTTGCTGATTTGGTTTTTGAACGCTTCAACGCATTTTTCCATGCGTACTTCAGCATCTTTTCTGATGTCGTTAATCACGTTACTAATCCTTGGAAACTTGTCTCAGGCAGACTAAACGCCGCACAGCTGCTATCAGGTGAGCTAAGTATAGTCCCGTTTAATTCATGACGACGCCCTGGGCGCGTCTGAGTAAAAAACCGCTACTAAGGTAGAGCGGAATCTTACCTGCATTTCTACACAAAATCATTCAAGTTGTATCAAGGCGACAGCTGGGCAAATTCCCCGGCGGCTTACTGAAGTCAGCGGCTGGGGTGAGCAAAGGCAGCCAACGCAGAGACAGCCTGAAGAATGAAGCGTATTACGGAAATTACTCCGTAATTAACGTCCCTTCTTTTTCGCCCATCACCACGCGGCGCAGCGCGCCGGGTTTGTTCATGTTGAATACGCGAATCGGCAATTTATGGTCACGCGCCAGGGTAAAGGCTGCCAGATCCATAACTTTCAGCTCTTTATCGAGCACTTCGCTGTAGCTCAGCTGATCGTACATGGTTGCAGACGGATCTTTAGCCGGGTCGGCGGTAAATACGCCGTCGACTTTGGTCGCTTTCAGCACCACGTCAGCTTCAATTTCAATACCGCGCAGGCAGGCTGCGGAGTCGGTAGTGAAGAACGGGTTGCCGGTGCCGGCAGCCAGAATAACGACGCGATTATTACGCAGCAGGCTGATCGCCTCTGCCCAGCTGTAGTTATCACAAACGCCGTTCAGCGGAATCGCTGACATCAAGCGAGCGTTCACATAGGCGCGATGGAGGGAGTCACGCATTGCAAGGCCGTTCATAACCGTTGCCAGCATGCCCATGTGGTCGCCCACGACGCGGTTCATACCCGCTTTCGCCAGACCAGCACCACGGAACAGGTTACCGCCACCAATCACTACGCCAACCTGAATACCCAGTTCAACCAGTTCTTTGATTTCCTGAGCCATACGGTCAAGTATGCTTGCATCAATACCGAAGCCTTCCGAACCCTGCAGAGCTTCGCCACTTAACTTAAGCAGAATACGTTTGTAGACGGGTTTTGCATTGGTAGCCATGTTTCTTTCCTGAGACTGTCAACGAGTGAGATGAGTTAATTCTGGCGACATTGTATGTCGCTTTTCAGCGCAGCCACTATAAGTGGTTGGCTGAATTTACAAAATGGGCACAAAAAGAAGCCGCCCTCAGGCGGCTCCTTTTAAAAAATTAAGACTGCTTGGACATCGCAGCAACTTCTGCTGCAAAGTCAGTCTCAACTTTTTCGATGCCTTCGCCCACTTCAAAGCGGATGAAGCCAGTCACATCTGCGTTGTGCTCTTTCAGCAGCTGGGCAACAGATTTGCTTGGGTCCATAACGAAAGGCTGGCCAGTCAGAGAAACTTCGCCGGTGAATTTCTTCATGCGGCCTTCAACCATTTTCTCTGCGATTTCTTTCGGCTTACCGGACTGCATCGCGATGTCCAGCTGAACCTGGTACTCTTTCTCTACCACTTCAGCAGAAACGTCTTCCGGCTTAACGAATTCTGGTTTGCTTGCAGCGATGTGCATAGCCAGCTGTTTAACCAGCTCCTGGTCTGCGCCTTTAGCGGCAACCAGAACGCCGATACGTGCGCCGTGCTGGTATGAACCCAGAACTTCGCCTTCCAGGGCAGCAACGCGACGGATGTTGATGTTTTCACCGATTTTAGCAACCAGCGCAACGCGCTCTTCTTCGAACTGTGCTTTCAGCACTTCAACATCAGTGATTTTGCCAGCAACCGCTGCGTCCAGTACTTTGTTAGCAAAAGCCTGGAAACCGCCATCTTTCGCTACGAAGTCAGTCTGGCAGTTAACTTCCAGAATGATGCCGTAGGTACCGTCGATCTTGGTGATGATCACGCCGTCAGCAGCAACGTTACCTGCTTTTTTCGCCGCTTTGATCGCGCCGGATTTACGCATGTTTTCGATTGCCAGCTCGATGTCGCCGTTAGCTTCAGTCAGTGCTTTTTTGCAATCCATCATGCCTGCGCCAGTACGTTCGCGCAGCTCTTTTACCAGGGATGCGGTAATTTCAGCCATTCTTTAATCCTCGGGAGAGATATGACCTGCCTGGTTCCAGGAACCAAACAGGTTTAAAAGTGAAAAAGGGGCCAAATATAGGCCCCTATTTATACACGGTACTAAATAAGGGCTAGACCTTATTATTCAGCTTCTACGAAGCTTTCTTCCGCTTGAGAAGCCAGATCCTGAGAACGACCTTCACGCACGGTTGCAGCTACTGCACCCAGGTACAGGCTAACAGCGCGGATTGCATCGTCGTTACCCGGGATAACGAAATCTACGCCGTCCGGATCGGAGTTAGTATCAACGATAGCAAATACCGGGATACCCAGGTTGTTTGCTTCTTTGATAGCGATGTGTTCGTGGTCTGCATCGATAACAAACAGTGCGTCCGGCAGGCCGCCCATGTCTTTGATACCGCCCAGGCTGTTTTCCAGCTTGGCCAGTTCACGAGTACGCATCAGCGCTTCTTTCTTGGTCAGCTTCTCGAAAGTACCGTCCTGGGACTGAGTTTCCAGGTCTTTCAGACGTTTGATGGACTGACGAACGGTTTTCCAGTTAGTCAGCATGCCGCCCAACCAGCGATGGTTCACGAAGAACTGATCGCAGCTGTTAGCAGCGTCTTTTACCGCTTCGCTTGCAGCGCGTTTAGTACCAACGATCAGGATCTTGCCTTTACGAGCAGAGATCTTGTTCAGTTCAGCCAGAGCTTCGTTGAACATCGGTACAGTTTTCTCAAGGTTGATGATGTGAACTTTGTTACGCGCGCCGAAGATGAAAGGCTTCATTTTCGGGTTCCAGTAACGGGTCTGGTGACCAAAGTGAACACCAGCCTTGAGCATGTCGCGCATGGAAACAGTTGCCATGTTTAAAAACCTCTATAGATAAAGTTGGGGTTATGCCTCCACGTATCCCATATTACCGACCCCAAAGGGCACCCCGGAATATGTGTCGATACGTGTGTGTTATATACACAAAGTGAGATTTGTCGCTTCAGTCCATCCTGTGTAGTACGAAATGGAACGGAAGTCCGGCGCGCTTTATACCACAAAACAGGACTGGACACCAACTCTTGTTGACGCTGAGTGCTGTTAATGATTCTCAATTTGGCACCAGGTCGCCCGGACTGTTAACATTGGCGGGACTTACTCTATTATTGTCGAAAAAACCGACACAGCTGGACACAATCCATGGCTATTTCTATCAAGACATCTGAAGACATCGAAAAAATGCGCGTCGCGGGCCGCCTGGCCGCCGAAGTGCTCGAAATGATTGAACCCTATGTAAAACCGGGCGTCAGCACCGGCGAGCTGGACCGCATCTGTAACGATTACATCGTCAATGAGCAGAAAGCGATCTCCGCCTGCCTCGGCTACCACGGCTTCCCTAAATCGGTGTGTATCTCGATTAACGAAGTGGTGTGCCACGGTATCCCGGACGATGAAAAACTGCTGAAAGACGGCGATATCGTCAACGTTGACGTCACGGTCATTAAGGATGAGTTCCACGGCGACACCTCCAAAATGTTTATCGTCGGCAAACCGACGATCCTCGGCGAGCGTCTGTGCCGCGTTACTCAGGAAAGCCTCTATCTGGCGCTGAAGATGGTCAAACCCGGCATCAACCTGCGGGCAATCGGTGCGGCCATCCAGAAATTTGTCGAAGCGGAAGGTTTTTCCGTGGTGCGTGAATACTGCGGCCACGGCATTGGCCGCGGCTTCCATGAAGAGCCGCAGGTGCTGCACTACGACTCGGCGGAGACCAACGTGGTGCTCAAGCCGGGCATGACCTTTACCATCGAGCCGATGGTCAACGCCGGTAAGAAAGAGATCCGCAGCATGAAAGACGGCTGGACGGTGAAAACTAAAGACCGGAGCTTGTCTGCCCAGTACGAGCATACTATTGTAGTGACGGATAACGGCTGCGAAATTCTGACGTTACGCAAGGATGACACCATCCCGGCGATAATCTCGCACAGCGAATAACGAAAAGCCGGCGCCCGCCGGCTTTTTTATGACGGGCATCCTGTGGGCCGCCGCGGGCGACGTTAAAAATCGCTCCCGGCGATTTTTTATGACGGGCGTCCTGCCCGTCACCCTTCGGGCCGCCGTGGGCGACGTTAAAAATCGCTCCCGGCGATTTTTTATGGGCGATAGTCTTTTCTTATGGTGACGCGATGAGCAACTCTTTACCTGACACTGTCCCCCCTGCCCTCTCGGGCCAACCTGAGAATCCGGGCGCCTGGCCGCAGGATGATTTGAACTGCGCGGCGATTAAGACCCATCTCGAGCTTTTCCAGCGCTGGCTGGGTGAGGCTTTCGATGCAGGCACCGCCGCTGAGCGGCTGATTGAAGCCCGTACCGAGTTTATCGACCAGCTGCTGCAGCGCCTGTGGGTGGACTACGGCTTCGGGTCGGTTTGCGACATGGCTCTGGTGGCGGTAGGCGGATACGGTCGCGGTGAACTGCACCCGCTCTCCGACGTCGACCTGCTGATCCTAAGCCGAAAAAAACTCTCCGATGAACAGGCGCAGAAGGTAGGCGAGCTGCTGACGCTGCTGTGGGACGTCAAGCTGGAGGTCGGGCACAGCGTTCGCACCCTCGAAGAGTGCCTGCTGGAAGGATTGTCCGATCTTACCGTCGCCACCAACCTGATCGAATCGCGCCTGCTGATTGGCGACGTTGCGCTGTTTCTTGAGCTGCAAAAACACATTTTTAGCGACGGCTTCTGGCCGTCGGAGAAATTCTTTGCCGCCAAGGTAGAGGAACAGAACGAACGCCATCAGCGCTATCACGGCACCAGCTATAACCTTGAGCCGGATGTCAAAAGCAGCCCCGGCGGCCTGCGGGATATTCATACCCTGCAGTGGGTCGCGCGTCGCCACTTCGGCGCCACCTCGATGGATGAGATGGTTGGTTTCGGTTTCCTGACGGAGGCGGAACGCAACGAGCTCAACGAATGCCTGCATCAGCTGTGGCGAATTCGGTTCGCGCTGCACCTGGAGCTAACCCGCTACGATAACCGATTACTCTTCGACCGCCAGCTCAGCGTCGCCCGTCGCTTAGGCTATGAAGGCGAAAGAAACCAGCCCATCGAGCACATGATGAAGGATTTCTTCCGCGTCACCCGCCGGGTAAGCGAGCTGAACCACATGCTGCTGCAGCTGTTTGATGAAGCCATCCTTGCGCTGACCGAAGATGAAAAGCCGCGGCCGATTGACGATGATTTTCAGCTGCGCGGCACGCTGATCGATCTGCGCGACGATACGCTGTTCATCCGCGAGCCGCAGGCTATTCTGCGCATGTTCTATATTATGGTGCGCAACAGCAGCATCACCGGCATCTACTCCACGACGCTGCGCCACCTGCGCCACGCGCGCCGCCATCTGACGCAGCCGCTGTGCTATATCCCGGAAGCGCGAACCATTTTTCTCAGCATGCTGCGCCACCAGGGTGCGGTAAGCCGCGGGCTGCTGCCGATGCATCGCCACAGCGTGCTGTGGGCATACATGCCGCAGTGGTCGCATATCGTCGGCCAGATGCAGTTCGATCTGTTCCACGCCTACACGGTGGACGAGCACACAATCCGCGTGCTGCTGAAGCTGGAGAGTTTTGCCAAAGAGGAAACCCGCAGCCGCCACCCGCTGTGCGTTGAGCTGTGGCCGCGCCTGACCCATCCTGAGCTGATTCTGATTGCCGCCCTGTTCCACGACATTGCTAAAGGCCGCGGCGGCGATCACTCGGTGCTGGGTGCCCAGGACGTCCTGAAGTTTGCCGAACTGCACGGCCTGAACTCGCGAGAAACTCAGATGGTCGCCTGGCTGGTTCGCCATCATCTGTTAATGTCCGTCACCGCCCAGCGCCGTGATATTCAGGATCCCGAGGTCATCAAGCAGTTCGCGGAAGAAGTGCAGACGGAAAACCGCCTGCGCTATCTGGTCTGCCTGACCGTAGCCGACATCTGCGCCACCAACGAAACCTTGTGGAACAGCTGGAAGCAGAGCCTGCTGCGTGAGCTCTATTTTGCGACCGAAAAACAGCTGCGTCGTGGAATGCAAAGCACGCCGGATATGCGCGAACGGGTTCGCCATCATCAGCTGCAGGCGCTGGCGCTGCTGCGGATGGAAAACATTAATGAAGAGGCCCTGCATCAAATCTGGAACCGCTGCCGGGCCAACTACTTCGTGCGCCACACGCCAAATCAGCTCGCCTGGCATGCGCGTAATTTGCTCCGGCACGATCTCAATAAACCGATGATCCTGCTCAGCTCGCAGGCCACGCGCGGCGGCACCGAAATCTTTATCTGGAGCCCGGATCGACCGTATCTGTTCGCCGCCGTCTGCGGTGAACTTGACCGCCGAAATCTGAGCGTTCACGACGCCCAGGTCTTTACCACCCGCGACGGGATGGCGATGGACACCTTTATTGTGCTCGAACCGGACGGCAGCCCGCTGTCCGCCGATCGCCATGAGATGATCCGTCTTGGGCTGGAGCAGACCATTACTCAGCGCAGCTGGCAGCCGCCGGCCCCGCGTCGGCAGGCGGCAAAATTACGCCATTTTTCCGTCGCCACCGAGGTCAATTTCCTGCCCACGCATACCGACCGAAAATCGTTTCTTGAGCTGATTGCGCTCGATCAGCCTGGCCTGCTGGCCCGGGTCGGCCAGGTCTTCGCCGACCTCAATATTTCCCTTCACGGGGCCAGAATTACGACAATTGGTGAGCGAGTAGAAGATTTATTTATAATCGCCACGGCAGACCGGCGTGCGCTTAATAATGCGCTGCAACAAGAAGTACAACAACGGTTGACAGAGGCCCTCAATCCAAACGATAAAGGGTAACGAACTTTTATGTGTAATAGAGAAAGAGTAAACAATGCAGCAATTACAGAATGTTATTGAGTCCGCCTTTGAGCGCCGCGCCGACATCACGCCGGCAAATGTGGATACCGTAACCCGCGAAGCGGTTAACCAGGTCATTTCCCTGCTTGATTCCGGCGCTCTGCGTGTCGCTGAAAAGATCGATGGCCAGTGGGTCACCCACCAGTGGCTGAAGAAAGCGGTTCTGCTCTCTTTCCGTATTAACGATAACCAGGTTATCGACGGTGCGGAAAGCCGCTACTTCGATAAAGTACCGATGAAATTCGCCGACTACGATGAAGCGCGTTTCCAGAAAGAGGGCTTCCGCGTGGTTCCGCCGGCAGCCGTTCGCCAGGGCGCGTTCATTGCCCGCAACACCGTGCTGATGCCGTCCTACGTCAACATCGGCGCCTACGTTGACGAAGGCAGCATGGTTGATACCTGGGCTACCGTCGGCTCCTGCGCGCAGATCGGTAAAAACGTTCACCTCTCCGGCGGCGTGGGTATCGGCGGCGTGCTGGAACCGCTGCAGGCTAACCCAACCATCATCGAAGATAACTGCTTTATCGGCGCGCGTTCTGAAGTTGTCGAAGGCGTTATCGTCGAAGAGGGCTCCGTTATCTCCATGGGCGTGTACCTGGGCCAGAGCACCAAAATCTACGACCGCGAAACCGGCGAAGTGTTCTATGGCCGCGTACCGGCTGGCTCGGTGGTGGTTTCAGGCAACCTGCCGTCGAAAGATGGCAAGTACAGCCTGTACTGCGCGGTGATCGTGAAGAAGGTTGATGCGAAAACTCGCGGCAAGGTCGGCATTAACGAACTGCTGCGTACCATCGACTAAGCAGTATAAAAAGCGGGAGATATCCCGCTTTTTTTATATTTGACGCTGGCGAAGATTGGTTTTTTCGTTAATTATTCAAAGGTTATGATGATATCAAAGGTACCGTTATGTACGATAATCTGAAAAGTCTTGGCATTACCAATCCTGATGAGATCGATCGCTATAGCCTGCGCCAGGAAGCTAACAACGACATTCTGAAAATCTATTTTCAGAAGGACAAAGGCGAGTTCTTCGCCAAAAGCGTTAAGTTTAAGTATCCGCGTCAGCGTAAGACCGTTGTCGCCGATGGCGTAGGCCAGGGCTATAAGGAAGTGCAGGAGATCAGTCCAAACCTGCGCTACGTTATCGATGAACTCGATCAGATCTGCCAGCGCGATCGCACTGAAGTCGATCTGAAGCGTAAGATCCTTGACGATCTGCGTCATCTGGAAAGCGTCGTCACCCATAAGATCAGCGAAATTGAAGCCGATCTGGAAAAACTGACCCGCAACAAGTAAGTCTGCCCCCTTCCCTGGCCGGCGATGCCCGTCGGGGCTATGTGTACAGCCGCCCGGATAAGGCGCTCGCGCCACGATCCGGGATTATTCCCTATCTCTGTTCATCCAGCTGCAGCGCAATATACAGCAGCAGCCGATCGTCAAAACTGCCCAGATCCAGCCCCGTCAGCTCTGAAATACGATTCAGCCGATACTCCAGCGTATTACGATGAATAAACAGCGCCTTCGAGGTCGCCAGCGGCTGAACGTTATGGCGAAACCAGGCCTGCAGCGTGCGTCTCAGCAGGCCGTTATTGTCCATCGCCTTCAGGCGAACCAGCGGACGGGCCAGCTCGTTGGCCTGCCAGCCGCCGCGCAGGCTATCGAGCAGCACCGGCAGCATCAAATCCTGATAAAAATAGCTCCGGCTCTCCGGCATGCGCTCCTTGCCGACCATCATGGTGGTGCGAGCGGTACGATACGAGCGCGCAATGCTGCCGGGCCCGGTAAAGAAGTTGCCTAACGCCACGCGGAACCGCAGCTGGCCGTTTTCCTTCATTCTGGCGATAAGCTGGTCGACCCGTTTGCAGTGGTCTTCCGCATCCCAGCGGCCAAAGGCGTTCAGCGCGGGCTTAAGAACCACCATCTCAGTTAATGAGACAATCGCCACCAGGTTATTACGGTCGGGGGTGGTCAGAGCCGCCTGCAGCTGCTGCAGCTCCGCCATAGCGCTATCCACGCCCAGCTGGCCGCTGTCGACTTCAATCATGGCCACCACCCGCGGCTGATTCAGGTCGATTCCCAGGCGCTGCGCCCATTCGGTTAGCGCCGGGGTGTTCTCTTCCGCCTGAATCAAATTCATCACCAGCTCTTCACGCAGGCGGCTATCCTGAGCCAGCAGGTGCATCAGCCGGGACTGTTCCAGCATCATTTCTGCGGTCATGCACACCAGCTCGCCATACTTGCGCAGCGTTTCTGGCTCTCCGGTCAGGCCGATGACGCCGACGATTTCCCCTTCCAGGCGCAGGGGCAGGTTGATCCCCTGACGTACGCCGTGCAGGTGACGGGCTACCGCATCATCGATATCGACAATACGTCCCTGCGAGAGAACCAGCAGCGCGCCTTCGTGCAATTCACCAATACGCTCGCGATCGCCGCTGCCGATAATGCGCCCACGGGCATCCATTACGTTGATATTGGTATCAATGATGCGCATGGTACGCGCCACAATATCCTGCGCCATTTTGGTATCAAGATGCCAGCCAGCCATGTAACCCTCCCCTGAGCAGGGCATCAGCATAAAAGAGTTAGGTTAGCCGCGCATTGTGCGTATGCACAAAGCACGGGAGAGAAGTATGGAGTTGTGGAAGGAATCACAGAATGAAAGATCGGGCCCGGTGCAGGGTAAAAAAAAGCCCCTTCCCTCAGGCGAGGAGAAGGGGCCGGTTTAGCCGACAGAGATTACTGCATCAACAGGTAGATAGTGCTATCACCGCGCTGAATATTCAGCGCCAGCACCGACGGTTTAGCGTCAAAGATTTTGCGCAGGTCGGCAATATTTTTCACCGGCTGCTGGTTAGCGCCGACGATAATATCGCCTTTCTTCAGGCCAATCTGCGCCGCAGGAGTCCCGGCCTTGACGTTATTGACCGTCACGCCTTTATCCTGGCCCTTGTTGCTCATTTCAGCCCCTTCGATACCGTTGAAGATGGTGCTGGAATCAACCTGAGTCTGGTTGCTCTGCTGCAGTTCGACGGTCGCGGTTACCGGTTTGCCATCGCGCACCAGGCCAAGCTCGACCTTGCTGCCGATAGGCATCGTTCCGACCTGCGCGCGCAGTGCGGCAAAGCTGCTGATCGGTTTACCGTTCAGCGAGGTGATCACGTCCCCGGCTTTGATTCCGGCCTTCGCCGCAGCAGAACCCGGCATCACCTGGCTAACGAAGGCGCCGCGCTGGGCATCGACCTTCATCGCTTTTGCCAGCTCGGAGTTCAGCTCGGTCCCCATGATCCCCAGCTCACCGCGTTTCACCTGGCCATATTTGACCATCTGCTCGGTCAGGTTTTTCACCATATTGCTCGGGATGGCAAAGCCGATGCCGATGTTGCCGCCGTCCGGCGCCAGGATCGCGGTATTGATACCAATCAGCTCGCCGTTCAGGTTCACCAGCGCGCCGCCGGAGTTACCGCGGTTAATCGCCGCATCCGTCTGGATAAAGTTTTCGTAGTTTTCCACGTTCAGGCCGCTGCGGCCGAGAGCGGAAACAATACCGGAAGTCACGGTTTCACCCAGGCCAAACGGGTTGCCAATCGCCACGGTGTAGTCGCCTACGCGCAGGGCATCAGAATCAGCCAGCTTGATTGCCGACAGGTTTTTCGGATCCTGAATCTGAATCAGCGCAATATCGGAACGCGGGTCTTTACCCACCACTTTGGCGTCAAACTTGCGGCCGTCGCTGAGCTGAACTTTGATGGTCGTCGCATTGTCCACTACGTGGTTGTTGGTGACGACATAGCCTTTCGCCGCATCAATAATCACCCCGGAGCCCAGCGCCATGAATTTCTGCTGCTGGCCGCCGTCAGCCGGCGCGCCGCCGCCCTGCCCGCCGCCTTGACAGAACGGAGAGCTCTGGAACGGAGAACCGTCCTGGCAGAACGGCGAATTGTCGCCGAAGAACTGCTGGAAGTTGCGCGGCATCCGCGGAGTATTCACGGTCGTGCTGCCTTCAACGTTAATGCTGACGACCGACGGCATGACTTTTTCCAGCATCGGGGCCAGACTTGGCATCTGCTGCGCATTGGTCGCCGAAGAAGCTGTTTCTGCCGCGCTCGCAGAGAGCGGGGATAACGCCAGACCTAAACTCAGAGCCAGTGCACTCATTGCTAACGTGGTTTTTTTCATATGTCTCAATCTCGATTTTAGATAACGCAGAATTGCTATGTAAGTGACTATCAGAGTCATTTTATCGCGCTAAGTTCCGGAATTAAGCACTGCCAAAAAGTAAAAAATTATTGTCCGTCTTTACAAAACCTGTACCTATTCTACCGCCATCAGCCGCCGATATTCATCCCATGCATACAGGTCCGTCATCCCGCTAATATAGTCCTGGATCAGGCGGCAGCGATAATAGTATTCCATCAGCGGAAACTCTGCGGAATCTCCCGGAATTTTGTTTACCGCCTCAACGTAGGCCAGCCGATGTCGTGTTGAAAGTTTCTGAAATAGTCGCGAAGCGATAGGCAAACTTCTCACTCTCTCTTTTTCTACTAATAAGCTGAATTCCTCCAGCGACAATTTCAGCAGCGGCTGATAGATATCTAACAGGCCGCTAATAACGCGATAGCCCTGCAATTCCAGCTGCTCAACATCCGGATGGCTAAACACATGTTTTATCGCCACGTTTTTATATAGCTCCAGCAGCTGACTGCAGTCGCTATCATCCTCAAGCAGCGCGTGATTAAAATCACCGCTAAAAATCTTCGCGATGTTATCTATAAAACGCCGGGCCGCATATGGCACCAGTTTATTCAGCGTATTCACCCGCAAATACATAAAGAACTGATCTTCCGTGCTCCGGCTTAGAGAATTAGAACGCGATTTTTCCCACGCATTTTCTACGACCTGAGAAAATAGCGAACCTTTTTCATGCTGCCCCCACGCATCGTAAAGGTGCTGATATAGTTGCTCCACGCTGAAAATTCTCTTTTCTACCGCATCTTCCAGATCGGCAACACAATATGAGATATCGTCCGCCGCTTCCATAATCCATGTTAAAGGGAAGCGATTGTAAGGAGCCAGATCAAGTTCTTTACGTAACCTCGCAATATAGCCTTCTTCGGCTAAATAATAACCAGGTTTCTTCATTAAATAGCTGTGGCTGGCGGGCGTTTCACCGCGCCACCAGGCCGGGCGGGTATATTTAAGAATACAGCCAACCTGCGCCCAGGTAAGATTCATTCGCATTAACGTATGTACTAAACGAATACCCTGGGCGTTTCCCTCAAACCAGCATAGATCCTGGCGGATCTTGCCGCGCAGCACGTTCAGCGACTCCTCGCCCGGCCGCAGGCGCAGCACCTCCACCGTGCAGGGATCGTTAGGCAGCGGTTCGTTAGCCGCATCGTCGGGCGCCAGGCGCTGGCTGAACCAGTCATTAATTGCCGCCTCGCCAAAATGGCCGAACGGCGGGTTGCCGATGTCGTGCATCAGGCACGCCATCTCGACGATGCTCTCAAACGGTCCGCCGAGCTCATCCAGGCCGTAGGCCGTCAGCAGTTTCTGCTCTTTCAGCCGGCTGAGGACCTCTTTTGCTATGTAGCGCCCGACCTGCTGCACTTCGAGGGAATGGGTTAGCCGGGTACGCACCGCCGCGTTGCGTTCCAGCGGAAAGACCTGGGTTTTCTGCTGTAAACGGCGAATGGCCGGGGAGTTAATAATGCGCCCGCGGTCGCTTTCGAAAATACGCAGGATTTCACGTTCCGTTTCGACGCCCTGCGGCGAGCGATAGCGTCGGTGCCAGTTAATCTTGTTGCGAAAATCAATCTTTGCCATAGCCTCTCCCGCTCGCGAGCAATAACGTTTCCCTTTGAGTGCATGATAGACTATGCAACTAAACCTGACACATCGCGAGTAAATCTATGAAAATCGGCATTATTGGCGCTATGGAAGAAGAAGTTACCCTTCTGCGCGACAAAATCGAAAACCGCCAGACTATCACCCTCGGCGGCAGCGAAATCTACACCGGCCAGCTTCACGGTACCGACATCGCCCTGTTGAAATCGGGGATCGGCAAAGTTGCCGCGGCAATGGGCGCGGCGCTGCTGCTGGAAATCTGCAAGCCGGACGTGATTATCAACACCGGTTCCGCGGGCGGTCTCGAGCCAACGCTAAAAGTCGGCGATATCGTGATCTCCGACGAAACGCGCTACCACGACGCCGATGTGACCGCATTCGGCTACGAATACGGCCAGCTGCCGGGCTGCCCGGCAGGCTTCAAAGCCGACGACAAGCTGATTGCCGCCGCGCAAACCAGCATCGAAGCGCTGAATCTTAACGCGGTACGCGGTCTGATCGTCAGCGGCGACGCTTTCATCAACGGCTCCGTCGGGCTGGCGAAAATCCGCCATAACTTCCCGCAGGCCGTGGCGGTCGAAATGGAAGCCACCGCCATTGCGCACGTTTGCCATAACTTTGGCGTTCCGTTCGTGGTGGTTCGCGCCATCTCCGACGTTGCCGATCAACAGTCCCATCTGAGCTTCGACGAGTTCCTCGCCGTCGCCGCCAGGCAGTCCACTCTGATGGTAGAAAATCTGGTGCAGAACCTGACGCGTGGCTAAATCGCTAAAACAGGCGCTTGCCGCCCTGCTGCTGCTGGCCCCGGCGTGGCTGTTTGCCGCGCCGCGGGTGATTACGCTATCCCCGGCCAATACCGAGCTGGCGTTTGCGGCCGGCATCACGCCGGTGGGCGTCAGCAGCTATTCCGACTACCCGCCGGAAGCCGCCGGCATCGAGCAGGTTTCCAGCTGGCAGGGGATGAATCTGGAACGCATTGTCGCCCTCAAGCCCGACCTGGTCCTGGCGTGGCGCGGAGGCAACGCCGAGCGCCAGGTTAATCAGCTGAGCGCCCTCGGTATCAAGGTCATCTGGGTCGATACCGCCACCATCGAAGAGATTATCACCACCCTGCGGCAGCTGGCGCAGTGGAGCCCTCAGCCGGAAAAGGCCCGTCAGGCGGCGCAGCAGATGCTGGACGACTATAGCGCGCTGAAAGCCCGCTACGCTCACCTCCCGAAGAAGCGCGTCTTTCTCCAGTTTGGCAGCAACCCTCTTTTTACCAGCAGTCAGGGATCGATTCAGGATCAGGTGCTGACGCTGTGCGGCGGTGAGAATATTTTCGCTGCCAGTAAAGCGCCCTGGCCCCAGGTCAGCCGCGAGCAGGTTCTCGCCAGGCAGCCGCAGGCCATTGTCATTACCGGCGATGCCCGCAAAATTCCCGAAGTCGAACGCTACTGGCATAATCAGTTAAAAATTTCGCTGATTGCGTTGCATAGCGACTGGTTTGAACGCGCGAGCCCACGTATTATCCTCGCCGCAAAACAACTCTGTACTGCGCTCGAGCAGGTAAAATAATCGCCTGTTAAGCAGGCGCTAAGCGGGAACTGACGATGCTAGTCTATTGGCTGGATATTATTGGCACAGCCGTATTTGCGATCTCCGGCGTGTTGCTGGCCGGCAAACTGCGTATGGACCCTTTCGGCGTGCTGGTGCTGGGGGTCGTTACCGCCGTGGGCGGCGGGACGATCCGCGATATGGCGCTCGCCAACGGCCCGGTGTTCTGGGTTAAAGACCCAACGGACCTGGTGGTGGCAATGGTGACCAGCATGCTGACGATCCTGCTGGTACGCCAACCGCGCCGGCTGCCTAAATGGATACTGCCGGTGCTCGACGCCGTCGGCCTGGCGGTATTTGTCGGCATCGGCGTCAATAAGGCCTTTATCGCCCACAGCGGTCCGCTGGTTGCGGTCTGCATGGGAGTAGTTACCGGCGTCGGCGGCGGCATTATTCGCGACGTGCTGGCGCGTGAAATCCCGATGATTTTACGTACCGAAATCTATGCGACGGCCTGCATTGTCGGCGGTATCGTGCACGCAACGGCCTACGATACTTTTCACGTGTCGCTGCAAAATTCGGCGATGATGGGCATGGCCGTGACGCTGCTCATTCGGCTGGCGGCAATCCGCTGGCACCTGAAGCTGCCGACGTTTGCGCTGGATGATAACGGGCGTTAGAAAGCGGCTTCATGGCGTAAACCGGCGTCCTGCAGGCCGCAGTCGGGCAAGTTGCGCCGGCTGCGCGGCCCGTCCCTGGGCCTTACTTCGGCGGGATAAATCAGACGCTGAATGAGGATCCGCAGCCGCAGGTGCTTTTCGCATTCGGGTTGGTCACGATAAAACGTGAGCCTTCGAGGCCTTCAGTGTAATCGACGGCGCCGCCGACCAGATACTGCAGGCTCATTGGATCAACCACCAGGCCTACGCCCTGTTTTTCGATGGTCATATCCCCTTCGTTAACCTGATCGTCGAAGGTGAAGCCGTACTGGAAACCGCTGCAGCCGCCGCCGGTGATATAAACGCGCAGCTTCAGGTTCGGATTGTCTTCATCAGCAATCAGGAATTTTACTTTTTTGGCTGCGGCTTCGGTAAACTCCAGCGGCAACACGACATCATCACTCATTTTATGCTCCCATTGATACTGCCGATCCGGTTAAAGAATAACCGGACCTTTTGAGCCATTATCTAATACCCTGGTAAATCGTTCAAGTATTCTCCCCGGCAACCGCACGCGCTTTTGCCGCCTGTTCAGCGGCCTGTTTCGCCAGCGTTCGTTCAAGGATAGTTGAATACAAGGGCTTACCCCCCAGAAATTGAGCCAGTAGTGTTGCGCCGAGGCAGGTAATAATCATTGGCAAAATGAGCTGATAGTTATCGGTCATCTCCAGCACCAGCACAATTCCGGTCAGCGGCGCGCGCACCGACGCGGCGAGGAGCGCCCCCATTCCGGCGATGGCAAAGGTGCCGGGATCCAGATGATAGGCCGGAAACAGCGGCGTCGCCGCCATACCGAATGCCGTTCCCAACAAGGTTCCCAGCGCCAGCATGGGCGCAAAAATCCCGCCGGGCGCGCCGGAAGAGAAGCACAGCAGCGTGGTTATCACCCTGGCGATAAAAATAAACAGCAGCAGGCCAACGGAGAAGTTACCCGCCGCGGCAATCGGAATGAGGTTAAACCCGCCTCCCGCCGCCGCGGGCTGAAGCAGCCCGAGAATACCGCAGCCGCCGCCGATTAGGCCGCCAATCAGCACCCATTTTTTGAGATCGCCGCCGTGGAAACGCTGGAACATATCCTGCGTACGCAGCACCAGGGTGTTAAACAGCGGGCCAATCGCGCCGAAAATCATCCCCAGAATCAGATACAGCCACAGGGTATTGACCGGCGCATTGCTCAGCTTACCGACCTCGATAATCGCCCCTTCACCGTTAAAAATGCGAAATACGATGCTCGACATAATCACGCCGGTAAAAACGGCTTTAATGGAGATCAGGTTGTAGCGAAACTGCGGGCGCATCTCTTCAATAATAAACAGGATCCCCGCCAGCGGCGCGTTGAACGCGGCGGAGAGGCCCGCGGCGGCACCGGTTGCCAGCAGCGTATGGCGCGCTTCGGGGCTGCGCATGCGGAAAATATCCACCACCATGCGCCCAAGATTCCCGCCGAGCTGCACCATCGGCCCTTCCCGGCCCAGCACCATGCCGGCCCCCAGCGTCCCCATCCCGCCGATAAACTTCACCGGCAGCACCCGCCACCAGCGAACCGGGCGCAGCTCTTCCAGCGCCCCTTCTATTTCGGGGATCCCTGAGCCGCCCGCTTCCGGCGCAAACCGACGCACCAGAAAGTAGCCGACCATCGCCAGCAGCGCGGAGGTGATAAAGGCCAGCGGCCAGACCAGCAGCTCGTGGTCCGCCACCTGCGCCAGGGTTTCGATGCGCAGGTTCTGCACCCAATTGACGCTCTTTTCAAAAGCGACCCCCACCAGCCCGGCCAGGGTTCCGACGACGGCGGCCATTAGCAGCACTGCCAGCGGCGTTTTGTCTCGCTGAACTAAGCGGCGAACCACGTCGCCGCGACGCAAGCGCACGATTTGTTTTGCTTCAAAAGAGGAGGCTTCTGCTTTCATACTCTCGTCGGTTAATAGTCATACAAATAGCACCAAGGGCATTTTAACTGCCAGCCGGCCCCCCGTCGCGGAAAATATTCACCGTTCGCGCTTTGTTTCAATTGGGCAAAACTTTCATAACTATCCTGGAATAACTTAGAATAACCAGCAAAACATTTTTCACGAACCAGGAACCAGGCAATGAGCAAATCTGAAACTCTCTTTAGCGCCGCGCGTGAACTTATCCCCGGCGGCGTTAACTCGCCGGTACGAGCCTTCAGCGGCGTTGGCGGCACGCCGCTGTTTATCGAACGTGCGGACGGCGCCTATCTGTACGACGTCGACGGTAAAGCCTATATCGATTATGTCGGTTCCTGGGGCCCAATGGTACTCGGTCATAACCACCCGGCCATTCGCAATGCGGTGATTGAAGCGGCGCAGCGCGGCCTGAGCTTTGGCGCGCCGACGGAAATGGAAGTGAAAATGGCGGCGCTGGTGACGGAGCTGGTACCGACGATGGATATGGTGCGGATGGTTAACTCCGGTACCGAGGCCACCATGAGCGCCATTCGCCTGGCGCGCGGTTTTACCGGCCGTGACAAAATCATCAAATTTGAAGGCTGCTACCACGGCCACGCCGACTGTCTGCTGGTCAAAGCGGGCTCCGGCGCTCTGACCCTCGGCCAGCCGAATTCTCCGGGCGTGCCGGCCGATTTCGCCAAACACACGCTGACCTGCACCTATAACGACCTGGCTTCGGTCCGCGCCGCGTTCGAGCTGTATCCGCACGACGTTGCCTGCATTATCGTTGAACCGGTAGCCGGAAATATGAACTGCATCCCGCCGCAGCCGGAGTTCCTGCCGGGCCTGCGCGCGCTGTGCGACGAATTTGGCGCCCTGCTGATTATTGATGAAGTGATGACCGGCTTCCGCGTTGCCCTGGCCGGCGCCCAGTCCTACTACGATGTGGTCCCTGACCTGACCTGTCTGGGCAAAATCATCGGCGGCGGCATGCCGGTGGGCGCCTTCGGCGGCCGTCGCGAAGTGATGGATGCGCTGGCGCCGACCGGCCCGGTCTATCAGGCGGGCACCCTGTCCGGCAACCCGATCGCCATGGCGGCGGGCTTCGCCTGCTTAAGCGAAGTCGCGCAGCCGGGAGTTCACGAGACGCTGACGGATTTAACCAACCAGCTGTCCCAGGGGCTGCTGGACGCCGCGCGTGACGCGGGCGTTCCGCTGGTAGTGAATAACGTTGGCGGCATGTTCGGCATCTTCTTTACCGACGCCGAAACCGTCACCTGCTATCAGGACGTGGTGAAGTGCGACGTTGAGCGCTTTAAGCGCTTCTTCCACCTGATGCTGGAAGAGGGCGTTTATCTGGCGCCTTCAGCGTTTGAAGCCGGATTTATGTCCGTTGCCCACAGCGAAGAAGATATCAACCATACCATCGCCGCCGCGCGCAGCGCGTTCGCCAAACTGTAGTCCACGCGCTCCCGGGCGAGCATCACGCCTCGCCCGGAATAACGGCCCATCGCCGCGACAGGCTAGCGGCTCTGCTTCCTCAGCAAATAGATAAAGTACGGCGCGCCGATAAAGGTCGACAGCAGGCCCGCCGGGATCTGATACGGGAACATGATCATCCGCCCGCACCAGTCGGCAAAGACCAGCAGCAGGCCGCCAATCAGCCCGGACATCACCATATGCGGTATCGTACGGCGGAAGCCCATCATGCGCGCAATATGCGGCGCCATCAGGCCGACAAAGCTTAACGGGCCGATGGTCAACGTTGCCGTGGCCGTCAGGCAGGCGGCCAGCAGCAGCAGGCCGATGCGCGACGGCGTCAGCGCAACGCCTACCGCACGAGCAGCCTCGCCGCCGAGCGGCAGGATCGTCAGCCAGCGGCGGCACAGCGGCGCCAGGGCCAACAGCACCAGCATCACGCTGCCGCTATACGCCACCATCTCCGGCGTCGCGCCGTAGGTCGATCCGGAGATCCATGTCAGAATCTGCGCCATCCGCGGATCGCCGCTGGCCTGCAGCATCATCAGCAGCATGGTGAAAGCGGTGCTCAGGGCCATGCCCGCCAGCAGCATTCGATGCGGCGAAAAGCCGCCGCGTCCGGCAGCAACCAGAATCACCAGCAGCGTCGCCGCCGCGCCCAGGCTGCCGGCTGGCAGCAGCCAGCCAAAGGCGTTGCCGGGGACGAAGAACAGCATCACAACCACGCCAAACGCCGCGCCGGAGCTGATCCCCAGCACTTCCGGGCTGGCCATCGGGTTGCCGGTCAGGCGCTGAATAATACAGCCCGCCACCGCCAGCATCACCCCGGCGAACAGCGCCGCCAGAATCCGCGGCCAGCGCCACGGCATCAGCTGATCCAGCAGCGTACCGCTGGCCCAGTGCCAGCTCTGGGCGTCGCGGCCAAAGGCCAGCGCCGCCGTCAGCGCCAGCAGCAGAATCAGTAAACCGCCGAGCGCAAACCACTGCACGTTGTGTCGCTCAGCCGGCACCTTATCGCCCGCGTTCATCACCGGAGCGCTAATACTGCGCAGGCGCGGCAGCAGCCACAGCAGCAGCGGCGCGCCGACCAGCGCCGTCACCGATCCGGTTGACATCTCCATCCAGACGCGGGCAAGCCACAGAATGATTTGATCGGAGAGCCAGAGGATCAGCCCGCCAATCAGCGCCGCCAGCAGCAGGCGCGAGAGCAGGCGGCGGGCGCCGAGCATTTTTGCCAGCAGCGGGGCAAACAGGCCGATAAAGCCGATAATCCCCACCGCATTCACCAGCATCGCGCTGAGAACAATAGCCAGCGTCAGCGCCCCAAGACGCGCCAGGGAGAGCGCCAGACCGAGGTTGCGCGCAACGCCGTCATCCAGCCCCATCAGGGTGAGAGGTCGCAGCAGCAGCAGCGTCAGCATCGCCCCGCCTAGCAGCTGCGGCCACAGCCGCTGCACCACGCTCCAGTCGGTTTGCGTCAGGGTGCCGGTACTCCACAGGAACATGCTCTGCAGCTGGTCGTGATGGAAAATGACCATCAGCTGATTAAGCGCCCCGCAGTAAAGGCTGACCACCAGGCCGGCGAGAATCAAGGTCACCGGCGAGAGTCGTTTACCCCAGGAGACGCCAAACACCAGCGCGCCCACCAGGCACGCGCCCGCCAGGGCGGCAAACTGCGATGCCAGCACGCCGGGGATCGCCCACAGCACGGTGACCGTCATCCCCAGCTGGGCGCCGGTCGCGACGCCAAGGGTCGTCGGTTCCGCCAGCGGGTTGCGCAGCACCTGCTGAAACAGGACGCCGACCAGCCCCAGGCCAGCGCCCACCAGCAGCGACACCGCCAGCCTCGGCAGCAGGCTGTAGTGAAACAGCATCTGGGCGATATTATCGATATCCGGCTGCCACAGCGCCTGACGCCACTCGTTCTGCGGCAGCGCGATCCGGAGATTGAAAAGGCTGAGCGCGAAGGCGGCAATCAGCAGTATGGCCAGCAGCAGAGCCGCCAGAGGAGAAATTCGCGATCTCACGCCGGACCTCCCTGAGCGTCGGCCAGCACGCGGGCAAAGTGCATCGCCGATAGCGTAGCACCGTAAAACCACACCGCCGGAACGCGCTGGAAGCGCCCTTCGCGGACAAACGGCATTGCCCGCCACAGCGGGGTGTTCATCAGCTGCGCCATTTCGCTATCGTTGCCGTGGTCAAAGCAGATCACGTCCACATCCCTGTAGGCCGCCAGCCGGTCGATACCGACGGTCACGCTACCCCAGAAGGTGCTCTCACCGCGCCAGGCATTTTTGATATCAAAGCGTTCGAGGATTTCCTGAAACAGGCAGTTATTACCAAAAACCAGGACATGACGCGGGTCAAGCAGGCTAATCATCAGCAGCGGCCGATCGCCTCGGCGGGCGAAACGCGGGCGCAGTTCGTCCATCAGCGCATCGAACTCCGCCAGATGGCGCTTCGCGGCCTGCTGCTTGCCGATAAGCTCGGCCATCTCATTCAGCGATTGTTGCGCCATCATCAGCGGCCGCTTGCCGTCGCTGAAGGTAAATCCGCGTCCCGGAGCAATACGCGCCAGCTTCTCAGACGACGGGCCGTAGCCTGCCGACCAGACGATATATGAAGGTTTCATCTGCGTCAGCAGTTCAAGATTCGGTTCCGTGCGCAGCCCGACGTCAATGACCGAAGCCGGCAGCGCCGGTTCATTAACCCACAGGCGATAGTTCGGGATATCAGCGACGCCATACGGCACGACGCCCAGCGCCAGCAGAAGCTCTACCGGCAGCCACTCCAGCGCCACGATGTGCTGCGGATCGACGGCCGCCGCCCGCGCGCCGCGCATCTGCCACAGTAGCGGCGATAGCGCCATCGCCGTCAGTAAACGCCGACGGGTGATCACGTTGTTTTTATCCATTAATAGACGAAGCTTACCGGCGCACTGCCCGCCGGATGCGGCAGAATTCCCATCGGGATACCGTAAATTTGTTCCAGCGTTTCGCTACGCATCAGCTCAGTCGACGTGCCCTGAGCAATCATCTCGCCGCCGCGAAGGGCCACCAGATAGTCGCAGTAGCGGGCCGCCATATTGATATCGTGCAGCACGGCAATCACCGTCAGGCCGCGCTGCTGGCTCAGGCGATGCACCAGCGCCAGCACGTCAACCTGGTGGGCGATATCCAGCGCCGAGGTTGGCTCATCCAGCAGCAGACAGCGGCTGTCCTGGGCCACCAGCATGGCAATCCACGCGCGCTGGCGCTCGCCGCCGGAGAGGCTATCGACCAGCCGATGCGCCAAGGGTTTAAGTCCGACCAGCGCAATGGCCTCCTCGACCTTCTGCCGATCCGTTGCGCCAAAGCGCCCCAGCGCCCCGTGCCACGGATAGCGTCCAATCGCCACCAGCTCACGCACCGTCATCCCCTCTGCCGCGGGCAGCTGCTGCGGCAGATAGGCCACTTTGCGGGCAAACGCCTTGCTGCTCCAGCTATCGAGAGGCTGACCGTCGAGCAGCACCTCGCCGTCTGACGGCAGCTGATGGCGACCGAGCATTTTCAGCAGCGTCGATTTACCGGAACCGTTATGACCAATCAGGCCGGTCACTTTTCCAGCCGGGAAGGTTAACGAAAGCGGATGCAGCAGCGTACGGCCAGGCACGCGAAAGGTAACGCGATTCAACGAAAACGTGGTATCGGATTGCGGAGTGTTTTCCTGCATAGCGGCCAACTTGTTTAACGGCGCGGCGAACCGCGCCCATTGAGTGATTAGAAACGGAAGGTTCCGGTCGCAATGACCTGACGCCCTGCGCCCCAGTAGCACGCATATTCGCTATAGCAGCTGGAAACGTACTCGCGATCGAACAGATTATTGACGTTGATACCCACCGACGAGCCCGGTAAACCAAAGCGCGCCAGATCGTATTTCACCGTCGCATCCATCAACGCGTAGCCCGCTACGCCGAAGGAATCATTTTGCTTCGCATCGGCGGTATCGTTTTTGTAGTAGCTAACCGTAGAGCCAACGTAGCGCGCACCGGCGCCTACCGTCAGGCCGCTCAGCGCGGTTTCGTGGAAGGTGTAATCTGCCCACAGCGACGCCATATTACGCGGAACTTCCGCCGGACGTTTGCCGTTAAATATGGTGTCGTGCTGGTACTCAGCATCGGTGTAGGTATAGGCTGCGGTAAGGTTGATATTGGCGTTCACCGCCGCTTTCGCTTCCAGCTCCACGCCGCGAGCGCGGATCTCGCCGGTTTGAATGCTAAACGTCGTATTACGCGGATCTGCCGTCAGGTTTTTATCCTTGGTCAGCTGGTACACCGCCGCCGTGACCACCACCGGCATATCTTTCGGTACGTATTTCACGCCCGCTTCATACTGCTCGCCGCGCGACGGATCGAACGGTTTGCCGTCCAGGCCCGATCCTGAAACCGGCTCAAACGATTGGCTGTAGCTGAAGTATGGAGAAATACCGTTGTCGAACAGGTAGTTAATACCACCGCGCCAGGTAAACTGCTGGTCGTGATTTTCGGCCAGGGTGTTAGTGGAGCGCGTCAGCGTAGAGGTCGTGGCGTAGTCATAGCGTCCGCCCAGCGTCATCACCCACTTATCCCATTCCATCTGATCCTGGGCATAGAGGCCGGTCTGCTCCATCCGGTTAAGCACCGCGTACGGGAAGTACACCGAGACGTTTGGATTACCGTACTGCGGATTGGACATCCCGATCGGGTCTGCAGAACCATAGTCGGCATTGACGTCGTTACGCATACGCGAATAGTCCACGCCGGTCAGCAGCTTATGGTCGACCGCGCCGGTGGCAAAGTCGGACTGCAGCTGGGTATCAACGGTGAACGTGTTGAGATGTTCATCAGAGCGCACGTAGGCGCGGTTGATTTGTCCCGGCGCCGTGTAACCGTTGCCGTAAACGGAGCGATACAGCGTATTGACGTCGGCGTAGCGCAGGTTCTGGCGAACGGTGAAGGTATCGTCAAACTGGTGTGAGAAGCTGTAGCCCACCATCTGCTGACGGCGCGACATCTTATTGTCCGGCTCACCTTCGTTGAAATCGGTCGGCAGCTTATGTGCCTTGCCGTTGGCGTCATAGTACGGCACCACGGTCCCTTCACGCGGGAGCCAGCCGTAGTAACCCGCATAAGGATCGCTCTGGAAGTTGCTCAGGAAGGTGAAATCGGTTTTATCATCCGGGCGCCAGCTAAAGGACGGCGCCACCGCGTAGCGGGTCGATTTCGCCATCTGCTGCTGCGCGTCCTGGCTGCGGCCCAGGCCGGTCAGGCGATAGGACCATACGCCGCTATCATCAATTGCATCGCTAAAATCAAAACCAGTCTGCCACAGGTTATCGGTACCCATTTTGAACTGAATTTCTCTCAGCGGCTCGGTCGTCGGGCGCTTGCTGACCATGCTGACGATGCCGCCGGGGTTGCTGTTGCCATACAGCACGGAGGTTGGCCCGCGCATCACTTCCACACGCTCCAGGAAGTAAGGGTCCATCGACACTTCAGAGTAGTTATTCCCCTGCAGCTTCATGCCATCCAGATACTGGTTGGTATTGACCGTTGTCGACGTCGTAAAGCCGCGAATCGTCACCACGTCATAGGTCGTCGAGCTGCCGCGAGTGGAGAAGACGCCCGGCGTATAGGCCAGCGCTTCTTTCACCGTTGTCGGCTGCTTCATCTCCATTTCCTGGCGGGTAACCACGGAAATCGACTGCGGCGTTTTTTCAATAGGGGTATCGGTTTTGGTGGCAGTTGCGGAGCGCTTTGCCGCGATAGTCGGGGCCGGTCCCCAGGCATTTTCCTGGCTGACGGGAGCCGCAGTCACGGTAATGGTTTCTTCTTTTTTCGGTTCAACTGCCGCCTGTGCATAGACAGACATGCCGCTAACCGCCGTGGCTACTACGACTGCAATTTTACGCAGTGAGTGATTTGGCTGAGCAGTTTTTAGACGCGCCATTGGTAGATCTCTGATAAAGGTGAATGATAACGTAAACGAGAATTATTATTATGACGGCTGACATAATAGGCGAAACGCGAAATGCAAGGCAAGCGATATGCCATCGCGAAGATATCAAAGGCTGAATAAATAACCAGACGGTAATTGTGGGGTTAAGTGGCTGTTAAGTAATCTACATAAATGAAAAAGCCCCCTGATACTGAAGTATCAGAGGGCCAGTGTTGCAACAACCTGTTCGCACCATCATGCAAGCTGCAGCGAGGCGGCTTGAAGAATCAAGCGGATAGTTAATTGCTGCCGAACATATCCTTAATCCAGCCCGCTACGCCGTCACTTTTTTCCTGCTTCGGCGGCTGCTGCTGAGTCGCTGGCTGCTGCTGCTGAGGCTGCTGGCCGGACTGATTAAACGGATTGTTCTGCTGCTGTTGCTCCAGCTGCTGCTGCTGCATCTGTTCACCCTGGCGACAGAGCGCATCCGGCGCGGTGGTCCATACCGGCAGCGTACGCATCCCTCCGCTACAGACGAAGTTGCCGCTGCTGTCTACGCCCATGTCCACCACATCTTCCGGCGCCGTCAGCACCAGCGGCGTTGGCGTCTGGTTGGCCAGATAGCGCTGATAAATAGACATCGCGCCGCTGGCACCGTACAGCTTCGTCGGCTGGTTGTTATCGCGACCAACCCAGGTAATCGTCACCTGGCTTCCGTCAATACCGGCGAACCATGTATCAACGTTGTTGTTGGTGGTCCCGGTTTTACCCGCCAGATGCAGGCCAGGATATTTCGCCCCAAGCTGACGACCGGTCCCGCGCTGCACAACCTGCTGCATGGTCCACAGCGTCATGTATGCGGCCTGCGCAGGAACCGCCCGCTCCGCCTGCGGATAGCTCTGATACAGAACGGTGCCATCTTCGGCGATCACCGAACGCAGCGCCGACAGCGTGGCGCGGTTACCGCCGCTGGCGATGGTCTGGAACGCCTGCGCCACTTCAATCGGCGTCAGGTTCAACGCCCCGAGGATCATCGCCGGTACCGGACTGAGCTGGTCTTTCGGCGCCCCCAGTTTGACCCAGGTATCGATGACCGCCGGCAGGCCCAGCGCCATCCCGAGGTTGACGGTCGGCACGTTCATCGAACGCGTCAGCGCGTCAACCAGCATCACCTGGCCGCTAAAGCGACGATCGTCGTTCTGCGGGGACCAGGTCTGGCCGTTGGAGAGACGGATCGTCACCGGAGCATCGGCAATCGAAGTATTCAGGCGGTACTGGTTCGGCTGGCTTAACGCGGTCAGATAGGTCGCCGGCTTAGCCAGAGAACCAATCGAACGACGGGCCTGCATCGCACGGTTATAGCCGGCAAACTGCGGCTCCGCGCCGCCGACCATTGCCCGCACCTCGCCGGTATAGCGGTCAACGACCACCATCGCGGTTTCCAGATCCGGCAGCTTACGCTGCTTCTTCAGCGCCGGGATCCCCTCGGTGGCCGCCTTTTCCGCCGCATCCTGGGCAACGGAATCGAAGGTCGTAAAGATCTTCACGCCGGAGAGATCTTTCACCTTATCGCCCAGTTTCGCCTGCAGCTCCTGGCGCACCATCTGCATAAACGCCGGCTGCGGAGAAATTACGCCGCCGCGCGGCTGCACGCCCAGAGGACGGGCGCTCAGCATGTCGTACAGCTCCTGGTCGATGACGTTCTGCTGCTGCAGCAGACGCAGAACCAGGTTACGACGCTCCAGCGACAGCTTCGGATTACGCCACGGGTTATAAATCGATGCGCCTTTTACCATCCCCACCAGCAGAGCCTGCTGGTCAAGGCTCAGCTCTTCCACCGGGCGGCCAAAGTAGTAAAGGCTTGCCAGCGGGAAGCCGCGAATTTCGTTATCGCCGCTTTGACCGAGGTACACCTCGTTCATATACAGCTCAAGGATGCGATCCTTGCTGTAACGGGCATCAACGATCAGCGCCATATAGGCTTCGTTGGCTTTACGCCAGTAGGAGCGCTCGCTGGAGAGGAACAGGTTTTTCACCAGTTGCTGGGTCAGGGTACTGGCGCCCTGCACCGTGCGCCCCGCCGTCAGGTTTGCCAGCACCGCACGACCAATCGAGTACAGGCTGATACCGTCATGCTCGTAGAAGTGGCGGTCTTCGGTCGCCAGCAGGGTATCAACCAGCAGATCCGGGAAGCCGCTGCGCTTAACAAACAGGCGCTGCTCGCCGTTTGCCGACTGCAGCATGGTGATCAGCCGCGGATCGAGGCGGAAGAAGCCAAACTGGCGGTTATTCTCCATGTTCTCGATCGTTTCCAGGCGATCGCCATCAAAGGTCAGGCGCGCGCGCACCTGCCCTTCTTTACTATCCGGGAAATCAAACGGACGGCGGATCATCTCAATGCTGTTGGCCTGCACGGTATATTCGCCCGGGCGCGTCATCGCGCTCACCTGACGATACTGCGTGGCGTTCAGCAGGCGCACCATTTCGTTTTTGCTGACCTGCATATCGGGTTCGAGGTTGACCATCCGGCCATATACCGCCGCCGGAAGTTCCCAAACCTTGCCGTCAATGCGGCTGCGGATCTTCTGATCGAGGTAGACGCCGTAAGCGGCAACCAGCACCGCGACAACAATCCCCAGCTTGACTAACAGCCACAGCCAGGTACGTTTACGCCGGGGCTTGTTACCTTTGCCATTCGCTTTCTTCGGCATCGGCTCTTCGTCCTCATAATCGTCGTCGTAATCATCGTCGTAGTCCTCGTCCCGAACCCGACGACGAGTCACTTTTTGTTTAGCCGGACGCGAGGGTTTACCCTTACGTCCGATAGGCTCGCGGTCATCTCCCGCCATGCTCTTTCTCCGCAACTTTCAGGCGTAAAAGCCTGATTCTCAATGCTTCCCCCTGCCAGAGGAAGAAGATATCTCTCAAATTCACGCCCGTGGGGTCTTATCCTGCAGGCGACCATCTATTGTCTGTACTTCGCGCGCTCAGCGTCTCAGGGCGCAGTTATGATCGATTTGCTCATGAGTTTAGTTAAAAAAATCATAAAACAAATCAGTATCTTACATACTTCACCTGCAGAGAATTTTGGGACATAGCACTAATAGTCCAGGGAACACAGGATAGCACTAAACCAGGATATGCTTAACCAGCATTTTACTCCCTCGAGGCGTAACAAAAGGGAAAATATTATGTTTTTTAATAACATAAAAAATGTTCACCGCGTCTCCGTGCGCTTCAGAATTTTCGCCCCCCACGCCGACGATAAAAACTAAAACTTCCCGGCGCATGAAATATTATATTCGGACTGTGACAATAAATATTTTTCCGGAAGTAAAGATAAACCTTAAACCATCCGCGGATAAAAGTGGGAGCCGCTTAACAATTATATATAATAATATTTACTGATGACTCCGTGGAAATATTTGTTAAACTACCCTTCAGTTAACCATTCCAGCTTAATATTATGCGAACTTTCGTTATATTTCCGCTTATCATGATTGCCGCTCTTGCAGGGTGCCAGCAGAATCGCTCCTCAACCTTAAGCCCTGCCGTCAGCAGCGAGGCGCAGCTTGAGCAGCTCTCATCCGTGGCCGCAGGCGCCCGCTATCTGAAGAACAGATGCAATCGCAGCGATCTGCCCGCAGACGAAGCCCTTACCCAGGCCGCGTGGAATGTCGGGAAAAAAAGAGGATGGGGAAATATCGATTACGCGACCCTGGCTCAGCGCAGCGCGCAGATGTATCAACAGCTGCAGCAGGACAGTACTCCGGAAACAACCAAATGCAGTCAGTTTAATCGCCAGCTGGCGCCATTTATTGCTGGCTTAGGTCGTCAATAAAATGTCGCAGCCGGTTATTTTGCGTTTTATTGCCGCGCAATTTATTGCCCCTGCGGACTATCCGCAATAATACCTCCCGGCCAGTCATCCAGCGCCGCCAGAGTAAACGTATTGCCCTTAAAGCTAAACACGGTTAAATCCTGCTGAATCTGCTCAATCACCAGATTCGGCAGCGGTGATTGCCCTTCCTGCCAGGACTGGCCGTTGATAACAATAGTGCGCTTATCCTCGCGCGAGGCGTAGATATGCGCGCTGTAGCGCAGTGCCGGTAAATAATCCTCCTCTGAACTCTCCTCCTCCACGCTGGCCTGCCCCTTTTCCTTTGTCGGAGCCTTTGCCGGAGCCGGAGTGGGGGCCGATGCAGAATGGCTAAGCGGCACCAGCGCCGCGTGCGCCACCGGCACCATCGACGTTTGCGCGACCGGCGCATTTCGCCACTGCTCGCCGCTAAACCAGCCCAGCGCGATAAATAGCGCGGCGTAGAGCGGGACGGTCAGCCAGGGAACCTGCACCATTCCGCCGACCATCACCGGCGCTCCCGCATCCCGGATGTCCGCCGCGGGCGTCGGGCACTCTTCATCATGGCGAATCATCACACCCTCTCTCCTGATACCGGAAAAACCGCAGCCCGGCTCTGAGCGCCGGGCTGCCTGACCCCTTTCATGCGGGTCAGCTAAAGAGACGCTTTACTTACTGCTTACCGGCAGGCCCGCGCCCTGCGCGTCGCCCTGCGGTTTTTCCAGCACCGCAACGGACCAGGCAGGCAGCGTAATCGCGCCGTCGGCAGCGATCTCGACGCCGTTCGCCAGCGACCCCTCTCCCGCCGCCTGCTGAACGGAACTCAACTGCAGGTTTTCACCATTGAAATCATGGAGGGTCCGGCTCTCAGGCGCCGCGTTGATCGCCACGACCAGGCCGTCCACCCGGCCGTCGAGGCTCGCTCCCGCCTGGACGCCATCATCGATGGTCATGATCAGCAGACCAGCCAGCGCGTCGGCTCCGGTATTGCGGAAATCGACGCGCTTCATCACCGCGCTGCCGTCACCTAAGGTGAAGAGCGGGGATGATTTGCGCAGCTGGGTCAGCTCCTGATAGAACGCGGTCATCTGCTGCAGCTCCGGCTCGCCGGGAGTCGCCACCATCTCCTTAACGCGGGAAATCAGATCGTAATTGCTGCCGTCATCGCTACTGCGCGGCATCCCGACGTTAAAGTTATTGTCCTGCATGGCGTAGTCGACGCGGTTAAACCAGTCGCCGGAGTCATAGGAGTCGCGGGTGAAGGATTTAGAGCGCAGCAGCTCCGACCCCTGCTGATCGAAGGCGATCCCCTGACCCAGCATCACCGTCGCCAGCGATACCGCCTGCATCCGCACGCGGGTATTGAGATCGGCCTCCTGCGCGGCTTTGTAGCTAATCATGTCCCACAGCGTTTGGTTATCGTGCTTCGAGACGTAGTTAACAACCTCCGTCGGGTCAGCCGCATAGCCGCCCGGCGCGCCGTTGTAGTCAATCTCGCTGCCTTTTTTCACCGCGCCGTCTTTATCAACCATCACAAAGTCGGCCAGGTTTCCGGCCATTCCCAGACGCGTCAGATCGGCAAGATGGCGCACCGTATCTTCGTTCTGGCTGGCGATCTCGTTAGGCAATACTCCAGCACCGCTGCCGATCCCCTGGTTCTGACGCAGCGCATCGCCGGAGTCAAACGGACCGCCGCCGCGCACCGAGTCACGCAAACGATCGGAGAAAGTCCCGATACCGCTGCCTTTGAGATTGATCTGCGAAGCGATTTCGAAACGGTCGCTCTGCCCGGAATCCCAGCCTTCACCGAAGAAGTAGATATCCGGATTTAGGGCCTTCACCCGCTCCCACGCCGACAGGATCTGCGCTTTCGGGTGATAGCCCATCAGGTCGAAACGGAAGGCGTCAATTTTGTAATCGGTGGTCCATACCGCCAGCGAGTCGGCGATAAGCTTGGCGAACATCCGATGCTCCGGCGCGGAGTCCGAGCAGCAGGTCGCCGATTCAACGCTTCCGGTAGTTTCGTTCAGACGCTGATAGTACCAGGGGACGATTTTATCCAGCACCGAAGTCCGGTCAGTTGGCCCGGCGGCATTGGTGTGGTTGTACACCACGTCCATGATCACGTTCATTCCCAGATCCTGCTTAATCGCCTGGATCATGGTACGGAACTCTTTGATCCGCGCGGTCCCTTCCGGGTTGGTGGCGTAAGAGCCTTCCGGCACCGTGTAGTGGAACGGATCGTAGCCCCAGTTATAGGAATCGGTCTGCGCGACCAGGCTGTTCAGCGCCTGAACCTGCGGATTATCCTGGCTATCGCTTTGCTTCAGCTGATTAAGCACCTCTTCCACCGTCGACCCGCTGGCGCAATAAGCGGCAAATTCGCTGCTCTTCACCGCGCTGTTGACTTCGCAGAGGCGGCTGAACGTCTGCTGGATGTCGGCCACTTTGTCGCTGAACTCGTTGACCGTCGCCAGATCGAAGACCGGCAGCAGCTCAACGTGGGTCACTCCGGAGGCGGAGAGCTTTTTCAGATGCTGCACCATGTTGCTGTCCTGAGCGGTGAGCGCCAGATATTTACCGCGCAGCTCGGCCGGAACGGTGCTGTCCCAGGCAGAAAGATCGCGAATATGCGATTCATGAATCGTCATCTTCGCCAGATCGGCTTTGGTTTTCTGCGCATGAGGCATCGCCAGGCTATCCCAGCCGTCGGGCTTGAGCGCGCTGTCGTTCAGATCGACAACCTGGCTGTACTCCGAATTGGTGGAGAGGCTATGGGCGTAAGGGTCGGTCACCTCGTACTGTTCAATCTTGCGCGACTGCGGGTGATAAACCGTCAGCGCATAGCGATAGAAGGCCCCCTTCAGGTCGCTTCCGCCCTGCCATGCCCAGGCGCCCGAGGCCGCGTCGCGGGTCATCGGATGGCTGGCCAGCACCTTTTTATCAGCGCTATACAGCACCAGGTCGACCTGCTGCGCGGTAGGTGCCCAAAGGCGGAAATTAACCCCGCCATCGCTCACCTGCGCCCCGTAGCTGAGGGCCTCCGCCGGCGGCGCGTAGACATCGTCCAGCACGCCCGCCGTCTGCACCTGGGTGGCGGAGATCAGAATGCCGTCTTTCTCCGCGGCGATCGCCACCGTCTCGCCCTGCAGCAGTTCATCAACCGGCGCATTATCCGGAAGCTTAAACGCGGCATAGCTGGAGAGCTGCGGGAAGCGCATGCTCACCTGCTGGCTGACGGTGGTGGGGGTCAGGTTCAGATAGCGATCGGTAAATTTCCCTTCGCTATCGGCGGCCACTTTACTGCTGTGGCTGTAGTAAAGGCGGACGATTGGTTTGTCCTGTCCGCCCGGCCACAGCAGAGTGGTCTTGTCAACCCAGTGGGCCTCGGCAAGCGCCACGCCAAACGCGGCGCGAAACGCATCCGCGCGGGTATCATATAGCGAGCCGCTGCCGGCGATAACCGAGACCGTGCGGTCGGTAAAGTCGCCGAACGACACGCGCAGATCGCTATCGATCAGCTTGTTGGTGCCATCTCTGACGATGACGTTAATACAGCCGCTCTCTTTATTGAGCGGAATCACCCAGTACGGGCCGTATTTATCGCTGCCGCTCGGGGTGGTGCTGACGTCATTCCAGTCCGCCACCGGCGCGCTTAACGCATCGCAGGTTTCATTATTCCAGAGATAGAGGTTCCGGGTGCTGTAATCCGCGGCGGTGGTGCCGGTAATGCCAGCAATATCAACCAGATGAATGACCGCCTGCTGAGAGGAAGCCGTGGCAGCTTCACCGGGAACCGCCACATCGGGTAAACGAACAACGACATCCTGATTATCGGGAGTGTCAGGTGAGCCAGAGGAAGAAGATGAAGAACTATTATCGCAGCCGCTAAGTAAAACCAACGAGCCAAGGAATAGGGCATTACAGGTATATCTGAGCATTCGATAGTCCCTAATATGCTTAATAAATTATGAAAGGTAAGAGAAGATGTTTATCTGTAAAGCGCCGGCAATTAGATATTTTTGCTTTCAGCGATTCAATCATCCATTAACAATTAATGGGGGGGCGTAGGCGGCCGGGGGAGTAAAAATAAAAAGGGAATGACGACCCGGATAGCGAAACTCATTATGCTTTGCGGCGACTAATCAAGAATTTCGCAATAAAAGATCTAAATATAAAAAGCCACCCACCAATACAGGTAGGGAAGCGATGCCGCCCCGGGGAAAACAGGATGAGAAAAAGAATTAAAATACCTTTTTCTGTGATGAGGTTAACACTAACAAATAAAACAATAATTAACAACACTCCTCATATTGTGATGTTCGTCATATTATTACTTATCGCTCAGCAGCTCGCCAAATTAAGCTGGCGGATTATATTCCCTGTAGATCCTGCGGCTATGGCGATTAACGCCGCGACGATTTTCGCTCCCCCGATCGCTATTCGACAAACGGAATTAGCGCCGTTTACGCTATTTGGCAGCGCGGAAAAAACGCCTCCGGCATCGGGCGTATCCACCGACGGTAAGAGCCTGGCCCAGGCGCCGCTTTCCGCCCTGAAGCTGCGGATCACCGGCCTGCTCGTCAGCAGCGATGCCGCGCGGTCGATTGCCATCGTGGCAAAAGGGAATCAACAGGTTAGCCTGGGCGTTGGCGACAGCACGCCGGGTAACGAAGCCAAAATAGTCGCTATTCTCAACGATCGCCTGATCGTTAACTACCGGGGCAGAAACGAAGCGATACCGCTCTTTGACGACGCCGCCGCGGGCGTGAAACCCGCCCTGACGCCGCCCGCGAAAGCGTGGGTTAAACAGCTGCGCGAACAGCCGCAAAATATTCTCAACTATCTCAATATTTCCCCGATTATGGTTAATGAGCAGCTCAGCGGATATCGACTCAATCCGGGAAAAGACCCCACTCTTTTTCGTCAGTCCGGCTTACATGAAAACGATCTGGCGGTCGCCATGAATGGCCTCGATCTTCGCGATCGGCAGCAGGCTCAGCAAGCATTAAAACAGCTCCCCGAGCTCAGCGAAATAACGCTAACCGTCGAACGCGATGGTCAGCGGCAGGATATCTATTTAGCCTTGAGGGATGAATAATTGCGCAGGACCATAAATTTCCGTCTGCTTTTCACGCTGCTGATGATATTCAGCACGCTGTTATTCAAACCCGCCGGCGCAGAAGAATTCTCCGCCAGCTTCAAGGGCACCGATATTCAGGAATTTATTAATACCGTCAGCAAAAACCTCAATAAGACGGTCATTATCGACCCCAGCGTACGCGGCACAATTACCGTTCGCAGCTACGATATGCTCAATGAAGAACAATATTATCAGTTCTTCCTCAGCGTCCTCGACGTCTACGGTTTTGCGGTTATCAATATGAATAATGGCGTACTGAAGGTCGTGCGTTCAAAAGATGCCAAAACCGCGGCGGTCCCGGTCGCCAGCGACGCCTCGCCGGGCGAGGGCGATGAGGTGGTTACCCGGGTGGTACCGCTGACCAACGTGGCCGCCCGCGATCTCGCGCCGCTGCTGCGACAGCTCAATGACAACGCCGGGGCCGGCAGCGTGGTGCACTACGAGCCGTCCAACGTGCTGCTGATGACCGGACGCGCGGCGGTGATTAAGCGCCTGCTGACCATCGTCGAGCGCGTTGATAACGCCGGCGATCGCAGCGTGGTGACGGTCCCGCTCTCCTGGGCCTCCGCCGCCGACGTGGTCAAGCTGGTGAATGAGCTGAACAAAGACACCAGCAAATCCGCGCTCCCCGGTTCGATGGTGGCGAACGTGGTCGCCGACGAGCGGACCAATTCGGTGCTGGTGAGCGGCGAACCGAACTCCCGCCAGCGCATCATCACCATGATCAGGCAGCTCGACCGCCAGCAGGCGGTACAGGGAAACACCAAGGTTATCTACCTCAAGTATGCCAAAGCCGCCGATCTGGTGGAGGTGCTAACCGGCATCAGCAGCAGCATGCAGAGCGAAAAGCAGAGCGCGAAGCCGGTGGCGGCGCTGGATAAAAACATCATCATCAAAGCCCACGGCCAGACCAACGCGCTGATCGTGACCGCCGCCCCGGACGTCATGAACGACCTAGAGCGGGTCATCGCTCAGCTGGATATTCGCCGTCCGCAGGTGCTGGTTGAAGCCATTATTGCCGAGGTTCAGGACGCCGACGGCCTCAATCTGGGCGTACAGTGGGCCAACAAAAATGCCGGCATGACCCAGTTCAACAACAGCGGGCTGCCGATCTCAACGGCCATTGCCGGCGCCAACCAGTACAACAAAGACGGCACGGTCACCAGCTCGCTCGCCAGCGCGCTAAGCTCCTTTAACGGCATCGCCGCCGGGTTCTATCAGGGGAACTGGGCGATGCTGCTCACCGCCCTCTCCAGCAGCAGCAAAAACGATATTCTCGCCACCCCCAGCATCGTCACCCTCGACAACATGGAGGCGACCTTTAACGTCGGCCAGGAGGTTCCGGTGCTCAGCGGCTCGCAGACCACCTCCGGCGATAACATCTTCAATACCGTCGAACGAAAAACCGTCGGCATCAAGCTGAAGGTCAAGCCGCAGATTAACGAAGGGGACTCGGTGCTGCTGGAAATTGAGCAGGAGGTTTCCAGCGTCGCCGACTCCGCCTCCAGCACCAGCTCGGATTTAGGCGCGACCTTCAACACCCGCACGGTTAACAACGCGGTGCTGGTCGGCAGCGGCGAAACCGTCGTCGTGGGCGGGCTGCTGGACAAAAGCGTCACCGACTCCGCCGACAAGGTCCCGCTGCTCGGCGATATTCCGCTGATTGGCGCCCTGTTCCGCTCCACCAGCAAAAAGGTTTCCAAACGCAACCTGATGCTGTTTATCCGGCCGACCATTATTCGCGATCGCGATGGCTACCGGCAGGCCTCTTCGGGTCAGTACACCGCCTTTAACGACGCACAAACCAAACAGCGCGGCAAAGACGGCACGGAAGCGTCGCTGAACGATGACCTGCTGCATATCTACCCCCAGCAGGATACCGCCGCGTTTCGTCGGATCGGCGCCGCCATCGATGCCTTCAACCTGGGAGGCAAACCATGACGCCAGCGGCGGAACGCCGCCCGCTGCTGCCTTTCGTCTATGCCCGCGCCCACGGCATTATCCTGCTGAGCGATGGCGCGACCTGCGCCGTCCGCTGCCTCGCCGACGCCCCGGCAGCGGCGCTGCTTGAGGCGCGCCGGGTAGCGGATATGCCGATCGAGGTCCAGCGGCTGGCCGCCGATGAGTTCGAGAAGCTGCTGGTGCTCAGCTATCAGCGTGATTCGGCGGAAGCCCGGCGCATGATGGCCGATATCGGCAACGAGCTGGATTTATACACCCTCGCCGACGAGCTGCCCGACACCGACGATCTGCTGGATAGCGAGGACGATGCGCCCATTATCCGCCTGATCAACGCCATGCTGACGGAGGCTATCAAAGAGCAGGCCTCGGATATTCATATCGAAACCTACGAGCGCCACCTGCAGATCCGCTTTCGCGTTGATGGCGTCCTGCGGGAGATCCTCCGCCCGCAGCGTCGGCTTGCGGCCCTGCTTATTTCGCGCATTAAGGTGATGGCCAACCTCGATATCGCGGAAAAGCGCATTCCGCAGGATGGCCGCATGGCGCTGCGTATCGGCGGGCGCGCCGTTGACGTGCGCGTCTCGACGCTGCCCTCCGGCCACGGCGAGCGCGTGGTGCTGCGCCTGCTGGATAAAAACAGCGTCAACCTCGACCTGCTGACCCTCGGCATGCCGCCCGCGCTCCTGCAGCAGGTCGATGAACTGATGGCCCGCCCGCACGGCATCATTCTGGTCACCGGCCCTACCGGTTCGGGCAAAAGCACCACCCTGTACGCCGCCCTCAGCCGGCTGGACGCTCGCGAGCGCAATATTATGACCATCGAAGACCCCGTCGAATACGAGCTGGAAGGGATCGGCCAGACCCAGGTCAACCCCAGGGTGGAGATGACCTTTGCCCGCGGGCTGCGCGCCATTTTGCGCCAGGACCCTGACGTGGTGCTGGTGGGCGAGATCCGCGACGGCGAGACGGCGCAGATTGCCGTCCAGGCCTCCCTCACCGGCCACCTGGTGCTCTCCACGCTGCATACCAACAGCGCGCTGGGGGCGATCTCGCGCCTGCAGGATATGGGCGTGGAGCCTTTTCTGCTGTCAACCTCGCTGCTGGCGGTGATGTCGCAGCGCCTGGTGCGCCGGCTCTGCCCGCACTGCCGTCGACCGGGGCAGGCGGATGCGGAAACGGCGAAACGGATGGGCGTCCCGACCGGTACCGCCATGTGGCACGCCGAGGGCTGCGGGGAGTGCGGCTTCACCGGCTATCGCGGGCGCACCGGGATCCACGAGCTGCTGCGGGTCGACGATCGGGTGCGGATGGCAATCCACCGCGGGGAAAACGAATTAACGCTGGGCCAGCGGCTGGGGACGGACTATATCACCCTCCGCCGCGCCGGGCTGGAGAAGGTGCTGAGCGGCATCACCAGTTGGGAAGAGGTGGTCAGGGTGACCGAGCAGCAAACGGCACAGGGGGAGCAGGATGGCCATTTTTCGCTACCAGGCGCTCGATGAACGCGGCAGGACGCAGCGCGGCGTACAGCAGGCGGACTCCGCCCGCCACGCCCGCCAGCTGCTGCGGGAAAAGGGCTGGCTGCCCGTTGAGGTCAAGGCCGCTGAAGGCCCCGCGCGCGGCGGCGGGCGTTTGCTGCTGACGCGACGCACCGGCGCCGGCGACCTCGCCCTGCTCACCCGGCAGCTGGCGACGCTGGTAGCGGCGGCAATCCCGTTGGAAAAAGCGCTGGATGCCGTGGCGCAGCAGTGCGAAAAAGCGCACCTGAAAACCCTGATGGCCGGGGTGCGCGGCAAGGTGCTGGAAGGACATACCCTGGCGGAGGCCATGCGCGGCTATCCGGCCTGCTTCGATCGGCTGTATTGCGCGATGGTCGCCGCGGGCGAAACCTCCGGACACCTTGCCGGCGTGCTTAACCGGCTGGCGGACTATACCGAACAGCGCCAGCAGCTTCGCGCCCGCCTGCTGCAGGCCATGATCTATCCCATCGTTCTGACCCTGGTCGCCATCAGCGTGATCGCCATTTTGCTCTCCACGGTGGTGCCGAAGGTCGTCGATCAGTTCGTCCATCTCAAGCAGGCCCTGCCGTTTTCCACCCGCCTGCTGATGACCATGAGCGATATCGTCCGCAGCGCCGGGCCCTGGCTACTGCTGGCGCTGCTGGCGGGCGGGCTGCTGCTGCATTACGCCTTGCGCCAGCCCGCGCGGCGGCTCATCTGGCATAGACAGCTGCTGCGCCTGCCGCTGATTGGCCGGGTGGCCCGCAGCATCAACAGCGCTCGCTACGCCCGCACCCTCAGCATTCTTAACGCCAGCGCCGTCCCACTGCTGCCGTCGATGCGCATCAGCGCGGAGGTGTTAAGCAACACCTGGGCGCGCCGCCAGCTGGAAACCGCCGCGGAGTCGGTGCGCGAAGGGAGCAGCCTGCACCACGCCCTCGAAACCACCGCCCTTTTCCCGCCGATGATGCGCTACATGGTTGCCAGCGGCGAACAGAGCGGCGAGCTCAACGGCATGCTCGAACGCGCCGCCGATAACCAGGACCGCGAGCTGAGCGCGCAAATTCAGATGGCGCTCAGCCTGTTTGAGCCGCTGCTGGTGGTGGCGATGGCCGGCATGTTGCTGTTTATCGTGCTGGCCATTCTGCAGCCGATCCTGCAGCTCAACACCCTTATGAGTATGTAATTGTCTTAATGGAGAAAAATATGCAACGACAGCGTGGATTCACCCTACTGGAAATTATGGTGGTGATTGTCATCCTCGGTATTCTTGCCAGCCTGGTGGTACCTAACCTGATGGGCAATAAAGAAAAAGCGGACCGGCAAAAGGTGGTCAGCGATCTGGTGGCGCTGGAAGGCGCGCTGGATATGTACAAGCTGGATAACAGCCGCTATCCCAACACCGAGCAGGGGCTCGCGGCGCTGGTCAGCCGTCCCACCGCCGAGCCGCTGGCGCGTAACTATCCGGAAGGCGGCTATATCCGCCGTCTGCCGCAGGACCCGTGGGGCAACGACTATCAGCTGCTCAGCCCGGGCCAGCACGGCCAGGTCGACGTGTTTAGCGTCGGGCCGGACGGCATGCCGGACACCAACGACGATCTCGGCAACTGGAATATCGGGAAAAAATAGTGCAACAGCGCGGCTTCACGCTACTGGAGATGATGCTCATTTTGCTGCTGATGGGCGTTAGCGCGGGCATGGTGATGCTGGCGTTTCCGCCATCGCGCGAGGATGACGCGGCGCAGATCCTCGAGCGCTTCCAGGCACAGCTGAGCTTTGTCCGTGACCGCGGGCTGCAGACCGGCCAGTTCTACGGTATCTCGATTCACCCCGACCGCTGGCAGTTTATGCGGCTGCTGACCCCAGACGAGAGCGGCCAGGCTGGCAAAGCGGACGGCGGCGAGGAGGACTCCCGCTGGCAGCCGCTGCAGATTGGTCGCCTCGCCACCTCGGGCAGCGCCGCCCCGGAACCGCTGGCGCTGAGCTTTCCCGATGGCGCCGCCTGGACGCCGGGCGAACAGCCCGACGTTCTGCTGTTCCCCGGCGGGGAAGTGACTCCCTTTCAGCTGCGCATCGGCAGCGGGCAGTCGCTGAACGTTGATGCTCGCGGCGACATTCAGCCGGCGCAGCGGGAGGAGAGTCCATGAAATCACAATCCGGGATGACGCTTATCGAAGTCATGGTCGCGCTGGTGGTCTTCGCCCTCGCCGGGCTGTCCGTGATGCAGGCAACGCTGCAGCAGACCCGCCACCTCGGGCGAATGGAGGAGAAAACCCTCGCCGGATGGCTTGCCGACAATCAGCTAATCCAGCTGAAGCTGGAAAACCGCTGGCCGGCGTTGAGCCCCTCGGAAACGACGGTCCAGGCGGCAGGCGGCAGCTGGCACATCCGCTGGCAGGGCGTCGAAACGGAGCTCCCGCAGCTGCGGGCGCTGGACGTCGAGGTCCGCCATGATAAAAGCGATAAGGCTCCGGTCTCTTCGCTGCGCACCTGGGTGACCCGGCCATGAAGAATGGCACCATGCGCGGCTTTACCCTCGTTGAAATGCTGCTGGCGCTGGCGATCCTCGCCGCGCTGAGCGTGGCGGCGATCGGCGTACTGCAAAACGTCATTCGCGCGGATACGCTCACCAAAGAAAAAGCGCAGCAGATCCAGGCGCTGCAGCAGACCTTTAGCCAGATGGCCGCCGACTTCAACCAGATCGTTCCCCGCCGCGGGCGCAACGACGACGCCCTGTTCTCCGCCGGGCGCTTCCTGCTGGGCAGCGACGACTGGGCGATAGCCTTTAGCCGCAGCGGCTGGCCAAACCCGATGGGCATTTTGCCGCGCTCAGAGATCCAGAGCGTCAGCTACCGCCTGCGCCAGCAGCAGCTGGAGCGTCTGAGCTATGACCAGCAGGACCCGCTCACCGGCAGCCGGCCGACGACCTGGGTCCTGCAGCGCGACGTCCAGGCGTTCCGCCTGCGCTTTTACGCCAGCGGCCGCTGGCAGGATCGCTGGGAGTCCGCGCAAAATCTGCCGCAGGCGCTTGAAGTGACCTTAACGCTGAAGGGCTACGGCGACATCACGCGCCTGTTTTTGCTTGCCCCCGGAGACCAGCCGTGAACGGCCGACAGCGCGGCGTCGCGCTGCTGATGGTGCTGCTGATCCTCGCCCTGATGATGGTGCTGGCGAGCGCCATTACCGAAAGAACGGCGCGGATGTACCAGCAAACGGCCACCACCCTCGATAACCTGCAGGCCAAATGGTACGCGCTGGGCGCGGAGACGATGGTCGCCGCCCTGCTGCAGCGCGACGCGCTTGATTCGCCGAATCAAACCCATCTGGCGCAAAACTGGGCCCAGCAGGGACGCCGCTTTACGCTCGCCGACGGTGAGATTTACGCCACTATTACCGACGACCAGGCCTGTTTCAATCTGAACGCCATCAACCGCACCGCCGCCGATGAAAGCGAAGCGATCCCCGCCGCGGCGCGCGCCTTTACCCGTCTGCTGGAAAAGCTCGGCGCGGAGCCGCTGCGCGCCCTGCAGCTCACCGCCGCCCTGCGCGACTGGATCGATGCGGATAGTCAGCCGCTGCTTAACGGCGCGGAAGACGAGGTCTATATGGCGCAGTCCCCGGGCTACCTGACCGGCAACCAGAGTATCCAGGACCTCAGCGAGCTGCGCCTGCTCGCCGGGATGGACCCGGCGCTGTACCAGCGTCTGCTGCCCTACGTCTGCGCCCAGCCGAACGACGCCCTGCAGATCAATATCAATACCCTGAAGCCGGCGCAGGCCGCTCTGCTGGCGGCGCTGTTTCCCGCCGATCTGAGCATTCAGCAGGCGCGCCAGCTGCTGAGCGCCCGTCCGGCAAGCGGTTGGAACAGCGTTGCCGCGTTTTTAGCCCAGCAGGCGCTGCAGGACACCGACACCACCGCCGTACGCCCCTGGCTGACGGTCCATAGTGAACGCTTTGTCGCATCGTTCACCGTGGTCATGGGCAGCGCGCGCTATCAGCAGCGCAGCCTCCTGCAGCTGGAGGGGCGCAGCTTCCGCGTTATCCAGCGACGTTATGGACTTTACAGAGTGGCCGATGAATAACGATAAAACGCCGCCGCGCGCGGCGCTCATTTTGCGCCTTGGCGCCCCTGATCGGCCGATAGCCTGGCGCCTGCTCTCGCCCGGACAGCCGGAGAGCGCCGGCGCATGGTCTCCCGGTGACGATGACCCGACGCTGCGCGAGCTGGCGGCGCGCTATCCCGCCTGGGTATTGGTTCCCGCCAGCGACTGCGCTTTTCACCGCGTGACGCTGCCCGCCGGCCTGCGCCAGCGCCCGCAGCAGATCCTGCCCTTCCTGCTCGAAGAGCAGCTGGCAACTGACGTTGAAGAGGTCCATTTTGCGCTGCTCCACCGGCAGAAAAATATCTGCCATGTCGCCGCCCTGCAGCGGCAAAAAATGCGCGAGTGGCTCGCCCGCTGCGACGAGCTGGGGCTGGAGATCCTCGCCCTGACGCCGGATGCGCTGGCCCTCCCCTTCACTCCGGGCCGCTGGAGCGCGCTGCAGGTCGGCGAACAGTGGCTGATTCGCCACCAGGCCTGGGGCGGGATGGCGGCGGAAGCCGGCTGGCTGGCCGAGCTGCTCTCCCCCGGCGAGGAGCAGCCGCCGATCGACAGCTACTCTCCGCCCCCGCCGATCCCGGCGCCGTGGCGCGAACAGGCGGCGCAGGATTTACTCCAGCTGGCGGCGGCGGCGGATCCGACGGCGCAGCGCATCTGCTTACGCCAGGGAGACTTTGCGCCGAAACGCCGCTGGCAGCCCGCCGGGCTGCGCTGGCGTCCGGCGATGGCCGCAGCCGCCGCGCTGGCGCTGCTGTGGGGCACCAACGCCGTGCTCGATCATCTGGCGCTCGGCCAGCGGGCAGCCGCGGCTCAGCAGGCCAGCCAGGGGTTTTATCGCCAGTGGTTTAAAACGGAGATCCGGGTGATTAATCCGCGCCTGCAGATGCAGCAGCATCTGCGCCAGCTTGAGCAGACGGCGGCGCACCCGCCGGCAGTCGTCACCATCGGCCTGGTGCAAAAAATCGTGGCCGAGACCCCGGGAGTTCGCCTGCGGGCATTGGCCTATGATGGCGCGCGCAACGCCCTGCAGCTCGACGTTTCGGCGGTATCGCCCCGGGCGCTGGAGCAGTTCACTCTCCGGGCGCAGCCCCATTTTCGCGTACGAACCGGCGAAATGAAGCCGCGCGCGGATGGCATTGAAGGGCGTCTCTCCCTGGAGGGTAACGATGGATAGCCTGCGTATTTTATGGCAGCAGCGCTCGCAGCGGGAGCAGCGCCTGCTGATGGCGATGGCCATCGCGCTGTTCGTCGGTATCGCGTATTACGCCTTCTGGCAGCCGTGGCTCAACCGCGAACAGCAGTGGCGGCAAACCCTCGTCAAAGAGCAGGCCAGCCTGCGCTGGATGCGGCAGCAGACTCCGCTGCTACAGCAGCTAAGCCGCCAGCAGCCGGGCCCTGCGGCCAGCGGCGAGGAGCCTTCGGCGATCATCATGCGCGAGGCGGCCCGTCAGGAACTGGCGATCGTCCGACTGCAGCCGCAGGGGATACGGGTGAGCGTCACCCTCGAAGCCTGCACCTTTCAGGCTCTGATGTCATGGCTGGACGCGCTGGGCCGAGGGGGAATTCACGCCGCCTCGCTGGCCGTCACCGCGCATCCCCAGCGTCCCGGCTGGGTGACGGTGAATACGCTGATCCTCGAGCGTCAGCATGAGAAGTAAAGCCGCCATCGGACTTCTGCTCGGCGCCTGGCTGCTGTGGATGCTGCTCACCACCCCCGCCAGGCTGCTGACCGCCGCGCTGCCGGCCGGGATCGGCGTCGGCGAGCTTGCCGGCACCGTCTGGCGAGGCGAGGCCAGAGATATTGCCTGGCGCGGAGCCAGCCTCGCCCACCTGCGCTGGCAGCTGGCTTTCTCCGGCGCACTTCCGGGCTGGCGTATTTCGTTCAGCGATCCCAGCGGGCTGCGCGGCCAGGCCTGGCTCCAGGGGCTGAGCGCGCTGACCCTGCGCGATGGCCGCTTTATCGTCCCCGCCAGTATTGCCGGCCGCGGGCTGGCGCAGGCAGGGGCGGTTGACGCCGGCGGCCTGATTACGGTGGAAATCGCCGAGGCTCGCTTCAGCCATGCCGGCTGCCAGCAGATATCCGAGGGGCGCGCGCGCTGGCAGGATGCGGCGCTGAGCTCGCCCGCCGGCTCCCTGACGCTGGCCAGCGTCAGCGGCAAATTCAGCTGTACGCCTGCGGGCGCGCTGACGATGAACATCAGCCAGGACTCGCATCAGCTGAGCCTAAGCGGACAGGGCACCCTCACGCCTGACGGCGGCTACGCCTTTCGCGGCACGCTGCAGAGCCGACAGTCAACGCCGACGCTGCTCGCGGCGCTTATCGCCCAGGGCGGCCGCCAGGATGAACATGGACGCACGCCCTGGCAGCTGCAGGGCAAATGGTCGCCACGGGAGAAACCATGACCCTATTTACCGCATTTTCCCAGCAGTTCCCCCTGATATGGGGCTGCTTTTTGTTTATTTTTGGCCTGTGCTTCGGCAGCTTTTTTAACGTCGTGATCTACCGGCTGCCGCTGATGTTAATGGCCGAGGAGGGGCAGGAGCGGCTCAATCTCAGCTTTCCGCCGTCGTTCTGCCCGCAGTGTCGGCAACCCGTTGCCTGGCGGGATAACGTCCCGCTGTTCAGCTTCCTGCTGCTGAAGGGCCGCTCCCGCTGCTGCGCGCGGCCGATTTCACGCCGCTATCCGCTGACCGAGCTATTCTGCGGGCTGCTGTTTGTTCTCGCCGGGTATCTGCTGACTCCCGGTTTACCGCTGCTGGGCGGGCTGGGGCTGCTTTCCACCCTGCTGGTGCTGGCCATCATCGACGGCAGGACGCAGCTGCTCCCCGATTGCCTGACGCTACCGCTGCTGTGGGCCGGGCTGCTGTTTAATCTCAACGCCGCGTTTGTGCCGCTGACGGATGCGGTTATCGGCGCGGTGGCGGGCTACGTGTCGCTCTGGGCGGTGTACTGGGTATTTCGGCTGCTGACCGGCAAGGAGGCGCTGGGATATGGCGATTTTAAGCTGCTGGCGGCGCTCGGCGCGTGGTCCGGCTGGCAGGCGCTGCCGCATACGCTGCTGCTGGCCTCAGCCAGCGGGCTGATCTGGACCTTACTGCAGCGGCGGCTGACCCGCCAGGCGCTGGATCAGCCGCTGGCCTTCGGCCCCTGGCTGGCGCTGGCCGGCGGCGGCCTGTTTTTATGGGTCCAGGCGTCGTAGGCTGGGCTCAGCGCGAACCCGGCGACGAATACTTTTTGGTGCGGCGGGTCGCCGCGGCGTTTGCCGGATCGTCCGGCCAGACGTGTTTAGGGTAGCGCCCCTTCATCTCCTTTTGCACTTCCCGATAGGCTCCCTGCCAGAAGGCGCTGAGATCGCGGGTAATTTGCAGCGGGCGCTGGGCGGGCGACAGCAGCTCCAGCACCAGCGCCATGCGGCCCTGGGCAATCATCGGAGTCGTCGCTTCGCCAAACATCTCCTGCATGCGTACCGCCAGAGCCGGCGGGTTTTCCTCATGGTAACGAATGGCGATCCGGCTGCCCGTCGGCACGACGTAGTGCGTTGGCAGCTCGCTATCGAGCTTCTGGCGCAGCGGCCACGGCAGCCAGTTTTGCAGCGCCTGGCGAATATCCAGCGCCCTGAGCGCGCGCAGCGAGTGCACTCCGCTCATTTGCGGCAGCAGCCACTCCTCCAGCGTAGCCAGCAGAGAAGCCTCATCAACCGCCGGCCACGCCTCCTCCGGCAGCCACTGCGCCGCGCAGTGCAGGCGCAGACGGAGCTGCTCCGCCTCCGCCGTCCAGTTCAGCACGCTGAGGCCTTTATCGCGAATGCCGTTGAGCATCGCCCGGTGCAGCTCCTCTTCCGACGGTTTTGCCAGCGGCTGAGTTTTGATCACCAGCTGGCCGATACAGGTGCGTCGCCAGGCCTTCAGCGTTCCCTGGGCCTCATCCCACTCCACGGTATCGGAGCGCTGCGCCAGATCCGGCAGCTGCTCCAGCAGCGCGGTAATATCCAGCGGTTGCGCAAGTAAAATGCGCGCATCCGGCGATGAGCTTCCCTGCAGCAGCAGAGGCGCAATCAGCCACTCATGGCGTCCGAGCGCGTCATCGGCGTTAAGCATCGCCCCCATGCCGTTTGCCAGCTGATAGCGCCCCTCCTGGCCGCGTCGGCGGGCAATCCGGTCGGCAAAGGCCGGCGCCAGCAGCGCCGCCGCGCGCTGCGCGTCCGGATAGCCTCCGCGGCTGCCGAGGCGCTTCAGCAGCTGCTGCGCCCGCTGCTGCCAGCCAGGTTGCTGGCGGGCAAACGCCGAGCCAAGATCGCTATTGCCGCCGCGCGGCGGTTCTTCGAGGATCGCCGCCAGCTTAGCCGCCGTTGCCGCCGCATCGGGAGAATCCGCCGCGGTCAGCATGGCCGCAAGGCGCGGATCGTTGCCCAGCGCGGCCATTTTACGCCCGCGCGCCGACAGCCTGCCGCCCTCCAGCGCCGAGAGCGCCGTCAGCAGGCGTCGGGCCGCCGCCAGGTTGGCTTCCGGCGGCAGATCCAGCCAGCGGAGTTCGGCGGGATCGTGACATCCCCACTGCAGCAGCTCCAGCAGCAGCGACGAAAGATCGCTTTGCAGGATCTCCGGGTCGCTCTGCGCCGCCGCGCGTTCCGCCTGCTCTTTGGCGATCAGATGCAGGCAAATACCGGGCTCAAGACGCCCGGCGCGACCGGCGCGCTGGGTCATGGATGCCTGGCTGATACGCTGAGTTATCAGGCGGGTTAAGCCGGTGCGGGGGTCAAAGCGGGCAACCCGCTCCTGGGCGCTATCCACCACCAGACGGATCCCCTCAATGGTCAGGCTGGTTTCGGCGATATTGGTCGCCAGCACCACCTTGCGCGTTCCCTTCGCCGCCGGCAGAATCGCCTTACGCTGCTCGCTCAGCGGCAGCGCCCCGTACAAGGGACAGATAGCCACATCGTCGGCAACCCGCCCGGCCAGCAGCTCCTGCACCCGCTGAATTTCGCCGACGCCGGGGAGAAACAGCAGCATCGACCCGCTCTCCTGGCGCAGCAGCTCGGCGGCGGCTATCGCCACCGCCTCATCGAAGCGCTGGTGTGCGGCGAGCGCCTGATAGCGCTTCTCCACCGGGAAAGCCCGGCCTGCGGAGGTAATCACCGGCGCCTGCGGCAGCAGCCGCTGCAGGCGATCGTTGTCCAGCGTCGCCGACATAATCAGCAGCTTAAGATCGTCGCGCAGGCCCTGCTGCACGTCGAGCAGCAGGGCGAGGGCCAGATCCGCCTGCAGGCTGCGTTCGTGGAACTCATCGAGGATCACCAGCCCAACGCCCTTCAGCTCGGGATCGTGCTGGAGCGTGCGCGTCAGGATCCCCTCGGTGACCACTTCGATTCGGGTATTCGGCCCGACGCAGGTTTCCGCACGCATCCGGTAGCCCACGGTATCGCCCGGCTTCTCGCCCAGCAGTTCGGCAAGGCGCTGCGCCACGTTGCGCGCCGCCAGCCGGCGCGGTTCCAGCAGGATAATGCGCCCGTCGATATGGCCCGCCGCGAGGATTTGCAGCGGCAGCCAGGTCGATTTACCGGCGCCGGTTGGCGCATTGAGCAACACCTGCGGCGCCTGCTGCAGAGCGGAGAGAAGTTCGGGGAGGACGGCAGCAACCGGCAATGAGGACACGAAAGGCTCCAGGGCTTAACATTCAAGGGCAGGCATTGTAGCATCACGCCAGACTTGTCGTCTTTCGCGTTGCAGATCCGCTGCAGGTTGACATTCATCGCACTGAAATGATTAGCGGGTATTTATCATGTCCGAGCCGAAAAGGCTGTTTTTCGCCCTTGAACTGCCTGAAGAGGTGCAGCGACAGATCGTCGACTGGCGCGCCCTGAGCTTCCCGGATGACGCCGGCAGGCCGGTGGCAAAAGATAATCTGCACCTGACGCTGGCGTTTCTTGGCGAGGTCAGCGCGGATAAGCAGCGCGCGCTAGCGGCGCTGGCGGGACGCATTCGCCAGCCCGGCTTTACGCTGACCCTCGACGATGCCGGACAGTGGCTGCGTTCGCGCGTGGTGTGGCTCGGTACGCGCCAGCCGCCGCGCGGCGTGCTGCAGCTGGCCAGCATGCTGCGCGCGCAGGCGGCCCGCAGCGGCTGCTATCAAAGCCCGCAGCCGTTCCACCCGCATATCACCCTGCTGCGCGACGCCCGCAGCGCGGTCCCCATTCCGCCGCCCGGCTTCAGCTGGACGTTTGCGGTCCGTGAATTTGTACTTTATGAATCCAGCTTTGCCCGCGGACGTACCCGCTATACCGCGCTGGAACGTTATCCCTTCAACAAGGAAAGCTGATGCAGTTCAACCCACCGCTCCAGTCCGCCGTTCTGATTAAACGTTACAAACGATTTCTGGCCGACGTTGTGACTCCCGACGGGCGGGAGCTGACCCTGCACTGCCCGAACACCGGGGCGATGACCGGCTGCGCTACCCCCGGCGATACCGTCTGGTATTCGACCTCTGACAACGTGAAGCGCAAGTATGCCCATACCTGGGAATTAACCGAAACCCAGCAGGGCGCGACAATTTGCGTGAATACTTTACGCGCCAATACGCTGGCGAAAGAGGCGATACTGGCGGGAAATATTCGCGAACTTTCTGGCTATAATACGTTGAAAAGTGAAGTGAAATATGGTGGTGAGAATAGCCGCATCGATATTATGTTACAGGCAGAAGATCGACAAAACTGCTATATTGAAGTGAAATCGGTTACCTTAGCGGAAAAAGAGAGCGGTTATTTCCCCGATGCGGTCACCGAGCGCGGCCAGAAGCACCTGCGGGAGCTGATGGGCGTGGCGGCAGCGGGAGATCGGGCGGTTATTTTGTTCGCCGTGCTGCATTCGGCGATCGACCGTTTTTCTCCCGCTCACCACATTGATGCCAGATACGCACAGCTATTGATTGAAGCGCAAACCAAGGGGGTTGAAATTCTCGCATATAAAGCGGAACTTTCTACCGAGATGATGACTCTGAATAAGCCGATTACCGTGGTGTTAACTCCCGGTAAACAAACGGCTAAATAGTGTCCGGGTCGCGAGCGCAAATACGCTTTTCTTCACAGGGTTGTCAAGTGTAACGTTTAGATAATTGCTATCCGGAAAAGCATCTGCTATTTATAGCGGCCTGATTTTTCCCCCACCATGGGGATCGATAGTGCGTGTTAAGGAGAAGCAACATGCAAGAAGGGCAAAACCGTAAAACATCGTCCCTGAGTATTCTCGCCATCGCTGGGGTGGAGCCGTACCAAGAGAAACCGGGCGAAGAGTATATGAATGAAGCCCAGCTAGCGCACTTCAAGCGTATTCTTGAAGCATGGCGTAATCAACTCAGGGATGAAGTGGATCGCACCGTATCACACATGCAGGATGAAGCAGCTAACTTCCCGGACCCGGTAGATCGTGCCGCTCAGGAAGAAGAATTCAGCCTGGAACTGCGTAACCGCGATCGCGAACGTAAACTCATCAAAAAGATCGAGAAAACACTGAAGAAAGTCGAAGACGAAGATTTCGGCTTTTGTGAATCCTGTGGCGTTGAGATCGGCATTCGCCGTCTGGAAGCGCGTCCGACCGCTGATCTGTGCATCGATTGCAAAACTCTGGCGGAAATTCGCGAAAAACAGATGGCTGGCTAATCCACTTCGCTATCGTATCTCCGGCGGGAGTTTCTCCCGCCTACATGCTCTATAGACCATGAATGACTCACGCTATACAGGCCGCTTTGCCCCCTCACCTTCCGGCGAACTCCATTTCGGTTCCTTGATTGCCGCACTCGGCAGCTATCTACAGGCTCGGGCAAAAAACGGGATCTGGCGCGTACGCATTGAGGATATCGACCCGCCGCGGGAAGTTCCCGGCGCTGCCGATACCATTCTGCGCCAGCTTGAGCACTACGGACTGCACTGGGATGGCGAAGTGCTGTGGCAGTCGCAGCGTCATGAAGCCTACCGCGAGCACCTTGCCTGGCTGCATGAGCAGGGGCTTTGCTATTACTGCACCTGCACCCGCGCGCGTATTCACTCCGTCGGCGGCGTCTATGACGGCCACTGCCGCGACCTGCGGCTGCCGGCTCAGAACGCCGCTCTGCGCATACGCCAAACCCGGCCGGTTCTCGCGTTTTATGACCAGCTGCGCGGCACCATCGTTGCCGACGAGCCGCTGGCGCGCGAAGATTTTATTATCCACCGCCGCGACGGCCTGTTCGCCTATAATCTTGCGGTAGTGGTGGACGATCGTTTCCAGGGAGTGAGCGAGATAGTCCGCGGCGCCGATCTTATTGAGCCCACGGTGCGGCAGATTTCGCTCTACCAGCACTTCGGCTGGCAGGCGCCGGATTATATGCATCTGCCGCTGGCGCTGAACGCCGAGGGGAATAAACTCTCCAAACAAAATCACGCCCCGGCGCTGCCGGAAGGCGATCCGCGTCCCGAAATTATACGGGCGCTAATGTTTCTTAATCAGGATGTTGAGCAGGAATGGCGAGCGTTGAGTATCGATGATTTACTCAAACAGGCGGTAGCGAACTGGAAACCGGAAAAAATCCAGCATTCTCAAATGGCTCCCGCTGAGCTATGATTAGCCGCAATTTTTACTCATCGCCTTACGCATTGCCGCTGCGATAGCCGCATTTGTCCGCCCAGGTGACATAGTTCGCTATGCAACCGGGAGCCCACAAGCCTGTCGCCGTGCTGCAATCTGAAGTCCATAGAGTAGCTTTTTGGTCCTGAAGTCAGTCTGACACTACGAGGTGCAACATTTTTACCCGAGTCGCTAATTTTTGCCGTAAGGTGCTAAGCCGTGAGGAACGCGAGGCAGAAGCCGCCGTCGAACAAACGCATATGACGGTTATCCCGCGTGAACAGCATGCAATTTCCCGCAAAGATATCAGTGATAATGCCCTCAAGGTGCTCTATCGACTGAACAAGGCGGGCTACGAAGCCTATCTCGTCGGCGGTGGCGTACGCGACCTCCTGCTTGGCAAGAAACCGAAAGATTTCGACGTCACCACCAGCGCTACCCCGGATCAGGTACGTAAACTGTTCCGCAACTGCCGCCTGGTCGGTCGCCGTTTCCGTCTGGCTCACGTCATGTTCGGGCCGGAGATTATCGAAGTCGCCACCTTCCGTGGTCACCACGAAGGGCATACGACCGATCGCGTAACCTCGCAGCTCGGCCAGAACGGCATGCTGCTGCGCGATAACATCTTCGGCTCCATCGAAGAAGATGCCCAGCGCCGCGATTTCACCATTAACAGCCTTTACTACAGCGTTGCCGACTTTACCGTGCGCGATTACGTTGGCGGCATGAGGGATCTGCAGGAAGGCGTTATCCGCCTGATTGGCGATCCGGAAACCCGCTACCGCGAAGATCCGGTACGCATGCTGCGCGCGGTGCGCTTTGCCGCCAAGCTCAATATGAGCATCAGCGCAGAAAGCGCCGAGCCGATCCCGCGCCTTGCGGCGCTGCTTCACGACGTCCCTCCGGCGCGTCTGTTTGAAGAAGTGCTGAAGCTGCTGCAGGCGGGCTACGGTTTTGATACCTATATGCTGCTGCGCGAATACAACCTGTTCCAGCCGCTGTTCCCGACCATCACCCGCTACTTTACCGAGCACGGCGATAGTCCGATGGAGCACATCATCACCCAGGTTCTGAAGAACACGGATAACCGCATCCATAACGATATGCGCGTTAATCCGGCGTTCCTGTTTGCGGTGATGTTCTGGTATCCGCTGCTGGAAATGGCGCAGAAAATTACCCAGGAAAGCGGCCTGGCGTACAACGACGCCTTCCTGCTGGCGATGAACGACGTGCTGGACGAAGCCTGCCGTACGCTGGCGATTCCGAAGCGCATCACCACCCTGGTTCGCGATATCTGGCAGCTGCAGCTGCGGATGTCCCGCCGCCAGGGCAAACGCGCGTGGAAGCTGATGGAGCATCCAAAATTCCGCGCCGCGTACGATCTGCTTGAGCTGCGCGCCGGCGCCGAAAAGAACGGCGAGCTGCTGCGCCTGACCAAATGGTGGGGCGAGTTCCAGGTAGCCCCGCCGCCAGATCAAAAAGATATGCTGAACGAACTCGATGAAGAGCCGGCGCCGCGCCGCCGTCATCGTCGTCCACGCAAACGCGCCCCGCGCCCGGGCGGCGCATGACGCTCGCCTTTATCGCCCTCGGCAGCAATCTGGCCGCTCCTCTGGAGCAGGTTAATGCTGCCGTCGCTGCGCTGGCGGAGATCCCCAACAGCCGGATCGTCGCCGTCTCCTCTTTCTACCGCACGCCGCCGCTGGGACCGCAGGATCAGCCTGACTACCTTAACGCCGCCGTCGCGCTGGAGACCGGGCTTGCCGCAGAAGAGTTGCTGAATCATACCCAGCGCATCGAGCTGCAGCAGGGTCGCGAACGCAAGGCCGAACGCTGGGGCCCGCGCACGCTCGATCTTGATATCATGCTGTTTGGCGAGCAGGTTATTGACAGCGAACGCCTGACGGTGCCGCATTACGACATGAAAAACCGCGGCTTTATGCTGTGGCCGCTGTTTGAGATTGCCCCTGAACTCCATTTTCCTGACGGCGTCGCGTTACGCACCGTACTGACCCGGCTCGCTGCCGATAAACCCGCCCTCTGGTAGTCCCCGCGGCTTTAAGCAATTACGGCAATCGTGGTCATCGGTTGCCTAAAACCGTTGCCCCCTCCAATGCTGCTGTTAGAATGCCGGTTAATATGACTTTCATCATCAGGAAACGTTATGAAACCGACCACTATCGCCCTGCTGCAGAAATGCAAACAGGAGAAGAAGCGCTTCGCCACGATCACCGCCTACGACTATAGCTTCGCCAGGCTGTTTGCCGATGAAGGCATCAACGTGATGCTGGTTGGCGACTCGCTGGGCATGACGGTACAGGGCCACGACTCCACGCTGCCGGTGACGGTCGAAGACATTGCCTACCACACCCAGGCAGTACGTCGCGGCGCTCCGGCCTGCCTGCTGCTCGCCGACCTGCCGTTTATGGCCTACGCCACGCCGGAACAGACCTTTGCCAATGCCGCCGTGGTGATGCGCGCGGGGGCGAATATGGTCAAAATCGAAGGCGGCGCGTGGCTGGCTGAGACCGTAAAAATGCTGACGGAACGGGCGGTGCCGGTTTGTGGTCACCTTGGCCTGACGCCGCAGTCGGTTAACGTTTTTGGCGGCTATAAGGTTCAGGGACGCGGCGATGCGGCCCAAACGCTGCTTGACGACGCGCTGGCGCTGGAAGCCGCAGGCGCGCAGCTGCTGGTGCTGGAGTGCGTGCCGGTCGCGCTGGCCCAGCGCGTTACCGACGCGTTGACCATCCCGGTGATCGGCATCGGCGCGGGCAACGTTACCGACGGGCAAATCCTCGTTATGCATGACGCCTTCGGCATCACCGGCGGCCATATCCCTAAATTCGCTAAAAATTTCCTCGCCGCAGCAGGCGACATACGCGCGGCGGTACGGCAGTATATTGCCGAAGTGGAGTCCGGCGTCTATCCGGGCGAAGAACACAGTTTCCATTAAGGAGTCTTGTTGTGCTGATTATTGAATCCCTGCCGCTGCTGCGTCAGCATATCCGCCGTTTACGTCAGGAAGGCAAGCGCATTGCGCTGGTCCCCACCATGGGCAACCTGCATGACGGTCATATGAAGCTGGTTGATGAAGCGAAAGCCAGCGCTGACGTCGTGGTGGTCAGCATTTTCGTTAACCCGATGCAGTTCGACCGCCCTGACGATTTGACGCGCTACCCGCGCACGCTGCAGGACGATTGCGAGAAGCTGAACAAACGCAAAGTGGACTTCGTATTCGCACCGGCTCCGGCGGAAATCTATCCGCACGGTACCGAAGGTCAGACCTACGTCGATGTTCCAGGCCTGTCGACCATGCTTGAAGGGGCCAGCCGTCCGGGCCACTTCCGCGGCGTCTCCACCATCGTCAGCAAACTGTTCAACCTGGTGCAGCCGGACGTTGCCTGCTTTGGCGAGAAGGATTTCCAGCAGCTGGCGCTGATCCGCAAGATGGTTGCCGACATGGGTTACGATATCGAGATTATCGGCGTACCGATTATCCGCGCCAAAGATGGCTTAGCGCTCAGTTCACGCAACGGCTACCTTACCGCTGACCAGCGCAAGATCGCCCCAGGGCTGTATAAAGTGCTGAATAGCGTGGCGGAAAAGCTGGCGGCCGGCGAGCGTAATCTGGATGAAATGATTACCCTTGCCGGGCAGGAGCTGGACGAAAAGGGCTTCCGCTCCGACGATATTCAGATCCGCGATGCGGATACGCTGCTGGAGCTGACGGAAACCAGCCAACGGGCGGTGATCCTGATGGCAGCATGGCTCGGCCAGGCGCGTCTTATCGACAATAAAATCGTCGAGCTCGGCCTGTAGACAAAGGTTAAAAACCGGGCAATACTGCCCGGCATTTGCTCAAGCGGATGCGACATCCGCTTCGTTTTCGTCAGGTAGATACCCGCAATAGTTCGAGTGCAGCCAGCCTGTATGCCGCTTGAAGTATGACGGGAATAAAGGTAGACACTATGATTCGTAATATGCTGCAGGGCAAACTCCACCGCGTAAAAGTCACCCAGGCCGATCTGCACTATGAAGGCTCCTGCGCTATTGACCAGGATTTCCTTGATGCGTCCGGGATCCTCGAAAATGAGGCGATCCATCTCTGGAACGTGACTAACGGTAACCGCTTCACCACCTACGCCATCGCCGCCGAGCGCGGCTCCAGAATCATTTCCGTTAACGGCGCGGCGGCGCACTGCGCCAGCGTCGGCGATATTCTGATCATCGCCAGCTTCGTCACCATGAGCGATGAAGAAGCCCGCAGCTGGCGGCCAAAGGTCGCCTATTTTGAAGGCGACAACGAAATGAAGCGCCAGGCCAAAGCCATTCCGGTCCAGGTTGCCTGATGCCTTGCGACGCCCTGCTCAGGACGGGCGTCGAGCTATCCCTGCGGCTGGTTACTGATCAGCCGCGACATCGTCTCCAGCGAATCCGTGCGCAGAATATAGAGCCGCTTCAATAAGAACGGATTATCCCCGGGTTTCACCTTCCCTCTCACCGTGGTCACCGCCATATGAAAACCGGCATCGTTCGCGGCTTTGACCGCCGTGGCGTTATAGCCGCCAAACGGATAGGAGAGATACAGCACGTGCGGATTAAACTGCGTCAAGGCGCGGCGCGAGTGCTCAAAATCAAACAGGATGTTGTGGTAGCTGCGGCTCAGCAGAATCGGATGATGCCAGGCATCAACCCGATGCAGAAAATGGGTATGCGACTGCACGTCAAAGACGTCCTGAATCTGCTTCAGCTCAGAAATACTCATAAACTGCAGCGATTTAGGCGCCCATTTCTGCGGATGGCGCTTAATGCGCGAGGAGATAATAAACGCCGTGGCGTGAAAGCCATACTGCCTGAGGATCGGCCAGGCGTAGCGGTTGACCGACTTCAGGCCGTCATCAAAGGTGATCGCCACCGCACGCGCCGGCAGGTTGACCTTATTGCGCACGTAGCCTTCCAGCTGATACATGGTCAGGGTGGTGTAGCCCTGGTCGCGCAGCCAGGTCATCTGGTTGCTGAAGGCGCGTACGGAGGTGGTGGTCGAGGTATGGCGAAAGCGGGTGTTCTCTTCATCACGCAGGATATGATGATAGGTGAGGATCGGAATGCCGTTATCCTGCTGGGCGTCCAGGCTACTGACCCACGCCAGGCGATTGCCGATACGAATTTGAAACCAGGTCTGATTCAGCCGATCTTTCAGCTTACTGATTATCGGATAGCGCAAATTATTGGCCAGCGTGCCGAACGGCGCGCTGCCGCTGGATGGCGCGTCGTAAACCGGGGTATCTTTCCAGGTGAGCAGGTTTTGATTACTCAGCGGCTTATGCAAATCGCCAAGGCTGTCCTCCACCCGCTGCTTACCCTGCACCGGCTGCAGATGGCCTTTATCGATAAAACCGGTACCAAAGCCGAAGCTGAATTCATAATAATCGGCGGCCGTCGGCACGACGGCAATAATTTGCCCGGCCCGGATATTACCGACGCTGACCACCTGATTGCCGATCTGCGCCCAGATAACCGCGTCTTCAGCGGTTTGCATATAGCGAGCAGGAACGCCCTGTTGGCTTAACAGGCTGGCAGAGGCGCTGAGCGACGTCAGCAGGAGGAGCAGAGCAAAGATTCGGGCAAACATCGACGTCTAACCGCTGGAAAGAAACTGCCGCCATTGTAACAAAAGCGCCATCAATACCAACGCCTAATTGCCGAACGCTTCATGCAGCAGGCGGAAAGGCGGATTCTTTTGCTGCTGGTGCCAGAGGCTGCTGACTACCGGGCCTCCGGCGCTGACTATCGCCTCGCGAAACGCTTCGCTGCTCAGGCTCTCGCGCAGAAGATACATTCTCTCTAACAATGGATAGTCGATTCCGGAGATCACTTCGCAGTGGGTATGCTTATGGCTCATTAGCGCCGCGACCCGATACGGCGCCGCGCCGGTTTCATCGGTCAGAAAGATCGCGCCATCGCCGCTATCGGTTGCGTGCAGCGCGTCGCACATCATCCGGCTCAGCATATTGCTGCTGAGATTACGCCAGTAGTTCACCGCCCGACACTGCGTCAACGGGCCATATTTTTTTTCCAGACGGTCCAGCAGTTCCTGCGCTTTATCGTCATGACAAGCAATTACCCAACCTAACATCGCCTACCTCCTTAGCAGGAGGCTAATTTAACAAGGGGAATGATTGATGTCGGTGATGGCAGTCAAGATTAGCGGATAGCGCTTCGCCTAATCGGTCAGCGAAGCGCCAAATATCGCCCGCTAGCTGCGCAGACCGCGTCCGCGCTGGATCAGAGACCAGCACAGCAGATAGAACGCGACGATAAATACCACCAGTACGCCAAAGGTGGTAATCAGCGGAACATCGTTGATGCCGAGGAAGCCGTAGCGGAAGCCGCTGATCATGTAGACGATCGGGTTAAGATGCGACAGCGCCTGCCAGAACGGCGGCAGCAGGGTCAGAGAATAGAAGACCCCGCCGAGATAGGTCAGCGGCGTCAGCACGAAGGTCGGGATCAGGCTGATATCGTCGAAGGTTTTGGCAAATACCGCATTCAGCAGACCCGCCAGCGAGAAGAGGATGGCAGTCAGGATCAGCGTCAGCCCAACGAACAGCCAGGAGTGAACCTGGAACGGGACGAAGAACAGCGAGATCGCGGTGACGAGGATCCCCACAAACAGCCCGCGCGCCACGCCGCCGCCAACGTAGCCGATGATAACCACGTGCGTCGGCACCGGCGCCACCAGCAGCTCCTCAATATTACGCTGGAATTTAGCGCTGAAAAAAGAGGAGGCCACGTTGGCGTAGGCGTTAGTGATCACCGCCATCATAATCAGGCCCGGCACGATAAACTGCATATAGGTGAAGCCGTGCATTTCGCCGATGCGCGAGCCGATCAGGTTGCCAAAAATGACGAAATAGAGCGTCATGGTGATCACCGGCGGCACCAGCGTCTGGATCCAGATACGCATAAAACGGTGGATCTCTTTGGCCCAGATGCTTTTCAGCGCGACCCAGTACAGCTGCATCATGCTGATTCTCCTTTCCTGTCATGTACCAGCGTGACAAACAGCTCTTCCAGGCGGTTGGCTTTGTTACGCATGCTTAAAACCTGAACGCCCTGCGCGCTCAGCTGAGAAAATACGCTGTTGATCCCCTGCTCGCGCAGCACCTCAACTTCCAGGGTTGAGGTGTCCACCAGGCGATAATGATAGCCTTCGAGCACCGGCAGCGGGCTTTTCGGCGCCAGATCGAGAATAAAGGTTTCAGATTTAAGCTTCGCGAGCAGCGCTTTCATGGAAGTATTCTCCACCAGCTCTCCGCGCTGAATAATGCCGATATTGCGGCACAGCATCTCCGCCTCTTCCAGGTAGTGGGTGGTCAGGATAATGGTGGTGCCTTTATCGTTCAAATCCTTGAGGAAACCCCACATCGAGCGGCGAAGTTCGATATCCACGCCCGCCGTCGGCTCATCGAGGATCAGCAATTTCGGCTCGTGCATCAGCGCGCGGGCGATCATCAGCCGGCGCTTCATGCCGCCGGATAGCATCCGCGCGCGCTCGCCGCGCTTTTCCCATAAATCGAGCTGTTTCAGGTATTTTTCACTGCGTATAACCGCTTCTTTACGCTCAACGCCGTAGTAGCCCGCCTGATTGACGACGATCTGCTGCACGGTTTCGAAGGGGTTAAAGTTAAATTCCTGCGGCACCAGGCCGAGCTGGCGCTTGGCGTTAACCACGTCCTTCTGCAGGTCGTAGCCAAAGACGTTGACCTGACCTGAGGTTTTATTTACCAACGAGCTGATAATGCCAATCGTGGTGGATTTACCCGCGCCGTTAGGGCCCAGCAGCGCATAAAAGTCGCCTGCTTCAACCTGCAGATCGATCCCCCGCAGCGCCTGAACCCCGCCGGGGTAGGTTTTTGTAAGCTGTTTTAATTCCAGAGCAATGGTCATTAAATATCTCTTCTCGTGTCGTGACACGCGATGGGTTGTTTTAAAAAACGTGAGGTTAACCTATATTAGCGCAACGCACTTACCTGGTTATAGGCCGTGAACGTCCATGAACGATATAGATACACTCATCAGCAATAATGCACTATGGTCAAAAATGCTGGTGGAAGAAGATCCCGGTTTTTTTGCAACCTTGTCTCAGGCGCAAAAACCGCGCTTTCTGTGGATTGGATGTTCTGATAGCCGCGTACCCGCTGAACGGTTAACTGGCCTGGAGCCTGGCGAACTGTTTGTGCACCGCAACGTTGCCAATCTGGTGATTCACACCGACCTGAACTGTCTTTCAGTGGTGCAGTACGCCGTTGATGTGCTGGAGGTCGAACATATCATCATCTGCGGCCACTACGGCTGCGGCGGCGTGCAGGCGGCGATTGAAAACACCGAGCTGGGCCTGATCGACAACTGGCTGCTGCATATTCGCGATATCTGGTTTAAACACAGTTCGCTGCTGGGCGAGATGCCCGAAGAGCGTCGCCTTGATACGCTGTGCGAGCTGAACGTGATGGAGCAGGTCTATAACCTGGGTCACTCAACGATTATGCGCTCGGCGTGGAAACGCGGGCAGAAGGTGACGATCCACGGCTGGGCCTACGGTATCCACGATGGCCTGCTGCGCGATCTCGACGTTACCGCCGTCAGTCGCGAAACTCTCGAACAGCGCTACCGTCACGGAATTTCCAACCTCAAAATTAAGCACGTCAATCACAAGTAACTGACGCGCTTTCCGTATCCGGGCAGGCAGCCTGCACTGGACCGGATAAACCCGGCGGCACGCTGCTTAGCCGGGCACCGCAATATTGCTCACCTGCGCCCTACTCGTCCAGCACCACCACTTTGCCCACGTACGGCAGATGGCGATAGCGCTGGGCGTAATCAATACCGTAACCGACCACGAACTCGTCCGGGATAGCGAAGCCGACAAACTCAACCGGTACGCTCACTTCGCGACGGCTCGGCTTATCCAGCAGCGTACAGATGGCCAGCGATTTCGGCTCGCGCAGGCTGAGGATCTCACGCACCTTGGAGAGCGTGTTGCCGGAGTCGATGATGTCTTCCACGATCAGGACATCTTTACCGCGAATGTCTTCATCCAGATCCTTGAGGATTTTAACGTCGCGGGTCGTGGACATGCCGCTGCCGTAGCTGGAAGCGGTCATAAAATCGACTTCATGCGGCACCTGAACTTCGCGGCACAGGTCGGCCATAAACATAAATGAGCCGCGCAGCAGCCCCACCAGCACCATTTCGCTGCCGCTGTCTTTGTAGCATTCGTTGATTTGACGACCCAGTTCGGCGATACGTGCTTTGATCTCGGCTTCCGGGATCATCACTTCTACAGTATGTTTCATAAAACTAACCATTTGATTCTTAAGATAAATCATCAAGGCCGCTGCTCTCACATCGACGTTGACCGGCAAGCTGACCAGTATACCAGTAAAAAGAAATCTGCGGTGCAGGGAATAATAAAAGCCATTTTGTGATTCCGATCACACTTGTTAAATCCTATAATTAATTGCATCTAAAAAATTAACAAACAAAACGAGTAACCTTCTATGGCAGAAACAAAATCTCAACAATCACGGCGACTCGTGACGCTGACTGCTCTCTTTGCAGCGTTCTGTGGTCTCTATCTTTTAGTTGGCGGGGTATGGCTGGCGGCCATCGGCGGCTCCTGGTACTACCCGATTGCCGGTCTGGTTATGCTCGCCGTCACCGTTATGCTGCTGCGCGGTAAGCGTTCAGCGCTTTGGCTGTACGCCGCGCTGCTTCTCGCCACGATGATTTGGGGAGTCTGGGAGGTCGGCTTCGACTTCTGGGCGCTCACCCCGCGTAGCGATATCCTGGTATTCTTCGGCATCTGGCTGATTTTGCCCTTTGTCTGGCGCCGTCTGCCCGTCCCTTCCGCCGGTGCGGTCGCCGGGCTGGTTATCGCCCTGCTGATCAGCGGCGGGATCCTGACCTGGGCCGGATTTAACGATCCGCAGGAAGTGAACGGCACCCTGAGCGCCGACGCCACGCCTGCGGCCCCGATCTCCGCCGTTGCCGACGGCGACTGGCCGGCATATGGCCGTAACCAGGAGGGTCAACGCTATTCGCCGCTGAAGCAAATCAACGCCGATAACGTGAAGAACCTTAAGGAAGCCTGGGTGTTCCGCACCGGCGACCTGAAGCAGCCGAACGATCCGGGTGAGATCACTAACGAAGTGACGCCGATTAAAGTCGGCAACATGCTCTACCTGTGTACCGCCCATCAGCGTTTGTTCGCCCTGGACGCGGCGACCGGGAAAGAGAAGTGGCACTTCGATCCGCAGCTGAACGCGGACCCGTCCTTCCAGCACGTGACCTGCCGCGGCGTCTCTTACCACGAAGCCAAAGCCGACAGCGCGCCGGCTGACGTGGTCGCCAACTGTCCGCGCCGCATCATCCTGCCGGTCAACGATGGTCGCCTGTTCGCCATTAACGCCGACAACGGTCAGCTGTGCGAATCCTTTGCCAATAAAGGGATCCTCAACCTGCAGACCAATATGCCGGTGACCACTCCGGGAATGTACGAACCGACATCCCCGCCGATCGTCACCGATACCACTATTATCATTGCCGGCGCGGTGACCGATAACTTCTCCACCCGCGAGCCGTCGGGCGTCATTCGTGGTTTCGATGTCAATACCGGTAAGCTGCAGTGGGTGTTCGATCCGGGCGCCAAAGACCCGAACGCGATTCCCGATGACCAGCACCACTTTACGCTGAACTCCCCTAACTCGTGGGCGCCTGCGGCCTATGACGCGAAGCTGGATTTAATCTATCTGCCGATGGGCGTCACCACTCCGGATATTTGGGGCGGTAACCGTACGCCGGAGCAGGAGCGCTTCGCCAGCTCTATCGTCGCGCTGAACGCGACCACCGGTAAACTGGCATGGAGCTACCAGACCGTTCATCACGATCTGTGGGATATGGATATGCCGTCGCAGCCAACCCTCGCAGATATTGACGTCAACGGTAAGACCGTACCGGTTATCTACGCGCCGGCCAAAACCGGCAACATCTTCGTTCTGGACCGTCGTAACGGCGAGCTGGTTGTCCCGGCGCCGGAAAAACCGGTTCCGCAGGGCGCGGCGAAAGGCGATTACGTTGCGAAAACGCAGCCGTTCTCCGACCTGAGCTTCCGTCCGAAGAAAGATTTGACCGGTGCGGATATGTGGGGCGCCACCATGTTCGACCAGCTGGTGTGCCGCGTTATCTTCCACCAGCTGCGCTATGAAGGCATCTTCACCCCGCCGTCTGAGCAAGGTACGCTGGTATTCCCGGGTAACCTCGGGATGTTCGAATGGGGCGGTATCTCCGTCGATCCGAACCGTCAGGTGGCGATTGCCAACCCGATGGCGCTGCCGTTCGTCTCTAAGCTGATCCCACGCGGCCCGGGCAACCCAATGGAGCCGCCAAAAGATGCTAAAGGTTCCGGTACCGAGTCCGGCGTTCAGCCGCAGTATGGCGTGCCGTTTGGCGTAACCCTTAACGCGTTCCTGTCACCGTTTGGCCTGCCGTGCAAACAGCCGGCCTGGGGCTATATCTCCGCGCTGGATCTGAAGACCAACGAAGTGGTGTGGAAAAAGCGCATCGGGACGCCGCAGGACAGCCTGCCGTTCCCGATGCCTGTCCAGCTGCCGTTTAATCTCGGGATGCCAATGCTGGGCGGCCCAATCTCCACGGCGGGTAACGTGCTGTTTATTGGCGCCACCGCGGATAACTACCTGCGCGCATACAATATGAGCAACGGTGAGAAGCTGTGGCAGGCCCGCCTGCCGGCGGGTGGCCAGGCGACGCCGATGACCTACGAGGTTGATGGCAAGCAGTATGTTGTCATCTCCGCCGGCGGTCACGGTTCGTTCGGGACCAAAATGGGCGACTACATCGTCGCTTACGCCCTGCCGGATGAGGCGAAATAACCGCTGAAGTCAAAGAGCAAAAGGCCCGGTGAGAACCGGGCCTTTTCTTTTGCGGTTTTGCAGGATAGCCTGCGGAGCCAGGCCCTGCGGCCGGGCTAGACCGTAAAGCCGAGCATCATGCCGGTATCCTCATGCTCCAGCAGATGGCAGTGCGCCATATAGGCAAACTCCTTCGGCGCGTCGTGCTCGAACTTCACCAGCACCTCGCTGACGCCGCCATCGACCCGCACGGTATCTTTCCATCCCGTTCGATGCGCGGCGGGCGGCTGGCCGTTTTCCGACAGAATACGGAACTGGGTTCCGTGGATATGGAACGGGTGCAGCATCATGTCGCCTTTGCCGGAAATCACCCAGCGTTCATACTGCCCCTTCGCCGCGGCGAACATCGGCACGTCCATGTCAAAAGCTTTGCCATTGATACGATTGGCGTTATGGAAGTCGAACGCGTTGCCGCCGTGGTTCATCTGCCCCATACCCGCGTGGTCCATTTTACCCCTCTCGCCGTGGTTCATATTTCCCATGCCGCCGCTATCCATCATGCTGCCGTGGTGCATGCCTGACATCGCCCCATCGCCGTACTTTTTCGTCAGCGCCTGCATTCCCATCATATCCAGCATCGGGTCCATCGACAGCTGCAGCGTGCGTTGGGTCAGGCCTGCCAGCGGCGGCAGCCCGGGCAGCGCCGCCAGCGCATCCGGCAGCTGGCCGGATGCCTGAATCGTCAACGGCTGGACGTGCAGCACCGGCTGCGGCTTATCGAACGGCGCAATCGCCATTCCCATCTGGCTGACCGGCAGCGTGATCAGATCGAAGGCTTTACCGTCGCTGGTATCCACCAGCACTTCAAAGCGTTCCCCCATCAATATCGGCAGCTCGCTCACTTTGACCGGCTCGGCAAGCAGCCCGCCGTCGCTGGCCACCACGTACATCGGCCGGCCATCGCTGGCGGCGAAATTCAGCGAGCGGGCGTTGCAGCCGTTAAGCAGGCGCAGACGCAGCCAGCCGCGCGGGGCGGCGTGCTCGGGATAGAGCGCCCCGTTGGTCAGCAGCGTATCGCCAAACCAGCCGACGGCGGCGCTGATGATATCAAGCTGATAGTCAATTTCGCCGGCGGCGGTGAAGCGCTTATCCTGCACGATCACCGGCACATCATCGATCCCCCACTGCTTCGGCAGCAGCAGGCGCTCGCTCTCCTCATCGGAAATCAGCACCAGACCCGCCAGGCCCATCGCAACCTGGCGTCCGGTTTTACCATGCTGATGCGGGTGGAACCAGCAGGTGGCGGCCCGCTGCGTCGGCGTGAAGCTCACGCTGCGGGAAGCCCCCGGCGCAATGACTCCCTGCGGCCCGCCGTCAACCTCGCCGGGGACCTCCAGCCCGTGCCAGTGCACGGTGGTCTCTTCGGTCAGGCGGTTATGAATATCAACGGTTACCGCCTGCCCTTTTTTGAGGCGCAGCGCAGGGCCCAGCAGATTGCCGTTATAGCCCCAGGTGGTCGCGCTGTGAGGACCAAACTGCGTTTTCCCGGCCTGGATGGTTAACGTGATGCGATTACGCGCGTCGGCGGCGAGCAGGTCTGGTATCGGCAATGCCGGACGAGCGGCGGCAAACACCGGGCGGCTCCAGAGCGGAAGCGCGCTGAATGCGCCAAGCGCGGCGGTTAATTTGATAAATTCACGACGTTGCATTTCACATCCTTTTATTCTGCTGGTGAACTTTTGAGCTTAAACCCTCCAGCAACGGGAAGGTCAAGCAGAAGAGTAAGAATAAAGCTCGGCGTCATGTAAAGAAGTATGCTAACTTTGTTCGTCCGTGATTCAATGGTAAACAAAATGAAGACGCTTTGCAGAACACTAGTGCTCGGCAGCCTGCTTGCACTATCCGCCAATAGCTACGCGTTAAGCGAGTCGGAAGCGGAAGATATGGCTGATTTAACAGCGGTATTTGTTTTTCTGAAAAACGACTGCGGTTACCAGAACCTGCCTAATACCCAGATCCGTCGCGCGCTGGTCTTCTTTGCTCAACAGAATCAATGGGATCTGAGCAACTACGACAGCTTTAATATGAAAGCGCTCGGCGAAGACAGCTACCGCGATCTCAGCGGCATCAAGATTTCGACCCCAAAAAAATGTAAGGCGCTGGCGCGCGATTCCCTAAGCCTGCTGGCTTACGTTAAATAACGTCGTTAAATAAGCCCGCCGCCAAAAAATATCCGCCCGCTATCGCCTCTATTTTCAGGCGTATTTGCCCGCGCGCGCATGGCTGCAATATCCGCCGTGCATCCTCATCTATAGTTGGCTATGATGTTGCGCTCGTTTTTTACGGGTGTAACAGATGTTAACAAAGGAGGAATCAACCCGTGGCCGATAGCAACCTGTGGCATGAAACACTGCACGACCATTTTGGTCAGTATTTTACCGTTGATAACGTGCTGTATCACGAGAAGACCGATCATCAGGATTTGATCATTTTTGAGAACGCCGCTTTTGGCCGCGTGATGGCGCTGGACGGCGTGGTGCAAACCACCGAGCGCGATGAGTTTATCTATCATGAAATGATGACCCACGTGCCGCTGCTGGCCCACGGCCAGGCGAAGCACGTGCTGATTATCGGCGGCGGCGATGGCGCAATGCTGCGCGAAGTCTCCCGTCATCCCCATATCGAAACTATCACCATGGTTGAGATAGACGCGGGCGTAGTCTCTTTCTGCCGCCAGTACCTGCCAAACCACAATGCCGGCGCCTACGACGATCCGCGCTTTACGCTGGTTATTGATGACGGCGTCAATTTTGTTAACCAGACGACGCAAACGTTTGACGTCATCATCTCCGACTGCACCGACCCAATTGGTCCCGGCGAAAGCCTGTTCACCTCAGCGTTCTATGAGGGCTGTAAGCGCTGCCTGAACCCCGGCGGAATTTTCGTCGCCCAGAACGGCGTGAGCTTTCTGCAGCAGGACGAAGCCGTCGACAGCCACCGCAAGCTGAGCCACTATTTCAGCGACGTCAGCTTCTATCAGGCGGCGGTACCCACCTATTACGGCGGCATTATGACCTTCGCCTGGGCGACGGATAACGACGCGCTGCGCCATCTTTCCGGCGAAATTATCCAGGCACGCTTTCACAAAGCAAACCTGAAGTGCCGTTATTACAACCCGGCAATTCATACGGCGGCATTCGCCCTACCGCAATATCTGCAGGATGCGCTGTCCGTCAGCGATCTTAAGTAAGGGGGTGAACTAAATTGAAAAAACTGAAGCTGCACGGCTTTAACAACCTGACCAAGAGCCTGAGTTTTTGCATTTACGATATCTGCTATGCCAAAACGGCAGCAGAGCGCGACGGCTATATCGCCTATATCGATGAACTCTATAACGCCAACCGCCTGACCGAGATTTTGTCCGAGACGTGCTCGATAATCGGCGCCAACATCCTGAATATCGCGCGCCAGGATTATGAGCCGCAGGGCGCCAGCGTCACCATTCTGGTCAGTGAAGAACCGATTGACCCGCAGCTTATCGATCAAAGCGAGCATCCGGGCCCGCTGCCGGAAACCGTGGTCGCCCACCTTGATAAAAGCCATATCTGCGTCCACACCTACCCGGAAAGCCATCCCGAGGGCGGGCTCTGTACCTTCCGCGCTGATATTGAAGTTTCAACCTGCGGCGTCATTTCGCCGCTGAAGGCGCTGAACTACCTTATTCACCAGCTGGAGTCCGATATCGTCACCATTGATTACCGCGTTCGCGGCTTTACGCGTGATATCAACGGGATGAAGCACTTTATCGATCACGAGATTAACTCAATACAGAACTTTATGTCCGACGACATCAAGGCGCTGTATGACATGGTGGACGTCAACGTGTACCAGGAAAATATCTTCCACAGCAAGATGCTGCTGAAGGAGTTCGACCTGAAGCACTACATGTTCCATACCCGGCCGGAAGATTTAAGCGAAGAGGAGCGCAGGGTCATTACCGACCTGCTGTGGAAAGAGATGCGCGAGATTTACTACGCCCGCAACATTCCGCATATCTAAGAGACGCAGGCAGGGCCGCGGCGGCGGCGCTGCCTGGTTATGCCAGGTGAAGCTGGCACGGCAGGTTGGCGAGCGCCTCCTGTGCCTGGGTCGCCAGGCCGCGATCGGTGACGATATCCGTCAGGCTGGCAAGCGGGGTGACGCAAAACAGCGACCAGGAGCCATACTTGCTGCTGTCCGCTAACAGCACCCGGCGGCTCGCATTCAGCGCCAGATCCTGCTTGAGCCCGGCCTTCTCTTCCGTGGGAGTGGTAATTCCCTTCTCCAGGCTCCACGAATTACAGCTAATAAATGCGATATCCGGGTAGATACCGCGCAGCAGCTTACGACCGTGATCGCCAATGCACGACTGGCTGCTGTCATCGATGCGACCGCCGATAATGGTCACCTCTATCTGCTTAAACTCCGAGAGAAACAGGGCGATGCGTAAATCGGATGTAATCACGCGCAGCGGCAGCGAAGTCAGGTTACGCGCCAGCTCCAGCATCGTCGTCCCGGCATCCAGCACGACCGAATCTCCGGCTTTAATCATCGACAGGGCGAGCTGGGCAATCGCGCTCTTTTCCTGGGGATGCAGCAGCTGCTTTTCATTCGTCGTCGGCTGAGCAGGGATAAAGCGGTTAAGCGCCACGCCGCCGTGGCTGCGATTAATCACGCCCTGCTCATCCAGCTTAATCAGATCGCGTCGTATGGTCGCGGGGGAAGCGTCAATAGCGGTAACCAGTTGTTCAACGGTGACCAGATTATGGCCTTTCAGATAGTCCAGAATCTGGTCTAATCGATTTTGTGACTTCATATACCTTTCATCTTTCACGTTGCGAGCCGATAGCCACGCCAGCGCTTAACCGGCGCGGGTAACCGCCTCAGGCACCGCGGACTGCCGCCTTGTGCAACCTGAATGAATCCGGATAACGATCTATAAATTAAGCAAGCTGACTGGCTAGCTGGATAGAGATCGCCATGCTCTCAGACTTAGCTTTACCTGTCCAGGCAATATCAAACGCGGTGCCGTGATCCGCTGAGGTGCGGATAAACGGCAGCCCGGCCGTGATATTGACGCCATCATAGAAGCCAAGCAGCTTCAACGGAATATGCCCCTGATCGTGGTACATCGCCACCACCATATCGTACTGCCCTTCCCAGGCCTGCAGAAAGACGGTATCCGGCGGGCAAGGGCCATAAACGGCCACTCCCCGCTGCTGCATCTGCGCTATCGCCGGGCCGACAATATTAATCTCCTCATCGCCAAAAAGACCGTTTTCACCGGCATGAGGATTAACGCCGGCTACCGCGATACGCGGAGAGCTGAACCCCACGCGCCTTAGGAAAGTGTCGGCGAGCGAGATCACCGTTTTGATACGCTCGCCGTTCAGGGTATCGAGGAATTTACGCAGCGCAATATGCGTCGAAACGTGTATGACCTTCAGCTTGTCGGTATACAGCACCATCGCATAATCGCGACTGTCCGTCAGCCGGGCCAGCAGCTCCGTATGGCCCGGATACATGTGCCCCGCCAGATGAAGCGCCTCTTTATTCAGCGGCGCGGTCGCGATGGCGGAGACCTCTCCCGCCAGCGCCATTTCGGTGGCCCGCTTAACGCAGCGGTAAGCCAGGTCGCCGGCCTGCGCCTGCACTTTTCCCGGTATGAGCATGGCAGGCTCTTTCAGGGGTTCGTCAATGACGTTAACGATCCCCGGCGCAAAGCGCGCCTGGGAAACCTGCTTTATCGGGCGTAATTCTACGGGCGGGGTGACGCCGGACGCCTGCAGACGCTGTAGCGTCTGTAAACATCCCACCACGACTGCCGGCGTGCCGGAAAGCTCGCCTTCGGCCAGAGATTTGATAATGATTTCGGGCCCGATGCCTGCCGGGTCGCCCATCGTGACGGCAATTACGTTATTTGTCACTGTACATCTCCTCAATAAAATAAAGTGCATCCCGAAGCGTGGCTTCACCGCCAAATCCGCCGGCTTTGGTGATCACCGGCAGATCGTCAATTTCGCTGTTAACCAGCGTTCCGCAGGGCACGCAGGGCGCAACCTCGCTGTCGATGCGATAACCCTCAGCGCCGAGCGCTCTCGCCACGGCGATAGCAATATCTCCGCCCGTGAGGAACAGCCCCCCGATTTGCGCTCGGTTGATGATGGCGAGCGTGATATCGCCTAGCGCTGAGCTAATGCTGTCTCCTAGCTGCTGGCGTGAAAGCTGGTAGCGTTCGCACAGCGTCTCAATCATCCCGCGCGCATCGGCGTCGCGGCTGGTTCTCAGCACACAATGCTGACGATCGCGCAAAACGGCAGTGGACTGGTGGACGATCTTTTCCTTCATGCTATCGCTGTCCGTTTGCAGCAGCGCCTCGACATCAATATCCACAATCCCCAGCGCTCTCTCTTTCGCCGCAAACACAATTTGCTGCCGGGTCGCTTCACTCATCGAACCGGCGACTACCAGCACCGGCAGCTGCTGCCGTGGGCTGAGATAGCAGCCTGCCGGCAGCGCGTTAGCAAAACCCGCCGCGCCAACGAGCAGGTAACGGTCGTGAAGCCCGGCCACCGCCTGGGCCAGCAGGGCTAAATCGCCATCATTTTCGGCATCAACGACCACAATCCCACCATCGCTCTCGCCTAAGCGCTGGAGTTCGGCGCCTGAGCCACCGCCACGTACCGTCGCCAGATCCAGCTCATAAACCGGACAGGCGGTCTGCAATTCAAGCAATGTCTTGATATGAGAAGAAATAATCGGTGTTTTTGGATCGCTGGCAAATTCTGTTTCGACGAGCGGTACGCCGTGTACCAGACACTGTCCGTTCATCGTTACCCTGCCCGCCGCAGGGATCGCTGCCGCCACGATGGCCAGCCTGGCCCCGCAGGCCTGCATTGCCGCTTCGACCTCCGCGCCGACGTTACCGCGGAACGTCGAGTCTATCTTTTTGTATACCAGCGGCGGGTTATCCCGCTCGCGAAACCAGGGCGCGACGGCCGCCCTCACCTTCTCTGCCGCCTCAGCTGGCGCCAACGCCCTGCTTTCGGTATTTATCACCAGGACATCAGCCTTACGTGACGCTTGCTGTCGTTCATCGAGCATGACCTCAGTGCGCGCGCCCTTTTTGGCCAGCTGGACCCCTGTATCATTTGCTCCGGTAAAATCATCTGCGATAACAATCATCTTCATTGCGGTTTCTCCCCGAGGGCGATCTTCGCCTGCTGCTGGTTACGCTTCGCCACCCACGACGTCAGCGCTGGCGTTAAGAGGGCGGTCACAATCACCGACGTGGCCACCAGCGGCGTCGCCACCGCCACGATCGCGCCCAGCGCAGGGTCCGCCTGTGCAATCGCCATCGGCGTGGCGACGGCGTTACCAGCGGTGCTGGAAGCCGCTGCGCCGGCAATACCGGTCCCGCCCAGCAGGCGATCGACTTTAATATTGAAGAAACCGCCCACCAGGGTGGTCAGCGCGCCCAGCAGGATCCCGGCAAGCCCGCCCTTCAACAGCATGGACAGGTCGATTCCGGCGCCTAGCGCAAAAGCAAAGAATGGGATCAGCAGCGGGCCGCCTTTAGTGAGGAATTCGCGCATCTGCGCATCCAGATTGCCGAGCAGCATGCCGATAAGCATGGGGATCAGCACCACCACGATCGACATCAGCGGAATATTAGCCATACCCGCCGCGCCCAGAGCGATCATCGTCAGTATCGGGCCGTCGCTCAGAGACATCAGCGGCGTTGCCCCCACCTCATTCTCGCTGCCAAACTCGCCGGCCAGAGCGGCGTACAGGCCGCCGTTAGTGTTGCTCATCGCGGCAATAATGGCGACGGAGGAGAGTCCCCACAGACCGTCGACGCCAAAAAACGTCTCGACGGTAAATCCAAGCGCTACCGCCACAACGAACTTAGTGAAGGTAATACCGCCGCCAATCAACAGAGATTTAGGGGCGGCTTTTATATGGATACCCGCCCCCATGCAGAGTAAAAACGCCCCGATAAGCGGCGCGGCGCCGTTCTTAAATAATGCCGTGGTAAAGCCCCCCACCTGCAGCGCCTCGGGGGCGAAGGTATTGAGCATAGCCCCCAGCACAAGCGGGACGACCATCATCCCTCCGGGGATTTTTTCTATTGTCGCTTTAATTTTCATACCGCCCTCCGAATTGATTTAATATAATCACACGTGATTATATTAAATCAATAAAAAGAAAAATAAGGGTCAGATCGCAGTTCCGGGTCAACGTTAAGCCGTTTAATGATTATTTGATTAAATGTAATCAAGGAGGAGAGTGCGGGCAGCGCCAAAAAGAGCGCTGCCGGGGGGTTAGCGGTCTTGTAAGAAGCGACGGTAGGCGGCAACGACCTGCAAAAAGTCTTCGACGCCGCAGAGGGAGAAGCTCTCCTCGTCGTAGTAGCTCATCCCTTCTTCAATTTCATCGCCGGAGATTTCCAGCTGGTTAGCGCGGATCATCACCTCTTCGCCGTCTAACCATAACGTGTACTCATGCCCGGCACGCTGCCAGGAGCGCTCGCTGCCTTTTACGGTACGCGCGGCCTGTTCCACTTCGTCCAGCAGGGCGAGATTATCCTTCACCTCTTCATTAAACCAGTGCCCCACCACCTCGTGGCCCATCGCCATCCGCACCTTTACCACTCCGGTAATATCGCGCAGAAATTCGTAATCCATAGTCTCTTCCTCTGCAAGGGCAATGCGTCACGCTGCACTGTACCCATAGCGTAATTATCGCAGTACCGGGGAAGAAAAAAAGCCGGGCGGATGAAGGATTGGAAATAAAAATGCCCGGTGATGCAATGTTCACCGGGCACTGGAGAGTTTACAGGCAATTCGTCAGGCGGGCTGACGCGTCACCTTACACCGCCGTCTGGAAAATAACCCCATCCGCTTTATCAGTGTACTGATCCAGCTGGTTGAAGTTCAGGTAGCGGTAGGTATCCGCCGCCGTCTGATCGACCTGCGCAACGAAGGTCTGGTACTCTTCCGGCGTCGGCAGCTTGCCAAGCAGTGAAGCCACGGCCGCCAGCTCAGCAGAAGCCAGGTAGACGTTCGCGCCGGTCCCCAAACGGTTCGGGAAGTTACGGGTTGAGGTGGAAACCACCGTCGCACCGTCGGCTACGCGCGCCTGGTTACCCATGCACAGGGAGCAGCCCGGAATTTCGATACGCGCGCCGCTCTTACCAAATACGCTGTAGTAACCTTCTTCGGTCAGCTGAGCCGCATCCATGCGGGTTGGCGGAGCCACCCACAGGCGGGTCGGCAGCTGGCCTTTATGGCTATCCAGCAGCTTACCTGCCGCGCGGAAGTGGCCGATGTTGGTCATACAGGAGCCGATAAAGACTTCGTCGATCTTCTCCCCCTGAACGTCGGACAGCAGACGAGCATCGTCCGGATCGTTCGGCGCGCAGAGGATCGGCTCTTTGATATCCGCCAGGTCGATGTCGATAACCGCGGCATATTCCGCATCCGCATCGGCTTCGAGCAGCTGAGGGTCCGCCAGCCATTTTTCCATCCCCTGAACGCGACGCTCCAGGGTACGGCGATCGCCATACCCTTCGGCAATCATCCACTTCAGCAGAACGATGTTGGAGTTCAGATACTCAACGATCGGCTCCTGGCTCAGCTTGATGGTACAGCCGGCTGCAGAACGCTCAGCGGAGGCATCGGTCAGCTCAAACGCCTGCTCAACCTTCAGGTCCGGCAGGCCTTCGATTTCCAGAATGCGTCCGGAGAAGATGTTTTTCTTACCTTTCTTCTCAACGGTCAGCAGGCCCTGCTTGATAGCGTACAGCGGGATGGCGTGAACCAGATCGCGCAGAGTGATCCCCGGCTGCATTTTACCTTTGAAGCGGACCAGTACGGATTCCGGCATATCCAGCGGCATCACGCCGGTTGCGGCGGCAAACGCCACCAGACCAGAGCCCGCCGGGAAGGAGATACCGATCGGGAAACGGGTGTGGGAGTCACCGCCGGTACCGACGGTATCCGGCAGCAGCATACGGTTCAGCCAGGAGTGGATAACGCCATCACCCGGACGCAGGGAGACGCCGCCGCGGTTCATAATGAAGTCCGGCAGAGTATGGTGCGTGGTCACGTCGACCGGCTTCGGATAGGCCGCGGTATGGCAGAAGGACTGCATCACCAGGTCGGCGGAGAAGCCGAGGCACGCCAGGTCTTTCAGCTCATCGCGGGTCATCGGACCGGTGGTATCCTGGGAGCCAACGGAGGTCATCTTCGGCTCGCAGTAGGCGCCGGGACGAACACCGGCTACGCCGCAGGCGCGGCCAACCATTTTTTGCGCCAGCGAGAAGCCGCTGGTGCTTTCGGCAACGTCTTTCGCGTGACGGAAAACGTCGCTATGCGGCAGGCCCAGCGCATCACGCGCGCGGGTAGTCAGGCCACGGCCGATAATCAGCGGAATACGGCCACCGGCGCGGACTTCATCGATCAGCACGTCGGTCTTCAGCTCGAAGGTCGCCAGCAGTTCGTTGGTTTCGTGATGACGCACTTCACCTTTGAACGGGTAAACGTCGATAACGTCGCCCATGTTCAGGTCGTTGACGTCAACTTCAATCGGCAGCGCGCCCGCATCTTCCATAGTGTTGAAGAAAATAGGGGCGATTTTTCCGCCGAGAACCAGGCCACCGCCGCGCTTGTTCGGCACGTTCGGGATATCGTCGCCCATAAACCACAGCACCGAGTTGGTGGCGGATTTACGCGAAGAGCCGGTACCGACAACGTCGCCAACGTAGGCCAGAGGGAAACCTTTTTTCTGCAGCGCTTCAATTTGCTTGATCGGGCCAACCGAGCCCGGCTGATCCGGTTCGATACCTTCACGGGCGTTTTTCAGCATCGCCAGCGCGTGCAGCGGGATATCCGGGCGGGACCAGGCGTCCGGCGCCGGGGAGAGGTCATCGGTGTTGGTTTCACCGGTAACTTTGAAAACGGTCACGGTGATTTTTTCCGCCAGCGGCGGGCGGCTCAGGAACCACTCGCCGTCGGCCCAGGATTGCATCACCTGTTTAGCGTATTCGTTACCTGCTTTCGCTTTCTCTTCTACATCATAGAAGTTATCAAACATCAGCAGCGTATGGGACAGCGCTTTCGCGGCAATCGGAGCCAGTTTAGCATCGTCCAGCGCGTCAATCAGCGGATGAATGTTGTAACCGCCCTGCATGGTGCCCAGCAGTTCGACGGCTTTTTCAGGGCTAACCAGTGGGGAGGTCGCTTCACCTTTGGTGATGGCGGCAAGGAATCCGGCTTTAACGTAGGCGGCTTCGTCGACGCCCGGCGGTACGCGGTTAATTAACAGGTCTAACAGGAATTCTTCTTCACCCGCTGGCGGGTTTTTCAGCAGTTCTACCAGCGCGGCCATTTGGGTTGCATCTAAGGGTTTGGCAACAATCCCAACGGCTGCACGCTCAGCTACGTGCTTACGGTATTCTTCTAGCACGACGGTTCTCCTCGCTCTCATTGTAAAATGCGGCAGGCGATTCTCTTCACGCTCCTGTGAGACAGCAGTTTGTAGGGTAAATGCCCGATACCGCGTCGGCAGCATAGCAGGATTTTAGGGAGGTGTTAATCTGTTTACAAAAAAGCAACATTAAAAATTAGCTGAATCGTTAAGGGCAGGATTTTGCAGTCTTTACACCGGTTTCCCGGTATATAAATTTCACGCCGCTGCCGCCGGCTGGGCAATATTCCGGCAAAATCAGCCGCCTCATCCCGTCGTGCGGCTGGCGCGCCCTTTCAGGGGAAAAGGCATAAAACATGCCCGGCGCCTCATCCTGTGCCGGGCATCTGAGAAGCTGAAGCGATTTTAGCCCTGATGCGGCATCAGCTGCGGATAGCCGCTAAATGCCGGCTTAGTGCTGCTCAACGCAGCTTCATCACTCTGGATGCTGCCCGAGTTCGCCGCCCATACGCCTTCACTCGTTTTGCTGATCTGCTGGTGCTGCGTATTCAGGTTCTGCCCCATAGCGGCGATATGCGTATTTTCCGTGCCGCCGCTGTTGTCAGCCCACGGAATGGAAGGATCGGCGGCACAGGCCATACCGGATGCCAGCGTTGCGGCTAACAACGTCGTTGTTAAAAAGCGTTTCATAACCCACCCCACTAATAATTAACCAGCTATAAGTTTACTTCGTAATTATTGTCAAAGTATCTATAACCTGTAGCAGGTTATGAACGCAGACACAGTTCTAAACATCAGGCATAAAAAAAGCGGCTCACAGAGCCGCTTATGCTTTTTGCCGGAAAGAAAAACTTACTTTTTCTTCGCTTTCGCGTTCGGCAGGTCGGTGATGCTACCTTCGAAGACTTCTGCCGCCAGGCCAACGGACTCGTGCAGAGTCGGGTGCGCGTGGATGGTCAGAGCGATGTCTTCTGCGTCACAGCCCATTTCGATAGCCAGACCGATCTCACCCAGCAGCTCGCCGCCGTTGGTGCCGACAATCGCGCCGCCGATAACACGGTGGGTCTCTTTGTCGAAGATCAGTTTAGTCATACCGTCTGCACAATCGGAAGCGATCGCACGGCCGGATGCTGCCCACGGGAAGGTGGCGGTTTCGTAGCTGATGCCTTTTTCTTTCGCTTCTTTCTCGGTCAGACCAACCCAGGCAACTTCTGGTTCGGTATAGGCGATTGACGGGATCACTTTCGGGTCGAAGTAGTGCTTCAGGCCAGAAATAACTTCTGCGGCAACGTGACCTTCGTGAACACCTTTGTGCGCCAGCATCGGCTGACCCACGATATCGCCGATAGCGAAGATGTGCGGTACGTTGGTACGCAGCTGCTTATCAACGCGGATAAAGCCGCGGTCGTCAACTTCAACGCCGGCTTTGCCTGCATCGAGGTTTTTACCGTTCGGCACGCGGCCGATAGCCACCAGCACGGCGTCGTAACGCTGCGCTTCAGCCGGGGCTTTTTTGCCTTCCATGGAAACATAGATACCGTCTTCTTTTGCTTCAACGGCGGTCACTTTCGTTTCCAGCATCAGGTTGAACTTCTTGCTGATGCGTTTAGTGAAGACTTTCACCACGTCTTTATCGGCAGCCGGGATAACCTGGTCGAACATTTCAACCACGTCAATCTCTGAACCCAGCGCATGGTAAACGGTACCCATTTCCAGACCGATGATACCGCCACCCATAACCAGCAGGCGTTTCGGTACGGATTTCAGTTCGAGGGCGTCGGTGGAGTCCCATACGCGCGGATCTTCATGCGGAATGAACGGCAGTTCGATCGGACGGGAACCCGCCGCGATGATCGCGTTGTCGAAGTTGATCACGGTTTTGCCGTTTTCGCCTTCAACTTCCAGGGTGTTAGCCCCGGTAAATTTACCCAGACCGTTTACCACTTTCACTTTACGGCCTTTGGCCATACCGGCCAGACCGCCGGTCAGTTGGGTGATAACTTTCTCTTTCCAGGTACGAATTTTGTCGATATCGGTTTTCGGCTCGCCGAAAACAATGCCGTGTTCGGCCAGAGCTTTCGCTTCTTCGATAACTTTAGCGACGTGCAGCAGTGCTTTAGAAGGGATACAGCCGACGTTCAGACAAACACCGCCCAGGGTGCTGTAACGTTCGACGATGACGGTTTCCAGACCTAAGTCAGCGCAACGGAAGGCAGCAGAATAACCTGCGGGACCAGCCCCAAGTACCACGACCTGAGTTTTGATTTCAGTACTCATCATGACCTCTGTAGTTAGTATCCGGCGGTCATACCCGTCGTCTTTCAGGCCGCAACTGCGTTAGCTTCACGCCTTCACCCCAGTCACTTACTTGAGTAAGCTCCTGGGGACTCTGGCGCTTGCTGCCTTGCTGCATCCAGAAATCCATAGGGCATGTATATTAATACCCTTATATCCACCGGGACGTTCTATCCGCCTGCATTTTACAAAATTGTTAACAATTTTGAAACAACAAACGGCAAACGATTTTGTCCTTTATTGCCGATAACCTCAAAACGCACGGGAGGTTACCAGAAAAAAGCCGGCCGTCAGGCCGGCTTTTCGCTTACATCACCAGGCGGCGAATATCGCTCAGGGTGTTGTTGATGATGGTAATAAAGCGAGCACCATCAGCACCGTCGATTACGCGGTGGTCGAAGGACAGAGAGATCGGCATCATCAGACGCGGAACGAACTCTTTACCATTCCACACCGGTTCCATCGCGGATTTGGACACACCGAGGATAGCCACTTCCGGCGCGTTCACAATCGGCGCGAAGTGGGTGGTACCCAGGCCGCCGATGCTGGAGATGGTAAAGCAACCGCCCTGCATTTCGCCAGCCGTCAGCTTACCGTCACGCGCTTTCTTAGAGATCACAGTCAGTTCACGAGACAGCTCGGTAATGCTCTTCTTGTTCACGTCTTTGAAGACCGGAACAACCAGACCATTAGGCGTATCAACCGCAACACCGATGTTGATGTACTTTTTCAGCGTCAGACGCTGCGCATCTTCGGACAGGGAGCTGTTGAAGCGAGGCATCTGCTCAAGCGCAGCGGCAACCGCTTTCATGATGAAGACCACCGGAGTGAATTTCACGTCCAGCTTACGCTTCTCAGCTTCCGCGTTCTGCTGCTTACGGAACGCTTCCAGGTCAGTGATGTCGGTTTTGTCGAAGTGCGTAACGTGCGGGATCATCACCCAGTTACGGCTCAGGTTAGCACCAGAGATTTTCTGGATACGGCCCAGCTCGACTTCTTCAACTTCACCAAACTTGCTGAAGTCCACTTTCGGCCACGGCAGCATGCCCGGGATACCGCCGCCGGTAGCGGCAGCAGGCGCAGACTCAGCGCGCTTAACGGCATCTTTCACGTAGGCCTGGACGTCTTCGCGCAGGATGCGGCCTTTACGACCGGAGCCTTTCACTTTCGCCAGGTTCACGCCAAATTCGCGTGCCAGGCGGCGGATCAGCGGAGTCGCATGGACGTAGGCATCGTTCTCAGCGAACTCGGATTTGCCTTCAGCTTTCGCCGCAGGGGCCGCCGCTTTCGCAGCCGGAGCCGGTGCAGCCGCTGCAGGTGCCGGAGCAGCTGCCGCCGGAGCCGCAGCAGGCGCCGCGCCTTCAACTTCGAAGACCATAATCAGCGAGCCGGTGGAAACTTTATCGCCGGTGCTGATTTTGATCTCTTTCACGGTGCCCGCGAACGGAGCCGGAACTTCCATCGAGGCCTTGTCGCCCTCAACGGTGATCAGTGACTGTTCAGCGGCAACTTTGTCGCCCACTTTCACCATCACTTCGGTCACTTCAACTTCGTCGCCGCCGATATCCGGTACATTCACTTCTTTAGAACCGGAAGCCGCTGGTGCAGACGCCGCTGCCGGAGCAGCAGCCTGCGCCGGTGCCGCAGCAGGTGCCGCACCCGCCACTTCGAAGACCATAATCAGCGAGCCGGTGGAGACTTTGTCGCCGGCGTTGATTTTGATCTCTTTCACGGTACCCGCGAACGGTGCCGGGACTTCCATCGACGCTTTGTCGCCTTCAACGGTAATCAGGGACTGTTCAGCCGTGACGGTGTCGCCCACTTTAACCATGATCTCGGTGACTTCAACTTCGTCGCCGCCGATATCAGGCACGTGCACGTCTTTCGCCGCGGCCGCAGCCGGTGCAGCGGCCGGAGCTGGCGCTGCTGCTTTCTCTTCCTGCGCAGGTGCAGCGGCTGCTGCACCATCGGCGGAATCGAAAATCATGATAAGTTTACCGGTCTCGGTTTTGTCGCCAACAGAGACTTTGATCTCTTTAACAACGCCAGCCTGCGGAGACGGGACTTCCATAGAGGCTTTGTCGCCCTCTACGGTGATCAGCGACTGTTCAGCTTCAACTTTGTCGCCAACTTTGACCAGGATTTCGGTGATTTCAACTTCATCAGCCCCGATGTCCGGTACATTGATTTCGATAGCCATTATTCTCTTACCTCTTACGCCAGACGCGGGTTAACTTTATCTGCATCGATGTTAAATTTGGCGATTGCTTCAGCCACAACTTTCTTATCGATTTCACCACGTTTAGCCAGTTCGCCCAGCGCCGCAACAACCACGTAGGAAGCATCTACTTCGAAGTGGTGACGCAGGTTTTCACGGCTGTCAGAGCGACCGAAGCCGTCGGTACCCAGTACGCGGTAATCATCAGCCGGTACATAGGTACGAACCTGCTCGGCGAACAGTTTCATATAGTCGGTAGAAGCCACGGCCGGTGCGTCGTTCATCACCTGAGCGATGTACGGTACACGCGGGGTTTCCAGCGGGTGCAGCATGTTCCAACGCTCACAGTCCTGACCATCGCGCGCCAGCTCAGTGAAGGAAGTTACGCTGTATACGTCAGAACCTACGCCGTAGTCTTTCGCCAGAATCTCTGCTGCTTCACGCACGTGACGCAGGATAGAACCGGAACCCAGCAGCTGAACTTTACCTTTGCTACCTTCGAGAGTGTCGAGTTTGTAGATACCTTTACGGATACCTTCCTCAGCACCTTCCGGCATTGCCGGCATGTGGTAGTTTTCGTTCAGCGTGGTGATGTAGTAGTAAACGTTCTCTTGTTTCTCACCGTACATACGCTCCAGGCCATCGTGCATGATGACGGCAACTTCGTACGCGTAAGACGGATCGTAAGAGATACAGTTCGGGATAGTCAGAGACTGAATATGGCTGTGACCATCTTCGTGCTGCAGACCTTCGCCGTTCAGCGTGGTACGACCGGAAGTCCCACCTACCAGGAAGCCGCGAGCCTGCTGGTCGCCTGCCTGCCAGCACAGGTCGCCGATACGCTGGAACCCGAACATGGAGTAGTAGATGTAGAACGGGATCATCGGCAGGTTGTTGGTGCTGTAAGAGGTCGCAGCAGCCAGCCAGGATGCGCCGGCACCCAGTTCGTTGATACCTTCCTGCAGGATCTGACCTTTCTCGTCTTCTTTATAGTAAGCAACCTGCTCACGGTCCTGCGGGGTGTACTGCTGGCCGTTCGGGCTGTAGATACCAATTTGACGGAACAGGCCTTCCATACCAAAGGTACGCGCTTCATCGGCGATGATCGGCACCAGGCGGTCTTTAATGGACTTGTTCTTCAGCATCACGTTCAGGGCGCGAACGAAGGCGATGGTGGTAGAAATTTCTTTGTTCTGCTCTTCCAGCAGCGGACCGAAATCTTCCAGGGTCGGCAGCTCCAGCTTCTCATCGAAGTTAGGCTGACGGCTTGGCAGGTAGCCGTGGAGTTTCTCACGCTGAGCGTGCAGATAGGTATGCTCTTCGGAACCTTCCGGGAAGGTAACGTACGGCAGTTTTTCGATATCAGCATCGGCAACCGGCACGTTGAAACGATCGCGGACGTAGCGTACGCCGTCCATGTTCATTTTCTTAACCTGGTGAGCGATGTTTTTACCTTCAGCGGTATCACCCATGCCGTAACCTTTGATGGTATGGGCCAGGATGACGGTGGCTTTGCCAGTTGTTTCCTGCGCTTTTTTCAGTGCAGCGAAGACTTTCTTCGGATCGTGACCACCGCGGTTCAGGGCCCAGATCTGCTCGTCAGTCCAGTCGGCAACCAGCGCTGCGGTTTCCGGATATTTACCGAAGAAGTGCTCGCGAACGTAGGCACCGTCTTTGGATTTGAAGGTCTGGTAGTCGCCATCAACGGTTTCGTTCATCAGCTGAATCAGCTTACCGCTGGTGTCTTTACGCAGCAGCTCATCCCAGCGACCGCCCCAGATAACCTTAATAACGTTCCAGCCAGCACCGGCAAAAATGCCTTCCAGTTCGTTAATGATTTTGCCGTTACCGGTGACCGGACCGTCCAGACGCTGCAGGTTGCAGTTGATGACGAAGACCAGGTTATCCAGTTTTTCACGGGTCGCGATGGTGATGGCGCCTTTAGATTCCGGCTCGTCCATCTCGCCGTCGCCCAGGAAAGCGTAAACGGTTTGTTTGGAGGTATCTTTCAGGCCACGGTGTTCCAGATATTTCAGGAATTTAGCCTGGTAGATTGCACCGATTGGGCCCAGACCCATTGATACGGTCGGGAACTGCCAGAAGGTCGGCATCAGTTTCGGGTGCGGGTAGGAAGAGAGGCCTTTGCCATGAACTTCCTGACGGAAGTTGTTCATCTGCTCTTCAGTCAGACGACCTTCCAGGAACGCACGTGCGTATACGCCCGGAGAGATGTGGCCCTGGAAGTAAACCAGGTCGCCGCCATCCTGCTCGTTGCGCGCACGGAAGAAGTGGTTGAAGCACACTTCATAGAAGGTCGCGGAGGACTGGAAGGAAGCCATGTGGCCGCCCAGCTCAAGATCCTTTTTCGATGCGCGCAGAACGGTCATGATGGCGTTCCAGCGAATCGCAGAACGAATTCGACGTTCCAGATCCAGATTCCCCGGGTATTCCGGTTCATCTTCAACGGCAATAGTGTTGACGTAACTGCCAGTAGATGTGCCAGCAGCAACCTTCACCCCGCCTTTGCGGGCTTCAGAAAGGAGTTGGTCAATCAGATACTGAGCGCGCTCAACACCTTCTTCACGGATGACCGATTCGATCGCCTGTAGCCAGTCGCGAGTTTCGATCGGATCCACGTCATTTGGTAAACGTTCTGACATGGGGGGTATTCCTTATCTATCTAATCGTTGATTAATCTGGAACCTGTCCCATTGCACTCTTTGTTCTTCATATTTCAGGTTATCTCTTTGTTGGCTGCGCTTCCTCACCCCGGTCACATAGTTAGCTATGCTCCCGGGGATTCACGCGCTTGCCGCCGCGATATAACCCGAACTATTTGAACAACCAAAAGCACAATAAGACAGGTTCTGCGTTTAGTTGCCGCGCTCTAAAAAATGGCGCTTAAGAACCGGAGTTCTCATCCTTCCGTTGCTGTAAACGACGCAGTGAGCGTTCTCGACGACTCTCCTCACGGCTACGATCCAGCAAAATTTCCTCAATGAACGCCAGGTGTCGATGCGACGCTTCACGCGCCTGCTCCGGCTCCCCGGCGATTATCGCCTCGAAAATACGAGTGCGATGATTGCTGACCTGCGGGAGCATTTCCCGACGGGCGTACAACAATTCAAAGTTCTGGCGAACGTTTTGCTCCAGCATCGGCTCCATGCAGCGTAGCAGATGCAGCAGCACAACATTATGCGCCGCTTCGGTGACGGCAATTTGATACTGGACGACGGCATCGGATTCGGCGTCAAGATCGCCGGACTGCTGGGCCCGCTCAATGGCCTGATGCAGCTCGCGAATGCGTTCGCGGTCAGCATCATTGCTGCGCAGCGCCGCGTAATAAGCCGCGATGCCTTCAAGCGCGTGACGGGTTTCCAGCAGGTCGAATTGGGATTCAGGGTGATCGGACAGGAGCTCTACCAGCGGGTCGCTGAAGCTCTGCCACAGGCTGCTCTGTACAAAAGTTCCACCGCCCTGGCGACGAAGCAACAGGCCCTTGGCTTCGAGGCGTTGAATCGCCTCACGCAGCGAGGGACGGGAAACGTCGAACTGTTTAGCCAGTTCGCGTTCAGGCGGGAGTTTTTCACCGGGGCGCAACGTCCCCTCAAGGATTAAAAACTCAAGCTGCTGCTCTATCACATCAGATAGTTTTGGTTGGCGGATTTTGCTGTAGGCCATATTCCCTGTCTCTGCCATTAGCCCGTAGTCAATTGGTCTTACCAATTCGCAGTTCGTAGCGGTAAAGTAACAAAGTATTCACCTTCTGTCCATACAGGTTTTGATTGAAATCAGTAAAGCAGGCACATTTTAACAACCTTACAGAAATAACATTTCAGAATTGTAACTTCTCACAAATGATGTCTTTACCACGTTGGAGGTAGCGTTAACTTTTATGAAACGAAAAATACGCCATCTGAACCGATTCAACAGTCAAAAAATCGTTTTTAAATTCACTTTTACTGCGTAATTAGTCATTAAGGGTTAAAGAGGCTAATTGCCGCCCCGTTTACAAATGGTTTCTTTTTGTTCGCTTCGTCATCACCCCTTCATAAAGCAGGTGCATTCGCCCGCACTTATCACTATTCTCCATGATACAAAAGGCCTTTTAGTGATTTTATATTCCGCCTTGCGTAAAGAAATTAATACAGAAACGGAATTTCATAATTACACAACACAATAATGTCGACGCTGAATCACGCAGAACAAGGCTGGTCTTAAACTCTCTGGAATAGAGATAGCTATGCTATCTGGCAGGGACCGACAATAAAGCAACAGCCTGAAGGATGAAGCGTAAACGCAAAATAACCACACACGAGGTTTCATGATGGAAGGTCAACAGCAAGGCGATCGGCTAAAGCGCGGCCTGAAAAACCGCCATATACAGCTTATTGCTCTGGGCGGCGCTATCGGTACCGGCCTGTTTCTGGGCAGCGCGTCCGTTATCCAGTCGGCAGGTCCCGGCATTATCCTTGGCTATGCCATCGCCGGTTTTATTGCTTTTCTGATTATGCGCCAGCTCGGTGAGATGGTTGTAGAAGAGCCGGTGGCAGGTTCATTCAGTCATTTCGCCTACAAGTACTGGGGCGGGTTTGCCGGCTTTGCCTCCGGCTGGAACTACTGGGTGCTGTACGTTCTGGTCGCGATGGCCGAGCTGACAGCGGTCGGAAAATACGTCCAGTTCTGGTGGCCGGAGATCCCGACCTGGGTCTCTGCGGCGATCTTCTTCGTTGCCATTAACGCCATCAACCTCACCAACGTGAAGGTATTCGGCGAGATGGAGTTCTGGTTCGCCATTATTAAAGTCGTTGCCGTTGTGGCGATGATTCTGTTCGGCGGCTGGCTGCTGTTCAGCGGCAACGGCGGCCCGCAGGCAACCGTCCGCAACCTGTGGGATCAGGGCGGCTTCCTGCCGCACGGCTTCACCGGGCTGGTCATGATGATGGCCATCATCATGTTCTCGTTTGGCGGCCTGGAGCTGGTCGGGATCACCGCGGCAGAAGCGGATAACCCGGAGCAGAGCATTCCCAAAGCCACCAATCAGGTTATCTACCGTATTCTGATTTTCTACGTGGGCTCGCTGGCGGTACTGCTCTCTCTGCTGCCGTGGACGCGCGTAACCGCAGATACCAGCCCGTTTGTGCTGATCTTCCACGAACTGGGAGATACCTTCGTTGCTAACGCGCTCAACGTGGTGGTGCTGACCGCCGCGCTGTCGGTGTATAACAGCTGCGTTTACTGCAACAGCCGAATGCTGTTTGGTCTTGCCCAGCAGGGTAACGCGCCGAAAGCGCTGATGAACGTCGACAAGCGCGGCGTGCCGGTGAACACCATTCTGGTTTCCGCCGTGGTGACCGCGCTGTGCGTGCTGATTAACTATCTCGCGCCGGAATCGGCGTTTGGTCTGCTGATGGCGCTGGTTGTTTCTGCCCTCGTCATTAACTGGGCAATGATCAGCCTGGCGCACATTAAGTTCCGTCGGGCAAAACAGCAGCAGGGCGTGGTTACCCGCTTCCCGGCGCTGTTCTATCCGCTCGGTAACTGGATCTGCCTGCTGTTCATGGTCGCGGTACTGGTCATCATGCTGATCACCCCGGGCATGGCCATCTCCGTCTACCTGATCCCGGTGTGGATTGCCGTTCTCGGCGTCGGCTACCTGTTCAAACAGAGAAGCGCCAGCGCCGTAAAAGCACATTAATACATCGTTAAACTCTGTGCCCGCCGCATCTTAGCGGGCGCAGAGCCCTGTTACCCGCCTCCCCCTTCCCCCTAATCAGTCGTTTTTCCATATCGCCAACCGATACCGCAACGCATTTCACAACACGCTGACCCCATCATGGGCGCGTCTCGCTGCGCAGGGAATGTTCCAGCGCCGCATATTCGCGCTTGCATGCGATAGCCGCTAACCGGCAGGTGGAGAGAAAAAGGGAAGACGTACTGGCGTATCGCGCGGAACGCCACCGAACCCGCGGTACGATCCTAACGGCTGAAGCGCATCGCCTGGCAAGAAAACGGGATGCCTGATTTCGACATCCCGCCTGCGCCGCGCCCGCTGACGGGCGGGGGACTTAAATCAGCGTTCCGTAAATCGTCAGCAGGGCCATAATCACCACCACCACCAGCGACGTTTTCTTGGCCATTGAAACGGCCGCCTTCGGCGTCTCGACCTTATCGACATGCGGCTCACGGGCGAGCGAGAACTGCGCCAGACGCGTCAGTACCTGATACTGCGACGAATGGCGATCGCCCAGCGAGGCGAACCACGCGGGTAGCGCCTTCTCGCCGTGACCAACCAGCGCGTAAACCACGCCTACCAGCCGCACCGGCACCCAGTCCACGACGTGCAAAATGCCATCAATCCCTGACTGCAAACGATGGTGCGGCGTTTGATAGCGGGCCAGCCACGACTGCCATGCACGCAGGACGCTATAGCCAATCAGCGTGATCGGGCCCCACGGCCCGCCGACCACAAACCAGAACAGCGGCGCAAGGTAATAGCGGTAGTTGATCCACAGCAGCGCATTCTGCAGTTCGCTGAGGTATTCACGGTTGTCGCAGCCCGGCGGGACGCCGTGGATAAGCGTCAGCTCGCTGGCCATCGCATCGCAGGCATGCTTATCATTGCGGGAAGCGGCCTTCAGGTAGGCGTGATAGTGCAGGCGGACTTTGCCGGCGCCAATGCACAGCAGACCAAGCAGGATCCAGAACACCAGCAGCGGGACGTTAAACAGCACGCCGTGCAGCAGGCTCTGAATAATGTACACCGCAACCATCGCCACCGCCGCCATCAGCAGCGTGCCGAACAGCGAGAAGTGCTTCACGCGACGGAACAGAACCTCAAGGCGATGATCGAGCTGCCAGTGCTCGCCCAGCTTAAACAGGCGTTCGGCGATGAGAACCAGCAGCGTAGAAAATAACGTCATGGCATCTCCTTATCTGACGAAGCGGTCAACAGACCGCGAAATTTTGCCCAGTCAAACGCCGGGCCGGGATCCGTTTTACGCACCGGCGCGATATCGCTATGGCCGGTCATGTTTTCAGCGATAGCCGGATACAGCGCGGTCAGCTGCCGCGTAACCGCGGCCAGCTGCTGATACTGCGCATCGGTATAAGCCAGCGTATCCGTTCCTTCCAGCTCAATACCAATAGAGAAGTCGTTGCAGCGCTCACGCCCCTGATAGCAGGATACGCCGGCATGCCACGCGCGCTTATCGAAAGGCACATACTGCACGATTTCACCGTCGCGGCGAATCAGACAATGTGCCGAAACCCGTAGCTGAGCGATCCCGGCAAAAAAAGGATGCGCGTTGGGATCGAGCGTGCCGCTGAACAGAGCGTCAATCCACGGACCGCCAAATTCACCCGGCGGCAGGCTAATATTATGCACCACCAGCAGGGAGGGGGTTTCATCATCCGGGCGGCAATCATGGTGCGGCGAAGGAACCCGACGCGCGCCCACCAGCCATCCTCCGTTCAACTGCATTGCGGAGTCTCCTTTCACTAACGCATGCTCCCGGGCCGCCCATGGCCCAAGGATGCCGATTATCATACACAAATTCGTTCGGGGCCGATCGCCGCGCCTCCACCTCTACAACGCAGGCACGCCAACGCGGCAATAGCCTGAAGGATGAAGAGTATATGGTGTAGAAACGCCGTTCAGGTTAGCATGTTTCCCACTTCTGAATCTTATCTATCTGGAGCTTTATCATGTCGCCTCGTCGCTACAACCCCGACCGCCGCCGTGACGCGCTGCTGGAACGCATTAACCTCGATATTACCGATGCAGTAGCCCAGTCCCTGCGCGAAGATTTAGGCGGCGAAGTTGACGCTAACAACGATATTAGCGCGCAATTATTGCCGGAAAGCGCACGCTCGCACGCGGTTGTCATTACCCGCGAAGACGGCGTGTTCTGCGGCAAACGCTGGGTGGAAGAGGTCTTTATTCAGCTGGCCGGCGACGACGTCAGCGTCACCTGGCTGGTTGAAGATGGCGACGCGGTCAAGGCGGATCAGCCGCTGTTTGAGCTGCAGGGCCCTTCCCGCCTTCTTCTGACCGGCGAGCGCACCGCGCTGAACTTCGTGCAGACCCTATCCGGGGTCGCCAGCGAGGTGCGCCGCTACGTGGATCTGCTGGCGGGCACCAAAACCCAGCTGCTCGATACCCGTAAAACGCTGCCCGGCCTGCGCACCGCGCTGAAATACGCCGTACTGTGCGGAGGCGGCGCAAACCATCGCCTGGGGCTGTTCGATGCCTTCCTGATCAAAGAGAACCACATTATTGCCTCCGGCTCCGTGCGCCAGGCCATCGAGAAGGCCTTCTGGCTGCATCCGGACGTGCCGGTAGAAGTTGAGGTTGAATCCCTTGATGAGCTGGATGAAGCCCTGAAAGCCGGAGCTGATATCATCATGCTCGATAACTTCACCCCCGACCTGATGCGCGAAGCGGTGAAGCGTACCAACGGCCAGGCCGCGCTGGAAGTTTCCGGCAACGTCACCTTCGATACTATCCGTGAATTTGCCGAAACCGGCGTCGATTACATCTCCGTTGGCGCCCTGACCAAACACGTCCGCGCGCTCGACCTGTCAATGCGTTTCCGCTAACGCTCCGCCCCGGCATGGATCGCCTGCCGGGGCGCACGCTTTGCGAGGGCGATCTCAGCGTTTTGCCCTCGCCCTGTAACGCGTAAAGAAAGCCTGGGAAGCCGTTTCCTGAGCGCTCATTTATCGCTCGTCATCCTCCCCGCAGACCGCCACAGTGCTCCCGACGATAACAAGGAGCAATCGATGGACAGACAACGTGGCTTTACCCTTATCGAACTCATGGTGGTGATTGGCATTATCGCCATTCTGAGCGCCATCGGTATTCCCGCCTACCAGAACTATCTGCGCAAGGCGGCGCTGACCGATGTCCTGCAAACCTTTATTCCCTACCGCACGGCGGTTGAGCTATGCGCCCTTGAGCACGGCGGCCTGACAAGCTGCGATGGCGGTAGCAACGGCATTCCCTCTCCCGCCACCACGCGCTACGTTTCCGCAATGACCGTGGCTAAAGGCGTCGTCACCCTTAGCGGGCAAGAAAGCCTGAACGGGCTACGCGTCACCATGACGCCCGGCTGGGATACCGCAAATGGTATTACCGGCTGGCAGAGAGAGTGCGACATCGCCAGCGGCAGCGCCCTCAAGCAGGCGTGTGAAGACGTATTCCGCTTTAACTGAGGCCATCGCGATGAAAGCCGAAAAATTGATCGCCCTCTGCCAGCGCTACCACGCCCTGCTGCTTAACAGCGATGAGCAAACCCTCTCCATCGCGGTGGTAGACTCTCCGCCGCCTGAGCTAATGGAAGCGCTGCGCTTCGCCACGCAAAAGCGGATCGATATCGAGTGCTGGAGCCAGGAAAAAATGAATCAGCGCCAGCAGTCGTCCGCACAGCCCGGGCCATCTGCCGCCAGCGGCGAAGCACCGACGGGCGTCATCGAACAGGTCAATCAGATTCTGGAGCAGGCGCTGCGCCAGCGCGCATCTGATATCCACGTCGAGCCTGGCGAAAATAACCTGCGCATACGTCTGCGGGTCGATGGGGTGCTCCATCCGCTTGCGCCGCTTGCCGCCGAACTGGCACTGCCGATAACGGCGCGACTTAAGGTGCTCGGGAACCTGGATATTGCCGAACACCGCCTGCCGCAGGACGGCCAGTTTACGCAGACTCTCTCGGGACAATCGGTGTCATTTCGCATCGCCACTCTGCCCTGCCGTTACGGTGAGAAGATCGTCCTGCGCCTGCTGCATCAGGTGGAACAGGCGCTGGACCTCGAGGCGCTCGGCCTCTCCTCAGAGCAGCTTGCCGCCTTTGGCTCCGCGCTCAATCAGCCCCAGGGGCTTCTGCTGGTCACCGGCCCAACCGGCAGCGGTAAGACCATCACGCTCTACAGCGCCCTACAGAAGAGAAACCGCGATGAGGTTAATATTTGCAGCGTAGAGGACCCGCTGGAAATTCCCATTGCCGGCATGAATCAAACGCAGATCAACCCGCGATCCGGATTAACCTTTAACAGCGTCCTGCGCGCGCTGCTGCGCCAGGACCCGGACATTGTTATGGTTGGCGAAATACGCGATGCGGAAACGGCAGAAATCGCGATCAAAGCGGCGCAAACCGGGCACCTCGTGCTCTCGACGCTGCACACTAACTCGACCAGCGAAACGCTTATTCGCCTGCAGCAAATGGGAATTGCCTGCTGGATGCTCTCATCCGCGCTATCGCTGGTCATTGCTCAGCGCCTGGTGCGCAGGCTCTGCCCACGCTGCCGTCGGGAAGGTGCAGGCGGCATTGACGTGCCGCACAGCCTGTGGCCGCGTCGGCTTCCCCGCTGGCAGGCTACGGGCTGTCGGCACTGCTATCACGGCTACTATGGGCGCCTGGCGCTATTTGAGGTGCTCCCGATAGGCGCCGCGCTGCAGCAGGCTATTTCCCAGGGGCTGAGCGCGGTGGAGATTGAATCTCTGGCGCGTGAAGCCGGAATGATGACGCTGTTTGAAAGCGGCTGCCTGGCCATTGAGCAGGGGCTCACCTGTTTTGAAGAGGTGGTCCGCGTGCTGGGGCTCCCCCATGGCGACTGAACGCCTTTGGCGCTGGCGCGGGCTTGATCCCGAAGGATCGCCCTGCCAGGGCTCGCTGTGGAAAAGCTCCCGCCTGGAGGTTATTCAGGCGCTGCAGCATGAACGGATTATCCCCCTCGCGCTCCGCCGCTGCGCGGTACGCAGCTCGCTGTGGCACCCGCGCTACAGCGGCCAGATTATCCATCAGCTGGCGACCCTCCTGCAGGCGGGGCTGCCTCTGGCCGAGGGGTTAGAGCTGCTGGCACAGCAGCAGCAGGGCGCGCAGTGGCAGGCGCTTCTGCGAACGCTGGCTCGGGACCTTGCGCAGGGCATCCCGCTTTCCAGCGCGCTGGAAAGATGGCCGCAGGCGTTTCCTCCGCTCTATCTGGCCATGATCCGCACCGGTGAGCTTACCGGTAAACTGGATCTTTGCTGCTTTCATCTGGCTCGCCAGCAGCGGGAGCAGCTGCAGCTGAGCGAAAAGGTCAAAAAGGCGCTGCGCTATCCGCTGGTCATTCTGCTGCTGGCGCTGCTGGTGGTGATGGGCATGCTCACCTTTGTCCTGCCGGAGTTTGCCGCTATCTACCAGACGTTCAACACGCCGCTCCCTCTGTTGACCAAAGTAGTGATAAGCGCCGGAGAAAGCCTCAGCAACCGTTGGCCGCTGCTGCTGTTGATGGCGATATTGCCGTTTCTCCTCAACCAGCTGGCCCAACGTCGCCCTTCCTGGCTACTACGGCGGCAAAGGCTGCTTCACGCTTTGCCGGTAGTCGGAAAGCTGATAGGGGGACAGCGGCTCAGCCAGATATTTACCGTTTTAACCCTCACGCAGAGCGCCGGCATCAGCTTTATGCAGGGCCTGGAAAGCGTAGAAGAGACGTTAAGCTGCCCGCTTTGGCGCCAGAGGATCCATCAGGTTAATACTCAGATTGCCCACGGGACCGCCATCTGGCAGGCGCTGGCGAACAGTGGAGGATTTACCCCGCTATGCCTGCAGCTCATCCGCACCGGGGAGGCTTCAGGATCGCTGGATATCATGCTGGAGAACCTTGCCCGCCATCATAGCGAACGCACGCACCGTCAGGCAGAAGGCCTGGCCACGCTGCTTGAACCGATGCTGCTGCTGATAACCGGCGCCGTTGTTGGCGTACTGGTGGTGGCGATGTATTTACCCATTTTTCATCTGGGCGACGCCATTAGCGGAATGGGGGGATAGCGGCTGGCGCAGGAGGTGCGCCAGCAAAACGGCATTACAGGCTGTTGAACACGCGGTTCTCTTGTTCCTGTACGCGAATAAAGGTTGTGCGTTTGGTCAGCTCTTTCAGACGAGATGCGCCGACATAGGTGCAGGCGGAACGTAGGCCGCCGAGGATATCGCGGGCGGTATTATCAACCGGGCCGCGCAGGGGCAGCTTAACGGTTTTACCTTCCGCAGCGCGGTACTGCGCAACGCCGCCCACATGACGGGTCATGGCGGATTCAGAGCTCATACCGTAGAACAGCATAAACTTCTCGCCGTTCTCTTCAACAACGGTGCCGCCGCTCTCTTCGTGGCCTGCCAGCATACCGCCCAGCATGACGAAATCAGCGCCGCCGCCGAAGGCTTTCGCTACGTCGCCTGGCGTGGTGCATCCGCCATCGCTGACGATCTGACCGCCAAGGCCATGAGCCGCATCGGCGCATTCGATAACCGCAGAGAGCTGCGGGTAGCCAACGCCGGTTTTCACGCGGGTAGTACAAACGGAACCCGGACCGATGCCGACCTTCACGATATCCGCGCCGGAAAGAATCAGCTCTTCGCACATTTCGCCGGTCACGACGTTACCCGCACAGATCGTTTTCAGCGGCCAGGCTTCGCGCGCTTTCGCCACGAACTGCACGAAATGCTCGGAATAACCGTTTGCCACGTCAATGCAAACGAAACCGAGCTGCGGGTTCTGCGTCAGGATCTGTTTGGTTTTTTCGAAGTCGACATCCGAGGTACCGGTAGAAACCATGACGTACTTCAGCACATCGGCAGGAGTGGTCTGCACAAAGCTGCGCCACTCTTCTACGGTGTAGTGTTTATGTACGGCAGTGAGGATCCCGAAAGAAGCCAGCGCTTTTGCCATACTAAACGTACCGACGGTGTCCATATTCGCTGCGATGATCGGCACGCCGGACCAGGAGAGGCCAGAATGTTTAAAAGTGAATTCGCGTTCCAGTTCAACATCAGAACGACTTTTGAGGGTAGAGCGCTTGGGGCGGATAAGAACGTCTTTAAAGCCAAGCTTCAGATCTTCTTCAATACGCATGTGCGAATTCCTGGGGTTAATTGCATTATTGTGAGAGCACAACTCCAGTGACGTTATCATACTCACGAATCATGACTGCGCAAGACTGCGATTTTCACTTTTTTTACGCTACAATCGTACAAATTTACCTGGTGGATTGAGAAAAGCGCGAACGCGATAATCAACGGCCAGAGCGTCATTTTTAACCATTTGATTTATATGTACAAAGCAATCCAGTATCCGTCGTAAAAGTCTCTTTCCGGCTTGAAGCAGCCTGACGGGACACCCACCGCAGAGTCACGGCTCGTGAAGCGCGGGCGCTGCTGAAAAGTCAATGTGTATATGATCAGTTTCAGGAACGGGGTATATGAGGTATACGGTAGCGTTAACGGGCGGCATCGGTAGCGGCAAAAGCACCGTAGCCGATGTATTTTCTCACCTTGGTGTTAACGTTATTGACGCCGACGTTATCGCCCGTCAGGTGGTAGAACCTGGAACTCCCGCGCTACTGGCGATTGCCGCTCGCTTCGGCCAACAAATGATTAACGATGACGGCACGCTGAACCGCCGCAGCCTGCGGGAACACATTTTCGCTCACGCCGAGGATAAAACCTGGCTTAACGCGCTGCTGCACCCGCTCATTCAGCAGGAAACCCGCCGTCAAATGCAGGCGGCGTCCTCTTCTTATGTTCTCTGGGTCGTTCCCCTGCTGGTCGAAAACAACCTCGCTGCCAACGCTGACCGCGTGCTGGTCGTCGATGTCCCAAAAGAGACGCAAATACAGCGAACCATACTGCGCGATCGGGTCAGCCGTGAGCACGCAGAACGTATTCTTGCCGCCCAGGCGACGCGTGAGCAACGCCTCGCCGCTGCGGATGATGTCATTGAAAATATGGGCCCTCCGGATGCCATCGCATCGGATGTCGCCCGCCTGCATGAAAAGTATCTAATGCTGGCATCGCAGGCCGCCTCACAGGAAAAATCGTAATGCATACCCCTGTTCTATTTGAACATCCCCTCAATGAGAAAATGCGCACCTGGCTGCGTATTGAGTTTTTGATTCAACAGCTGTCCGTGCATCCGACGCTCGCCACCTACGCGGACGCGCTCCACTTTTTCCGCAATACGGGCGATCTCCTGGATGTCCTCGAACGCGGCGAGGTGCGCACGGATCTGCTCAAAGAGCTCGAGCGGCAGCAGCGTAAACTGCAGTCCTGGGCAGAAGTGCCAGGCGTCGACCGCGGGCGTATTGACGAATTGCGCCAACAGCTGAAGCAGTCCGGCAGCGCGTTAATGTCTGCCCCGCGCATCGGCCAGTTCCTGCGTGAAGATCGTTTAATTGCGCTGGTTCGCCAGCGTCTGAGCATTCCCGGCGGCTGCTGTAGTTTCGATCTGCCCACGCTGCATATCTGGCTGCATATGCCTCAGGAGTATCGCGACGAGCAGGTTGGCAGATGGTTAGTGAGCCTTCAGCCGCTCACCCAGGCGCTGGTGCTGATCCTCGATTTGATTCGCAACTCCGCGCCCTTTCGCAAGCAGACCAGCCTCAACGGTTTTTATCAGGATAATGGCGATGATGCCGATCTGCTGCGTTTACGCCTCGATCTTGCCAGCCAGCTGTATCCGCAAATTTCTGGCCATAAAAGCCGCTTTGCCATTCGCTTTCTCCCGCTGGACAGCGAACTCGGTATCGTCCCCGAGCGTTTTGATTTTGAACTGGCCTGTTGTTAAGGAGAAAACATGTCGAAAGAGACAATCGTCAACTGCCCGACCTGCGGTAAAAACGTGGTCTGGAATGAGCACAGCCCGTTTCGGCCATTTTGCTCAAAACGCTGTCAGCTCATTGACTTAGGTGAATGGGCGGCGGAAGAAAAACGCATTCCTAGCGCGGGCGACCTGTCCGATACCGATGACTGGAGCGAACAGCAGCAGTAGCGTCTGGCGGCAGAGAAAATCCCGGAGATGACGTTGCGTCTTGTCCGGGCCATTTTCTCAGCGGGCGGACTGCACTAATTTGCTGATAATCGGTTCGTTAGCCGGCGGAAACTCCTCGGCCAGCAGCGCACGCTGGGCAATCCAGCGCCCCGGCTGCCCTTCTTTACCCCAGGGCTCGCCTTCCCAGTCATCAACCAGCCAGAACCATAGCGTGATATGCCGATCGGGGAACTGATACTCCAGCTTATCAAACAGAGTGGACGCGCGTACCGTAATGCCAACCTCTTCCTGCAGCTCACGCGCTAAAGCCTGCTCGGCAGACTCTCCCGCTTCAATTTTCCCACCGGGAAACTCGAGCTTATTTGCCATATGCGCATCGGCAGCGCGCTGGGTAATAAAGATTTCACCCTGCGGGTTACGGATGATGCCAACTGAGATTTGCAGTATTTTCATTGCGTTAATTCCATAAAAAAGGCGCAGATATCTGCGCCTTCATTTTTATTCTCTGAGCTTAACTCAGACGACCATGGCACTGCTTATATTTCTTACCGGAACCACACGGGCAAGGATCGTTACGGCCAACCTTACGCTCGCCGGTTTCCTCAGCCAGTGCGGCTGCGGCTACCGTGTCGTCATCCTGATGGCTCAGCTGCTGCATCTGCGCGAGGCGCTCCGCCTCTTCGCGGCGCTGCTGTTCCATCGCTTCAACTTCTTCCGGCATCCGCACCTGAACCTTGCTCAGGGTGCTGATCACTTCATACTTCAGGGATTCAAGCATCGCCGCAAACATCGAGAACGATTCACGCTTGTATTCCTGCTTAGGATCTTTCTGCGCGTAGCCGCGCAGATGGATGCCCTGACGCAGGTAGTCCATTGCCGCCAGATGCTCTTTCCACAGGGAGTCCAGCGTCTGCAGCATTACGCCTTTTTCGAAATGACGCATCATTTCGGTACCCACGACTTCTTCTTTACGCTGATAGGTTTCTACCGCGTTCTGCAGAATACGCTCACGCAGAGTTTCTTCATGCAGTTCAGGCTCTTTGTCCAACCACTCCTTGAGCGGCAGATCGAGATCGAAGTCGTTTTTCAGACGTTCCTGCAGGCCTTCGACATCCCACATTTCCTCCAGCGACTGCGGCGGAATGTGCGCATCGATAGTTGTTTTGAAAACGTCTTCGCGAATGCTGTTGATGGTTTCGCTCACATCAGATACGTCCAGCAGTTCGTTACGCTGGCTGTAGATGGCGCGACGCTGATCGTTAGCCACGTCATCATATTCCAGCAGCTGCTTACGAATATCAAAGTTACGGCTTTCAACCTTGCGCTGCGCGTTGGCGATAGCTTTGGTGACCCACGGGTGCTCAATCGCTTCGCCCGGCTTCATCCCCAGCTTACGCATCATGCCGGACACGCGGTCAGAGGCAAAAATGCGCATCAGGGCATCTTCCATCGACAGATAGAAACGAGAAGAACCGGCATCGCCCTGACGACCTGAACGACCGCGCAGCTGGTTATCGATACGGCGAGATTCATGGCGCTCGGTACCGATAATGTGTAAACCACCGGAGGCCAGCACCGCTTCGTGACGCACCTGCCAGTCGGCTTTGATTTGAGCGATCTGCTCTGGAGTCGGGTCTTCCAGCGCGGCGACTTCCGCCTGCCAGCTGCCGCCCAGCACGATATCCGTACCACGACCGGCCATGTTGGTGGCGATGGTCACCGCGGCCGGGTAGCCGGCTTGAGCCACGATATCCGCTTCACTGGCGTGGAACTTCGCGTTCAGGACATTGTGTTTGATGCCCGCTTTGGTCAGCTCTTGCGAAACCACTTCGGATTTTTCGATAGAAATCGTACCTACCAGAACCGGCTGACCGGCGGCAGTACGCTCTCTGATATCTTCGATAATCGCCTGAATTTTTTCTGCTTCGGTCATATAGACCAGATCCGCCATATCCTTACGGATCATCGGACGGTTGGTCGGTACCACTACGGTATCCAGCTTATAGATAGAGCTGAATTCGAACGCTTCGGTATCCGCAGTACCGGTCATCCCCGCCAGCTTCTCGTACAGACGGAAGTAGTTCTGGAAGGTGATGGACGCCAGCGTCTGGTTCTCGTTCTGGATATCAACGCCTTCTTTGGCTTCGACGGCCTGGTGCAGACCGTCTGACCAGCGACGCCCCTGCATGGTACGACCGGTATGCTCATCGACAATAATGACTTCGCCATCTTTTACGATGTAGTCAACGTCGCGGGTGAACAGCACGTGCGCACGCAGCGCCGCGGTCACGTGGTGCATCAGCATAATGTTAGTCGGTGAATACAGAGATTCGCCTTCGTCCATAATGCCTTCGTTCACCAGCAGCTCTTCAATCAGGACCAGCCCGCGTTCGGTCAGGTTCACCTGACGCGCTTTCTCATCTACCGAGAAGTGGCCTTCACCGGTAAAGGTATCGGAGTCCTCTTTTTCCTGGCGCACCAGATGAGGAATGATCTTGTTCACTTTCTTGTACATTTCCGAGCTGTCTTCAGCCGGGCCGGAAATGATCAGCGGCGTACGCGCTTCATCGATCAGGATGGAGTCCACCTCATCCACCAGCGCATAGTGCAGCTTACGCTGTACGCGCTCTTCCGGACTGAACGCCATGTTATCGCGCAGATAGTCGAAGCCGTATTCGTTGTTGGTGCCGTAGGTGATATCGGCGGCGTAAGCTTCACGTTTGGCCGGAGCAGGCAGGCCCGACATATTGATACCAACGGTCATACCGAGGAACTCAAACAGCGGACGGTTGTTTTCAGCATCACGCTGCGCCAGGTAGTCGTTGACGGTCACGACGTGAACGCCTTTACCTGACAGCGCGTTCAGATAGGCCGGGAGGGTAGCGGTCAGCGTTTTACCTTCACCGGTACGCATTTCTGCAATGCAGCGCTCATTGAGCACCATGCCGCCCAGCAGCTGTACGTCAAAGTGACGCATACCGAATACGCGCTTACTGGCTTCACGTACCACGGCAAAGGCTTCCGGGATCAGGCTTTCTACGCTTTCGCCCTTCGCCAGACGCGCGCGGAACTCTTCTGTTTTAGCCTTCAGCTGATCATCAGAAAGCTTCTCCATGTCAGGTTCCATGGAATTAATCAGCGTCACAGCTTTGCGCATGCGGCGCAATGTACGATCGTTACGGCTACCGAAAACTTTAGTTAATAATTTGATTAGCATAATAAAATCTCAAACGCCCCGCGATGCGGAGTCACAAAAAATAGAATGATCCGTTTTTAGTTCAGCTGAGGCGTTGCGGCCCGGCGCGTATCCCGGTGACCTGGCTAATCCAGACGGAGACGCAAAAGGCGCGATGGGAGGGGTTGTATGCCGCCTGACGCACAATGACCGGCGGCTTGCTTTCCTGCGTCAGCAGCGCGCTGAGCGTATCGAGCAGGGCCAGATGCTGCGCCTGTAATGGCGAAGATTCTTCCGCAACCGGCAGCGCCTGAGGCGCCATGGCAAATGACAGATGACGAATAACCGTGCGGATGGCGTGCTGATGCCAGTAATCGACGGTAAAGTTTGGCCGGCGGCTGGCATCCAGAAGCGCCAGCTGGGAGAAATTAACTTTATTCGGCGTGTGGCTGCTGGCCGCTGCTTTCGCAGGCGATGCCGTTTCGTGACTATTGCTTAACGCAGGCAGGCCAAAGCTAGCCGCGACCATCCCCAACAGGAGATGCGGCCAGAAATACCGTCTGCCAAACTGTCGCCAGCGCGTCAGCAATCCACTCACGTCCATTACCTTTAGTTGAAGCAACCCCAGGAAATAATTTTGCGCCCAAATATTACCATTAATACCGCGTCACGGCAGCAGGAATGAAAGCTTTGCGGAGGTAAAAGCGGTCAATTAAGCAGCGAACGCGCGGTGTCAGCGATCGTTGAATCGGGGTGAAATGAGAACCGGAAGGTAAAAAAGAAAAACGACTGGCTCCCTGGCCGGAGAGAGTACCAGGTTACCAGTCGATTTTACTGAATGGTCAGGCTTACGCCATAACCATTGATGGTGCGCGGAATGCCAGCGGCATTTCTGCTTCGTCTTCGAAGGTCACATACTCCCAGGCTTCCTGTTTTGCCAGAACGGCCTGCAGCAGTTTGTTATTCAACGCGTGACCTGATTTGAACGCCGTGAATGCGCCGATGATATTGTGACCACACATAAACAGGTCACCAATCGCATCCAGCATTTTGTGGCGGACAAACTCATCTTCAAAGCGTAAGCCGTCTTCGTTCAGTACGCGATAATCGTCAACAACGATGGCACAATCGAAGCTGCCGCCCAGGCACAGGCCGCGGGACTGCAGATATTCGATATCACGCATAAAACCGAAGGTACGCGCACGGCTAATCTGGCGCATAAATGCATCAGCAGAGAAGTTCATCGCATAGCGCTGGTTGCTTGAGTCAATCGCCGGATGGTTAAAATCGATGGTGAAGTCCAACGAAAAACCATTGTACGGCTTAAACTCAGCCCACTTATCGCCATCTTCGACGCGAACGGCCTCTTTAATGCGCACAAATTTCTTGGCGCAGTTCAGCTCATCGATGCCGGCATCCAGCAGCAGATAAACGAACGGAGCAGCACTGCCGTCCATAATCGGGATTTCCGGCGCATCGACTTCAATAACTATGTTGTCAATGCCCAGGCCAGCCAGTGCGGCATTCAGGTGCTCGACTGTTGAAATCCGCACGTCATGCTCGTTCACCAGGCAAGTACAGAGCATGGTATCACGCACAGATTTGGCATCAGCCGGAAAATCAACCGGTGGATTCAAGTCGGTGCGACGATAGATGACCCCGGTATTTGCCGGCGCAGGTCGTAACGTCAGTGTGACTTTCTTGCCGGTATGCAAACCGACGCCAGTCGCCTGAACGATACGTTTAAGAGTCCTTTGTTTGATCATCGTATAATCTCGCCAAGTTACCTATCCAACCGAAGTGTATAACACTTTCGGACGGGCAGTTTAGCACAAAGAGCGCTGATGCCCAACTTCCAGCCAATTCTTAATCAGCTTGCTTGCGCAGGAAGGCCGGGATATCCAGATAATCCGGCTCTTTCGCGGTTTGCGGCGTATTGTCGTTCACCACTTTCGCTGCCGGTTTCTGCTCCTGATTCAATGGCGCCATACCGTGCTGCTGGTAGCGATCCATTACCGGCTGCTGAACCTGCTTGTTGGTTACCAGGGTAATTTCCGGACGTTTGTCCATGCCAATACCGGTAGCAACAACGGTCACGCGCAGCTCATCGTTCATATCCGGATCCAGAGAAGTACCGATAACCACGGTCGCGTTATCCGAGGCGAAAGCACGGATAGTGTTACCTACGGTTTCGAACTCATCCAGACGCAGGTCGAAGCCAGCGGTGATGTTGACCAGAACGCCGCGCGCGCCGGACAGATCGATATCTTCCAGCAGCGGAGAAGAAATCGCCATTTCAGCCGCTTCTTCCGCACGGTCTTCACCGCTCGCCACGCCGGAGCCCATCATCGCATAGCCCATTTCGGACATCACGGTGCGCACATCCGCAAAGTCGACGTTCATCAGACCCGGACGGGTAATCAGCTCGGCGATCCCCTGCACTGCGCCTTTCAGCACGTCGTTTGCTGCGCCGAAGGCGTCCAGCAGCGAAATGCCGCGGCCGAGAACTTTCAGCAGCTTGTCGTTCGGGATAGTGATCAGTGAATCCACGTGCTTAGAGAGCTCGGTGATCCCCTGTTCGGCGAAAGCCATACGCTTCTTGCCTTCAAAATTGAAGGGCTTAGTCACAACCGCGACGGTCAGGATACCCAGATCCTTCGCCACTTCTGCTACCACAGGCGCCGCACCGGTACCGGTACCGCCGCCCATACCAGCCGCGATAAACACCATGTCTGCGCCGTCGAGAGCAGCACGCAGCGCTTCACGGTCTTCATCCGCCGCATTGCGGCCGACTTCCGGGTTGGCGCCTGCGCCCAGCCCCTTGGTAATACCGCTACCAATCTGAATAGTCTGGCCAACAGCCGTTTTACGCAGCGCCTGCGCATCGGTGTTCACCGCGAAGAATTCAACACCTTCAATGCGCTCGCGCACCATGTGCTCTACGGCATTACCGCCGCCGCCACCGACGCCGATGACTTTAATCACCGCGTCGTTGGTTAATTCCATTGGTTCAAACATAGTTTCTCTCCGTCTTGTGCCTGTCGCCTGAGAACGCTAATTTTCTGCGTTCTCTTAAAAAATTAAAACTCTTTTCGCAGCCAGCTATTTAGTCGCTTAATCCACGAGCCAACTGATGCAGTTACGCGTTTTTCCACTTCTGCTTCACCACTAAGATGAGACTCCTTCCCGTAGTGCAGCAACCCAACCGCCGTTGAATAATACGGCTCCTGGGCATAATCCGTTAAACCGGTAATGTTCAGCGGTGCACCGATACGCACCTGCGTATGGAACACCCGCTGCGCACAGGCGGCGAGACCTTCAATTTGCGCCGCGCCGCCGGTTAACACAATCCCCGCAGCCAGATGGTGCTTCACGCCCTGCTGGCGGAGCTGCTCCTGCAGCTGCAGGATCTCTTCATTGACCAGGTTGAGCAGTTCGGTATAACGCGGCTCAATAACCTCTGCCAGCGTCTGACGCTGCAGGCTGCGCGGCGGGCGTCCGCCTACGCTCGGAACTTCGACGTTTTCGTCTTTACCGACGATTGAGCCCAGCGCGCAGCCGTGGCGCACCTTGATCGCTTCGGCATCGCTCGGCGGCGTACCGAAGGCGTAGGCGATATCGCTGGTTACCACGTTGCCCGCGTACGGGATCACTTTGGTGTGACGCAGCGCGCCGCCGGTATACACGGCGATATCCATTGTACCACCGCCGATGTCCACAACGCAGACACCAAGCTCACGTTCATCTTCCGTCAACACGGAATAACTGGCCGCTAAACCGGCAAAAATGAGCTGGTCCACTTTCAGACCGCAGCGCTCCACCGCTTTAACAATATTTTTTGCCATATCGTTATGGCAGGTAATCAAATGCACTTTTGCCTGCATACGAACGCCAGACAGGCCAACCGGGTTTTTAATCCCCTCCTGGTAGTCAATGGCGTACTCCTGCGGGATGACGTGCAGCACGCGATGCTCATCGCGTACGCGGACCGACTTGGCGGTATGCACCACGTTCTCAACGTCGTCCAGCGTCACCTCTTCTTCTGAAATCGGCACCATCCCAATTTCATTTTGACAGCTAATATGTTTACCTGAAAGCGCCAGGTACACTGACGAAATCTGGCAATCAGCCATCAGTTCGGCCTGGTCAATGGCGCGCTGTACGCATTTCACCACGGATTCCAGGTCGTTAACCCCGCCTTTATCCATACCACGCGATGGGCAACTGCCCACGCCAATGATATTGACCACGCCGTCGGGCAGAACTTCCCCTACTAAAGCGGCAACCTTCGCGGTGCCAATCTCCAGTCCAACTACCAGCTTTCTGTCCGTCGCCTTGATCATTGTTGTTCTGCCTGTGCCTGATTCTGTTGTTGATTAGTTTCCTCAGCGGGAGCAGGCACCCAGCCTACCGCCGCGCCCGAGTCATAGCGCAAATCAACGTAGCTTATCCGTTTGCCATCGGTCTGCGCCTGCTGCTGAAGAACCGGGTAAAGTTCCATAAAGCGCTGAAGACGTTTCATGGTGTCGCCGCGGCCAAGGTTGAGCTTAATATCGTTATTAAGCGTCAGCTGCCAGGAGCGACGCGCGGTCATCGCCGCCACTTTCAACGTGAATTTATCCTTTGCCAGCACCTGCCCCATGTCGCGATATCCTTGCAACACTTCGTTCTCGCTGCCTTCCGGGCCATACAACATCGGTAAATTCTGTTTATTGGTGCGATCCGCCGGGACGCTGAAAGAATTACCTTCTACGTCTACCATATGCTGATCATTCCAACGCGCAATCGGCACATATTCAACCAGATGAATCTTCAATTCGTCCGGCCACTGCTTTCTGACGCTCGCCTGTTTAATCCACGGCAGGCGCTCAATCTGACTTTGGATAATATTCACATCCTGAGTCATAAAGGTTCCAGGAGAACCCAGCGCCAGAATTGCCTGGCGAATATCGTCATTACGCGTGTAGTGACGCTCACCGGTTACCACCATCTTGGACAGCGGTAAACGCTGTGCGTCTTCCATCCAGCCCAGAACCATCCACCCGCTGACCAATACGGTACACAGCACCGCCAGCAGGAAGAAAATCCCCGCCAGACGAGTTCCATTACTTCGGCGCGAAGAAGACGTTTCCTCTTCTTCTTCGTGGTTCCGCGTATTCAGCGCAGCCTGCGACATATCACCCCGCCAGGTCCAAAATTCGAACAACAAGCTGTGAGAAGCTCATCCCCGCCTGACGCGCCGCCATCGGCACCAGGCTATGGCTGGTCATGCCAGGGGAAGTATTCGCTTCCAACAGATAAAACTGGCCATCGCTGTCCAGCATCACGTCAATCCGTCCCCAGCCGCTACAGCCAAGAACATTCCAGGCTTTCAGTACCAGGGCCTGAATTTCTGACTCGCGGGCAGGTTCCTCACAACCAGGACAGAAATATTGCGTCTCATCAGAGAGATACTTCGCCTCATAATCATAGAAGGTTCCAGCCACATGGATACGAATTGACGGTAAAATTTCTTCACCGACGATCGCAACGGTGAATTCTGGTCCACTGAGCCATTTCTCAATCAGAACTTCATCATCATGCTGAAAAGCCAGCGCCAATGCATTGTGTAATTCACAACTTTCGCTTACTTTCGACATGCCGACGCTTGAACCTTCACGACTCGGCTTAATAATGAGCGGCAGGCCAAGCGCCGTAATCTGCTGCGCGGCCTCTGCGGTAAGGCCCGCGTTGAACTGTGAACGGGTCAGCGCCACCCACGGAGCAACGGGTAAGCCCGCGCCCTGCCACAGTAATTTACTGCGCACTTTATCCATTGAGATTGCCGAAGCCATCACGCCGCTGCCGGTATAAGGCAGTTGAATCAGCTCAAGCAGCCCCTGCAACGTTCCATCTTCCCCACCGCGGCCGTGCAAAGCAATAAACGCTTTCTTAAAACCCAGCTGCTTCAGCTGAGTAATATCGACATCGCGAGGGTCGACGGGATGGGCGTCAACGCCGCCCTCACGCAGGCCGGCAAGCACCGCCGCGCCGGAGTTGAGCGATACCTCTCGCTCGGCGGAGGTCCCGCCGAAAAGAACCGCGATTTTATCAGCCACGGCGCTCCTCCCCCGCTTTTTGCGGCATGAGTTTGATTTCAGCCAGGTGGCGGGCAATTTTTCCTATATTTCCTGCGCCCTGCACCAGCACCAGGTCGTTCCCGGTCAGCACCGAAGCCAGCATCTCTGCCGCCTGGGCCGGGTCGGAAAGCAGAATCGGGTCCACCTTGCCGCGACCGCGAATAGTGCGGCACAGGGAGCGGCTATCCGCCCCCGGGATCGGCGCTTCGCCAGCGGAGTAGACGTCCAGCATCAGTAGCGCATCGACCTGAGTCAGCACGTTGGCAAAATCGTCGTACAGATCGCGCGTACGGGTAAAGCGGTGCGGCTGGAACAGCATCACCAGATTTTTATCCGGCCAGCCGGCGCGAGCCGCTTTAATGGTCGCATCCACTTCCGTCGGGTGATGACCGTAATCATCAATCAGCATCGCGCTGCCGCTTTTACCGTTGACCTCAGCCAGCGGATATTCACCAAGGAAATCAAAGCGACGGCCGGTGCCCTGGAACGCTTCCAGCGCCCGCAGAATCGCGTCGTCTTCAATGCCCTCTTCCGTCGCCACCGCCACGGCAGCCGCCGCATTCAGCGCATTATGGCGGCCCGGCGCGTTTAGCGTGACCTGGATAACCTCTTTGTCCTGGCGCACGAGGCGGAAATGGCCCTGCGCGCCAAGCTGGCGATAGTCTTCAATACGCACGTCGGCATCATCGCTAAAGCCGTAGGTCGTCGTCTGGCGGCCAACGCGCGGCAGCAGCTCACGAATGACCGGGTCGTCCACGCACATCACCGCGCGTCCGTAGAACGGCAGGTTGTGCAGGAAGTTAACGAACGTCTGCTTTAAGTTTTCAAAATCACCGTGGTAGGTATCCATGTGATCGGCTTCGATATTGGTCACAATGGCAACCATCGGCTGCAGATGCAGGAACGAAGCGTCGCTCTCATCCGCTTCCGCAATCAGATAACGGCTATGCCCAAGACGGGCATGAACGCCGGCCGCTTTGACCAACCCACCGTTGACGAAGGTAGGATCGAGGCCAGCCTCGGCATAAATACTGGAGACCATCGCGGTGGTCGTGGTTTTACCGTGCGTGCCGGCGATAGCGATGCCGTGGCGAAAACGCATCAGCTCCGCCAGCATCTCCGCGCGGCGGATAACCGGAATACGCGCTTCATGCGCGGCAACAATCTCCGGATTGTCCGCAGAGATTGCGCTGGAAACCACCACCACGCTGGCATCACGCACGTTTTCAGGGCGATGGTTGAAATAGATCGTGGCGCCAAGTTTAGCCAGCTGTTGCGTAACCGGATTCGGCGCCAGGTCGGAGCCGGAAATCTGGTAGCCTTCGTTGGCCAGAACTTCGGCAATACCGCCCATACCGGCACCGCCAATGCCAACAAAGTGAATGTGCCGGACGCGACGCATCTCGGGCACTATGGAACGCAGTTTTGCCAAATCTTGTGTATTCATTCTTTACGCCATCAACTTCTCTATTCGGGCGGTGGGATTCACCGCGATTAGCGCGCCAGTGCTGCAGCGCTCACTTCTTCCGCTACCCGCTCGGTAGCATCCGGAATCGAGACTCTACGCGCTCGTTCCGCCATATCCAGCAGCGTTTCCCGATCCCAGCCGGCCAGGGTTTGCGCCACGGCGTCAACCGTGAACTGGGGCTGTTCGAGAATTTTCGCGGCTCCCGCTTTCTCCAGCGGCAGCGCGTTCCAGTACTGCTGGCGATCCTTGTGCTGAAACGGCACAAACAGCGCCGGTAATCCTGCGGCGGCAATTTCGCTCACCGTCAGCGCACCGGAGCGACATACCACCACATCGGCCCAGGCATACGCCGCCGCCATATCATCAATAAATTCGGTCACCTTGTGCTGCGGCTGCCCGGCATCGGCGTAAGCCTGCTGTACCGTCTGCTGGCCGCCTTTACCGCTCTGATGCCAGATGGTCACCGCGCCGCCCAGCTTCCCGGCCACCAGCGGCATGGTCTGGTTCAATACGCGCGCGCCCTGCGAGCCGCCAACCACTAAAACGCGGGTCGGCCCCTGACGCCCAAACAGCCGCTGCTCCGGCAGAGGCAGCGCGAGCACATCGGTACGTACCGGGTTGCCCACCACGTCAGCGTGGGGGAACGCGCCGGGAAACGCCTGCATCACTTTCTTCGCAATTTTTGCCAGCCATTTATTGGTCAGGCCGGCAATACCATTCTGTTCGTGCAGCACCACCGGAATACCCAGCGACCACGCCGCCAGCCCGCCGGGGCCGGACACGTATCCGCCCATCCCCAGCACGACGTCCGGCTGGAAACGTTGCATAATCGCGCGCGCCTGACGCCAGGCGTTGAAAATACGTACCGGCGCCAGCAGCTGCGCCTTCAGGCCTTTGCCGCGCAGGCCGGAGATGCGGATAAAATCTATCTCAATACCGTGCTTTGGCACTAAGTCCGCTTCCATACGATCGGCGGTACCCAGCCAGCGAACCTGCCAGCCCTGGTCCATTAAATGGTGCGCGACCGCCAGCCCCGGGAACACATGCCCGCCGGTACCGCCCGCCATCACCATTAACCGCTTTTCCTGACCGCTCATCGAACACCCCGTGTAAACGCCTGCGCTTTTTCCAGACGCGTTTCATAATCAATACGCAACAGCAACATGATGGCCGTCGACATAATCAGCAAGCTGGAACCACCGTAGCTGATAAGCGGCAGCGTCAGGCCCTTGGTCGGCAGCATGCCCGCAGCCGCGCCGACGTTAACCAGCGCCTGGAAGCTAAACCAGATACCGATCGCACAGGCCAGAAAGCCGGAGAAACGGTGGTCAATCTCCAGCGCTTTGCGGCCAATGGACATGGCGCGAAAAGCGACGAAGAATACCATTAAAAGGGCCAGTACCACACCGATATAACCGAGTTCTTCGCCGATGATGGCGAAGATGAAGTCAGTGTGCGCCTCCGGCAAATACTCCAGCTTTTGTACCGAGTTGCCTAAGCCCTGCCCCCACATTTCGCCGCGACCAAAGGCCATCAGCGACTGGGTTAGCTGGTAGCCGCTGCCAAACGGATCCTCCCACGGGTTCCAGAAGGAGGTTACGCGGCGAATACGATACGGTTCGGCGAGGATCAGCAGCACCACCGCCGAGATCCCCATGCCGATAATGGCAATGAACTGCCACAGCTTAGCGCCGGCGAGAAACAGCATCGCCAGGGTCGTGACAAACAGCACAACCACCGTTCCGAGGTCCGGCTGCGCCAGCAGCAGAATCGCCAGCACGAAAATCACGCCCATCGGTTTCAGGAAGCCGCGCAGGTTATTGCGCACCTCATCGCCTTTACGTACCAGGTAGTTGGCGATGTAGCAGAACAGCGACAGCTTGGTAAACTCCGCAGGCTGAATACGCAGCGGGCCCAGCGCAATCCAGCGCGATGCCCCGTTTACCGAACTCCCGACCACCAGCACGATCAGCAGCATCACGATCGAGGCGATCAGCATCGCGGTGCTGTGCCGCTGCCAAAACACCATCGGCAGGCGCAGGGTCACCAGCGCGAGCCCCAGCGCCAGCAGAATGTAGAGTCCGTCGCGCTTGGCAAACAGAAAGGGATCGTTCGCCAGACGCTGACCAACCGGCATCGAGGCCGAGGTCACCATGATGAAGCCGACCGCCGCCAGGCCAAACGTCAGCCACAGCAGCATCCGGTCATACATCACCAGGCTGTCGTTATCTTTCTGCCGCGAGCCCATCACCCAGCCCTTCAGCGCGGCAAACAGCCAGGAGAAGATACGCATTCCCGGCAAACGCGGCAGCGTCAGTCGGGGCATTCTCAGGCGCGGGAGGGATAGACGCATCAGCCTAACTCCTTCGCCAGGCGGGTAAAGATATCCCCCCGTTGTTCGAAGTTTTTAAACTGATCGAGGCTGGCGCAGGCCGGTGACAGCAGCACCATATCGCCCGGCTTCAGCAGCGGCGCAATCTGACGCATCGCCTGCTCCATGGTTTCCGTCTGCGTCGCCGCCTCAGGGCGCAGCGCCGCCAGCTGCTCGCCGTCGCGACCGAAGCAGTAGAGGCGGATATTGTCGCCGGCCAGATAACGCTTCAGCGGGTCAAAATCAGCGGATTTGCCGTCACCGCCAAGCAGCAGATATAGCGTACCGTCCAGATGCAGACCGTTCAGCGCCGCTTCGGTGCTGCCAACGTTGGTGGCTTTGGAATCGTTAATCCAGCGCACGCCGTTATGATCCAGCGCCAGCTGGAAGCGGTGCGCCAGACCGGTAAACGTAGTCAGCGCCTTGAGGCTGCTGGCCCGCGGCAGGCCTGCGGCATCCGCCAGCGCCAGCGCCGCCAGGGCATTGCTGTAGTTATGCTGGCCGGTGATGTTCATCTCTTTGACGTTCAGCACTTTCTCACCTTTCACCCGCAGCCAGGTTTCTCCCTGCTGGCGGTTGAGGTGGTAGTCGCCGACGTCCACGCCAAAGCTGATGCAGCGGTCATCGGCGCCGCGCACCGGCATCGTCAATCCGTCATCAGCATTCACGATGCAGCTCTTCGCATTTTCATAAACGCGCAGTTTGGCCGCCCGATACTGCTGCAGGCCTAGCGGATAGCGGTCCATATGATCTTCGGTCACGTTGAGGATCGTCGCGGCAACCGCCCGCAGGCTGGAGGTGGTTTCCAGCTGGAAGCTGGAAAGTTCCAGAACATACAGTTCGCGTTCAGCATCCAGCAGCATCAGGGCCGGCAGGCCAATATTGCCGCCGACGCCGACGTTTACGCCGGCCGCTTTCGCCATTTCACCCACCAGGGTGGTGACGGTGCTTTTACCGTTTGAACCGGTAATCGCCACAACCGGCGCCTGCGCCTCGCGGCAGAACAGCTCGATGTCGCCAACGATTTCCACGCCGGCATCCGCCGCCGCGCTCAGAGAGGGGTGCGCCAGGGCGATACCCGGGCTTGCCACGATCAGATCGGCCGCCAGCAGCCAATCCTCGTTCAGGCCGCCAACGTAGCGCTCCACTTCTTCCGGCAGCTTATCCAGGCCTGAAGGCGCAGCGCGAGTATCCATGACGCGCGGCGTCACGCCGCGGGCCATGAAAAAGTCCACGCAAGACAGGCCGGTCATACCCAGCCCAATAATGACGACTTTCTTACCCTGATAATCTGCCATGATTAACGTACCTTCAGCGTCGCCAGGCCAATCAGCACCAGCATCAGCGAAATAATCCAGAAGCGCACGATCACGCGCGGTTCCGGCCAGCCTTTCAGTTCATAGTGGTGATGAATCGGCGCCATTCGGAAGATGCGCTGGCCGCGCAGCTTGAAGGAGCCGACCTGCAGAATGACCGACAGGGTCTCAACAACAAAAACGCCACCCATAATAACCAGCAGGAATTCCTGACGCAGCAGCACGGCAATGATGCCCAGCGCGCCGCCGAGGGCCAACGAACCCACGTCGCCCATAAAGACCTGAGCCGGATAGGTGTTAAACCACAGGAAGCCAAGGCCCGCGCCAACAATTGCCGTACAGACGATAACCAGTTCGCCGGCATGACGCAGATAGGGAATATGCAGGTAGTTGGCGAAGTTCATGTTGCCCGACGCCCACGCCACCAGCGCGAAACCGGCGGCAACAAATACGGTGGGCATAATCGCCAGACCGTCGAGGCCATCGGTGAGGTTAACCGCGTTGCCGGTACCGACAATCACAAAGTAGGCCAGCAGAATGTACAGCAGCCCCAGCTGCGGCATGATGTCTTTGAAGAACGGCACCACCAGCTGGGTGGCCGGCGTGTCTTTCCCGGCCATATACAGCGCAAAGGCAACCCCCAGCGCAATCACCGACATCCAGAAGTATTTCCAGCGGGCAATCAGGCCCTTGGTGTCTTTGCGTACCACCTTGCGATAGTCATCAACGAAGCCAATGATGCCGTAACCTATCAGCACCGTCAGAACGCACCAGACGTACGGGTTAGAGGGGTAAGCCCACAGCAGGACCGATACCACAATCGCGGTAAGGATCATGATCCCGCCCATGGTCGGCGTACCGCGTTTGCTGAAGTGAGATTGCGGACCGTCGTTGCGGACAACCTGGCCGAAAGCGAGTTTTTGCAGACGAGCGATCATACGCGGGCCCATCCACAAAGAGATGAACAGCGCGGTCAGCAGGCTGACGATGGCGCGAAACGTCAGGTAGGAAAAGACGTTAAAGCCTGAATAATATTTGACCAAATGTTCGGCCAGCCATACTAACATGTTCCATTCTCCTGTAATGCGCGTACTACCTCTTCCATGGCGGCACTACGTGAACCCTTCACTAAAATGGTCAAAATTTTATGCTCTGCGATAAGCTCGCGCAGACGAGTCGCCAGCGCGGATTTATCGCTAAAGTGCTCGCCCACGCCGCTGGCGGAGCTGATATCAGCGCTCAGCGCGCCGACGCTCAGTACCCGATCGAGTCCTGCAATCTTCGCCGCTTCGCCAACCTGACGATGGCAGGCGGCGCTTTCCGCGCCGAGCTCGGCCATATCGCCGACCACCAGCACCCGGTAGCCCGGCATTTCAGCCAGTACCTGCACCGCGGCGGTCATCGACCCGACGTTGGCGTTATAGGAATCATCAAGCAGCAGCTGATTTTCCGTAAGCCGGATCGGGAACAGGCGCCCAGGCACCGCGGTAAGCTGAGCCAGCCCGGCTTTCACCGCGGCTAAATCAGCGCCGACCGCCATTGCCAGCGAGGCTGCGGCCAGCGCGTTGGCGATATTATGGCGGCCCGGCAGCGGCAGCAGAACATCCACGCTCCCCGTTGGGGTTTGCAGGGTAAATTCCGTACCGTGGCTGGTGACATGAATATTGGTCGCCGTAAAGTCGCTGTTCGCGGCGTTTGGCGAGAAGCGCCAAACCTTACGATCGCCAATGACGCTCTGCCAGTTCAGCCAGTCGTTATTGTCGGCGTTGAGAATGGCGATGCCGTTTGCCGGCAGGCCGGTAAAGATTTCGCCTTTCGCTTTCGCCACGCCCGCCAGCGAGCCGAAGCCCTCAAGATGCGCGGCGGCCAGGTTGTTCACCAGCGCGGCTTCCGGACGCGTCAGATTAACGGTCCAGGCAATTTCGCCCTGGTGGTTGGCGCCCAGCTCAATCACCGCATACCGGTGCTCGTGAGTCAGGCGCAGCAGCGTCATCGGCACGCCAATATCGTTATTCAGGTTGCCGGCGGTATACAGCGTGGTGCCGCACTGTCCGAGGATCGCCGCGGTCATCTCTTTCACCGAGGTTTTTCCGGAGGAGCCGGTCAGCGCGACCACGCGCGCCGGTACCTGCTGGCGAACCCACGCGGCCAGCTCACCGAAAGCCAGGCGAGTATCTTTCACCACCACCTGGGGTAAATCGCACTCCAGCCTGCGGCTGACCAGCAGCGCGCCGGCGCCCGCCTGTTTTGCCTGCGCAGCAAAGTCGTGAGCGTCGAAGCGCTCGCCTTTGAGGGCTACAAACAGGCAGCCCGCCGTTATTTTGCGGGTATCCGATGTGACCTCATCGATGGCCAGATCGCTACCGTGCAGTTCGCCGCTGGCGATGTCGGCAAGCTGAGTGAGCGTAAAGCGAATCATGCTACCGTCCCCAGTAAGCGCGCGACGGTAACGCGATCGGAGTAGTCCAGGCGGCGGTTGCCGACAATCTGGTAATCCTCGTGGCCTTTACCCGCGACCAGCACCACGTCGCCCTCTTTCGCCTGCATAACGGCATTGGTCACCGCTTCCGCCCGACCTTCCATCACCTTCGCGTGCCCGGCATCAAGCATGCCGGCCAGGATATCGTTGATAATGGCGCGAGGCTCTTCGGTACGCGGGTTATCATCAGTGACAACGGCGATATCGGCGAACTCTTCGGCGATAGCGCCCATCAGCGGACGTTTGCCCTTATCGCGATCGCCGCCGCAGCCAAATACGCACCACAGCTTGCCGTTGCAGTGCAGACGCGCGGCCTGCAGCGCTTTTTCAAGCGCATCAGGCGTATGAGCGTAATCCACCACCACGGTCGCTTTGCCCGGCGCGCTAAAGACTTCCATGCGCCCGCAAACCGGCTGCAGACGAGAGGCCGTTTTCAGCAGCTCGGCCAGCGGATAGCCCAGCGCCAGCAGGGTAGCCAGCGCCAGCAGCAGGTTGCTGACGTTAAAGGCGCCCATCAGGCGACTTTCGACTTCGCCCTTGCCCCAGCTGGAATCAAACTGAACGGTCGCCCCGCTGTCGTGATAGCTCACCGCGGTTGCCTTCAGCCAGCGGCCGTGGCAGTTCGGATTAATATGGTCTTCCATCGATACCGCAACCGCATCCGGCAGCTTCGCCAGCCAGCGGCGGCCCACTTCATCATCGGCGTTGACGATCGCCTGACCGCAGTGGTGGGTGGAATAGAGCAGCCATTTCGCCGCTTCGTAGTGCGCCATATCACCGTGATAGTCCAGGTGATCGCGGCTCAGGTTGGTAAACACCGAGGCGGCAAACTGCAGCGCGGCTACGCGGTGCTGAACCAGGCCGTGGGAAGAAACCTCCATCGCCGCCAGGGTCGCGCCCTGCCCTGCCAGACCGGACAGCACGTGCTGAACGTCTACCGCAGAGCCGGTGGTATTTTCCGTCGGGATAACCTTGTCCAGCAGGCCGTTGCCTACCGTACCCATGACCGCACTGGTTTCGCCGAGCAGTTGGCCCCACTGAGCCAGTAGCTGAGTGGTGGTGGTTTTGCCGTTGGTCCCGGTTACGCCGATCAGGCGCAGCTGCTGCGAAGGCTGATGGTAAAAACGCCCGGCCAGCGCCGACAGGCGCTCGTTGAGCTGGCTAAGATAAATGACCGGCACGCCGTGCATTTCACGGATTTCACCGTCGCCAGCCTCATCTTTGGCCTCAGCTATAATGGCAGCAACACCTTGCGCTATCGCCTGCGGGATATAACGACGCCCGTCCGCCTGATGACCTAATACCGCGATAAAGAGATCCCCGGAAGCAGCCACCCGGCTGTCCAGCGTCATCTCTCGCAGAATTCGCTCCGGCGCATTTGGCACCCACGGAGCGAGAAGGTCGCGCAAATTACGATCTGCCACCTGTTCCCTCGCCTTGATTAATCACAAATTCACTTTTTTCGCCCGTTGCCAGCGCATCCGGTTCGATGTTCATGGTGCGCAGAACGCCGCCCATGATGGCACCGAAGACCGGCGCGGAAACGGCGCCGCCGTAGTATTTACCCGCCTGCGGGTCGTTGATCACCACCACCAGCGCGAAACGCGGGTGGCTGGCGGGCGCAACGCCTGCGGTGTAAGCAATATATTTATTGATGTAGCGGCCGTCCGGCCCCACTTTTTTCGCCGTACCGGTTTTGATCGCGATGCGATAGCCCTTAATCGCCGCCTTCACGCCGCCGCCGCCCGGCAGCGCCACGCTTTCCATCATGTGCACCACGGTACGAACGAGAGGTTCCGGGAAGACTCGCTCGCCCGGAACCGGTGGATCAACTTTAGTAATCGACAGCGGGCGATAAACGCCGTAGCTGCCGATCGTTGCGTAGACTCGCGCTAACTGTAACGGAGTTACCATTAGCCCATAGCCGAAAGAAAAGGTGGCCCTCTCTATGTCAGACCACCGTTGTTTTTGAGGGTATAAGCCACTGCGTTCTCCGACCAACCCCAAATTGGTCGCTTTTCCGAGCCCAAAACGTGAGTAAGTATCTACTAACGCTGAGGACGGCATCGCTAACGCCAGCTTGGAAACACCGACGTTACTCGACTTCTGTAGTACCCCGGTCAGGGTCAATTCGCTATAGCGCGCCACGTCTTTAATTTCGTGGCCGTTAATACGGTAAGGAATGGTGTTCAGCACGGTATTTTCATTGACGATCCCGCGCTGTAGCGCCGTCATCACCACCATCGGCTTCACCGTTGAACCCGGTTCGAAGACGTCGGTGATGGCGCGGTTACGCATGATATCTTTTGCCGTGCCGGAGAAATTATTCGGGTTGTAGGACGGGCTGTTGGCCATCGCCAGCACTTCGCCGGTGCTGACATCAACCAGCACCGCGCTTCCCGACTCCGCCTTGTTAAACGCCACCGCGTTGTTGAGTTCGCGATAAACCAGCGCCTGCAGGCGCTCGTCGATGCTCAGCGCGAGGTTATGCGCGGCCTGGCTGTCGGTGGAAGAGATATCCTCAATGACGCGGCCATAGCGGTCTTTACGCACGATACGCTCGCCGGGCTGGCCGGTAAGCCACTTGTCAAAGCTCTTCTCAACGCCCTCAATACCCTGGCTATCGACGTTGGTAAAACCGATAAGGTGAGAGGTGACTTCGCCTGACGGGTAGTAACGGCGCGACTCTTCGCGCAGGTGGATCCCCGGCAGCTTAAGCTTCCTGATGTAATCGGCCATATCAGGATTGACCTGGCGAGCCAGATAGATAAAGCGCATCCGCGGGTTGGTATTGATGCGCGACGCCAGCTGATCCAGCGGCATATTCAGCGCGTCCGCCAGCGCTTTCCAGCGATTGTCGAGAGTGACGCCGCCGGCATCGTGCAGCTCTTTCGGATCGGCCCAGATAGCCTTCACCGGCACGCTCACCGCCAGCGGGCGGCCCGAGCGGTCGGTAATCATCCCGCGCGCGGTAGACACTTCCTGTACGCGCAGGGAGCGCATATCGCCCTGACGCACCAGCATGTCCGGACTGATAACCTGGAGCCACGCCACGCGGCCCAGCAGGAAAGTCAGAGCCAGCAGAATACAGCCGCACAGCAACGCAAAACGCCAACTGATAAAGTTGGCCTGTTCTTCCTGACGTTTTGGTCTTGGCGTTTTCGGCGCTGCTTTCATGCGTCGCAATAATCCTTATTTTTGTACAACGATATTTTCTTGTGATGGATCGACATGTTGCATCTGCAACTTCTCGGTCGCGATCCGCTCAACCCGACTGTGATCGCCCAAGGCGTTCTCTTCGAGGATCAGGTTGCGCCATTCAATATCCAGCGCGTCACGTTCCAGAACCAGCTGTTCGCGCTGGGCGGTTAACAAACGGGTATGGTGCGCCGTCGTGACCACCGTAATTGCCGTAATGATGATGCAAATGAACAGACAGAGTGGCAGCTTCCCAAACCGCAGAAGATCGTCCCCGATAACGCCAGGCAAGGCATGGCGCTCGTTGCTTCCTAACGATCCTTTAACTTTGCTTAAGGCTTCTGTCACTCTGCCGATCATGCGTTCGTCCTCTCTGCAATGCGCAGAACTGAACTACGGGCGCGTGGATTCTCTGCCACCTCTTCTTCGCCCGGCATCAACTTGCCTAATGCTCGCAGCTCACGGCCGCCCAGTTTACTAAGCTGCTCTTCAGTCATCGGTAGCCCTGCCGGAACCTGCGGACCGCGGCTTTGCTCACGCATAAAGCGCTTCACAATACGGTCTTCCAGCGAGTGGAAACTGATGATAGAAAGCCGCCCGCCCGGGGCCAGCACGCTGAGCGAGCTTTTTAGCGCCTGCTCTATCTCCTCCAGTTCACTGTTCACCCAAATGCGCACCGCCTGGAAGGTACGGGTCGCGGGATGTTTGAATTTATCCTTCACCGGAGTCGCCGCCGTCACCACTTCCGCCAGCTCTTTCGTGCGGGTCATGGGCTCAACGCGGTTGCGCTCAACGATGGCGCGCGCGATGCGCTTACCGAAGCGCTCTTCGCCAAAGGTTTTAATAACCCAGGCGATATCGGCCTCTTCGGCCGTCTGCAGCCATTCGGCGGCCGACTGGCCGCGCGTCGGATCCATGCGCATATCCAGCGGGCCGTCGCGCATAAACGAGAAGCCGCGTTCCGCGTCATCAAGCTGAGGTGACGAGACGCCAAGATCGAGAAGAATACCGTCGATCTTGCCCGTCAGTTCGCGCTCACTAACATAATCTGCAAGCGCAGAAAAAGGTCCATGTACGATGGAAAAACGGGGGTCATCGATGGTCTTCGCCACGGCGATCGCCTGCGGATCGCGATCGATTGCCAGCAGGCGGCCTTCCGCTCCCAGCCGGGAGAGGATCAGGCGCGAGTGACCACCGCGACCAAAAGTGCCATCAATGTAGATACCATCCGGGCGAATATTCAGGCCGTTAACGGCTTCATCCAGAAGTACCGAAGTATGTTTAAAATTTTCCATCATTTTATAAAGACAAATCCTGCAGTCGCTCCGGCAGTTCCCCGGTTGCGGACTGCTCAGCGTCGATATCTTCCTTGACCCGTTGATACCAGGTCGTTTCATCCCACAGCTCAAACTTATTGAACTGCCCGACCAGCATCACTTCTTTTGTCAGCCCGGCATGCTGCCGTAACACCGGTGCGATCAATAGCCGCCCGGCATTATCCATCTGACATTCGCTGGCATGTCCCAGAAGCAGACGCTGTACGCGCCGCTCAGCGGGATTCATGCTCGATAAACGCGACAATTTTTGCTCGATGATTTCCCATTCAGGCAAGGGGTAAAGCAGCAGGCACGGGTGATGAATGTCAATGGTGCAAACCAATTGACCGGAAGCGCTCTCAATCAGCCCGTCGCGGTAACGCGTCGGTACGGCCAGACGGCCTTTGCTGTCGAGATTGACTAACGTTGCCCCACGGAACATGCCAGCCTCACCCCTTTTCGCCACTTTACCCCACAAATTCCCACCAGAAGGAGTTTACGGAGCGGAGGAAAAGCTTGTCAAGCCAGCACGAATACCAACGAAGCTTAAAAACCCATTATTTGCAGCCGATATTAGGCCTGATGATAAAATCATCAACAAACGAGGCAAATTAACGTCATGAATACGTGTAAGAAAACAACCAACAAATTCGTAACAGTTAAAAGCAACAAAATATCTTCGGCGGGAAAATATAAAGTGTCAGTTTGCGACGCGAGCGGCATTTTAGGCGATTCTGATGCCCGTTAACAGTGCCGGTTGTCACCGGAGAGGCTCTCTTGTCGCGGGGTGGAGAAGATTGTGGGTATTGTTTGCGATAAAATGAGTGTTAATTCAGCGATTAACTTAGTGAATGTAACAAAATAATACAAATATCGGCGGGGACATCTTTTCTTATACCCAGCAGATGCAAGAAAGGCCCTGCTCCAGAATAAAACAAAATAATACGTAAAGAAGTTTAGGGATTTGTCTGAAAGATATTCAGTTTTGCATTTTTAAGGCAATTTGTATGGATTATCGCCAGACGCGCGTCCGTCTGGCGAGCGGTAGAATTATCCCGGCAGCCTCCTGCCGGAAATATTCAACGACGGTTCAGGCTCCCGCGGCGATACAAATTCCGGCGAATCCGGCTTAGGCCAGGCTTTGGCTTGCGCGGTTCGTCGAGGCTGGCGAGGACAATCTCCAGCACGCGTTCGGCAACATCGCGGTGGCGTTGGGCCACTGCCAGCACCGGACACTGGAGGAAATCCAGCAGTTCGTTATCGCCGAAAGTCGCAATCGCCAGCTCGGATGGCAGCTTGCCTTCACGACGCAACGTCACGTCCATCACGCCCTGCAGCAGCGGGAACGAGGTGGTAAACAGCGCCTGCGGCATCGGATTCGTTTCCAGCCACTTCTCGAACAGCTGAGCCGCCGCTTCGCGCTCGTAGCTGTTAGCGTAGAGGTACTGCACCTCACGCGGATCGTCCTGCCACGCGGTCCGGAAGCCCTGCTCGCGCAGGAAGCTCACCGACAGCTCCGGCAGAGCGCCAAGATACAGCACGCTGTCGCCAGGGAATTTACGCAGCTCGGCGCCCAGCATTTCCGCATCGTCCCTATCGGCGCCCACCACGCTGGTGAAGTGTTCACGATCGAGCGCGCGATCGAGCGCAACAATCGGGAAAGGATCGTTGGCCCAGCGCTGATAGAACGGGTGCTCAGGCGGTAATGAGGTCGAAACGATAATGGCATCGACCTGGCGCTGCAGCAGATGCTCAATGCAGCGCATCTCGTTATCTGGCTGATCTTCCGAACAGGCGATCAGCAGCTGATAGCCGCGCTGGCGCGCCTGCCGCTCGAGGTAGTTAGCAATGCGGGTATAGCTGGTATTTTCCAGATCCGGAATGACCAGACCAATAGATCGCGTGCGTCCTGCACGCAGGCCGGCAGCGACCGCATTCGGATGATAGTTGTGTTCACGAACCACAGCCATCACCTTTTCGACCGTTTTATCGCTCACGCGGTACTGCTTCGCTTTACCGTTAATCACATAGCTAGCGGTGGTTCGCGAGACACCGGCCAGCCGGGCGATTTCATCCAGTTTCACAATTGCCCCTTGGGTAATTTAGTACAGAACATAACCTTTCTTCAGGTATGGATTCATTTTCATAACATCTAAACGCAGAACAGTTAGCACAGCAACCGGTTTTATCTCCAGTTCCTACCGATTTCGCAAAAAAATAGCCCGACAGTTTGTGCCGGGCTATTTTTACGTCATTTTCAGCGACTCAGCGCATTATTTTATCGCCGCGCGACAGGCCAACGACGCCAGAGCGAGCAACTTCAACTATTCTCGCGACGTCACGCAGCGAGGCGATGAATGCATCCAGCTTATCGCTGGTGCCAACCAGCTGAACGGTGTAGATAGACGGGGTGACATCAATAATCTGCCCGCGGAAGATCTCGGTGTTGCGCTTGACCTCTTCGCGGCCAAAGCCGCTGGCCTGCACCTTCACCAGCATAATCTCGCGCTCAACGTGCGAGTTTTGTCCAAGCTCGCTGACCCGCAGCACGTCCACCAGCTTATGCAGCTGCTTCTCGATCTGCTCAATCGCTTTCTCATCACCCACGGTCTGAATCGTCATCCGCGAGAGCGTCGGGTCGTCTGTAGGTGCCACCGTCAGGCTTTCAATGTTATACCCACGCTGCGCAAAGAGACCAATAACGCGCGATAAGGCGCCCGATTCGTTTTCCAGTAATACCGATAATATCCGGCGCATAATCAGGTTCTCTCCGTTTTGCTCAACCACATCTCGTCCATCCCGCCGCCGCGGATCTGCATCGGATACACGTGCTCGCTGCCGTCGACAGTTACATCGACGAAGACCAGACGATTATTACGCACCTGTTCCAGCGCTTCAGCCAGCTTCGGCTCAAGCTCCTGCGGCTCGTTGATGCGAATCCCTACGTGACCATACGCTTCTGCCAGGCGGACAAAATCCGGAAGTGACTCCATGTACGACTGCGAGTGACGGCCGGAGTAAATCATGTCCTGCCACTGCTTCACCATCCCGAGATAGCGGTTATTGAGGTTCAGCACCAGAACCGGCAGTTCATACTGCAGCGCGGTGGACAGCTCCTGGATATTCATCTGAATACTGCCGTCGCCGGTGACGCAAACAACGGTCTCCTCCGGCAGCGCCATCTTCACGCCGAGCGCCGCAGGCAGGCCGAAGCCCATCGTGCCCAGGCCGCCGGAGTTGATCCAGCGTCTTGGCTTATCAAAGGGATAATAGAGCGCGGCGAACATCTGATGCTGGCCAACGTCGGAGGTGACGTAGGCATCCCCGTTGGTCAGACGCCAGATGGTCTCGATTACCGCCTGCGGTTTGATCTTGCCGCTTTGCGTATCGTATTGCAGGCAGTGACGCGCGCGCCACTGCTCGATCTGCCGCCACCAGTCGCGGAGCTCATCCAGCGGCTGCTGCGCCTCTTCCTGCTCCAGCAGATCCAGCATCTGCTCCAGCACCTGACGAGCATCGCCAACGATCGGCACGTCCGCCGGCACCGTTTTCGAAATTGACGTCGGATCGATGTCGATATGCAGCACCGTGGCATTCGGGCAATATTTTGCCAGATTGTTGGTCGTGCGATCGTCAAAGCGGACGCCAACGGCAAAAATCACGTCGGAATTATGCATCGTCATGTTGGCTTCGTAGGTGCCGTGCATACCCAGCATGCCCAGCGCCTGCTGGTGCGTAGCCGGGAAAGCCCCCAGCCCCATCAGCGACGAAACGACCGGCAGATTAAGTTTTTCCACCAGACGATACAGCTGCTCTTCGCATTGGGCGTTAATCGCCCCGCCGCCCACGTACACCACCGGGTGTTTGGCCGCGATCAGCGTCTGCAGAGCGCGTTTAATCTGTCCTTTATGCCCGCTGGTCGTCGGATTATAGGAGCGCATGCTGACCGCATCCGGCCATACGTACGGCAGCTTGTTCGCCGGGTTGAGGATATCTTTCGGCAGATCGACGACAACCGGGCCAGGACGGCCGCTGGCCGCCAGCCAGAAGGCTTTCTTCAGGACGCCGGGGATATCTTCAGTTTGCTTAACCAGGAAGCTGTGCTTTACCACCGGCCGGGAAATACCGACCATGTCGCACTCCTGGAAAGCGTCGTAGCCAATCAGGGAAGTCGCCACCTGCCCGGAGAGGATCACCAGAGGGATAGAGTCCATGTAAGCCGTCGCAATACCGGTAATGGCGTTCGTTGCGCCGGGCCCGGAAGTCACCAGCACGACGCCGACTTCCCCCGTGGCGCGGGCGAGGCCGTCCGCCATATGTACCGCGGCCTGCTCGTGGCGGACCAAAATATGATCGATACCGCCGAGGGTATGTAACGCATCATAGATATCGAGGACCGCCCCCCCGGGATAACCGAATACTTGCTTGACGCCCTGATCGACAAGCGACTGGACGACCATCTCGGCTCCTGACAACATCTCCATGGTTTGCCTCCCGGCTTATTGTTTTTAACGACAGCGGAATTCAATTTCCGCGCGTTCGCACAAATGCGCAGAATCTCGTCTTCGCATTGAGGTGAATTGACTGCCTGCCTTTACCATAACTGGTCGCTAACGGGCAGGCAATTAGCCGCCGCGGGTACGCGAGAAGTATTAAAAGAATAAAAAAGAGGATTTAATAAAAAATCAGGTGGAAAACTTCACCGACAGTAAATGGCGCAAATCATTACTCGGACAAATCGCCGTGCCGCAGGAAATCATCCATTTTTCATCTGAATCTGCGGATAGCTGAGGCCGCCAAACAGAATAAAATTCTGTCTTACTACCCATTAACAGATAAAATCATTCGAAACGAGCCGCCGCGCTAGCCTCGGTCAACGGCAGGCCAGAATATCCCCTTCTACCCGATCACAAAGCAGGAGCCGCGGCTCCCGTTTGTGATTATGCAGAGACAGGTTAGCGCCGGCAAATACTGACCAGCAGTTCTTCCATCCACTGGTGGCCTTTATCGCGACCAGCGGCTTCGTGCCATGAAAGATAGCAGGTTCGGCTATTAACCTGCATCGGCAGAGTAACCAGCCGCAGGTTAAGCTTATCCGCGAATTCAGCCGCCAGCCAACGCGGCGCAATAGCCACCATTTGTGTTTGCGAAACCACGTTTAATACGCTGACCATCGCATTTCCCTGATAAGCAATTCGCGCCTGTTTATCGAGATTGTCATACCAGGGCTGGCTGAATGAAGCATAGCGATCCAGGGCCACAACCGCATGCTCTTCCCGATAAATGTCGTCTTCCGCCAGCAATTCGCTAATACGCGGATGTTGACGACTGGCGACTAATACCATCTCATCGTTAAACAGCGGTACGCAGGCAAATTCAGGGCGGCGAAACTCTTCATAGCCAACCACAAATTCAATTTCCTGATAACGTAATTGATGGTCAGTATTTTGATTCAGCGCCGATTTAAAAATCAAATGAATATTTGGCGCGGCGGCGCTAACTTTATTGAGGATCGTTGCCGTCAAATAGTTATCCAGCGGGCTGCAAACGCACAGATTAAACACCCGCTCGCTGCTTATTGGCTCAAAGCCGGAGCCCGGCAGTTCGTTCTGCACCAGCTGCAAAGCCTGACGCACCGAGCCAAACAGCTGGAACGCACGCGCCGTTGGCTGAATCCCGCGGCCATAGCGAACGAACAGCTCGTCATTAAACATCACCTTCAGGCGCGATACGGCGTTGCTGACCGCCGGCTGCGACATTCCCAGAGACTGTGCCGCCCGGGTGATATTTTGCTCCTGCATCACCGCATCAAAGACGGTGAGCAGATTGAGATCGACCATTCGTAGCTGAGGTTTTGTCACTTCCACCGCAGGGGCTGTTTGATATTCAATACTTTCAATTATCATATCTAATTTCACCATCAGGCTAAATTCCCTTTGCACAAGTACAGTAATTAATGCCGAAAATATCATTTAGCACGCATATGAAATTTGCAAAAGGGTAAAAATGAATTTTAGGAATATATCAAAGTTATGATTTCGACAAAAATAAGCATGATGAGAAAATGGCCGACTCATTTTAACTATATCGATTACTTGATGGTGTTAAGTTTACTCATAACTTATAAAGATAAACAACGGCAGGAATAGTTAAATTAAATTGAAGCAGCATTAAACTATCGATTAAATATACTATTAAAATTAACATGCCGTTATCATAGATAATTAACCTGAACTCATTTTAATATATTCACAGGGTAAATATCCTCAGTCTTTTCATTAAGATGCCAGCCATTACCGCCCCGGTAACGTGACGCCTTGAATGAAAAGAAATTTGTGCGAATGTTTTAAATAGTCTCGCCCCTGCCGCGGCGCCAAAAACGATTGTCGGCAAAAAAGCGCGATCTTCAGCACAATTAGCTAATTCAGTGACAAGGCAAAAAGGCGATTTTCCCCCTCAGGGGTTGACATCAAAAGGCGTATCCAGTAACTCTAAAGGCATATCGATTTCATCTGGAGCATGACGCAATGATTCGCAGCACTCGTTTCACCAGCCTACTACTACTAAACGCATCCAATTTGCGCGGTAGGCTGCTGGGCGACGTTAAGCGTTAGTCATCTTCCAGTAAGACTATAAAACCCGCGCCATTGCGCGGGTTTTTTTATGCTCGTCAGCAAGGCGCCCAGGACACCGATTAAGGATTTAACCATGAGCCAGCAAGTCATTATTTTCGATACTACCTTACGCGACGGGGAACAAGCGTTACAGGCCAGCCTGAGCGTTAAAGAGAAGCTGCAGATTGCCCTGGCCCTTGAGCGTATGGGCGTAGACGTGATGGAAGTCGGCTTCCCTGTCTCATCTCCGGGCGATTTTGAATCCGTACAGACCATCGCGCGTACCATCAAAAACAGCCGCGTTTGCGCCCTGGCTCGCTGCGTAGAGAAAGATATCGATGTCGCGGCCGAGTCATTAAAAATCGCCGAAGCGTTCCGTATTCATACTTTTATCGCCACCTCGCCGATGCACATCGCCACCAAGCTGCGCAGCACCCTCGATGAGGTGATTGAGCGCGCGGTGTATATGATCAAGCGCGCACGCAACTATACCGACGACGTCGAATTCTCCTGTGAAGATGCCGGCCGTACGCCAATTGCTGACCTGTCTCGCGTCGTGGAAGCCGCCATCCGCGCCGGCGCCACCACCATTAACATCCCGGATACCGTCGGCTATACCATGCCGTTCGAATTCTCCAACATCATTACCGGCCTGTACGATCACGTCCCGAACATCGACAAAGCGATCATTTCCGTTCACACCCATGACGATTTGGGCTTAGCCGTCGGCAACGCCATTGCCGCCGTCCACGCCGGCGCGCGCCAGGTTGAAGGCGCCATGAACGGTATCGGCGAACGTGCGGGCAACTGTTCGCTGGAAGAAGTCATCATGGCCATCAAGGTGCGTAAAGACATTATGGACGTACGCACCCGCATTAATCACAGCGAAATCTGGCGCACCAGCCAGACCGTCAGCCAGATTTGCAACATGCCGATCCCGGCGAACAAAGCCATCGTCGGCACCGGCGCTTTCGCCCACTCTTCCGGTATTCACCAGGACGGCGTGCTGAAGAACCGCGAAAACTACGAAATCATGACCCCGGAATCCATCGGCCTGAATCAGGTACAGCTGAACCTGACCTCCCGCTCCGGCCGCGCGGCGGTGAAACACCGCATGGAAGAGATGGGCTACAAGGAAAGCGACTACAACATGGACCACCTGTACGACGCGTTCCTGAAGCTGGCAGACAAAAAAGGTCAGGTCTTCGACTACGACCTGGAAGCGCTGGCCTTTATTAACAAGCAGCAGGAAGAGCCTGAGCATTTCCGCCTGGACTACTTCAGCGTTCAATCCGGTTCCAACGCCATCGCCACCGCCTCCGTCAAGCTCGCCTGCGGCGACGAAGTGAAGTCCGAAGCGGCTAACGGCAACGGCCCGGTCGATGCCGTATATCAGGCTATCAACCGCGTCACGGCGTATGACATCGAGCTGGTTAAGTATGGTTTAAGCGCCAAGGGCCACGGCAAAGATGCGCTGGGCCAGGTTGATATCGTCGTTAACTACAACGGCCGCCGCTTCCACGGCGTCGGGCTGGCGACGGATATCGTAGAGTCCTCGGCGAAGGCGATGGTTCACGTTCTGAACAACATCTGGCGCGCCGCTGAAGTCGAAAAAGAGTTGCAACGCAAAGCTCAAAATAACGAGAACAAGAAGGAAACTGTGTAATGTCGAAGAATTATCATATTGCTGTTTTGCCAGGTGATGGCATTGGCCCGGAAGTCATGAACCAGGCGATGAAAGTACTGGAAGCTGTCCGTAACCGTTTTGATATGCGCATTACCACCAGCCAGTATGACGTTGGCGGCATCGCCATCGACCGCCAGGGCACCCCGCTGCCGCAGGCAACCGTGGACGGCTGCGAGCAGGCGGACGCCATTCTGTTCGGCTCCGTCGGTGGCCCAAAATGGGAGCACCTGCCGCCCGCAGAGCAGCCGGAGCGCGGCGCGCTGCTGCCGCTGCGTAAACATTTCAAGCTGTTCAGCAACCTGCGTCCGGCGAAGCTGTACCAGGGGCTGGAAGAGTTTTGCCCGCTGCGCGCGGATATCGCCGCCAACGGCTTCGACATTCTGTGCGTCCGTGAACTGACCGGCGGCATCTACTTCGGCCAGCCGAAGGGTCGCGAAGGCAGCGGCCATCACGAAAAAGCGTTTGATACCGAGGTTTACCACCGCTTTGAAATCGAGCGCATTGCGCACATCGCGTTTGAATCGGCCCGCAAGCGCCGGAGCAAAGTGACCTCTATCGACAAAGCCAACGTGCTGCAGTCCTCCATTTTGTGGCGGGAAATCGTCGGCGAAATCGCCAAAGAGTACCCGGACGTTGAGCTGGCGCACATGTACATCGACAACGCCACCATGCAGCTGATTAAAGACCCGTCCCAGTTTGACGTGCTGCTGTGCTCCAACCTGTTCGGCGACATCCTGTCCGACGAATGCGCGATGATCACTGGCTCAATGGGCATGCTGCCGTCCGCCAGCCTCAATGAACAGGGTTTTGGCCTGTACGAGCCGGCAGGCGGCTCGGCGCCGGATATCGCCGGCAAGAACATCGCCAACCCGATCGCCCAGATCCTGTCGCTGGCGCTGCTGCTGCGCTACAGCCTCGATGCGGACGCTGCGGCAACGGCGATCGAAAGCGCGATCAACCACGCATTAGAAGAAGGCATCCGTACCGGCGATTTAGCGCGCGGTGCGGCGGCGGTCAGTACCGATGAAATGGGCGATATTATTGCCCGCTACGTCGCTGAAGGGGTGTAATCATGGCGAAGACGTTGTATGAAAAATTGTTTGATGCTCACGTGGTTTATGAAGCGCAAAACGAAACCCCGCTGCTGTACATCGACCGTCATCTGGTACACGAAGTAACCTCCCCGCAGGCGTTTGACGGCCTGCGCGCGCACAACCGCCAGGTGCGCCAGCCGGGAAAAACCTTCGCCACCATGGATCATAACGTTTCGACTCAGACCAAAGACATCAACGCGTCCGGCGAAATGGCGCGTATTCAGATGCAGGAGCTGATTAAGAACTGTAACGAATTCGGCGTTGAGCTGTATGACCTGAACCACCCGTATCAGGGTATCGTCCACGTGATGGGCCCTGAGCAAGGCGTGACCCTGCCGGGGATGACCATCGTCTGCGGCGATTCCCATACCGCGACCCACGGCGCGTTCGGCGCGCTGGCTTTCGGCATCGGGACCTCCGAAGTCGAGCACGTGCTGGCAACTCAGACCCTGAAGCAGGGCCGCGCCAAAACGATGAAGATTGAAGTCCAGGGCCAGGCGGCCCCCGGCATCACCGCTAAAGATATCGTGCTGGCGATCATCGGCAAAACCGGCAGCGCCGGCGGTACGGGCCACGTGGTCGAATTCTGCGGCGAAGCCATTCGCAACCTGAGCATGGAAGGCCGCATGACCCTGTGCAATATGGCCATCGAGATGGGCGCTAAAGCGGGCCTGGTGGCGCCGGACGCGACCACCTTTGATTACGTGAAGGGCCGTCTGCACGCGCCTAAAGGCGAGGACTTTAGCGAAGCGGTCGCTTACTGGGAAACCCTGACCACGGACGCCGATGCCACCTTTGACACCGTCGTCATCTTACAGGCCGCAGAGATTGCTCCGCAGGTCACCTGGGGAACCAACCCAGGCCAGGTTATCTCCGTCACCGACATGATCCCCGATCCGGCCTCTTTCGCCGATCCGGTAGAGCGCGCGAGCGCGGAAAAAGCGCTGGCCTATATGGGCCTGAAGCCGGGCATCCCGCTGACCGAAGTCGCAATTGATAAAGTCTTTATCGGCTCCTGTACCAACTCGCGCATTGAAGACTTACGCGCGGCGGCGGAGATCGCCAAAGGACGTAAAGTGGCGCCAGGCGTGCAGGCATTAGTGGTGCCTGGTTCAGGCCCGGTGAAAGCCCAGGCGGAAGCAGAAGGCCTGGATAAAATCTTTATCGAAGCCGGTTTTGAATGGCGCCTGCCGGGCTGCTCCATGTGTCTGGCGATGAACAACGACCGCCTGAACCCGGGCGAGCGCTGCGCATCCACCAGCAACCGTAACTTTGAAGGCCGTCAGGGCCGCGGCGGACGTACCCACTTAGTCAGCCCGGCAATGGCCGCAGCGGCGGCCGTTAGCGGCCATTTTGCCGACATCCGCGACATCAAATAAGGAGACCATCATGGCAGAGAAATTTACCCAACATACGGGCCTGGTGGTGCCGCTGGATGCCGCAAACGTCGATACCGATGCGATCATTCCCAAGCAGTTCCTGCAGAAAGTCACCCGCACCGGTTTTGGCGCGCATCTGTTCAACGACTGGCGCTTCCTCGATGATCAGGGACAGCAGCCGAATCCGGAATTCGTCCTCAACTTCCCGGAGTACAAAGGCGCCTCGATTCTGCTGGCGCGGGAAAACTTCGGCTGCGGCTCCTCGCGTGAACATGCGCCGTGGGCATTGACCGATTACGGCTTTAAAGTGGTTATCGCCCCCAGCTTTGCCGATATCTTCTACGGCAACAGCTTTAACAACCAGCTGCTGCCGGTCACGCTGAGCGACGAGCAGGTCGACGAGATGTTTAAGCTGGTGCAGGCCAACCCGGGCATTAAGTTCGAGGTGGATCTGGAAGCCGAAGTGGTTAAAGCGGGCGACAGGTCGTACAGCTTTAAAATCGACGCCTTCCGCCGCCACTGCATGCTTAACGGCCTCGATAGCATCGGCCTGACGCTGCAGCACGAAGAGGCGATCTCCGCCTACGAGAATAAGCAGCCGGCCTTTATGAACTAAAGCCGCCAGCGGCTCCCCTGCCCGGTCCACTGACCGGGCATTTTTTTATGCCTTCTCAGCGACAGAAGGCCTCAGGAAATACGCACAGGCGCTGATATGACGACAACCGTTACGGTGAAGAACATCACCTTCCAGGAAGGTTCAACCCACATTTGCGTTCCGCTGATGGGCCAAACCCTCGATGAGCTGAAGGCCCGTGCTCGGGCGCTGGCGGAGGTCGACGCCGATATTATCGAATGGCGTGCCGACGGCTTTGCGCAGGTTGGCGAAAGCGAGCAGGTAATGCTGGCGCTGGCTGACATTCGCCAGATCCTCGCCGATACGCCGCTGCTGTTCACCTTCCGTAGCCAAAAAGAGGGCGGCGAGGCGCAGCTCGACGAGGCGGACTATTTTGCGCTTAACCGTCAGGTCGCGCTCAGCGGGCTGGTCGAGGTGATTGATATTGAGCTCTTCAACGATGAATCGCAGATCCGATCGCTGATCGACGATGCCCATGCCGCCGGCGTTAAGGCGATCGTCAGCAATCATGATTTCCAGAAGACGCCGCCCGAGGAAGAGATTATTCGCCGCCTCTGCCGCATGCAGGAGCTGGGCGCCGACCTGCCGAAAATAGCGGTCATGCCGCAATCTCCGCAGGATGTGCTGACGCTACTCTCCGCCACGCTGTCCATGAAAGAGAAGTACGCTACCCGCCCGATCATCACCATGTCGATGGGCAAAATGGGCGGCATCAGCCGGGTTACCGGGCGACTGTTTGGCTCAGCGATGACGTTCGGCAGCGCGGGCCAGGCCTCCGCGCCGGGGCAAATCGCCATCCGGCAGCTGCGGGAAACGATCGATATCCTCTCCTGAATCCTGCCGCCCGCGGCGCTCCGCGAGCGGGTAACGGGCTAGATATCTTTAACTTTGCAGGTCAAAAACAGGGTGACCAGCGAAATCGCCGCAATCGCCCAGTAAACGCTGGCGTGGCCGTAGCTTTGCGACAGCGCCCCCTGCAGCACGCCGGCCAGGATTACGCCGGTGGAAATACTGTTGGTAAACAGCGTGGTGGCCGCTCCCGCGCGTCCCGGCATCAGGTCCTGGAACCACAGCATGCCGATCCCGGCGACAATACCGATAAAAATCGCGTTAAACAGCTGCAGCGCCAGCAGCGCCGTGCGGTCGTGGAACAGGATCAGCCCGGCGTAGAACAACACCCCGGCGGCCACGGCGGCGACCATCATGCTACGCTTGCCCCAGCGTTTGACATAGTAGCCCGCAAGGATCATCGCCGGGATCTCCAGCCCGGCCGCGGTGCCCATTAAGATCCCGGCCAGGCTATCCGGCAGGCCGAGATCGCTGCTGATCCACAGCGGCATATCGATGATGTACATGGTGTTGCAGGTCCACATCAGCGTCGAGGCGATAAACAGCATACGCACGTTTTTATCCTGCCAGCCGCCGGCCTGCGCCACCGCGCCTGCCGCCTCCGAAGGCTGCTCCACCCGCGCCACCGACGGCAGCTTACAGGCGATCAGCGCCAGGCTAATCACAAAAATAGCGGCCGCAATGGAGAACATGGTGGTAAAGCCGTAGTTCAGCGCCAGCATAAAGGCCAGCGGCGGGCCGATAACCCACGCCAGCGACAGCTGGGCGCGCATGATTGAACTGAACATCACCACTTCCCGCGCCGAGCTGTCGGCATACTCCCGCGCCAGGGCGAACAGCTGCGGCATCGCGGCATTGGCGATGGATGCCAGCATTACGCCGCAGGTAATCAGGGTTAAGTAGTGGCGATTAAACGCAAACAGCAGCGCGTTGCCCACGGCCATCAGACAGCAGAACATAATCAGCCGGCGGCGGTCGCCCTGGCTATCGGATCGCTTCGCCAGCGCCAGGCTGACCGCGATCCCGGCAATGGCGTTAACGGTATAAAACAGCCCAACCCAGAAAGGCTGCGCACCTACTTCGCGGCTGAGAAACAGGCTGAGCGTCGGGGCCTGCAGCGCGCCGGCAATCCCCATCATAAAAGCGACCAGCATAAAAGCCGCGTAGACGCCGTTAAGCCGCCGCCCCATTGTCATTAACCACAGCATGTCATGTCCTTAGCACGCGAAGAAAACGAAAAAAGCCAGCAGAAGTCATCTGCTGGCGGGTGATTTTATACTCAATCGATTTCAGGTTACAGGCAGGCGGCCATTATGAGCGGACCGCGGCAACGCCGGGAACGTGAAAGACGACAGGTACGCACCAATACTCAGTCACACATGATGTCTGCAAGTTAACGCTCAGAGGTCGGTGACGTAACTCCCCACTGCATCAGCTCGCCGAGTATTTCCTGCTGTCGTCCTGCCATCAGGCGGGCTAGCCATGACGCATCCTGCGTCGCAGAAAAGTAGCGTTGGTAGAACTGCTTAGCGGTTGACCTCATCATATTCATCTCCTCGCTTCATCGGAATCTATTATTGGCCTAATATAGGGATTAATAAATTGCTGAGTTTTCATCAGGAGTTCCCCTTTTATGTCTTCCGCCCGTCTGCAACAACAGTTCATCCGCTTATGGCAATGCTGCGAAGGCAGGTCGCAGGAGACGACGCTCAACGAGCTGGCGGAGATGCTAAGCTGTTCGCGCCGCCATATGAGAACCCTGCTGAACATGATGGAAGAGCGCGGCTGGCTAACCTGGGAGGCGGAAGCGGGACGCGGTAAGCGATCGAAGCTGGCCTTCCTTTACACCGGCCTGGCGCTGCAGCAGCAGCGGGCGGAAGATCTGCTGGAGCAGGATCGCATCGATCAGCTGGTGCAGCTGGTCGGCGATAAGGCCGCCGTGCGCCAGATGCTGGTCTCTCATCTCGGACGGAGCTTTCGCCAGGGGCGGCATATTCTGCGCGTGCTCTACTACCGGCCGATGAAAAATCTGCTCCCCGGCAGCGCTCTGCGCCGTTCGGAAAACCATATCGCCCGGCAAATCTTCAGCGCCCTGACGCGGGTAAATGAGGAAAATGGGGAACTGGAAGCCGATATTGCCCACCACTGGCAGCAGCTATCACCCACCCACTGGCGCTTCTTTTTGCGTCCCGGCATCCACTTTCACCACGGACGCGAACTGGAAATGGAGGATGTGATCGCCTCTTTGCAGCGCAGCAACGCCCTGCCGCTCTACTCCCATATTGAGCGCATCGTCTCGCCTACCGCCTGGACGCTGGATATCCATCTGACCCAGCCGGATCGCTGGCTGCCGTGGCTGCTGGGCCAGGTTTCCGCGGTGATACTGCCGCGCGAATGGCAGTCGATGGAGAACTACTCCGCGATGCCGATCGGTACCGGGCCCTATGCGGTGGCGCGCAATAACCAAAATCAGCTAAAGATCCATGCTTTCGACGACTACTTCGGCTATCGGGCATTAATTGACGAGGTCAACGTCTGGGTGCTGCCGGAGATTGGCGAAGAGTCGAACGGCGGCTTAACCCTGCAGGGCACCACGCAGAGCGAGAAAGCCGTCGAAAGTCGTCTGGAAGAAGGCTGCTACTACCTGCTGTTTGATTCCCGCAGCCCGCTTGGCGCCAATGCAGCCGTACGCCAGTGGCTGAGCTATCTGTTCCAGCCGGCGAACCTGCTCTATCACGCGGGCGAACATTACCAGGGCAACTGGTTCCCGGCCTACGGCCTGCTGCCGCGCTGGCACCACGCGCGCAGCCACGCCTGCGAGAAGCCCGCGGGCCTGGAGTCGGTGACGCTGACCTATTACCAGGACCATATTGAGCATCGCGCGATCGGCGGCATTATGGCGACGCTGTTAGCCGAACATCAGGTCAGGCTGGAGATTCGGGAGCTGGAATACGCGGAGTGGCATCGCGGCGAGGTTGTCAGCGATATCTGGCTAAACAGCGCCAACTTTACCCTACCGATCGACTTTTCCCTGTTCGCCTGGCTTTATGAAGTTCCGCTTATTCGCCACTGCATCCCGATTGACTGGCAGGAGGATGCCGGCCGCTGGCATGCGGGCGAGTTAAACCCCGCAACCTGGAGTCAGCAGCTGCTGGCTAATCAAACGATCGTGCCACTGATCCACCACTGGCTGATGATCCAGGGGCAGCGCAGCATGCGCGGTGTGAGAATGAACACCCTCGGCTGGTTTGATTTTAAATCGGCGTGGTTTGCGCCGCCGGAACCGTAGAGCCTTGCCACCTGACGCTGAAGCACTTTCGGTCCGCTAACAAAATCATTACACTGGTCGCCGTTCTCAACGGGGTGCTAATAAACATACGCCGCTTCATTCAGGTTGCATTGAGACAGCCTGCAGGATGAAGCGTATGGGCTGAGAAAATACCCGTCGAACCTGATCCGGATAACGCCGGCGAAGGGATTTGAGGCTCACTCAAAATCCTTTGCCACCCCTTTTTTGTGAGGTGCAAAGTGTTGAAAAAATTACTCCCGCTGCTGGTGCTGGTCGCCGCTCCCGCGTTGGCTAAACCCGTTCTCACCGTTTATACCTACGACTCCTTTTCTGCGGACTGGGGCCCAGGCCCGGCCGTCAAAAAGGCTTTTGAAGCCGACTGCGGCTGCGAGCTGAAGTTCGTGGCGCTGGAAGATGGCGTCTCGCTGCTGAATCGCCTGCGCATGGAAGGCAAAAACAGCAAAGCCGACGTGGTCCTCGGACTGGACAACAACCTGCTGGAAGCGGCGGCGCAAAGCAAGCTGTTCGCCAAAAGCAACGTGCCGACCGACGCGCTTACGGTCCCTGGCGGCTGGAACAACGATACCTTCGTACCCTTTGATTACGGCTATTTCGCCTTCGTCTACGATAAAAACAAGCTCAAAAATCCGCCAAAAAGCCTGAAAGAGCTGGTTGAGAGCGATCGGAAATGGCGGGTGATCTACGAAGATCCGCGCACCAGCACGCCGGGCCTCGGCCTGCTGCTGTGGATGCAGAAAGTGTACGGCGACAAATCCCCTCAGGCCTGGGAGAAGCTGGCGGCGAAAACCGTCACCGTGACCAAGGGCTGGAGCGAGGCCTACGGCCTGTTCCTGAAGGGGGAAAGCGATCTGGTGCTGAGCTATACCACCTCTCCGGCTTATCACATTATCGAAGAGAAAAAAGATAACTACGCGGCGGCCGCTTTCAGCGAAGGCCACTACCTGCAGGTCGAAGTGGCGGCCCGCACCGCGGCCAGCAAGCAGCCGGAGCTGGCGGAGAAGTTCCTTAAGTTTATGGTCTCTCCGGGTTTCCAGAATGCGATTCCGGCGGGCAACTGGATGTACCCGGTCACCCAGGTGACGCTCCCTGCCGGCTTTGACGCGCTGGTCAAACCGCAGACCACGCTGGAGTTCACTCCGCAGCAGGTCGCTGGCGAACGACAGAACTGGATTAACGCATGGCAACGCGCCGTCAGCCGCTAACTATCGGCTGGCTGCTGCCGGGCCTGACGGCCGCCGCCGTGCTGGTCGTGGTGGCGCTGGCCGCTTTTCTGGCGCTCTGGAGCAGCGCGCCGGAGGCGGCCTGGCTGGCGATCGTTCGCGACAGCTATCTCTGGCACGTCGTCCGCTTCTCCTTCTGGCAGGCGTTTCTCTCGGCGCTGCTTTCGGTGGTGCCGGCTATTTTTCTTGCCCGCGCCCTTTACCGGCGCCGCTTTCCCGGCCGCACGCTGCTGCTGCGCCTGTGCGCGATGACTCTTATCCTGCCGGTGCTGGTGGCGGTATTTGGCATCCTCAGCGTTTACGGCCGTCAGGGCTGGCTGGCGGCGGCATTTAGCGCGCTGGGATGGCGGTGGGATTTCTCCCCTTACGGGCTGCAGGGAATTCTGCTGGCGCACGTCTTCTTCAATATGCCGATGGCGACCCGCCTGCTGCTGCAGGCGCTGGAGAATATTCCCGGCGAACAGCGGCAAATTGCGGCCCAGCTTGGCATGCGCGGCTTTCACTTTTTCCGCTTCGTGGAGTGGCCGTGGCTGCGGCGGCAAATTCCTCCGGTGGCGGCGCTTATCTTTATGCTCTGCTTCGCCAGCTTCGCTACCGTCCTCTCTCTTGGCGGCGGCCCTCGGGCCACTACCATCGAGCTGGCGATCTACCAGGCGCTGAGCTTTGATTACGACCCGGCCCGCGCGGCGATGCTGGCGCTGATCCAGATGAGCTGCTGCCTCGGGCTGGTGCTGCTCAGCCAGCGCCTGAGCAAGGCCTTGGCGATCGGCGTGACCCACGTTCGCGGCTGGCGCGACCCTGACGATCGCCTGCACAGCCGCCTGACCGATTTCGTGCTCATCGCGATCGCGCTGCTGCTGCTGCTGCCGCCGCTGCTGGCGGTCGTCATCGATGGCCTGAATAACAATCTGCCGCGGGTGCTGGCCCAGCCTGCGCTATGGCAAGCCTTATCGACCTCCCTGCGCATCGCGCTGGCCGCCGGCATACTCAGCGTTATTCTGACGATGATGCTGCTGTGGAGCAGCCGCGAGCTGCGCATCCGCCGCCGCCCGCTGGCCGGCCAGGCGCTGGAGCTCAGCGGGATGCTGATCCTCGCCATGCCGGGAATTGTGCTCGCGACCGGCTTCTTTTTACTGCTCAATAATAGCGTTGGCCTGCCCGACTCCGCCGACGGCATCGTTATCTTCACCAATGCGCTGATGGCGATCCCCTATGCGCTGAAGGTGCTGGAAAACCCGATGCGCGACGTCGCCGTGCGCTACGGCATGCTCTGCCAATCGCTGGGGATGAGCGGCTTTACCCGCCTGCGGGTCGTAGAGCTTCGCGCCCTGAAGCGCCCGCTGGCCCAGGCGCTGGCCTTTGCCTGCGTGCTGTCGATCGGTGATTTCGGCGTGGTGGCGCTGTTCGGCAACGACGATTTCCGCACCCTACCGTTCTATCTGTATCAGCAGATTGGCGCCTATCGTAGCCAGGACGGTGCCGTTACCGCCCTGCTGCTGCTGGCGCTGTGCTTTGTCCTCTTTACCGTGATTGAGAAGCTACCGGGCCGTGATGTTAAAACTGAATGATGTAACCTGGCTGTACCAGCACCTGCCGATGCGTTTCACCCTCTCCGTACAGCGCGGCGAACGCATTGCGGTACTCGGCCCCAGCGGGGCGGGGAAAAGCACGCTGCTGAATCTGATCGCCGGCTTTTTGCCGCCGGCGAGCGGCAGCATCGTCATCGACGGTCAGCCGCATACCGATACGCCGCCCGCCCGTCGCCCGGTATCAATGCTGTTTCAGGAAAATAACCTCTTTAACCATCTCACCATCCGCCAGAACATCGGCCTTGGCATGCACCCAGGGCTTAAGCTGAGCGCCGGGCAAAACGCCAGTCTGCAGGCTATTGCCGAACAGATGGGCCTTGATTCCCTGCTGGAGAGGCTTCCCGACGAGCTATCCGGCGGTCAGCGGCAGCGGGCGGCGCTGGCGCGCTGTCTGGTGCGCGAGCAGCCGGTACTGCTGCTGGATGAGCCGTTTTCCGCGCTCGATCCGGCGCTACGCCAGGAGATGCTGATTTTGGTTGCGGAGGTTTGTCAGCGCCGGAATTTGACGCTGCTGATGGTGTCGCATAGCGTGGAGGATGCGGCCCGCATCGCCCCGCGATCGCTGGTGGTGGCCGACGGGCGTATCGCCTGGGATGGCGCCACCGATGCGCTCTTAAGCGGCAACAGCAGCGCCTCCCATCTGTTAGGGATCAGCGCGCGATAACCTGGTGCAGAATATTGAGATAGACCGGCATCAGCGGGTGGCGAATCACCAGGGTTAACGCCACGCCCGCCAGCACCAGCGCCAGCGGCGTCAGCCACAGCAGACGCGTACGCGGCAGCAGCCGGGTCAGACGATCGCTTGTTTTCGCGCTACGCCACAGGCGCCAGCAGAGCCAGCCCGCCAGCCACGCCAGCAGCGCGGCGCCCAGCAGCAGCCACTTAAAGCTGGCGCTGTTCTCATCGGCGGGAATATCAATGGCCGCGCCGGCAAGAATGCCTGGTAAAAAGTAGAGCGGCGGCCACAGCAGGCAGCCAATAATATTCGGCAGAATAAACTTCGCGACCGGCAGGTCAAGCATTCCGGCAACCATCGGCACCAGCGGTCTCGTCGGCCCGACGAAGCGCCCGATCAGGATCGTGACCATGCTGTGCTGGTGCAGCGCGTGCTCGGTCTTATCAAGCAGCGCCTTGTTTTTCTTCATAAACGACCAGCGATGCAGCGGTTTTTTAAACCGCCAGCCGAGCCAGAATGAGATCCAGTCGCCGAATAAACAGCCGACGATCCCCGCCAGCCACGCCTGCCAGAAGTTAACCTCACCGCTGCCGATAAGCGCGCCCAGTCCGGCCATCATCACCGTACCCGGCAGTATCAGCCCCACCAGCGCCAGCGATTCAAGAAAGGCGACCAGCATCACGGCTATCAGCGAGTAGACCGTGGATTGGGTGATAAAATGTTCCAGCAATGCTTGCATAGTGTGCCCGGTTTAAAAACGAAGCACGGATTCTCCAGAGCCGTCGCGCCTTCGTCAAGCCATCAATTGTCTGAATAGTTTACCGGTTGTGACAATTTTCCGGGGCATCATTTCACTTTATTTACGTTTTATTCACATCCTGCGCGGAATTCGCTCGGGCTGGCGCCGGTGCATTTTTTAAATACCCGCGAGAAATAGAGCTGATCTTCAAAGCCAACGTTGCGTCCCACCGTGGCGATGGGCATTCGCGTGGTGCTCAGCAGCAGCTTGGCCTGGCTGATGCGCTGATCTTCCCGCCACCCCAGCACGCTGATGCCCAGCTGCTGGCGGAACAGGTGCGACAGCCGCGACGGCGACAGACACACGTGCTGGGCGACGCTGGCGATATCAAAATGGCTGTCCGCCAGGTGATCGCTAATGTACTGGCAGGCGTCGCGGACCCGGTTATCCAGCGGCGGGTACAGGGATTCGTTAATGGCCTCCATGCGCCGCAGCAGCAGCTGTTCCAGCAGATTGATCGCCAGCAGCTCAGAGTAGCGCCCGGCCCCCTGTCCGGCGTCGACGATCTGGCCGAAAAGCTCGCCAAAGCGCGCCTGCCACTGCTCATCGGGACGGAAAAATCCGGTGTGGGCGAAAATCGTCGGCCAGTTCAGCCATTCGTGCCAGTAGGCCCGCGGGCGGAAGTAGACCCACTGGTGATACCACTCGCGGGCATCAGGGTGGCGGCCGTAGTGATGAATTTCCCCCGGCGGGAAGAGTAAAATATCGCCAGGCCGGCAGACAAACTGTTCGTCCTGGTTGTTGATCACCCCTTCACCGCGAATCGTCAGATTAAGAATAAAACCTTTCATGCCGAGCGGGCGGTCAATAAAGAAATCCAGATAGCTATCCGCATCAATCGGCGTCAGCCCCGTAACCAGGTGGGCGTTAAAAGAGTAGCCCGGTAGCAAAGGATCGTTTTGTGTTTCAGCCATAAACTCAGCTCTCCCGGAGAGGCTCTGGACACCAATTGTCCATATTCGTTATTTTATCCCTAAGCGCGCTTCCCGTAATGGGATGCGGGTTGAAATTCGAATTAAAACCCGCCTGATTTCAGCAAAAATCGACGACACCGCTCAATGTAAGCCATTCCAACGCATAACAAAAGTGTCTATAAATACGGCAGGAAAGTCCACATTGAATATTTGCACGGCGTCACACTTTGCGATGACATAGCAATATAGTCCATAAGATTAGCGAATACGGCCTGACGGTTTTTCCCGAGGATATCTACTGTTTCACCATGAATGGTTTTTAGCATGGAGTAACAGCATGGCAATTGCGATTGGCCTCGATTTTGGTAGTGACTCAGTTCGCGCTTTGGCAGTGGAATGCGTCACCGGCGAAGAGCTCGCCTCCAGCGTAGAGTGGTACCCACGCTGGCAGGAGGGGCTATTTTGCGACGCCCCGAATAATCAGTTCCGCCACCACCCGCGTGATTACATTGAATCAATGGAAGCCGCGCTGAAAAGCGTGCTGGCGCTGCTGAGCCCCGGGCAGCGCGCCGCCGTCGTCGGTATCGGCGTTGACAGCACCGGCTCGACGCCGGCGCCTGTCGATGCCGACGGCAACGTGCTGGCCCTGCGGGAAGAGTTCGCCAACAACCCGAATGCGATGTTCGTGCTGTGGAAAGACCATACCGCGGTAGAAGAGGCGGAAGCCATCACCCGCCTGTGCCACCAGCCGGGCAAAGAGGACTACTCCCGCTACATCGGCGGCATCTACTCCAGCGAATGGTTCTGGGCCAAGATCCTCCATGTCACCCGTCAGGATAGCGCCGTTGCGCAGGCCGCGGCCTCATGGATTGAGCTGTGCGACTGGGTTCCGGCGCTGCTCTCCGCGACCACCCGCCCGCAGGATATTCGTCGCGGCCGCTGCAGCGCCGGGCATAAATCGCTGTGGCACGCCGACTGGGGCGGTCTGCCGCCGGCCAGCTTCTTCGACGAGCTCGACCCCATTATCAATCAGCACCTCAGCTGGCCGCTGTTTAGCGAGACCTGGACCGCCGACGCGGCGGTCGGCACCCTCTGCGCCGAATGGGCCCAGCGCCTGGGTCTGCCGGAAACGGTCACCATCTCCGGCGGCGCCTTCGACTGCCATATGGGGGCGGTAGGCGCCGGCGCGCAGCCTAATACGCTGGTTAAAGTCATCGGCACCTCCACCTGCGACATTCTGATCGCCGATAAGCAGAGCGTTGGCGCCCGCACGGTGAAAGGCATCTGCGGCCAGGTCGACGGCAGCGTGGTGCCCGATTTTATCGGTCTGGAGGCCGGGCAGTCGGCCTTTGGCGATATCTACGCCTGGTTTGGCCGCATTCTCGGCTGGCCGCTGGAGCAGCTGGCGCTTGCCCATCCGGAGCTGAAAGAGCAGATCCGCGCCAGCCAGAAACAGCTGCTGCCGGCGCTGACCGAAGCCTGGGCGAAAAATCCCTCGCTCGACCATCTGCCGGTGGTGCTGGACTGGTTCAACGGACGGCGCACCCCAAACGCTAACCAGCGCCTGAAAGGCGTAATAACCGATCTGAATCTCGCCACCGATGCGCCGGCGCTGTTTGGCGGCCTGGTTGCGGCAACCGCCTTCGGCGCCCGCGCCATTATGGAGTGCTTCACCGACCAGGGGATCCCGGTCATCAACGTGATGGCGCTGGGCGGCATCGCGCGCAAAAACCCGGTCATCATGCAGGCCTGCTGCGACGTGCTGAACCGGCCGCTGCAAATTGTCGCCTCCGATCAGTGCTGCGCGCTGGGTGCGGCCATCTTTGCCGCCGTCTCCGCCGGCGTATATAGCGATATTCCAACGGCCCAGCAGCATATGGCAAGCCGGGTGGAAAGCACCCTGCAGCCGCGTCCGGCCCAGGCGCAGCGCTTCGAACAGCTCTATCAGCGCTACCGGCAATGGTCAGTCAGCGCTGAACAACAGTATCTCCCTTCGGCTGCACAGGCGGAAAAGGCCTCGCAATCTCAGCCAGCTCTCACCCATTAAGGACACCAAAATGACGATTTTTGATAACTATGAAGTCTGGTTCGTGATTGGCAGCCAGCATCTGTACGGCGCGGAAGCGCTGCGTCAGGTCACAAAGCATGCCGAGCACGTGGTGAACAGCCTGAACGCGGAGGCAAAACTGCCGTGCCGGCTGGTATTAAAGCCGCTGGGCACCACGCCGGACGAAATCACCCACATCTGCCGCGACGCTAACTACGATGATAAATGCGCCGGCATGGTGGTGTGGCTGCACACCTTCTCTCCGGCCAAGATGTGGATTAACGGCCTGACCATCCTCAATAAACCGCTGCTGCAGTTCCACACCCAGTACAACGCGTCGCTGCCGTGGGACAGCATCGATATGGACTTTATGAACCTCAACCAGACCGCGCACGGCGGCCGCGAGTTCGGCTTTATTGGCGCCCGTATGCGCCAGCAGCATAGCGTGGTGACCGGCCACTGGCAGGATCGGGACGCCCATCAGCGCATCAGCTCATGGATGCGCCAGGCGGTCTCGAAACAGGATACCCGTCATCTGAAAGTCTGCCGCTTTGGCGATAACATGCGCGAAGTCGCGGTCACCGATGGCGATAAGGTCGCCGCGCAGATCAAATTCGGCTTCTCGGTCAATACCTGGCCGGTGGGCGATCTGGTGCAGGTGGTCAACGACGTCAGCGAAGGCGATATCAGCGCCCTGGTAGATGAGTATGAAAGCAGCTACCGGCTGACTGCGGCAGCGCAGGTCCGCGGCGATAAGCGGCAGAACGTTCTCGATGCCGCGCGTATCGAGCTAGGAATGCAGCGCTTCCTGCAGCAGGGCGGCTTCCACGCCTTCACCACCACCTTTGAAGATTTACACGGCCTGAAGCAGCTTCCGGGTCTCGCCGTGCAGCGTCTGATGCAGCAGGGCTACGGCTTTGCGGGCGAAGGCGACTGGAAAACCGCCGCCCTGCTTCGCATCATGAAGGTGATGTCAACCGGTCTGCAGGGCGGCACCTCCTTTATGGAGGATTACACCTACCACTTCGACAACGGCAACGATCTGGTGCTCGGCTCGCATATGCTGGAGGTCTGCCCAACCATCTCCACGGCGGAAAAACCGATCCTCGACGTTCAGCCGCTGGGCATTGGCGGTAAAGCCGACCCTGCGCGCCTGATCTTCAACACCCAAACCGGCCCGGCGATCGTCGCCAGCCTGATCGATCTCGGCGATCGCTATCGCCTGCTGGTTAACACCATTGAAACGGTGCCTACCCCGCACGCTCTGCCGAAGCTGCCGGTAGCCAACGCGCTGTGGAAAGCGCAGCCGGATCTCCGCACCGCGTCCGAAGCCTGGATCATTGCCGGCGGCGCGCACCATACCGTCTTCAGCCACGCCCTGACTCTCGAAGATATGCGCCAGTTTGCGGAGCTGCAGGATATCGAGCTGACCGTCATTGATAACGAAACCCGCCTGCCTTCCTTCAAAGATGCGCTGCGCTGGAACGAAGTTTATTACGCCGGCAAACGTTAAGAGGTCGCCCCCTCTTCTCCCTCTCCGCCGCTAAGGAGAGGAGAAGAGGGGAAACTGTGCTGACCCGCTATTCGGAGTACACAATGTTAGAAGATCTGAAACGTCAGGTTCTGGAAGCCAATCTCGCGCTGCCCAGGCACAACCTGGTGACCTTAACCTGGGGCAACGTCAGCGCCGTCGACCGCGAGCGGGGCCTGCTGGTGATCAAGCCTTCGGGCGTCGACTACAGCGCGATGAGCGCTGAGGATATGGTGGTGGTGAGCCTGGAAACCGGCGAAGTGGTGGAAGGGAAAAAGAAACCCTCGTCGGATACCCCAACCCATCGCCTGCTGTATCAGGCCTTCCCGACCCTCGGCGGTATCGTCCATACCCATTCACGCCATGCGACCATCTGGGCGCAGGCGGGCCAGTCAATCCCGGCGACCGGCACCACCCACGCCGATTACTTCTACGGCGCGGTTCCCTGCACCCGCCTGATGACCGACAGCGAAATCAACGGGGAATATGAGTGGGAAACCGGGCGCGTTATCGTCGAAACCTTCCGCGAGAACGCCATCGACCCGGCGCAAATGCCCGGCGTGCTGGTGCATTCCCACGGCCCGTTTGCCTGGGGGAAGAACGCGGAAGATGCGGTGCATAACGCGATTGTGCTGGAAGAGATCGCCTATATGGGGATTTTCTGCCGCCAGCTGGCGCCGCAGCTGCCGGATATGCAGCAAACCCTGCTGGATAAGCACTATTTACGCAAGCACGGCGCGAAGGCCTATTACGGGCAGTAGCGCCGCCGGGACGGGTCAAAATACCTGTATAAAACCCCAGCATCGCGCCGTGAACCAGGCTATACTCAGGCCTGGTTTGACTTGATGAGAGCACGGCGTGACTCAGCCACGAGAAGGTTTCTTACTGACCCGTCACTGGCGGGATACCCCGCAGGGCACGGAGCTGACCTTTTGGCTGGCGACCGACGACGGCCCCCTTCAGGTCACCCTGCCGCCGCAGGAGTCCGTGGCATTTATCCCCGAAGCGCAGCGTGCCCAGGCTGAACGCCTGCTGCAGGGCGAAAACGGCCTGCGCCTCGCCCCCCTCAGCCTAAAAGACTTTCACCGCCAGCCGGTTTTTGGCCTTTACTGCCGCGCCCATCGCCAGCTGATGCGCCTCGAAAAGAAGCTGCGCGAACAGGGCGTTACCGTCTACGAAGGCGATATCCGCCCGCCGGAGCGCTATCTGATGGAGCGCTTTATTACCGCGCCGGTTTGGGTCGAGGGCGAAAAACGAGGAGCGCAGCTGCTCAACGCCCGCATGAAGGCCAGCCCGCACTACCGGCCGCCGCTGAAATGGGTATCGCTGGATATCGAAACCAGCCGCCACGGCGAGCTGTACTGCATCGGCCTGGAAGGCTGCGGCCAGCGGGTCGTCTACATGCTCGGGCCAGAGCCGGCGGCCTCTCCCGCCGTCGATTTTCAGCTGGAGTACGTCGCCAGCCGCCCGCAGCTGCTGGAAAAGCTCAACGCCTGGTTTGCCGCCCACGACCCGGACATCCTGATCGGCTGGAACGTGGTGCAGTTCGACCTGCGCGTGCTGCAAAAACACGCCGAGCGCTACCGTATTCCGCTGCTGCTCGGCCGCGGCAACAGCGAGCTGGAGTGGCGCGAGCACGGTTTTAAAAATGGCGTATTCTTCGCCCAGGCCAGCGGGCGGCTGATTATCGACGGCATTGAGGCGCTGAAATCCGCGTTCTGGAGCTTCCCCTCTTTTTCACTTGAGGCGGTAGCGCGCGAGCTGCTGGGTGAAGGCAAAGCCATCGATAATCCCTGGGATCGGATGGACGAAATCGACCGCCGCTTCAGCGAGGATAAGCCGGCGCTGGCAACCTACAATTTGCAGGACTGCGAGCTGGTCACGCGCATCTTCCAGAAAACGGAGATCGTGCCGTTTCTGCTGGAACGCGCCACGGTTAACGGCCTGCCCGCCGACCGCCACGGCGGGTCGGTGGCCGCCTTCAGCCACCTCTATTTTCCACGCATGCACCGGCTGGGCTACGTTGCGCCAAACCTCGGCGAAGTTCCGCCGCAGGCCAGCCCCGGCGGCTACGTGATGGACTCCCGCCCCGGCCTGTACGATTCGGTGCTGGTGCTGGACTACAAAAGCCTGTATCCCTCGATTATTCGCACCTTCCTGATCGACCCGGTGGGGCTCGTCGAAGGCGGCGCCCTGCCCGATGACGAGCACAGCACCGAAGGCTTTCTCGGCGCGCGCTTCTCCCGCGAGAAGCACTGTCTGCCGGGTATCGTCGGCCAGATTTGGCACGGCCGCGACGACGCCAAGCGGCATAAAAACAAGCCGCTGTCTCAGGCGTTGAAGATCATTATGAACGCCTTTTATGGCGTGCTCGGCACCAGCGCCTGCCGCTTTTTCGACCCGCGGCTGGCCTCGTCAATCACCATGCGCGGCCACGCCATCATGCGCCAGACCAAAGCGCTGATTGAGTCTCAGGGCTATGACGTTATCTATGGCGACACCGATTCCACCTTTGTCTGGCTCAGGCGCGCCCATGATGAACAAGAGGCGGCGAAAATCGGCCGTTCGCTGGTGGCCTATGTCAACGACTGGTGGGCCGCCGAGCTGGGGAAAGCGCGCCTTACCAGCACCCTGGAGCTGGAGTTTGAAACCCACTTCTGCCGCTTTTTAATGCCGACCATCCGCGGGGCCGATACCGGCAGCAAAAAGCGCTACGCCGGAATGATTCAGGAGGCGCAGGAGCAGAGAATGGTCTTTAAAGGGCTGGAGACGGTGCGAACCGACTGGACGCCGCTGGCCCAGCAGTTTCAGCAGGAGCTGTACCTGCGCATTTTCCGCAACCAGCCCTATCGTGACTACGTCCTGGAGACGATTCGTCAGCTGATGAACGGCGAGCTCGACGATCGGCTGATCTACCGTAAGCGGCTGCGCCGACCGCTGGCGGAATATCAGCGCAACGTTCCGCCGCACGTCCGCGCGGCAAGGCTTGCCGACGAGCACAACGTCAGGCTGGGCAGGCCGCAGCAGTACCAGCAGCGCGGCAGCATCAAATATGTCTGGACCACCGGCGGGCCGGAGCCGGTCGATTATCAGCAGTCGCCGCTCGATTACGAGCACTATTTGTCGAAACAATTACAGCCGGTCGCGGAAGGAATACTTCCCTTTGTCGACGATGATTTTGCTACAATAGTGACAGGGCAGCTGGGGCTATTTTGACAGGTGACTATCACCGCAGCATCCAGTACCATAGCGCCCTTTCCACTCCTGGACCCAATTTTGATCTCTCTCCAGCCTATTCGGAGATGATCAACTATTGCCTGCAATTTAAGAACTAAAGAGCCGAACACATATGCCTTTTACACTTGGTCAACGCTGGATTAGCGACACAGAGAGCGAACTGGGATTAGGGACGGTAGTAGCGCTGGATGCGCGCATGGTTACCCTTCTTTTCCCCGCCATCGGTGAAAATCGTCTGTACGCACGCAACGACTCCCCGATCACCCGCGTGATGTTTAATCCGGGCGACACCATCACCAGCCACGAAGGCTGGCAGCTCCAGGTTGACGAAGTTAATGAAGAAAACGGCCTGCTGGCCTATACCGGGACCCGTCTGGATACCGAGGAAGCCAACGTTGTTCTGCGTGAAGTGCTGCTCGACAGCAAGCTGGTTTTCAGCAAGCCGCAGGACCGCCTGTTCGCCGGGCAGATCGACCGTATGGACCGCTTTGCGCTGCGCTACCGCGCGCGTAAATATCAGAGCGAGCAGTACCGGATGCCGTGGAGCGGCCTGCGCGGCCAGCGTACCAGCCTGATCCCGCACCAGCTGCACATCGCCCACGACGTTGGCCGTCGCCACGCCCCGCGCGTGCTGCTGGCGGATGAGGTCGGGCTCGGTAAAACCATCGAAGCCGGGATGATCCTGCATCAGCAGCTGCTGGCCGGCGCCGCCGAGCGCGTGCTGATCGTCGTTCCGGAAACCCTGCAGCACCAGTGGCTGGTCGAAATGCTGCGCCGCTTCAACCTGCGCTTCTCGCTGTTTGACGACGAGCGCTACGCCGAAGCGCAGCACGACGCTTATAATCCGTTTGAAACCGAGCAGTTGGTGATCTGCTCCCTGGATTTTGTGCGCCGCAGCAAGCAGCGCCTTGAGCACCTGTGTGACGCCGAATGGGATCTGATGATCGTCGATGAGGCGCACCATCTGGTGTGGAGCGAAGATGCGCCGAGCCGTGAATACCAGGCCATTGAACAGCTGGCCGAACGCGTGCCGGGGATCCTGCTGCTGACCGCCACGCCGGAGCAGCTGGGGATGGAGAGCCATTTCGCCCGTCTGCGCCTGCTGGACCCAAACCGTTTCCACGACTTCGCCCAGTTCGTTGAAGAGCAGCAGAACTACCGCCCGGTGGCCGACGCCGTCGCCCTGCTGCTGGCAGGCAACAGGCTGAGCGATGCCGATCTGAATATGCTCGGCGAGCTGATCGGCGAGCAGGATATCGAGCCGCTGCTGCAGACCGCCAACAGCGATCGCGACGGGGCGCAGTCCGCGCGCCAGGAGCTGGTCTCCATGCTCATGGACCGCCACGGCACCAGCCGCGTTCTGTTCCGTAACACCCGTAACGGCGTGAAAGGCTTCCCGAAACGCGAACTGCACACCATTCGCCTGCCGCTGCCGATGCAGTACCAGACGGCCATCAAGGTCTCCGGCATTATGGGCGCGCGTAAAACCGCCGAAGAGCGCGCTCGCGACATGCTCTATCCGGAGCAGATCTATCAGGAGTTTGAAGGCGATAGCGGAACCTGGTGGAACTTCGACCCGCGCGTCGAGTGGCTGATGGGCCACCTGACCAGCCACCGTTCGCAGAAGGTGCTGGTGATCTGCGCGAAAGCCGCCACCGCGCTGCAGCTGGAACAGGTGCTGCGCGAGCGTGAAGGCATTCGCGCCGCGGTCTTCCACGAAGGGATGTCGATCATCGAACGCGACCGCGCCGCCGCGTGGTTTGCCGAAGAGGACACCGGCGCACAGGTGCTGCTGTGTTCTGAAATCGGCTCCGAAGGCCGTAACTTCCAGTTCGCCAGCAACCTGGTGATGTTCGATCTGCCGTTCAACCCGGACCTGCTGGAGCAGCGTATTGGCCGTCTGGACCGTATCGGCCAGGCGCACGATATTCAGATCCACGTACCGTATCTGGAAAAAACCGCCCAGTCGGTGCTGGTCCGCTGGTATCACGAAGGCCTTGATGCCTTCGAGCACACCTGCCCGACCGGCCGCACCGTTTACGACAGCGTCCATGATGAGCTGATTAACTATCTTGCCGCGCCGGAGACGACCGACGGCTTCGACGCGCTGATTAAATCCTGCCGCCAGCAGCACGACGCGCTGAAAGCGCAGCTGGAGCAGGGCCGCGACCGCCTGCTGGAGATTCACTCCAACGGCGGCGAAGGGGCGCAGGCGCTCGCCGAAAGCATTGAAGAACAGGATGACGATACCAGCCTGATCGCCTTTGCCATGAACCTGTTTGATATCGTCGGTATCAACCAGGACGATCGCGGCGAGAACCTGATTGTGCTGACTCCGTCCGATCATATGCTGGTTCCGGACTTCCCGGGCCTGCCGGAAGACGGCTGCACCATCACCTTTGAGCGCGACGTCGCGCTCTCCCGCGAAGACGCGCAGTTCGTCACCTGGGAGCATCCGCTGATTATCAACGGCCTGGACCTGATCCTTTCCGGCGATACCGGCAGCAGCACTATCTCGCTGCTGAAGAACAAGGCGCTGCCGGTCGGGACGCTGCTGCTCGAACTGATTTACGTCGTCGAAGCGCAGGCGCCGAAGCAGCTGCAGCTTAATCGCTTCCTGCCGGCCACCCCGGTACGCATGCTGCTGGATAAGAACGGCAATAACCTCGCCGGCCAGGTGGAGTTCGAGAGCTTCAACCGCCAGCTGAGCGCCGTTAACCGCCATACCGGCAGCAAGCTGGTCAACGCGGTGCAGCAGGACGTTCACGCGATCCTGCAGCTCGGCGAAGCGCAGGTCGCGAAGGCCGCTCAGGCGCTGATCGCAGCGGCGCGCGATGAGGCTAACGACAAGCTGTCGGCGGAGCTGTCGCGTCTGGAAGCCCTTAAAGCGGTTAACCCGAACATCCGCGATGACGAACTGTCGGCAATTGAGAGCAACCGTCAGCAGGTGATGGATGCGCTGGCCCAGGCCGGCTGGCGTCTTGATGCGCTGCGTTTAATCGTCGTCACTCACCAGTAACGGAACGCGAATATGGCGATGGAAAACTACAATCCGCCGCAGGACCCCTGGCTGGTTATCCTCTATCAGGATGAGCACATTATGGTGGTCAACAAGCCGAGCGGCCTGTTGTCCGTGCCGGGGCGGCTGGAGGATCATAAAGACAGCGTGATGACGCGCGTGCAGCGCGACTTTCCGCAGGCCGAGTCGGTTCACCGGCTGGATATGGCCACCAGCGGCGTGATTGTGGTGGCGCTGACCAAAGCGGCAGAGCGCGAGCTGAAGCGTCAGTTTCGCGAGCGTGAGCCGAAGAAGCAGTACGTCGCCCGCGTGTGGGGTCACCCGCAGAAAGCAGAAGGCCTGGTGGATTTGCCGCTGATTTGCGACTGGCCGAACCGGCCAAAGCAGAAGGTGTGCTACGAAACCGGCAAGGCGGCGCAAACCGAGTATGAGGTGCTGGAGTACGCGGATGATAACAGCGCCCGCGTGCGCCTGAAGCCGATTACCGGGCGTTCGCACCAGCTGCGCGTGCATATGCTGGCCCTCGGCCACCCGATTCTCGGCGACCGCTTTTATGCGACGCCGGAAGCGCTGGCTATGGCCCCGCGCCTGCTGCTGCACGCGGAGATGCTGACCATCACCCATCCCGCTTTCGGCAACGCAATGACCTTCCGCGCGCCGGTCGACTTCTGACCGCTGATTCCCCGGGCTATGGCGTAAGCGCCTTACCCGGGCTACCCCGCCCCTCCGCTAAGCGCGGCGAGAGCGGGGTTCCTCACGCTATCATCCGTTAGTCGCGGGCAAACCAGGCGTCAATCATCTGCTCTACGTGAGCGGCCGACTGCTGCGGGTGGCGATCGTTGCTCTCGGCAGCGGACGGGCGGCTCTGCAGGCCGTCCGCCGGGCAAATCACTTCGATATTCCATAAACGCCCCAGCGGATGGGATTGCGTCAGCTCCGTGCAAAGCGCGTTAATTTCACTGGCAGAGTGCTCAACGCACCACAGCGCTTCCGGCCCGGTTGGCAGCCACTGCACCTGGCGGTCCAGCGTTTGCCAGCGGTGTTTCCACAGCAGCTGATCGAAAGCCTGCAGCGCCACGCCCATCATATTGCGATAGCGGATGCTGTCTTTCTCCGCGCCCGGCGTCACCAGGGTGAGCGAAATAACCGGCTGCTGATAATGGGTTAACAACTCGCTCTGACGAGCTTCACGCTGCGCTTTCACCGCCAGCTGGGTTTCTACGCTGGCGCCCGCACGGGCGGGAGTATCCACGGACATTAATTCCTCTCCTTCACTGAATAAAATAACGGCGGCAGGGCTGCCGTCGCGATAACGGATTTCGCTGCTGATTGTATCGCTAAATGAACAGAATTTAGGATACAGGACAAAGAAATTTTCTTCGTCCTGTGGAGGGAAATAGCAGTTTTTCCTGTTAGCACAGAACTAAATCACGCCATAAAGTGACTCAGAAACAGCAGGCCCAGAGAGACATTGATCGCTCCACCGATGCGGGTGGCGATTTGGGCGAACGGCATCAGGTTCATTCGGTTGCCGGAGGTCAGAATCGCCACATCGCCGGTTCCTCCCTGGCCGCTCTGGCAGCAGGAGACGATCGCCACATCGATCGGATGCATACCAATTTTTTTACCGACAAAGAACCCGGTCGCCACCAGCGCGGAGACGGTGCTGATAATCACCAGCAGATTAGTGATAGTAAAGGCGTTAACCAGCTCCTGCCACGGCGTAATGGCGACGCCAACGGCGAACAAAATCGGATAGGTCACCGCCGTGCGGAAGAACTTATACACCACCTGAGAGCCCTCCTGCAGGCGCGGCGATACGCCGTTAGCCAGCTTCAGCAGCACCGCCAGGAACAGCATCCCCACCGGCGCCGGCAGGCCAATCATCTTTTGGCCCAGCATCCCCAGCATATACAGCAGCACCGCCAGCAGCGCCCCGGACGCCAGCGTCGCCACGTCCGTTTTGCCGCCGAAGCTTTCGTCACCGGCGGTTTCACGATGCGTTTCATTGCTGCGGTTCGGCATCAGCTGGCCTTCGCCAGTCAGATGCGGGAAGCGCTTGCCCAGCTGGTTCAGGCTGCCGGAGATGACAATCGCCGTCAGGCTGCCCAGCATAACCATCGGCAGGACGCGGCCTAACGCGACGCCCTGATCCATATGCAGCAGCGCGGCATAGCCAATCGACAGCGGTATCGCCCCTTCCCCTACGCCGCCGGCCATAATCGGCAGGACGATAAAGAAAAATACCTGGAACGGCTCCAGGCCTAATGCCGTCCCGACGCCAACGCCGACCAGCATGCCGACAATTTCACCGCACACCATCGGGAAGAAAATGCGCAGGAATCCCTGAATCAGCGTGGTGCGGTTCATGCTCATTATGCTGCCGACGATAATGCAGCAGATGTAGAGATAGAGAATATTGGTCGACTTGTAGAATTTGGTGGTGGATTCAACCACCACGTCCGGCAGCAGGCCGTAATGGACCAGCGCCGAGGGAATAAAGGTCGCACAGATCGCCGCCGCGCCTAGCTTGCCGAGCACCGGCAGGCGCTTGCCAAACTCGCCGCAGGCAAAGCCAAAAAACGCCAGCGTCGCCACCATCACCACAATGTCGCTCGGCAGCTTGCCGCCCAGACAGTCAAGGGCAATTAAGCCGCCGGCCAGCAGGAACAGAGGCAGCGGGATAATCCCGACTTTTCGGTTATCCATAACGTGCCACCAGCGCTGTTTCAGCGTGGCCTTTGGGGTGTCGATGGGGTCGAGGGTCGCAGAGAATGCATTGTCTGTGGTGCTCATAGGTTTAGCCCTTTAGTTATTATTCATCTTCAGACTAGGGGGGAATAAGCCGACTTAATGTGAGGATCGCCAGATTAAAAATGAAGTTTTAATGGGCACTATGGTTTTTATGGTTTCTATTCCCGGCGTGATATATCTCTGATTTATTAGCGTGGTTTTTATGGTTTTTTGTCGCAAGCGCTATAGATCATTTATAAATAGGCTTCGCGGATCGATCCTGTTCCCTGACCCCGGCGTAAGCGGCCGCTCGTTTCTTACCCGCCTTACTGAGACTCCGTACAAGGCCTATGAAAGTTTCCTTTCAATTTAAGCTGTTTATTTCCCTGGTGGCGTTTTTCTCGATCCTGTTTGCCCTGCTGGGCGTTTATTACTATTTCGATGCCAGCCATCAGCTTTATCAGGAGATGAGCACCCGCGCCAAAATACAGGCCGAAGAGATCGCCCTGATGCCCAATTTACGTCAGCAGGTTGCCCGCAAGGACCCGCAGGCGATCAAAACCTTTATGCAGGAAATAGCCGCCCGCAGCGACGCCAGCTTTATCGTTGTTGGCGACGCGCGGGGCGTGCATCTGTTCCACTCCGTGCACCCGGAATGGGTCGGTACCCGGCTGGTTGGCGGCGATAATCAGGCGGTGCTGGAAGGGCAAACCATTACCACTATCCGCAAAGGCGGGCTCGGGATTTCGCTGCGCAGCAAGGCGCCGGTGCGTAACGAGGCGGGCCAGGTGGTGGGCATCGTTTCCGTCGGCTATCTGACCAGCTACCTCGACAGCATCACGCTGCAAAAAGTCATCAATATCTTCGTCGCCGCCGTGCTGCTGCTGGTTGCGCTGTTTATCTTCTCCTGGTACTTCACCCGCAGCATCAAAAAGCAGATATTCTCCCTGGAGCCGCGGGAAATCGGCCTGCTGGTGCGCCAGCAAAAGGCGATGATGGAATCGATTTATGAAGGGGTCATCGTTATCGATCATACCCGCCGCATCAAGGTCATTAACCGCGCGGCCCGCAGCCTGCTCGGCCTTAGCCAGCCCGCGTACCGGCTGCGCGGGCAGTCCATTGATAGCGTCATCGTTCCGCAGCCGTTTTTCGCCAGCGGCGAGATGCTGGAAAGCGACACTCACGATGAGCTATGCCGCTTCAACCAGCTCACCGTCCTCGCCAGCCGGGTGCGCATCATGCTGGAGAATTCGCTGCAGGGCTGGGTGATCACCTTCCGCGATCGCGATGAAATCAACTCCCTTAGCGCCCAGCTCAGCCAGGTGAAACGCTATGTGGATAACCTGCGCATCATGCGCCATGAGCAGCTCAACCGCATGACCACGCTTTCCGGCCTGCTGCACATGGGCCACTACGACGAGGCCATTCGCTATATTCAGGCGCAGTCGGAGCATGCCCAGGAGCTGCTGGACTTTATTTCATCCCGCTTTAGCTCGCCGACGCTCTGCGGCCTGCTGCTGGGCAAGGCCGCCCGGGCGCGCGAGAAAGGCGTCGAGCTGAGCTTCGATCCCGCCTGCCACATCGACCGCCCGCTGCCGTCATTAATCGAATCGGAGCTTATCTCTATCATCGGCAATCTGCTGGATAACGCCATTGAGGCCACCCAGCGCGCCGAATTGCCGCACGAGCCGGTTGAAGTGCTGATCCAGCTCAACGCCCGGGAGCTGATGATTGAAGTGGCCGATCGCGGCGTCGGTATTCGCCCGGAGATCCGCGATCGAATCTTTGAACGCGGCGTCACCACTAAAACCCGTGGCGATCACGGCATCGGCCTGTATCTTATTGAACATTATGTCACTCAGGCTGGCGGCACCATCGAGGTCGCCGATAACTCGCCGCGCGGGGCCATCTTTACGCTATTTATTCCCGCCGACGGTCCGGCCCACCCGCCACAAGGGGCAAACTATGCATCATGACCTGGTCGATGTGCTGATCGTCGAAGATGAGAGCGAGCTGGCGCGGCTGCACGCCGAGCTGATTCAAAAACACCCGCGCATGCGGCTGGCGGGAATGGCCGCCTCGCTCACCCAGGCGCGGCAGATGCTCAACGCCAGCCCGCCGCAGCTGGTGCTGCTCGACAACTATTTACCCGACGGAAAGGGGGTGACGCTGATCACCGACCCGCTGCTGGCGAGCGCCAACTGTTCGGTTATTTTTATTACCGCCGCCAGCGATATGGAAACCTGCAGCCTGGCCATTCGCAACGGGGCCTTCGACTACATCCTTAAGCCGGTCTCCTGGAAACGGTTGAGCCAGTCTCTCGAGCGCTTCGTTCAGTTTTACGACCAGCAGCGGGAGTGGAAGATTGTCGATCAGCAAAACGTTGATTCGCTATATCAGCTGCAGGCGAAAAACTATCGCGCCGATAGCGGCAGTAAAGGGATTGAGGAAAAAACGCTGGCGCTGGTGCAGAACCTGTTTACCGGGCGGGAAGAACACTGCTTTTCGGTCGATGAGGTGGTGAACGACGCCGGCCTGAGTAAAACGACCGCCCGCCGCTATCTGGAGCACTGCGTGGAAACGGGCTTTCTGGAAGTGGAAATGCTGTACGGTAAAATTGGCCATCCGCGGCGGATGTACCGCCGCGCCAGGAGCCCGTCCTGATGCCTCTCCCCGGCGGGAGAGGCCGGCAAATCAGAAACCACGCTGCTCTTTGACCAGCTCCCAGGCCTTCTGAATATCCTGAGCCTTCTGCTTCGCCATCTCCATCATTTCCGGCGGCAGGCCCTTCGCCACCAGCTTATCCGGATGGTGCTCGCTCATCAGCTTGCGGTAGGCGCGCTTGACGGTCGCCGCGTCATCGGTCGGCTTCACGCCCAGCACGTTGCAGGCGTCCTCAAGGGTCGGCCCGCGCTGCGCCTGCTGCCAGCCGGCCTGGCCGCGGCCCTGGTTCCCGGAGTGCTGCTGCGAACCGCCGCCGAACTGAGCTCCGCCCTGCATCATCCGCAGGAACTGTTCAAACTGGGCGCGGGAGATCCCCAGCTCGTCGGCAATGACGAACAGAACCTCGCGTTCATTAGGGTGCAATTCGCCGTCGGCGAAGGCCGCCTGCAGCTGAATTTCCAGAAACATCCGAATCAAATCAAAGCGGCCGAAACAGACGCTGCGCAGCTGACGCATTTTCTCGCGCAGCGGATAATCATCTGATTTCCCTACGCGAAAGGCCTGCTGTGCCGCCGTACGCGACTCGCCATGCAAATTCATGCGATCCATCAGGATGCTGGCGACATGAATATCGGCTTCGGTAACGCGACCTTTGGATTTGGTCAGATGGCCCATCACCTCGAAGGTGGTGGAAAAGAACAGCGACTGCCGCTCCTGCTGGTTAGCAAAAACGTTAATCCGCCGACGGCGCGCGCGATCGAATATATGACCGACCAGTAAGCCCAGCACCACGCCCCAGAAACCCGCGCCCATCATCAGCGCAACCGCAACCCCAATTATTTTTCCCAAATACTGCATAGACTCCCCAATCTTTATGCCGCCAGTTAAGCTATATATGACCGCACGTTACAAAGCACTGACGCTTCGGTCAATTGTGGGACATAGCCTATAATTTGCTTTATCATACTCGTCATTCTACACGGTGCCTAACGCTCGGGATTGAAACGGGCAGGATTAACACTAGCGCGATGAAGATGAGTACGTTAGGCTCTGACCGTTTGCAAGCCGCTGCCACAAGATGACGGAACAACAAATACAACGTATGAAAAAACGTATTCCCAGCCTCCTGGCCACCATGATCGCCAGCGCCTTGTATAGCCAACAGGGCATCGCCGCCGATCTCGCCACGCAGTGTATGCTTGGCGTGCCAAGCTATAATCGTCCCCTCGTTGAAGGTAAAACTAACGAGCTGCCGGTGACGATCGATGCCGATCATGCGAAGGGCAACTATCCGGATAATGCCACATTCACCGGTAACGTCGATATTAATCAGGGGAATAGCCGTCTTCAGGCGGATGAGGTTCAGCTTCATCAGCAGCAGGCAGCGGGCCAGCCTCAACCCGTGCGCACGGTCGATGCGCTGGGCAACGTTCACTATGACGATAATCAGGTCATCCTGAAAGGCCCGAAAGGCTGGTCAAACCTGAACACCAAAGATACCAATATCTGGGAAGGTGATTACCAGATGGTCGGCCGTCAGGGCCGCGGCAAGGCCGATCTGATGAAACAGCGCGGTGAAAACCGCTACACCATTCTGGAAAACGGCAGCTTTACCTCCTGTCTGCCGGGTTCTGACACCTGGAGCGTCGTCGGAAGCGAAGTGATTCACGACCGCGAAGAGCAGGTTGCGGAAATCTGGAACGCGCGCTTTAAGCTCGGCTCAGTGCCTATTTTCTACAGTCCTTACCTGCAGCTGCCGGTAGGCGATAAGCGTCGTTCCGGCTTCCTGATCCCTAACGCCAAATACAGCACGAAAAATGGCGTGGAGTTCTCTCTTCCTTACTACTGGAATATCGCGCCTAACTTCGACGCCACCCTGACGCCGCACTATATGAGCAAGCGCGGCGGCGTGATGTGGGAAAACGAATTCCGCTATCTGACCAAAGCCGGCGCGGGGCTGTTCGAGTTTGACTACCTGCCGTCCGATAAGGTCTACCAGGACGATCACTCCAGCGACAGCAACAGCCGCCGCTGGCTGTTCTACTGGAACCACTCCGGGGTCATCGACCAGGTATGGCGCCTTAACGCCGACTATACCAAGGTCAGCGATCCGGACTACTTTAACGATTTCAGCTCTAAATACGGTTCCAGTACCGACGGTTACGCCACGCAGAAATTCAGCGCCGGCTACGTAAACCAGAACTTCGACGCCACCGTGTCGACCAAACAGTTCCAGGTCTTTAACCGCGATTCGAGCAACTCCTATGCCGCTCAGCCGCAGCTGGACGTTAACTACTACCAGAACGATGTCGGTCCGTTTGATACCCATCTGTACGGGCAGGCGGTGCACTTCGTCAATACCAACGGCAACATGCCGGAAGCGACCCGCGTCCACTTCGAGCCGACGATCAATCTGCCGCTGTCTAACGGCTGGGGCAGCATCAATACCGAAACCAAGCTGCTGGCGACCCACTACCAGCAGAGCAACCTCGACGACTACAACGCGGCTAACAATGCGGACTACAAAGAGTCCGTCAACCGCGTGATGCCGCAGTTCAAAATCGACGGCAAAATGGTCTTCGAGCGCGATATGCAGGAGAGCTTTACCCAGACTCTGGAACCGCGCGTGCAGTATCTGTACATCCCGTATCGCGACCAGAGCCATATCGGTTCTTACGACTCCACCCTGCTGCAATCGGACTACAGCGGCCTGTTCCGCGACCGCTCCTACAGCGGCCTGGACCGTATTGCATCCGCAAACCAGGTTACCACCGGCGTCACGTCTCGCGTATATGATGCAGCTGCCGTTGAACGTTTTAATATTTCCGTTGGTCAAATCTATTATTTCACCGAGTCACGTACCGGTGATGACAACATCAACTGGGAGAATAACGACACAAGGGGTTCACTGGTATGGGCCGGAGATACTTACTGGCGCATCGCCGATGACTGGGGTTTACGCGGGGGAATTCAGTACGATACGCGTCTGGATAACGTCGCAACCGGTAACGGCACCGTTGAATACCGTCGCGACGAAAACCGCTTAATCCAACTTAACTATCGTTATGCCAGCCCGGAATACATTCAGGCAACGCTGCCTTCGTATTCAACCGCTGAGCAGTACAAAAACGGTATTTCTCAGGTGGGTATGACCGCCAGCTGGCCGGTTGTCGATCGCTGGTCCGTTGTCGGCGCATACTACTTTGATACCAATACCAAAAAGAGCGCCAACCAGATGTTAGGGGTCCAGTATAACTCCTGCTGCTACGCTATTCGCCTCGGCTATGAACGCAAGATCAACGGCTGGGATAACAACGGCAACGGCGAGAGCAAATACGACAATACCTTTGGCATCAACATTGAGCTACGCGGCCTGAGCTCCAACTACGGTCTCGGCACCCAGCAGATGCTGCGTTCGAACATTCTACCGTACCAGAACTCCCTGTGATGTGGCTGGTTTAAAACGTAATCCGCATTTGCGGTTAATTGAAATGGAAAAAGTATGAAGAACTGGAAAACGCTGCTTCTCGGTATCGCCATGATCGCGAATACCAGTTTCGCTGCCCCACAGGTTGTCGATAAAGTAGCGGCTGTCGTCAATAATGGCGTTGTTCTTGAAAGCGACGTCAATGGCCTGATGCAATCGGTTAAGCTTAACGCCGGCCAGGCCGGTCAGCAGCTGCCGGATGATGCCACCTTACGTCATCAGATCCTCGAAAGACTGATTATGGACCAGATTGTTTTGCAGATGGGCCAGAAGATGGGCGTGAAAATCTCTGACGACCAGGTCGATCAGGCGATTGCCAACATCGCGAAGCAGAACAATATGAGCATGGATCAGATGCGTAGCCGTCTGGCCTATGATGGTCTGAACTACGCCACCTACCGCAATCAGATCCGCAAAGAGATGCTGATTTCAGAAGTGCGTAATAACGAAGTGCGCCGTCGCATTACCGTGCTGCCGCAGGAAGTTGAATCTCTGGCGAAACAGATTGGCGATCAGAACGATGCCAGCACCGAGCTAAACCTGAGCCACATCCTGATTCCGCTGCCGGAAAACCCAACCTCCGACCAGGTTGCCGCCGCGCAGGATCAGGCGAACGCTATCGTTGAGCAGGCCCGCAGCGGTGCCGACTTCGGCAAGCTGGCTATCAGCTACTCTGCCGACCAGCAGGCGCTGAAAGGCGGCCAGATGGGCTGGGGTCGTATTCAGGAGCTGCCGGGGATCTTCGCCCAGGCGCTGAGTACCGCGAAGAAAGGCGACATCGTCGGCCCGATCCGTTCTGGCGTAGGCTTCCATATCCTGAAAATCAACGATATGCGCGGCGAAAGCAAGAATATCTCCGTTACCGAAGTCCACGCCCGCCACATTCTGCTGAAGTCGTCGCCAATCATGAACGATGCCCAGGCGAAGGCCAAGCTGGAGCAAATTGCAGCCGATATTAAGAGCGGAAAAACCACCTTCGCTAAAGCAGCGAAAGAGTTTTCTGAAGATCCCGGCTCAGCTAACCAGGGCGGCGATTTAGGTTGGGCAACCACCGATATCTTCGATCCGGCGTTCCGCGATGCGCTGATGCACATGAGTAAAGGCCAGACCAGCGCTCCGGTGCACTCCTCCTTCGGCTGGCACCTGATTGAGCTGCTGGACACCCGCCAGGTTGACAGAACCGACGCGGCGCAGAAAGATCGCGCCTACCGGATGCTGATGAACCGTAAGTTCTCGGAAGAAGCGGCGACCTGGATGCAGGAACAGCGCGCCAGCGCTTACGTCAAAGTTCTGAGTAACTAATTTACCGCCCGATACGCCAGCCGTTCCACGCGTATCGGGCGGCAAGCGCATAGCGCCCCCAGGCTGACCGATGAGCCGCCGGGGCGATGCCGCTGACCGTAACGTTGCCTGCGACGGCCCAAAACGGGCGAAGCTCATGGATGAACCGCTAACGGCGTAGCCAACCAGGAAATAGCCTGAAGGATGAAGCGTATGAATCGTGTTGTCATCACTCCCGGGGAACCTGCCGGGATTGGCCCTGACCTCGTCGCGCAGCTTGCGCAGAGAGACTGGCCGGTTGAACTGGTGGTTTGCGCCGATGGCGCACTGTTATCTGACCGAGCCCAACGGCTCGGTCTTCCTTTATTGCTTCAGCCCTACGATCCGTCCCGCCCCGCCGCCCCGCAGCGCGCCGGCACCCTGACCCTGCTTCCCGTCACGCTAAACGCCCCGGTAACGCCCGGCGTGCTGGACGTGCGCAACGGCAGCTACGTGGTGGAAACCCTGGCGCGCGCCTGCGACGGCTGCCTGAACGGCGAGTTTGCGGCATTAATCACCGGGCCGGTCCATAAAGGCAATATCAACGACGCCGGGATCGCCTTCACCGGGCATACCGAATTCTTCGAAGAGCGCTCGCAGGCCAGTAAAGTGGTGATGATGCTGGCCACGGAAGAGCTTCGCGTCGCGCTGGCGACCACCCATCTGCCGCTGAAAGCGATCAGTGACGCCATTACCCCCGACCTGCTGCGTGAAGTCATCACCATCCTTGACCACGATCTGCGGCACAAGTTTGGTATTGCCCACCCGCATGTGCTGGTGTGCGGTCTGAACCCGCACGCGGGAGAAGGCGGCCATATGGGTACGGAAGAGATCGATACCATCATTCCGGTGCTGGAAGAGATGCGCGCTCGGGGGATGAATCTCAGCGGGCCGCTGCCTGCTGATACCCTTTTTCAGCCCAAATATCTCGACCATGCCGACGCGGTGCTCGCGATGTACCACGATCAGGGCCTTCCCGTGCTAAAATACCAGGGCTTCGGCCGTGGCGTGAACATTACGCTCGGTTTACCTTTTATTCGAACCTCCGTTGACCACGGTACCGCGCTAGAACTGGCGGGCCTGGGGAAAGCGGATGTCGGCAGTTTTATCACGGCGCTTAATCTCGCCATTAAAATGATTGTTAATACGCAATGAATAATCGAGTCCATCAGGGCCACTTAGCCCGTAAACGCTTCGGGCAAAACTTTCTCAACGATCGATTCGTGATCGACAGTATTGTCTCAGCCATTAACCCACAGAAAGGTCAGGCGATTGTCGAAATCGGCCCGGGCCTGGCAGCGCTGACCGAACCGGTTGGTGAACGTCTGGACGAGCTCACCGTTATCGAGCTGGACCGCGACCTGGCCGCCCGCCTGAAAACGCACCCGTTCTTAGGGCCAAAGCTGACCATTTATCAGCAGGATGCCATGACCATGAACTTCGGCGAGCTGTCGCAGAACATGGGTCAGCCGCTGCGCGTGTTCGGCAACCTGCCTTACAACATCTCCACGCCGCTGATGTTCCATCTGTTCAGCTATACTGATGCCATTGCCGACATGCACTTTATGCTGCAAAAAGAGGTCGTCAATCGCCTGGTTGCCGGTCCGAACAGTAAGGCGTATGGTCGACTGAGCGTGATGGCGCAATATTACTGCCAGATCATTCCGGTGCTTGAAGTCCCGCCGACCGCCTTTACGCCGCCGCCTAAAGTCGATTCCGCCGTGGTTCGCCTGGTGCCCTATCGCACGCTGCCGCATCCGGTCAAAGAGGTTCGCGTACTGAGCCGAATCACCACAGAAGCGTTCAACCAGCGCCGGAAAACGATTCGCAATAGCCTCGGCAATCTGTTCAGCGTTGAAGTGCTGACCGAGCTGGGCATCGACCCGGCGAAACGCGCAGAGAATATTTCCGTGGCGCAGTATTGTCAGCTAGCTAACTGGTTAACTGAAAACTCGCCCACCAAGGAGAGCTAACCATGATCAATTCGCCCCGAGTTTGTGTACAGGTACAGAGCGTCTATATCGAATCGCAGTCTTCTCCGGAAAACGATCGTTACGTCTTCGCTTATACCGTCACCATCCGCAATCTGGGGCGGAGTCAGGTTCAGCTTCTTGGCCGCTACTGGCTTATCACCAACGGTCACGGTCGTGAGACTGAGGTTCAGGGTGAAGGGGTTGTCGGCGAGCAGCCGCATATTCCCGCTGGCGGGGAGTTTCAATACACCAGCGGCGCGGTTATTGAAACGCCGCTGGGCACCATGCAGGGACATTACGCCATGATCGACGTGAACGGTGCGCCGTTCTCCGTCGACATCCCTGTTTTCCGTCTCGCAGTACCAACGCTCATTCACTAAAACCATGTCTACATACCTTATTGGCGACGTTCACGGTTGCTACGATGAACTGATCGCATTATTAAAGCAGGTTGCGTTTACCCCTGGCAGCGATACGCTATGGCTTACCGGTGATTTAGTCGCCCGCGGCCCGGGCTCGCTGGAGGTTTTACGCTACGTAAAATCCCTTGGCGATAGCGTGCGTATTGTCCTTGGCAATCACGATCTCCATCTGCTGGCCGTCTTCGCCGGCATTAGCCGCAACAAGCCGAAAGATCGCCTGAAGTCACTGCTGGAAGCGCCGGATGCCGATGAGCTTCTCAACTGGCTGCGTCGCCAGCCGCTGATGCAGATTGATGAAGAGAAAAAGCTGGTGATGGCCCATGCCGGCATCACGCCGCAGTGGGATCTGCCAACGGCGCAGCAGTGCGCGCGCGATGTTGAAGCGGTGCTCTCCAGCGACTCCTATCCGTTCTTCCTCGACGCCATGTATGGCGACATGCCCAACAACTGGAGCAGCGAGCTGAGCGGCCTTGCGCGACTGCGCTTTATCTCCAACGCCTTTACCCGCATGCGCTACTGCTTCCCGAACGGGCAGCTGGATATGTATGCCAAAGAAGCGCCTGAGGACGCCCCGGCGCCCCTGAAGCCGTGGTTTACCATCCCCGGTCCGGTGGCGAACGAGTACAGCATTGCTTTTGGCCACTGGGCTTCGCTGGAGGGACGCGGAACGCCTGAAGGCATTTATGCCCTGGATACCGGCTGCTGCTGGGGGGGAGATCTCACCTGCCTGCGCTGGGAAGACAAGGCGTACTTCACCCAGCCGTCGAACCGGCAGAAGGATCTGCATGAAGGTGAGGCGGTCGCCTCCTGAGAAAGATCCCGGATAGCTGCGCGTTATCCGGGTTATCTGAGAAGCCCTGTTCCCGGAAGCTTAGCGGCGTTCCAGAACTTCGAAGCAGTAGCTATGCGAGTTCTGCGCATCGGCGTCGTGGAATTCGCTGAATACCGATTCCCACTGGTCCGGATCGTAATCCGGGAAGTGGGTGTCGCCTTCCACTTCAGCATCAATATGCGTCAAATAGAGCTTATGGGCTTTCGGCAGGAACTGCTCGTACACGCGGCCGCCGCCGATCACCATCATCTCTTCAACGTCGCCGCAGGCGGCAATCGCTTCATCAACCGACTTAACCCACTGCACGCGATCGTCACTCCCGGGCTGGCTGCTGATCACGATATTTTTACGTCCAGGCAGCGGACGACCAATAGATTCCCAGGTCAGACGCCCCATAATCACCGGCTTGTTTAACGTATTACGTTTAAACCAGGCGAGATCGGCAGGCAGGTTCCATGGCATGGCGTTTTCCATACCAATGACGCGATCCACCGCTAACGCCGCAATCAGACTGATCATTGAATATTTCCCAAATACAAAAAATTGCCGCCACTATACGGAAAGCATAATACTTCGTCGACTGGACGGAGAGTAAAGAATACGAAAATTTTCGGATTTGCCGGCGAGCCCACGTCAGCCTCGTGAGCCGCCAGATGAGAACGGCGCGCGATGCCTTAAGCTGAAGGCTTATTCTCCGGCTCGTCGGCAATATCCCCCGTATGCCTGCCCTCTTCCGTACCCTGCCAGCCGTGGCGCTGGACCAGCGACAGATGGGTGCGGTCTTCGTTGATGATGCCGGTCAGCATATCGCTGGTGCGCTTAAAGACCGCCACGCGGGAAGCCGGGTCGTTTTCCGCCATCTCCACCATCTCTTCCACCATTTTGATATTGAAACGGCGGAACAGATCGGCGCGCTCGCGCGCCTCATAGGCGCCCAGGCCCAGCGCCTCCAGCGCCATGCGCCCGGACTTCAGCGCCGCTTCAAAGGTTTCACGCTCGGGCGCCTCGACCCCGGCCTGGCGCAGCTGAATATAGTGATCGATATCGCGGGCCCGCGAGATAATTTGCAGATGCGGGAAGTGCTCTTTCGCCAGCTCAACCAGCTGCAGGCTGGCCTGCGGATCGTCGATAGCGTTTATCAGCACTTCCGCTTTTCCCGCTCCCGCCGACTCCAGCAGATCGGCCCGCGTCGCGTCGCCGTAGAACACCTTCATATCAAATTTACGCAGCGCCTCAACGTGGTCAGGATCGTGGTCGAGGATGACCATCTTCACCCCGCCGGAGAGCAGCACGCGGCCGGCGATCTGCCCGTAGCGGCCAAAACCGGCGACAATCACCCGCGGCTGCTCTTCATCAATCTCATCGGCCTCGCGCGCCTGCCCGGAGGATGATTTTTCCAGCCGGGTCAGCAGCACCAGCAGGATCGGCGTCGCCGCCATCGACAGCGCCACCGCCAGGGTCAGCGCCCTGGCCCACTCGCTATCCAGCACCTCGGCCATTTGCGCGGCGCCGAATACCACAAAGGCAAACTCGCTTCCCTGCCCCAGCAGCACCGCAAACCAGCGGCGCTGGGCGCGCGGTACGCCGAGAGGTTTCGCAATCAGCCACAGCATGACGCCTTTGATGACCAGGAACCCGGCCAGCAGAATCAAAATGCGCAGCGGATGAGTCACCAGGGTGCCAAAATCCACCGACATCCCGACGCCAATAAAGAACAGCCCCAGCAGCAGCCCCTTGAACGGTTCAATATCGCTTTCCAGCGCGTGGCGGTACTCCGAGCTGGCCAACAGCACCCCGGCAAGGAAGGCGCCCATCGCCATCGATAGCCCGACCTCCTCCAGCAGCAGCCCAAAACCAAAGACCAGGAACAGGGCTACGGCGCTGAACACCTCCCGCAGGCCGGAGCGGGCAACGAAGCGCAGCACCGGCCGGGTCAGGTAGCGACCGAGCACCACTACCAGCGCCAGCGCGCCCGCCACCTTCAGCGCCGACAGGGCAAACGCCCACAGCGTGGTGGAGCCGCCGCTGCTGGCCAGCAGCGGGATCATCGCCACCAGCGGGATGGCCGCGATATCCTGAAACAGCAGCACCGCAAAGGCGCTACGCCCCATTTGCGAAACCGTCAGGTTGCGTTCATTCATGGCCTGCATCGCGATCGCCGTAGACGACAGCGCCAGCGTCATGCCGATAAGCTCAGCCACCTGCCAGCGCATTCCCAGCAGCATGCAGAACAGGCCAATCAGCGCCCCGCAGGCCACCATCTGCAGCGCCCCGCCGCCAAATACCGAAGCCCGCAGCTTCCACAGGCGCTGCGGGTCGAGCTCAAGGCCGATCACGAACAGCATCAGCACCACGCCGATTTCGGCGAAGTGGAGGATCGTCCCGGCGTCGGTCACCAGCTTCAGCCCCCACGGACCGATAATACAGCCGGCGATCAAATACCCCAGCACCGAGCCGAGGCCAAGGCGGACGGCAATCGGTACGATCAGCGCGGCGGACCCGAGATAGATCAGCGCCTGTATCAGCGTATGGCTATCCATTGTGCGCCTCCTGCCATTCGATTAAGCGTTGTCGATAGCGGCGCGCCTGCGCCTGGAGGGTTTCGTCGTCGCAGATAAAGGTGCAGTGCATCGCAAACGGCGGCAGCCACTTCATCCCGCAGTACAGTCCGGTAGCCTGCAGCGGCTGGGCCAGCACGTCAAAACCGGGGAAGGAGCCAATATCGAAGTGGCTTTCGCCGCCGCCGGTGGTGACCGCCCACATCAGCGATTTACCGTGCAGGGCGATGCCGTTATGGCCGTAGGCCCAGCCGTGCGACAGCACCTTGTCCAGCCACAGCTTCAGCAGAGGCGGAACGCTGTACCACTGTAAGGGATGCTGCCAGATAACCAGATCCGCGCGGGCCAGCGCCGCCTGTTCGGCGGCGACGTCGATATTAAAATCGGGGTAAAGTTGATAAAGGGAGCGTATCTCTACGCCATCCAGCGTCCCTGCCTGCTCAAGCATCCGCTTATTCGCATGCGAGTGATGCGGATAGGGATGGGCATAAATTATCAGAATCATTGATTAGCCTGCGTTAACTCTTGTTGTAATCAGCAAGAGTGTAGTCAGTTAATCGAAGCGCTTACAATGATAACTGTGATTTATGTCGCCTTATCCTACGCGTTCCGCGGCTGCTTGCTGACGCTGACATCGGGCTCGCTGCCCGCAAGGTCGCAGCGTTTCGGCAGCAGGAAGGTCATGGTTCCGGCAATGATTAACGATCCGGCAAGCGCGCAGACCGCCACGTTTTGTCCGTACAGATAGATCATCACGCCTACCAGATAGGGGCCGCAGAAACCGCCGAGATTCCCGAGGCCGTTAATCACCCCGCGCGCGCTGCCGGCCACTTCCGCTGAGGCAATCCGCCCCGGCATCGACCAGAACGGACTGGTTGCCGATTTCAGGAAGAAGCCGCAAATCACCAGCGCAATATAGGCCGCCACCACGTGTTCGCGCAGCACCACCGACGCTACCAGCGCGGCGGCAAAGCTGTAGAGCGAGAAGCGGACCCACAGCCGACGCTTGCCGCTGCGATCGCTAAATAATGAAATTACGTAGATCCCGGCGAGGGTAGCGACGAACGGCAGCACCGCCAGCAGGCCAACGCTGGCCATGTTACCGCCGGTCAGTCCTTTAAGAATGGTCGGCAGCCACAGGGTATAGCCGTAATCGCCGGTCTGGTAAAAGAAGTTGAGGATCACCAGCTTCATCAGCCCGGAATTGCGGAAGACGTCTTTTACCGGCGCGTTGCTCACCGCATCTTCCGCCAGTTTGGCCGCCCGCTCCGCGGCGAGGGTGGTGACCAGATAGTTGCGCTCCTTCTCCGGCAGCCAGCGGGCCTCTTCCGGGCGGTCGCTAATCATGTACCACCACACCGCCAGCACCACCAGCGACAGCAGCCCTTCGATAATAAACAGCCAGCGCCAGTCGAGCGCGGCGATAATGGCGCCGGAGACCGGGGCGGTCAGCATGCCGCCCAGCGGGGCAAACATCATGACAAAAGCGTTGGCCCGGCCCAGCTCTTTTTCCGGGAACCAGTTGCTGACCATCGTCAGGACCACCGGCAGCATCCCACCTTCGGAAACGCCGAGAATAAAGCGCAGAACCAGCAGCTGATATTCGTGGGTCACAAAGCCGGTCGCCACCGATACTATCGCCCAGGCTACCAGCGACCAGGCAATAAAACGTTTTCCGCTGCCGTTTACCGCAATCCGCCCACCGGGTATTTGCAGAAATAAATAGCCAATAAAAAATATACCGCTGGCAACACCGGCCATCTGGCTGGTAATACCTAAATCCTCTTCCATGCCACCGGGTAAAGCAAAACTAATATTAACCCGATCCATAAACGAAATAATACAGGCGATCAGCACCGGCGTAATAATACGCAGCCAGCGGGTGCCGGGAATTTTATCATTCATATTTCGCACTCTCTATGCAGAGGTTATCGTTGTAATTTAAGAACCTGTCCCACCAGGTTCTCATTGGCGCTGGGTACAGAAATAAGAGCGGTAATTAATTAATAGCGTTGGGCAGCGGGTTCCCGGAAAAATAAGCGGCGACGTTAGCAAACACCACATCACTCATTTTCTGTCGGGTTTCATGGGTTGCGCTGGCAACGTGCGGTTGCAGGACCACATTATCGAGCGCAATCAGCTCGGCGGGAACCCGCGGTTCGTCTTCAAAGACGTCGAGAGCGGCCCCGGCGATAACACCGTTTTGTAACGCCTGAATCAGCGCCTTTTCGTCGACCAGCGACCCGCGGGCGATGTTGATAAGCCACGCCTGTTTTGGCATCACGTTAAAGACGGAGGCATCGATCAGCCCGCGGTTGGCTTCACCGCCGGAGGCGGCAATCACCAAAAAATCGCTTTCATGGGCCAGGGTATGCAGATCGGCGCACCACTGATAATCGAGCCCGGCCACCTGCTTACGGTCGGTATAGAGCACCTGCATATCAAAGCCACGGGCGCGGCGGGCGATGGCCTGGCCAATATTGCCCATCCCCAGCAGGCCGATGCGCTTGCCGCTGACCTGAGTTGCCAGCGGCAGGCCGCCGTTCAGCCAGCGGCCTTCCCGCACAAAGCGGTCGCCCTGACACAGCTGGCGCGAACCGGCCAGCAGCAGCCCCATAGCCAGGTCAGCGACATCGTTGGTCAACACGCCGGAAGTGATGGAGACGGCGATCTGCCGGGAGCGGGCATACTCTAAATCCACCGCATCGGTACCGACGCCGAAGATAGCGATCAGGCCAGCGTGCGGCAGCAGCTCCAGCACGCTGTTCTGCACGCCGACGTCTCCACGGGTCACGACGGCCGCAACGTTCTCTCCCTGCTCGCGCAAAAAGGCGATCGGATCGTCCTGCTCGTACAGGCGCAATAGCGGGAATTCGGCGGCCAGCTGCTCCTGTAAGGTCTCAATAACGGGGGCTACTAAAAGGACGGCTCGGGTAATAGCACTATTCATCGGATCACCTGTTTGAAGTTTCATAACGACTGTAGCCACTATCAAACGGTTTTTTGTCGCGGCGTTTTGCGATCTGCATCACGCTGAATCGTGTTAAAAATAGCTGTTACACCGTCCGTGATCGATAAGACAAAACCCGCGGATTGCGGGCCTGGGGCGGATCGTACCTTAACCTTCTGCTAACACGGCGCTATCGTCACGCCAGCGGCGCTATATGGTTTCCCCCATCGACAGGCGATAGTGCAGATCGACCTTTTCAATGGTTGGCAGTCCTTTGATTTTTTTAATTAATATCTCTGTTGCGACCTTGCCCATTTCAAAGCGTGGCGTCAGGACGCTCGCCAGGCGCGGCGAGATAATCTGGCCGATTTCCAGGCCATGAAAACCGGCTATAGCCAGCTCTTCAGGCACGCTGATACCAGATGCCAGGCACTCCTGTAACACGCCAACCGCCAGATCGTCATTGGTGCACAGAATGCCGTCCATGCGGGCATACATCTGGCGCGCCAGGGTCATCATCCCGGTACCGATCGATACCGACGACACCTTGTTCGGCGCGATACGTCCCACCGCCAGCCCGGCATTTTCCATCGCCTGGCAGTAGCCGGCGTAGCGCTGCTCGTCGCGCACGTCGGACATCGCGCCAAAATAGACGATCTGCCGTTTACCGCTCGCCAGCAGCATATTGGTCATATCGAAACCGGCTTTGAAGTTGTCAAAGCCCACGTTGATACGCCCCGGATTCTCCGCCAGCCCCATCACCTCCGCGACGGGGATTTTCGCCGCATTGAGGTACTTATCGGCCCGCAGGGTGTGGGCAGATTCGGTCAGCAGCAGGCCTTTGACGTTAAAGGCCAGCACGGCGGCAATCTGCTCCTCTTCGCGCTGGCGGTCATAATCATAGTTCACCACCAGCGTCTGATAGCCGTGGGCGGCGGTAACCGATTCGATACCGGCCAGCAGGTCGGCAAAGATTTGGTTATGAAAGGAGGGGATCAGTACGCCAATGCGCGGCACGACGACGCCGATCATCGCCGGATTATCGGGATCGGGCTCATAGCCAATTTCCGCAATCACGCTGGCGATGCGCTCTGCCGTCTCCGGTTTGACTTTATCCGGCGTACGTAAATAGCGGCTGACGGTCATTTTGGTTACGCCAGCCAGCGCTGCAATATCATTGAGCGTTATGCGTTGTGCTTTCATCTACCTGCCCGTCAAATACGTCCACTGCATCAGGTTATTATGCCTGCCGATGAACAAAAAGAGAATCGAACCTCACTATCGTTAACCCCTTGAGTAACGGTAATTTACGCCCGGCTTCACGTTTAATGTAACCCCTTTTCGTAACACCGTTTTGAGTGATCTCCATCACGGTTTTACCCGGCAAAAATCCGTGAGATAGAGCACAGGTTCTTCCGCTTCACCTTTTTGTGGATCAGGAATAAAAGCGCACACCGTCATTTATATTCAGCCGTTAATCAGGATATCAAGATGAAAGATCTTTTCAGCTTACAAGGCAAACGCATTTTAATTACTGGTGCCGGGCAAGGTATTGGTTTTGTCATGGCGCAGGGCCTTGCGAAATATGGCGCAGAAATTATTATCAACGATATTTCTGCCAGCCGTGCAGATGATGCGGTCATGAAATTACGTGACGAAGGCGCCATCGCTCATGCGGCGGTATTTAATGTTACCGATGCTGATTCCGTCGAGCAGGCAATTAGTCACATCGAAGAGGAAATTGGTGCCATCGACGTATTATTTAATAATGCGGGCATTCAGCGTCGCCATCCGTTTACCGAATTTCCGGTACAGGAATGGAACGATGTTATTTCCGTGAACCAAACCGCGGTATTCCTCGTCTCCCAGGCCGTGGCGAAACGAATGGTCGCTCGCCAGCGCGGAAAAATCGTCAATATCTGTTCAATGCAGAGCGAGCTTGGCCGCGACACCATTACGCCGTACGCCGCCGCCAAAGGCGCGGTAAAAATGCTGACCCGCGGCATGTGCGTCGAGCTGGCCCGCTATAACATCCAGGTCAACGGCATCGCGCCGGGCTACTTTAAAACCGCCATGACCCAGGCGCTGGTTGATGATAAAGCCTTCACCGACTGGCTGTGCAAGCGCACGCCGGCCGCCCGCTGGGGCGATCCGCAGGAGCTGGTTGGCGCAGCGGTGTTCCTGTCGTCTAAAGCCTCTGATTTCGTCAACGGTCATCTGCTGTTCGTCGACGGCGGCATGCTGGTTGCTGTCTAAGTAAGGAGCGCATTATGGCAGGGCAATGCATTATTTTGATGGGTGTCTCAGGCACCGGAAAGACCACCGTCGGCCAGGCGTTAGCCCAGGCGCTCGGCGCGAAATTTATCGATGGAGACGATCTTCATCCACGGCAGAACATCGTCAAAATGGCCGCCAGCCAGCCGCTCAATGACGAAGATCGCGGACCGTGGCTGGAACGGATTGCGGACGTGATTTTTAGCCTTGAGCAGAAGAATGAGTCGGGCGTGCTGGTGTGCTCGGCGCTGAAGAAGCGCTACCGCGATCGGCTGCGCGAGGGCAGCGGCAATCTGCGCTTTCTGTGGCTGACCGGCGATTACGAATGCATTCTGCAGCGGATGCAGCAGCGTAAGGGGCATTTTATGCCGGAGGCGCTGCTGCGCAGCCAGTTTGCCGCGCTGGAGACGCCGGACGCCAGCGAGAGCGATATTTTAGCCGTTGATATTGCCCCCGACGTCGCCAGCATCGTGGCGCAGTCATTACATTTACTAGAGCATCAATCACTACAGGGAATGCCGGCATGATTATTGATACCTTAACCGCTGCGGCAAAAAATACGTTCTATCCGTCGGTTATTCGTCAGGCGCTGCAGGCTGTCGTCCAGCAGGACCCGCACTCGCTGCCGCCGGGGAAATATACGGTCGATGGCGATAACCTGTTTTTCACCGTGGTCGAAGGCCAGACGCGCCCGCTGGCGGAACAGCGTCCGGAGTACCATCGTCAGTACATTGATATTCATATCGTGCTGGCAGGGACTGAGATTATTGGCGCCGGAAATAAAGGGCTGACAATCACCGCGGACGGGCCGTTTAAGGACGCCCATGATATTGGCTTTTGCACAGAAATTAGCAGCGAAACGCTGATTCACTTACATCCTGAGGAGCTGGCGATTCTGTTTCCCGGCGAGCTTCATCGGCCGATGGGCGCCACGGATGCCGGCGCGCCGCTGCGTAAAATTATCGTCAAAATAGACCACGCCCTGCTGTAAAACCGGTAACGATAACCGGCCCCGCATTCACCCTCGCGGGGCCCTGGATAACGATTAGTTATCCAGCTCGTCCATCGATTTCACCTGATCGCGATTGATCTGCTCGGTGCGGCCGGTTGCGGCATTTTTGTAAGAGACCATGCCGGTATCGCTATCCACCTGCGGCTTGCCGTCCGTCACGATGGTTCTGCCATCGGTGGTTTTCAGCGACTGATTTGATGAGCACCCCGCCACAAACAACACTGCCGTCGCTGCCAGCGCGGATGCCACCAGAATTTTGTTCCGCATTGTATCCTCCTGTTTTTTCGTCAATGAGTATTGTTATCGTGCTAATTATAGTTAGCCCGAGCAGGGGGGAAGTTAAAAGCAGAACTCTCCGAAGATGACCAACATAAAAAAACGGGCCGACGATAACGTCAGCCCGTTTGGTTCCGCAGCCGGCAGCGCCGGAACGGCTTATTTTTTGATTTGCGCGTGCATTTCCTGAACCGAGGTCACCTTCTCCATAGCGTTGGCGTTCAGCGCCATCGCCGTGGCGAAGCCGCCGTTCAGGGTGGTGTCGTAATGCACCTTGTACTGCAGGGCGCTGCGGCGAATCAGCTTGGAGTCTTCAATCGCCTGGCGGCCTTCGGTGGTGTTGATGATGTAGGTGTATTCGCCGTTCTTGATACGGTCCTGAATATGCGGACGACCTTCATGCACCTTGTTCACCAGGCGCGGATTGATACCGGCTTCGCCGAGAACAATCGCGGTACCGTGGGTGGCATCCAGCTCGAAGCCGAACTTCAGCAGCTTAGCCGCGAGGTCCACCACGCGCTCTTTGTCGCCTTCACGCACGGAGAGCAGCGCGCGGCCATGTTTTTTCATCGTCGAGCTGCTGCCCAGCTGCGCCTTGGCGAAGGCTTCCGCAAAGGTGCGGCCGACGCCCATCACTTCCCCGGTAGAGCGCATTTCAGGCCCTAACAGCGGGTCAACGCCCGGGAACTTGTTGAACGGCAGCACCACTTCTTTTACCGAGTAATACGGCGGGATAATCTCTTTGGTCACGCCCTGCTGCGCCAGCGTTTGGCCGGCCATCACGCGTGCCGCCACTTTAGCCAGCGGAACGCCGGTGGCTTTGGAGACAAACGGTACGGTACGCGCGGCGCGCGGGTTCACTTCAATCAAATACACTTCGTTGTTTTTGACCGCGAACTGCACGTTCATCAACCCGCGTACCTGCAGCTCGAAGGCCAGCTTTTGCACCTGCTCGCGCATCACGTTCTGAATGTCCTGGCTCAGGGTGTAGGCTGGCAGAGAGCACGCGGAGTCGCCGGAGTGAACGCCGGCCTGCTCGATGTGCTCCATAATGCCGCCAATCAGCACCATCTCGCCGTCGCAGATAGCGTCAACGTCGACTTCTACCGCATCGTCAAGGAAACGGTCCAGCAGCACCGGCGCGTCGTTAGAGACGCTTACCGCGGTCTGGAAGTAGCGACGCAGGTCAACCTCGTCGTAGACGATTTCCATCGCCCGACCGCCGAGAACGTAGGACGGACGCACCACCAGCGGGTAGCCAATCTCTTTGGCCTTCTCAACGGCCATCTCAATCGCGGTCACGGTGGCGTTCGCCGGCTGTTTCAGCTTCAGACGGTCAACCGCCTGCTGGAAACGCTCGCGGTCTTCCGCACGGTCAATCGCGTCCGGGCTGGTGCCGATAACCGGCACGCCGGCCGCTTCCAGCGCGCGCGCCAGCTTCAGCGGAGTCTGGCCGCCGTACTGAACGATAACGCCCTTCGGCTTCTCGATACGCACGATTTCCAGCACGTCTTCGAGGGTCACCGGCTCAAAGTACAGGCGGTCGGAGGTGTCGTAGTCGGTGGACACGGTTTCCGGGTTACAGTTAACCATAATGGTTTCGTAACCATCTTCGCGCAGCGCCAGCGAGGCGTGCACGCAGCAGTAATCGAATTCGATACCCTGACCGATACGGTTCGGGCCGCCGCCAAGCACCATAATTTTATCGCGGTCAACCGACGGGTTCGCTTCACACTCGTCTTCATAGGTTGAGTACATGTAGGCGGTATCCGTTGCGAACTCCGCCGCGCAGGTATCCACGCGCTTGTAGACCGGGTGCAGGTTGTACTGGTCGCGCAGCTTGCGGATTTCCGCCTCGCGAACGCCCGCCAGCTTAGCCAGACGCGCGTCGGCAAAGCCTTTACGCTTAAGCATCCGCAGGAAGTCAGCGTCAAGGCCGTTGATACCGGCCTCCTCCACTTTCTCTTCCAGGCGCACCAGCTCTTCAATCTGCACCAGGAACCAGCGATCGATGTTGGTCAGGTTGAAGACGCCGTCAACGGACAGGCCCGCGCGGAAGGCGTCGGCGATGTACCAGATACGCTCGGCGCCGGCGTCTTTCAGCTCGCGGCGAATTTTGGTCAGCGCTTCCGGGTCGTCGAGGCTCACTTTAGGGTCAAAACCGGTTGCGCCCACTTCCAGGCCGCGCAGAGCTTTCTGCAGCGACTCCTGCTGGGTGCGGCCAATCGCCATCACTTCGCCGACCGATTTCATCTGCGTGGTCAGGCGGTCGTTAGCGCCGACGAACTTCTCGAAGTTGAAGCGCGGGATCTTGGTGACGACGTAGTCGATAGAGGGTTCGAACGATGCCGGGGTACGGCCGCCGGTAATGTCGTTCATCAGCTCATCAAGGGTGTAGCCCACCGCCAGCTTCGCCGCCACTTTGGCAATCGGGAAGCCGGTCGCTTTCGAAGCCAGCGCCGAAGAGCGTGATACGCGCGGGTTCATTTCGATAACAATCAGGCGACCGTCTTTCGGGTTCACCGAGAACTGGACGTTGGAACCGCCGGTTTCAACGCCGATTTCGCGCAGCACCGCCATCGAGGCGTTACGCATCACCTGGTACTCTTTATCGGTCAGGGTTTGCGCCGGGGCCACGGTGATGGAGTCACCGGTATGGATGCCCATCGCGTCGAAGTTTTCGATGGAGCAGACGATGATGCAGTTGTCGTTCTTATCGCGCACCACTTCCATCTCGTACTCTTTCCAGCCGATCAGCGATTCATCGATCAGCAGTTCGTTGGTCGGAGAGAGATCCAGGCCGCGGGTACAAATTTCTTCAAACTCTTCGCGGTTATAGGCGATACCGCCGCCGGTTCCGCCCATGGTGAAGGAGGGACGGATGATGCACGGATAGCCCACGTCAGCGGCAACCGCCAGCGCTTCTTCCATCGTGTGCGCGATACCGGAACGTGCGGTGTCGAGGCCAATTTTCTTCATCGCCACGTCGAAGCGACGACGGTCTTCCGCTTTATCAATCGCGTCGGCGGTGGCGCCAATCATGGTGACGCCAAACTCTTCCAGCACGCCCTGACGTTCCAGCTCCAGCGCGCAGTTCAGCGCCGTCTGGCCGCCCATGGTCGGCAGTACCGCATCCGGACGCTCTTTTTCGATGATTTTGCGTACCACTTCCCAGTGGATCGGCTCAATATAGGTGGCATCGGCCATTTCCGGGTCGGTCATGATGGTGGCTGGGTTAGAGTTCACCAGAATGACGCGGTAACCCTCTTCGCGCAGGGCTTTACAGGCCTGGGCGCCAGAGTAGTCAAATTCACAAGCCTGGCCGATAACGATCGGGCCAGCGCCAAGAATCAGGATGCTTTTTATATCTGTACGTTTTGGCATGGCTTTTTTCTCCTGATTATTTCGCGGACTGGCGGTACTGCTCAATTAACTCGATGAAATGGTCGAACAACGGCGCGGCATCGTGCGGGCCTGGGCTCGCCTCCGGGTGTCCCTGGAAGCTGAAGGCTGGCTTATCGGTGCGGTGAATGCCCTGCAGCGTACCGTCGAACAGGGACTTGTGGGTCACCCGCAGGTTAGCTGGCATGGAGGCTTCGTCTACCGCAAAACCGTGGTTCTGCGCGGTAATCATCACCACGTTATTATCAATATCTTTAACCGGGTGGTTGCCGCCGTGGTGGCCGAACTTCATCTTAACGGTCTTCGCTCCGCTCGCCAGCGCCAGCAGCTGATGGCCGAGGCAGATGCCGAATACCGGAATATCGGTGGTGAGGAATTTCTCAATTGCCTCAATCGCATAGTCGCACGGCGCCGGGTCGCCTGGGCCGTTGGAGAGGAAGATGCCGTCTGGATTCAGTTTCAGAACCTCTTCTGCAGAGGTTTTTGCCGGCACGACCGTCAGGCGGCAGCCGCGATCCACCAGCATGCGCAGGATGTTGCGCTTAGCGCCGAAATCGTAGGCCACCACGTGGAACGGCAGCTCGCTTTCCGCCTTCGCTTCCGGCAGGTCGCCCTCCAGAGTCCAGCTCCCCTGCGTCCAGCGGTAGGTTTCTGAGGTGGTGACTTCCTTCGCCAGGTCCATCCCGTTGAGGCCTGGGAATGCTTTTGCCTTTTCCAGCGCCAGCTGCGCGTCGAGGCTATCGCCAACGATGATGCAGCCGTTCTGCGCGCCTTTTTCACGCAGCAGGCGGGTCAGCTTACGGGTATCGATATCGGCAATCGCCACGATGTTATGGCGCTTGAGGTAAGAAGAGAGGTCTTCGGTATTACGGAAGTTGCTGGCAATCAGCGGCAGGTCGCGAATAACCAGACCCTGAGCATGCACCTGGGAAGACTCTTCGTCGGCGGCGTTGGTGCCGACATTACCGATATGGGGATAAGTAAGGGTGACAATTTGGCGAGAATAGGAAGGATCAGTGAGGATTTCTTGATAACCGGTCATTGAAGTATTGAAAACGACTTCCCCAACCGCCGTGCCCGTTGCCCCGATGGCCCGACCGTGAAACTGGGTTCCGTCTTCCAGAACCAATAGCGCTGACTTAATCAAAACACCCTCCAGAGAATATTCACTCACTTTATTTGCATATTAATGCATTCGCGTAGCATGAATCAATGCAAATTTGCTTACCTATGGATTTCTGGCAAACGGCGGCATTCTGGAGAGATGTCGGGGAAAAGTCAACTTAAAGCGCATATTTTTAATATCATTTTACGCCACTGGCTCATTAGCGCTGCTTTAGCGGCTAAAAAGATCAACAAACTAGCCTTAGAAAACGCTTGCGCAGCGTCTGGATTGTAAAACATTGCCCATCAACATGAAAAAGTAGACCAGATGGTCAAAATTCACATAAAAGTAACAGTTAAAGGCAGGATAATCGCAGATTATAGCGATCTTAATCAAAAAGACAGAAAAATCCGTAAAAAATAAAAAGGGCAATAAAACATTGCCCTCTGCAATCAATTACTTATTGAATGCCATAACCACATCACGATGGGTAATAAACCTTATAAAGAGTTCAGTTCAAGGACGTCACGCATATCAAAGAGACCGCTTTTCTTGCCTTTCAGCCATAATGCCGAGCGAACCGCGCCGTTGGCAAAGGTCATCCGGCTTGATGCCTTATGGCTGATCTCAATACGTTCGCCAATATCGGCGAACATCGCCGTATGTTCGCCGACGATATCCCCCGCGCGCACCGTGGCAAAGCCGATCGTTCCCGGAACGCGTTCGCCGGTGTAGCCTTCACGACTGTAGACCGCGCAATCTTTCAGATCTTTGTTCAGCGCACCGGCAATCGCCTCGCCCATCGCCAGCGCGGTCCCCGACGGGGCATCCACTTTATGCCGATGGTGCGCTTCAATAATTTCAATATCAGTGTAGTCGCCCATCACCTTCGCCGCCTTTTCCAGCAGCTTGAGCAGTACGTTGACGCCGACGCTGAAATTGGCCGCAAAGACGATAGCAATCTCCTGCGCCGCATCGCGAATGGCCTGTTTCCCCGCGTCATCAAAACCGGTGGTGCCGATCACCATCCCTTTACCGTGCTCGCGGCAGAATGCGAGGTGGGTCAGCGTCCCTTCCGGGCGGGTGAAATCGATCAGCACATCAAAATCATCTTTGACCGCCGTCAGGCTGCTTTGCACCGTGACGCCCATGTTGCCTGCGTCCGCCAGTTCGCCGGCGTCGCTGCCGATCAGGGAGGAGCCATCGCGCTCCAGCGCCGCGCCAAGCGCCACACCGTCCATCTGCTGTACCGCCTGAATTAACTGGCGTCCCATCCGGCCGCCCGCGCCCGCGATGGCCACGCGGATTTGTGCATCATGCATAGCTATTCTCTTTTGTTAACTTTACGTAAATTGTTTTCAGAGTAACCAGCCCATCGATGGGCCGCTACTCAAAAACGCCGATAATTAGAAATTTATGACAAACCGCGGTCGATATCAGTAAAAACTATATGTTTGTCATCGTACGAAGGAGAGATATCGCCGCGCTAAAGCGCCGCTTCGCCAGCAGATAGCGCGCGAAACACGCCGCTAACTGCCTGATATCGCTGACTCTTCCCGGCGAAATCCGCATGATTCACGGATGACCAGCGCCGGCGGCAGGATAATCCGTTTCGGCGGCTCATCATTACCCTGAATACGGCTATACAACAGCTCCCCCGCTTTACGGCCGATCTCTTTCGCCGCCACAGATACGGTGGTCAGCGCCGGCTGTACCAGCGCCGCTTCGGTAATATCATCGAAGCCCACCAGCGCGAAATCCCGCCCCGGTTCACGGCCCGTTTTGCGCAGCGCCTGCATCACCCCCAGCGCCACGATATCCTGATAGCAGACCGCCGCCGTAATCTCCGGATAGCGGGACAGCAGATCCTCCGCCACCTTCGCACCCTCAATCTGGCTGGCCTGCGCGGTAACAATCCACTGCGGATTGGGCGAGATCCCGCTTTCCAGCAGCGTGCTGGTAAAGCCGCCAATGCGCTGCGCCCGGGTGCCTGAGCTCGGGCTACCGCCGATAAAGGCAATATTCTGGTGGCCCATTTTCAGCAAATGCCGCGTCGCCATCTGGGTGCCAAGGAAGTTGTCGGTGCCGACGAAATCAAAATCCGGATCGCTGAGCGGGCGAACCACCATAATGGCCGGAATATTGCGCCGTTTCAGGGCTTCAAAAAATGAGGTCGGCGTCTCCCGCGCGGCGCACAGCACCATGCCGCAGGCGTTATTACGCATCAGCGAATCGACAAATTTTTGCTGGCGTTCCCCCGACTCTTCGCTGTTAGCCAGAAACAGCAGCAGATCGTGCCGCTCCATTTCATGGCTCAGGCCCGCCGTCATCTCGCCATAAAAGGGGTTAGTAATATCGTGCAGCAGCAGCCCGACCTGATTACTGCTGCGGTTGCGCAGATTGGCGGCGGTCTGGTTGTAGACATAACCCGCGTCATCCAGCGCCTTGAGTACCCTTTCGCGCGTGGCCTGTGAAATCCGCCCCCGGTTACGCAGCACCATCGAAACGGTCGCCGTCGATACCCCTGCTCTTTCCGCCACCTGCGCCAGCGTCACTGTCGTCATCACCCCTCCCGTTTATTCGCCACAGGTTAATCGAATAACCTGTATTTTGTATTTTTCCCTGTGACTGCCTTCACATTAAAGGCCATTTCGCCCCCTGACTTGTCGATTATGGCGGGTTAATCGCGTTAACCACACTGCCAAAACAAGGTTAATCGATTAATCTTCATTTAGCCAATATGGAGAGTGAAAATGCAAACGACCTATAACAAATACCCTGAGGTTGCGATTCGGGGCTATGACGACCACGCCTGGCAGGGCTGGGAGTCCATCCGTACCGCGCTTAGCGCCAGGACGTCGGCGGCCGCGAGAACCGTGCTGGTTGTCGATTGCTATCCAGGCGTGCGGCTGGAAGAGCTGGAACAGCATCTGCTGCCGGGGCTCGGCGGCGCGCTGACGCTTAACGTAGAGTCCGCTCGCCGCGACGAGCAGGCAATCCACGCCCTGCTGGCGCGCAATCTTACCGACGACCGCGTGTTCGGCGTGCTTTCCTGTCACCATCTTGACGAATTTTTTGCCCCCGAAAAGCTGAATAGCCTGCGCCAGCAGATCGCGGCCGTCAGCGAGGGCGTCGTGGTCATCTATGGGCCCGGCGCGGCGCTGGTTCATCCCGGCGATCTGCTGGTGTACGCCGACATGCCGCGCTGGGAGATCCAGCAGCGCATGCGCCATAGCGGCCTGGGGAACTGGGGGGCGGATAATCAGGATGAAGATATCCTCCGCCGCTACAAGCGCGCCTTTTTCATTGAATGGCGCGTCTTCGATCGGCATAAGGTGCCGCTGCTCAAACGCGCCGATTTTTTGCTTGATACCACGGTAAAAAATGCCCCGGCTCTGGTCAGCGGCGAAGCGCTGCGCGCCGGGCTACAGCAGACCACCACCCAGCCGTTCCGCGTCGCCCCTTTCTTCGATCCCGGCGTCTGGGGCGGGCAGTGGATGAAGCAACGATTCGATCTCGATCCTACGGCCGCCAACTACGCGTGGTGTTTTGATTGCGTGCCCGAGGAAAACAGCCTGTTACTGCGTTTTGGTGACGTACGGATCGAGATCCCCTCCCAGGACCTGGTGCTGCTGCACCCACGTGCGCTGCTGGGTGAAAAGGTACACGCCCGCTTCGGCGCCGAGTTCCCGATCCGGTTTGATTTTCTCGACACCATCGGCGGGCAAAACCTGAGTTTCCAGGTTCATCCGATAACCGAATATATCCAGCAGCAGTTTGGTATGCACTACACCCAGGATGAGAGCTACTACATCCTCGAGGCGGAGCCGGAAGCCGTCGTCTACCTGGGAACTCAGACGGGGATCAAACCGCAGGAAATGCTTGCCGATCTGCAGGCCGCCGGCCGCGGCGAAAAGGCCTTCGACGATCGGCGCTTCGTTAACCAAATCCCGGCGCGTAAGCACGATCACTTTCTTATCCCTGCCGGTACGGTGCACTGTTCAGGACGCGGCACAATGGTGCTCGAAATCAGCGCGACGCCGTATATTTTCACCTTCAAGCTCTGGGACTGGGGGCGTTTAGGTTTAGACGGATTGCCTCGCCCGGTGCATCTGCAGCACGGCGAACAGGTTATTGACTGGCAGCGCGATACGCAGTGGGTCAACGACAACCTGGTTAACCGCATTGAGCCCATTGCCGAAGGTGAAGGCTGGCGGGAGGAGCGGACGGGAATGCACGAGCGCGAGTTTATCGAAACCCGCCGCCACTGGTTCAGCGCGCCGGTCACGCACCATACCCACGGCGGGGTTAACGTTCTGAACCTGGTAGAGGGAGCAGAAGCCGTGGTCGACAGCCCGAGCGGCGCCTTTGCCCCCTTCACCGTGCACTACGCCGAGACCTTTATCATTCCGGCCGCCGTCGGGGAGTACCGTATTTCGCCGGCGGGTCAAGGCAGCGGACAGCAGCTGGCCACCATCAAAGCCTGGGTAAGAGGATAAGGTCATGATTAACGTTATTGTTGCCACTCACGGCCCGCTGGCTGACGCCCTGCTGGCCAGCGGGCGGATGGTTTACGGCGAGCTGCCGTCTATCTCAACCGTCACCCTCGACGAGCAGGCGGGCATCGAAGGCTTTAAGCAGGATTTTGCCCGCGCGCTGGACGGCGCCGGGCAGCAGGCCGACGGCGTACTGGTGCTGTGCGATATGCAAAGCGGAACGCCGTGGAACGTCGCCTGCCTGCACGCTTTCTCTGCGCAGACAACGCCCCCCGTCGCCGTACTGGCGGGGGTGAATTTCCCGATGCTGCTGCAGTGTGAAGAGATTCTCCACCTGACGGATGTCCACGCCGCTGCCGAACGGCTGCTGGCGTTAACCGTACCAACCCTGATTAAAGCCTCCCCGGTTTTAGCCGTTCAGCCAGATGATTTTTAGAGGAAAACGCTTATGAGTATCTCTTTTGTACGTATTGACGACCGGGTGATCCATGGGCAGCTCGTGACGCGCTGGGCCAAAGAGCTGCCCTGCGACGGTATCGTGGCGATTGACGACGCCGTCGCGGCCGACCCGCTCCTCTCATCGGTGATGAAAGGCGCCGTGCAGGACCTCAAGGTCTGGCTGTTCGACACCGCCACGGCCATTGAAAAGTTACCCAAAGTCATCGCCAGCGAGAAACGCTATTTCGTGATAGGCAAATCCCCGGTCACCTTACAGCGCCTGGAAGCGGCGGGGATCAGCCTGAAAAATACCAATGGTAAAATCAACGTTGGCCCGATGAGCGCCCGCGCCGATACCACCACCATTGGGCCGAATCAGTCGGTTAACGCCGCCGAGATCGCCGCCTTTGACTGGCTGGTGCAGCGCGGGCATCACGTTGAATTCCGTCTGGTGCCGGATGCCAGCTGCTACAGCTGGCAGGACGCGCGGCAGAAGCTGAAATAAGGAGCGGATGATGATTATCGAAGCTACGCTGATTGGCATTCTTTGCTATCTGGGGGCCCTCAGCAGCCCCTGGCTTTTAGGCCTGACCGGCGGCTGGTATCTGATTACCCGGCCGCTGGTCTCCGGCATGCTGGTCGGCCTGATTTTAGGCGACCTGAAGACCGGGATCGTGATAGGCGTTGCGGTCCAGGCGGTGTATATCGCCATGGTGACGCCGGGAGGCTCAATGCCCGCCGACCTCAACTTCGTCGCCTGGCCGGCGATTGCGCTGGGTATTTTGTCGGGTAAAGGACCGGAAGTCGCGGTGGCGCTGGCGGCGACTATCGGTATCGCCGGCACGATTTTGTTCAATGCGATGATGGTGCTGAACTCCTTCTGGAACCACCGCGCCGACGTGGCGCTGGAGCGCGGCGATGAGCGCGGTATTTATCTGAACAGCGCGATCTGGCCGCAGGTCAGTAACTTCATTCTGCGTTTTGTTCCCACCTTTATTGCGGTCTATTTTGGCGCCCAGTACATCAGCGGCTTTATGGACAGCCTGCCGAAAATCGTGCTCGCGACGATGAACGTGCTGGGCGGCATTCTGCCGGCGGTGGGGATCGCGATTCTGCTTAAACAGATCATCAAGAACTACACCATGCTGATCTATTTTCTCGTCGGGTTCGTCTGCATCGTCTTTTTAAAGCTCAACATGGTCGCGCTGGTGATCGTGGGCTCGCTGCTGGCGCTGATCCACTACAACTATAAGCCGGAACCGCAGCAGGCCGCGGGCAGCAAGCCGGCCGTCGATGATGAGGATGAATTCTGATGGAAGAACGTACCCTGAACCGTAAAGATCTTCGCCGCTGCTGGCGGGCGTGGATGATGCACAACCTCTCGTCGATGAGCTTTGAGCGCCTGGAGTCGTTCGGCTTCTGCCTGAGCATGCTGCCGGTGGCGAAAAAGCTCTATCCGGACGCGGCCCAGCGCACTGAAATGCTGCGCCGCCACGCCTCCTTCTACAATACCGAGCCGCAGATCGGCGCGATCGTTAACGGGATGGTGCTCGGACTGGAAGAGAAAAAAGCCAATGGCGAGCCCATCGACGGTGAGACGATCAACACCCTGAAGGTTGGCCTGATGGGGCCGATCGCCGGGATCGGCGACTCGATGATCCCGGGAATGCTGATCCCTATTCTGCTGAGTATCGGCATGGCGCTGGCGGCGGGCGGCAACGTCCTCGGGCCGCTGTTTTATATCGTCGCCTGGCTGGCGATTATTATCCCCGGCTCGTGGTTCCTGTTTTTAAAAGGCTACAAAATGGGCTCCGGCTCGGTGGAGATGCTGGTCAGCAGCCGCTCCACCCGCCTGCGCGAGGCCCTGTCGCTGCTCGGCGTCTTCGTGATGGGCGGCGTCGCGGCGAGCTACGTGAAGCTGGGAACCGGGCTGGAGTTCATTACCCGCGATGGCGTCAATATCCACGTGCAGCAGATGCTGGACGGCATATTCCCGCAGCTCCTGCCGCTGGTAGTGGTGCTGGGGACCTGGTATTTAATGGCGAAGCGCGGCGTTTCGCCGGTGAAGGCGATGGTCATGCTGCTGGTGCTGGCTGCGGCAGGCGTCGCCAGCGGCCTGTTTGCCGGCTAGCCGCGAACGCGACCCCGGTTTGCAGGCCGGGGTCGCCGCCTGTAGCGCCAATATCTGAACCGGGGCATCGCGCCCCGGTTTTTTATGGATGAAAGTTGTGCCACAGCTCCGCCGTCCTGTCGGGACTGGAGATAAACTGCAGGCGGGCGGGATCGTCGATAAATTGCTGATAAATCGGCGCAGAGGTGATGCCAAACTCCACGTACCGGCGCGGCGTAATCGCCTGCAGGCGGCCGGGAAGATAGCGTGAATTATGCTGCCAGATAACGTGGTTATCCTGCAGCAGCGGGTACCACGCCAGCCCCTTATGCGCCCGCACGGCATCATATTCAAAGCCGTACTCCCGATCGCACCAGGCGCCGAAGGTCAGCGGCACCTCGGGATCGGCGGAAATTGTCGCGTGCCCCCACCCCGGCGGCACCAGCACCTTATCACCGGGTTCGGCAATCACCGCAAAGCAGCGGCCCGGGTCGTCCTCCACCCGCTCCTGCATATAGATAATCGCCCTCCCCTGCCAGATTTCATACAGCTCCGGCGGCGACCAGCCGCTGTGCTGGCTGACACGATGAATATGGCCCTGGCTGCGCACCGGCTCTTCCCCCAGCCTTCCGGCGGCGTAGGTCACGACGCCAAACAGCAACATGCGCTTTTTCAGCTCATCGCGATCCTGCATGCGCGCCACGTCCATCGCGATCGCATAGACCTCATCCGGCCCTTCACAGTGCGGATCGCGCAGCGAGGCGCGGATCTCATCGAGGCGACGGATCTCCGGCATCGGCCCGGTCACGTCATTGCCGTAGCTAAAACCAGGAGGGTTCTGGTGAATCGTCATATCCAGGCCCCAGGCGCGGGCGGAGTCAGCCATTCTGCACCTCCTTTGCCTGAATCGTCTGGTTCTCCTCCACGACCCGCAGCCTGAAGCCGCTGCCCAGCGCCGCGTAGTCATGCCCCGCTGCGGCAGGCCAGACCGCCAGCGCCGACAGAATATCGCTGCCGGTGTTAATTAACCGGTGGGCGGTATAGCCGGGGATAACGTGCACCGAGCCGGCGAATACCTTCTCCAGACGGGTTTCCCGGCGCTCGTTTTGCAGCAGCAGCAGGCCGCCGCCGCGCAGGCCGAAGTAGACTTCGCCCTGCTCGCGGCGGGCGTGAAAGTGCCCGCGGGTCATAAAAAATTCATCCCCGACTTTGCCGGGTTGGAGATGGGTTACGCCGGTATAGAGCTCGCCCGGTGCGGAGGAGGTATCCAGCATTTCGACTTCGTACACCACGAGATCGCCCGCCATCGTCAGACGGGTTCGCTCATCGGCAAAAACGCCGACCAGATCCTGAATACGCGTCGACTTGCGCAGCAGCGGGCCGTCGGAAAACAGGCCGCTGGCCCACGCCACCTGCGGTGGCTGGAAAAAGAAAGGATTCATATTTGTCTCCGGCCCAAGGAGAACAGCACAATCAGCTTAGCAGATTAATCGATTAACCCAAGGGCGAGAGGATGACTTTGTAGCGGATATCACAGCCGGCACCGCAAATGTACCTTCACGCCAGCGTGTAGCTCACGATCAGCTGGCCCTTTTTCATTTTCACCTGAGTTATCACCACCTCGCCCAGCTCAGAGAGGCTGGCAACGTGGGTACCGCCGCAGGGATAGGCAGGCAGTGAACCAAACCCCACCCTGCGCAGCCCGTCGGCCACGGAGATATGGCGCGGCAGGTTTTCCGCCCGCCAGCCGGCAACCTTTGCCTGCAGAGCGCCGGCCTCCGGCAGGGCCGCGTTAGCGCCTGAAGTGAAGGTAATCCGCCCCTCTCCGGGCCAGTGATGGGCTTTCGTCGGCTGCCAGCCGCACTGCTCTCCCGCCAGGCCAATCAGGTGGCCTGCGGAGTGCAGGCGGGCATGCTGATGCCGCGCTGCGGCATCAATCCGCATCGCCACCTCGCCCAGGGCCAGCGGCTGCGGGACAAGGTGCAGAATGCTGTCGCCAAACGCCGTCACGCCGTCAACGGCGATATCCGCTATCCAGCCGCGATCCGCCGGCTGCCCGCCGCCCTGCGGATGAAACAGCGTCCGGTCCAGCTCGATTGCGTAGCGGCCATCGGCCTGCGCCGCGCAGCTCACCACCCGTGCGCGCCCTTCGGTGGCATCGCTGGTGTAATAAAGACGTTCAGTCATGGTTGTTCTCCTCTCTTTGCGCACAGTATATTGATAATACGCACAGAGATAATCCCGTCATCCGTCAATGCACCTTTGCTTAGAGGGCACAAATGAATTTAAGCTTACTTCCCGATTTAGCCCTCTTCGTGCAAATCGTCGAGCAGGGCAGCTTTTCCGCGGTCGCCCGGCTTTCGGGAACCACGCCCTCCGCGGTCAGCCGCAGCGTCTCGCGCCTTGAACAGGAGATGGGCAGCAAGCTGCTGCACCGCTCCACGCGCAAACTCCGTCTGAGCGATGCCGGAAAGACGGTTTACGCCCATGCGCTGGAGATGCTGGAAGCCGCGCGCCTGGCGATGGATGCCGCCGGCAGCACTCAGCAGGTGGCGCAAGGCAAGCTGACGCTCAGCGTGCCGAAGGCCGTCGGGCGGTTTGTTATCCATCCGCTGATGACGGAGTTTCTGACCCGCTTTCCGCAGGTTGACGTCTGCCTGCGTCTCGAAGATCGCTATCTTGACCTGATTGATGATGGTATCGATCTGGCGCTGCGTATCACCCATTCGCCTTCGCCGGGGCTCCACGGCAAGCCGCTGATGCCGGTCAGCCACGTGATCTGCGCCACCCCGCACTATTTACAGCAGCACGGCGCGCCGCAAAATCCGCAGGATCTGCGCGACCATAGCTGCATCAGCCTCGGCGAAACGCCCGCCGATGCGCGCTGGAAATTTCGTCGTGAAGGAAAAACAGAGACCGTTCAGACCCGAGGACGCTACGCCGCCAACCACACCGCCGTGCGGCTGGATGCGGTGAAGCAGAATTTAGGCATTGGCAGCCTGCCGCTGTTTACCGCCCGCGAAGCGCTGGAGCGCGAGGAGATCGTGCAGGTGCTGGCTGAGTGGGAGTTTATCAGCAGCTATTCCGGCCAGCTTTGGCTGCTGTGGGCGGGCAATAAGCATATGCCCGCCAGAATGCGGGCCATGATTGACTATCTCAGCGAGAAAATTTATCGCCGCTAAACGGCCTATGGCGCCAGCGCCAGAACTTCTGCTACCCAGCGCTGGAAGCCTGCCACGTCCAGATCCAGCGCCACGCTGGCGTTAGCCGGCTGGCCAAGGCGGCCTTCGATATCAACGACCGTGGTGCCCGCCGTCCAGCTCCCCTGCGTTTCGACCGCCACAAAGCACGATTTAAGGGTAAACAGCTCGGGGCGAACCAGCCAGGCGATGGCGCACAGGTCATGCATGCGCAGCCCGCTCTCCATGCTGCCGCTGCGGTAGTGGCTGAACAGCGCGTGGAGCATTTTCCCGGTCCTGTTGAGCGTCGGCAGCGTGGCGAGGTACTCCGGCGCGAGCATGGCCTGATTCGTGACGTCCAGTCCGCACATCACAATCTCCAGCCCGCTCTGAAACACTTTGGCCGCGGCTTCCGGATCGATGGCAATGTTGAACTCCGCATTGGGGGTGAAGTTACCTCGCCCGGCGGACCCGCCCATAATGACCAGACGACGAATGTTAAACCGACACTCCGGATACTGCGTCAGCAGCAGCGCAATGTTGGTTAGCGGGCCAATGGCCACCAGCGTCATCGGCTCCGGGGCATGCATCAGCGCATCGCGAATGGCCTGAAACGCCGGTTTCGGCAGCGGCTGGCAGCGATGCTCGACAAACTCATACCCCTCCATCCCCGACTCACCGTGCACGGAGGCCGCATCGCGCAGCGGGCGCAGCAGGGGCATTGAGGCGCCCTGGGCCAGCGGCACGTCGGCGTTCCAGAAATGCAGCAGCTGCAGCGCATTGCGGGTGGTTTTTTCCACCGACACGTTGCCGGCCACCGTGGTCATCAGCTGCAGATCCAGCTCGGGCGCGAACAGCGCGGCGGCGATCGCCGCCGCATCATCAATGCCGGGATCGGTATCAAGAACGATCGGTAAGCGCATAAACTCTCCAAAAAAAATGCCAGACGTTAAGTCTGGCATCTTCGCATACTGACGGCGCAAAGAACTTATTCTACTTCACGGACATCGACCCGCAGCTCTTTGGGAACTTCAAATACGATATTCTCTTCGCGTCCTTCCAGCGGCACCGCGTCGCCGCCGCCCAGCTCCTGCAGGCGAGCGATCACGTTCTGTACCAGGACATCCGGCGCCGATGCGCCGGCGGTCACGCCTACGCATTTGGCCGCTTTGACCCACGGCTCCTGGATATCGGTCGCATCATCGATCAGATACGCCGCTTTCCCCATGCGCTGTGCGAGTTCGGCCAGACGGTTGGAGTTGGAGGAGTTCTTCGACCCCACCACCAGCACCACGTCCGCCTGCTCCGCCAGCGCGCGTACCGCCTCCTGGCGATTGGTGGTGGCGTAGCAAATATCATCTTTACGCGGCCCGACAATTTTCGGGAAGCGCTCGCGCAGGGCGTCAATGACGTCAGAGGTGTCATCAACGGAGAGCGTGGTCTGGGTCATGAACGACAGCCTGGCGTCGTTTTTCACCTCCAGCGTCCAGACGTCGTCCGGCGACTCCACCAGATACATGCCCCCCTGCGGGTTGCTGTACTGGCCCATCGTCCCCTCAACTTCCGGGTGGCCGGCGTGACCGATCAGAATCGACTCTTCGCCGCGGCGGCTGGCGCGAGCCACTTCCATATGGACCTTAGTCACCAGCGGACAGGTGGCATCGAAAACCGTCAGATCGCGGTTTTTCGCTTCGTTGCGTACCGCCTGCGAGACGCCGTGAGCGGAGAAAATCAGGATCGCGCCGTCCGGCACTTCACCGATTTGCTCGATAAAAATAGCGCCGCGCTTGCGCAGGCTATCGACCACATAGCGGTTATGCACCACCTCATGACGAACATAGATCGGCGCGCCGTACAGCGTCAGCGCGTTTTCGACAATGCTGATAGCGCGGTCAACGCCGGCGCAGAAGCCGCGCGGGTTAGCCAACAGGATCTGCATTTTACTCCTCCAGCGCCGGATCGACTTCCAGCACTTCAATATCAAAATGAACGGTGCGCCCGGCCAGCGGATGGTTGAAATCAACGGTGATGGAATCGCCGTTAACTTCCCGAATCACGCCGGGCATTTCGCTGCCATCCATTGCGGTAAAGAGCATAATTGCGCCGATTTCCGGTTCGCCCGCATCGATAAATTCGCGGCGGGAGAAGTACTGAATCAGGTCCGGGCTGGGTACGCCAAACGCGGCATCAGGCTCAAGGGAGAAGTTGGTTTTATCCCCCGCCTTCAGCCCCAGAAGGTGCTGTTCGAGCCCCTCGGAGAGCGAAGCATCGCCGAGACGGAACAGCGCCGGCTTGCCGTTATTGCGCGTAGACTCCGCGGTGGAGCCATCATCAAGTTTCAGCGTGAAGTGCACCAGCACCCCGCTGTTGCTCTGTACAGAGTTTGACATGCAGGTTTGCTCTAAGTTGGTTCCGTGTGTACCCCGCCGGCAAGACAGCTGGCGGGGTACGCTTATAATGTAGGCCGGGCCGGCGAAAACGCCACCCGGCAGGGATTACGCGGTTTTCTTCGCAGCGCCGGGCAAAAAGCCCTCCAGCACAATCAGCGCCGCGCCGATACAAATGGCGGTATCGGCCAGGTTGAAGGTGGCGAAATGCCACTCACCGACGTAGAAATCAATCATATCGACGACAAAACCGTGCCACAGCCGGTCAAACAGGTTGCCTAACGCCCCGCCAATAATCAGCGCGTAGGCGATGTTATTCAGCTTCTGCGTCGCCTTCGAGCGGTACATCAGCACCGTCAGAATCACGCAGATGCCGAGGGCGATCCCCGCAAAGAACCAGCGCTGCCAGCCGCCGCTATCGGCGAGGAAGCTAAAAGCCGCGCCGTAGTTGCGCGCATAGTGCAGGTTCAGCGATGGGAACAGCGAAACCGTATCCCCCAGAGCAAAGTTCTGGAGGATCAGGAATTTGCTGCCCAGATCGATAATCAGCACGGCGACGACGACCCACAGCCAGCGTAGCCCGGTTGAACAAACAGATTTACTCATCAGGCAAACTTACGTTGTTCGCCGTCACCGGCGACGTTGCTGACACAGCGACCGCAGATTTCCGCGTGTTCCGCCACCTTGCCGACGTCGCTGGTGTAGTGCCAGCAGCGTGGGCACTTATCGCCTTCCGCTTTGCTCAGCACAACCCGCAGACCCTTCAGCAGCTCGCTCTGCCAGGCATCAGCCGGCGCCTGCGCATAGTCGGCAACGTTCGCCCCGGAGGTTAACAGGACAAAGCGTAATTCATCGCTCAGCGCATTCAGCTTCGCCGCCAGCTCGCTATCCGCATACAGCGTGACCGCCGCCTCAAGAGAGCCGCCCACCAGCTTGTCTGCGCGAGCCTGCTCGATAACCTTGTTGACTTCGCCGCGCACTTTCAGCAGTTCGTCCCAGAAGCCATCGTTCATCGCTTCGTCGTCAGCCAGGCCAAACAGGCCTTCATACCACTCGCCGGTGAAGACGTATTTCTCGCGGGAACCCGGCAGGTAGCCCCAGATTTCGTCGGCGGTGAAGGACATGATCGGCGCCATCCAGCGCACCAGCGCTTCCACGATGTGGAACAGCGCGGTCTGGCAGCTGCGACGCGCCACGCTGTCCGCTTTCGCGGTGTACTGGCGGTCTTTGATGATGTCGAGGTAGAACGAACCCATCTCGATGGAGCAGAAGCGCATCAGGCGCTGCACCACTTCGTGGAAATCGTAGGACTCGTAGGCTTGGAGGATATCTTCCTGCGCCGCTTTCGCGCAGCTCACCGCCCAGCGATCCAGAACCACCATCTCTTCCGGTTTCACCATGTCGGTCAGCGGGTCGAAGCCGTTAAGGTTCGCCAGCAGGAAGCGCGCGGTGTTACGGATACGACGATAGCTGTCGGCGGCGCGTTTGAGGATCTCATCGGAGACCGCCATTTCGCCGGTATAGTCGGTGGAAGCCACCCACAGACGCAGGATATCCGCGCCCAGCTTGTTCATCACGTCCTGCGGAGAGACGGTATTGCCGATGGATTTGGACATCTTGCGGCCCTGGCCATCAACGGTAAAGCCGTGGGTCAGCACCTGACGATACGGCGCTTTGCCCTTCATCGCCGTGGAGATCATCAGCGAGGACATGAACCAGCCGCGGTGCTGGTCGGAACCTTCCAGATACATATCGGCGGCGTGACCGGAAAACTCCGGACGCACGTCAACCACCGAGGAGTGGGTAGAGCCGGAGTCGAACCACACGTCGAGGGTATCCGGCACTTTCTCGTAGCTGTCGGCATCGGCACCGAGGATGTCGCGGGAGTCGAGATCCCACCACGCCTGAATACCGTCAACCTCAACGCGCTTCGCCACTTCTTCCATCAGCTCCAGAGTGCGCGGATGCAGCTCCTGGGTCTCTTTATGCACAAACAGGGACATCGGCACGCCCCAGGTACGCTGACGGGAAATACACCAGTCAGGACGGTTGGCAACCATCGATTCGATACGCGCCTGGCCCCAGTCCGGGATCCACTGCACGCCTTTAATCTCTTTCAGCGACTGCGCGCGCAGGCCTTTCTGATCCATGCTGACGAACCACTGCGGCGTGGCGCGGAAGATGATCGGCGACTTGTGGCGCCAGCAGCACGGATAGCTGTGCTGCATTTTTTCAACGTGCAGCAGCGCGCCGCTGTCACGCAGCAGCTCAACGATGATGTCGTTGGCCTTGAAGACGTTGATACCGTCCAGCGACGGATAGGTTCCTGGCAGGTAGGCGCCGTCCGGACCCACCGGATTGGCGATTTCCAGACCATATTTCTGGCTGATGGTGTAGTCGTCAGGGCCGTGACCACCGGCGGTATGCACCGCGCCGGTACCCGCATCGAGGGTAACGTGGTCGCCGAGGATCGCCGGAACGTCGAAGTCGAGGAACGGATGCTTAAAGCGCATCAGCTCCAGCTCGGCGCCGTTGACCACCGCAAGGATGGTGTAATCCGCGATGCCCGTACGCTTCATCACGCTTTCAACCAGGTCTTTCGCCAGGATCAGCGCCTGGCCGTCAACCTGCACCAGCGCATAGTCGAATTCCGGCGACAGGGAGATGGCGCGGTTAGCCGGCAGGGTCCACGGCGTGGTGGTCCAGATAACCAGGGAAACCGGGCCGCTGACGTCGGCAACGCCGAATTTCGCCAGCACCGCCGCTTTATCGACCGCGTGGAACGCCACGTCGATAGACGGGGAGGTTTTGTCGTAATACTCAACTTCCGCTTCCGCCAGCGCGGAACGGCAGTCTACGCACCAGTGCACCGGCTTCGCGCCTTTGTGCAGGTGGCCGTTGCCGATGATTTTACCCAGCGCGCGGATGATATTGGCTTCGGTTTTGAAATCCATGGTCAGATACGGACGCGACCAGTCGCCCAGCACGCCAAGACGGATAAAGTCTTTACGCTGGCCGTCAACCTGGGTCGCGGCGTATTCGCGGCACTTAGCGCGGAACTCGGCAGCGGTGAACTTCTCGCCCGGTTTGCCGTATTCCTGCTCCACTTTCAGCTCGATCGGCAGACCGTGGCAGTCCCAACCCGGAACGTAGGGAGAATCATAGCCCGTCAGCCCTTTGGACTTAACGATAATGTCTTTCAGAATCTTGTTAACCGAGTGACCAATATGAATGCTGCCATTCGCATAAGGAGGGCCATCATGCAGAATGAAGGTTTTTTTGCCTTTTTTCGCCGCACGGATGATGCCGTACAGATCATCATCGGTCCAACGCGCCAGCATTCCCGGTTCGCGTTTGGCGAGATCGCCACGCATCGGGAACCCTGTTTCCGGCAAATTCAGGGTGGATTTATAGTCACTCATCAGATTCTCGGTTCCGTATTTCGGTTTGATAAACACCAACAGGTTTATGCCTGGCTGGTCAGCCCAAAAAGCTCGCGGGCCGTTAACTCATCACGTGCAATTTGCGCCTTCAGCTCATCGAGCGACGCAAATCGCTGTTCGTTACGTATTTTTTTACGCAGTATTACATCTATATGGCGACCGTAGAGGTCCATTACAACGTCCAACAGATGTACTTCCAGCTGTTGACGCACGCCGGCGACCGTTGGGCGAGTGCCAATATTGGCGACACCCGGCAAAGGTTTGTCGCCAAGCCCCGTCACTTCTACCGCATAGACCCCTTTAACCGGGGAAACCTGACGACGCAGCGGTAAATTCGCCGTCGGGAAGCCAATGGTGCGCCCCAGCTCATCGCCGTGGACCACGCGCCCGGAGATGGTAAACGGATGGCCCAGCAGGGTTTCTGCGAGAGCCAGATCGTCATCCGCCAGCGCCTGCCGCACCGCGGTGCTGCTGATGCGTACGCCGCCTTCACAGAAAGTCTGGGTGCTGGTTATGTCAAACCCAAACTCCACTCCGGCTTTCTGTAATAACAAGAAATCCCCCTGACGACCAGCGCCAAAGCGGAAATCATCGCCCACGGCGAGGAACTGCACGCCCAGGCGGCGGACCAGCAGTTCGCTGATAAAGTCCTGAGCGGTCAAGGCGGCAAAGCGTCGGTCGAACCGCACGCACAGCACGTAGTCGACGCCGCTTTCAGCCAAATAGCGCAGCTTTTCACGCAGGCGCGTCAGGCGCGCGGGCGCCTTATCGGCGGCAAACAGCTCCAGCGGCTGCGGTTCGAAAATCATCACCACCACCGGTAAGCCACGCTGGCGGCCCTCTGCGCGCAAGCGCTGCAGCAGCGCCTGATGCCCGCGATGCACACCGTCAAAATTACCAATGGTCAGCACGCACCCGCGCGGGGCCTGGCTGAGATTATGTATGCCGCGTATCAGCTTCATGTCTGGCTCAAAACAGTGAAAATCGTCCGAGTATACCTTGTACAACTGGCGACGTTAACCAGCGATTGCACCTCTTCGTTGAAAGATCCCGAGAATTCATCAACTCAGCGCTGGAACGCGGGGAAAACTACGCGCGCCCGTCGATTTTTATGGTGGAAAGGCTGTATTCGCCCGCAACAAGCTGGTAGAATCTTGCGCCATCACTACGTAATAAAGCGTCGTTGTTTTAAGCGCCGCTTATTTGCACAAATCCATTGACAAAAGAAGGCTAAACGGGCATTCTCCTCGGCCTTTGAATTGTCCATATAGAACACATTTGGGAGTTGGACCTTGGCTAATATCAAATCAGCTAAGAAGCGCGCCGTTCAGTCTGAAAAGGCCCGCAAGCACAACGCTAGCCGTCGCTCTATGATGCGTACTTTCATCAAGAAAGTATACGCAGCCATCGAAGCTGGCGACAAAGCTACTGCACTGAAAGCATTTAACGAAATGCAACCAATCGTGGACCGTCAGGCTGCTAAAGGTCTGATCCACAAAAACAAAGCTGCGCGTCATAAAGCAAACCTGACCGCTCAGATCAACAAACTGGCTTAATAGCCTGCTTGTTATCGCTTTGTAGAAAAACCCGCGAAAGCGGGTTTTTTTATGCCTGAAATCTGCCGACCGTCAGCGCTGCGGCGAGGTAAAGAGCGCCGAGTAGTCGCGGTTGCAGATACGCTGTACCGCCGGATGCTGGATCATGCGCTCGGCAAAGATGGCGTGATACTCCTCCATCACGTTCTCCATCCGGCCAATCTCAATGATCGACTCGTCATGGTAGAAATCATGCGCGTATAGCGTCGGGGCGACAAAAATCGCATTGTGCGCCGCACCGAACGCCTTCATCAGCGCCGCGTCATCAAACTCCCCGAGGATCTCAACCTTGAGCCCCTGCGAATTAAACCAGTTCAGCAGCTTGCGGCCTAGCATCGAACGTCTGCCGGGGATCAGCAGGCGACGCTCCTCAAGGCAGGCGGGAAACGGTTTCTCCGGCGGCGGATTCATACACCAGAAGCTCACGCTGCATTCGCCGATGCGCACCGAAAACAGCCCCTCCTGCTGGGTTGAGTCGATGGGGCAATCGGAGATAATCATATCGAGCTTATGCTGGCTCAGCTGCTCCAGCAGCATCTCGTGGGTCGATTCAAAGCAGCGCAGGTGGATCTGCTCATCCTCAACCACCGCGGCATCCAGCACGCCGCTCACCAGCCGCTTCGAGAGCGCATCCGCCACGCCAACGTCGAACAGCAGATTGGACTCCTTGCGATAGTTGACGATATCCAGCATCTCCTGGCTTAGCGTAAACATGCGGTCGGCATAGCGGAACACCAGCTCACCCAGCTCGCTCGGCTCCAGCCCCCTGCCCTTACGCTTAAACAGCTTGCCCTGCAGGCGCTCTTCAAGCGCTTTAATTTGTCCGGTTATGGTCTGCGGCGTCAGAAATAGCGCTTCCGCCGCCCCGACAACGGAGCCTTCCTTGTACACGTGCCAGAAGTAGTACAGATGGTTGTAATTAATATGCGACATGCTTCTCTCCCTGATAATGTCCTGGAGAGCCTCTGCGGGCTCTCCGAAAGTGTTACGCCGCTATGCGCTTACGCAGCAGCATATATCCGCTGACGGCCGATAGTACCGAGCCGGTCAGAATGCCAAGCTTGGCCCAGTTGATTAATCCGGGGTCAGTGCTGGCAAACGCCAGGCTGGCGATAAAAATCGACATGGTAAAGCCAATCCCGCAGAGCACGCCGACCGCCATAATCTGCTGGAAGCTGGCCCCTTTCGGCAGCGAAGCCCACTTCAGCTTCAGCGCCAGCCAGCAGAACAGGCCGATCCCCAGCGGCTTGCCAATAAACAGCCCGGCAATAATCCCCAGCGGCAGCAGCGACGTCAGCCCCTCAAGCGTCACTCCTTGCAGCGAGACGCCCGCATTAGCAAAGGCAAAAAGCGGCAGGATAAGCCAGGCAACCCACGGGTGCAGAACGTGCTCAAGCTGCTGCGCCGGCGATTTTCCATCCTGCTCCTTCAGCGGGATCATAAAGCCGACAATGACTCCCGCTAAGGTGGCGTGAACTCCGGATTTCAGCACCGCGGTCCACAGCACCGCCCCGACCAGAATATAGATACCGGTGCGCCGCACCCCGCTCAGGTTCAGCAGCGCCAGCACGCCAATGGCTCCCGCCGCCACGGCGAGCGACAGCATGGAAAGGTCGCTGGTGTAGAACAGCGCGATAATGACGATCGCCCCCAGGTCATCGATAATGGCCAGCGCCATCAGGAAAATCTTCAGCGCCACAGGCACGCGGCTGCCCAGCAGCGCCAGCACGCCCAGCGCAAACGCAATATCGGTTGCCGCCGGGATCGCCCAGCCCCCTCTGGCAATCGGGTCCTGAGCGTTAAACGCAAGGTAGATCAGCGCCGGGACGACCATCCCACCTAAGGCGGCCAGCACCGGGAATACCGCCTGACGACGGCTGGCCAGCGCCCCCTGCATCATCTCGCGCTTTACTTCGAGGCCAATCAGCAGGAAGAAGACGGCCATCAGCGCATCGTTAATCCACAGCAGCATGTTCTTGTTGATTTCTAACGCACCGACGCGCAGCTGAACCGGCATTGTCAAAAAGGCGTGATACAGGCCGCTGGTGGCGTCGGTATTTGCCAACAGCATCGCCAGCACGGCGGCAAAAATGAGGATTATGCCCCCGGAAGCATCGCTACTTAAAAAACGCTGCAGATGTTTCACTTTTTATTCTCTCTATCAGGATTATTCATCGTTTAAACTATTTTAATCGCCATAACAGATCGAAAAAATAAGATTATTATTGCCCTTTCAATCGGTTTTTACGAACTAAAAAGAGAAGAATCAGAAAGATGTCCGATCGAGAGGTTCAGGCATCATTAACGGATAGACGGCGAGAAATAAAAAAGCCACTTTGCGATAAAGTGGCTTTTTACACGGCACGATGATTAGCGCGTCAAATCATCGAAGAATTTCTTCACGCCGTCAAAGAAGCTTTTGGAGCGCGGGCTGTTGTTCTCACCCGTCGGGCCGCCGAAGCTTTCCTGAAGTTCTTTCAACAGCTGCCGCTGCCTGTCGTTGAGGCCAACCGGCGTTTCAACAACCACACGGCACAGCAGATCGCCCTGCGCGCCGCCGCGTACGGACTTCACGCCTTTACCGCGCATGCGGAACAGCTTGCCGGTCTGCGTTTCGCCAGGCACCTTCAGGTTCACGCGGCCGTCCAGCGTCGGGACTTCGATCTCGCCGCCCAGCGCCGCCATGGTGAAGTTAATCGGCACTTCGCAGTACAGGTTGTTACCTTCACGCTCAAAGATGGCGTGCTGCTTCACCTGGACCTGAACGTACAGATCGCCGGCTGGAGCACCGTGCTCGCCGGCTTCACCTTCGCCAGACAGACGAATGCGATCGCCGGTATCTACGCCTGCCGGGATTTTAACCGACAGCGTTTTGGTTTTCTCTACGCGACCGTGACCGTGACATTTATTGCACGGGTCTTTAATCAGCGTTCCGCGGCCCTGACAGTGCGGACAGGTCTGCTGAACGGCGAAGAAGCCCTGGCGCATCTGCACCTGGCCGGCACCGTGACAGGTCGGACAGGTCTGCGGCTTGCTGCCCGATTTAGCGCCGCTGCCGTGGCAAACGTCGCACTCTTCCAGCGTCGGGATACGGATCTCTTTCGTTACGCCGCGAACCGCTTCTTCCAGCGTCAGATCCATGTTGTAGCGCAGGTCAGCCCCGCGCGACGCGCGCTGACGACCGCGGCCACCGCCGAAGATGTCGCCGAAAACATCGCCAAAGATATCGCTGAAATCCGCGCCACCGCCGAAACCACCGCCGCCGCCGCCCATGCCGCCCTGCTCAAACGCGGCGTGGCCGTACTGATCGTAGGCCGCACGCTTCTGGTCATCCGTCAGGATTTCGTAGGCTTCTTTGATTTCTTTAAATTTAGCTTCGGCCTCTTTATCACCCTGGTTGCGGTCCGGGTGATATTTCATGGCCAGGCGCTTGTACGCCTTTTTGATTTCACGCTCTTCCGCTGTTTTGGAAACGCCTAAAATCTCGTAATAATCTTGCTTTGCCATTGGTGTTTTTCAGCCCCTTAACATGCGTGCACGGGCGGAGAGGAAACCTCTTCGCCCGTGCCAGTGTTTTACCCGTTCAAAGGGCGATTATTTTTTGTCTTTCACTTCTTCAAACTCAGCGTCAACGACATCATCGTCTTTCGCATTGCTTTCGGAAGCTTCAGCGCCGCCAGCCTGCTGCTGAGCATGCTGCTGCTGGGCAATTTCCATCAGCTTCTGAGAAGCCTGAGCCAGCGCCTGCATTTTCGCTTCGATATCGGCTTTGTCTTCACCTTTCAGGGAAGTTTCCAGCGCGGTCAGCGCAGACTCGATAGCGGTTTTGTCGTCAGCCGGCAGCTTGTCGCCCGCTTCTTCAACCTGCTTACGCGTGCTGTGCAGCAGATGGTCGCCCTGGTTGCGGGTCTGAACCAGCTCTTCGAACTTACGGTCAGATTCCGCGTTCGCTTCTGCTTCACGGACCATTTTGGCGATTTCTTCTTCGTTCAGGCCGGAAGACGCTTTAATGGTAATTTTCTGCTCTTTACCGCTGTTCTTATCTTTCGCGGAGACGTGCAGGATACCATCGGCATCGATATCGAAGGTCACTTCGATCTGCGGCATACCGCGCGGCGCCGGGTTGATGCCGTCGAGGTTGAACTGACCCAGTGATTTGTTATCGGAAGCGCGTTTACGCTCGCCCTGAATCACGTGGATAGTTACCGCAGACTGATTATCTTCCGCAGTCGAGAACACCTGGCTGTGCTTGGTCGGGATAGTGGTGTTCTTGTTGATCAGCGCAGTCATCACGCCGCCCATAGTTTCGATACCCAGCGACAGCGGGGTAACGTCCAGCAGCAGAACGTCTTTAACTTCGCCAGTCAGTACGCCGCCCTGTACCGCTGCGCCGATAGCAACAGCTTCATCCGGGTTAACGTCTTTACGCGGCTCTTTACCAAAGAACTCGGCAACTTTCTTCTGCACCATCGGCATACGAGTCTGACCACCGACCAGGATAACGTCCTGGACGTCGGATACGGACAGGCCAGCATCCTGCAGCGCAACTTTCAGCGGCTCGATAGAACGGTTAACCAGGTCTTCCACCAGGCTTTCCAGTTTCGCACGGGTCACTTTAATGTTCATGTGTTTCGGACCGGTCGCATCTGCGGTGATGTACGGCAGATTCACGTCGGTCTGCTGAGCGGAAGAAAGCTCGATTTTCGCTTTTTCTGCCGCTTCTTTCAGGCGCTGCATTGCCAGAGGGTCGTTACGCAGGTCAATGCCCTGATCTTTCTTAAACTCGTCAACGAGGTAGTTGATCATACGGCTATCAAAGTCTTCGCCGCCCAGGTGGGTATCACCGTTGGTTGCCAGAACTTCAAAGGTTTTCTCGCCGTCAACTTCGTCGATTTCGATAATAGAGATATCGAAGGTACCGCCACCCAGGTCGTAAACCGCGATAGTACGGTTGCCGACTTCTTTATCCAGACCGTAGGCCAGCGCAGCGGCGGTTGGTTCGTTGATGATACGCTTAACTTCCAGACCCGCGATACGACCGGCGTCTTTCGTAGCCTGACGCTGAGCATCGTTGAAGTATGCAGGTACGGTGATAACGGCTTCAGTTACCGGCTCACCCAGGTAATCTTCAGCAGTTTTCTTCATTTTTTTCAGCACTTCAGCAGAAATCTGCGGCGGTGCGGTGCGGGTACCTTTCACATCAAGCCATGCGTCGCCATTGTCTGCGGCAACAATTTTGTACGGCATGATAGAAACGTCACGCTGAACTTCTTCATCCTGGAAGCGGCGACCAATCAGGCGTTTAATCGCAAACAGGGTGTTTTGCGGGTTTGTCACTGCCTGACGTTTAGCCGGCTGACCAACCAGAGTTTCACCATCCTGGGTATAAGCAATGATAGAAGGCGTGGTGCGATCGCCTTCGGCGTTTTCCAGCACGCGAGCAGTAGTGCCGTCCATAATCGCTACACAAGAGTTGGTAGTACCCAGGTCGATACCAATAATTTTACCCATCTAAACGTCTCCACTAAAAATTCGATCAACATGTGGTTGTGAACCTGTAATAAGGGCGAAACGTGCGGTTTCAACTGCCCAACATCTTTTTTTTTCAGGTTCATTCACTGCGGTTGACTACAAGATGGGGTCGTCCACCGCTTCATCAAGGGGGGAGGCAAAAAAATTTTTATCTTCATCGCCCCACGAAGCCGGGCAGCGACGAGGAGGTTTCCCCGATATGGCGCGAAAAAGCGCGCTTCATATCGTTCATCCGCGATGGCCCCTTAAATGAATGATGATTAAAGCCATACGCTTGCTGCAGAGGGTTCGCCCCGACTTTGAGGGGCCTGAAGCCACACGGATCATAGCCTTACGACCATCATCCCCCGGCCGGCTTCAGGCAAATGCCCGGCATCGTTCGGCCAGAGTGTAAAATTGGTGAAAAATACCTCGCCAGATCATAGACAGCCTGCCGACTCCTCATTATTATGCCGCGCCCCACCGCTGCGTGGCGGGGTAATGCTTCCCTTTCTAATCATTATTCTGAGGAATTATGGGCAACACTAAGTTGGCTAATCCGGCACCGCTGGGCCTTATGGGCTTCGGCATGACCACTGTTCTGCTTAACCTGGCGAATAGCGGCCTGTTCGCGTTTGATGTAGCTATCCTGGCGATGGGCATTTTTTACGGCGGCATTGCGCAAATTTTCGCAGGCCTGCTGGAATTCAAAAAAGGTAACACCTTTGGTTTAACCGCTTTTACGTCCTACGGCGCCTTCTGGCTGACGTTGGTCGCCATTCTTCTCATGCCGAAAATGGGCCTGGCGGAGGCGCCAAATGCGCACTTCCTGGGCATGTATCTCGGACTGTGGGGAGTTTTCACGCTGTTTATGTTCTTCGGTACCCTGAAAGCCGCACGGATGCTGCAGTTCGTTTTCCTCAGCCTGACCGTACTGTTTGCCCTGCTGGCAATTGGTCACCTGGCCGACAACGAAGGCATCGTTAAAATCGCGGGCTGGATTGGCTTAGTCTGCGGCGGCAGCGCCATTTATCTGGCGATGGGTGAAGTGCTCAACGAGCAGTTTGGTCGCACCATTCTGCCGATCGGCGCGCCTCATTGATAGACAATACCCTCGCCTGACGGCGAGGGTATTCAGCAGCCACGCTATGGCAGGCGCTGCAGTTCGCCCCTCGCGGCGGCGGTATACTCCCCCAGCCCCTGACGCAGCCAAATTCCCAGCCCCAGCCCCATCAGCGAAAGCGCCAGCACGTACCACGCCGGAGCCATCGGCGATACGCCCATCAGCATAGTGACGGCAATCGGCGTCAGGCCGCCGAAAATAGCGTAGGACACGTTGTACGAGAATGAAATTCCGGTAAAACGCACCTCCGCCGGAAAGGCGCGGACCATCACATAAGGCACCGCCCCGACCACGCCAACGCACAGCCCTACGGTGCCGTACAGCAGGAAAAGCTGTTCAGGCGAGGTGCCGGAAAGGTGATAGAACGCCCAGCTGGACACCGCCAGCAGAAGGCTGCCGACAATAAAAGTCCGGCTGGCGCCAAAGCGATCTGCCGCCAGGCCTGCCAGCAGGCAGCCGACACACAGCATAATCGTCGCAATGCTGTTCGCCTGCAGAGTCACCGCCGGAGCAAAGCCGTAATGCTTTTGCAGCCATACCGGCGACATCAAAATGACCACCACCACGCCTGCAGATAATAGCCAGGTCAGCAGCATTGAGATCACCACGGCCTTCTGATGCTTCAGCACCACGGCTTTAACCGGCAGCTCCTGGGCTAATGCTTTACGCTGCTGCATCTCAAGGAATATTGGCGTTTCCTGCAGCCAGCGGCGCAAATACATCGCCACCAGGCCGAACACGCCGCCCAGCAGGAAAGGAATACGCCAGCCGCCGTCATGGATGCCCTGCGGCGACAGGCTGGTATTAATCAGCGTCGCCACCACCGATCCCAGCAGGATCCCCACCGTTAAGCCCGCCGTCAGCGTGCCGCAGGCGATACCGATTTTTTTCTCCGGCACGTGCTCCGCAACAAAGACCCAGGCGCCGGGAACTTCACCACCAATCGCCGCGCCCTGCAGCACGCGCATCAGCAGCAGCAGCAGCGGTGCGACGATCCCCATCGATTCATAGGTCGGCAGCAGGCCGATCGCCAGCGTCGGCAGCGCCATCAGCAAAATGCTCAAGGTAAACATTTTCTTGCGCCCGACCAGATCGCCAAAGTGGGCCATGATAATGCCGCCGAGCGGGCGCGCCAGATAGCCGGCGGCGAAAATGCCGAAGGTCTGCACCTGGCGCAGCCATTCCGGAATATCCGCCGGGAAGAACAGCTCGCCGACGACGGCGGCAAAGAAGACGAAGATAATGAAGTCGTAAAACTCCAGCGCCCCGCCAAGGGCAGCCAGCGTCAGAGTTTTATAGTCTTGTCGATTCAGAGATCGGGTATGTTGTGACATAACGAGCTATTCATCCAGAGGTATGTAGGTGTTATCACGCAGTGTGTAAAGTAAAAAACACTATATCGTAAATAAAACGGCACACCACCAACATTGCAGGTTATGTCAGGAAAGCATCAAATTCAGGATAAACTTTCGCGCCTCGCGCTTTTTGGGCGAAAAGCCGCTACCACTTCCGGCGCAGTCTCAACATAAGGCCCTTCAAGCAGCTGTATACAATACGGTACACTTGCAAAGACGCCGTGCACCAGCACCTGGCCATCGGCATCTTTGACCCCTTCAAGGGTTTCCTGAATAGCCTTCGGCTGGCCGGGCAGATTGAGGATCAGCGCCTGTTTGCGGATCACGCCAACCTGGCGGGAAAGAATAGCCGTCGGGACGAAGTGCAGGCTCACCTGACGCATCTGCTCGCCAAAGCCCGGCATAACGCGATCGGCAATCGCCAGCGTCGCATCCGGCGTCACGTCTCGTCGCGCGGGGCCGGTACCGCCGGTAGTTAACACCAGATGGCACCCCATTTCGTCAACCAGCTCGCACAGCGTTTGCTCGATAATCACCTGTTCATCGGGGATCAAGCGGGTCTGGAGCTCAAAAGGGGTCGTCAGCGCACGCGCCAGCCACTCTTCAAGTGCCGGGATGCCTTTATCCTGATAAACGCCGCTGGAGGCGCGATCGGAGATGGAAACTAAGCCGATTCGTAAGGTATTCATCGTTATTCCGTTCAAATAGTGCAATTAGACGGAATGATACACGCTGGAGGGAAATACAGACAGGGTTCAAAAGAAGTAGCGTGACCGGGAGCCCGGCCACGCGCAATGATTACAGCAGGTCGCCGATCATTTTTTCCAGTTTTTCCTGGTCGATAGCAAACTTACGGATACCTTCCGCCAGTTTGTCTACCGCCATCGGGTCCTGGTTATGCTGCCACAGGAACTGAGATTCGGTGATGCGTTCCGGGCGGGCTTTAACTTCGCCGCTGAAGGTCAGCTTACGTTCGATAGCGCCTTCGCTTTCCGCCAGCTCTTTCAGCAGCGTCGGAGCAATGGTCAGACGGTCGCAGCCGGCCAGCTCGAGGATTTCACCGACGTTACGGAAGCTTGCGCCCATCACCACGGTTTCATAACCGTGCTGCTTGTAGTACTCGTAGATTTCGCTAACGGAAACCACGCCCGGATCTTCCGCCGGCGCATACTCTTTCTTATCAGTGTTCGCTTTGTACCAGTCGAGAATACGGCCTACGAACGGAGAGATCAGGAATACGCCCGCTTCCGCACAAGCGCGAGCCTGAGCGAAGGAGAACAGCAGGGTCAGGTTACAGTTGATGCCTTCTTTTTCCAGCTGCTCGGCGGCGCAGATGCCCTGCCAGGTAGAAGCCAGTTTGATCAGAATGCGATCGTTGCCGATGCCCGCATCGTTGTACAGCTTGATGATGCGTTTAGCTTTAGCGATGGATGCCGTGGTGTCATAGGAGAGACGGGCATCAACTTCAGTAGAAATACGGCCAGGAATCAGCTTAAGGATTTCGAGACCAATATTCACCGCCAGCTTATCGGAAGCGTCGATAATCTGCTGCGCGCGATCGCTGCTCTGAGCGCGGGCCCAGACGATAGCGTCATCAATCAGCTTACGGTACTCAGGGATCTGAGCCGCGCCAAGAATCAAAGAAGGGTTAGTCGTGGCATCCTGAGGCTGATACAGCTTCATTGCCGCAATATCTCCGGTATCAGCTACGACAGTGGTGTACTGACGCAGAGAAGTCAATTTATCCGTCATGATAGTGTTCTCTTAAACAGCAGTTAAGGGGATGTAACCGGTCTGCCAAGATGATAACACGCTGCATGGTCAGCGCAACTGCGGACCATGCAAGAGCGCAGAGTGTGATAAACTGAGCGAATTAATTCTCTGAATGTTAAAGGATTGTCACTAAAATGGTAACGCTTACACGAGCTTACCAACATGGACAAGAGGATGCTTAATGCCTGACTTTTTCTCATTTATCAATGAAATACTCTGGGGCTCGGTAATGATCTATCTGTTACTGGGCGCCGGCGTATGGTTTACCTGGCGGACGAAATGTATTCAGTTCCGTTATGTTCGCCAGTTTGGAAAAAGTTTGCGCAAAAGCCTTCTGCCCCAGCCCGACGGCTTAACCTCTTTTCAGGCCCTGTGCACCAGCCTGGCCGCCCGCATCGGTAGCGGTAACCTGGCCGGCGTGGCGCTGGCTATCACCGCCGGCGGGCCGGGCGCCATATTCTGGATGTGGGTCTCTGCGCTGCTCGGTATGGCCAGCAGCTTCGCCGAATGCTCCCTTGCCCAGCTCTACAAAGAACGCGATGCGCAGGGGCAATTTCGCGGCGGCCCGGCGTGGTATATGACCCGAGGCTTAGGGATGCGCTGGATGGGCGTGCTGTTTTCAATCCTGCTGCTGCTCGCCTATGGCGTCATTTTTAACACCGTTCAGGCCAACTCGGTGGCGCATGCGATGGCCTATGCGTTCGATCTGCCCGGCGTTATCACCGGCGGCGTGCTGGCCGTGATCACCCTGCTGGTTATCGTTCGCGGCTTGCGCAACGTGGCAAAGATCCTGCAATGGTTCGTCCCGCTGATGGCCGTGCTGTGGGTCGCTGCCAGCCTGCTAATCGGCCTGTGGCACATCACCGCCCTGCCGGCAATTTTTAATACCATTTTCCGCTGCGCATTCGGCTGGCAGGAAGCCGCCGCCGGCGCGGTGGGTTATACCATCAGCCAGGCATTGACCAGCGGTTTTCAGCGCGGGATGTTCTCTAACGAAGCGGGAATGGGCTCAACGCCTAACGCCGCCGCAGCCGCCGCCTCCTGGCCTCCTCACCCGGCGGCTCAGGGGATAGTCCAGATGCTTGGCGTTTTTATCGATACCGTGGTTATCTGCACCGCCAGCGCGGTGATTATCATGCTGGCGCCGCGCGGAGGCGGAGAGGACGCCGCTAACGGTATCCAGGCCATTCAGTATGCGATGAACGGGCTCGTCGGCGGCTGGGGCGCCAGCTTTGTCGCCGTCATCGTGCTGCTTTTTGCCTTTAGCTCCATCGTGGCAAACTACATTTACGCTGAAAATAACCTTATTTTTCTGCGTTTTAATAGCCCAACCTGCATCTGGGCGCTGCGGACTATCACCATCCTGATGGTCTTAACGGGAACGATGATGAGCCTCCCCGTCGTCTGGCGACTGGCGGATATTATTATGGCGCTGATGGCCATTACCAACCTGACGGCAATCCTCCTGCTGTCGCCCACTGTGCGGATCCTTGCCAGCGACTATCTCCACCAGCGGCGGCTGGGAGTGCAGCCCACGTTCGATGCCGCACGCTACCCGGAAATTCGTCAGCAGCTGGCGCCGGGAACCTGGGACGGACCGCCGCGCGAATAGCGCAGCAATCGCAGCCATCGATCCCTCCGCGGTCTTTTTTTGCTAAAATCGCGGAAAATCTCCTGCAAGGACTGGATATGCTGATTCTGATTTCACCTGCTAAAACGCTCGATTATCAAAGCCCGCTGGCGACGACGCGCTACACCCAGCCTGAGCTGCTGGAGTATTCTCAACAGCTTATCGGCGTGGCGCGCCAGCTTTCGGCGCCGCAGATAGGCAAGCTGATGGGCATCAGCGATAAGCTGGCGGATCTGAACGCAACCCGTTTTCACGACTGGCATCCCGAGTTCACGCCGAAAAATGCCCGCCAGGCAATTCTGGCCTTTAAGGGTGACGTCTACACCGGGCTGCAGGCGGAAACCTTCGGCGAGGCGGATTTCGATTTCGCTCAGCAGCATTTGCGCATGCTCTCCGGCCTGTACGGCGTGCTGCGCCCGCTGGATCTGATGCAGCCCTATCGTCTGGAGATGGGAATTAAGCTGGAAAACGCCAAAGGCAAGGATCTCTATCAGTTCTGGGGGGAGACGATTACCGATACGCTGAATCAGGCGCTGAAGGCGCAGGGTGACGATGTAGTGATTAACCTTGCCTCCGACGAATACTTCCGGTCGGTCAAAACAAAACGGCTGCAGGGTCAGATTATTAAGCCGGTGTTCCTCGATGAGAAAAACGGCCAGTTTAAGGTGATCAGCTTCTACGCCAAGAAAGCGCGCGGCTTGATGAGCCGCTATATCATTGAGAACCGCTTAACCCAGCCGGAGCAGCTCGCGCGTTTCGACAGCGACGGGTACTTCTTTGACGCCGACGCTTCCGATAAAGGCGAGATGGTCTTTAAACGTCACGAGCGCTAACCCGCTTCCCGGCCGCCAGCCTGCCGGCCGGGAACGTCGCTTAGCGGTGGTGCCAGTCGCGATCCGGACCGTGGTCGCGATCGTCGCGATCGCGTTCGCGCTGGTGATAACGGCGATCGTCATGCGGATGCCAGCGATCGTCGCGCCAGTCGTAATGGCGTCCCCACCACTCACGATCGCGCCAGTGGCCACCGTCCCAATAGTTGCCGGAGTTATCGCGATCGCCGATCTGCAGTTTTACGGCCGGAATCAGCGTAATTTCAGCGGCGTGGACGGCCGCAGGAGCCACCAGCAGCATCGAAAGCGCAAGGATCACAGATTTCAGCTTTGACATAGGTTTCCCCTTTGTTAACAGTGCCCGTGATGGGTCGATAGCCAAAGGTTAACCCTGCGCAACGGCGCTTGTTATTCTCCGCAATCCTATTCTTCAGCCCCCGGCATTTATTGATAATTCATGCATAATTTCTCCTTTTTTGGCCATAAAAAAACCGGGCGCCCTGGCCCGGTTTGAGAAATAAACAACGTCTGTAGCCGCCGTTACGCTTTCGCCATCATCAGCTCGCGCAGCGCCGCATAGTCCGCAGGCAGGTTATGCGACAGCAGCGGCAGGTCGGCGCGATCGGCCAGCTCTTTCGGCAGTGGCAGCGTCTCCTGCAGGATCTCTTCGACGCTCTCCTTAAACTTCGCCGGATGCGCGGTACCGAGGAACAGGCCATATTCGCCCGGCTGCAGCTGGTCGCGCAGCGCGCGCCAGGCGATTGCCGCATGCGGCTCCGAGGTGTAGCCGATGGCTTTCAGCTCACGCATCGCCTCTTTGGTCGTCTCGTCGTCCACGGTCGCATAGCCCAGCTCGTTCAGGCGCCAGGTTTTGCGGCGGAACAGCTCTTCGACGCGCGGCCAGTTGTTAGGCTGGCTGACGTCCATAGCGTTGGACAGCGTCGCCTGAGTGACCTTCGGCGCCCAGTTGCCATCCTGCAGGAAGCGAGGAACGGTGTCGTTGGCGTTGGTGGCCGCGATAAAGCGTTTAACCGGCAGGCCCAAAGACTTCGCCAGCAGGCCGGCGGTCAGGTCGCCGAAGTTGCCGCTGGGGACCGAAATCACCAGCTGATTACGCGCTTCCTGAGGCAGCTGCGCGACCGCTTCGAAGTAGTAGCAAATCTGCGCCAGAAGACGGCTGATGTTAATCGAGTTGGCGGAGTTCAGGCCCAGCGCAGCTTTCAGCTCTTCGTCGTCAAAGGCCTGTTTAACCAGCGCCTGGCAGGCGTCAAAGTCGCCGTCGATGGCCACGGTTTCAATGTTGCCGCCCAGGGTGCAGAACAGCTTCTCCTGCAGCGGGCTAATCTTGCCGCGCGGATAGAGAATCACCACCTTCACGTTTGGCAGACCGTAGAACGCGTGGGCTACCGCCGCGCCGGTATCGCCGGAGGTCGCCGTCAGGATAGTCACCGGTTTGTCGCCTGCGATATGGGTCAGCATCTGGGCCATGAAACGGCCGCCGAAGTCTTTAAACGCCAGCGTCGGGCCGTGGAACAGCTCAAGGCAGCCGATGTCATCCTGCACCTTGCTGACCGGCGCCGGAAAGGTGAAGGCCGCGCCGATACGCCCCTGCAGGACCGCCTGCGGGATCTCATCGGCAATAAATGCCGACAGGATCTTAGCGCTGCGGGTGACAAAATCCAGCGCCAGCATCTCATCGATTTCCGTCAGGCTAAATTCCGGCAGGTCGTGCGGGAAGAACAGCCCCTGATGCTTGCCAAGCCCCTGCGTGACGGCCTGCGCAAAGCTGACCTGTTCGTTATGATCTTTTAAGTTATAGAGTTTCATTGGTTATCCCACTACTCGTGCGCCCGCCGTGTCCAGCCGGCAAATATGAACAAAGCCTTCGTGATTCTGCAGATAATGCGTCCCCAGCCAGTCGGCGACGCGCTGCGCGGTTTCCGGCTTATCGCACAGCGCAAACAGCGTCGGGCCAGAGCCGGAGATCCCACAGGCCTGCGCGCCAATCTCCATCGCCGCCTGCCGCGCTTCGCTGAAGCCCGGCAGCAGTTTGGTGCGATAGGGTTCGGCAATCACATCTTTCATCAATTTCGCTGCCAGCTGCGGCTGGCGGGTATAGCAGGCGTGAATAAAGCCCGCCAGATGGCGGCCGTGCGCAATACAATCCTGCCGCCGATACTGGGCCGGCAGGATGGCGCGCGCTTCCGCCGTCGAAACTTTAATTCCAGGGTACGCCAGCACCCACAGCCATTCGTCAAAGCCGGGCACCTGCTGGCTGATGATGTCGTTCTCTTCGATCATCAGCTGCATGCCGCCCAGATAGCACGGGGCGACGTTGTCGTAGTGGATACTGCCGGAGATGCGCCCTTCCATCTCGCCCATCAGCGCCAGCATCCGGGTTTCGTTCAGCGGCTTGCCGCAGAATTCATTCATCGCCACCAGCGCCGCTACTACTGAACAGGCGCTGGAGCCGAGGCCGGAGCCAATCGGCATATTTTTTTCCAGCACCATCGCCACCGGAACCTTTCTGCCAATCTCTTCGCAAAAACGCTCCCAGCATTGATAAACGATATTCTCCTGCGCCGCCGCCGGCAGCTTGCTGGCAAAGCGACCCACGTTTTGCAGGCTGAAGCTTGCGGCCGCCTCAACCGAGACGTTGTCCCCCAGCAGCGTACCGTCAACCGGCGTGACCGCCGCGCCCAGGACATCAAACCCGACGCTCATATTGGCACTGGAAGCCGGGGCATATACTTTGACCATCTTAAACTCCTAACTTCCATGACAGGGTACGCAGCAGGTCGGCAAATACGCCGGCAGCCGTCACATCGTTACCCGCGCCATAGCCGCGCAGCACCAGCGGCAGCGGCTGATAATAGTGGCTGTAAAAAGCCAGCGCGTTCTCACCGTTTTTCACTTTAAACAGCGGATCGTTCCCGTCAACCGCGGCGATTTTCACGCGGCAGGTTCCATCCTCTTCGATATTGCCGACGTAACGCAAGACTTTACCTTCATCGCGCGCTTTCGCCACCCGGGAAGCAAATTCGTTATCCAGCGTTGGCAGACGCGCCATAAAGCTCTCAACGTCGCCGCTGGCATCAAACCCTTCAGGCAGAGCCGACTCAACGATAATGTCCGACAGCTCCAGCTCACGTCCGGTCTCACGGGCCAGGATCAGCAGCTTGCGGGCAACGTCGACGCCGGAGAGATCGTCGCGCGGATCCGGTTCGGTATAGCCCATATCCCGCGCCAGCGTCGTCGCCGCAGAGAGCGTCATCCCCTCGTCCAGCTTGCCGAAGATAAACGACAGCGAACCGGAGAGGATGCCGGAGAAGTGCAGCAGTTCGTCGCCGGCATTGAGCAGGTTCTGCAGGTTCTCGATAACCGGCAGGCCGGCGCCGACGTTGGTGTCGTAGAGGAATTTACGTCTTGAGCTGCTCGCCGCGTGGCGCAGCTGGTGATAGTAATCCAGCGACGAGGTGTTCGCCTTTTTATTCGGCGTCACCACGTGGAAACCTTCGCGCAGGAAATCGGCATACTGATCGGCGACCGCCTGGCTGGAGGTACAGTCAACGATCACCGGGTTCAGCAGATGATACTCTTTCACCAGGCGGATCAGGCGGCCCAGGTTAAGCGACTCTTTCGCTTCGGCCAGCTCAGCGCGCCAGTTTTCCAGATTCAGACCGTGCACGTTGGTCAGCAGAGCCTGGGAATTTGCGACGCCGCACACCCGCAGGTCGATATGCTTGTTCTTCAGCCAGCCCTGCTGACGCTTGATTTGCTCGATCAGCGCGCCGCCAACGCCGCCAACGCCGATAACGAACACCTCGATGACCTGGTCGGTGTTGAACAGCATCTGGTGGGTTACGCGAACCCCGGTGGTGGCATCGTCATTGCTGACCACCACGGAAATGGAGCGTTCGGAAGAGCCCTGGGCAATCGCCACGATATTGATATTGGCGCGAGCCAGCGCCGCGAAGAACTTGGCTGAAATACCGCGCAGGGTGCGCATACCGTCGCCGACAACGGAAATGATAGCCAGGCGATCCATGATCGACAGCGGCTCCAGCTGCCCCTCTTTCAGCTCCAGATAAAACTCCTCCTCCATCACCCGTTTTGCCCGGGCGCAGTCGCTTTGCGGCACGCAGAAGCTGATGCTGTACTCGGAAGAAGACTGGGTGATCAGGACCACAGAAATGCCGGCGCGTGACATGGTGGCGAAGACGCGGGCGGCCATGCCGACCATCCCCTTCATCCCCGGACCGGAGACGTTGAACATCGCCATATTATTAAGGTTAGAGATCCCCTTAACCGGCAGGCCGTCTTCATCAAGGCTGGCGCCGATAAGCGTACCCGGCGCCTGCGGATTGCCGGTATTTTTAATCAGGCAGGGGATCTGGAACTGAGCGATAGGCGCAATGGTGCGCGGGTGCAGAACCTTGGCGCCGAAGTAGGAGAGCTCCATCGCTTCCTGATAAGACATCGACTTCAGCAGGCGAGCATCCGGTACCTGGCGCGGATCGCAGGTGTAAACGCCGTCGACGTCGGTCCAGATTTCACAACAGTCGGCGCGCAGGCAGGCGGCGAGTACGGCGGCAGAATAGTCGGAGCCGTTACGGCCGAGAACCACCAGCTCGCCCTTTTCGTTACCGGCAGTAAAACCGGCCATCAGCACCATATGGTCTGCAGGAATCTGGCTGGCGGTAATGCGGCGGGTAGATTCGGCGATATCGACGGTGGATTCCAGATAATGACCCACGGCCAGCAGTTTTTCGACGGGATTAATCACGCTGACCTTATGACCACGCGCTTCGAGAAGGCCGGCCATAATCGCGATGGAGAGCTTTTCTCCGCGGCAAATCAGCGCAGCGTTGACGCTATCCGGGCACTGGCCAAGCAGGCTGATGCCGTGCAGCACGTGCTTTATCTGGGCAAACTCCTGCTCGACGAAGGTTTTCAGCTGCGCCAGCGCAAAACCCGGCTGAGCATCGGCGAGACCCTGCAGCAGTTCGGCAAAAATGCGTTCAGCATCAGCGATATTGGTGAGCGCGTCCTGACCGCCGATGGTTTTTTCAATCATCGCGACCAGATGGTTGGTAATTTTCGCCGGGGCAGACAGTACGGTCGCTACCTGCCCCTGCCTGGCATTGCTCTCCAGAATATCGGCAACACGCAGAAAACGTTCTGCATTTGCCACTGATGTACCGCCGAACTTCAACACGCGCATGGTTGTTACCCCTAGATTTTTTGTCGAAAAAAAAGCCCGCACTGTTCAGGTGCGGGCTTTTTTCTGTGTTTCCTGTACGCGTCAGCCCGCACCGTTACCTGTGGTAATAGTGGTGGTGATAATCGTTGTAATCATGCCGATGCGTTTCATGGATGTTGTGTACTCTGTAATTTTTATCTGTCTGTGTCCTGTGCCTATATTGGTTAAAGTATCTGCCGGCTTAAGTCAATGAATTTCTGCTTTTCGCCGGTTTTGACGCACCTGGACAATGCGCCAAAATGCACCGGTCATTCATCCCTGTTCGCACAGTCTCGCGCCTTCAATCAGCAGAAAAAACCATACCTAAAACTTATGACAGAACTTTACTCCGGAAGGTTTTTTTCAATATCGTGCAGCAAACGATGGAGCATCGCCGTATCACGCTGCTGCAAAAGTCCAATCCGCTGCTGTAGCCAATCGGTGAGTTTTACGTCTTCTGCAACGCCAAGTCGGGTCAACAGATCCAGGGTCCGCAATCGCAGCGCCTGCAGCTGGTTTTCATCGACGCTCGCGCAAACGGCGGACGCCTGCTGAACCAGGGAGGTCAGCTGATAGCAGTAGACCATCACCGACTGGCCGAGATTGAGCGACGGGTAGTCGGCGACCATCGGCACGCCGGTCAAAACGTCGGCAAGGGCCAGCTCCTCGTTGGTCAAGCCGGAATCTTCCCGGCCAAACACCAGCGCCGCGTGGTTCATCCACTGCGCCTTTTCCTCCATCAGCGGCAGGAGCTGCTGCGGAGTGGCGTAGTAATGGAAGCGCGCCCGGCTGCGGGCCGTGGTGGCGACCGTAAAATCGACATCGTGCAGCGCCTGCTCCAGCGTTGAATAAGTGCTTATATTATCGAGAATATCTCCTGAACCATGGGCGACCCAGCGCGCCGCAGGCTGCAAATGGGCATCGCTTTCAACGATCCGCATATCGCTAAAACCCATCGTTTTCATCGCTCGCGCGGCCGCGCCAACGTTCTCTGCCCGAGCCGGGGATACTAATACAATAGATACGCGCATTGTGCTTCTCTTCTACTCTCTCAGGGGGCGAAAATGAAAGCTACCCTTCATTTTACGCGGCGAAAATTTACAAATTTGCAACAAATATCACTAAAATTGCGTTCGATCACCCATAAAAAAAACTAAACTATTTCCAACCAACCGCGACACGAGGTATGTTAACAGAACGCTTTTATCCATATGTTTGCCAATGATATTTCGCGTCGGATACCGTTTCAGGCATTGGATTCAGCATATTTATCAGTTTCTCCACGCAACCATTTGAGCTGTGTAAGATTTGTAACTATAAATAGCATTTCAATACGATGATTTCACAAGACTGTTAACGTGCTACAATTGAACTTGATATATGTCAACGAAGCGTAGTTTTATTGGGTGTTCAGCCTCTCTTAGCCTGTTATATTGCTGTTAAAATGGTTAGGATGACAGCCGTTTTTGACACCGTCGGGTCCAGAGGGAAAGTACCCACGACCAAGCTAATGATGTTGTTGACGTTGATGGAAAGTGCATCAAGAACGCAATTACGTACTTTAGTCATGTTACGCCGGACATGTTAATTTGCGACATGTACCAGGCAGGTCAGGGACTTTGGTACTTCCTGTTTCGATTTAGTTGGCAATTTAGGTAGCAAACATGCAGACCCCGCACATTCTTATCGTTGAAGACGAGTTGGTAACACGCAACACGTTAAAAAGTATTTTCGAAGCAGAAGGTTATGATGTGTTCGAAGCGACCGATGGCGCGGAAATGCATCAGATCCTGTCTGAAAATGATATCAACCTGGTAATCATGGATATTAACCTGCCGGGTAAAAATGGTCTCCTGCTGGCGCGTGAACTGCGCGAACAGGCGGACGTCGCGCTGATGTTCCTTACCGGCCGCGATAATGAAGTTGATAAGATTTTGGGCCTCGAAATTGGCGCAGATGACTATATCACCAAGCCATTCAACCCACGTGAACTGACTATTCGCGCGCGCAACCTGCTCTCCCGTACCATGAATCTGGGTACCGTAAGCGAAGAACGTCGCAGCGTAGAAAGCTACAAGTTCAACGGCTGGGAACTGGATATCAACAGCCGTTCTCTGGTTAGCCCGAACGGTGAGCAGTACAAGCTGCCGCGCAGTGAATTCCGCGCAATGCTGCACTTCTGCGAAAACCCGGGCAAAATCCAGTCACGTGCTGAACTGCTGAAGAAAATGACCGGCCGTGAGCTTAAGCCGCACGACCGTACCGTAGACGTGACCATCCGTCGCATTCGTAAGCACTTTGAATCTACTCCGGATACGCCGGAAATCATCGCTACCATTCACGGTGAAGGTTACCGCTTCTGTGGCGATCTGCAGGAATAATTAAGTATTCCCGCAGCAATAACGTAAAACGGCGCTCAAGGCGCCGTTTTTTTATTTCCAGATCCTGAGATTATCGTCACTCTCACCGTCCGGTTGCTCCGCTTTTTTCGGCTTCTGAGACGATCGCGCCTACCGGTCAAGGCGGCGGGCCAGGAGCATCAACGCACTTCACGCCAGCAGCAATGCTGCATCTTCCATCAGCGAAATACGCGTCCAGGCTAGCGCAGCAGCGTGTTGATTCATCGCGAGTGCTAACGGCGCCATGTAGCCAGCGCCTTCCCTGCTATTTATTCCACGGCATGATCGGCACGGCGCTGAGCGCATTCTTCGGCGATCCGTCGACGACCTTATCCGAATAGCTCATGTAGATCAGGGCATTGCGCTTGCTATCGTAAAAACGGACAACCTGCAGTTTTTTAAACACCAGCGAGGTGCGTTTCTGGAACACGACTTCGCCCTGAGACTTGCCGTTTTTGATTTTATCGGTCAGTTCAATCGGCCCGACCTGCTGGCAGGAGATCGCCGCGTCAGAGGTGTCTTCAGCAAGCCCCAGACCGCCCTTAATGCCGCCGGTTTTCGCCCGGCTGATATAGCAGGTGACGTTCTGCACGTCCGGATCGTCGAAGGCTTCAACGACGATCTTATGGTCCGGGCCAAAGAATTTGAAGACGGTATCCACCGAGCCAATCTGTTCCGCCTGAGCCGCCTGGCAGCCGGCCAGTAAAAGCAGTCCGATCATTAACTTCTTGTATTTCATATTGTTACCATTTTTTAGATTTTCCCCGAGCGATGATTATTGGCTCAATGGAAAAGGTTTATAGATCACAGCTTTACAAAAATAGCAGGAGTGTTCGCTGACACATCGCATTTAAAGGCAAAAAAAACACTGAATGCTAAAACATCAAAAAATGCTATTATCCGCTACCTTAGTAGCAGGCACCTAAGTTTAAGGATGAGGACATTTTATGGATCAAGCAGGGATTATTCGCGATCTCCTTAGCTGGCTGGAAGGTCACCTGGATCAGCCGCTGTCATTGGACAATGTGGCTGCGAAGGCCGGTTATTCCAAGTGGCATTTGCAAAGAATGTTCAAAGACGTGACCGGCCATGCTATAGGTGCCTATATCCGCGCGCGCCGTTTATCAAAATCGGCGGTGGCGCTGCGCCTGACCGCGCGTCCGATCCTCGACATCGCGCTACAGTACCGCTTCGACTCCCAGCAGACGTTTACCCGAGCGTTTAAAAAACAGTTCTCTGTGACGCCTGCGCTCTACCGCCGCTCCCCTGACTGGAGCGCTTACGGTATGCGTCCTCCGCTGCGTCTGGGCGAATTCACCATGCCGCAGCATGAGTTTATCACCCTGAGCAATACGCCGCTGATTGGCGTGACCCAGAGCTATACCTGTAAGCTGGAGGAGATCTCTGACTTCCGTAACCAGATGCGCGTGCAGTTCTGGCGAGACTTCCTCGGCAACTCGCCGTCGATTCCGCCCACGCTCTACGGCCTGCATGAACCGCGTCCAAGTCTTGAGAAAGATGACGAGCAGGAGGTCTTCTATACCACCGCCGTGACGCCGGAGATGGCCAACGGTCACCTGCATAATTCGCATCCAATCGCCCTGGAAGGCGGTGAATATGTGATGTTCACCTATGAAGGATTAGGGACCGGGCTGCAGGAGTTTATCCTGACGGTTTACGGCACCTGCATGCCGATGCTGAACCTCACCCGCCGCAAGGGCCTGGATATCGAACGCTTCTTCCCTGAGGATGAAAGCCGGGATCAGGATACGCCGATTCAGCTACGCTGCGAGTACCTGATCCCAATCCGCCGCTAGCGCTGCAGCTCATCCATCGCGGGGGCATCAAGATGCGAAATATCCCCCGCGGTTTCAACCACCCAGCCTGAAGCCAGCCACGGGCTTTGCTGATAATCAACGCGCGAAATTGAACAGTTACGCAGGCGCAGCCGCCGCTCGGCGTGCGCAGGCAGGCCAAGAATCGTGCTGACCAGACAGCCCAACGCCATGCCGTGACTCACCAGCAGCGGACGGCTCCCTTCAGGCAGCTCCAGGCAGGATGCCAGGGCCGCGTGCATACGCTGGCTAAGCTCCTCCATCGACTCGCCTTGCGGAATACGCCCGTCCGGGGTGCCGTTAACCAGCTGACGACGCCAGTCCTCCTCCTCCGCGCTCAGCGAATCGATATGGCGTTTCTCAAGAACCCCCATATCCAGCTCGCGCAGGCGCGAATCAAGGATGACGCTACAGCCGCAGGCTTCCGCGATAATTTCTGCCGTTCGGCGCGTACGCCCTAAATCGCTGGCAATAATATGCGTAATGTCCAGCGTTCTGGCGCGTTCGCCAACCTGCCAGGCCTGACGCTCACCGTGGGCGGTTAGCGGACTGTCGGACTGGCCCTGAATACGTCGCTCGGCGTTCCACTGCGTTTCACCGTGGCGAACAAGGTGTACCTGTAACATGCTTTTTATCCGTTCTGTGCTCTTCACAATTTCGGCTACCGGGCCGGTGCCCTGCAGCGAAAACGATTTGGAGTATACTGCGATGACGTTAATTTATTCTGAGTTGTTTGATTATGCACCATGTTGTCTCAGCTACCACTAATCCCGCCAAAATTCAGGCAATTCTGCAGGCTTTTAACGAGATCTTCGGCGAAGGATCCTGCCACATTGAGTCCGTCTCCGTCGAGAGCGGCGTGCCGGAACAGCCGTTTGGTAACGACGAAACGCGCGCTGGCGCACGAAATCGGGTCACGAATGCGCGGGCTGCGCGCCCGGATGCCGATTTCTGGGTCGCCATCGAGGCTGGAATCGATGACGGCAGTACGTTTAGCTGGGTCGTCATCGAAAATAGCCTGCAGCGCGGTGAAGCGCGATCGGCCACTCTGCCGCTGCCGGCGGCGATCCTCGAACAGGTCCGCGCCGGCGCAGCCTTAGGGCCGGTGATGTCACAGCATACCGGCATCGATGAAATTGGCCGCAAGGAGGGGGCTATCGGCATCTTTACCGCCGGTAAGCTTACGCGCAGCAGCGTTTATCATCAGGCGGTAGTGCTGGCGCTTAGTCCGTTTCATAACGCTATTTATCGTTAACGTTCAGCAGCGCCTGTTCCAGCCACTGTCGCAGCTCGGCGGGCGCAGATTTCAGGCTGTTAGAGCCGCGGGTGATGGTGGCAATCCCGGCGCCGAGCTCGCTTTTCAGCTCGCGCTGGCTCATCTCCCCGCGCAAAAGCTCTTCAATAATCCGCACGCGGGTACCCAGCGCTTCGCGCTCGTCGGGCGTCAGCATCAGCTGCAGCAGCGGCAGGTGCAGATCGTCGGCGTACGCCTGCTGAAGTAAGGCCACGAAGCGAAGCCACTCCTGATGACGTTGTTCGGCCACCGCCGCTGAATAAGGGGATTGTTGGGTCATGTTGCGCCGCCATGTTAAGGCCGGCGGCCCGAGCCGCCGATCGTTTGTACTCATTAACGAGTACAAAGCATAGCATACTCCGGTCAATACTCTATGGATTTCGGGCGGCATAGCAAAATGCTATGTCGCCCGCAGACCGCTCGCGTTAGTAACGCTGCTGCCACTCAGCATCGCTGAGCATTCCCGCTTTCTCTCCCATGAAGTAGCGATAGTAAGCGTCATAGGAGAGCACGTTCTTCACGTAGCCGCGCGTTTCCGAGAACGGGATGCTCTCGATAAACGCCACCGCGTCGATCCGCCCGGCGCTATTGCTCCGCCAGGTGCGCACCCGTCCAGGCCCGGCGTTATAGGCGGCGGAAGCGTAAATACGGTTATTGCCGAACTGCTGATAAACGTACTGCAGATAGCTGGTGCCAATATTGATATTGGTTTCCGGATCCAGCAGCTGCGATGGGCCGCCGTAGCCGGCAATATTAAACATCCCAACCGTATGGGTGGCGGTGCCCGGCATAATCTGCATCAGGCCGCTGGCGCCAACCGGCGAGCGGACCTTCGGGTTCCAGGCGCTCTCCTGACGGGCAATCGCCATGGCGTAGCTTTGCGTAATATCCTTGCCGCTGATATAGCGGGAGAAAAGATCGTTGTAGGCCAACGGGAAGCGCTCTTCCAGCTGATCCCACAGCTTCCCGGCGATCGTCGCCTGAACGCTAAGATCCCACCAGTGCTGGTTGAAGGCATAGCGCGCCAGCTGGGCCTGCTGATCTTTGGTCCGGCTGGTCACCAGGTTGGCCCACTCGCTGCGCGCGGTGTTGTCCATATTCCAGTACATCAGCTCGCGTACCCTGGCCATTTCCGGCCCCGAGGTCAGCGCCGAATCGAGGGTTGCGGGCGCCTTATCGATCCGGAAGGTGAACTCTTCGCCCAGCCGCTGGGCGGCAATCATCGGGTAGAAACCGCGCTGCTGCATCAGCGAACGGAGGATGGCTTTCGCTTCATCATCACGCCCGCGCTCCAGCAGCAAATCCGCCTGCCAGTAGCGCCACTCGTCTTTCTCTTTGGCCTCCATCGGCAGGCGCGCCAGCCAGGTGTTCAGGCCATGGCGATCGCCGGTTCCCAGCGCCATGCGCACGCGTCGCTCCACCAGCGGCGTGGACTGAGAACGCATAATTGCGTCATCACGCCAGACCGCCTGCTCGTCGGTAACGTCGGTGCCCATCAGGCGCCAGGCCACGATATCCCGCAGCGCCTGGGTTTGATCGTCATTGAGCTGCTGTGCCTGGACCAACGACGGGATCATCAGCCGGGCGTTTTCGACGTCCTGGCGCGCCACGCTCTCAAAGGCCACCGCCGCCATCTGACGGGTGAAATCGGTGGCTCCGGTGGTGCGGGCAAAATTCATCACGGTATTCGGATCGTTGGCCAGCGCCACAATCGCGGAAGAGATGGTCTGATACTCAGGCGGCATCTGCTGCGCCAGCGATCGCACCAGGCTGGTGTTGCCCGCCTTCATCGCCAGACGGATGCGTTCGAGCCAGGCCAGCGGGTCCTGCTGGCCGGAAGCGCGCCAGGCGCTAAACAGCGCATCGCACGCGTTGGGCTGACTTTTACCGGTGAGCCACAGCGTTTTTGCGCCGTCCCAGGCCTCCTGCGCCTGACCCACGCTCAGCTTCGCATAGTAATAATTACACTGCGCTTCGGTGCTGGTCGGCTTGTCGGGGCTAAACGCCAGCAGCCCTTGCCAGTCGCTGCGACGGGCCAGTTCATTGACGAAGCGCGATTTCAGGGAGCGGGCGGGCGGAAGCGTGGGGTTAGCCTCAATAAAATTTTTCACCACCAGCGCCGGCTGGTTCATCAGATCATCGGTTATCTGCCGGTACTGGAGGTACGGGTATAACGGATAGGTCGACAGCGTGGGCATCAGCTCATCGACGACCGACATCTGCCGGCCGTCCCACGCCTGCTTAATTTGGGCATAGCGGCTGCGCTGTTCATCCAGTGAATCCGCATGCGCCAGCTGGCTAAGCGTCAGCAGACTTACGCCGGCAGCCAGAAGGCGCCACGCCGTAGTTTTGGCCTTTTCCACAAGCTATTCCCCTATTTAAGTCCATCAGAGCAGCATCGTGCCGCTTTTAAAATATTCCGGTATCGCTTTAGATATGCTAACCAGACAACGCCAAACGCGCCACGTCCTGAACATTTTTTTACTCTTCTGTGAATCCCATCGCCTCTCTGGGATTAAAGCGCGAAAAAGGCTACACTTCGCCTTTGAAAACTATTCACTACCCTACTCAAAATCATTCCGGCTGAGGCAGCCTGAAGGGTGAAGAGTATATAAAAGAGGCGAAGTCCAACGTGGCTCAATTCGTTTATACCATGCATCGTGTCGGCAAAGTGGTTCCGCCGAAACGTCATATTTTGAAAAATATCTCCCTGAGCTTCTTCCCTGGGGCGAAGATCGGCGTTCTCGGCCTGAACGGCGCCGGTAAGTCCACCCTGCTGCGCATTATGGCCGGTATCGATACCGATATCGAAGGCGAAGCCCGCCCGCAGCCGGGCCTTAAGATTGGCTACCTGCCGCAGGAGCCGAAGCTTAACCCGGAGCAGACCGTTCGCGAGTCCGTGGAAGAAGCGGTTGCCGAAGTGGTTAACGCGCTGAAAGGCCTCGATGAGGTGTACGCTAAGTACGCTGAGCCGGATGCCGACTTCGATAAACTCGCCGCCCAGCAGGGCAAGTTTGAGGAGATTATCCAGGCGCACGACGGCCACAACCTGAACGTGCAGCTCGAGCGTGCGGCCGACGCCCTGCGCCTGCCGGACTGGGATGCCAAAATCGCTAACCTGTCCGGTGGTGAACGCCGCCGCGTGGCTCTGTGCCGCCTGCTGCTGGAAAAGCCGGACATGCTGCTGCTCGACGAACCGACCAACCACCTGGATGCCGAATCCGTGGCCTGGCTGGAACGCTTCCTGCACGACTTCGAAGGAACCGTTGTGGCCATTACCCACGACCGTTACTTCCTTGATAACGTCGCCGGCTGGATCCTCGAGCTCGACCGCGGTGAAGGCATTCCGTGGGAAGGCAACTACTCCTCCTGGCTGGAGCAGAAAGATCAGCGCCTGGCCCAGGAAGCCTCTCAGGAAGCGGCGCGCCGCAAGTCCATTGAGAAAGAGCTGGAGTGGGTCCGCCAGGGCGCGAAAGGCCGTCAGTCTAAGGGCAAAGCCCGTCTGGCGCGCTTCGAAGAGCTTAACAGCGTTGAATACCAGAAACGTAACGAAACTAACGAACTGTTTATTCCGCCTGGAGCACGTCTGGGGGATAAAGTCGTTGAAGTCACCAACCTGCGTAAATCCTACGGCGATCGCCTGCTGATTGACGACCTGAACTTCTCAGTACCGAAAGGAGCCATCGTCGGGATCATCGGGCCAAACGGCGCGGGTAAATCCACCCTGTTCCGCATGATGTCGGGTCAGGAACAGCCTGATGCCGGTTCTATCACCCTGGGTGATACCGTTAAGCTGGCCTCCGTCGATCAGTTCCGTGACGCTATGGATAACAGCAAAACCGTTTGGGAAGAGGTTTCCGGCGGGCTGGATATCATGAAGATCGGCAACACCGAGATGCCGAGCCGCGCCTACGTTGGCCGCTTTAACTTCAAAGGTGTCGATCAGGGCAAACGCGTCGGCGAGCTGTCCGGCGGTGAGCGCGGTCGTCTGCACCTGGCGAAACTGCTGCAGGTTGGCGGTAACGTTCTGCTGCTCGATGAACCAACCAACGACCTGGATATCGAAACCCTGCGCGCGTTAGAAAACGCCCTGCTGGAGTTCCCGGGCTGCGCGATGGTTATCTCGCACGACCGCTGGTTCCTTGACCGCGTAGCGACCCACATTCTGGACTACCAGGATGAAGGTAAGGTGGAGTTCTTCGAAGGTAACTTTACCGAATACGAAGAGTACAAGAAGCGCACCCTCGGCGCCGATGCGCTGGAACCGAAGCGCATCAAGTACAAACGTATCGCCAAGTAATAAGAACAGGTAATAAAAAACGGGTGGCCAGGCCACCCGTTTTTCTATCCCACGCCATCGCGGTCGTTAGCCCGGCTCGCCCATCAGCTGTTTCACCAGCTCGACGCAGCGCAGAAAGCGCGTATCGTAGTCCGCCTCTTTCACGTGCACGAAGTTTATTTCGTTCTCTTTAAGCAACGACACCAGCAGGGTCTGGAACTCCGTACGATCCACCGAGCTTCCCAGACTGCGTAAACCGTCGGCCACCCACGGCGTATTGTTCTCCAGCAGGATAACCAGGTCGAAACGGTACTCGTCGATCAGCGCCTGGACGAAGGGATGCTCGCGGCCTTCATACTTCAGACAAAATGCCTGGGTACTGACGAAATCGGTATCGATGAACGCCACTTTATTGGCATATTTCACAGCGAAATCAATGTACTGAGCGTGTCCGAGCGCAATTTTATCATAGTCAGAATACTGCAGCGCCATCTCGTCGCCGCCCAGATGCGAGAAGACGTAGTCCCGACCGTACTCCCAGGCGCTGGTGGTATTGAAGATGTTGGCCAGCTTATTGACCAGCGTCGATTTACCGCTCGATTCGCCGCCGAGGATCGCCACCGTGCGCACGAAGAACGGCTTCACTTCGGTGGGGATATATTCCCAGTAGCGGAACGGGTTTTCACGAATCTGCCCGCCGCTGATGTTCATAAAGGTTCGCTTAGGATCGATCAGTACCGTTTCGATCCCCAGCTGCTCCAGATACTGCGGCGCGTCGGACTCTTCTGAGGAATAGATCCAGTTTGGCTGAATGCCCTTCTCGTCCATAAAGGCGCGGATCCCTCGGCTCCAGACGTCCCAGCCGTGCGGATAAGGCTCCATCCCCTCTTCATTAAAGGCGTGAATGCGGATGTTTTTCTGATACTTGAACGTTTGCAGCAGCCAGCGCAGACGGTCGGGCACCGTCGGCTGCTGCGACATGGCGCTCTCTTCAAACAGCTGGCGGTCGCGGGTATCGTCATAGCCCATGATGATATGCAGCTCGTCTACCTGACTGCAGGCGCGCTGGATCAAATAGATATGGCCGGTATGCAGCGGGTAAAACTTACCAAACACCACGCCGACGCTTTTCTGCCGACGCGGGAACTCAAGGCCGAGAAAGCGGTGCAGAGCTTCCAGCTTCTGCGCGCTTGGGCTTTTAATTTTCGCATTCAGCAACTGGCTCAGATAGCCTTTGGTCATCCCGCTGGCTTCAGCCACCTGCTGCAGCGTGCAGCCTTTTTGCTTAATCGCGGTTTTGAGATAGTCGAACGATGACACAAGAGCCTCCTGCTTTAGCAATACTGAAAAAATATCCTGTGGGTTTCTGGTGGCAGGAAGGCGGCAAGCGAACGCCGCCAACACACCTGCCGCCGGAAAGACGACGGATATTTAATTATAAGTCGTCAAAAACGCTTAGCGCATCCGCAAGCTTTTTCACGCCAAAGATTTGCATCCCTTCCGGTACTTTTTTCGGCACGTTGGCGGCCGGGACGATGGCGCGGCGGAACCCGTGCTTGGCCGCCTCGGAGATGCGCTCCTGGCCGCTGGGCACCGGGCGGATCTCGCCGGACAGGCCCACTTCGCCAAACACCACCAGATCGTGCGGCAGCGGACGATCCCGCAGGCTCGACACCATCGCCAGCAGCAGCGCGAGGTCCGCGCTGGTTTCCGCCACCTTCACCCCGCCAACGACGTTGACGAAGACGTCCTGGTCGGACATCTGCAGGCCGCCGTGACGGTGCAGCACCGCCAGCAGTATCGCCAGCCGGTTCTGCTCCAGCCCCACGGCCACCCGGCGCGGGTTGGACATCATCGAGTGATCGACCAGCGCCTGAATCTCCACCAGCAGCGGACGGGTGCCTTCCCAGACCACCATCACCGAACTACCGGAAGTGACCTCATCGCCGCGGCTGAGGAAAATAGCCGAAGGGTTGCTGATTTCGCGCAGCCCCTGCTCGGTCATCGCGAAGACCCCCAGCTCATTCACCGCACCGAAGCGGTTTTTATGGCTGCGCAGGGTGCGAAAGCGGGAATCGGCGTCGCCATCCAGCAGTACCGAGCAGTCAATACAGTGTTCGAGCACCTTCGGCCCGGCCAGCGAGCCGTCTTTGGTGACGTGACCCACCATAATAATCGCCACGTCGCGGGTTTTCGCAAACCGCGTCAGGTAAGCGGCGGTCTCACGCACCTGGGCCACGCTGCCCGGCGAGGACTGCACGTCGGCCATATGCATCACCTGGATGGAGTCGATAACCATCAGCTGCGGCTTTTCTTCGTCGGCGATCTGGCAAATTTGCTCAATGCTGGTTTCGGAGAGCATGTTGAGATTGGCCGTTGGCAGCCCCAGACGATGCGCGCGCATCGCCACCTGCTGCAGCGACTCTTCCCCGGTGACGTACAGCGTTTTCATTCCTTCCGCCAGCCGGCACAGCGTCTGGAGCAGCAGCGTCGATTTCCCCGCCCCCGGGCTGCCGCCAATCAGAATCGCGCTCCCCGGCACCACGCCGCCGCCAAGCACGCGATCAAACTCTTTAAAGCCGGTGGAAAAGCGCGGCAGCGCCTCAAGGCTGATCTCCGACAGCTTTTGCACCTTCGACACGCCGGCATTACCGGCATAGCCCGTCAGGCGTTCGTTTCTCGCCACCTGCGGCGAAGCGGCAATACGCACCTCGGTGATGGTATTCCAGGCATGACAGGCGCTGCACTGCCCCTGCCAGCGGGGGTAATCCGCACCACATTCATTACAGACAAATGCGCGTTTTGGAGCTTTCGCCACGTTAACCTCTTACTTTTGATTCATGCTGCCCGAGAGAATACAGAATACCCCCATCAGGTCAGCGTGGCGGATCGTTACTTCCGCCAGCTCGTTCACTTTCGGTTTCGCATGATAGGCGATACCGAGGCCCGCGGCCTTGATCATCGGCAGATCGTTGGCGCCGTCGCCGATCGCCACGGTTTGCGCCGGCGGAATTTCATATTTTTCCGCCAGCTTGCGCAGCGTCGCGGCTTTGTATTTAGCATCAACGATATCACCAATCACGTTGCCGGTTAGCCTGCCGTCCATGATTTCCAGCTCATTAGCGAACACGGCGTCAAGATGCAGCTTGTCGCGCAGGTATTCCGCAAAGAACGTGAAGCCGCCGGAGGCGATAGCCACCTTCCAGCCCAGCGCTTCCAGCTTCAGCACCAGCTGAGTCAGCCCCGGCATCAGCGGCAGCGCTTCACGCACCTGCAGCAAAATATTGGCATCGGCATCTTTCAGCGTCGCCACCCGCTGGCGCAGGCTGGCGGTAAAGTCCAGCTCACCGCGCATCGCGCGTTCGGTCACTTCCGATACCAGCTCGCCGGTTCCCGCGAGCTTCGCAATTTCATCGATACACTCAATCTGAATGGCGGTGGAGTCCATATCCATCACCAGCAGCCCCGGCGAGCGCAGGTGCGGGATCTTACCCAGCGGCGCGACGTCCAGCCCGGCTTCGTGCGCCAGTCGGGTCGCGCGCAGGGTCAGAGAGCCGGCCAGACGAATAACCTGATAGTCTTCAACGACCCAGGAGGCGACGATAACCAGCGCCGCGCCCAGCTCACGCTGCCAGTCCGTTAAACGGCGCTTATCAAGGCCCCGGCCGTAGAGCAGCCAGCCGCTGCGTCCGGCATGATAATCCAGCGGCATGACCTCATCACCGCTCAGCGAAAGCGGTAATCCAGGCCACAGGGAAACATCTTCGGGCAGATCGCACCAGGTCAAACTGTTTGGCATTACGGCTCCAGATTTCTTCATTCAGGCGAGGAAAATAACGCATGAGGCTACCTTGTAACCAGCGCTTCTGGCAACATTAAGCTGCAAATATTAAAGGTGGAATATGGTACGCGCAAAACTGAAATTCCGACTGCATCGCGCCGTCATCGTTCTGATCTGTCTGGCGCTTCTCGTCGCTCTGATGCAGGGAGCCTCGTGGTTCAGCCAGAACAGCCAAAAACAGCGTAACCCGCAGCTGGAAGAACTGGCACGCACGCTTGCCCAGCAGGTTTCGCTAAATCTTGCGCCGATGATGCGCAGCGAAACGCCCGATGAGAAGCGCATCAGTCAGCTGCTGGAGCAGCTTACGCAACGCAGCCGCATCCTGGATGCCGGCGTCTATGACGACCAGGGCGACCTGGTGGCGCGCTCTGGTGAAGGCGTCAACGTCCGCGACAGGCTCGCTCTCGACGGTAAAAAGGCCGGCGGCTACTTTAATCAGCAAATCGTCGAACCTATCCAGGGGAAAAACGGTCCGCTCGGCTACCTGCGCCTGACGCTGGATACCCATACGTTAGCGACCGAGGCAAAACAGGTGGATAATACCACCAATATTCTCCGCCTGATGCTGCTGCTGTCGCTGGCTATTGGCGTCGTGCTGACCCGCACCCTGCTGCAGGGTAAACGCACCCGCTGGCAGCAGTCGCCATTCCTGCTTACCGCCAATAAGCCGGTGGAAGATGAAGAAGAAGATAAAAAAGGAACCCCCTGATGCCGACGCTACGCCTGCTGCTCTCCGACTCCTACGATCCGTGGTTCAACCTCGCGGTTGAGGAGTCTATTTTCCGCCAGATGCCGGCAACCCAGAGAGTGCTGTTTCTGTGGCGCAACGCCGATACGGTGGTTATTGGCCGGGCGCAAAACCCGTGGAAAGAGTGCAACACCCGCCGGATGGAGGAGGACAACGTGCGTCTGGCGCGCCGCAGCAGCGGCGGCGGCGCCGTTTTTCACGATCTGGGCAACACCTGCTTTACCTTTATGGCGGGCAAGCCCGAGTACGATAAAACCGTCTCCACGCGTATCGTCCTCGAGGCGCTCAACGCGCTGGGCGTCGCGGCGGAAGCCTCCGGGCGCAACGATCTGGTGGTGAAAACCGCCGAAGGCGATCGCAAGGTCTCCGGCTCCGCCTACCGTGAAACGATGGATCGCGGCTTTCATCACGGCACGCTGCTGCTGAACGCCGATTTAAGCCGTCTCGCCAACTACCTCAATCCGGACCAAAAAAAGCTGCAGGCCAAGGGGATAACCTCGGTACGCGGCCGGGTTGCCAATCTGGTGGAGCTGCTGCCTGGCATTACGCACCGTCAGGTTTGCGCCGCCATTGAAGAGGCTTTTTTCAAACATTACGGCGAGCGCGTGGAAGCCGAAGTCATTTCGCCGGATAACACGCCGGACCTGCCGAATTTTGCCGAAACCTTCGCTCGCCAGAGCAGCTGGGAGTGGAATTTTGGCCAGGCGCCGGCCTTCTCTCATCTGCTGGATGAGCGCTTTCGCTGGGGAGGCGTCGAGCTGCATTTCGACGTCGAGAAGGGGCATATCACCCGCACGCAGGTGTTTACCGACAGCCTGAACCCGGCGCCGCTGGAAGCGCTGGCCGCGCGGTTACAGGGCTGTGCGTATCGCGCCGAGGCGCTGCAGCAGGCGTGCGAGGCGTTACGGGTCGATTTCCCCGAGCAGGAACAGGAGCTAGGTGAGCTGTCCGCATGGATAGCGGGTGCGGTGCGCTAATGGCCGGAGGTTGGCATCCGGCCGCGGCGTTCGTGCCTTAGCCGGAAACTGAGGCCCTCCCCGCATCGGGGGAGAGCCGCTCATCTTACTCTTGATCGCCCAGCAGAACGGATTCCAGCGCGATTTTGATCATATCGTTGAAGGTGGTCTGACGCTCGGCAGCGGTGGTCTGCTCGTGCGTACGGATATGATCGGACACGGTACAGATGGTCAGCGCTTTTGCACCGAACTCCGCCGCCACGCCGTAGATACCGGCCGCTTCCATTTCCACGCCCAGAATGCCGTATTTTTCCATCACGTCAAACATGGACGGGTCCGGCGTATAGAACAGATCGGCGGAGAAGATGTTACCGACGCGCGCGTCAACGCCCAGCGCTTTCGCGGCATCAACGGCGTTGCGCACCATGCCGAAGTCAGCAATAGCGGCAAAGTCATGGTCTTTAAAACGCAGACGGTTCACTTTGGAATCGGTGCAGGCGCCCATACCGATAACCACGTCACGCAGCTTCACGTCAGCGCGTACCGCGCCGCAGGAACCGACGCGAATGATTTTCTTCACGCCGAAATCGGTGATCAGCTCTTTGGTATAGATGGAGCAGGATGGGATACCCATACCGTGGCCCATAACGGAGATTTTGCGGCCTTTGTAGGTCCCGGTGAAGCCCAGCATGCCGCGCACGTTGTTAACTTCACGCACATCTTCAAGGAAGGTTTCCGCAATGTGCTTCGCGCGCAGCGGGTCGCCCGGCATCAGAACAACATCAGCGAAATCACCCATCTCGGCGTTAATATGTGGAGTTGCCATCGTTTTATCCTTTTATATTTAAATGCATGAAGGGCGGGAAGTTCCCGCCCAAATCCATCAGAACATAGCTTTGCCGTAGTCCATCGCGGAAGTACCGAAGTAGCTCGCCAGCGTTTGGCCGATATCCGCGAAGGTTTCGCGGTGGCCAAGCGAACCTGGTTTAACCTTCGGACCGTAAACCAGTACCGGAATATGTTCCCGGGTATGGTCGGTACCCTGCCAGCTTGGGTCACAGCCGTGGTCGGCGGTCAGGATCAGAATGTCATCTTCCCCGACCAGCGCCATCAGTTCAGGCAGACGGCGGTCGAACAGCTCCAGACCCGCGGCGTAGCCGGCTATATCGCGACGGTGGCCCCATGAAGAGTCGAAATCGACGAAGTTGGTGAAGACGATTGTCTTGTCGCCCGCTTCTTTCATCTCTTTGATGGTCGCGTCAAACAGCGCGTCCAGGCCGGTCGCCTTCACTTTTTTAGTGATCCCGCAGTTCGCATAGATGTCGGCGATTTTACCCACCGACACCACGTGGCCGTCTTTCTCATCCACCAGCTTCTGCAACACGGTGGCGGCAGGCGGCTCAACGGCGAGGTCATGACGGTTACCGGTGCGCTGGAAGCTACCCGCCTTGTCGCCGATAAACGGACGCGCAATCACGCGGCCGATGTTGTAACCGCCTTCAGTCAGCTCTTCGCGCGCGATTTCGCACAGCTCATACAGCTTATCGAGACAATAGGTTTCTTCATGACAGGCAATCTGGAACACCGAGTCAGCGGAGGTATAGAAAATCGGCTTGCCGGTTTTCATATGCTCTTCGCCGAGCTGATCCAGAATGACGGTACCGGAAGAGTGGCAGTTGCCGAGGTAGCCCGGCAGGTTTGCGCGTTTAACCAGCTTGTCCAGCAGTTCCTGCGGGAAGCTGTTCTCGTGTTCCGGGAAGTAGCCCCAGTCGAACAGCACCGGCACGCCGGCGATTTCCCAGTGGCCTGACGGCGTATCTTTACCGGAAGAGAGTTCGTGCGCCCACGCATAGGCGCCGACAACTTCCGCATTGCCATCCATTCCTGCCGCGATGGAACCCGTAGAACCTTCATGCGCTTTTACCAGACCGAGACGGGTCAGGTTTGGCAAATTCAGCGGGCCTTTGCGGCCGGTGTCGGCTTCCCCGTTTGCGCACGCTTGCGCAATATGTCCGAGGGTGTCTGCGCCAACGTCGCCAAAGCGAGCAGCATCTTCAGTCGCACCGATGCCGAAGGAGTCCAGCACCATAATAAATGCACGTTTCATATTATTCTCCGTACCTTTTGCGCTGCAAAAAAGCGATCAGATCAGTATACAGCTATTCAGTAATGCGACGATAGACCGTCGGCGTTTCTTTCGGTGCGGTATCGTCCAGTTTAATTGCCGCTTTCACGGCTTTGGCGGCGTCCTGCCAGCTGGATTCATCTTTCGCATGAATCACCGCCAGCGGCCGCTGCCCGTCAACGCTATCGCCCAGGCGAGCCATATCGGTAAAGCCGACGCTATAGTCAATCGGGTCGGATGCCTGGCGACGGCCGCCGCCCATCGACACCACCGCCATACCCAGCGCCCGGGTGTCCATTTCAGCGACAAAGCCTTCACCATCAGCGTAGACCGCTTTGCTCAACATCGCAGTCGGCAGATATTTATCATAGTTTTCAACGAAATCGTTCGGGCCTTTCTGCGCCGCTACCATTCGGCCAAAGACCTCGGCCGCTTTACCGTTATCCAGCACCGCCTGCAGCTTCGCCCGCGCGTCGGCGTCGTCCTGGGCCAGCTTGCCGGAAATCAGCATTTCGACGCACAGCGCCATCGTCACGTCAAACAGACGCGGATTGCGGTATTCGCCGGTCAGGAACTGCACCGCTTCGCGGACCTCCACGGCGTTACCGGCGCTGGAAGCCAGCACCTGATTCATATCGGTCAGCAGCGCGGTGGTGCGCACGCCCGCGCCGTTGGAGACGCCAACGATCGCTTCGGCCAGCGCCGCAGAGAGTTCGTAGGTCGGCATAAAGGCGCCGCTGCCGACTTTCACGTCCATCACCAGCGCATCCAGGCCTTCAGCCAGCTTTTTCGCCAGAATAGAGGCGGTGATCAGCGGAATCGAGTCCACCGTAGCGGTAATATCGCGGGTGGCGTAGAAGCGCTTGTCGGCAGGCGCCAGCGAGCTGGTCTGTCCGATGATAGCCACGCCGACATCCTTAATGATGTCGCGGAAACGGCCGTCATCCGGGAAAATATCGAAGCCTGGGATCGCTTCCAGCTTGTCGAGCGTTCCGCCGGTATGCCCCAGTCCACGACCGGAGATCATCGGCACATAGCCTCCGCATGCGGCGACCATCGGGCCAAGCATCAGCGACGTGACGTCGCCCACGCCGCCGGTGGAGTGCTTATCCACGATCGGCCCGTTAAGATTGAGGCTTTTCCAGTTCAGTACGGTTCCTGAATCCCGCATCGCCATCGTCAGCGAAACGCGTTCTGGCATAGTCATATCGTGGAAAAAAATGGTCATCGCCAGCGCGGCTATCTGCCCTTCGGAAACGGTATTATCGCGAATACCGTTGATGAAAAAGCGAATTTCATCATCGCTCAGCGCGTGACCATCACGTTTTTTACGAATAATTTCTTGTGCGAGAAACAAGGTAACCCCCTGAGGAATAAGGTCAAACACGACGGGCGGCGTTGTCTGCGCCCGTGCTAAAATCCTGAAGCCCGGCCGCACCTCGCGGCGCCGGGGATCTCCCGGCGTCGGCGCTGCCGCGCCTCGTCCGGGATACGGTTATGTCACCGTTACGTCTTAGTAGCTGCTAGCGCTCTTACCGTCGCCGTGACCCAGCGCTTTCAGCAGGCTAGCCAGCAGGCTTGACGCGCCAAAACGGTAGTGACGTGAGTCAGCCCACTGTGCGCCGAACAGCTCATCGGCAATCGCCAGGAACTGCTGTGCGTCTTCCGCGCTGCGTACGCCGCCCGCTGGCTTAAAGCCTACGGTTTCCTGTACGCCCATATCGCGGATAACTTCCAGCATGATGCGCGCGCTTTCAGGCGTGGCGTTTACCGGCACTTTCCCCGTCGAGGTTTTGATGAAATCCGCGCCCGCTTTGATGGAAATTTCGGAGGCTTTGCGGATCAGCGCTTCTTCTTTCAGCTCGCCGGTTTCGATGATCACTTTGAGCAGAACGTTAGCCGCCGCACAGGCCTCTTTGCAGGCTTTAACCAGGTCGAATCCAACCTGCTCATTGCCGGCAATCAGCGCCCGGTACGGGAATACCACGTCAACTTCATCGGCGCCGTAGGCGATCGCGGCGCGGGTTTCCGCCAGGGCGATATCGATATCGTCATTACCGTGCGGGAAGTTGGTCACCGTGGCGATATGGATATCCGGAGTACCTTGCTCATTCAAGGTTTTACGAGCAATCGGAATAAAGCGAGGGTAGATGCAGATAGCGGCCGTGTTACCTACCGGCGTTTTTGCCTGATGACACAGCGCAATCACCTTCTCATTGGTGTCGTCGTCATTCAGGGTGGTCAGGTCCATCAGTTTCAATGCGCGCAGGCTGCTTGCAGATAAATCAGTCATTTCATACTCCGACGGCTTATTGCCGGTTGAATAGTTTGTCACCTTGCGAGTCTGTTACTATTGTAACATCACCTCGCCGCTACACTTCGACATCCATCACAGTTAATGAAAACTAATTACTAACTTGCATAACCATAATGAGATGTAAATCACATAAAAATGCCAGTACTCACCATCTCAGCGACAAGTTTTCTTTAAGCATAATCAGAATTCCTCATCGTGCGATAATGTTATTATTATAACATGCCAGCGCTGAATAACTCGACAGCAGCGCGCACATATTGTGCTCAAGAAAGGTGAACTTATAGTTATTCATTGAAAAATAGATACTTTATTTAACGTTAGGGGATGATGGAATTTTCACAAAAAAGGGGCGGTAGCGTACGTTTTGCCACGGCGGCGGCGGAGAGGACAGGTTTAGGCTGTTTAGCGAGGATTTACAGCGTGCCGAACAACGCTTTGGTGTTGCTCAGAAGAGCGTGCGCGATAACATCAGCCGGCTCCTGGCGCAGCTCGCACAGCGTGGCAAAAACCCGAGCCGCCTGCTCCGGGCGATTTGGCTGTCCCTGAAAACCGTTTAGCGGCATATCCGGGGCATCCGTTTCCAGCAGCAGCGCCGATAGCGGCAGACGCGACATGACCTCGCGCGTTTTGCTGGCGCGGGGATAGGTGATGGTTCCGCCAACGCCAATTTTGTATCCTGACTGCACGAAACGCTCCGCCTGCTGCAGGCTGCCGGCAAAACCATGCACCACACCGGTACGCGCCAGAGCATGCTTTTTCAGCAGCATCGCCAGCTTATCATGCGTGCGTCGCGAATGGAGGATCACCGGCAAATCATAACGTTTTGCCAGCCGCAGCTGCGCCTCAAGCAGCGCCTGCTGCCGATCAAACTGCGGGTCCTCGCGATAGAGATCGAGGCCAATTTCACCAATTGCCACCACCTTCGCGTTGCGCTGCTGCAGGCAGGCTTCAAGCCGCTGAAGGCTGCTCTCGTCATGACGCTCAATAACTATCGGATGCAAGCCCAGCGCGGCATACAGCGCATCATGCTGCGAGGCCAGGGCCAGCACGCGGGGAAAATTATCCGCCTCGGTGGCGGGGACAATAATCTGCGTCACGCCTTCACGCGCGGCCCGGGCAATGCTCTCCACTTCATCATGCGCAAACGGTGGAAAATCGAAATGACAGTGGGTATCAATAAATTGCAGCATCACGCCAGGTCCTCATTATCGAAGCTGGCATCGTTGGCCTGGGCGGCGTCGATCAGGGTTGCCTGATGCGCATCGTTGGCAACGGAAGCCGGCGGCACCACCACCGGCGCAGGCACCGCGAGACGCGGCATATGGCGCAGCAGCGGCGGACGATCGGCCAGCAGCCTGCCCACCGTTGCCAGAAAATAGCGGCCGCACTGGCGCCCGGTTTTATAGTCCTCCAGCAGCGCCGGCAGCCGGCTCCCCAGGGCCATACTTTTTAACGGCTTCTGCGGGAAAATTTCGAGGATCCGCAGCTTACCCGGCGGCTTCTCAATAAACTGCTGGGTCGCGCGGTAGGTGGCCTCATGGTGCTGGACCAGATTCACAAACGGCTGCAGGCTGCTTTCACCGAGCCAGCGCTCCATACGTTTGAACCACTGCGGGGTATAGTACATCTGCGACGGGACCGTGCGGATCACCACAATCGTCTGCGCGCCGCGTTTTGCCGCCTCCTGCACCGGAATCGCATCGCTGACGCCGCCGTCGAGATAGCTGATGCCGTCAAGCATCACGCCGCTGCGATAAAAACCGGGGATCGCGCTGGAGGCGCGGATCTGATCGAGCCACGTGGACTGCGTCGGGGAAAAGTAGTTTGGCGTATAGTCATCGCCGCGGCAGGCGCACATCCACAGCTCTTTGCCCTGTGAAAATCGCTCTTCGGCATAGCTCATCGCCAGAGGCATTTTTTGCGCCGTGGTTCCCACCAGCCAGTCGAGATCGATAAGATTCCCGCCGCGCACGAAACGCATCGGGTCAAAAAACTCGCGGGAGGTGGTATAACGCGTGATGACCTTACGCGCGTAGCCCTGCTGGTTGCACATATAGGCTGACAGATTTTGCGCCCCGGCGGAGGTACCGAGCATAATGTCAAAAGGGTTGAATCCGGCGCGCATAAACTCATCCAGCACCCCGGCGGTAAAGATCCCCCTTTGTCCACCCCCCTCGCACACCAGACCAAGCTTGCCCGGCTGAAAAGGTTTAACCGATAACGGCGCAATATTGCCAAGCGTTACGGGAATTCGATGCCCCACTCTGCTTTCCTGTTTGCTTATTCTATAACAACAAAGTAACGCAAGTTTTATACCCCTGATACAGCAAAAGCCAGTCATATAGACTGGCTTTATGTAAAACACTATTTCATCAATGCGCTTAAAGCCGTTCTGGCCTTTGCATCTATGGGCGTCGACGCCCGGTAAACAGACTGACCAGGAACAGAATAATACCGACGACAAAGACAATTTTCGCCGCCCAGGCTGCCGTACCCGCCAGGCTACCGAATCCTAAAGCGGCGGCAATTAAGGCGATGACCAGAAAAATAATGCCCCATCGAAACATAATGCTCTCCTTACCATAGTGGATAACGGTCGCTTTTCTACGCGCTCAGGTCGCGCAGGCACCAACCCTGTCGTGCTCTGATTCAACGGCAGTAGCCGAAAAAATATGTTTAGTGAACGGTGTTATTGAACTTTGAGGTCGTTTTTTACGGTTTTTACGCCAGTCACGGCTTTAGCGATCCCGGCGGCGCGATCCGCCTGCTGACGAGACCCAACCGTCCCGGACAGACGCACGGTGCCGGAGCTGGTTTCAACCGTCACCTTCCGCGAAGGGACAATATCATCGGCCAGCAGCTTGGCTTTAATTTCGCTGGTAATTGCCGTATCGCCAGCGTAGCCCTTCAGGCTTGCAGGCTGCTGATTGGCCACGCTCAGCTCATCGTTAACCGCCGAGACGCCCTTAATCTCTTTCGCTATCCTGACCGCCTGCTCTTTCTGCCCGGAGCTCTCCACCGAGCCGCTCAGGGTGACCGTTTTATTCTCGGTTTTCACCGAGATATCCGTACTGCGGATGCTTTTATCATCGATTAGCGCCGCCTTAACTCTGGCAGTAATCGTGCTGTCGTCCATAAAGTCGCCGACTTTATTCATCGAGCTATCGACAGCCTGCCCGGCGCTGTTAGCAACGGACTTTGCGCTGTCCGTCGTTGAGTTATCCGCATATGCCGAGGCGCTGATCATGGCCGAGCCTAAGAAGAGCGCCAGCAGCGTGCTGGTATTCTTTAGTCTTGTCATGGTGATCTCCTCGTTATTTCTATATCGGTAAAGCAAAATAAGTAGTTTATTAAGCCAGCGTTTTGAAAATTGCTTATTAAATATAGTAGAAGGTCGCAAGGAGGGCGGGAAATATGCATAAAAAAACGGGACAACAGAAAAATTTAAGAACTTTCTTTAGCGGCGGGAACGGCGGGAAAATTGAGTAGAGCGCGGCTAAAGCCGCGCTCCAGAAGGAATTAGTGCTCGCGTGTTTTACGGAACATGACCTCAGGATAACGCTCCTGAGTCAGGTTGAGGTTTACCATCGTCGGGGCGATATAGGTCAAATTATCACCACCGTCGAGGGCCAGCTGAATTTCGTTTTTACGCTTAAACTCTTCGAATTTCTTCACGTCGGTCGACTCGACCCAGCGGGCGGTCGCCACGTTTACCGATTCGTAAATCGCTTCCACGTTATATTCGCTCTTCAGGCGCGCAACCACCACGTCAAACTGCAGCACCCCAACGGCCCCAACGATCAGATCGTTATTGGCGATCGGACGGAAGACCTGTACCGCGCCCTCTTCAGAGAGCTGAACCAGCCCTTTAAGCAGCTGTTTCTGCTTCAGCGGATCCTTCAGGCGGATACGACGGAACAGCTCCGGCGCGAAGTTCGGAATGCCGGTGAACTTCATCATCTCGCCCTGGGTAAAGGTATCGCCAATCTGAATGGTACCGTGGTTATGTAAACCGATAATATCGCCGGGATAGGCTTCTTCAACGTGTGAACGGTCGCCCGCCATAAAGGTTAGCGCGTCGGAAATCACCACGTCTTTGCCAATCCGCACCTGGCGCAGCTTCATGCCCTTTTCGTACTGCCCGGAAACCACGCGCATAAAGGCGACGCGGTCGCGGTGTTTCGGGTCCATGTTGGCCTGAATTTTAAACACAAAGCCGGTGAACTTCTCTTCTTCCGCGCGAACTTCGCGCGTATCGGTCTTACGCGGCATCGGCGCTGGCGCCCACTCCACCAGACCATCCAGCATATGATCGACGCCGAAGTTACCTAAAGCCGTTCCGAAGAAGACCGGGGTAATTTCCCCTGCCAGGAACAGATCTTTATCGAATTCGTTAGAAGCGCCCTGCACCAGCTCCAGCTCATCGCGCAGCTGCTGCGCGAGGTCTTCACCGACCGCGCTGTCGAGATCCGGGTTATTCAGGCCCTTAATAATGCGGACTTCCTGAATGGTGTGGCCCTTACCGGTCTGATAGAGATACGTCTCATCTTTATAGAGATGATACACGCCCTTAAACAGCTTCCCGCAGCCAATCGGCCAGGTGATCGGCGCGCAGGCGATGCGCAGCTCGTTTTCAACTTCGTCCAGCAGCTCCATCGGATCGCGAATATCGCGGTCGAGCTTGTTCATAAACGTCAGGATCGGCGTGTCGCGCAGACGGGTAACTTCCATCAGCTTACGGGTACGATCTTCGACGCCTTTGGCCGCATCGATAACCATCAGGCAGCAGTCCACCGCCGTCAGCGTACGATAGGTATCTTCAGAGAAGTCTTCGTGGCCCGGGGTATCCAGCAGGTTAACCAGGCTACCGTGATACGGGAACTGCATCACCGACGTGGTAATAGAGATACCACGCTGCTTTTCCATCTCCATCCAGTCCGATTTGGCGTGCTGGTTGGAGCCGCGGCCTTTAACGGTACCGGCGGTTTGAATCGCCTGTCCGAACAGCAGCACCTTTTCGGTGATGGTAGTTTTACCGGCATCCGGGTGAGAAATAATGGCAAAAGTGCGGCGCTTCGCCACCTCTTGCAGATAAGGAGACAACGTCATAATTGAATCTTCTTAGTAAACGCGGCAACCGGCCACGCATGTTAAATACGAAAAATTGCGGCTATTTTACCCATCAACGGGGGGGAGGCAATCAGTGTTTACACAGGAGCTGCTCCAGTTCGCTTAACGAGGTTACCGTCCAGTCCGGCCGGAGATCCGCAGGCAGCTCGCGCTGATGGGCGTTGAGCCAGCAGGTCGCGAGGCCGGCGTTGACGCCGCCGCGGATATCAGACTCCGCGGTGTCCCCCACCATCAGCACGCGGGAACGATCCGCAACGCCCGCCTGCGCCAGCGCGTAATCAAAGATCCGCGCATCCGGTTTTGCGACGCCCACTTCTTCAGAAATAATCAATAAATCAAAGTGATCGCGCAAACCGGTTCGTTCCAGACGGATCTGCTGCAGCGAAGTGAAGCCGTTGGTAATAATCCCCATCTTCACCTTGCCCTGCAGCGCATTCAGCAGCGATACCGCACCAGGAAGCGGCGAACAAATCTCGGCCATCGCGTTCATGAACGCATCGTTAAGCTCGCCCGGCGGCACGCTCAGGCGGCTGGCCCAGCTATCAAAACGCTGGTGCTGCAGCTGAAGCGAGGTGATAGCGCCGTTTTGATAATCCACCCACAGCGGTTTATTCACGGCCTGATAGTCCTGAAAATCTTCAGCGGTAAACGTCACGCTATAGTCGAGGAACATCCGCTGTAAACCGGTGAAGGAGTCAAACGTAAACAGCGTTTCATCGGCATCAAAGAAAATCCAGTCCCACTTCATCGTATCACCTTGTCTTACATGCTTAGCGGTAGAGCCATAATGATTGCATCCTCACGACCGTCGGCCGTGGGGTAGTAGTTGCGGCGGATGGTCGCCTCGTTAAAGCCTAAGCTTTCATACAGCGCAATGGCCGCAGCGTTAGACGCGCGAACCTCCAGCCACAGCGTGACGACGCCGCGTTGTTCGACCTCGTCAATAACCCGCTCCAGCAGCTCTCGCCCGAGGCCGCGCCGCTGGAAAGCCGGATCGACGGCGATGTTAAACAGGGTCGCCTCGTCCAGCACAATTTGCGTAATGGCAAAGGCCGCCATTTTACCATCGACCGCCAGCTGGAGATTCAGGTAGCGTTCGCCCTGATTGCTGGCGAAGGTTTGCTCACTCCACGGAAAAGCGTGGGCGAGAGTTTCTATTTGCCAGGCTCGGGGCAAATCAGCCGCGTTGAGGGTAGAAATCGTGTTCATGTGCGCAGATTTGTTGCCAGAGCGCCATACGGGCAGGCGCGCTGGTCTGGAGTTCATCGAAAGCGGGCGAAGTTACCTGTGCGCCCGCCAGCAGCAACGGTGCGTCTGTGCCTAACCGCCAGCTGTTACAGCGGCTGTTCGGCGGCAGCATGGCCACGCGGTCTGGGGTCAGCTGCAGCACCTGATCCGGCGTCAGCGCCAGCGCGCGTAGAACATCGCCGATTAGCGGTTCGCTGAGCGGCGGCAGATTCTCCGCCACCATCACCAGACGAATATGCCCGGCCAGTGAGATAGCGATTTCGCCCTGCAACGCCCCGGGGCGACGCAGCGACCACTGGGTAATGCCCAGCTGCTGTAATTGCCAGTCTCGTCGGGATGTCATAGCGAAACACTCCTGTTAATCAAGCGCGCAATATAGCAAATCCGTCGTATTTGCGCCAACAAACTCCGCCCCCGTCGACGGCAGAATACGGCGATGCGCGTAGGGGAAGCCAACAAAGAGGCAGCGCTAAGGATAACGTGTATAATCGGCGCCAGTCTTAATGAAGGAGTGTTTCATGTCTGCTTTTACCCCGGCAAGTGAAGTCTTGCTGCGCCACAGTGATGATTTCGAGTCCGCCCGCGTTCTGTTTGCCGGTGACCTGCAGGATGACCTGCCCGCACGCCTGGAGACCGCATCCAGCCGCGTCCACACCCAGCAGTTTCACCACTGGCAGGTGCTGAGCCGCCAGATGGGCGATAATGCCAGCTTTGGCCTGGTGGCGCAGGCCAGCGACGTCGCCGATTGCGATACGCTGATTTACTACTGGCCAAAGAACAAGCCGGAAGCCCAGTTCCAGCTGATGAACCTGCTTTCGCTGCTGCCGACCGGTATCGATATTTTCGTGGTCGGTGAAAACCGCAGCGGCGTACGCAGCGCCGAGCAGATGCTGGCCGACTACGCGCCGCTGAACAAAGTCGACAGCGCCCGCCGCTGTGGGCTGTATCACGGCCGTCTGGAAAAACAGCCAACCTTCGATCCAGAGCAGTACTGGGGCGAATATCCGCTGGAAAATCTGACGATTAAAACCCTGCCTGGCGTATTCAGCCGCGATGGGCTTGACGTCGGTAGCCAGCTGCTGCTCTCAACACTGACGCCGCATACCAAGGGCAAAGTGCTCGACGTCGGCTGCGGCGCGGGCGTGCTGGCGACCGTACTGGCAAGCCACTCGCCGAAGGTGCGCTTAACCCTCTGTGACGTCAGCGCCCCGGCGGTAGAAGCCAGCCGCGCAACCCTCGCCGCCAACGGCATCGAAGGTGAAGTGTTCGCCAGCAACGTCTTCTCCGAAGTTAACGGCCGGTTTGACATGATCATTTCCAACCCGCCGTTCCATGACGGCCTGCAGACCAGCCAGGAAGCGGCGCAAACTCTGATTCGCGGGGCGGTACGTCACCTCGGCAGCGGCGGCGAGCTGCGCATTGTCGCTAACGCCTTCCTGCCCTATCCGGACGTGCTTGACGAAGTCTTCGGCTTCCACGAAGTCCTCGCTCAGACCGGTCGCTTTAAGGTCTACCGCACCGTGATGACCCGTCAGGCGAAGAAATAGCTCCTCGCTACCGTCCGGCGACGAAACCGCGCATCGCCGGCGTTTTACCGCTGCCCGGCGCGCATTTTTGCAACAATCAATTCAGCCCGGACAATTAACTATTGACGAATAGCTGAAAACCACTAGAATGCGCCTCCGTGGTAACGATACTTTCATAGTGTCGATGGTATGCGAAGGTGGCGGAATTGGTAGACGCGCTAGCTTCAGGTGTTAGTGTCCTTACGGACGTGGGGGTTCAAGTCCCCCCCCTCGCACCATAAACCACGCAGATATCGCTCGCACTGTGCGAAGGTGGCGGAATTGGTAGACGCGCTAGCTTCAGGTGTTAGTGTTCTTACGGACGTGGGGGTTCAAGTCCCCCCCCTCGCACCAACGAGGCGATATCAAAATTAAGAATACTGTGCGAAGGTGGCGGAATTGGTAGACGCGCTAGCTTCAGGTGTTAGTGTCCTTACGGACGTGGGGGTTCAAGTCCCCCCCCTCGCACCAATATTCTTAACTCCTCCCTGAATCACCCCATCAGCCTTAAATTCAAAGTCATCAGCATAATCCCGCTGACCAATGCCACGCATGACGGTAGTAAAACAAAATGACGCAGCTGTCGGTGCCAGATCATCACCGCAGACATCAGCAGCCCCAGGGTCACCAACCCGCGCCAGGCATCCAGCGACAAATCAGCAAACCCAAGAGCAGCAATGACTGCGCCAGGAAGCAGTACGCCCCACCCGCTGCCTAAAGTCCGCTGCAACATGTTTTCACCTCTCATAACGATAATGATAACCAATATCATATGATAGCTTTTATCATTTGTCATGTTAACCATAGCGGTAACTTTATTCTTTACGTTTGCGGTAATGACATACATTCATGAAGGTGATAAATTAAGCGCGAAACGCTTATATATTAAAACATTTGATTATTTCGCAAAAACCTTATATTGCGCATTGCTTTTTATTGTTCATTTTTGGCAGCCATCATTTTGAAATTTAACGACTAATAATGATATCCCCCATATGACTGCACAATCCTGGCGAGCTCATTACGAAAAAAAATATCAGTATTCCTTACGGCTTTTTTTAGTCCTTAATTTGATTTCAGCATTCTTATCCCTGGTTAGCCCACTCTTTGCTATCGTGAGCTTTACCCTGCCCTGCGCCCTGATCTTCGCCGGCAGCACCGTTTTATTGCTATGGCACTGGAGATTCTCGCATCGCATAATAAATATTTCCTTTATTTCTCTGATATTTGGCCTTCTGTGGGCGTGGCACGTTTGCGAAAAATCATTAATGATGCCGCCACCGCATTTTAACTTTCTGGTGATCGCCCTGTTAAGCGTGCTGTTTATTGGCGCGATCGCTTTTTCCAATAATATCATTGCCTTTACCCTGCACTCCTTCCCCACTTTTGCTGCCTGCCTGATCCTTGCTGAAGGCGAGCAGTGGCTGCGTATGCTCTACTGCTTTGTGCTTCCCATTGTGGGCATCACGATACAAAACCTGATTCAGAAACGCAGCGATACCTTTACCCAAGGCCTGATGGATAAGCTGTTGAAGGAGCGAAATACGCTCAATGACCTGAGTATGCTCGACCCTCTTACCGGGCTGTACAATCGCCGCGGATTGCAAAACCGGCTGGATACCCTGCTGGCTTTGGATAGTAATGGCCATCATGTGCTGCTGCTGGATATCGATCACTTCAAAGCCTACAACGATCACTACGGGCATATGATGGGTGACCAGGCGCTGATTCAGGTTTCCGCCGCGATCCGCAACGCCGTTCGCTCACGCGATATTGTGGCCCGTTTTGGCGGAGAGGAGTTTATGGTGCTGCTGACCAACAGCACGGCGGAGACCGCTCAACAGGCAGCAGAACGTATCCGCCAGCGGGTCTACGATTTGAAAATCGCCCATATGTTTAATGAAAGCGTCGCCACCAACGTCACGATCAGCATCGGGATGACGCCGCTGATCGATGCCGATATCGACGGAGCCCTGAAACGAGCCGACAGCGCGCTCTACGAAGCGAAAAACCTCGGCCGTAATATTATTCTCGCCAGCTAATCCCATCGCCGCGCCGCCAGGGAAGCGCTGCGCGGACAAAAATCTTGCCATCCTTTACGCAAGCAACTAGTATCAGAAATCATTATCATTTAGATTTGTATCTGGCGCTCTGATGGCTTACCGTTCAATCCCATTCAGCAATGACGTTATCTGGCAGGCCCCGTTTCAGCCGGCTAAGCATGCGCTGGCGGATGCAATACGGGAAAAAATCACCGCCTTGCGTCCGCATCTGCTGGATTTTCTTCGTCTGGATGAAGAAGCCCCGTCCTGCGCGCTGACGCTTGCCGAGTGGTCCTCGCCGGTTACGCTGAGCTCCCTGCTGGCTACCTACTCCGATCATATCTACCGCAATCAGCCAACGCTGCCGCGCGAGCAAAAACCGCTGCTCTCGCTGTGGGCACAATGGTATATCGGCCTGCTTGTACCGCCTCTGATGCTGGCCCTGTTAAGCGAAGAGCAAACCATCAGCCTGGCGCCGGAACATTTCCGCGTAGAGTTCCATGAAACCGGCCGCGCGGCCTGCTTTTGGATCGACGTCCACTCTGCCGCCGCCAGCAGTGGGCAGTCGCCGCAGTCGCGGATCGAAACGCTGGTCAATGATGCCCTGCAGCCGGTGATTCAGGCGCTGGAAGCGACCGGCGATATCAACGCGAAGCTTATCTGGAGCAATACCGGCTATTTGATTAACTGGTATCTGGGTGAGATGAAGACGCTGCTGGGAGAGGAACGGGCGGCGGCTCTGCGCCAGCACTGTTTCTTTGAAAAGCAGTTTGCCGATGGCCGGGATAACCCGCTGTGGCGTACGGTCGTTGTACGTGAAGGAGCGCTGGTGCGGCGTACCTGCTGCCAGCGCTACCGCCTGCCGGATGTCCAGCAGTGCGGAGACTGCACGCTAAAATAATCCGCTTTTTCACGCGGGCGGCCCTAACGCCGCCCGCGTGCTTTTATGCCGTTTGCTGGCTCTCTTCAGCCACGCGCTGGGCCTCTTCCGCCTCCTGCTCTAACAGCTGTTTCTCGTATACCTTAAAGAACGGGAAATAGATGATGGCTGAAACGCAGGCCAGAAGAATCACCAGGATCGCCGCCCGGAAATCCCAGCCCAGCGCCCATGCGGCACCAATTGGCGCCGGAGCCGTCCAGGGTACCACTGAGATTACCCGGCCAATCAGATCCAGCTTCATTGCCGCCCAGGCGAGCACGGCGTTCACCATCGGTGACAGCAGGAACGGAATAAAGAATACCGGGTTCATAACGATTGGCGTGCCGAAAATGACCGGTTCGTTAATGTTAAACAGGCTCGGTACCACGCTCAGACGGCCAATAGACCGCAGGTGGGCTGAGCGGCTGCGCAGGTAGCAGATAACCAGCCCCATCGTGGCGCCAGACCCGCCTATCACAATGAAGAACGTCCAGAACGCCTCCATAAAGATGTGCGGTAACGGTGCGCCCTGTGCCAGAGCCTGCTGGTTCATGCCCAGGTTGGTCAGCCAGAACATCTGCAGCATACCGGAGACGATTGCCGCCCCGTGGATCCCTGCGAACCACAGCAGATGGCCAATCAGTACCGCCAGTAAAATTGCCGGCAATGAATCAGCGGCGGAAACCAACGGTTTAAAGACGGACATAATGGCCTGCGGAATAAGCATGTCAAACTGATGCTGAATGAACAGGCTGAGCGGATAGAGCGTCAGCACCACCACCAGCACCGGGATCAGCAGGTCAAACGAGTTTTTAATCATCGGTGGAACCTGATCCGGCAGGCGGATCCCGATGTTATGCGCCTTCAGAAAGCGCATCATCTCAACGCAATAGATCGCGACCAGGATCGCGGTGAAGATCCCCGTCCCGCCCAGGCTATCCACCGGTAAAGTCCCGCTAGTTTTCGGGGCCGCCACCAGCAGAAAAGCCATAATTGACAGCATGCTGCACATAAAGGGATCGAGCTGGTGGGATTTTACGTAATGCTTGCCGAGGTTATAAGAAATCGCGGCACAGATATAGATAGACATGATGCCCATCGTCATATCGAACGGCGTCAGAATTCGCCCTTCAAACTCTTTTGCTAAATCCAGCCAGGTACGCGCGAACCCCCAGGTGGTATCCGGGGAAAACGGCGGGTAGGCAAAAACCAGAAGAAATGAACCGACGATCATAAACGGCATGGCCGAGATAAAGCCGTCACGAATAGCCATAACGTGGCGCTGCGACGAGATTCGCCCGGCGACAGGGCTAATATAATTTTCTACAAAGCGGAATATCAGATTAAACGCAGCATGGTTAGCAGACATAGCAGCCCTCCTGACAGGCTATAGAAACAGGCCCAACAACGATTATCTTGCCGTTGTGATGAAACATGTTCTGTGAGCGAAAAACCACATCAGCCATTCGCCCAGCTATACTGCTCAAGTCAGCACGATTCATACACGGCTCTTTGTTATAAGTGACGCAGGGAAGTTACCCATTCAGTATTCATCTGAGCGACCGTAACCGCAACCGGTTACAGTAACCGGTTGCGGTGATTGTGAAGAAGATCCAGAAATTGGAAAAATTCTCGATTATCAGCCGGCAATATTTACACTCCGCCAGGCTTATGCCAGATTAAAACGGGCATTAATCAGGAGATCCTAATGAGTCTGCAGTCCGTACGGCAGTTTTTTGCCGAACACGCCCCCGATATCGAAATCATCGAGCTCGCTCAAAGCACCGCAACCGTGGCTCTCGCCGCCGCGGCGCATCACGTTGAACCGGGACAAATCGCCAGAACCCTGTCGTTAAAGGTAAAAGACCGGGTGATACTCGTCGTCTCTCGTGGCGATGTGCGTCTGGATAATAAAAAGCTGAAGGAAGCGTTTGGGGCGAAGGCCCGTATGCTAAGCAGCGATGAGGTCGTCACGCTAACCGGGCATCCCGTTGGCGGCGTATGCCCTTTCGGCCTGGAAAACCCGCTGACGGTCTATTGCGATATTTCACTGAAGCAGTATCAGGAAGTCCTGCCTGCGGCCGGCGCCATCCACAGCGCGGTTCGCATTTCTCCTGACCGGATGGCCCAGCTCACCGATGCAACCTGGGTTGACGTTTGCCTGTAAAAACTTGCAGCAGGGTTACTCAAGGCACTCCTCCGCCGCATCTTCGTCGAGGGCCGATAAATGCATCAGGATATCGGCCGCGCTCAGCAGGCCGATATCTGAACTGACGCCGAGTTTAGTCATGGCGTTGAATTTATGGGCGCGGATGGTTTTGATATTACGATCCAGCTGAGCGGCTATTTCTGGTAACGAATAGCCGTAGGTCATATAGCGAAGAATATGCTGTTCCGTTGGGCTCAGAATTTGGCTGCCGAGGCCAGAATTTGGGTTGAGCGGCGCCTCGTCCGCCTGCAGCGTCTGGTTAACCAGCTGAATGAGCTGTTCCTGCAACCGTACGCGGCAGATCGATTTATTCAGCACGCCGTGCAGGTTGGACGGCGTCAGCTGGCTGACCAAACACGCTTCAGCGCTATTATTCGCTAAAACGATGCGCCGTATCTCAGGACTGGAACAGGCGATTTCATGAAGAAAAAGCAGGCTTTCCATGCGAAAGAGGCGATTGCTAAAAAGTGAAAAAATAACGGCAATCACTTTTTTAGACTGCAGCATCCGGCGCAGCGCTTGGGTATCTTTAAAAAACCGCACAATATAATTACCCGCTCCCGCGCTGGTTAATATATGACGCAGCGCCAGCTCGGTCAGCATGCATTTTTCTACGACAGCGACATATCGAGGTGAGTTGTTTTTTTCCATTGCTTTTGTTCTCCAAAAGCGGCGTAGATATTCAGCTCCTTCATTCCCTGAGCGCTATTAATCCAGGCGTACATTTCCGCATTGCTGCGCAAAGAGAGGCGACGCATAGCGCTATTTTTCTGCGCGCTAATTGTTTTATTACTCTTTTTCAACAGCGCGGCAATTTGGTTAATTCCCCAGCCTTTCGCCAGCAAACGTAAAACTTTACGTTCAGATAGCGTCAGAAAAATCACCGTTGGCTGATTCTCTTCGCTATTCCCTAACGCGGAGGATAATAGCGTCTGGCTTATTCTCTCCCGCGCCGTAGCGTCCGCGTGGATAACCTCAACCAGGTGTTTTAGCGACTCATGGCTGGAAATGAGCGTGCTTTCCGCACAGACTAATATCTCCATAGTCTGGAGATCGCAGGAATGGCCAATCATATAGACCCAATGAATGTCTCTATATTGGATCATCAACGAGTGATAGTCCTCACACACCTCACGGGGCTGATGGATTTCGTCTGATAAATCAGCGACCACCAGCACCGCCTGCCGCAGCTGAAGCAGAGTCAGCTCCTCCAGAGAGCCGCAGACGCAGAAGGCATATTCGGGGAGATGCTCCTCGGCTATCGCCTTCAGTCCATGCTGCATAACCGGTATTTTACTGATAATAATGCCGTATTTACCCTGTCCCGGTAACATAAACCCTCCGCTTCCCATCGAAGACTCGCGCCTTTAATAATAAAGATGAATAATTTGGCGGTAGCTATATTACTGTGCCAGATAAATCTTTATTGGTCTGGCGAGGAATTTAGCCTGACCTTGCCAACCATGAACGCTAACACAGGCAATAACGCTCAATAAGTTAGAAAAATTTAAAATGAAATTTAGGAAAAATAATTTATTGCGGGACAGAATAACGGTATCTCATTTGATGCTGTTCCTGAATGCCTTTGGCGACACGCCGCTATAGCGCCGGAAAAATCGGGAGAAGTAGGTGGAATCGGAAAAACCCAAATAATCAGACAGTTGGGCTACCGTCATCCGGGTATACTGCAGATTCCGCCGCGCTTCAAGCATCAGCCGGTGGTGCAAAACCCCTAACGCGCTGCGGCCGTGGAATTCACGACACAAATAGTTAAGGTGCGTAGCCGAAATACCCACCCGCCTGGCGTACTCCGCCAGCGGGATATGTTCGCGATAGTGGCTCTCAATAAGACGAGAAAAGTGACGCATAGCGCTGCGCTTCCTTTCCGCTCTGTCTGCCGTTACCGGTGCCGGAAGACAGCGTCGGTTCAGCCATACCAGCAGCGCGCCAAGCAGCGAATGGAGCATCATTTCGCGCGCATCAAGCTCTTCGCAGTACTCCTCGCGCAACGCCGTAAACAGCGCCCGAACATGGCCTCGGGAGCGCCTGACCGGCACGCACTGCGGCTGGCTGAGCACATCGAGCTGGCGACCAAACTGGTTTTCAAAACGGCTGAGCAGCGGTAGCGCCAGCGAGAGCACGTACCCTTGAGTGCCCGGTGAAAAGCGAAATCCGTGAACGCACAGCGCCGGTACCACCTGGATGCAGGCTTCCGTCATCACGGTCGTCACGCCCTCAATCTCGATCTCAGCTCTTCCCTTATGGAGATACAGCAGCTGCACCAGCTCGGCGTGCTGATGCATGCGGATATGCCACTCGTACAGGCTGCTGCGCTGCAAAATCGACTCGCAGTGCAGGAGATCCGGCGTCGGCCAGTCTCGTTCTTCCCCATATAGCTTAAACACGGGAACGCTATTCGCTGCCTGCATGACGACTCCTGCCGTTTTCAACGCTACGCCACGCGCTCCATTGGCAGACCGACATAGTTTTCCGCAATGGTGGTCAGCCCGGCACGTGAGCCAAGATAATAGCGGCGATCGGCCGCCTGCATTTTTTTATCAAACTCGCTCTGCTGCGGGAAATCATGCAGCAGGCGGGTCATAAACCAGCTGAATCGTTCGCCTTTCCACACCCGATCCAGCGCGAAACGCGAGTAGCTCGCCAGCAGGTCGGCGCGATTATGGTGATAATATTCGCGCAGGATCCGCCATAAATAGTTCACGTCAGAGGCGGCCAGGTTCAGCCCTTTCGCCCCGGTTGGCGGCACGATATGCGCCGCGTCCCCGACCAGGAAAAGCCTTCCGTACTGCATCGGCTCCACCACGTAGCTGCGCAGAGGTGCGATGCTTTTCTCAAGTGAGTGACCAGTCACTAACTTTGTAGATAGCTCATCCGGCAGGCGGTTCTTCAGCTCTTCCCAGAAGCGCGCATCCGACCACTGCTCCACCTTATCGCTAAGCGGTACCTGTAAATAGTAGCGGCTACGAGTTAGTGAGCGCTGACTACAGAGAACAAATCCGCGTTCATGATGGGCATAAATCAGCTCGGGATTAACCGGCGGCGTATCGGCCAGCATCCCCAACCAGCCAAACGGCCAGACGCTTTCATACTCTTTAAGGAGCTCACGCGGAATGCTTTGCCGCGACACGCCGTGAAAGCCATCGCAGCCGGCGATGAAATCACAGCTGAGGCGGTGCGTTTCCCCGCCGCTGACGAAGGTGATTGCCGGCCGATCGCTTTTTGCATCGTGAATCACCACGTCGCTGACGCCGTAAACGATCGGCGCCCCGCAGCTGGCGCGGGCCACCATTAAATCCCGGGTCACCTCGGTCTGGCCGTACACCATCACGCTTTTCCCCCCGCTAAGCTCCGTAAGGGCGACCGGGACGCGCTGCCCCTCAAACAAAAACTCAACGCCGTGATGCACCAGCCCCTCTGCGTCCATCCGCTGCGCCACGCCCGCCTCACGGAGCAGATCGACGGTGCCGCTTTCAAGAATACCTGCCCGGATGCGCCCGAGGACGTATTCAGGCGTCTGTCGTTCGAGGATAACGGTCCGAATCCCCGCATTATGCAACAGCTGCCCCAGCAGCAGCCCTGAGGGACCAGCACCGATTATCGCGACCTGAGTTTTCATAGGGCTATCTCGCTCTCGAATGGTTAATTATTTGTTTGTTTTTTGTTTATTAAAAGTTCTCAGGTGCATTTTTGATAAGTCAGGTGGGAAAAAGAAGGCAATAACGGCGGCAAAAACTGCACTTTTCAACAGTTTTATAAAAGTGTGGTGCGGTTCAAAATTTATCCATCCGGCCCGGAGGCGGCTTTTTGCACATTATTTGATCCCGACCCCCTCAGGCAAATCGAGAGTTCAGGTTAAAGTAGCGACGGACACTACGGCATCGGGCGTTACTGACAGCAGGTATTTATGCAAGCAGATCGGACAGTTCAGCGCACAATTACGCGATTGTGCATTCAGTGTGGTCTTTTCTTACTGCAACACGGGGCGGAAAGCGCGCTGGTTGAGGAGCTTTCTACTCGCCTGGGGCGGGCGTTAGGCATGGACAGCGTGGAAAGCGCCATTTCATCGAATGCGATTGTCCTCACCACCATCAAAGACGGCGAATGCCTGACCTCCACGCGTAAGAATATCGATCGCGGAATTAATATGCATGTGGTGACCGAAGTGCAGCATATAGTGATCCTTGCCGAGCATAAGCTGCTGGATTATAAAGATGTGGAAAAGCGCTTTACCCAGATTAAGCCGCTGCGCTACCCGCGCTGGCTGCTGGTGCTGATGGTTGGGCTCTCCTGCGCCTGCTTTTGCAAATTAAACAACGGCGGCTGGGACGGCGCGCTGGTCACCTTCTGCGCCAGCACCATCGCAATGTATATCCGCCAGCTGCTGACTCACCGCTCGATGCATCCGCAGATCAACTTTTGCATTACCGCCTTTGTCGCCACCACCATCTCCGGGCTGATGCTACGTTTACCGGCGTTTGCCAGCACGCCAACCGTCGCGATGGCCGCCAGCGTGCTGCTGCTGGTACCCGGTTTTCCGCTGATAAACGCCGTGGCGGATATGTTCAAAGGACATATTAACACCGGCCTTGCGCGCTGGGCGCTCGCCAGCCTGCTGACCCTTGCCACCTGCATTGGCGTGGTGATGGCGATGACCATGTGGGGGCTGCGCGGATGGGCATAATCACGTATCTGTTTGCTCTGGCTCAGGACATGGCGCTGGCGGCCATCCCTGCCGTTGGGTTCGCGATGGTATTTAACGTCCCGCAGCGGGCGCTGCGCTGGTGCGCGCTGCTGGGCGCCATTGGCCACGGTTCACGTATGGTGATGATGACGGCGGGCTTTAATATCGAGTGGGCAACCTTCCTTGCCGCCCTGCTGATTGGCAGTATCGGCATTCAGTGGTCCCGCTGGTACCTGGCCCACCCGAAGATCTTTACCGTTGCCGCAGTGATCCCCATGTTCCCGGGCATCTCCGCCTATACGGCGATGATCTCGGCGGTAAAAATCAGTCATTTTGGTTATTCTGAAGAGATGATGATTATGCTGTTAAGCAACTTTTTAAAGGCATCGTCTATCGTTGGTGCGCTATCTATCGGTCTTTCTATTCCTGGCCTGTGGCTGTACCGCAAGCGTCCGCGGGTATAGCGAGCCGCGCCGCCGGGATCGGTCAGTCGCTCCATCCCGGCCGGGCGCTGTGCTACTATGTGTGCTATTCCCCCACTCTATCGTTGTTCAGAGTTGAGATAGTGTTATGTCTTCGCGAATTTTAACTACCGATTTTAGCGGCCTGGATGATTTCATTCAGGATCCTGCGGCCATTCTCGCAAAATCGGCCAACGGTGCCGTTGCCGTTTTTGCCAACAATACTCCTGCCTTCTATGCGCTGACGCCGGAACGTCTGGCCCAGCTGCTTGAGCTGGAGAGTAAACTGGCACGCCCCGGCAGCGACATCGCGCTTGATACGCAGTTCTTTGACGAGCCGGCCGCCGCGCCAGCCGCGATCCCTATGGGAAAATTCGCCATGTACGCCGACTGGCAGCCGGACGCGGATTTTCAGCGCCTCGCGGCGCTGTGGGGTATCGCCCTGAGCCAGGCGGTCACGCCGGAAGAGCTGGCGGCATTCGTTGCCTACTGGCAGGCGGAAGGCAAAGTCTTTCATCACGTGCAGTGGCAGCAAAAGCTGGCGCGTAGCGTGCAAATCGGTCGCGCCGGCAACGGCGGCCAGCCGCGTCGTGATGTGAATACGGTCAGCGAGCCGGATAACCATATTCCACGAGGGTTCAGAGGATGAGCATGAAAAACGTTGGCGAGCTGATGAAGCGCCTGCAAAAAATGATGCCTGCTCATATCGAACCGGCGTTTAAAACCGGTGAAGAGCTGCTGGCATGGCAGAAAGAGCAGGGCAAGCTGCGTTCTGAAGCCCTTGAGCGGGAGAACCGGGCGATGAAAATGCAGCGGACGTTTAACCGCTCCGGCATCCGCCCGCTGCACCAGAACTGCTCGTTTGAGAACTACCGGGTTGAGTGCGAAGGCCAGATGAACGCGCTGTCCAGAGCGCGCCAGTACGTTGAAGAGTTCGACGGCAACATCGCCAGCTTTATCTTTTCCGGCAAGCCCGGCACCGGTAAAAACCACCTTGCGGCCGCCATTTGTAACGAGCTGCTGCTGCGCGGTAAATCGGTGCTGATCATTACCGTCGCCGACATCATGTCGGCAATGAAAGACACCTTCGGCAACCGGGAAATCAGCGAAGAGCAGCTGCTGAACGATCTCAGCAGGGTCGATCTGCTGGTGATCGATGAGATCGGTATGCAAACCGAATCCCGCTATGAAAAAGTGATCATCAATCAGATCGTCGATCGCCGCTCCTCATCAAAGCGCCCGACCGGAATGTTAACCAACAGCAACATGGACGAGATGAACAAGCTGCTCGGCGAGCGCGTGATGGATCGTATGCGCCTCGGCAATAGCCTGTGGGTGATTTTCAACTGGGATAGCTATCGTCACCGGGTCACCGGCAAAGAGTATTAAGACATTTCCGAACTCAGGCGGGGTTATACTGCGGAAATACTTCAGTAACCACGATGAGTAAACTTATGAAATCTGCACAATCCTTGTTCCGCACTCTGATGATTGCCGGCGCCTTTTTCGCAGCCGGCGCACAGGCCGCCTCCTGGCAGGACTCCCTCTCCAGCGCCGCCAGCGAGCTCAGCAGCCAAAGCGGTTCGCAGCAAAGCGGCGCGCTGTCGCTCTCCTCGCTGACCGGCCTGCTGAACGGAGGGAGCCAGTCGCTAACCTCCAGCAGCATGAACAATGCCGCCGGCATTATGTCCTACTGCGCGAAACAAAAGCTCTCCTCGGTGACCAATACCGAAAACATCAAAAACCAGGTTCTGGATAAACTCGGCCTCGGCACCGCGGAAAAACAGAAAGAGGATACCGGCTATCTTGAAGGTTTACAGGGCCTGCTGAACAGCAATAACGGCCAGCAGCTGAACCTGAGCACCCTCGGCAGCAGCCCGCTGGCGGAAAAAGTGAAAACCAAAGCCTGCGATCTGGTCCTCAAGCAGGGCGCGAAATTCCTCTCCTGAGGCTCTCCCCAGATGCCGCGTTTGGCGCCTTAGCCTGGACAACGCGGCCGCAACGCCGTTTTTTAACATTGATGGTCTCATTTTTCCCCGCCGGGAAGGATGAGACGTTGATCAAAAATGGCGACTTATAAACCAATTCTGAACCACAGCACAGTTTCATGACTCTACAATTGCAGCAATATGGCGCTGCCATTACAGTATATCGTGGAAACCGATCTATTTTGCCAGCGGTCAGCTGGCGCTAATGAGGGTAAGCTGTGTCAGAGTTGTTATCCATCGCCCTGTTTCTCACCTCGGTGGTGATTTATGCCTTGAAAGCCGGTCGCAATACCTGGTGGTTTGCCGCTACGCTGACGGTACTGGGCCTGTTTGTCGTCCTGAACATCACCCTCTACGCCAGCGATTATTTCACCGGCGACGGCATTAATGACGCGGTGCTTTATACCCTGACCAACAGCCTGACCGGCGCGGGCGTCGGCAAATATATCCTGCCCGGCGCCGGAATTATCGTGGCGCTGGTGAGCGTTTTCAGCGCCCTTGGCTGGATACTGCGCCGACGCCGTCATCATCCACACCACTTTGGCTACAGCCTGCTGGCGCTGGTTCTCGCGCTGGCCTCCGTTGACGCCAGTCCGGCGTTCCGCCAAATTAGCGAGCTGGTGAAATCGCAGTCCCGCGACGGCGATCCAGATTTTGTCGCCTACTATAAAGAGCCGTCGAAAAGCATCGCCAACCCTCAGCTCAACCTGGTCTATATCTACGGCGAAAGCCTTGAACGCACCTATTTTGATAACGACGCGTTTCCCGATCTGGCGCCCGAGCTTGGCAAACTGAAAAACGAAGGCCTCGATTTCAGCAACACCGCGCAGCTGCCGGGTACCGACTACACCATCGCCGGGATGGTCGCCTCGCAGTGCGGTATTCCCCTGTTTGCACCGTTTGAAGGCAACGCCTCGGCCTCGGTGTCCAGCTTCTTCCCGCAGAATATCTGCCTCGGCGACATTCTGAAAAACTCCGGCTACGAAAACTATTTTGTACAGGGCGCCAACCTGCGTTTCGCCGGGAAAGACGTGTTCCTGAAGTCCCACGGCTTCGATCATCTGTACGGCGCTGAAGAGCTGAAAACCACGGTGGCCGACCCCGCCTATCGCAACGACTGGGGCTTCTACGACGATACCGTGCTGGATGAAACCTGGAAAAAATTCGAACAGCTTTCGCAATCCGGTAAACGCTTCTCGCTCTTTGCGCTGACGGTGGATACCCACCATCCTGACGGCTTTATTTCCCGCACCTGCCAGCGAAAAAGCTATGAAATGGGCGGTAAAAAGAACCTCTCCTTTAGCGCGGTAAGCTGCAGCCAGGAGCATATCGCGGCGCTTATCGAGAAGATCAAAGCCTCGCCCTATTTCAAAAACACGGTGATCGTGGTCTCTTCCGATCACCTGGCGATGAAAAACACCGCCTGGGAATACCTGAACAAGCAGGATCGCAGCAACCTGTTCTTTGTGCTGCGCGGCGACCAGCCGCAGCAGGATACGCTGGCGGTGAAGCGTAATACTATGGACAACGGCGCCACGGTGCTGGATATCCTCGGCGGCGATAACTACATCGGCCTCGGCCGCAGCAGCCTCTCCGGGCAGTCGCTTTCCGGCATCTTCCTCAATATGAAAGATAAGGTGCTGGCCTGGAAGCCTGACGTCATCCGCCTGTGGAACTTCCCGAAAGAGATGAAAAACTTCACCGTGGACGCGCAGAAAAGCATGGTCTCCTTCTCCGGCAGCCACTTCCGTCTGCCGCTACTGCTACGGGTCTCCGATAAACGCGTCGAGCCGCTGCCGGAGAGCGAATACTCCGCGCCGCTGCGCTACCAGCTGGCCGATTTTGCCCCGCGCGATAACTTTGTCTGGATCGACCGCTGCTACAAGATGGGCCAGCTGTGGTCCAGCGAGCTGGCGCTCTCCACCGACTGGTGCGTATCGCAGGGCCAGCTCGGCGGCGAGCAGACCGTCCAGCGCGTAGATAAGGCCCTGTGGCAGGGGAAAACGGCGTTTAAAGATACCCTCATCGATATGGAGCGCTACAAAGGCAACGTCGACACGCTGAAAATTGTCGATAACGATATTCGCTACAAGGCCGACAGCTTCGTGTTTAACGTCGCCGGCGCGCCGGAGGAGGTCAGGCAGTTTAGCGGCATCTCCCGGCCGGAATCCTGGGGCCGCTGGTCCAACGCGCAGCTGGGGAGCGAAGTCAAAATCGAGTTTAAGAACCCGCTGCCGGAGAAATTCGATCTGGTGATCACCGCCAAAGCCTACGGGCCCAACGCCAATAAGCCGATCCCGGTTCGCGTTGGGGATAGCGAACAGACGCTGACGCTGGCGAATGACGTCTCCACCACCACGCTGCATTTCGACAACCCGTCGCGCAGCGATACGCTGATTATCGTTCCGCCGGACCCGCAGTCCACCAACGAAGGCAATATTCTCGGCCACGCGCCGCGCCAGCTGGGAATTGGCATGGTGGATATAAAAATCGTCAAACGCGAAGGCTAAACCCGCCCGTCCGGCTCTCTGCGGGCCGGACGGCGCGACGCAAAACCGCCTGATCCCCTATCTTACCGCCCGGCAGAAGCCGCAGCAGGGAACTCCACGCTCATTTCATACTGCTGCAGCGCCAGGGCCGCATACCCCGCCGCGCTGAACAGCGGCGTAAACGACTCCGGAACGGTGACCGAGGTGCCAAGACCGGGGAACTGCCGGGCAAGGGCAATAAGCAGCTCGCGCGCCAGGCCGCGGCCGCGGGCGGCAGGTTCGACCCACAGCAGCTGGAGCTGCGGCTTTGCGGTGAGCGTCGCCAGCACCGCGAACGCCTGCTGATTAAGCGTCAACGCGCGGCACGGCAGCGTATTGAAGGTCATTGGGTCCATCAGCCACGGCAGCCGACCGTTGATTTCCGCCCCCGCCCTGCGCGTCAGCGCCAGCACATCGCACTGCTCCAGCACCGGCGCGCTCTCGCCCTCCGGCCGCGAGCTCAGATAGCCGCAAAGCCCGTGACGAACGCTAAAGCCCAGCGATTGATACAGCGCAACCGCGGCATGATTATCGCGAATCACCTCCAGCCACATCCGCCGCACGCCCTGGGCCTGTAGCGAGGCCATCAGCGATACCATCAGCGAGCGGCCGGTTCCTTTTCCCCGCCAGGCCGGCCGCACGGCAAACGCCGCCAGCCTGGCCGCATCGCCGCGACGGGTGATAATGGCGATTGCCGCCGGCGTGTCCCCCGCCAGCCAGACGCAAGAATCCAGCAGGCTCAGCCCTTCAGAGCTGAAGCGATGCACAAACACCTCTACCGACAGCGCAACGGGCACCAGGTAATCTTCGAAGCAGTCGCTGAGGATTGTCGTCAGCTGTTCGCTGCTAAAGCAGGTGGCGGGGACGGCGGTCAATTCCATATGTTTCTCCCAAAGGTGCTATGCTGAAGCGATGAAAAATAACACTATAACTGCCGAAGTGACATTGCGCCTGACCGAGGAGAGCGATATCCCTCGTCTGCCCGCCGTTGAGCGCTCGGCAGCGCAGGCTTTTCGTCAGATCCCCGCTCTCGCCTGGCTGGCAGATAGCGCCGTCATCAGCGCCCGGGAGCATTATCAGTATCTCGAAACGGACCACAGCCTGCTGGCCATCGGCGGCGGAGAGCCCGTTGGCTTCCTGCTGAGCGAACCGCTCGATGATGCGCTGTTTATCGTGGAAATCGCCGTCCGTCAGGAGTGGCAAGGGCGCGGAATTGGCCGGATGATGCTGGCGCAGGTTACCGACACCGCCCGCAGCATGGGCTATCCGGCGCTGACCCTCACCACCTTCCGCGAAGTTCCGTGGAACGCCCCGTTCTACACCCGCCTGGGATTCTGCATGCTCGATGAACAGCGCCTGCCATCCGGGCTGGCGGCTAAAAGGGAGCGGGAAACAAGCCACGGCCTGCTGCCGGAGACCCGCTGCGCCATGCGCCTCGCGCTGTAGCCCACATCGCCGCTTCGGCGCTGCTTTTTCTGCCCTGAATATGGTACAAAGTATCATTACACATTTAGCGACTGATACCCGTATGGCCTACTCGATTGATATCATCTCCTGCATCACCGATCGCTTCCTCGAGCTGACCGTTACCGAAAAGCGGATAGCCCAGTTTATTCTCGACGATGTCGCCGCAGCGGCCGAGCTGCCGATCGCCGAAATTGCCCGCCTGACCAGCACCAGCCAGGCCTCCGTCACCCGCTTTGCGCGGGCGCTGGGGTGCAAAGACGTCCGCGAACTGAAAATGAAGCTCGCGCAGTCGCTGGCCGTCGGGCAGCGCTTTATTCTGGATGTCCCGGATCTGGAGGGCGTACAGGGGATCTACGAGTCAATTATTGGCGTCCTGGAGACCAACCGCCGGGCGCTGGATATTAACGCGCTGAAGCGCGCCGTCTCCTGGCTTAGCGATGCCCGGCAAATACTGGCGCTCGGCATGGGCGGCGGCTCGACCATCTGCGCGCAGGAGATTCAGTATCGCCTGTTCCGCCTCGGCCTGCCGGTCGTCAGCCAGAACGACGGCCTGCTGGTGCGCATGATGAGCTCGGCCGTAACGCCGAAGGACGTGGTCATCGTGCTGTCGCTGGGGGGATATACCAAAGAGATCATTGAAAGCGCGGCTATCGCCAGGCAGTACGGGGCGAAGGTAATTGCCATCGCTCCGGCGGGTACGCCGCTGGCGGAGCAGGCGGATCTGCTGCTGCCACTGCTGGTGCGCGAAAACGACTATATTTTCAAACCCAGCACCTCGCGTTACGCCATGCTGGCGATGGTCGATGTGCTGGCCACCGAACTGGCGATGGCCAACAAGCCGCAGGCGAAAGACCGCCTGCGGCGCATCAAGCTGGCGCTCGACAGCCACCGCGGCGGCGTCGACCGCCAGCCGCTAGGCGACTAGCTCCCGGCCGGCGGCAATAAAGCGCTCCGCCTGTTCGCGGGTGCGCGTCGGCGTCTGCCCGGCGCGGTACAGATCGCTCCCCAGCCCCGCGCCGGCGCATCCGGCCCGCACCCAGACGGCGAGGTTATCCGGCGTGACGCCCCCCACCGCCAGCACCGGCACCTCCGGGGGCAGCACCGCCTTCAGAGCCCGAATGTAGTCCGGGCCAAAAGCGGAGGAGGGAAAGATTTTCAGCCACTGCGCGCCGGCCTCCAGGGCGTTAAACGCCTCCGTCGCGGTGGCGCATCCGGCGCAGACCAGCATCCCCTGCGCCACCGCCCGGCGGATCACCGCCGGCTGGGTATTGGGCGTCACCACCAGCTTCGCCCCCGACGCGGCAAGAAAATCCACCTGTTCGACGTTAAGTACCGTCCCTGCGCCAATCACCGCCCGATCGGCAAAGCGGCTGACCATCTGCGGAATACTGTGCCGCCAGTCCGGTGAATTTAGCGGGATTTCAATATAGCGAAAACCGGCGCCAATCAGCGTCTCAACGTGTTCCGCCGCCTCTGCGGGGCCAATACCGCGCAAAATCGCGATCAGCTTAACTGCGTTCATCTATTATCCTCGCCATACCGCTCAAAAATGCCTCATCGCCGCCACAGCTCTGCACCACCCGACCTTGCGCCGACATCGCGCGTCGGTAGCGGGCAGTCAGCGCCGGGTCCCCCACCAGGGTGACGGCGGCGGTACGATAGCGATCGCAAAAGGCCGCAGCCTCCGCGCCAATCAGCAGCCCGGAGAGATAGTCGCTGACCGAAGCCGGCGCCAGCGCCCCCAGCAGCCGTGCTGCGCGGGCGCCGAACAGCTCGGCTGCCAACGGCGACGTCATGCCTTTTTCCAGGCCCAGCTCAAAAGCGGCGTCGTCCGGTCGCTGTTCAGGAAGATGCCTGCCAATCAGCGACTGGCTAAGCAGCAGGTGATGCAGCTCGCCGGTCATGGCGGTGGAGAAATGGCGTACGACTCCGCGCTCTACCCGCACCCACTTACTGTGGGTGCCCGGCATGATGTAGCAATCGGCGGGGGCGATTTGCCCGGCGCCCAGCAGCTGGGTCTCTTCACCGCGCATCACGCCGTAGTCCCCGGCCTGTTCGACCTTGAGACCGGGCACAATCCACACGTTTTCAGCGACGCTGAACAGCTGGCGGCCCGGCGCGTCGATGGCGGCGGGGCAGGCCAGATACGGCACCGGGTACCAGCCGGCGTCGCTGCCGATCATCCCGGCCATCACCACCGGCAGCGCCCGATCGCCGCGCCAGGGCGCCAGATGCTGGCGGAATATATCCGCCGGCGCCTGCCCGTTAAGCCGGGAAATCCCCAACGGCAGCTGTTTCGTTTCAACGCACTCCCCGTCGCGTATCAGCCAGCCGCGCAGCTGCGTGGAGCCCCAGTCGACGGCAATATAGTCCTGCATCTGCGTCTCCTTAGCCCTGCGACGTATTGCGTTTACCGATGGCCAGCGGCGGTGCCGCCGGGGTGCTTTCCCGCTCGCGGGTAATCATCTCCAGCGCCTCTTCACGGCTCATGCTGCTCGCCGGCGTCAGCAGCGTGACGATCACCGAGGCCGCCAGGCTGGTGAGCACCGACGGGATACACGGATTGCCCCAGAACGCCAGCCAGTCGCTGTCCATCAGCACGGCGACCGATGCGCCGGCGCCGCCGGCCAGAGCGGCCACCGCCCCCTGCCAGTTAAAGCGCGTCCAGAAGCGGCCGAGCATGGTGCAGATAAACATCCCGGACATAATCATCGAGATCATTTTGGTGATGTAGCTAATGATGTCGTTGGAGGTCAGGGCAAATATCAGCGCCAGGGCGATAACCAGCACGAGGAACATCCGCGACAGGCGAATCGCCCTCTCCGGCGCGGGCATATGGCCGGTCACCAGGGTGTAAAGGTCGCGCAGCATAATCGAGACGGCGGCGATGGCGTCGGAGCTGCCGGAGGACATGTTGGCCGACATCCCGGCGATCAGAATCGCCATCGCCAGCACCGGCGGCAGGACCTGGGTGGCAAACAGGAAGGCAAAGCCGCTGTTTTCGAGATTGGCGTTCATCGTCCACACCGCCATGCCGATAATCGCCGGCAGGAACGAAAAGCCGAGATAGAGCAGGCCGGTGATGGTGAACGACTGGCGCACGGAGGAGACGGTTTTTGCCGAGTAAATACGCTGGCGGTAGGACGGCGTTGCCAGAACCCCCACGCCAATCACCACCGCCAGAGAGAGCGCGGGAAGCACGCCGAGCTTATCGACGGCAAACAGACTCTGGGCCGCCGGGTCAACCGCCTGCTGAATATGGCTCCAGCCGCCGACGTGATGGACCGCGAGGATCGCCATTAAAATAAAGCCGACGAACAGGACAATCGATTGAATGGTGTCGATCCAGACCACCGCGGAGTAGCCGCCGATGCCGACGTAAACCACAAAAGCCAGCGCAATAATAATTTTGGCGACGTTGATATCAATTCCGCTGGCCCACGCCAGATATAGCCCGCCGCCTAATATATGGGCGCCGAGCCAGCCGATCGAGGCAATAAAAATAAGGATCGCTACCAGGTTTTTAATAATTTTACTGCCGCCGGTATAATACGACATCTCTTCGCTCATGGTCATAAAGCGAAATTTACGCACCGGGGCGAAGAGCCACGCCACCAGTAAAATACCGACCGCGCCGCCGAGGCCGTACAGCATCCCCGCCCAGCCGTTGCTGTAGCCAAAGCCCACGGCGCCTACGCTGGAGCCGGTGCCAACCATGGTGCCGACCGTCGACCCTAGCGTCAGGAACATCGGCAGGGAGCGCCCGCCCAGCAGGAAATCATCGCCGTTCTTTTGCTTGCGTGAAACGTACCAGCCTAAAGCGATCATCGCGCAGGCATAAACGGAAAACCAAATCAGGAATGACATATTATTCATTGCTCACATCCAGGCGTAATAAATAATATTCGTACCGCTGAATATTATGAGTTAATAGTAACGATGCCGAAAAAAGGCACAGCAATCCTGGTCGCGCCGGCCGACTTATTCGGCCTGACGCTACTCTCACATTGTTATGGGTCGCTCCCCGGCCAGCGGCGGGGAGCTATTATTTAGACGCGGGCAGCGTTATAACAGGTCACATCCACTTCAACTTTGCAGTCCACCACCAGATCGGCCACGCAGCAGATCCGCGCCGGCGGATTATCGCCAAAGAACTCGCGGAACACTTTGTTGAAAGACTGGAAATAGCGCGAGTCGGTGAGGATCACCTTCACGTGCACCACGTCGGCAAGGGTATAGCCTGCTTCATTCATGATATCGACGCAGTTCTGAATCGCCAGCCGCGACTGATCGACAATGCCCCCCTCCACCACTTCGCCGTTTTTCATCGGCGTCTGGCCGGAAACATACAGCCAGCCGCCCGCTTCCACCGCGCGGGCAAACGGCAGATGCTGCCCGCCGGTGCCGGTTCCACCTTCCACGCCGTAACGTTTAATGCTCATACTCAACTCCTTCGTCCATCCGGCGGCGCAGGAAACGCCCCGCGCGCCCGGTAATTTTTTTATCGCTGCCGTAGCTCATGACGCCGTTCACCATCACCGCCTCAATGCCGTCCGCCGGCCGCTTCGGGTCGGAGAAGCTGGCAACGTCGCGCACCGTCTGTGGGTCAAACAGTACCAGATCGGCAAAGTAACCGATTTTAACCAGCCCACGTTCCGATAGCTGGAAGCGCGCCGCCGACAGCCCGGTCATTTTGTGAATAGCGGTGGTCAGCGGAAAAAGCTGCTCGTCGCGGCTGTAGTGCCCCAGCACCCGTGGGAAAGCGCCCCACAGCCGCGGATGCGGCATCGGATCGTTCGGCAGGCCATCGGAGCCGATCATGGTGACCGGATAGCGCATCACCCGCCGCACGTCCTGCTCATCCATGTTGTAGTAGATAGCGCCGGCCGGCATCAGCTGCGCCGCGGCGTCGTGCAGGCTCACCTGCCACTCGTCGGCGATCTGCCGGAGCGTTTTTCCCGCCTGCTCCGGCCGGGACTCGGACCAGGTGATCACGATGTCGAATTCATCGGTCACCTGCTTCATATCCAGCGTGGAGGAGCTGGCGGAATAGGGATAGCAGTCGCAGGCGATTTCCTGGCGCTGGCGCATCTCATCGAAGAAGGCCAGCGTCTCGCGCGTGCGCCCCCAGTTCTTTGCCCCGGCGCATTTATGATGAGAAACCACCACCGGCACGTTGCCGTGACGACCGATACGAAACGCTTCGTCGAGAGCCTCAAGGATAGGCTCAAATTCAGACCGCAGATGGGTGGTGTAGATCCCCTGCTCCGCCGCCAGCTCTTCCGCCAGCGCCATCACCTCTTCGGTGGTGGAGTGGAACGCGCTGGCGTAGGCCAGGCCGGTGCTCAGGCCCAGCGCCCCCTGGCGTAGCGCATCGCGCAGCTGGACGCGCATTCCGGCAATCTCCGTCTCCGTCGCCGGGCGGAACAGATCGTCCATATGGTTATTACGCAGCGCAGTATGGCCAATCAGCGTGCCGACGTTGAGCGACGGCCGGGCCGCTTCCACCGCGTGGGCATAGGCCTGCACGGTGGGATAGATAAACTGCTCCTGCTCGCCCAGCAGGTTCATCGGATCGGGCACCGCGCCGCGCATGGTCGCCATTGCCGCGCTGATCCCGCAGTTACCGACGATCACCGTCGTCACGCCCTGACTGAGCTTGGGTAAATATTCCGGCATCCGGATGACGTTGATATCGTCATGGGTATGCACATCGATAAAGCCGGGCGCCAGCACGCGCCCCTGGCCTTCAATTTCGCGCTCTGCCGTCACCTGCAGCGCCGGAGCGATAGCCACAATGCGATCGCCCTTCACCGCCACGTCGGCGCGATACTGCGGCCCGCCGCTGCCGTCAATAACCGTGACGTTCTTAAAAAGCCAGTCAACCTTCATAGCAATTACTCCCTTTCGACTATGCCGACAAGTTAACCATTTACAAGGCGGAAAAACAGTGGAAAACTACGCAAAACCCAGATCGTTTTGTGATACTTTTATTCACAATGAATAATATTTAAGTATTAAAATAATATTTATCAAATAGTTATAACTGATACCCATTTAAAATCCGAAAGTAAAACCTGAAAGGATAGTGTTATGAAATACCACCACGCAACGCTTGTCCCGCATAAATCAGCGCCGATGACATCGCCGGCGAACCTGCTGGCGGAAGAGGTCTGCCTTCCCGCCGCGCTGCTGAAAAAAAGCGCGCTGGAAAACAATATCGCCTGGATGCAGCGCTACGCTGACGCCCGCGGCGTCTCGCTGGCGCCGCACGGCAAAACGACGATGACGCCGTGGATTTTTCAGGCCCAGCAGCGGGCCGGCGCCTGGGGAATCGGGGTCGGCAGCGCCTGGCAGGCGGCTGCGGCGATGGCCAGCGGCGTCCAGCGCGTATTGATGGTCAATCAGCTGGTGGGCAAGGCCAACATGCAGGCCGTTTCTCAGCTGAAAACCCACTACCGCAGCGTAGATTTCATCTGCTGCATAGATAGCCTCGCTAACGCCCGCGCGCTGTCGGCTTTTTTTGCCGAACGCCGGCAAACGCTGGACGTGCTGATTGAGCTTGGGGTGCCCGGCGGGCGCTGCGGCTGTCGCAGCCTGGAGGATGCGCTGGCGCTGGCACAGACCGCGGCCGAGCTACCGGGCCTGACGCTGCGCGGGCTGGAGCTGTATGAAGGAGTGCTGCACGGCGACGATCCGCAGCCGCAGGTTGAAGCGCTGCTGCGCCAGGCCGCGGACCTCGCCTGCCGAATGGAGCCGCTGGTCGACGGCGAGTTTATCCTGACCGGCGCCGGCACCGTGTGGTATGACGTGGTGTGTAACGTCTGGCTGGCGGCCAAAAAGCCGGCGCGCTGCCGAATAGCGATCCGCCCCGGCTGCTACATCACGCACGATATGGGGATCTACGATGTTGCCCAGCAGGAGCTGATCGCCCGGGATCCGATCGCCTGCGATCTGGCCGGCGATCTGACCTCGGCCCTCGAGCTGATGGCGATGGTGCAGTCGGTTCCGGAGGCGGATCGCGCGGTGGTCAACTTCGGCAAGCGCGACTGCGCTTTCGATGCCGGCCTGCCGCAGCCCATCGCCCACTATCGCGGCGGAGAGCCGCTGCCGCTGCGCGCGGAGGAGATCGTCAGCGTCGGGATCATGGATCAGCACTGCATGCTGCGCCTGGCGCCCGGCAGCGATGTGCAGGTCGGCGATATCCTGGTCTTTGGCACCTCGCACCCGTGTCTGACCTTCGACAAATGGAAAACGCTGCTGCTGGTCGACGACGAGTACAACCTGCTGGAAGAGCTGGATACGCTGTTCTGATTCATCCCGCATGACGGCCCGCGCCGTCTCCGGGCTCCGCGTCCGGCCTCGCTAAGCGCCGGATCGCCGGAGAAATCGCCTAACGCCGCAGGGCGACAATCTCCTCATACAGCGAACGCCCGATCGTCACGCCCTGGCGTTCGCTGACCTGACGACAATCGAAGCGCCGCTCTCCGGGAAGACGGGCCCCCTGCGAGCGCATGGCATCAAACAGCGTCTCCGCCCGCGCCAGGTGTTCGTCCGCCTGCGGCCCGAGAAAACGCTGCGGATCGAGCGCCAGAATCAGCTCGCCGCCGTACGGTAGCCCGCCCGCGCCCTTATCCCACGCCAGCGACTCCGCACTGGTCATATCGCCAATCAGCGGCCCGGCGAGCAGCTCCACCATCGCCGCCAGCGCCGAACCCTTATGGCCGCCAAAGGTCAGCATCGCTCCGTCGAGAACGGCGGCGGCGTCGGTGGTGGGCTCTCCTTCGGCGTCGATTCCCCAGCCTTCCGGCAAGGCCTTCCCGGCACGCTGATGCAGCTGGATCTCGCCGCGCGCCGCCACGCTGGTTGCCATATCAAAAATAAACGGCGGCCTGTCGCCGCGCGGCCAGCCAAAGGCGATAGGGTTGGTGCCAAAGAGCGGACGGCTGCCGCCCGCCGGCGCGACCCACGCGTGGCCCGGCGTGCAGGCCAGCCCCACCAGCCCCGCCTCGGTGAGCGGCTCAACGTCGGCAAACAGGGCCGAGAAATGCACGCAGCGGTTAATCGCCAGCGCGGCAATACCGCTGTGGCGCGCCTTGGCGCACAAGAGCGGCAGCGCTCGCTCAAGCGCCAGCAGCGAAAAGGCGCCGTTAGCATCCACCCGCACAACCGCCGGCGCCCGGTCGTCAATCTGCGGCTCGGCGTCGGGCGAGACCTTCCCTTTGCGCAGGGTATCGACTATCCCCAGCAGCCGCCACAGGCCGTGGGAAGCGCAGCCGTCGCGCTCCCCGGCGGTCACGTTACGCGCCACGGCCGCCGCATGGCTCTCGCTGAAACCATTATCGCTGAGCACCTGGCGGGAAAGCGCTTCAGCCTCGGGCAACGTCAGCGTTACCGTCTCCATAATCTTCTCCTTTGCTCTTCTTCTACTCTTCTTCATCGCCATTAAAGTTAGCCTGAGGAAGGCAGCTGCGCGCGCTGATTTACTCCTCTTGCCGATCGTCGCGCGCGGCGCCGTTACGGTTGCCGAGCGCGATAAACTCCTCCAGCAGCGCGGTCAGCTGCTGCATTTTTTCGCTGGTAAACTCTTCTTCGATCAGGCGATAGGCCTCTTCAACCTGAGCCTGGGCGCTTTGATACAGCTTTGTTCCTTCCGCCGTCAGCGAAACGTACAGCTTGCGCTGATCGCTGACCGGCTTCAGACGCAGCACCAGGCCGTCACGTTCCATGCGGGTCAAAATACCGGTCAGGCTCGGGCGCAAAATGCAGGCGCGGAAGGCCAGGTCGTGGAAATCCATCGACGGGTTTTCGGCAAGGATGCGCACAATACGCCACTGCTGCTCGGTGAGATTATGGCGTTTGACGATCGGCCGAAAGTGGCCCATCGCCGCTTCCCGCGCCTGCAACAGCGCAATGGTTAACGAATCATGCATCACATACCTCTACATCGTATTTCAGAATCTATTAACAAGTTAATAATTAGCGTTTATTTGCCGATGACGCAACCGGTTTCTGCTGCTGAAAAGTACCAGTCTTTTCATGAAAAATAACTAACAATATGATTATAAACAATTAAGTTTCATTCATGTAAATTTATTGTTAATCCGATCACAAAACATTCACTTCTGTTTGCCAAACCCTTCCGCAAGGAATAAAAGGTAATCATTAACATATTAATGAAATCCATTAAGCTTCAGAAATCAGTACCAGAGGAGTGGTGAATGAAAGGTACCATCTTCGCCGTTGCGCTTAACCACGGCAGCCAGCTCGACGCCTGGCGGGAAGCGTTCCAACAGGCCCCGTACAAAACGCCGCCGCAAACTGCGGTCTGGTTTATCAAACCGCGCAATACCGTTATCGGCAGCGGCGACGCGATCCCTTACCCGCAGGGGGAAACCGTGCAGAGCGGCGCCACCGTGGCGCTGATCGTCGGTAAAACCGCACGCGGCGTCTCCGTCGAAGAGGCCGCCTCCTGCATCGCCGGCTACGCGCTGGCCAACGACGTCAGTCTGCCGGAAGAGAGCTTTTACCGCCCGGCGATTAAGGCGAAATGCCGCGACGGTTTCTGCCCGCTGGGCGACCTCGTCCCGGTACAGAACGTCGATAATCTGACCATCATCACCGAAATCAACGGTCGCGAAGCGGATAGCTGGAACACCGCCGACCTGCAGCGCAGCGCCGCCGAGCTGCTAAGCGCCCTGAGCGAGTTCGCCACCCTCAACCCCGGCGATGCCATTCTGATCGGCACTCCGCACGCCCGCGTAACGCTGCGCCCCGGCGATCGCGTACGCATTCTCGCCGAGGGTTTCCCGGCGCTGGAAAACCCGGTAGTCGCAGAAGGAGAGCCGGCATGAAACAGGCACGTATCGAGTGGCAGGGTCAGGTACGCAACGCGCAGGTCGACGATCGTGAGCAGGCGATCCTCGACGACGGCACGCGGCTGCAGGAGGGCGAATTCCGCTGGCTGCCGCCCGCCGAGGGCACCCTGTTCGCGCTGGGGCTGAACTACGCCGACCACGCCAGCGAGCTGGAATTCAAGCCGCCGGAAGAGCCGCTGGTGTTTATCAAAGCGCCGAACACCTTTATCGGCCACCGCCAGGAGTCGGTGCGTCCGGATAACGTCGAATATATGCATTACGAAGCCGAACTGGTGGTGGTGATTGGCAAAACCGCGCGCAAGGTCAGCGAGGCCGACGCCCTGGACTACGTCGCCGGCTATACCGTCTGCAATGACTACGCCATTCGCGACTATCTGGAAAACTACTACCGGCCGAATCTGCGGGTAAAAAGCCGCGACACCCTGACCCCCATCGGGCCGTGGATCGTGAGCAAAGAGACGGTCCCGGACCCGCACAACCTGACCCTGAGCACCTGGGTCAACGGCGAACTGCGCCAGCAGGGCACCACCGCCGATCTGATCTTCAGCATCCCGTACCTGATTGCCTGGCTGAGCGACTTTATGACCCTGCAACCGGGCGACATGATCGCCACCGGCACGCCGAAGGGGCTGTCTGACGTGGTGCCGGGTGACGAAGTGATCGTCGAAGTCGAAGGCGTGGGCCGCCTGGTCAACCGCATCATCAGCCAGCAAGCGTATGAGGAGAAGCTGTCATGAAAAAAATTAACCACTGGATCAACGGCGAAAGCGTGGCAAGCGCGGAGTATTTCCACACCACCAACCCGGCCACCGGCGAAGTGCTGGCGGAAGTCGCCTCCGGCGGCGAAGCCGAAGTGAATCAGGCGGTAGCGGCAGCCAAAGCGGCGTTCCCGAAATGGGCCAACCTGCCGATGAAGGAGCGCGCGCGCCTGATGCGCCGTCTGGGCGATCTGATAGACCAGAACGTTCCGCAGATCGCGGCGATGGAGACCGCCGATACCGGCCTGCCGATCCACCAGACCAAAAACGTGCTGATCCCGCGCGCTTCGCACAACTTCGAATTCTTCGCCGAAGTGTGCCAGCAGATGAACGGCAAAACCTATCCGGTTGACGACAAGATGCTCAACTACACCCTCGTGCAGCCGGTCGGCGTCTGCGCGCTGGTGTCGCCGTGGAACGTGCCGTTTATGACCGCGACCTGGAAGGTGGCGCCGTGCCTGGCGCTGGGCAACACCGCGGTGCTGAAAATGTCCGAGCTGTCGCCGCTCACCGCCGACCGTCTCGGCGAGCTGGCGCTGGAAGCCGGTATTCCGCCGGGCGTGCTGAACGTAGTACAGGGCTACGGCGCGAACGCCGGTGACGCGCTGGTGCGCCATCATGACGTGCGCGCGGTGTCGTTTACCGGCGGCACCGCCACCGGACGTAACATCATGAAAAACGCCGGACTGAAAAAGTACTCGATGGAGCTGGGGGGCAAATCGCCGGTGCTGATTTTTGAAGATGCCGATATCGAGCGCGCGCTGGATGCCGCCCTGTTCACCATCTTCTCAATCAACGGCGAACGCTGCACCGCCGGCTCGCGCATCTTCATTCAGCAGAGCATTTACCCGGAGTTCGTCAAGCGCTTCGCTGAACGCGCCAGCCGCCTGCGCGTCGGTGACCCGACCGATCCCAACACCCAGGTCGGGGCGCTGATAAGCCAGCAGCACTGGGAAAAAGTCTCCGGCTATATCCGCCTCGGCATCGAGGAAGGCGCCACGCTGCTGGCCGGCGGCCCGGATAAACCCACCGACCTGCCGGCGCATCTTCGCGGCGGCAACTTCCTGCGCCCGACGGTGCTGGCGGACGTCGATAACCGCATGCGGGTTGCCCAGGAAGAAATCTTTGGCCCGGTCGCCTGTCTGCTGCCGTTTAAAGACGAAGCCGAAGGTCTGCGCCTCGCCAACGATATCGAATACGGCCTCGCCTCCTATATCTGGACCCAGGACATCAGCAAGGTCCTGCGCCTCGCGCGCGGTATTGAAGCCGGCATGGTCTTCGTCAATACCCAGAACGTCCGCGACCTGCGCCAGCCGTTCGGCGGCGTGAAAGCCTCCGGCACCGGCCGCGAAGGCGGCGAGTACAGCTTCGAAGTGTTCGCCGAAATGAAAAACGTCTGTATTTCCATGGGTGACCATCCGATCCCGAAATGGGGTTTATAAGGAGCACAAGATGGGCAAATTAGCGTTAGCCGCCAAGATTACTCACGTACCGTCCATGTATCTCTCCGAGCTGCCGGGGAAAAACCACGGCTGCCGCCAGTCGGCGATCGACGGTCATAAGGAGATCGGTAAACGGTGCCGGGAGATGGGCGTCGATACGATTATCGTCTTTGATACCCACTGGCTGGTGAACAGCGCCTACCACATTAACTGCGCCGAGCATTTTAAGGGGATCTATACCAGCAACGAGCTGCCGCACTTTATTCGCGACATGACCTACGACTACGACGGTAACCCGGAGCTGGGCCAGCTGATTGCCGACGAAGCGGTCAAGCTGGGCGTCCGCGCCAAGGCGCACAACATCCCGAGCCTCAAGCTGGAGTACGGCACCCTGGTGCCGATGCGCTATATGAACAGCGATAAGCATTTCAAAGTGGTCTCGATCTCCGCTTTTTGCACCGTTCACGACTTCGCCGACAGCCGCAGGCTGGGGGAAGCTATCGTCAAGGCCATTGAAAAATATGACGGTACCGTAGCGGTCTTCGCCAGCGGCTCGCTGTCGCACCGCTTTATCGACGACCAGCGCGCCGAAGAGGGGATGAACAGCTACACCCGCGAGTTTGACCACCAGATGGATGAGCGGGTGGTAAAACTGTGGCGCGAAGGCAAATTCAAAGAGTTCTGCACCATGCTGCCGGAGTATGCCGACTACTGCTACGGCGAAGGCAATATGCACGATACGGTGATGCTGCTCGGCGTGCTCGGCTGGGATAAATACGACGGCAAGGTCGAGTTTATCACCGACCTGTTCGCCAGCTCCGGTACCGGCCAGGTCAACGCCGTCTTCCCGCTGCCGGCTCAGGCGTAAGGGGTCTGCGATGCCACATTTTATCGCCGAGTGCACGAACAACATCCGCGAACAGGCCGATCTGCCCGGCCTGTTCGCCGAGGTCAATCAGGCGCTGGCCGCCACCGGTATTTTCCCGATCGGCGGCATCCGCAGCCGCGCCATCTGGCTGGATACCTGGCAGATGGCCGACGGCAGGCACGATTACGCCTTCGTGCATATGACGCTGAAAATCGGCAGCGGGCGCAGTCTGGAAAGCCGCCAGCAAACGGGAGAGATGCTCTTTGCCCTGATCAAAGCGCATTTCGCCGCGCTGATGGAGAGCCGCTACCTGGCGCTGTCGTTCGAGATTGCGGAGCTGCACCCGACCCTGAATTACAAACAGAACAACGTCCACGCGCTGTTTAAATAATTGACGTTATCCGGACGCGGGCTCCCCGACCTCGGCGCTCTCGTCCGGGCAACCCGATGGTACCAATTGCAGGCAATGTCACAGGAATCCCTATGCTCGATAAACAGACCCGCACCCTGATCGCCCGGCGGCTGAACCAGGCCGAAAAGCAGCGTGAACAGATCCGCGCCATCTCTCTCGATTATCCCTCGATCACCATCGAGGACGCCTACGCCGTCCAGCGCGAGTGGGTCGAGCTGAAAATTGCCGAGGGCCGGGTGCTGAAGGGCCATAAGATTGGCCTGACCTCGAAGGCGATGCAGGCCAGCTCGCAGATTAGCGAACCGGACTACGGCGCGCTGCTCGACGATATGTTTTTTCACGACGGCGGCGATATTCCCACCGACCGCTTTATCGTTCCGCGCATCGAGGTCGAGCTGGCCTTCGTGCTGGCCAAACCGCTGCGCGGCCCGAACTGTACGCTGTTCGACGTCTATAACGCCACCGACTACGTGAGCCCGGCGCTGGAGCTGATCGACGCCCGCTGCCACAACGTCGATCCTGAAACCCAGCGTCCGCGTAAGGTGTTCGACACCATCTCCGATAACGCCGCCAACGCCGGGGTGATCCTCGGCGGCCGGCCGGTTAAGCCTGATGAGCTGGATCTGCGCTGGATCTCCGCCCTGCTATACCGCAACGGGGTCATCGAAGAGACCGGCGTCGCCGCCGGCGTGCTGAATCACCCGGCCAACGGCGTTGCCTGGCTGGCGAACAAGCTGGCGGCGCACGATGTGCAGCTGGAGGCCGGGCAAATTATCCTCGGCGGCTCGTTTACCCGTCCGGTCGCGGCGCGCAAAGGCGATACCTTCCACGTCGATTACGGCAACATGGGCGCGATTAGCTGCCGCTTTGTCTAGGGGAAAGAAGAAGATGAATAATGCCTTTAAAGATGCGCTGCAGGCCGGGCGCCCGCAAATCGGCCTGTGGCTGGGACTCTGCAGCAGCTACAGCGCCGAGCTGCTGGCCGGCGCCGGATTCGACTGGCTGCTGATTGACGGTGAACACGCGCCGAACAGCGTGCAGACGGTGCTGACCCAGCTGCAGGCGGTAGCGCCTTACGCCAGCCAGCCGGTCGTGCGCCCTTCGTGGAACGACCCGGTGCAGATTAAACAGCTGCTGGACGTCGGGGCGCAAACCCTGCTGGTGCCGATGGTGCAGAACGCCGACGAAGCGCGGCTGGCGGTGAAAGCCACGCGCTATCCGCCGGCCGGCATTCGCGGCGTCGGCAGCGCCCTGGCCCGCGCTTCGCGCTGGAACCGCATCCCGGATTATCTCCACCAGGCCAACGATGCCATGTGCGTGCTGGTGCAGATTGAGACCCGCGAGGCGCTGAAAAACCTGCCGCAGATCCTCGAGGTTGAGGGGGTGGACGGCGTGTTTATCGGCCCGGCGGATCTCAGCGCCGATATGGGCTTCGGCGGCAATCCGCAGCATTCGGAAGTGCAGGCGGCGATCGAAAGCGCCATCGTGCAAATCCGGCGGGCGGGCAAAGCGCCGGGCATTCTGATGGCCAATGAGCAGCTGGCAAAACGCTACCTTGAGCTCGGCGCGCTGTTTGTCGCCGTCGGCGTCGACACTACCCTGCTCGCCCGCGCCGCCGAAGCCTTAGCCGGGCGCTTTGGCGCCGGCGGAACGACAGCCCAGCCCGGCGTCTATTAAGAACGCCACATCGCAACCCTACAAAAATTCCCATTAGAGGAAAGACCATGAGCGACACATCATCAGCCATTCCGGAGACGCGCGATCCCGCCAATCAGCACAAGCAGCTGACGGCGCAGCAGCAGTCGGTTATCAATAAGCTGTTTCGCCGCCTGATCGTATTTTTGTTCGTGCTGTTTATCTTTTCATTTCTCGACCGCATCAATATCGGCTTTGCCGGACTAACGATGGGACAGGATCTGGGGCTGAACGCCACTATGTTCGGCCTTGCCACCACGCTGTTTTACGCCACCTACGTTATCTTCGGTATTCCGAGCAATATCATGCTCAGCATCGTCGGCGCCCGCCGCTGGATAGCCACCATCATGGTGCTGTGGGGGATCGCCTCCACCGCCACGATGTTCGCCACCGGCCCCAAAAGCCTGTACGTGCTGCGTATGCTGGTCGGGATCACCGAGGCCGGCTTTCTGCCCGGCATTCTGCTCTATTTAACCTACTGGTTTCCGGCATTTTTCCGCGCCCGCGCCAACGCCCTGTTTATGATTGCCATGCCGGTGACCACCGCCATCGGTTCGATTGTTTCCGGCTATATTCTGTCGCTGGACGGCCTCTTCAACCTGCACGGCTGGCAGTGGCTGTTTTTGCTCGAAGGGTTCCCGTCGGTGCTGCTGGGCATCATGGTGTGGTACTGGCTGGATGACTCCCCGGCAAAAGCCAAATGGCTGACCGCAGAGGACAAAAAGTGTCTGCAGGAGATGATGGATAACGACCGGCTGACGCTGGTACAGCCGGAAGGCGCCGTCAGCCACCGCGCGATGCAGCAGCGCAGCCTGTGGCGCGAAGTCTTCACGCCGATCGTGCTGATGTACACCCTGGCCTATTTTTGCCTGACCAATACGCTCAGCGCGATCAGCATCTGGACGCCGCAGATCCTTAAAAGCTTTAACGAGGGAAGCAGCAATATCACCATCGGCCTGCTGGCGGCGATCCCGCAGATCTGCACCATCCTGGGGATGATTTACTGGAGCCGACACTCGGATAAATGCCAGGAGCGCAGGCACCATACCGCCCTGCCGTATCTGTTTGCCGCCGCCGGCTGGCTGCTGGCCTCGGCGACCGATCACAGCCTGATCCAGATGCTGGGGATCGTCATGGCCTCCACCGGATCGTTCAGCGCAATGGCCATTTTCTGGACCACGCCGGATCAGTCGATCAGCCTGCGCGCCAGGGCGATCGGTATCGCCGTGATCAACGCCACCGGCAATATTGGATCGGCGCTAAGCCCGTTTATGATCGGCTGGCTGAAGGATCTGACCGGCAGCTTTAACAGCGGCCTGTGGTTTGTCGCCAGCCTGCTGGTGATTGGCGCCGTGATTATCTGGGCTATTCCGATGAAAGCCTCGCGCCCGCGCGCCACGCCTTAAGGAGCGGCTATGCCCCAGCGTTCGATCGCCAATATCGATATCAATAAAGAGTACGATGAAAGCCTGGGCACGGAAGACGTGCACTACCAGTCGTTTGCCCGCATGGCGGCCTTTTTTGGCCGCGACATGCAGGCCCATCGCCACGACCAGTATTTTCAGATGCACTTTCTCGATACCGGGCAGATTGAGCTGCAGCTCGACGATCACCGCTACTCGGTGCAGGCGCCGCTGTTCGTCCTGACGCCGCCGTCGGTGCCGCACGCGTTTATCACCGGCTCCGAGAGCGATGGCCACGTGCTGACCGTGCGGGAGGATCTGATCTGGCCGCTGCTGGAGGCGCTCTATCCCGGCACCCGGGAGGCCTTTGGCCTGCCGGGGATGTGCCTGTCGCTGGCCGATAAGCCGGACGAGCTCGCGGCGCTGGCCCACTACTGGCGGCTGATTGAGCGCGAATCGACCTCGCAGCTGGCGGGGCGCGAGCATACGCTGATGCTGCTGGCGCAGGCGGTGTTCACCCTGCTGTTGCGCAACGCCAGGCTCGACGACCACGCCGCCAGCGGCATCCGCGGCGAGCTCAAGCTGTTCCAGCGCTTTAACCAGACTATCGACGGCCACTACCACCAGCACTGGACGGTGCCGGATTACGCCAATGAGCTGCACATTACCGAATCAAGGCTGACCGACATCTGCCGGCGCTTTGCCAACCGGCCGCCGAAGCGCCTGATTTTCGACCGGCAGCTGCGCGAGGCCAAGCGGCTGCTGCTGTTTTCCGATAGCGCGGTCAATGAAATCGCCTGGCAGCTGGGGTTTAAGGACCCGGCCTATTTTGCCCGTTTTTTTCATCGCCTGGTCGGCTGCTCGCCCAGCGCCTTCAGAACGCAAAAAGTACCGGTATCCTGAGTTTTTCCCGGCAGCGGCGCGCGGGCGCCAGGCGCGGCCGGGGAAATCCGCTGCCGTGATGCCCGGCGCGCGGCGGCAAAAAACGAAAAACCGACCCGGATCACAGAACGCCATCCTGCCTGAAAAGTACCCGCCGTTGACCTAAAAGTCTCTTCACGGAACCCGCCTGAACCGCTTCAATTAAACAACAAAAAGAAAACATAAATTTAACCTTTGTACCCTAAATAATTCGAGCCGCAGCCGGATGGACGCCGCCCGAAGCATGACGGGATATGCCAATTAATACTGAAGAGGTCCCGATGAAACCTGAAGATTTCCGCGCAGACGCTAAACGCCCGTTAACCGGGGAAGAGTACCTGAAGAGCCTGCAGGACGGCCGCGAAATTTATATCTACGGCGAGCGCGTCAAAGACGTCACCACCCACCCGGCGTTCCGCAACGCCGCCGCCTCCGTCGGCCAGCTGTACGATGCGCTGCACAAACCGGCGCTGCAGGACGCCCTGTGCTGGAACACCGATACCGGCAGCGGCGGCTATACGCATAAATTCTTCCGCGTGGCGAAAAGCGCCGACGATCTGCGCCAGCAGCGCGACGCCATCGCCGAGTGGTCGCGCCTGAGCTACGGCTGGATGGGCCGCACCCCGGACTACAAAGCCGCCTTCGGCTGCGCGCTGGGCGCCAATCCGGCGTTTTACGGCCAGTTCGAACAGAACGCCCGCAGCTGGTACACCCGCATTCAGGAAACCGGCCTGTACTTTAACCACGCCATCGTCAACCCGCCGATCGACCGCCATAAGCCGGCCGATGAGGTGAAAGACGTCTACATCAAGCTGGAAAAAGAGACCGACGCCGGGATCATCGTCAGCGGGGCGAAAGTCGTCGCCACCAACTCGGCGCTGACCCACTACAACATGATTGGCTTCGGCTCCGCGCAGGTGATGGGAGAAAACCCGGACTTCGCGCTGATGTTCGTGGCCCCGATGGATGCCGAAGGGGTAAAGCTTATCTCCCGCGCCTCCTATGAAATGGTCGCCGGAGTGACCGGATCGCCGTATGACTACCCGCTCTCCAGCCGCTTCGACGAGAACGACGCGATCCTGGTGATGGATAAGGTGCTGATCCCGTGGGAAAACGTGCTGATCTATCGCGATTTCGATCGCTGTCGCCGCTGGACGATGGAAGGCGGCTTCGCCCGCATGTACCCGCTGCAGGCCTGCGTGCGTCTGGCGGTTAAGCTCGACTTTATCACCGCCCTGCTCAAGCGCTCGCTGGAGTGTACCGGCACCCTGGAGTTCCGCGGCGTGCAGGCGGATCTCGGCGAGGTGGTGGCCTGGCGCAATATGTTCTGGGCGCTGAGCGATTCGATGTGCTCCGAGGCGACGCCGTGGGTTAACGGCGCGTACCTGCCGGATCACGCTGCGCTGCAAACCTACCGCGTGATGGCGCCGATGGCCTACGCCAAAATCAAAAACATCATCGAGCGTAACGTCACCAGCGGCCTGATCTACCTGCCGTCCAGCGCGCGCGATCTCAATAATCCGCAGATCGACCAGTATCTGGCGAAATACGTGCGCGGATCGAACGGGATGGATCACGTCGAACGCATCAAGATCCTCAAGCTGATGTGGGACGCGATCGGCAGCGAATTCGGCGGCCGTCACGAGCTGTATGAAATCAACTACTCCGGTAGCCAGGATGAAATCCGCCTGCAGTGTCTGCGCCAGGCGCAGAGCTCCGGCAACATGGACAAAATGATGGCGATGGTCGATCGCTGCCTTTCTGAGTACGACCAGCACGGCTGGACGGTGCCGCATCTGCACAATAACTCTGATATCAATATGTTGGATAAGCTGCTGAAGTAATTCACAGCGGGAGGTCACAATGCAATTAGATGAACAACGCCTGCGCTTTCGCGATGCCATGTCCAGCCTGTCGGCTGCGGTGAACGTTATCACCACCGAAGGCGATGCCGGCCGCTGCGGCATCACCGCCACCGCGGTGTGCTCGGTAACCGATACGCCGCCGTCGGTGATGGTGTGTATCAACGCCAACAGCGCGATGAACCCGGTATTCCAGGGCAACGGCAGGCTGTGCATTAACGTCCTGAACCATGAGCAGGAGGTGATGGCGCGCCACTTCGCCGGAATGACCGGGGTGACGATGGAGGAGCGCTTCAGCCTCTCGTGCTGGCAAAAAGGCGTGCTGGGGCAGCCGGTGCTGAAGGATTCGCTGGCCAGCCTCGAAGGCGATATCAGCCAGGTGCAGACCATCGGCAGCCACCTAGTCTATCTGGTCGAGATCAAGAACATCACCCTCAGCCAGGAAGGCCACGGGCTGATTTACTTTAAACGTCGCTTCCATCCGGTGATGATGGAGATGGAAGCCGCGGTCTAGCCAGGCTCATTCTCCTCCCTGCCGCCAGGGGGGAGAAATTCTTGTGATCTCAATCACATATTACCCCACTGTTCATTTCCTGCCCAACCGCTTAGCCCGGCACGTGACCGCTTAACCCGCCATACAACCACTCGTTGATTTACCCAACTTTACGCGCGCAAAGTTCTGGCAAGATCGTCCCCAGCATAGTGACTCAATACCTCCTCAAAATTACGTTCAGACGGCTTCGGCCAATTATTCAACTCATAACGCCAGGTTTTACTATGGATACTAAAAAACTATTCAAGCACATACCCTGGGTGATTCTTGGAATCATCGGGGCATTTTGCCTCTCGGTCGTCGCCCTGCGTCGCGGGGAGCACGTCAGCGCCCTGTGGATTGTCGTCGCATCGGTATCGGTCTATCTGGTGGCCTACCGCTACTACAGCCTGTACATCGCCCAAAAGGTGATGAAGCTCGACCCAACCCGCGCGACGCCGGCGGTCATTAACAACGATGGCCTGAACTACGTGCCGACCAACCGCTACGTGCTGTTCGGCCACCACTTTGCCGCTATTGCCGGCGCGGGCCCGCTGGTCGGCCCGGTACTGGCCGCGCAGATGGGCTACCTGCCCGGTACGCTGTGGCTGCTGGCAGGCGTGGTTCTGGCGGGGGCGGTGCAGGACTTTATGGTGCTGTTTATCTCCTCGCGCCGTAACGGTTCATCGCTGGGTGAAATGATCAAAGAAGAGATGGGCCCGATTCCTGGGTCGATCGCCCTGTTCGGCTGCTTCCTGATTATGATAATCATCCTTGCGGTGCTGGCGCTGATCGTCGTGAAGGCGCTGGCGGAAAGCCCGTGGGGCGTCTTTACCGTCTGTTCAACCGTACCGATCGCGCTGTTTATGGGGATCTACATGCGCTTCCTGCGCCCGGGACGCGTGGGCGAAATTTCGGTTATCGGTATCGTGCTGCTGGTGGCTTCCATCTACTTCGGCGGCGTGATTGCCCACGACCCGTACTGGGGCCCGGCGCTGACCTTTAAAGACACCACCATCACCTTCACCCTGATCGGCTACGCGTTTATCTCCGCGCTGCTGCCGGTATGGCTGATTCTGGCGCCGCGCGACTACCTGGCGACGTTCCTGAAAATCGGCGTTATCGTCGGCCTGGCGCTGGGCATCGTTATCCTTAATCCGGATCTGAAAATGCCGGCGGTCACCCAGTACATCGACGGTACCGGCCCGCTGTGGAAAGGCGCCCTGTTCCCGTTCCTGTTTATCACCATCGCCTGCGGCGCGGTGTCCGGCTTCCATGCGCTGATCGCTTCCGGCACCACGCCGAAGCTGCTGGCTAACGAAACCGACGCGCGCTTTATCGGCTATGGCGCAATGCTGATGGAGTCCTTCGTGGCGGTCATGGCGCTGGTAGCGGCGTCTATCATCGAACCGGGCCTCTATTTTGCGATGAACACCCCGCCGGCCGGCCTCGGTATCGTGATGCCGAACCTGCATGAAATGGGCGGCGAAAACGCCGCGATGATTGCCGCGCAGCTGAAAGAAGTCACCGTACACGCGGCGGCTACCGTCAGCTCCTGGGGCTTCGTAATTTCGCCTGAGCAGATCCTGCAAACGGCGAAAGACATCGGTGAACCGTCGGTGCTGAACCGAGCGGGCGGCGCGCCGACCCTGGCCGTCGGTATCGCGCACGTGTTCCACAAAATCATCCCGATGGCGGATATGGGCTTCTGGTACCACTTCGGTATTCTGTTTGAGGCGCTGTTTATCCTTACCGCCCTCGATGCCGGTACCCGCGCAGGCCGCTTTATGCTCCAGGATCTGCTGGGCAACTTTGTGCCGTTCCTGAAGAAAACCGATTCGCTGGTTGCCGGTATCGTGGGGACCGCGGGCTGCGTAGGCCTGTGGGGCTACCTGCTGTATCAGGGCGTGGTCGACCCGCTGGGCGGCGTGAAGAGCCTGTGGCCGCTGTTCGGCATCTCTAACCAGATGCTGGCCGCCGTGGCGCTGGTTCTTGGCACCGTGGTGCTGGTCAAAATGCAGCGTACCAAATACATCTGGGTCACCGTGATCCCGGCCGCATGGCTGCTGCTGTGCACCACCTGGGCGCTGGGTCTGAAACTGTTCAGCACCAACCCGCAGATGGAAGGCTTCTTCTTTATGGCCCAGCAGTACAAAGAGAAGATTGCCGCCGGCGGTGAGCTTAGCGCGCAGCAGATTGCCAACATGAACCATATCGTGGTGAACAACTACACCAACGCCGGTTTAAGCATTCTGTTCCTGGTGGTGGTCTACAGCATCATCTTCTACGGCATCAAAACGTGGCTCAACGTGCGTAACAATAAGGTACGTACCGACAAAGAGACCCCGTATGTGCCGGTGCCGGAAGGCGGCGTGAAGACCTCTTCGCACCACTAATCCAGCTCCGTTCAGCCCCGCTTCGGCGGGGCTTTTCCGTAAATGACGCAACCCGGCATTAAAATAGCCCGCTCGACGGGCTCAACACATATCTGGAACGAGCAATGTTTGGTAACTTAGGTCAGGCTAAAAAGTACCTGGGTCAGGCGGCGAAGATGCTGATTGGCATTCCGGACTACGACAATTACGTCGAACATATGCAGACCAACCATCCGGATAAACCGTATATGACCTACAACGAATTCTTCCGCGAGCGCCAGGAAGCGCGCTACGGCGGGAGCGGCGAAGGCGGCGTACGCTGCTGTTAATGGAGGCACGCATGACACCGATTGCAGTTACCCTGCTGACCGGTTTTCTTGGCGCAGGCAAAACCACCCTGCTGCGGCACATTCTCAATGCGCAGCACGGCTTTAAAATCGCGGTGATCGAAAACGAATTTGGTGAAGTCTCCGTTGATGACCAGCTGATTGGCGATCGCGCCACCCAGATCAAAACCCTGACCAACGGCTGCATCTGCTGCACCCGTTCCAACGAGCTGGAAGATGCTCTGCTCGACCTGCTCGACAGCCGCGATCGCGGTGAGATTGCCTTCGACCGGCTGGTGATTGAGTGCACCGGCATGGCCGATCCCGGTCCGATTATTCAGACCTTTTTCTCCCATGAGATCCTCTGCGAACGCTACCTGCTGGATGGGGTGATTGCGCTGGTTGATGCGGTCCACGCCGACCAGCAGATGAACCAGTTCACCATCGCCCAGTCGCAGGTGGGTTACGCCGACCGTATTCTGCTGACCAAAACTGACGTCGCGGGCAGCAGCGAGGCGCTGCGCGAACGGCTGGTGCGCATCAACGCCCGGGCGCCGATTTACGCCGTCACCCACGGCGATATCGACCTGAGCCAGCTGTTTAATACCGGCGGCTTTATGCTGGAGGAGCGGGTGGTAAGTGCTAAGCCGCGCTTCCATTTTATTGCCGACCAGCAAAACGACGTTTCGTCGATTGTGGTGGAGCTGGACTACCCGGTCGATATCAGCGAGGTGTCGCGGGTTATGGAAAACCTGCTGCTCTCATTCGCCGAGCAGCTGATGCGCTACAAAGGGATGCTGTGGATTGACGGCGAGCCTAACCGCCTGCTGTTCCAGGGCGTCCAGCGCCTGTACAGCGCCGACTGGGACCGCCCGTGGGGCGACGACCAGCCGCACAGCACGCTGGTGTTTATCGGCATTAACCTGCCGGAAGAGGAGATTCGGGCGGCGTTTGCCGGATTGCGGAAGTAACGGTTCGCAGGAGCCCTCTTCCCGTGGAAGAGGGATAAAGCGAAGGCATCAGGCGCTATATCGTTCATTCCATGTATCACGATAGATAACGTTTCCTTCGGTGTACTTCCAGACGATCGCCTCATAGCGCAGTTCGAGCGTTTCTCTTAAGGTATTAGAGTCATTTTTAATCACAAAAATGTAAATTTAAGTTTTTGCTTGTTACTGTAGAAACATTTTCGGAAATTATTAGAAAGCGAATTAGTTCAGCCCCAATCGATATCTCCCGCCCCGTTCAATTGCTGTTTAGGCAAAAAATTAAACTTACCCTAAACGGCAAAACGTTAATCATTGACGCTGCGACAAGGTAACCAATTCACAACATCAAAAGAGCGTTTTAATAACAGTTCCGGCATAAAACCTCGACCCATATCAAATTTGCAGTCGTAAATATCACCTGTTAGGGTGTCCTCAGATTAATTTGATGACGAGGCATAAAACATGAAAAAGCTCAATATCCTTATCCTTTCTGCGCTGACCGCGGTTTCCGGCTCCGCAATGGCGATGGGCTTTACCGTCGAGCAGGGGAAAAACTTTACCAACCTCAATATGGAACTGGGTAAATCCTCCTCCGGTCTTTATGCCGAAAGCAACTGGCTCAAAAATACCGACGACGGCACCCAGACCGGCGGCGTTGGCGCGGGTTATAACCTGGAAGTTGGCCCGGTGATGCTGAATGCCGGCGCGAAAGCCATCTACCTTGGGCCGAAAAAAGGCGATAACGGCGTGGCGTTCCCAATCGGCGGCGGCGTTAACGTTGCGCTGACCGACAGCATCCACGTATTCGGCGAAGGTTATGCCGCGCCCGAAGGCCTGAACAATAGCGTGAAAAACTACGTTGAAGCCAACGGCGGCGTGAGCTGGACTCCGATTACTCCGGTGACGCTGAAAGTAGGTTACCGTCACGTGAGCGTCGACGGGAAAGACGGTCGTCCGAACCACACCCTGATTGACGGCGCCTATATTGGCGGTGGGGTCACCTTCTGACAACGTCGATAACAGTAAAAAAACCTGCCGGGCGGCAGGTTTTTTCTTTTAGCGTTCTGAGCTTACCGGCGAATCACCACCAGCTTCTGGTTCACAAATTCTCTAATCCCCAGATCCGCCAGCTCGCGGCCAAAACCGGAACGCTTCACGCCGCCAAACGGCAGCTCCGGTGCGGTATCGGTCAGCCAGTTAATATAGACCATCCCGGTCTCAATTCTTGATGCCATCCGTTTCGCCCGCTCGGTATCCTGGCTGAATATCGCCCCGCCGAGCCCATAGTGCGAATCGTTCGCCAGGCTGACAGCTTCATCGTCGTCCTTGACCACATAAATTTGCGCCACCGGGCCGAAGAACTCTTCAAAGTACGCCGGGTTATCGCGGGTGATGCCGGTCAGAATGGTCGGGGCAAAATAGTTGCCCTCGCACTGCGCCGGCTTGCCGCCAAGATGCAGCCTGGCGCCATGCTTCACCGCCTCATCGACCTGTTTAGTCAGCGTCCCGAGCGCATCTTTGGAGGAGAGCGGCCCCAGCGTGGTGCTCTCATCCAGCGGATCGCCGATCTTCACCTGACGGAACGCCTCGGTAAACAGGCTCAGGAAGCGCTCGGCGATTTTCTCATGCAGGATAAAACGCTTCGCCGCGGTACAAACCTGACCGGCGTTGTTGAGCCGCGCCTGCACGCCAGTCTTCACCGCCTTGTCGAGGCTGGCATCATCCAGCACCACAAAGACATCGTTGCCGCCCAGCTCGAGGGTCGATTTCTTGATGTGCTTCGCCGCCTGCGCTGCGACGACGCCCCCCGCTTTTTCCGAGCCGGTCAGCGCCACTCCCCGCACGCGATCGTCGGCAATAATCTTCGCCACCTGATCCTGGGAGATAAACAGATTGGTCCACGCCCCCTCCGGCGCGCCGGCCTCACGCACCAGATGGGCAAAGGTTTCCGCGCAGTGCGGAACGATGCTGGCATGCTTGGCAAGCACCGGATTCCCCGCCGCCAGGTTTGGCGCCAGAACGCGCATCAGCTGGTAATAGGGGAAGTTCCACGGCTCCACCGCCATCAGCACGCCGATCGGATGGTGTTCAACCCACGCCTCGCCGAGCTCGGACGGATACTTCACCGGAGCCAGGAACCGCTCGGCGTTATCGGCGTAATAGCGGGCGATCTGCGCGCAGAGCTTCACCTCACCGCGGCTTTGCGCAATAAGCTTACCCATCTCCTGGCTGGCAATTTTCGCCAGCTCCTCAGTCCGGCTATCGATAAGATCCGCCAGCTTGTGCAGGATCGGCAGGCGCCGGGCAATATCGCCCTTCGACCATGCGGAGTGGTAAAGCGCATCCGCCTGCTGCAGCGCCGCCTCCACGTCGGCATCGCTGTGCGGGGCGTACTCTTTAATAAGCCGATTATTTGCAGGATTCACCGTCTGATAGGCCATGTCGCATGTCTCCTTAGTATCGTCATTAATGCAGTCATAAATACCGCTCAGGACATTAAGGTTAGTAGAGCTGGCTGGACATGAAGGTAAAGTTAGGTATTTACGGAGGATTCCGGCCGGAGATCGTCAGACGATATCCGGCGGGGAACAGGCTTAACGAGGAAATAAATAATAGCGGCCAGGCCGCCTGATAAGGCCATGTGGCGACACAATCAACGCTTAGCGGCGGTAATATCCTCTTCTGACAGACCGGTAATTCGCAGCACCGTCTCCAGAGCGATGCCGTCCGCCAGCATCGTACGGGCAATACGCAGCCCTTCGGCTCGCTGGCCCGCAATCTGGCCTTCGCGGCGCCCTTCAAGCTTACCTTTTCTACGCCCAACTTCCTGGAGTCTTTCCGCAATAGTCATCAGCCCCTCCTTATGATGCTGCGGCGCCCGCCGGGCAAGCTCACGAATAAACCTGCCAAAACGGGGGGCATCGCCGGAATATACCAGGTAATTAAACAACGTTTTTAGCTGGCCGTCATTAGTATATTCCTTAACCAAAATGACAATTAGCTGCTCAACCAGCCCCGTCAAATCGCGCTGGCGGATATGCTTTTGCATGAACTCCAGCAACGCTACGCGCCGGTGCTGGACGATCTCATCATCCGGGATCGCCGTAATATCCACCAGCGGAAAAGCGGTCGCATATAATCCGCGGGCATGAGCCGGGTGGGTAAAGCCATCCAGCCAGCACAACGAATAAGGGTAAGGCGTGGCGATACCGTGATAGAACAGCATGGGTACCACCAGCGGCAGGCGTTTATGTCCGGCATCCAGATGACGCTGCATCGCCGCAATGGCATAGCGCATCAGCCTGAAGGCCATATGGGCATCCGGCGAGCTTTGGTGCTCAATAACGACGTAAATATAGCCCTCGCCGGCGGTGGTTTTTAGCGACCAAAGCACATCGGAGTAGCAGGCGCGTAGGTCCTCCTCAATAAAACTTGCGGATTCAAGCCGTAGCGTCTCCAGGTCGCAAAGCTGGCGTAGCGAGGACGGCAGATGGATATCCAAAAAATCTCGCGCGGTATCCGTATGCCGGAGAAACTTTTTGAAAACCGCATCATGCGGCGTCGACGTTGAGCCTTTATGCATGGTAAATGGCCTGCGCGGAGGGACACTAAAACGACTCTACCCGCCGGTAGCCCAGCGCACACGCCGCCGCTTATCTCTTTGCGCGCCGGGACGGAAGATATTTTTATCCGGCGGTAATAACGACAATTTTTTGCCTGCCCGCTCGCAGAACGCCCCCGGAGACAGGCGTCAGCGGGCGTGCTATAAATTCTTAATCCCTTCGCCGCAGGAGCTTTCGTGAACCACACGCGCGATATCCCACAAACCTTCTGGCGCGACGCAACGCTCCCCTGGCTGGAGCTGCGCAGCACCTGGCGCAGCCGCCAGGCGTATAAGCGCCACAGCCACCCGCAGCTTTCTCTGGGGGCAATTATTGCAGGTGAAACGCGCTGCATCTGCAACGGACGGGAGTACCTGCTGCGCCCCGGCGACCTGATAGCGATCCCGCCCGGCGCGCCGCACAGCTGTAATCCCCTCTCGGGACGGCCGCGCAGCTATCATATGCTCTATCTCGACGTTGACTGGTGCCTGGCGCAGCTTCCTGCCCTTTCCGGCGCCGTGCGGCTTGCCGCGCCGCAGCCGATGCTTCGCAGCGCCGATCTTTTCCTTCAATATCAGCATATTGTTCAGCTTACGCAGCAGCAGCGGATCGCCGAGCTGCCCACGGCAATCGCGCGGCTGCTGCGGGAGCTGCCGCTATGCCCGACGCCGCCGGAAATCCTTCATAGCAGCAGCGCACGGCTGCTCGACAGAGTGACGGCGAGCCTGCCGGTACCGCTTTCTCTGGATACGCTGGCCGACGAATTTGCGCTGCGCAAAGAGACCCTGATTCGCACCTTTAAGCAGGACACCGGCCTGACGCCGACCAGCTTTATCAACATGGCGCGGATCGAGTACGCCAGGCGCCGCCTGCGCGCCGGGGATGAGATAGCCGACGTCGGCTATCAGGCCGGGTTTGCCGATCAGAGCCACTTCCATAAAACCTTCGTCAGCTACACCGCCGCCACGCCGCGCCAGTACGCCCTTGGTCGATCAATATCAGACAATAATTAGCGCCCGGCCTGACGTAGGGTGATCTCAGATTAATTCCGAGGTCACTATGGACATGTTTACTGCGCTTTTCCCGGCCGCGTTTCCCGCGCTGGCGCTCTCCCACTTCGTTGCCCTGCTCAGTCCCGGGCCAGATTTCTTTCTCCTGATGGGTTACGCCATTCGCTATCGCCTGCGCGGTAGCGCCGGCCTGTGCGTTGGCATTGCGCTGGGCAACGGGCTGTATATTGCGATCGCCATCGTCGGCTGGAGCATGGTGCGCCACGCCCCGCTGCTGTTTAGCGCGATCGCGCTGCTGGGAGCGGCCTGGCTGCTGTGGCTCGGCAGCCAGCTGTGGCGGAGCCGGCCCGGCACGTTCACCCTGGAGGCGGCTGCGGCCCGGCGGCCTTCGCTTGCCAGACAGCTGCTGCTGGGGCTGGCTTCGGCGCTGCTTAATCCCAAAAATGCCCTGTTTTATCTCGCGCTGATGACCACCCTGCTTGGCCCGCAGGTGACCCTCGCCCAGCAGATAACCTGCGGAGTCTGGATGACCAGCGTCGTGCTGCTGTGGGATTTACTGCTGGTATCGCTGATCGCCCTGCCGCAGGTGCAGCGCCGCCTCGGCGCCGTCATCTGGCGGGTTGAACGGGCGGCGGGCGCGATACTGATGGGCTTTGGCGGCTGGATTATCTGGCAGTTTTTGCATGAGTTAGCCGTCAGGTTATATGCTTAAGGCTATGGAAAAACTTGCTGAACTAAAACGGGCCAAACTGCTGGCCCTGTCGCTGCTGCTCGTGGCGGCCGCGATTTTTGTCACTACCCTGCTGCTGCCACCGACGCCGTGGGTCAGCGCGCTGAAGGCTATCTCCGAAGCGGCGATGGTCGGCGCGCTGGCGGATTGGTTTGCGGTGGTGGCGCTGTTTCGCCGCATACCGCTGCCGTTTGTCTCCCGGCATACGGCGATTATCCCGCGTAATAAGGATCGAATTGCCGACAATCTCGGCTATTTCGTGCAGGAAAAATTTCTCGATACCCCCTCGCTGGTCGCGCTGATCCGCCGCTACGAACCGGCGCTGATGCTCGGCAACTGGTTTAGCCAGCCGGCGAACGCCCGGCGGGTGGGCCAGCATCTGCTGCAGGTGATGAGCGGCTTCCTCGAACTCACCGACGATGCGCGCATTCAGCGCCTGCTGCGCCGCGCGGTGCACAAAGCCATCGATAAGGTCGACCTGACGCAAACCAGCGCCATGATGCTCGAAGGATTAACCCGCGATAACCGACACCAAAAGCTGCTGGATTCTCTTATCAGCCAGCTTATCGCCCTGCTGCAGCGCGACAGTTCCCGCGCCTTTATTGCCCGCGGCATCATCCGCTGGCTGGAGACCGAGCATCCGCTCAAGGCCAAAATTCTCCCCACCGAATGGCTGGGCGAACACAGCGCCGAAATGGTCACCGATGCGGTCAATACGCTTCTTGACGAGGTGAGCCAGGATCGCACCCATCAGATCCGCCAGGCCTTCGATCGCGCGGCGCAAAAGCTGATCGATAGCCTGAAAACCGATCCGCTGATGGCGGAAAAAGCGGACAACATGAAGGCATATCTGAAAAACGACGAGACGTTTAACCGCTATCTTGGCGAGGTGTGGGCTGACCTGCGCGGATGGATTAAAAATGACGTTAACAGCGACGATTCTCGGATTAAGCAGCGGATCGCCGAGGCCGGGCAGTGGTTTGGGGAAACGCTGGTCCACGATGAAGCCCTTCGCGAGTCGCTGAATGAGCATCTGGAGCAGGCGGCGCACCGGGTGGCTCCGGAGTTTGCCAACTTCCTGACCCGTCATATTAGCGATACGGTGAAGAGCTGGGACTCCCGCGATATGTCGCGGCAGATCGAGCTGAATATCGGTAAGGATCTGCAGTTTATCCGTATTAACGGTACGCTGGTCGGGGGCACTATCGGCCTGCTGCTGTGGCTGCTCTCGCAGATCCCGTCGCTGTTTTTACATTAGGCCGCAGACAGCGGCCCCGCGCTTGCGGCGGGGCCCTGCGGTTAGCCTATCCGGGTAAAGCCGGCCTCCAGATCGGCAATTAAATCGCCGACATCTTCCAGCCCGATATGCACCCTGACCAGCGTCCCGCTGAAATCAACCTTGCCGGCGGGGCGAATGCCGTTCAGCTCCTCGGGCTGATTCGCCAGAATCAGCGACTCAAACCCGCCCCACGAGTAGGCCATGTGGAACAACGAGAAGTTATCGAGAAATGCCGCCAGCAGCTCATCCGTCAGGCGCTTTTTCAGCACGAAGGAGAACAGACCGGAGCTGCCCGAAAAATCGCGCTGAAAATACTCATGCCCCGGGCATTCCGCTAAGGCCGGATGGTTCACCCGCGCCACCTCCGGCCTTGCCGACAGCCAGCGGGCAATGTGAATACTGCTCTCTTCGTGCTGTTTCAGACGAACCGCCAGCGTACGCAGCCCGCGGCTGCCGTTATAAGCGGTATCGGCATCCAGCGTCTGCCCCATCAGATAGGAGTTCTCCCGCAGACGATCCCAGCAGCGGGCGTTAGACACCGCCGTGCCCAGCATGGCGTCCGAATGGCCGATGGTGTATTTAGTCCCCGCCTGAACGGAGATATCCACCCCGTAATCCAGCGCCTTAAACAGCACGCCCGCCGCCCAGGTGTTGTCGATCATGATGACGATCTGCGGATTCACGGCGCGGATCGCCTTCACCATCCCGGGAACGTCCTGCACTTCCATAGTGATCGAGCTGGGGGATTCGAGGAATACCACTTTGGTTTCCGGGCGAAGCAGCCCGACAATACCGGCGCCAATCAGCGGATCGTAATACGTGGTCTCTACCTTGAATTTGCTGAGGATCTTATTGCAAAAATCCTGCGTCGGCTCATAGGCCGCGCCGGTCATCAGGATATGGTCCCCGCTTTCGACAAAGGCCAGAATCGCGTTGGTTACCGCCGCCGCGCCGCAAGGATAGAGCGCACAGCCCGCTCCACCCTCCAGTTCGCTCATCGCCTGCTGAAAAGCAAAATGGGTGTAGGTCCCGCGACGACCGTAGAACAGCTCGCCGTTGGCGCGATTGGCGGTGGCGAATTTTTTATCCTTCACCGTCTCAAACACCAGCGACGAAGCGCGCTGGATCACCGGGTTGACCGCCCCCTGGGTGTAGCATTTGTCACGTCCGGCGATGATTAACTGCGTTTCGAGCTTGAGTGAATTTTTCATAACCTCTCCTGTAACATCCTTTTATCGATGCGAAAATTTATACGGTTGCGGCCCCAGGCTTCAGTTCAGCATGCCCCTGCTTTTTTCCGGCGAATCGCTCCACAATCTGCGCCGCGTTCAAGTCATGAATCACGTTTATCAGCGTGGCCGGGGCGTCGGTGATGGTGCCCAGCACCACCAGCATCGGGATCGCCTCCATCGGCAGACCGAGGGTGGTGACGATAAAGATTTCCCCAAGGAACGCGCCGCCCGGTACGCCGCCAACGATGATGGCGGAGAGCACGGCGATCAGCATCGTCAGGAAAAAGGTCTCGGTGGTGAACTCCATACCCAGCACCGAATAGATAAAAACGATCTTCAGCGCGGCAATCATCGCCACGCCGCCTTTATTCAGGTTGACCAGCAGCGGAATGGAAACATCGACGATTTCCGGGTTAATCCCCATCGCCTTACCCGCCCGCAGCGTCACCGGCAGCGTCCCGAGCGAGGAGCAGGTCCCCAGCGCGGTGGCCGACGGCTCTACCGCATGGCGCCAGAAGGCCTTCACCGCCGGCATGCCGCCGCCGATCCAGGAATAGAGAATGGAGCCGAAGATGAAGTAGACCAGCGTGGCGACCATAAACAGGCCAATGGCGCGGGCAAAAGTCAGCAGCAGCGCGGAGTCCTGGCTGGCCATCGTTGCGGCGAAGTAGCAGCCAAGGCCAAGCGGGGCGACTTTCATCACGATCGAGACGATCTTCATGATCACGGTATTGGCATCTTCCAGCAGCGAGGCTATGCGTTTGCCCGCCAGTTCCGATTGCCCAATGGCGATCCCGGCGATAATGGCCATCACGATCAGCGCCAGAATATTGGACTTAGAGAACAGCCCGATAAAATCGCTGGTGGTGATCATGCTGACAAAATCCATCTTGCCGCTGCCCGCCTGCACCGACTGCGAGAGATCGATAGTCACGCCCTGCGCCGGATTGAACCATAATGCGAGGGCGACGATGCCGGCGGCCGGAATAAAGGCCATAGCGATCGAAACAATAAAGATAATCGCCATAATACGCCCCAGCCTTTTCAGGTCAGTCATTCTGGCGATAGACGACATCACGCTGATTCCCACCAGCGGAACGATAATCATAAATAACAGGTTGAGAAATATCTGTCCGATTGGCTGCAGCGTACTGGCGAAGCCCGGGGCATAAATACCGGCCAGGCCGCCAATCGCCAGCGCGCTTAATAAAACAAGAGAGGATTTGTAGGGTTCGAGTCGTGACCACATAATGGGTACCTTTTAATTAAAATTATATTAAATGAGATAAAATTCACAATTCGATGACTTCTGGCCGCGTCTCATTTTATTTTGTGACGCAACTCACTAAGTTGTTATTATTTCATTTTGCCAGCAAGTAATTTCCTGTGATTCAATAGTTGCATGTTTCAAATGCGAATGTAACGGCCCATTCGTACCGTTTTTGCAAATCACTTGTGAATTAAAGGAAACAATGAGCGCGCCAGTTTCATTAAAACATCTGGAGTTTTTTATCAAAATCGTCGACTGCGGGGGATTATCGGAAGCCGCAGCCCAGCTCAACGTCTCACCCTCAGCGGTCAGTAAAAGCCTCGCCGCGATGGAGGATACGCTGGGTACAACCTTAATTAAGCGCACCACCCGCAGTATTACCCTGACCGATGCCGGGCAATATCTATTTAATCGCGCCAATAAATTACTAAAAGAGTTTGATGACACCCTAAATACCACCTCAGGCTATTATCACAGCCCGCAGGGTGAATTACGCATTACCTGCTCAATTGCCTTTGGCTACTCCCGATTGGTCAACCTGGTGGATAAATATCGCAATCAGTACCCGGACGTGAATCTTTATATCGATTTAAACGATAATTTCGTTAACCTGAATGAAACCGATTTCGATATCGCGCTGCGTATTTCCGCCGCGCCGCCGCAAAACTACGCGATGCGCAAACTGGTATCGATTCGCTGGGCATACTGCGCTTCACCGGGATATCTCGCTAAAAAGGGCATGCCCGTGCGGCGCAGCGATCTGGTGAATCACGACTGCCTGGTCTATCCCGGTCTGACGCCGGCGATCAGGGTCGCAGACGAGCAGGACCGTCTGCATCAGCTGAAGCTGCATATGCCCATCCAGGCCAACAGCAGCCTGGTGCTGTTGAAATCGGTATTAGAGGATCAGGGCGTGGCCTATCTGCCCACCTATTTAATCGGCGATCATATTCGCAAAGAAGAGATCACGCCGCTGATCCTCGACGGCACGATCGCCTGTGAAACGCATGCGCTATATGCGCTCTATTTTCCCAGCAAATACAGCAATCCTAAGGTACGATCGTTTATCGACTTTCTGGTGGCAGAGTTAGGCCCGTTACCGGCCTGGGATAGCTGGATCCCCAGCTGAGTTTGCCGTCAATCCAGAGCACTTTTTAAGGAGTAAAAATGGCTGAAATTAACCTGACCCCCGGCGAGCGCGAGCAGCTTCGCGAAAAGCTATGTACCTACTGCGAAAGAAATTTTGACCTTGAGCTTGAGCAGTTCGATGCCGAGTTCTTCGTTGATTTTATCGCCGAACAGCTGGGGCCCCTGTTTTATAACGCCGGGATTGAGGAAGCTATTCGCACCCACGTGGCCTACAGCGAGCGGATCCAGGAAGAGATGGATGCGAAGAAAGTGTTCTGATTGCGCCCCGCAATATGTCGCTATCGGCGGGAGATCAATAAACACACACTATTAACATGGTTATAATGCGGGCTCTTTCATTATCTCCCGTGTACGGGGAAGGAAAACCATGTCGCTGATTACCGATCTACCCGCCATTTTTGACCAGTTCTCCGAGGCCCGCCAGAAGGGCTTTCTCACGGTGATGGACCTGAAAGAGCAAAATATCCCCCTGGTCGGAACCTACTGCACCTTTATGCCGCAGGAGATCCCGATGGCGGCAGGCGCGGTGGTCGTCTCGCTGTGTTCAACCTCCGATGAAACCATCGAAGAGGCGGAAAAAGACCTGCCGCGCAACCTCTGCCCGCTCATTAAAAGCAGCTACGGGTTTGGCAAAACGGATAAATGCCCCTACTTCTATTTTTCCGACCTGGTGGTGGGTGAAACCACCTGCGACGGCAAAAAGAAAATGTATGAATACATGGCCGAATTCAAGCCGGTTCACGTGATGCAGCTGCCGAACAGCGCCAGCGACGATGCTTCCCGCGCGCTGTGGAAAACCGAGATCCTGCGCCTGCAGCGGGTGATCGAAGCCCGCTTTGGCCACAAAATCACCGAAGCCGCGCTGCGCGACGCCGTTCGCCTCAAGAACCGCGAGCGGCGGGCGCTGGCGAACTTCTATCGCGTCGGGCAGCTCAATCCTCCCGCGCTCAGCGGCAGCGATATCCTGAAAGTGGTGTACGGCGCGACCTTCCGCTTTGATAAAGCCGCGCTAAGCGACGAGCTCAACGCGATGGCCGATCGCGTGCGCCAGCAGTGGCAGGATGGCCAGCGGCTGGCGGCTCGCCCGCGCATTCTGATCACCGGCTGCCCGATTGGCGGCGCGGCGGAAAAAGTCGTGCGCGCCATTGAAGAGAACGGCGGCTGGGTGGTGGGCTTTGAAAACTGCACCGGCGCCAAGGCGACCGAGCGCTGCGTGGAGGAGACGGGCGACGTCTACGATGCGCTGACCGATAAGTATCTCGCCATCGGCTGCTCGTGCATCTCGCCAAACGACCAGCGCTTAGTCCTGCTTAGCCAGATGGTTGACGAGTATCAGGCCGACGGCGTGGTGGATGTCATCCTGCAGGCCTGTCATACCTATGCGGTTGAATCAATGGCGATTAAGCGCCATGTTCGCCAGCGGCATAACCTCCCCTATATCGCGATTGAGACCGACTATTCGACGGCGGACATCGGCCAGCTCAGCACCCGCGTCGCGGCCTTTATTGAAATGCTGTAAGGAGCGCGCGTGACTTTTACGGTAGGCATTGATTCCGGCTCCACCGCCACGAAAGGCATCCTGCTGAAAGAGGGCGTTATCCAGCGACGTTTTCTCTGCCCGACGCCCTTTCGCCCCGCCGACGCCATCAACGAGGCGTGGCAAACCCTCAGCGCCGGCCTTGCCGAGCGGCCATTTTTAACCTTAACCGGCTACGGCCGCCAGCTGGTGGATTTTGCCGATAAGCAGGTGACGGAGATCTCCTGCCACGGTCTCGGCGCGCGTCTTCTGGCGCCCGCCACCCGCATGGTTATCGATATTGGCGGTCAGGATAGCAAGGTTATCCAGCTCGACGACGACGGCAATCTCACCGACTTCCTGATGAACGATAAATGCGCGGCGGGAACCGGGCGCTTTCTGGAGGTTATCTCGCGCACCCTCGGCGCCAGCGTCGGGGAGCTGGATAGCATCACCGAAGGCGTCGAACCGCATGCAATCACCAGTATGTGCACGGTATTTGCCGAATCCGAAGTGATTAGCCTGCGCTCGGCGGGCGTCGCGCCGGAAGCGATTCTGGCCGGCGTGATCAACGCCATGGCCCGCCGCAGCGCCAACTTTATCGCCCGCCTTTCAGCCCAGGGGCCGCTGCTGTTTACCGGCGGCGTCAGCCGCTGTACGGCCTTTGCGCGCATGCTCGAAGGCCACGCAGGGATCGCGGTGCACACCCATCCTGATGCCCAGTTTGCCGGCGCGGTTGGCGCGGCGCTGATTGGCCTGCGCCAGAGGCGCCGCGAATGACGGAGTATCTGTTTTTATTTCACTCGACGCCGGGCGTCGTGCGTACCCGCAAGGCCCTGCAGGCGGCGGGGATCGCCTGCCAGGTGAAAGATATTCCGCGCCAGCTGCGCGGCGGCTGCGGCCTGTGCATCTATCTCAGCTGCCTGCCGGGAGAGGAGCAGCGGTGGGTTATTCCCGGCGCCACGGAGGCGATTTATCGCTACGTTGCCGAAGAGTGGCGCTGTATCGCCACCTTTCCGGCCTGATCCTATTCTGTAATAACGAACCGCGTCGGCGCAAAGCAGTTCAGGATGCGGTGGACGAGAAACACCAGCGTCAGCGTGACGATAAGCGCGATGGTGACCGAGCTAATACGGTACAGATCGCTGAAGATCAGATCCTGATCCGGATGCAGGTTCTGACCAAACATAATGCCGATGGTGGTGATGCTGGCGAAGCCCACGCCGGCCCCCACTTTCTCCATCACGTGGAGGCGCGCGCTAAAGGCCAGGCCGAGCGCAATCAGCGGCATCATCAGCACCATATGGTTGCTGAAATCATAAATAAGCAGCTGCACCACCAGAATATAGAGACAGGCCAGCACCACGCCCACCACGCGCCAGATGGAGCTGATCACCGCGCCGCGGTAGTGCATCGGGAAGAGGATCAGGATCCCGGCCATCAGCGCTGACAGGGAATCGCTCAGATCGCAGATCTGGAAAACCACGAAAATCATTGTCGCGACGGTGCCGGAAAGCAGCGATTCATGGCGAATGCGGGCGGCATCCTTCTCAATCCGCGGCGGCGGCCGGCGCGGCTCAACGTCCGGGATCAGATAGTTCAGCAGCGCGCTGAGGGCCACCGCCATCACGCAGGCTTCGAGATTGGAAAACATCAGCGTATGCCAGTTGCTGGTGGGATAGCTCATAAAGTTGAGCATCGTGCTTTGACAGACCACCCCCATCGAGCCCAGCAGAAACAGCGGCCCCTGACTCATAAAGCGAAAACGCATCACGTAGAGGCCGAAGACCACCAGCGTCATAATCACCGGCCACTGCGACAGATAGCCGACGATCAGCACCATTTCAACGCAGTTTACCGCCGCACTGAACAGAAACTGCCGCGCGACGTGGCGGTTAAACACCGGCACCAGCGACAGCAGCATCAGCGGATAGACCACAAAGAAGACCCCGTACTGCACGTCGTAGAAGGTCGAAATGCTCAGGGCGATAGTCCCGGCGACGGCGATGCGCAGCGTCTGGCGAAAATCATTCGCCGTATAGACAATATTGTCGTGCGGCGTAAAAACCCGGGCCAGCGTATTAATAGACATAGTGCAGCAGGCTCACCAGATGGATCTGCACGCCGGCAAAGGTGCGGGCAAACGGACCGTCGCTGTTGTACAGCTGTACCGTGGCGCGGGCGCCGGTCGGCAGCGGTCTGTCCAGCGGCTCATCAAGCGCGACGTGAATGCGCATCCGCTGGGCGTCACGCACCCAGCGCGTGGACTGCTCCGGCTGCGACAGCTGGCCGTTTACCTGCTCCTGGCCGGCCAAAATCCCGGCGTCGCTGCTGGTGACGTGCGCCGGATAAACTTTACCCGGCAGCGCATCAAAGACCACCGCGGCGTCGGTGTTCACGCCGGTATGGCGCAGGCTCTTTTCGCGAAAATCGGCAACGATATCCGTATGGTTGCTCACCAGCGCCAGCAGCGGCGTGGCGGCGGTGGCATACAGGCCGGGGCTAAGCTGGAGGTTGCTGACCATGCCGTCGGTTTCGGCATAGATCCGGCTCCAGGCGAGGTTCAGCTGCGCCTCTTCCAGGGCGTTGCGGTATTTTTGCAGCGTGACGTTACGCGCATCATCGCGCTCCCCGCGCTGGATCAGCAGATTCTGGATGCTGGCGTTGAGCGCGCTGACCGACTGCTCGCTGGTCTGCCAGGTGGTGCGCACCTTATCCAGATCCGACTGCGAGACGTTCTGCATCGCGCTCAGGCGCTGATAGCGATCGAGAGTGACTTTGTCGTTACGGGCGGTGAACTGCGCCGTGCGCAGGTTAGCGCGAGCGGCGGCGATCTGCGCGTCCAGCTGCTGGTTGCTCAGCTTCGCCTGCTCAAAGGCGATTTGCGCCGCCTGCACTTTATTGGTAAACGGCGTCGGGTCCAGCTCGTAGAGCAGATCCCCTTTCTTCACCTGGCTGTTGTTGTGCACATAGACCTGTGCGACATAGCCGGAAACGCGCGGCGATACCGGCGTCACCACGCGCATCACCGTGGAGTCCGGCGTGAGCGGGATCCAGATATCGGCAACGATAAACCAGGCGAAGATCGCCAGGAAAGCGGCAATACTCACCCTTACCCAGCGGGCAAATTTTTGTTCTGGCGTCATCATAGTTTTTTAGATCTTGTTATCTTCTTCGCGGATTGTCCGCAAATTGCAGGCGATTTGATTTAAGGTGGCGCTGAAGGTGGCGAGCTCTGCTTCCGGGATGGTCCGGGTGACGCGGGTTTGATAAGTTTCAATCACGCGGTTCAGCTCCTCCAGTTTCGACAGGCCTTCCGCCGTCAGCGTCAGCAGGCGTATGCGTTTGTCATATGGCGATGTGGAACGCAGCAGATAGCCCTGCTTTTCCAGCTGAGTGAGGGTGCGCATCAGCGGCGGCAGTTCAATACCCTGCACCTCCGCCAGTTCGCTAACCGAGACGTTGTCCCCCAGCTGATGCAGCTGCATCAGCACCGTCCAGCTTGACTGGGTCATACCGGTATCGTTGATGGCGGCGTCGATCGTCGCGCGCCACTGGCGTACCACCATCGCCATCCGCATCCCCATCGGACGGCGGGCAAACAGTTCGTCTTCGGTCATCTTTCTTTCCTCATGTAGAACCTATCCCACCAGGCGTTATCGGCGCGGGCAGTTTGAACGCGGACAGCGCGGAGAAACCGGAACGTACAGATAGTACGTGAGGATTGACTCGCTACGCTCACCCTCCGGGCCGCGCTGAAGGGCGTTCAAAAGACTTTCGTATTTTGTCGAGCGCTGCCCAGGTTCAAAATGACAGGCAAAATAGCCCTGGTGGCCTGGCTGTGAGGAAAATAATACTTATCATGATAACTATCAAGAAACGAAGGATGAAGAAGCATTAATTGATAAATACGGTGAATGTAATAATCCCGAGGGACGCCAGCTACCCGGTCGCGCCGGGCCTGGCGAACTGCTGGCCCGAACGGGCACGACTCGCAGCCTGCGGAGGTGCAGGCCGGGAGCCCGAACAGAACGTTTATGCCGCAGTCCGGGGAAAAGCGCATTTTTTAATTTATCTGATCCCGCCGCAGCCCGACATCTTTCAGCTGTTCGTCGCTCATTCGCTGCAAAACCCGCCGCGTTTGCCTCCGCAGCCACCATTTTTTGAACGCTCTGCCTGCCAATACGAAACCAATAAACGGCTGCCTAACCCGGTTCTCATGAAATTCCATACTCCACCTCCTCACCTTGCCAGAGGCTTTATCTTCGCGGATCCGAGGGTGAACAATACAGATTCAAAAAACCCTTTTCTTTAACATACAGATTGGCTAAAACAGTATCTGCGTGGGATTTTCCCCGCCCATCTGTACTGGTTTATCCATCTGTATGGCGACAATAAGGGATACAGCATGACGCGTTACCAACATCTGGCCAGCCTGCTGGCGGAGCGTATTGAGCAAGGGCTGTATCGCCACGGGGAGAAGCTGCCTTCGGTTCGCAGCCTGAGTCAGGAGCACGGAGTAAGCATCAGCACCGTGCAGCAGGCCTATCAGACGCTGGAACAGCAGCAGATGATCGTCCCCCAGCCGCGTTCCGGCTACTTTGTCGCCCCGCGTAAAGCCCAGCCGCCGGTACCGCCGATGTCGCGCCCGGTGCAGCGCCCGGTGGAAATCACCCAGTGGGATCAGGTGCTGACCATGCTCGACGCGCGCAATGATAAAAGCATTATCCCCTTCGGCGGCGGCTCGCCTGACGTCACCCAGCCGAGCCTGAAGCCCATCTGGCGCGAGCTGAGCCGGGTGATCCAGCATAATCTCAGCGAGGTGCTGAACTACGACGAGCTGGCCGGGCGCCGCGAGCTGCGTGAACAAATCGCCCGCCTGATGCTCGACGGCGGCTCGGTGGTCACCGCCGATGACCTGATCATCACCAGCGGCTGCCACAGCGCTCTATCGCTGGCGCTGCTGTCGGTGTGCCAACCCGGCGATATCGTCGCCGTCGAATCCCCGTCCTATTATGGCACCATGCAGCTGCTGCGCGGTTTGGGGCTGAAGGCCATCGAGATCCCCACCGATCCGGACAGCGGGATCAGCGTAGAAGCCCTGGAGCTGGCGCTGGAGCAGTGGCCGATCAAGGGCGTTATCCTGGTGCCGAACTGCAACAATCCGCAGGGCTTTATCATGCCTGACGCCCGCAAACGCGCGGTGCTGACTCTTGCCCAGCGCCACGATATCGTCATTTTCGAAGATGATATTTACGGCGAGCTGGCCACCGACTACCCGCGCCCGCGCACCATTCATTCGTGGGATATCGACGGCCGGGTGATGCTCTGCAGCTCGTTTACCAAAACTATCGCGCCGGGCCTGCGCATCGGCTGGATCGCGCCAGGCCGCTACTACGACCGCCTGCTGCAGATGAAATATGCCGCCAGCGGGACCAACGTTCCCTCCACGCAGCTGGCGGCGTCGGTATTTATTCGCGAAGGCCACTACCACCGCCACGTGCGGCGGATGCGGCAGATCTACCAGCGCAATATGGAAATTTACACCTGCTGGCTGCGGGAATACTTCCCCTGCGGCATCTGCGTTACCCGGCCGAAGGGCGGCTATATGCTGTGGGTCGAGCTCCCCGAGCACGTCGATATGGTCTGCGTCGCGAAGCAGCTGTGCCGCCTGAAAATCCAGGTCGCGCCGGGCTCGCTGTTTTCAGCCTCGGGGAAATACCGCAACTGCTTAAGGATCAACTGCGCCCTGCCGCCGATCGACAAGCACCGGGAGGTGATGGTGAAGCTGGGGGATGCGGTGAAGGTGGCGATGGAGTGAGTTTTTATTTCAACTAATTGGAAAAATATATGCCCAATAACCTAAAGTCATTCCTGATAAATGCATTAAGTATTATACCAGGATATGATTTCCTCTCAGAAATGTATATATTCATTAAACACCCGGAGATATATGATGGCACTCATGAATATTCTCCACTGGTAAACTCTGGCGCTAATCTTTTCAAGTCGATACTAATTGTAGGCTCCTTGATAACAGCATTCAGTTTCCTTTCAATAAAAGTATCCCCCATAGCTAGCTTTAAATTAATATTTAATCAACTTTACTGGTATGTTCTTTTATTAATTCAACCAATAAAATTTGGTATTTTTTTCTGGCTGTGTATGTCTACAGTAACCAGATTAAAAAAAAGTGTGGCATAGTGTTTATTTCTTTCAAGTAGTTCAAACCTACGCGGTTATCAATATATTAGTTTTCTTCTTATTTTGCATCGCAATCAACAGGATTTTCCTTACCGGAGATTTTAACAAACCATCTGGAAATATTGATCTAACCATAGGCTTTATACTGGCAGCGCTTGCTCTTATACTTACATACAGATTATTAATAGCCCCATCATTTCATTACTTATCGATATACTACAAAAAACCAGTCAGTGCAGTCATCCTACTTTTATCAATAAGCATTTCTTATTATTCATCCAGTCAAATAAGATTAGTAGACGGAAATGAAATAGTAAACAAAAAAGAATTTTGCGAATTATCTTATCATTTAAAAACCAATCCATTACACATTAATGAAATCAACAAAAACTTATTCTTGAACGCGTGTATAAATACCTTCTCCCGGTATTGATAATTATGTAAAATCAGAAAGTTCCTGTTCACGTAAAGAGAGCACTATGGCCGACCTGAACCTGAGTACCCTGACGGAAGCAGACATCATCACCAAACGCGTTATGCCCGCCATCCTCGATGCTGGCTGGAACGACACAACGCAAATCAGACAAGAAGTCAAACTCCGGGACGGCAAAGTCATCGTGCGCGGTAAGGTTGCTGCGCGTAGAACGGTGAAATCCGCCGATATCGTTTTGTATCACAAGCCGGGCATTCCGCTGGCAGTCATTGAAGCCAAAGCCAACAAGCACGAAATCGGCAAGGGGATGCAGCAGGGCATCGAGTACGCGCGCCTGCTGGACGTTCCTTTCGTCTTCGCCACCAACGGCGACGGTTTTATTTTCCGCGATGCCACGGCAGCCGAAGGCGAGCTGCTCGAAAAACACATTACCCTGGACGAGTTTCCGTCGCCAGATGAACTCTGGCACAAGCTCTGCGTCTGGAAAGGCTACACCGCAGCCCAACTCCCGGTGATTACCCAGGACTACTACGACGACGGCAGCGGTAAATCGCCGCGTTATTACCAGCTACAGGCCGTCAATAAAACCATTGAAGCCGTCTCTGCCGGGCAAAACCGCGTTCTGCTGGTGATGGCTACCGGGACGGGGAAAACCTACACCGCTTTCCAGATTATCTGGCGCTTATGGAAAGCCAAAAGTAAGAAGCGGATCCTGTTCCTCGCCGATCGCAACATTCTGGTCGATCAGACCAAAAATAACGACTTCCTGCCGTTTGGCGCGGCGATGACCAAAGTCACCGGGCGCACTATCGATCCGGCATTTGAAATCCACCTCGCACTATACCAGGCCATCACCGGCCCGGAAGAAGATCAAAAAGCCTTTAAACAAGTGGCGCCGGATTTCTTTGATCTGATTGTGATCGACGAATGCCATCGCGGCAGCGCCTCGGAAGACAGCGCCTGGCGCGAAATCCTCGACTACTTCAGCGCCGCCACGCAGGTTGGTTTAACCGCCACGCCGAAAGAGACTCATGAAGTATCCAGCACCGATTATTTCGGTGATCCGGTGTATATCTATTCGCTTAAAGAAGGTATCGAAGACGGCTTCCTCGCCCCGTATAAAGTGGTGCGCGTCGATATCGACGTCGATCTTCAGGGCTGGCGTCCGACCAAAGGCCAGGCGGATAAAAACGGCGAGCTGATCGACGACCGTATCTACAACCAGAAAGATTTTGACCGCACGATGGTGATTGATGAGCGCACCGAACTGGTGGCGAAAACCATCACGGATTACCTCAGGCGAACCAACCAGATGGATAAAACCATCATCTTCTGTAACGACATCGATCACGCGGAGCGGATGCGCCGTGCGCTGGTCAATCTCAACCCGGAACAGGTGAAAAAGAACGACAAGTACGTGATGAAAATCACCGGCGATGACGACATCGGCAAAGCCCAGTTGGATAACTTTATTAACCCTAAAAAGGCCTATCCGGTTATCGCCACCACCTCCGAGCTGATGACCACCGGCGTGGATGCCAAAACCTGCAAACTGGTAGTGCTGGACCAAAACATTCAGTCGATGACCAAATTCAAGCAGATCATCGGCCGTGGCACCCGAATCGATGAACGCTATGGCAAGCTGTGGTTCACCATCCTCGATTTCAAAAAGGCCACCGAACTGTTCGCCGATGAGCGCTTTGACGGCATCCCGGAAAAGGTGATGGAGACCACGCCGGAGGATATCGCCGACCCGGATTCTGATTTCGAAGAACAGTTAGAAGAGCATGATGAAGAGGCCGAAGACGATGTTATCGGTGCCGATGAAGATCCCGCGCCGTATACCGTCACCGGTTCAGACGATGTCGGTCCGTTGCCGGAAGAGGACGAGAACAAGGTGCGTAAGTTCCACGTCAACGGCGTGGCCGTCGGCGTTATCGCCCAGCGCGTGCAGTATTACGACGCCGACGGCAAGCTGGTCACCGAATCCTTCAAAGACTACACCCGTAAAACGCTGCTCAAAGAGTACGCCTCGCTGGATGATTTCACCCGCAAATGGCAGGGCGCCGAGCGCAAACAGGCCATCATCAAGGAACTGGAACAGCAGGGAATTATCTGGGAAGTGCTGGCGGAAGAGGTCGGTAAAGAGCTCGACCCGTTCGACATGCTGTGCCACGTGGTGTATGGTCAGCCACCGTTAACCCGCAAAGAGCGGGCGGAGAACGTGCGTAAGCGCAACTACTTCACCAAATACTCCGACGCCGCGCAGGCGGTGCTGAATACGCTGCTGGATAAATACGCCGACGCGGGCGTGCAGGAAATAGAGAGTATTCAGGTGCTGAAGCTCAAGCCGTTCGACAGCATGGGTACGCTGCCGGAGATCATTAAAAGCGGTTTCGGCGACCGTAACGGGTATAATCAGGCCATCAGCGAGCTGGAGAGCGAAATCTACCACTTACCGCCCCGCTCCGCGTAACCACTCCCCTTTTGTGCCTTCTGCTGCCACCGCGTAGCAGAAGGCCTTATTGTTAATGAAACATGGAACACATCATGTCGATCAGTTCAGTTATCAAATCATTACAGGACATTATGCGCAAAGACGCCGGCGTGGACGGCGATGCGCAGCGCCTCGGCCAGCTCTCCTGGCTGCTGTTTCTGAAAATCTTTGACGCCCAGGAAGAGGCGCTGGAGCTGGAACAAGATAACTACCAGTATCCGATCCCGCAGCGCTACCTGTGGCGCACCTGGGCGGCAAATGCCGAGGGCATTACCGGCGATTCCCTGCTGGAGTTCGTCAACGATGACCTGTTCCCGACGCTGAAAAACCTCACCGCGCCGATTGATAAGAACCCGCGCGGCTTTGTGGTCAGGCAGGCGTTCAGCGATGCCTATAACTACATGAAAAACGGCACCCTGCTGCGTCAGGTGATTAACAAGCTGAACGAAATCGACTTTACCAGCGCCAGCGAGCGCCACCTGTTCGGCGATATTTACGAACAGATCCTGAAAGATCTGCAATCGGCAGGCAATGCCGGTGAATTTTATACCCCGCGCGCCGTCACCCGCTTTATGGTCGATCGCGTCGATCCGAAGCTCGGTGAGTCGATTATGGATCCGGCCTGCGGCACCGGCGGCTTCCTCGCCTGCGCGTTCGATCACGTAAAAAATAACTACGTGCAGAGCGTGGCCGATCACCAGACGCTGCAACAGCAGATCCACGGCGTGGAGAAAAAACAGCTCCCGCACCTGCTGGCGACCACCAATATGCTGCTGCACGGCATTGAAGTGCCGGTGCAAATTCGTCACGACAACACCCTCAACAAGCCGCTGTCTTCGTGGGATGAACAGCTGGATGTCATCGTCACCAACCCGCCGTTCGGCGGCACCGAAGAAGACGGCATCGAGAAGAACTTCCCGGCAGAAATGCAGACCCGTGAAACGGCGGATCTGTTTCTGCAGTTGATCATTGAAGTGCTGGCGAAAAACGGCCGCGCGGCGGTGGTGCTGCCGGACGGCACGCTGTTTGGCGAAGGTGTGAAAACCAAGATCAAAAAGCTACTCACCGAGGAGTGCAACCTGCACACCATCGTGCGTCTGCCGAACGGCGTGTTTAACCCGTACACCGGGATTAAAACCAACCTGCTGTTCTTTACCAAAGGTCAGCCGACCAAAGAGATCTGGTTCTACGAACATCCGTACCCGGCGGGCGTGAAGAACTACAGCAAAACCAAGCCGATGAAGTTTGAGGAGTTCCAGGCCGAGATCGACTGGTGGGGCAACGAGGCCGACGGCTTCGCCAGCCGCGTCGAAAACGAGCAGGCGTGGAGGGTCAGCATCGACGAGGTGATTGCCCGCAACTTTAACCTCGATATCAAGAACCCGCATCAGGCGGAAACCGTCAGCCACGATCCGGACGAACTGCTGGCGCAGTATGCGAAGCAGCAGGAAGAGATCCAGACCCTGCGCCACCAGCTGCGCAATATTCTCGGCAAGGCACTCTCCGGCAAGGAGGCCAACTGATGGCGGTGGAAAAACTGATTGTCGAGCATATAGATACCTGGACCACAGCGCTGCAAACCCGCTCTACGGCCGGGCGCGGCAGCTCGGGCAAGATCGATCTGTATGGGATTAAGAAGCTGCGCGAGCTGATTCTGGAACTGGCAGTGCGCGGCAAGCTGGTGCCGCAGGATCCGAACGACGAACCGGCGTCAGAGTTGCTGAAACGCATTGCAGCGGAAAAAGCCGAGCTGATGAAGCTGGGGAAAATTAAAAAGCCCAAGCCGCTGCCGGAGATTAGCGAGGAAGAGAAGCCGTTTGATCTGCCTGTGGGGTGGGAGTGGACAACACTTAATACTCTTGCAGAAATAAATCCCAAAATAGATGTGTCTGATGATGAGCAAGACGTATCTTTTGTTCCGATGCCTCTCATATCAACAAAATTTGACGGGTCTCATAATTTTGAAGTCAGAAAATGGAAAGAGGTAAAAAAAGGTTATACCCACTTTTCCAATGGCGATATAGCCATTGCAAAAATTACACCCTGCTTTGAAAATAGCAAAGCAGCCATATTTTCTGGATTGAAAAATAATGTTGGTGTTGGAACAACAGAATTGCATGTTGCTCGCCCATACAGCCAGACAGTTAATCAGCAATACCTTCTTTTAAACTTTAAATCACCAGGTTTTCTTAAAGCCGGTGAGTCTCAGATGACTGGCTCTGCCGGTCAGAAGCGTGTGCCTAAAAATTTCTTCGAAAACTACCCACTACCATTTCCTCCGTTACAAGAACAAGAACGAATAGTAAACAACTTTACTCAATTAATGATCCTCTGCGACCAACTGGAACAGCACTCCCTGACCAGCCTGGACGCCCATCAACAGCTGGTTGAAACACTGCTAACCACGCTAACCGACAGCCAGAACGCCGATGAACTGGCCGTAAACTGGGCGCGTATCAGCGAGCATTTCGACACCCTGTTTACCACCGAAGCCAGCATTGATGCTTTAAAACAGACCATTCTACAGCTGGCGGTGATGGGCAAACTGGTGCCGCAGGATCCGAACGATGAACCGGCCTCTGAACTGCTCAAACGTATTGCGCAGGAAAAGGCGCAATTGATGAAAGACGGGAAAATTAAAAAGCAAAAACCGTTGCCACCGATTAGTGATGAAGAAAAAACGTTTACGTTACCCACTGGATGGGAATGGGTAAGAATGGGTGATTTATGTGAATTAGTTACAAGTGGTTCAAGAGGTTGGAATCAATTTTATTCCGATGCCGGCTCAATATTTATAAGGTCGCAAGATATTAAATTCGACCGTTTAGAGTTTGATAATCGAGCTTACGTTTCATTACCATCAAATGCAGAAGGAACGCGAACACGAGTTGAATTCGGCGATTTGTTAATGACCATTACTGGAGGTAATGTTGCAAAGGTAGCAATTATTGAAATTAATCTGGATGATGCTTATGTCAGTCAACATGTTGCATTAATTAGATTAATTAATAAAACAATAAACCGCTATCTACATGTCTGGTTAACTTGTGAACATGGTGGCCGAAAACATCTGCTTGATTTAAGTTATGGTGCAAAACCCGGACTTAATTTGAAAAACATAAACGATTTACTCATTCCTTTCCCTCCTCAAAAACAACAAGAAAGGATATTAAAAAAAGTGGATAATTTAATATCGCTATGCGACAGCTTAAAAATTAGTTCCCAATCCGCCAAACAAACCCAGCTCCACCTGGCCGACGCCCTCACCGACGCCGCCATAAATTAACCCGCCCCCCAGAAACCAATAAAGCGGCTAAATAGCCGCTTTATTCCCATAACCAGAAATAATCCATCCTCGCATCCACGCCATTATTTTCATTCATTTTCAGCTGGACTTTTCTTCTATTCCCTGATGATATATACAGGTATTTATACCCGTCATACTTCAAGTTGCCTGTGCGTTGGCTGCGCTCGTTCACCCCAGTTACGTACTCATGTACGCTCCTGGGGATTCACTCCCTGGCCGCCTTCATACAACTCGAATTATTTTAGGTATAACGCAAGACGCCCGTGCAGCAACACGGGCATCCTGCTCATCACAATCACTATTTACAAGGAATAGCAATTATGACTATCGAGCATTCTATTTCAGATCCGTGCGATCCAGAAGTCTCTCCAACGAATAACCGTCATTTAACCGTGAGCTATGCGACGCGTCATCCTGATTACCAGCGTATTCCGGCGTTGACCATGAAGGGTCAGTGGCTGGAGGCGGCGGGTTTTGCCACCGGCACCGAAGTGGATCTTAAGGTGATGAACGGCTGTATCGTCATTACCGCCAGGCAGTCGGAGCCTGAACTCACCGCCTCTCTGCGCCGGGTCAGCAAGCTGTCGACGCGCAAGCAGAAACAGGTGCAGGTGTTAATCGACGCGATCGCCGGGCAAAAACCTAAGCTGGCATAAGCTCAATCCCCGGTGGCGCTTTGCTTACCGGGGCTACAAGTTTACCACTATCTGCAGGTTCGGAATCCCTGACAGGTGCGCAACCCTCGCCTCGAGGAAGCCAGGTTCCCTCAGGCCCACGCTCGTTTATCCCTCCGCTGACACAACGAGCGCTTTTTCTTTTTTTCCTAAAGGGTATGCTTCGTATGATAAAAACCATTTGTAAAACGGATATCACTCGGGGAGAACGGAATGGAGTCACATCAGCAGACTTTGGCACTATTTTTTAAATCACTGACTCAGAAAAATAGTGAGTTTGACCCCGAATGGGGGGCCGGATACCGGGACATGACCTCCCGGGTGCGGCGTGAAAATCCAGATTTTAGCCACCGGACCATCCAGGATTTGTGGTACACCCGCGACAACAGAGTGGCCAGCCTAAAACAGGGTGGTATGTCTTATGAAGAATTTACTCAAGCACAGGACCAGCTTCGCGAATTAACAAAAATTATTGCCTCGGGCTGTACAGCGGAAAATTTTGATCGTGCCTATCAGTTTTTACAACAGTTAAAAGAGAATGGCGTCATAAAGAAGTTTTATCGTGCGCTTCTTTGCCGTACCTTTTCCGCATTTTATCCTGACCAGCTAACCAGTATCATTAAGGAAGATGTTTTCTTCCGGGTTTATAATTACTGCAACAATAAATTCAGTCTCGGACTCCCGGAAGACTATAACTGGGATACGGCAACCTGGTTCAGGTTAAACCTGTTACTAAAAAAAGAGCTTCAGCAGCAGCTCCATGATGAGCAGGATGATATTGAGTTAAATATGTCTCTCTGGCATCTGTATAACCTGGAAATTGCCGAAGAGAGCAATGTTGCAATCGAAGCAAATATTACAGAATCGACGACGGCAGAGCAAGATGATGAACCCATCGATATTTTACCGCCAAAAAACCTAATTCTTTACGGCCCTCCGGGTACCGGTAAAACCTACAAAACCATTGAGATCGCGGTACGTGCCTGCGAACCTCAGGCATTCTCCCGTCTCGATGGTAAAGAAAGAACCGAACGTCGGGTAGAGCTCAAAAAACTCTACGATGCGCTGGTTGAAGAGAAGCGAATTCGCTTTATCACATTCCATCAAAGCTTTGGTTATGAAGAATTTATTGAAGGATTAAGAGCGGAAACCAGCGACGATGGCAGCGTGCGCTATGATATTAAACCGGGCGTGTTTAAGCAGATCTGTGAAGACGCCTCTTTCGGTGACTCTGGAATGCAGCTCGCGCTGGACGAAGCCGTAGAAAAGCTTAAAGAGCAATGCGCCGAGCAAAATGGCGTGACGCTCAAAACGACAAATGGCAGTATGTTCAAAGTGACCTACGCCAATAACAGCACCTTCCGTATCTTCCCTTCACAATCGAAGAACGACCGACTTGAAAGCGGCTACCCGGCGTCTATCGAGAATATTCGTCGCTTATATCATGGCGAGACCGAAAATGTTTACAACATCTCCTACGTTCGCGGCATTCTTAATTATCTCATTCATCATTTCAACATTCCCGCCACGCCGCGGGCAATAACAGAAAAGAAAAAACAAAACTACGTCCTCATTATTGATGAAATAAACCGCGGGAATATTTCTAAGATTTTCGGCGAACTCATTACGCTGATTGAAACATCAAAACGAGCGGGAGAAACCGAAGCGCTGAGCGTAAGTCTCCCCTACTCCGCTAAACCGTTTTCTGTGCCTGGCAATCTCTTCATTGTTGGCACCATGAATACCGCAGACCGTTCTCTAACCGCTTTGGATACAGCGCTGCGTCGACGCTTTGAATTTGAAGCGCTGATGCCCGATGCCTCGGTGCTGAATGATACTCATATTCATGGTATCGACCTCAAAGCGCTGCTGATTACCCTGAACGCACGTATCCAGGCCCTCTACGACAGTGAACATACGCTAGGGCATGCCTTTTTCATTCCGGTGGTGCAGGCAAAAGATAATCCCGTCGAGGCGCTAAAAAGATTAAAACGCGTAATGAAAAATAAGGTTCTTCCGTTACTGGAAGAGTATTTCTACAACGACTGGCAGAAAATCCGTCTGGTCCTTGGCGATAATCAAAAAGCGGACCAGACGCTGCGCTTCATCCGTTCCGTCGCTAATCAAAACGACGTGTCAACGCTGTTTGGCCAGACGGCAATTGAGGACCTTGAAGAAGCCGGCGTGAGCTATCAGCTATGCAAAGATAATGACCCGGTATGGGATAACCCGCAGGCTTACCAGCAGATTTACCACCCGCAAACTAAAGATGCGGAGCAACGCTAATGGCAGGCATCTCGTACTCAGTTTTCGAATACGGCTACCTGGTTAATGAAGAGGACAGCGGCAAATTAACCGATTCGGTATCTTTACCCGCATCGGCGTTTCATTGGTTGGAACAACGCTGCCTGAACGATGAAGACAGTGAGGATCGGCGCTTGCTGTCCTTACGCGCCCTGAACGGCATCAAAGTCATCCAGGTGAAGAATTATGTTGGCGTCATTGCACTCCCCCAGCAGAGAATGATTGAAGTTCTGCCGAAGGCGGATAAGAGACAGAAAAACACATCGCACGCGCGTTCTCGACTGCTGATGATGCTGTCGACATTACAAAATTTTCGTCATATCGAGACAACAGCAGCGAGCATCATGACGTCGAAGATGACCTTAATGGATATCTTCGTTCAGCAATTTGTGACCAGTCTTGAAGCTATCGTCCGCAAAGGTCTCAAACACGATTATCTTCGTCAGCAGAACAATTTGCCGTGGCTGAAGGGAAAACTCCTGGTCAGCGAGCAGTTGAAAAAAAACAGCGTCCGCCGCGATCGTTTTTATGTCGAATATGATGAATACCGCGTCGAGCGGCTTGAAAACAGATTGCTGAAAACCGCGATTGATAAGGTGTATGGCTACACCAGTAGCCCCGCGCTACTGCAGAAATTGAATCGTCTACAAGCGCTATTTGAGCCCATCCCCGGGATCGGCAATATTGATATGGCTTTCCGGCAGGTTCACCTGGATCGCCACATGCAACATTATTCTCCGGCGCTGGAGTGGGCAAGGCTTATTCTAAAAGGTCATTCCCCACGTTGCATGCAGGGGCACTCTCAAGCCATTTCACTTCTCTTTCCTATGGAGGCAGTGTTTGAATCCTTTGTCACTGCCTGGCTGCGTTATCGTTGCCATGCTCACTGGCAGGTGAAGCCGCAATCAAAGTCATATTATCTTGTCCACCAGGGCGAAACGCCCAGATTTCAGCTCCGGCCAGATGTATGGCTTATCCCGCGTAACGGCCCGGAGGGCTCTGCCGTCATTTGCGATATGAAATGGAAAATAGTGGATGCCACGCAAGATAAGCTTAACCTCGCGCAAAGCGATTTGTACCAGATGCTGGCATACGGAATAAATCATCTACGAGGTGAGGGGGATATGTTGCTGATCTATCCGCACCATGAAGGCTTCACGGCGCCGCCGATTCATCCGTATGAGTTCCGCCATTCCGAGAGTAAAACGCTACGGCTGTGGGTCGTTCCCTTTGAAACAGGAACCAGCCTGAATACCTCAACGCTGCATATGCCTGAAAATCTTGCACTTGCGGGCATAAACTAACCCCGGTGGCTCTGCGCTGACCGAGGCTGCGGGTTGGTCTTCCGGGCAAGGCGCGTCGCCGCCTTCGGGAACGCAGAGGCCTGGCAGATAGAAGCTTATTTCTCGCTCAGATCGCGAATCATCGCTTCTCTTAAAATCGCATTCAGCCGCGTTTGATAGCCTTTTCCCGGGCGTTTAAGCCACTCCATCACATCTGCATCGATGCGCACAGAGGCCTGCGTTTTTAATGGCCGATAAAATTTACCGCGAACCGCATCTGACCACAGCCCATCGTCCGAAGAGGGGATATCGCTGTAATCAATGTCATCATCTGATTTTTTCGCCAGCGCTTTGAGTTCGTCTTCACGCTGAGCGGTAAGCGCTGTCGGGTTATCGCGTTTATGTTTAACCATGCTCATAACGACTCCTCTCTTTTTTGTCCGCCTTCCGGGCGCTGATAATACGAATGACCTCCGTTCCACTTTCAAAACGGATCGAATGCGCCACAAGAATAACGATAATTCCATGAACGAGGCCGATGGTTTGCCATCGATACTCACCATTTTCATGACGATCCTGGCGGGAAAGGTGCTGCGGATCGTCAAAAAACCAGTACCGCCTCCTCGAACCGAATCCCATGTTTTCTTAGATTGCTTGCTGCCTTGTTTGCATCCCATTCAAACTCCATTGGCATAGCATTCATTCCGATTGCATATACAAAAAAGTATAGACAATTATCAGGCAAGTATACTATCAATGTTGGAAAAAACCTCACATTTCCAGAGGCTAATTTGTAAAGGTTATGCCCATTCACTCGTCATAAAACACCATCCCCTTATACGGCTGCTCGCGACATGCCGCCAGGCGCCGGGCGAGGCTGCCGACGTGCAGCTCCAGCTTGTGGCCGTCCGGGTCGAGGAAATAATACGACGCCCCTTCGCTGCGGTTCACCTTCCACACCGCCACGCCGGCCGTTTCCAGCCGCGCGCTGAGCCCGGCGAAATCGGCTTCGGCGACGCTAAAAGCGTAGTGGGTGTAGTCACTCTCCTCCGGCGGGGTAATGCGCCGCTGCGGATCGAGGGACAGGCACAGCCACAGATCGCCGCAGGAGAGATAGGCGCCGTTATCCCAGCGCGCGTGCAGCGTCATTCCCAGCAGCTGCTGATAAAACGCCACGCTCGGCGCCAGGCTGCTGACCGCCAGGGTCAGGTGATTCAATCCGCTTAACATGGCTTAATCCTCCAGTGAACTCACAATTTGCTGGCGCAGCCAGCGGTGCGCCGGGTCGCGGTGCCAGCGCTCGTGCCACAGCATCAGCATATCAAACCCGGCAATCGCCAGCGGCGGCTCGATAACCGTCAGTCCGCTCATCCCGCGCAGCAGTCGCTCCGGCAGCATGGCGACCAAATCGCTGCTACGCAGCGTTTCCAGCATAAACAGGAAATGTGGCACTGAGAGGACAACCCGCCGCGAAAGCCCAAGGTTGGCCAGCGCAGTATCGGTCGCGGCGCTGAAACCGCCGCCGTCCGGGGAGACAATAACCTGATCCAGCTGGCAAAACTGCGCCAGACTCAACGACGTCTGCAGCGCCGGATGCCCCGCTCTGCCCGCCAGCACGTAGCGCTCGCTGAACAGCAGCCGCTGATGCAGCTCCGGCGGAGCGCCGTCGCGGGTATGAAAGAACAGATCGACCTCGTCGCGCTCCGCCTGCTGCACCAGGCACGAAGGCTGGAGCTCGAAGACCGCCAGCCGGCTCGACGGGGACGCGCGGCGCAGGATATTCAGCGCCGGCAGCAGGATCGCCGAGGCCATATAGTCCGTCGCCGCTATGCGCCAGGTCTGCGCCGCCGTCAGCGGATCGAAGTCGTCGGCGGGGGCGACCGCCAGCTCCAGCGCCTGCAGGGCATCACGCAATGGCCCGCGCAGCGCATCGGCGCGGGCGGTGGGCAACATCCCGCGCGGCCCGGGCAGCAGCAGCGGGTCGGCAAAAATTTCCCGCAGGCGCGCCAGCTGGATGCTGACCGACGGCTGCGACAGGTTGAGCCGCTGCGCCGCTCGCGTGACGTTATTCTCGCTCAGCAACACGTCGAGGGTGCGCAACAGGTTGAGATCCAGACGATGTAAATTAATCACGGCTATACCTGGGATTTAAGTAATTAATTTCTACTATAGCGGCCAGCAGCCTACTCTGCAGCTCTCCATGACTCAGAGGTGATTTCCATGAAAGTACTGCTGATTTACGCCCATCCGGAACCGCGCTCCCTGAACGGCGCGCTAAAAGATTTTGCCGTCCGGCATCTGCAAAACGCCGGCCATGAGGTGCAGGTTTCCGATCTCTACGCCATGCGCTGGAAAGCAGGTTTTGATGCCGACGACAGCAGCGCCCCGCCGGTCGGCGAGTTCTGGCGCTCAACGCTCGATTCAAAGCAGGCTTTTGAACAGGGAACCCAAGGCGCGGATATCGTTGCGGAACAGGAGAAGCTGCTGTGGGCGGATACGGTGATTTTCCAGTTTCCGCTGTGGTGGTTCTCCATGCCCGCTATTATGAAGGGCTGGATCGACCGGGTTTACGCCTATGGTTTTGCCTACGGCGTCGGCGAGCACAGCGACCGCCACTGGGGCGACCGCTACGGCGAAGGCACCCTGGCGGGCAAACGGGCGATGCTGGTTGTCACCACCGGCGGCTGGGAGGAGCATTACGCCCCGCGCGGAATTAACGGACCGATTAACGATATCCTGTTTCCGATCCAGCACGGAATGCTGTTTTATCCCGGCTTTGCGGTGCTGCCGCCGCTGGTGTTCTACCGCACGGAGAAAACGGACGAGCAGCGCTTTGCGCAGCACTGCCGCGAGCTGGGGCAGCGGCTGGATACGCTGGCAAGCACCGCGCCAATCCCGTTCCGCCGGCAAAATCACGGTGACTATCTGATCCCCTCCCTGACGCTGCGCCCGGATCTGGCACCGGGACAGAGTGGCTTTGCGGTACACCGGCACGATGCATAATCTGCGGTGGCGATAGCTCTGGCAAAGGGTATATCGCCATCATTTCTATGACGAATTGTGAGCCTCCGCGCAATAACGGCATTCCACCGCCGCACACTCCCCCTCACATTGATAGCGATCAAGAATAATCATACCGTCTGGTCGGTATGATTCAGGCCATGAACATGGAAGCCCAACACCGAAAAAAAGACCCCGTCCGTTTACATCAGCAGCTGCTGGAATCCGCGGCGATGATCGCCGGCAGAGACGGTATCGCCTCGCTGTCGCTGAATGCCGTGGCGCGCGAAGCCGGGGTGAGCAAAGGGGGTCTTTTGCACCACTTCCCCAACAAGCAGGCGCTGATTTTTGCCCTGTTCGCCCGCCTGCTGGCGATTATGGAGGACGCGATTTCGGCGCTGATGGCCGCCGACAATGTCTCTTATGGCCGCTTTACCCGCGCCTACCTGCACTATTTATCCGACCTGACCGATACCCATGAAAGTCGGCAGCTGATGGTGCTGTCGCTGGCGATGCCGGATGAGCCGGTGCTGCGAAAATGCTGGCGCGACTGGATGCTGGATCACCTCGCGCAGGGCGATGCGCTGGATAACGGCCACACCGGCACCCTGGTACGCTACGCGGCGGACGGCATCTGGCTATCAGAGTTAACCGAGGGGCGCACCATGAGCGCCGAACACCGGCGGTCGCTGGTCAGCGATCTGACGAGAATGACGCTTCCCGCGTGAAGCACGTTGAGCCTGACAGGTCAGGCGATTAGATTGAGGCCGCGATGCGCTACAACATCAATGGCCGTCTCATTTATGATGCAACGGACGGCACACTAATCCTACCGGGAAGCGATGAGGCGGACAGCCAGCTGTCGATCACCGCCAGCGCGCTGCTGTGGTTTTTTCTGCGTAACCCGGAGATTGTCAGCCGCGATGAGGTGCTCAAAAAGGTCTGGGATGACAACGGCTTAACCTCCTCGAACAGCAACCTGAATCAGTATCTTAGCATGCTGCGCAAAACCTTCCGCCACTATGAGATCGACAATATTATCGTCACCGTCTCGCGCGGACTGCTGCAGCTGAACCCCGAAATCACCGTTCATCAGCTGGACGCTCCCGTGCCGTCGGAACCGCCGTCGCTGCCGCCCGCAGAACCGGACGCCGTGCCGCCGGCCGCGGCGCAGAGTCCGAAACCAACCCGGCACGCCCGCGGCACCTGCTGGTATATCGCCGGCGTCTGCCTGCTGACCATCGCCCTGCTGCTGGTGCTTTTCAGCTTTTTCGGCAGCGGCGAATCACGCCCCATTACCCTGACGCAGATGACCCACAGCCAGTGCGAACTGCTGGCCAGCGACGAGATGCTGCGCTCCGTGGCCGGAACCGCCTACGGCAACAACTTTGACGCCGTGCGCCAGCGGCTGAAGCTGGAGTGCAAACCCGGCGAACGTTTTGTCTTCTTCTATGGCGATCGGCTGGAGACTAACGGCCTGGGCCGCGTCTTCCTCGCCCACTGCGCGATGCATGAAGACAATCCTTTCAGCTATTGCGATAACTATTTCTACTACTCCTGGAAACCGTAATGAGACTCGCACCCCGGCCTTTTTTCGCCCTCTCCGTCCTGGCGTTCATCACCGCGGCCGGGCTCAGCGCCTGGAAGCTGCTGCCGGCTGAAAACGACGGGGCGATGAGCTGCTCGACCAAAGCCATCATGCGCTTTGAAAACATGGATAAAGAGAACGTCAACGGCAATATTCACTTCAATTTCGCCGCCCGCGGCAAAGGCTCGATGGTCGTCGAAGGCTATACCGACTCCGCGGCCGGCTGGCTCTACCTGCAGCGCTACGTCAAATTCAGCTACACCAGTAAACGCATCTCCTCAACCGAGCGCCACTACCGCATCAGCCGGTGGGAATCCAGCGCCTCATCGATTGACGAATCCCCGGACGTCATCTTCGCCTACTTTATGCGCGAGATGTCCGACAGCCACGACGGGCTGTTTCTCAACGCCCAGAAGCTCAACGAGAAGGCGATTCTGCTCAGCTCGATCAACTCGCCGCTCTACGTTTGCACCCTGAAGTCCGGCAGCAAGCTTGACTAACGGCCGGCCCCACCGGCTTCAGCCTTACCCCGCGTTTTTCCCGCTCCGCCTCATACCCTAAAAGCGCACTTTTTGCGTTTAGCTCCCGACTAAAAACATGACCATAACCACACTTAATAGATGGATATATTACCCTGCCCCAGCAATAAATTAGCAACTCATTAACATTCACTGCCGCCCGTCCGGGTGGCGTAAAACTCGCCGCATCCACAGCCAATTCCATCGCCCCCGATCAGCATAAAGAGATAAATACAGGCCCTTAAAACGCTAAATCACAGAGCAAAAAACTAAAAACATAACTCACGCGGATTTAAATTTCACTTAACTCGCCATTCCCTATAGTGAACCTCGAACGCCGCTACCGCGTGTTGACGCCGTTACGCGGACGGTTTTCCCGAATCACAAACCTGTCTGGAGGAAAAACCATGGGTGATGCATTGGGGCTTATTGAAACCAAAGGCCTGGTGGCCTGCATTGAAGCAGCGGATGCGATGTGCAAATCCGCCAACGTCGAGCTGATTAGCTATGAAAACATCGGCTCCGGGCTGGTCACCGTGATGGTGAAAGGCGACGTCGGGGCAGTAAAAGCGGCGGTGGATTCCGGCGTGGAATCAGCGCAGCGCATCGGCGAGGTGGTGACCTCGTTGGTTATCGCTCGTCCGCATAACGACATCAACAAAATTGTTATTAAACACAAGGCTTAAGGCCAGGAGAACGCAAATGGGTGATGCATTAGGTCTGATCGAAACCAAAGGTCTGGTGGCCTGCATTGAAGCGGCGGACGCGATGTGTAAAGCCGCCAACGTCGAGCTGATTGGCTATGAAAACGTCGGCTCCGGGCTGGTCACCGCGATGGTGAAAGGCGACGTCGGCGCGGTAAAAGCGGCGGTGGATTCCGGCGTGGAATCGGCGCAGCGCATCGGGGAAGTGGTGACCTCGCTGGTTATCGCGCGTCCGCATAACGACATCAACAAAATCGTCGCACATTACAAAGTCGCGGAATAACGGGAGACAACATGATGAAAGAAGCGCTTGGTCTGATCGAAACCAAAGGTCTGGTGGCCTGTATTGAAGCCGCCGATGCGATGTGTAAAGCCGCCAACGTCGAGCTGATTGGCTATGAAAACGTCGGCTCCGGGCTGGTCACCGCGATGGTGAAAGGCGACGTCGGCGCGGTGAACGCGGCGGTGGACTCCGGCGTTGAAGCGGCGAAACGCATCGGCGAAGTCGTCACCTCTCGCGTCATTGCGCGACCGCATAACGATATCGAGAAAATCGCGTCGCAGCACAAAGCATGACCTGACAGGGTCGCCCCGTCTCCACTCTTTTAGTCTGATGAAGGATAGACTCATGATTGAACTGGATAACGATTTGCAGTCCCGCCAGAACGCGCGGGAACTGGTGCGCAGCGCCAAAAAGGCCCAGGCGATTCTGGCCACCTTTTCGCAGCAGCAAATCGACGCCATCGTGAAAAACGTGGCCCAGGAAGCGGCGCACCACGCCGAAGCGCTGGCGAAAATGGCCTCGGAAGAGACCGGATTTGGCAACTGGCAGGACAAGGTGCTGAAGAACCGTTTTGCCTCGCTGCGCGTCTACGACGCCATCAAAGATATGAAGACCGTCGGCATCATTCATGACGATCCGCTAAAAAAAGTGATGGACGTGGGCGTGCCGCTGGGGGTGATTTGCGCGCTGGTGCCGTCAACCAACCCGACCTCGACCGTTATCTATAAAACGCTGATTGCCCTGAAGGCCGGCAACGCGATTATCTTTTCGCCGCATCCCGGCGCACGCGAGTGCAGCTGGAAAGCGATAGAGATCGTTAAGCGCGCCGCCGAAGCCGCAGGCGCCCCGGCAGGCAGCGTCAGCGCTATCACCCAACTGACCCTTGAAGCCACCTCCGAACTGATGCACAGCAAAGAGGTCTCGCTGATCCTCGCCACCGGCGGCGAAGGGATGGTGCGCGCGGCGTATGCCTCCGGCACCCCGACCATCAGCGGCGGCCCGGGTAACGGCCCGGCGTTTATCGAACGCAGCGCCGATATCCACCACGCGGTGAAAGATATCATCACCAGCAAAACCTTCGATAACGGGGTGATCTGCGCCTCCGAGCAGTCGATCATCGTCGAACGCTGCATTTACGACGAAGTACATCGCGAGCTGGAAGCCCAGGGCGCGTACTTTATGAACGAGGGCGAAGCGGCGAAAATGGCGGCCCTGCTGCTGCGCGCCAACGGCACCATCAACCCGAAAGTGGTTGGCAAAACCGCGCTGTATCTGAGCCAGATGGCCGGCTTCAGCGTCCCGGCCAGCACCCGGGTGCTGATCGCCGAGCAAACCACCGTCTCGCACAAAAACCCCTATTCTCGCGAAAAGCTGTGTCCGGTACTCGGCCTGTACGTGGAAGAGGACTGGAAGGCGGCCTGCAACCGGGTGATGGAGCTGCTGACCAATGAAGGCCTCGGCCACACCCTGGTGATCCACACCCGTAACCAGGACGTCATTCGCCAGTTCTGCCTCGAAAAACCGGTTAACCGCATTCTGATCAACACCCCGGCGGCGCTGGGCGGCATCGGGGCGACCACCAATATCACCCCGGCATTAACCCTTGGCTGCGGCGCCGTCGGCGGCGGTTCCAGCTCCGATAACGTCGGGCCAATGAACCTGCTCAACATCCGCAGAGTGGGCTACGGCGTGCGCTCCATTGATGAACTGCGCGCTCCGGGCAGCCGCCCTGAACCGCAGCCCACCATCGTCGCCCCGGTCGATAACCCGCACCGCAGCATTTTTGACGACCAGCGCTTCACCGCGCCTGCCGCTGCTGCTGTGACCCACAGCGCGACGGCGGACGATCGTTTTGCGGTCCGCGCGGCCGTCGAGGCGGAAGGCGACATCAACGAGCAAAACGTGGAGCGCATTATTCGCCAGGTGCTGGAGCGCCTCGGTAAGTAATGCATTGAGATAAGGCGATAAAAACGATGATTCTCGCAAAGGTAGTCGGACATGTGGTCGCCACGCAGAAATGCGCTGAGCTACGCGGCAGCAACCTGCTGTTAATCACCAAATTAGACGATGAGCAGCGGCCAATGAAGGACCAGACCTGGGTCGCCGTCGATAGCGTCGGTGCAGGCATGCACGACATCGTGCTGGCCGAAGAGTATTTCGCGCTCAACCGGGACCGCTACAAGGCCATGTCGGTGGTTGCCATTGTCGAGAACGTGTTTCGGGACGCTTAAGGAGTGAATAGTCCAATGAGTGAATTTTTGCTGAAACCTCGGATCCGCTTTGGTCAGGACGCGCTTGCGGTCCTGACCGAGCTTCCCGCCCGCAGCGTCCTGCTGGTCACCGATAAGGCGATGGTGAAATTTGGTCTCGCCGAACGCGTGACCCGGATCCTGCACCAGCGCGGCATCACCTTCCAGGTCTGGGACGACGTGGTGGCCGACCCGGATATCGCCACTATCGTGCGCGGTATGAAGCTGATGGACGACAGCTACCCGGATCTGGTTATCGCCCTGGGCGGCGGTTCGGTGATTGATGCAGCCAAAGCGGTTATTTTCGCCCTGGCGCAAACCCGCCCGGACGCCCGCCGCGAGCGCCCCTGCTTCGTGGCGATCCCTACCACCAGCGGCACCGGCTCTGAAGTGACCGCCTTTTCGGTGGTGAAAGCCCACGCCGAAAAACTGGTGCTGGTGGACCCGTCCCTGCTGCCGGATATCGCCATTCTCGACCCGGCTCTGGTGGCCTCGGTGCCGCCGGCGATCACCGCCGATACCGGGATGGACGTTCTGTGCCACGCGCTGGAAGCCTACGTCTCTCTTGATGCCAGCGACTTTTCCGATGCGCTGGCGGAAAAAGTGGTGCAGCAGGTGTTTCGCTACCTGCCGACCTGCTGGCGCAGCGGCGACAACCTGCTGGCGCGGGAAAAGATGCACAACGCCTCCTGCATGGCGGGAATGGCCTTTACCAACGCCTCGCTCGGCATCACCCACAGCCTCGCCCACGCGCTTGGCGGCGTCTTCCGCGTCCCGCACGGCCGCGCCAACGCGCTGCTGATGGCGGAGGTCGTGGCGTGGAACGCGGATTATCAGGGGCAGTGTGATACCGATGCCGCGCGCAAATACGCTCGTCTGGCTCATCTGCTGGATCTGCCGGCCGCCAGCCCCCGCCAGGGCGTCGCCAGCCTGCTGATCGCCATTCAGGCATTAAAAGACGAAATGACCATGCCGGCCGGCATCCGCGATACCGGCGTCGATACCGCTGATTTTGATCGGCGGCTGGCGGAAATGGTCGGTCAGGCGCTGCGCGATAGCTGTACCCCAACCAACCCGCGCACGCCGGACGCTCACGCTTTAACCGAAATCTATCGCCGGGCGTGGACCGGCGGCGCCGTTCAGGGCCACTGATAACAAGAACTGGAGAACCTTACCCATGGCACACTACAGCTTAACGCCGCGCGTCAACGTGTTGGCAGAACGTTTACTCTCACAAAAAAGCACCCTGTGCACCGAACATGCCACGACGCTGAACGCCCTTGATGGCGATATCGCGGGCGTCCCCGCCGCCGTTAAACCGGCGCGCCGCTTCTATGAACTGATGCGCCAGCTGCCGGTATGCATCAGCGCCGACGAGCTGATCGTCGGCAACCAGACCCGCAAACCGCGCGGGGCAATTTTTCACGATGAAAGCGCGGCCCATCGCCCGTCGGCGTTCCAGTTTCTCAATCTGAACGGCGACCTCGACTCTCCGGACTATAAGCTGGTCATCGAGAAAGGCGTGCTGGCGATCAGGCACCAGCTCGAAGAGAAAACCCGCAGCCTGGGCAGCGCCGTCAGCCGCAGCGGCATGGATGAAGTCAACGGCTGCCGCGCGGCGATTTACGCCTGCGACGGGCTGCTGACCCTGGCACAAAACCTGGCTAACAGCGCGGAAACCTTAGCCGCCGGCGAAAGCAACGCTTATCGCCAGAGCGAGCTGCGCGACAGCGCCGCCATCCTGCACCACGTTCCGGCCCACCCGGCGCGTAGTTTTAAAGAAGCCTGCCAGGCCTTTTATCTGTTCCAGCTCGCGCTGCAGCTCGATAACGGCAGCTATGCGGTGAACCCGGAAGGCGCCGATAAGGCCCTGCTGCCTTGGTATCAGCGCGATATCGACAGCGGCGCCCTGACGCCGCAGCAGGCCTATGAAATCGTCGAATGCCTGTGGTTCAAGCTGGCGGAGCTGAGTGAAGTCCGCGCCGCCTGCGCCATCGACGGCTACCCGATGTTTGACGCGCTGCTGCACGGCGCGAGCCTCGAAAACGCCAGCATCAATGCGCTCTCCGACATGTTCCTCAGCGCGCAGAGCAACCTCAGCGCGCGGAATCTACCGGTGCGCCTGTTCCGCGGCGCGCAACAGGTCTCTACCGCGCCGTTTGCCGCCTGCGGCGATACGCCGGTGATGGAAGGACTAACCCCGCGCATGCAGCGCCTGCGTAACCACTATCTGACCGTGCGCCCGAGCGTCTCTATCTACCGCGCGCTGGCCTTTACCGAGGTGGTCAAAGCCAACCCGGGCATGCCAACCATTCTGCTGCGCGCCAAAGCGTTCCGTCACGCCTGCGAAACCGCGCCGATCCTGATTCAGGATGACGAACTGATCGTCGGCCATCCGTGCGGCAAACCGCGCGCGGGCGCCTTCTCGCCGGATATCGCCTGGCGCTGGGTGCGCGACGAGCTCGACACCATGAGCACCCGCCCGCAGGATCCGTTTGAGATCAGCGAAGAAGATAAAAAAACCATTCGCGAAGAGATCGTGCCGTTCTGGGAAGGCCGTTCGCTGGATGAGATTTGCGAAGCGCAGTATCGCGAAGCCGGCGTCTGGGCGTTCAGCGGCGAGACCTTCGTCAGCGACCTCTCCTATCACCAGATCAACGGCGGCGGCGATACCTGCCCGGGCTACGACGTCCTGCTGTTCACCAAAGGGATGAACGGCATTAAGGCCGATGCGCAGGCCCGCCTCGATCGGCTGAGCATGGAAAACCCGGAAGATATCGACCGTATTTATTACTACAAAGCGGCGATCGAAACCTGCGAAGGCGTCATTAACTACTCCCACCGCATCGCCGCGCATGCCCGCGAACTGGCGGCCACGGAGCAGAACGCCCAGCGTCGCGCCGAGCTGCTGACCATCGCCGAGGTTAACCAGAACGTGCCGGCCAACCCGCCGAAAACCCTACAGGAAGCGCTGCAGAGCATCTGGACCGTGGAGTCGCTGTTCGAAGTCGAAGAGAACCAGACAGGCCTCTCCCTCGGCCGCGTTGACCAGTACTGCTACCCGATGTTTGAGGCCGATATTCGCGAAGGCCGCCTGACCCACGAGTCCGCGCTGGAGATGATGCAGGCCTTTATCATCAAGTGCGCCGAGCTGATGTGGATGTCCAGCGAGCTGGGGGCGAAATACTTCGCCGGCTATCAGCCGTTTATCAACCTGACCGTCGGCGGCCAGAAGCGCTCCGGCGGCGATGCCTGCAACGATCTCACTTATCTGATTATGGACGCCGTGCGCTTTGTGAAGGTTTACCAGCCGTCGCTGGCCTGCCGCATTCACAACCAGTCGCCGCAGAAGTACATGGAAAAAATCGTCGACGTGGTGAAAGCGGGCATGGGCTTCCCGGCCTGCCACTTCGATGACTCCCATATCAAGATGATGCTGCGTAAAGGCTTCGATTTCGAAGACGCCCGCGACTACTGCCTGATGGGCTGCGTGGAGCCGCAGAAATCCGGCCGCATCTACCAGTGGACCTCCACCGGCTACACCCAGTGGCCCATCGCCATCGAGTTCGTGCTGAACCGCGGCCGGATGGTGCTGTTCGATAGCTATCAGGGGCTGGATACCGGCGATCTGCGCGACCTGCACACCTTCGAAGCGTTCGACGCGGCGGTGAAAAAGCAGATTGCCCATATCGTGCGCCTGTCGGCAATCGGGACGGTGATCAGCCAGCGCGTGCACCGCGACGTGGCGCCGAAACCGCTGATGTCGCTGCTGGTGGAAGGCTGCATGGAGAGCGGTAAAGACGTGGCGGCCGGCGGCGCGATGGTCAACCACGGGCCGGGGCTGATCTTCTCGGGCCTGGCGACCTACGTCGACTCCCTCGCCGCGATCCGTAAGCTGGTGTATGAAGATAAAAAATATACCCTCGAGCAGATCCGCGACGCGATGCTGGCGAACTTTGAAGGCTTCGAAGGGCTGCGCCGCGACTGCCTGAATGCGCCGAAATACGGCAACGACGATAACTACGTTGACCAGTACGCGCTGGATATTACCGAGTGGACGGAGCGCGAGTGCCGTAAGTACCAGATGCTCTACTCCACCCTCAGCCACGGCACCCTGTCGATCTCCAACAACACGCCGATCGGCGAGCTGACCAACGCGACGCCGAACGGTCGCCTGGCGTGGATGCCGCTCTCGGACGGTATCAGCCCGACGCAGGGCGCCGATAAGCAAGGCCCGACGGCGATAATCAAGTCGGTCAGCAAGATGAACGTGGAGACCATGAACATCGGCATGGTGCATAACTTCAAGTTCCTCAAAGGCTTGCTGGATACTCCCGAAGGACGCCACGGCCTGATCACGCTGCTGCGTACCGCATCGATTCTCGGCAACGGCCAGATGCAGTTCAGCTACGTCGATAACGAAGTGCTGAAAAAAGCCCAGCAGGAGCCGGAAAAATACCGCGACCTGATCGTCCGGGTAGCGGGCTACAGCGCCTACTTCGTCGAACTGTGCAAGGAAGTTCAGGATGAAATTATTAGCCGCACGGTCATTGAGAAGTTCTAATTTAAAGACATTTTCCCCTATGGATTTCGAGTTGTAGATGGATTTCGAGTTGTAGAAAGGCGGTAAGCCCGTACATCCCAGGAGCATAGATAGCTATGTGACTGGGGTGAACAGGCGCAGCCAACGCATCTACAGCCCGAAAGACGACGGGGAGGAGGCAAGCGTGATCGCAACACAAGAATTAACCGGGCGCATTTTCAATATTCAGAAGTACTCGATCTACGACGGGGATGGTATTCGCACGCTGGTTTTTTTCAAAGGCTGCAATATCCGCTGCCCGTGGTGCGCTAACCCGGAAGGGCTTACCAGCCAGTTTCAGGTGATGTTCTCGCAGGATAAGTGCGTTAACTGCGGCGACTGCGTCAGCGTCTGCCCGGCGGGTATTCATTACCGGGCGGAGGAAAACGGCGAAATGAAGCACTTCGTCGACCGCAATAAAGACTGCATCGGCTGCCGTAAATGCGAAGAGATTTGCACCCGGAACGCGCTGGATATTATGGGCAAGGATGTCACCGTCAGCGAGCTGATGGAGATAATCATGCAGGATTACGATTTTTATATCGCCTCCGGCGGCGGCGTGACCATCGGCGGCGGCGAAATGAGCCTGCAAACCGATTTTGCCGTCGCCTTATTTAGCGAATGCAAAAAGATGATGCTCAATACCGCTATCGAAACTCAGGGCACCACCCCGCTGGCTAATTACCAGAAGCTCGCGCCGGTCACCGACACCTTCTTATTCGATATTAAACAAATCAATAGCGCGCACCATAAAGCGTTATTCGGCATTGGCAACGAAGGTATCCGCCGCAATCTGGAGTGGCTGGTGGATTCCGGCGCCAACGTGATTGTCAGAATGCCGCTGGTGCGCGGATATAACGACTCCTGGGAGGCAATTACCGGCGCAATTGATTATGTACAGAAGCTAGCCAAACGCGGACATATCCGCCGCATCGATATGCTGCCGTACCACCAGCTGGGACGTAAAAAATATGAACGCCTGGATATGCCGTACCCGATTACCCAGGACCCGTCTTATTCGCCCGAAGAATTAGACCGGCTGGAAACGTTCTTCGCGCAGTTTGATTTTGATATTCGTTTAGTCCGCCATTAACAGGAGCTGACAATGAAAAGTTTAGGCGTAATTGAAACGCGAGGGCTGGTCGCCGCCATTCAGGCCGTCGACGCCGCCTGTAAAGCCGCAGGCGTGAGCTGCATAGGCTACCGTAAAATCGGCTCGGGGCTGGTCAGCGTCTGCTTTGAAGGCGAAATCAGCGCCATCCACACCGCGATTGAGCGCGGCGTCGAAGTCGTCGCCGCGGGCCAGGTCGTCGGCTCGCTGGTCATCGCCCGCCCGGAACGCAGCGTGGTCGATGCGCTGGGTAAATTAAAAGGCCGCCCGTCGCGCCCTGCGGCTAAGATCGACGCGCCGCTCCCTGTGGAAGAAGAAAAAGACGCGGCGGAGCCGACCGCTCAGTACCCGGCGCAGCCCGCACCGGGCCAGACGGAAGATAAAAACGCCGCGCAGAGGAAAGGGAAGAAGGCATGATCGACGCTCTGTTACATGAAAAAATTGCCGCCCGCCTGACCCGCATCGCCCCGGAGATCCCGGTGGGCATCTCTAACCGCCACGTTCACCTGGCGCAGCAGGATGTCGAGGCGCTGTTCGGCAAGGGCTACGCGCTAACCCCGCTGAAGCCGCTGCGTCAGCCGGGGCAGTTCGCCGCCGAAGAGTGCGTCACCGTGGTCGGGCCGAAGGGTTCGCTGACCCACGTTCGCGTCCTCGGCCCCACGCGCCCGTGCAGCCAGCTGGAAATTTCCCGCGCCGACTGCTTCACTCTCGGTATCAGGGCGCCGGTGCGCGAGTCCGGCCAGCTGGAGAACGCCGGCAGCGCGCTGCTGATCGGCCCGGCGGGCCACGTTGAGCTTCGTTCGCAGGTGATCTGCGCCTGGCGACATATTCATATGTCGCCTCAGGACGCCCGCCGGCTGAACGTCAGCAACGGGCAGAAGGTCAGCGTCCGCAGCAACGGCGAGCGCCGGCTGACGTTTGATGAAGTGGTGATTCGGGTGCGCGATGATTTTGTGCTTGAGTTCCATATCGATACCGAAGAGGCCAACGCCGCCGGGCTGAAAAACGGCGCGCAGGTCGTCATCACCCAGCCCGCTTAACGGAGACCGGCCATGACCGACGAAGAGATCGAACGCCTGGTGACGCGGATTATCCAGCGGCTACAGCCGCCGGTTCTGGTAATGGTCGCCGCCGCCGACGGCTACCGGCAGGCGATCCGCCGCCGTCTGGCGGGCTGCGGGCATCCGCTGCATATCGTACTGGACGAAGGCACCCCGGACGCCGCATGCTGGCAGGAAACCGGCACAATCGTCCCGGCGTCAGCCTGGCAGGAAGCGTTGCCTGCAATGGCCTGGCGAGCGGTGATAGTGCCGTTTCTCGACTATCCGCTGGCGGCAGACCTGACGAACGGCAACCTGCGAAGCCCGTTCGCCCGACGCCTGCACGAGGCGCTGCTTGGCGGTCTGCCGGTACTGGCGCTGCGCTACCACTGCGATCCCGGCAGCGAGCTCAATCAGCTGTACGGCGCGGCGACCCGCTCGGCCTACGCCGGGCAGATGCGCTCGACGCTGGCCCGGCTGACGGAGTGCGGCGTTACGCTGTGCGATATGAACGAGCTGCTGGAGCGGCTGACATCGGGCGCTGGCGCAGCGGCGACGCCGGCAAGCGCGGCGCGGCGTTATCTCACTGTCACAGACGTGGTGAATAATCCGGCGCTGGCCGCCGCCCCCGATGCCGAGCTGACCGATGCCGCCATCGATTTTTTAAAAAACAGAAAAAAAGAACCTTACCTTAATAAATAGACCCGGAGTTTATTATGTCTTCCAAAACAAAATGTTGGCTATGGATGCTGCTGGTTATCCTCTCCGAAACCTCAGCCACTTCGACGCTTAAAATGTTCGGCAGCAGCGAAGGCTCGACCAAAATGATGCTGCTCGCGCTGCTGATTGTTCTCTACTGCACCTGCTACTACTCGCTCTCCCGCGCGGTGAAAGATATCCCCGTCGGCCTGGCGTATGCCACCTGGTCCGGCACCGGCATCCTGGTCGTTTCCACGCTGGGCATGGCGTTTTACGGCCAGCATCCGGATACCGCGGCCATTATCGGCATGGCGATTATCGCCAGCGGCATCGTCATCATGAACCTGTTCTCGAAAATGGGCAGCGAGGAGAGCGCCGCGGCGCCCGCCGAGCCGGTTACGCCTCTCGACAAAAAGATCGCCAACTGACTGAAAGGAATAGCATATGTTTAATCTCGGATTTTTATGGCTGGCGCTGTCAATCGGCTCCGAAATCACCGGCACTTCGATGATCAAAAAGACCAACGGCTTTAGCAAGCTGGCGCCGTCGGTGCTGGTAGTCTGCGCCTACGGGCTGTGCTATTTCGCCCTCACCCGCGCGATGAGCACCATCCCGGTGGGCGTGGCCTACTCGCTGTGGTGCGGCTTTGGTATCGTCGGCGTCACCATTTGCTCAATGATCCTCTACAAGCAGAAACCGGATCTGCCGGCCATCTTCGCTATGGTGCTGATTATCTCCGGCGGCATCATCATGAACGTCTTCTCGACGATGTAAGTACGCCGCCAGGGTAAACGGAGCGTGGGTTTACCCCATGCCCGTTTCGTGGCAGGATAGACCGATGAACAGAAACGTTGTCGTTACCCGCTCACTCCGCTGGTGGCTGCCTGCATAACAGGCGGCACGATTGACGTTTCCATTTTCAAAGCCGCCGGAAGGCGGCTTTGTCATTTCTCAGCGACGCCTTTCGGCTTAACCGCATCGTAAGGAGTTTCTGATGAACGCAGGCCAAACCATTCTTACCGGCGATCGCCCAACCGGCCAGCTGCACCTCGGCCATTACGTGGGTTCGCTGCGCCAGCGCGTCCAGCTGCAGCATGACCACCAGCAGTTCATTCTGGTCGCCGACCTGCAGGGATTAACGGACAACGGCAGCAACCCGCAAAAGATAAGCAGCAATATCTTTGAAGTGATGGCCGACTATCTGGCCGTCGGCATCGATCCGCAGAAAACCACCGTCTGCCTGCAGTCAGCCCTCCCCGCGCTGGCTGAACTGAGCGCCCTGTACATGAATATCGTCACCGTTGCCCGCGTCGAGCGCAATCCCACCGTCAAGCATGAGATTGCGCAGAAAGGATTCGCCCGCTCGCTGCCGGTGGGCTTTCTGGCCTACCCCATCAGCCAGGCCGCCGATATCACCGCCTTTAAGGCCGCGCTGGTGCCGGTCGGCGACGATCAGCTGCCGATGATCGAACAGACCAACGAAATCGTACATAAGATGAATAGCCTGACGACGACGCCGGTGCTGCAGCACTGTAAGGCGCTGCTCAGCGAGGTCGGCCGTCTGCCGGGCGTCGACGGCAGCGCAAAAATGTCAAAATCGCTGGGCAATACGCTGACGCTTTCGGCCAGCGAAGAGGAGATCCATCGCGCGGTCAGCGCCATGTATACCGACCCAGGCCACCTGCGCGTTGCCGACCCGGGCCAGGTGGAAGGTAACGTCGTCTTCACCTATCTCGATGCCTTCCACCCCGACAGGCCGCTCATCGGCGAAATGAAGGCGCATTATCAGCGTGGCGGACTGGGCGATCGGCAGTGTAAAAACGCGCTGGAGGAGTGTTTGCAGACGCTGCTGGCGCCGATACGCGAGCGCCGGGCGCGATTTATTGCCGATAAAGGCATGCTGCTGGAGCTGCTACGCCAGGGCAGCGAGCGGGCCAACAGCCTCACGCAGCGGACGCTGCATGAGGTAAAACGGGGACTGGGATTGCCGATCCTGTTCTGAACGAGGCGACTCGCCATCGCGCTTCGCCTGCGGGAGCCTGGCCGGCAGACGGCTTAGCCGCCGCTGCCACCTTCGTGCATCTTCACGCAGTTGCGTCCGTCGCGCTTGGCGGCATAGAGCGCGCTATCGGCGTCGCGCAGCAGCAGGTTGTAATCAGGGTGGCCGGTGTGGACGGCGTAGCCGATGCTGGCGGTAATGGCGATTTCGGTCTCGCCGCCAACGTTGAAGGCGAGCTGGCTGATATTTTTGCGCAGGCGTTCAAGGAGCGCATGGGCCTCCACGGCGCCGGTTTCCACCAGCACCAGCAGAAACTCTTCGCCGCCGTAGCGGAAGATATAGTCGCTGGAGCGGATATTGTCGCTGAGCAGATCGGCAACGTGCTTAATCGCCCGGTCGCCCACCTGGTGGCCCCAGCTATCGTTAATCTCTTTAAAATGGTCGACGTCGACGATCGCGACCGTCATCGGCCGCTCATACTCCATAGCGAGCGCGACCTCGTGCTTGAGGACCACCGGCAGGTAGCGACGGTTGAGCAGGCTGGTGAGCGCGTCTTTGCCGTTTTGCATTTGCGACAGGCTGCTAAAAATCACCCCCAGCTGGCTGCCGATCTGCTGGCAATGAATATGAATACCCTGCAGCAGGTTTTGCGTATCTTTATATTCTGCGCGGCTGTCGGATGATTTCCAGCCGCTAATTAAGCTATCGACCTGGGTGATTAATCCGCCAATCTCTTCCATCTGCGCGTTCTTGTTAAAATAGCGCACGCATTTATGGCGGAACCACAGGCCAAATTCGGATTCAGATAATAACGTGGCGTTAATATCGTTTTTATTTTCGCTAACGATATTAAAAATAACGGTATTTTCCCAGCCGGAGAGCGCAGCCTGCTGCTTGCCGTACTCCATCGGCACGTTATCCATCAGGCTGTACAGGCGATAGGCTTCTTCGTTTTTGGTCGCCCGATAGTGCGACAGGGTGTAGGCATGGCACATCATCTCGATCGCCATATTAAACGCCATAATCGCATAGTAGATCGCGGCAACGCCGGTTTGGCGGTCGATGGTACTGTCGCGAATATATTCAATCACCCCGGCCTTGAGCTGCCTGGCTCCGCGCAGCACGGCCTCGGCAGGGATGCCGATACGCGAGTGAATGCTGCCAATATGATATTGCCTTTCCGCCAGCGCCTGCAGGCCGTCCTTCTCGCAGGTCAAAATATCTTTGACCCAGCCGGCCAGCGAGCGGCTCAGACGTTCCTGAACCAAATCGTAGGTGAGGTGCCTGGCAATATCCGGGTCCTGAAAAATAAAGTCATAAAAACGGGCCGCCAGCGCTTCAGCCTGCTCGGTGGCAATATTATTAAGCACCGCCTTCACTTCCGGCGTCAGGCCGTCGTGCAGCGGCAGCCATTCCTTAAAAATAATCGCGATATATTTTTTGCTTTCATCACTCATTGAATAAAGCGCTCGCTGACGTTTGTCTCTTTTCAGGGCCGCAAATCATACAACAGTTAGCTATGACCAACCAGATTGAAAATGCATCAATCATACTTTACGCCTTTCCGTGCGGCCGTCGACGGGCGGTTCGCGACGCGGTATCAATAACCCATACTTAGCGTATGGACATACTCAATACAAATGCTAGTATCCAATAGACAGTAGCTATATTTATGCGTGTTTCATTTAAGGCCTGGATTGCTGATGATGACCACATTCGTAGCACATCTTTCTCACCGGTTAGCAGCGCAGCTGGATCCGCGCGCCGGTCGGCCTTGCCCCTCCACTCCTCAATCTTGCAAAGAGATAACGCTCCGTATGGCGGAGGAAAGAAACGCGCATCACTCAGCAATATGGAACAGAGCGAGTAGCGTATGGACAAAATCAAACAGCACTGGGCCTGGTGCCTTGTCGGCCTGCTGGCGGTCATCGCCGCCCTGATATGGTGGGCGCTGCGTCCGCCGGGACTTGCGGAGGGATTTGCCAGCAGCAACGGCAGGATAGAAGCCACCGAGGTGGATATCGCCACCAAAACCGCCGGACGCATCGACGCCATTCTGGTCAAAGAGGGGCAGTTCGTTCGCAAGGGCGAGGTGCTGGCGCGGATGGATATTCGGGTGCTTAACGAACAGCGCCTCGAAGCCGCCGCCCAGATCAAAGAGGCTGAAAGCGCGGTCGCCGCCGCCAAAGCGCTGCTGGATCAGCGGCAAAGCGAAATGCGCGCCACCGAAGCGGTGGTAAAGCAGCGGCAGGCGGAGCTCAACTCCACCGCTAAACGGCACGTGCGCTCCAGCGCGCTGTCGCAGCGCGGCGCGGTTTCAGCCCAGCAGCTCGACGATGACCAGGCGGCAGCGGAAAGCGCCCGGGCAGCGCTCGAATCCGCCAGAGCCCAGGTTTCTGCGGCGAGGGCTGCAATTGAAGCCGCCCGGACCAGCATTATTCAGGCGCAAACCCGCGTTGATGCCGCGCAGGCGACGGAACGACGCATCCTCGCCGATATTGACGATAGCGCGCTCAAAGCGCCGCGCGACGGCCGAATTCAGTATCGCGTCGCCGAGCCGGGCGAAGTCCTGGCCGCCGGCGGGCGGGTGCTGAATATGGTCGACCTCTCCGATGTCTACATGACCTTCTTCCTGCCAACCGAGCAGGCGGGCCTGCTGGCGCTGGGCGGCGAAGCGCGCATCGTGCTGGACGCGGCGCCAAACCTGGTCGTTCCCGCCCATATTAGCTTTGTCGCCAGCGTCGCACAGTTTACGCCGAAAACGGTAGAAACCAGCGATGAGCGCCTGAAGCTGATGTTCCGCGTGAAGGCGCGAATTCCGCCGGAGCTGCTGGAGCAGCACCTTGAGTATGTCAAAACCGGCCTGCCCGGCATGGCGTATGTCCGCCTGGATAGCCAGCAGGCCTGGCCCGATACGCTCGCGGTGAGGTTGCCGCAATGAGAGGCTCTCAGCAGGATACTTACCCACCGGTCGCCCTGCTGGAACGCGTCGGTCAGCGCTTTGGCGCCACCGTCGCGCTGCGGGATATTACGCTGAGCATTCCCGCTCGCCGGATGGTGGGCCTGATTGGCCCAGACGGCGTCGGCAAATCAAGCCTGCTGTCGCTGATTTCCGGGGCGCGGGTCATTGAGCAGGGCAACGTGATGGTTCTCGGCGGCGATATGCGCGACGCCCGCCATCGCCGGGATGTCTGCCCCAAAATCGCCTGGATGCCGCAGGGGCTGGGTAAAAACCTCTATCACACCCTGTCGGTGTATGAAAACGTCGATTTCTTTGCCCGGCTGTTTGGTCACGACAGGGCCGAGCGCGAGAACCGCATCGATGAGCTCCTGCACAGCACCGGACTGGCCCCTTTCCGCGACCGTCCTGCCGGGAAGCTATCCGGCGGGATGAAGCAGAAGCTCGGCCTGTGCTGCGCCCTGATCCACGATCCGCAGCTGCTGATCCTTGATGAACCCACCACCGGCGTTGACCCGCTGTCTCGCGCCCAGTTCTGGGAGCTGATTGACAGCATTCGCCAGCGCCAGCCGGAGATGAGCGTGCTGGTGGCGACGGCCTATATGGAAGAAGCGGAGCGCTTCGACTGGCTGGTGGCGATGAACGCCGGGGAGGTGCTGGCTACCGGCAGCGCCGAAGAGCTAAAAGCGCAAACCCACAGCCAGACGCTGGAGCAGGCGTTTATCGCCCTGCTGCCGGAAGCCCAGCGCGAGGCGCACAAAGAGGTGATCATCGCGCCGCGCAACGCGCTGGACAATGAAATTGCGATTGAAGCCCGTGGCCTGACCATGCGCTTTGGCAACTTCGTGGCAGTGGATAGCGTGAACTTCCGCATCGCCCGCGGCGAGATTTTTGGTTTCCTCGGCTCAAACGGCTGCGGTAAATCAACCACCATGAAAATGCTTACCGGCCTGCTGCCCGCCAGCGAAGGCGAGGCCTGGCTATTCGGTCAGCCGGTCGATCCAAAGGATATCGAAACCCGCCGCCGCGTCGGCTATATGTCGCAGGCTTTCTCCCTCTACAGCGAGCTGACCGTCAGGCAGAACCTTGAGCTGCACGCCCGCTTATTCCACATCCCGGATGCCGAGATCCCCGGTCGGGTCGCGGAAATGAGCCAACGATTTATGTTAACGGAGGTCGAAGATACCCTGCCCGCCTCTCTGCCGTTAGGCATTCGCCAGCGGCTCTCTCTCGCCGTGGCGGTGATCCATCGCCCGGAAATGCTGATCCTCGATGAGCCGACTTCCGGCGTCGATCCGGTCGCCAGAGATATGTTCTGGCAGCTGATGGTCGATCTCGCCCGTCAGGATCGGGTGACCATTTTTATCTCGACCCACTTTATGAACGAAGCCGAGCGCTGCGATCGTATTTCGCTGATGCACGCCGGGAAGGTGCTGGCCAGCGATACCCCGCAGGCGCTGGTGGCCCAGCGCGGCGCGGCAACGCTTGAAGAGGCGTTTATCGGCTGGCTGCAGGATGCCCGGCAGTCCGCCGCTGAAATAGCGCCCGCTCCGCCGGTTAGCGCTTCGCCCGGGACGGCGGCGGCGCAGCAGCAGGCGTTCAGCCTGCGCCGGCTCTTTAGCTACAGCCGGCGCGAAGCGCTGGAGCTGCGGCGCGATCCGGTACGATCGACCCTGGCCCTGCTGGGTACCGTTATTCTGATGTTCATCATGGGATATGGCATCAGCATGGACGTGGAAGATCTGCGCTTCGCGGTACTCGATCGCGACCAGACCATCAGCAGCCAGGGCTGGTCGCAGAATATTGCCGGCTCGCGCTACTTTATCGAGCAGCCGCCGCTGCAGAGCTATGACGAACTGGACAGGCGGATGCGCAGCGGCGAGCTGGCCGTGGCCATTGAAATTCCGCCTGATTTTGGCCGCGATATTGCCCGCGGCACGCCGGTGAAAATTGGCGTCTGGGTGGACGGCGCTATGCCTAATCGGGCCGAGACGGTGCGCGGCTACGTACAGGCCATGCATCTGGCCTGGCTACAGGAGATGGCCGGACGGCAGGCGTCTCCCGTCCACGATACGTCGCTGATATCCATCGAGACGCGCTATCGCTATAACCCGGACGTGAAAAGCCTGCCGGCCATCGTTCCGGCGGTGATCCCGCTGCTGCTGATGATGATCCCGGCGATGCTCAGCGCGCTGAGCGTGGTACGTGAAAAAGAGCTTGGCTCAATCATCAACCTGTACGTCACGCCGACTACCCGCAGCGAGTTTCTGCTGGGCAAGCAGCTGCCGTATATCGTGCTGGGAATGTTTAACTTCTTCCTGCTGTGCGCGCTGTCGGTAGCGGTGTTTGGCGTAGCGCATAAGGGCAGCTTTTTGACCCTGACCGCGGCGGCGCTGCTCTATGTCACCATCGCCACCGGGCTGGGGCTGCTGATCTCCACCTTTATGAAAAGCCAGATTGCGGCCATCTTCGGCACCGCCATTATTACGCTGATACCGGCCACGCAGTTTTCCGGCATGATTGACCCGGTCGCTTCGCTGGAGGGGCCCGGCCGCTGGATTGGTCAGATCTACCCGACCAGCCATTTTCTCACCATCGCCCGCGGCACATTCTCAAAAGCCCTGAGCCTGACGGACCTGTGGGCGTCCTTTATACCGCTGCTGATTGCCGTCCCGCTGGTGCTCGGCCTCAGCGTGTGGCTGCTGAAAAAACAGGAGGGATGATGCGCGGATTACGCAATATTTATAATCTCGGCGTCAAAGAGCTGCGCAGCCTGCTCGGCGATAAGGCGATGCTGACCTTAATCCTGTTCGCCTTTACCGTATCGGTTTATTCCTCAGCGACCGTGATGCCGGGGTCGCTGCATTTGGCGCCTATCGCGATTGCCGATATGGATAAATCGCAGCTCTCTTCGCGTATTATCAACGGCTTTTATCGGCCGTGGTTTTTACCGCCGGAGCTGATTAACGAAGATGAGATGGATGCCGGGCTGGATGCCGGGAACTATACCTTCGCCATTAATATTCCCCCCAACTTTCAGCGCGATGTGCTCGCCGGGCGGCAGCCGGAAATTCAGGTTAACGTCGACGCCACGCGTATGAGCCAGGCGTTTACCGGCAACGGCTATATCCAGAATATTATTAGCGGGGAGGTGAACAGCTTCGTTGCCCGCTACCGGGATAACGCTACCCTGCCGGTAGAGCTGGCGGTGCGGATGCGCTTTAATCCCAATCTTGAGCAGGAGCGCTTTGGGGCGGTCATGGCCATCATCAATAACATCACCATGCTGGCGATCGTGCTGACCGGTTCGGCGCTGATCCGCGAGCGGGAGCACGGCACGGTCGAACATCTGCTGGTTATGCCGGTGACGCCGTTTGAAATTATGCTGGCAAAAATCTGGTCGATGGGGCTGGTGGTGCTGGTCGTTTCCGGGCTTTCGCTGCTGCTCATGGTGCAGGGGGTGCTGCAGGTGCCGATTGAAGGCTCGATCCCGCTGTTTATGCTGGGCGTGGCCCTGAGCCTGTTCGCAACCACCTCAATCGGTATCTTTATGGGGACGGTGGCGCGTTCGATGCCGCAGCTGGGGCTGCTGATGATCCTGGTGCTGCTGCCGCTGCAGATGCTTTCAGGCGGTTCAACCCCGCGGGAAAGTATGCCGCAGGCGGTACAGGATATTATGTTAACCATGCCGACCACCCACTTCGTCAGCCTCGCGCAGGCGATTCTGTATCGCGGTGCCGGCTTTGCCATCGTCTGGCCGCAGTTTTTAACCCTGATGGCCATTGGCGCAGCGTTCTTTACCATCGCCCTGCTGCGTTTTCGTAAGACGATCGGCGCGATGGCGTGAGTGAGATCGCTCTGGCCGTCACCTCGGCGGCGGCCAACGGCAATAAGGACGGGATCAGTTTTTGCGGTTTATCACGCGACGCAGCAGCCAGGTAAAGCCCATCGCCATGCTAAACAGAATGAACAGCAGCACGACCCAGCTCACGGAGATACGGACCAGCGTGCCAAAGGTCATCAGCGGCTGCAGATAGACGGTAAACGACTCGCTTAACGGCTTCCCTATCAGCGTATACGCGCTATCAGCCAGCCAGACGCAGACCCGACACGCCAGCCAGATAATCGCCGGCCAGCAGAGCAGAACCAAAAAGGTGAGACGTTCTTGTATGTAGCGGGTGAGCCGACGCAAAGGGGGCCAGCTAAGCAGGATTTTCATTTATATTCTCATATTGCCATCCGGTAACAGAGGTTATTTAGCCCCGGACGTTACCGAAACAGGCATTAATACCGGCAGTACGCTTGATATTTTATATCACAATTCAGTTAACCCGAATCCGATCAAGTTAACAAACTGTTAATGACAGTAAATCATTTTATTCGGAAAGTCCAGTTATTACGATTTCACTGCTTAAACGGTGGGATGATATTTTGTAAATAATTGATAGTATTAATTAAATGTAATTCAACGATGAGTTAAAGATATTCAGATAATTAATTAAAGACCGTAATTTTATATTTAGAACTTAGCTGATTTTTATTTTAAATATAACATCAGGGGCTGGCAGGTTTTTTTCTTATCAGACGATCGCGGCGCGCAGCGCCCGTGCCGGGCGGCGTCCCGCTGCTTTTCCTGAACCGCAGACAACAAAAAAAACCCATGCCTGCGCATGAGGTTTCTTCGTCTGTTTGATGCCTGGCAGTTTCAGGAGTGCGCTTACCGACAAACAACAGACAAAACAAAAGGCCCAGTCTTTCGACTGAGCCTTTCGTTTTATTTGATGCCTGGCAGTTCCCTACTCTCACATGGGGAGACCCCACACTACCATCGGCGCTACGGCGTTTCACTTCTGAGTTCGGCAT
>NZ_JANQCE010000009.1:0-127294 GCF_042055345.1 Klebsiella sp. C349492
GTAGCGCCGATGGTAGTGTGGGGTCTCCCCATGTGAGAGTAGGGAACTGCCAGGCATCAAATAAAACGAAAGGCTCAGTCGAAAGACTGGGCCTTTTGTTTTATCTGTTGTTTGTCGGTAAGCGCACAGCACGCCGTGCAGCCCGGAGGGTGGCGGGCAGGAGGTCCGGCATACAACGGCCAGGCATCAGACAGACGAAGAAACCTCATGCGCAGGCATGGGGTTTTTTTGTTGTCTGCGGTTCAGGAAAAACGGTGTACCGCAGCGCTACGCGCCGCGATCCGCGACTAAACCTTGCTGCCATCACCCTCGTTCTTCTTCTAACCAGCGCACAATGAATGCCGCTATCTGCGAAATATTGTTTAAATCCAGCTGGGGCAAAGATGTCGTAACCGGAGCATCTCTGGCCACGGCAATAACGTATTTATCCAGAATAAGATCCTCAACATGATGCCCGCCGTTTTGCCGAAAAAGTACGATCTTCGCCACAGGTTCATGCTTAAAACCCTCTACCAGCACGATATCCAGCTTTGCGGCATCCATCCGGCTAACCAGCCACGGCAGGTCCACTTCTTCTTGATCCGGGGTTTCAGTCATCAGCGCCCAGCGCTGAGTACTGGCGACAATGGTTTGCGCGGCGCCTGCTTTACGCAGCTCATAGCTGTCTTTCCCGGGCTTATCGACATCCATATCGTGATGGGTATGCTTTATCAAACCAGGACGCAACCCCTCGGCGCATAATGCAGGGATCAGCTGCTTTAATAAGGTTGTTTTACCGGTTCCGCTCCAGGCCGAAATGGCCAATACAGGGATCATGAAGGCTCCTGAATATTCTGCAAATCAGCAAGGGTATTCATATTAATAAACGCAGACTTTACGTCACTAAAATCGACGCTATGCCCGCCTGCCTGACGCATAAAGACCATCACCCGTCGCTCGCCGGCCGCCAGATAGGCCTCAAGCTGTGGTATCAGCTGGCGATGCATCAGGGCTATAGCGGGATGATCCCGCTCCCCGTCGTGCGCCCAGACCACCGGGGATGCTTGTTTCTGCTGCATCAAACGTTCAACCAGAAACGGGGGGATAAACGGCGTGTCGCAGGGGCAAAACGCAAACCAGGGACACTCTATCTGCTGCATCACCGACAGCATACCGGCCAGCGGCCCGGGAAAATCGTTAAGGCTATCGGTATAGATTGGGTAACCCGTCGCTCGCCAGATTTCCAGATTACGGTTAGCGCTGATCGCCAGACTCGTCACCTGCGGTTCCAGCGCACCTGTAACATAGCGCCATAGCGGTTGCCCGTTGAGCGGCTGCAGTCCTTTATCCACTCCGCCCATTCGCGTGGCTTTTCCGCCGGCCAGCACGACGCCGGTTATTGCCTCGCCTTGCATATAAATATCGCCTCTTTCATTGTGGGATTGACCCTGTTAACTTGTGCCTATCAAGAGTAAGGAGCATGACCATGAAATGTAAACGTCTGAATGAAGTTATTGAACTCCTCCAGCCAGCCTGGCAAAAAGAGCCGGAACTGAATCTGATTCAATTCCTGCAGAAACTGGCGAAAGAGGCCGGTTACAAGGGGGAACTTGCCGATCTTTCTGACGATATTCTTATTTACCACCTGAAGATGCGTGACTCTACAAAAGAAGCCGTTATTCCGGGGATTAAGAAAGACTACGAAGAAGATTTCAAAACGGCCCTGCTGCGCGCTCGCGGCGTGATTAAAGAGTAAAAGGTTGTAAGTGCGACCGCAGAATGAGTTATGAGATGATATCCTGAACTATTCGTACGATTATCGGATGTCAGGATGCACGATAAGGCTTTCAATTTTCAGACGCTTCACCCGGATACCATCATTGATGGCCTGTTTGATCTGGGGATGCGGGTAGACTCAGGTCTCACCCCGCTGAATAGCTATGAAAACCGCGTTTACCAGTTTCAGGACGAAGATCGCCGCCGCTATGTGGTGAAGTTCTATCGTCCTGAGCGTTGGTCTGCCGAACAGATCCTCGAAGAACACCAGTTTACCCTCCAGCTAGAGCAGGATGAGGTGCCCGTCGCCGCGCCGCTGCTCTTCAACGGTCGCTCGCTTCATCAGCACCAGGGCTTCTTCTTTGCCGTTTTCCCAAGCCTGGGCGGGCGTCAGTTTGAAGCGGATAACCTCGATCAGATGGAATGGGTAGGGCGTTTTCTTGGCCGCCTGCATCAAACCGGGCGCAAGCAGCTCTTTGTTGCCCGACCAGAGATCGGCATTAAGGAATATTTACTCGAGCCGCGCGCGGTCTTTGAGCAATCAACGCTGATACCAGCCGGCCTGAAGGGACGTTTTCTTGCTGCCGCTGATAAGCTGATCGATGCGGTCACGGCGAAGTGGGACGGTGGTGCCAGGATCCTGCGCCTGCATGGTGACTGCCACGCCGGAAATATTCTCTGGCGCGATGGCCCGCTTTTTGTCGATCTGGATGATGCCCGTAATGGTCCCGCCATCCAGGATCTCTGGATGCTGCTGAACGGCGATAAAGCCGAGCAGCGCATGCAGCTGGAGACGATCGTTGAAGCTTATGAAGAATTCAGCCCGTTTAACACCGACGAAATTGCCCTAATCGAACCTTTACGCGCCATGCGCTTAGTTTACTACCTTGCGTGGTTGCTCAGACGCTGGGACGATCCTGCCTTCCCTATCAACTTCCCATGGCTGACCGAGGAAGACTACTGGCGCGGGCAGAGCAAAACTTTTCTTGAGCAGGTGAAGGTTCTACAGGAACCCCCTCTTCAGTTAACGCCAATGTATTAATCTGATATTTCCAGGAGAGAGTTAAAAATGAAAAAAATTTGGCTGGCGCTGGCTGGTATGATTCTGGCTTTTAGTGCATCCGCTGCCCAGATAACCGACGGCAAGCAGTACATTACCCTCGAGAAGCCGGTTGCAGGCGAGCCTCAGGTGCTCGAATTCTTCTCGTTCTACTGCCCGCACTGCTATCAGTTTGAAGAAGTGCTGCACGTTTCTGACAACGTGAAGAAAAAGCTGCCGGAAGGCGTCAAAATGACCAAATATCACGTTGAGTTCCTTGGCCCGCTGGGCAAAGATTTAACTCAGGCGTGGGCGGTGGCCATGGCGCTGGGCGTTGAAGATCGGATCACCGTGCCGATGTTTGAAGCGGTACAGAAAACGCAAACCGTGCAGACCGTTGCCGATATTCGTAAAGTCTTCGTTGACGCCGGCGTGAAGGGTGAAGATTACGATGCGGCCTGGAACAGCTTTGTGGTGAAATCGCTGGTTGCTCAGCAGGAAAAAGCGGCTGCTGACCTGCAGCTGCAGGGCGTGCCGGCGATGTATGTTAATGGTAAATATCAGCTGAACCCGCAGGGGATGGATACCAGCAATATGGACGCATTTGTCGCCCAGTATGCTGATACCGTTAAGCAGCTGGTTGAGAAGAAATAAAAAAATAACGCCGGTCACTGACCGGCGTTGTTGCTTTCGGGCTCAATAAGATTACTTTTCCTGCCGTCGCAGCATTTCCGTCAGCCGACCGTCTTTTTCTTGCCATAACTCGTTCAGCCACCGCTGAAAACGACGTTTAAAGTTTTTATCATTCACGTAATCACCGTGCAGCTCTTCAGCAACGGGCATCAGATTAACGAGGACCACGATACGCGTGAGGCGGCCGCAGAGCATATCGTAAAAGGGGCGCCGGTTATTCTGTGGATAGCATAACGTCACGTCCAGCAGCTTATCGAACTGACTACCCAGTACGTTTAGCGCCATCGCAATGCCCGCCGCCTTTGGGGGCAATAAATTGGCGTAAGGCGAACGGGTCTGGTGCTGCTTTTCCTCGGTGAAACGCGACCCTTCTACGAAGTTAACGATGGTCGTTGGGTAAGCGCGGAATTTCTCGCAGGAGCGACGGGTCGTTTCAACATCTTTGCCGCGGCGCTCCGGGTGGCGAATTAAATAGCCTCGCGAGTAGCGACGCATAAAGGGCATATCCAACGCCCAGCAGGCAAGACCGATAAAGGGCACCCAGGCTAACTGCTGCTTGAGGAAATATTTGTTCATCGGTATATGCTTGCGGAACAGAACGCAGAGCACCACGATATCTGCCCAGCTATGATGGTTGCTAATGAGCAGATACCAGTTTTTTTTATTCAGCCCTTCAAGACCCTGCACGTCCCACTTCAGCCTCGGATTGAGGTACAGCAGCAGCGCCAGCCCTTCGCACCAGCAGTACATCATGAAATTGCAAAAATGAGATATAGCCCGCCATACCGCAGGGATCGGCAGCAGCAGTTTAATCAGTCCGGCGATGATTATCGGTACGGAACAAATAATGGTGACTAAGATGGTAAGAGCGATACTCAGAGGAAGCGTTATCGCAACGAGTAATCTCGACATAGTTATTTTATTCAGAAAGTTAGGCTGAGAAAGAGCGCGATTAAACAGCGCAAGAGCCTGATTTTATCAGAAAACGCAGCAAATGATGGGTCTAACGAGAATAGAAAAATACGCGGATCTTATATCCACATGGAGCATTGAGTCATCGCTACGGCTTTAAATCAATAATACATATATAACATTATGATAAATAAACACTAATTATAATGATACGTGCTGTTTTACCGACGCTCTGGCTACCAGTCTAAAACTATGCACAAACTTATCCACAGATAGCCTCACCGCACGATCGACCGGATCGATGAATCTTTTCGGCGAAATGTGGGAAAAATTCAGGTTTTCATGCCTGTCTGTGGCATCCTTTATCCATAATCTGATAAACAGGCACGGAAATTATGGTTCAGATCCCTGAAAACCCTCTCATCCTCGTTGACGGCTCCTCTTACCTTTACCGGGCATATCACGCATTCCCGCCGCTGACCAACAGCGCAGGCGAGCCGACCGGCGCAATGTATGGCGTGCTGAATATGCTGCGAAGCCTGATCCTGCAGTACCAGCCCACCCACGCCGTGGTGGTGTTTGATGCCAAAGGAAAAACTTTCCGTGACGAACTGTTTGAGCACTACAAATCCCACCGTCCGCCGATGCCCGACGATCTGCGCGCGCAGATTGAGCCGCTGCACACGATGGTGAAAGCCATGGGCCTGCCGCTGATGGCGGTACCGGGCGTGGAGGCTGACGATGTGATTGGCACCCTGGCGCGTGAGGCTGAAAAAGCGGGTCGTCCGGTATTGATCAGTACCGGCGATAAGGACATGGCTCAGCTGGTCACTCCGGGTATCACCCTGATTAATACCATGACGAATACGATCCTCGGCCCGGATGAAGTGGTGACGAAGTACGGCGTTCCGCCTGAGCTGATCATCGACTTCCTCGCCTTGATGGGCGACTCCTCGGATAATATTCCAGGCGTTCCGGGCGTCGGAGAGAAAACCGCCCAGGCCCTGCTACAGGGATTAGGCGGCCTTGATACGCTGTATGCCGAAGCGGAAAAAATCGCTGGCCTGAGCTTCCGTGGCGCCAAAACGATGGCGGCGAAGCTGGAACAGAATAAAGAGGTGGCGTACCTCTCTTACCAGCTGGCAACCATTAAAACAGATGTGGAGCTGGATCTGAGCTGTGAAGAACTGCTGGTGCTGGAGCCGGCGGCGGACGATCTGCTGACGCTGTTTAAAAAATATGAATTCAAGCGCTGGATAACCGACGTGGAGTCCGGCAAATGGATGCAGGCAAAAGGGAGTAAACCGGCGGCAAAACCAACGCAAGCTGCGGTGGCTGAAGAAGAGCCTGTTGAAGCTGCATCAACGCTGTCTGCCGAAAACTACGTCACGATTCTCGATGAAGAGACGCTGACGGCGTGGATTGAGAAGCTGAAGAAAGCGCCGCTGTTTGCTTTCGATACGGAAACGGACAGCCTGGATAACATCTCTGCCAATATGGTCGGCCTGTCGTTCGCTATCGAACCCGGCGTCGCGGCCTATGTACCGGTCGCGCATGATTATCTCGATGCGCCGGATCAGATCCCGCGCGATCGCGTGCTTGAGTTGCTCAAGCCGCTGCTGGAAGATAACAGCCTCCTCAAAGTTGGGCAAAACCTGAAGTATGACCGCGGGATTTTGGCTAACTATGACATTGAACTTCGCGGCATTGCCTTTGATACGATGCTGGAGTCCTACATCCTTGATAGCGTGGCGGGGCGTCATGATATGGACAGCCTCTCCGATCGCTGGCTAAAACATAAAACCATCACCTTCGAAGAGATTGCCGGCAAAGGAAAGAACCAGCTTACGTTTAACCAGATTGCGTTGGAAGAAGCGGGACGCTATGCGGCTGAAGATGCCGACGTCACTCTGCAGCTGCATCTGAAGATGTGGCCGAAGCTGCAGCAGCACGAAGGGCCGCTGCACGTATTTAAAAATATCGAAATGCCGCTGGTACCGGTGTTATCCCGCGTTGAGCGCAATGGGGTAAAAATTGATCCGGCGGTGCTGCACGCCCATTCTCAGGAGCTCGCTAAGCGCCTGATTGAGCTGGAGCAGAAGGCCTATGAGATCGCCGGGGAAGAGTTCAATCTCTCCTCGCCGAAACAGCTGCAAACAATTCTGTTTGAAAAGCAGGGTATTAAACCGCTGAAGAAAACCCCAGGCGGCGCGCCATCGACTTCGGAAGAGGTGCTGGAAGAGCTGGCGCTGGACTATCCGCTGCCGAAGGTGATTCTTGAGTACCGCGGGCTGGCCAAGCTGAAGTCGACGTATACCGATAAGCTGCCGCTGATGATTAACCCCAAAACCGGCCGGGTCCATACTTCTTATCACCAGGCCGTCACCGCCACCGGGCGTCTCTCTTCAACGGACCCTAACCTGCAAAATATACCGGTGCGTAACGAGGAAGGGCGACGCATTCGTCAGGCGTTTATCGCGCCGCAAGATTATCTCATCGTCTCTGCCGACTACTCGCAGATTGAATTGCGCATTATGGCCCATTTATCTCGTGATAACGGCCTGCTGACCGCTTTTGCTGAGGGGAAAGATATCCACCGGGCGACGGCGGCTGAGGTATTTGGCCTGCCGCTGGAGAGCGTCAGCGGCGAGCAGCGTCGTAGCGCTAAAGCGATCAACTTTGGTTTGATCTACGGCATGAGCGCTTTCGGCCTCGCGCGCCAGCTCAATATTCCGCGCAGAGAAGCGCAGAAGTATATGGATCTCTACTTCGAACGCTATCCGGGCGTGCTGGAGTATATGGAGCGCACCCGCTCGCAGGCTAAAGAGCAGGGATATGTTGAAACTCTGGACGGTCGTCGGCTCTATCTTCCGGACATCAAATCCAGCAACGGCGCGCGTCGTGCAGGCGCCGAGCGAGCGGCAATCAACGCGCCAATGCAGGGTACGGCGGCGGATATCATTAAACGGGCGATGATTGCCGTGGACGAGTGGCTGCTGGCCGAGAAGCCGCGGGTGCGGATGATCATGCAGGTGCACGATGAACTGGTCTTTGAAGTGCATAAAGATGACCTCGATAGCGTGGCGAAAAAGGTCCATGAATTAATGGAAAACAGCACCACGCTGGCGGTACCGCTGCTGGTGGAAGTGGGTAGTGGAGAAAACTGGGATCAAGCGCACTAAGCGTTTCGTGGAGAGAGCCTTTTTCTGTAAGTAAGCAACATAACTTATAGCGTTTTGTGACGATCATTCGAATTTGCTATGTAAAGAGTGAAAAAAAACTACAAAAAGTGCTTTCTCCATAACTGAAAGAAGAGTAGAGTTAATGACGTAGGGTACAGAGGTAAGATGTTCTATCTTTCAGACCTTTTACTTCACGTAATCGGATTTGGCTGAATATTTTAGCCGCCCCGGTCATTTATGACCGGGGCGTTTTTTATTGCGCGAAAGAAAAGTTTTTCTCGACCGGTTCTCGATCGGGATGGTGAGAGTTGGCCTGATTTTGTCGCCCGAATAAGGCGCTACGCGCCGTTATCCGGGGAGTCTGGCGGAGATTACTCCCCGTCTTCGATCTCTTCCTGAGGCGGGATTTCGTTAAACCAGCTATCGAGCTTCTGACGCAGTTTATCGACGCCTGATTTCTTCAGCGAAGAGAACGCCTCAACCTGCACATCGCCGTTAAAGGCGAGTACCGCTTCACGCACCATATTGAGCTGCGCTTTGCGGGCTCCGCTGGCCAGCTTATCGGACTTAGTGAGCAGCACCAGCACCTGGATATCGCTTTCTACGGCCCATTCGATCATCTGCTGGTCGAGGTCTTTCAGCGGATGGCGAATATCCATCAAAATGACCAGTCCTTTCAGACACAGGCGTTTTTCGAGGTATTCACCCAGCGCCCGCTGCCATTTGATCTTCATCTCCTCAGGGACCTGAGCGTAGCCGTAGCCCGGTAAATCGACCAGGCGTTTGCCGTCGGCAACTTCGAACAGGTTAATTAGCTGGGTTCGTCCCGGCGTTTTTGAGGTACGCGCGAGGCTTTTCTGATTCGTCAGCGTATTCAGGGCGCTGGATTTCCCGGCATTTGAGCGGCCGGCAAACGCCACTTCGATTCCGGTATCGGAAGGAAGATGGCGGATATCCGGTGCGCTGGTGACAAAATGCGTCTGTTGATAATTCCAGTTGGTCAAGACTGTCGTCTCCGTTAAATAAGGCTATGGCGGGGATTATACCTGAACAGCAGAAAAAGACTGTTTTTACCGCATCCCGTGAATTAAGGCCGCTGTAGGTTAAAACCCTATGCTTTGTAAGACATTGACCATTCGTGATATGCGAAATCCATGAGAAAGAGTAGTTAAGTAACAGTTAAAATCGTTGTTTATCAATGTATTAACTCTTGAAGAAAATTCTGAAAATTGCTTTTTTACACCGTGCCTGGTTGTAGGTTTCCTTTAACCCGGTAAAGTAGTGGTCAAGGCGAGGATGCCAACAGGATTATGGCTCAGGATGAGCAGTCAGGGAGTGCCAGGAGGCGAAGACCAAGGATTGTCAGGATGACGGGCGTCTGGAGACGTTTTCAAAGGGAAAGGGATGTAACATTAGCTAAGGGAAAGACAGGGTTTGTCGTTAGCTAACATGGAAAGTGGAAACCCTTTAAGGGTTGTTCGTGAGGAAAAAGGCGACAGAGTAATCTGTCGCCTTTTTTCTTTGCTTGCTTTCTGCTAGATTCCGCCTCAATTCTATACTGAAGAAAACGATCTGAAGATTACACACAATGAAAAAACCTACAGCTGTATCCCGTGGTAAAACACAGCGTAAGACGCGTGAAGAAGTGAATCAGGAATCCCGCGATCGCAAGCGTCAGAAGAAGCATCGCGGTCATACGGCAGGAAGTCGCGCCACCGGCGGAGAAGCCTCTTCGGCTGGCAAAAAAGCAGGTCAGCAGCAAGATCCGCGTATTGGTAGTAAAAAACCGATTCCGCTGGGCGTGACCGAGAGCACCCCGGCTACTAAGCAGCACAAACCGAAGAGCGAGAAACCTATGCTTTCACCGCAGGCTGAGCTGGATTTGCTGGAAAACGATGAGCGCCTGGACGCGCTGCTGGAACGTCTGGAAGAGGGTGGTTCCCTGAATGCTGAAGAGCAGACCTGGGTTGATGCCAAGCTCGATCGCATTGATGAGCTTATGCAGCAGCTCGGCCTCTCCTACGACGATGATGAAGATGAGGAAGAAGAAGAGCGCAAGGAAGATATGATGCGCCTGCTGAAGGGTGGAAACTAACGTTTGCACTCAGTCGGATTCCCGGTCCTGCTTATAACCCTTCTGGTTATGTGTTATCTGCTGTGGTTATTCGCTAAACTACGACGGTTGTCGCGGCGTCAGAAATGGCTGCGCAACCGGCTCATTACCCGAAGTGCGGTTGGGCCGGGGCGGCGTACCCGCCGGCGGCACCATCGGAAGGAGTGAGCATGTCTGTGCAGTTAATCGACTGGGATCTGGCCCTGATCCAAAAATATAACTATTCCGGGCCCCGTTATACCTCGTACCCCACCGCGCTGGAGTTTTCTCCAGAATTTGGCGCCGCTGAGTTCGACGAGGCGGTGGCCCGCTATCCGCAGCGCCCGCTATCGCTGTACGTGCATATCCCGTTTTGCCATAAGCTCTGCTATTTCTGCGGCTGCAATAAAATTGTTACTCGCCAGCAGCATAAGGCTGACCAGTACCTGGACGTGCTCGAGCAGGAAATTATTCATCGGGCCCCGCTTTTTACCGGGCGCCAGGTGCATCAGCTGCACTGGGGCGGCGGAACGCCAACCTATCTGAATAAAGAACAAATCAGCCGGCTGATGAATTTGCTGCGCACCCACTTCCGTTTTATTGCCGATGCCGAGATTTCAATTGAAGTCGATCCGCGGGAAATTGAGCTGGATGTGCTGGATCACCTGCGCGCTGAGGGCTTCAATCGCCTGAGTATGGGCGTGCAGGACTTCAATAAAGAGGTGCAGCGTCTGGTGAACCGCGAGCAGGATGAAGAGTTTATCTTTGCTCTGCTCAACCATGCGCGTGACATTGGGTTTACCTCTACCAATATCGATTTGATTTATGGCCTGCCGAAGCAAACGCCAGAAAGTTTTGCCTTTACGCTGCAGAAGGTGGCCGAACTCAATCCCGATCGCCTGAGCGTATTCAACTATGCGCATCTGCCAACGCTCTTTGCCGCGCAGCGTAAAATCAAAGATGCGGACCTGCCTACGGCGGAACAGAAGCTGGATATCCTGCAGGAGACGATCGGCTCGCTCACCGATGCCGGCTATCAGTTTATCGGTATGGATCATTTTGCGCGTCCGGATGACGAGCTGGCGATTGCCCAACGTGAAGGCGTCCTGCATCGCAACTTCCAGGGCTACACCACGCAGGGCGACACCGACCTGCTGGGGATGGGCGTTTCTGCAATCAGCATGATCGGCGACTGCTACGCGCAGAACCAGAAAGAGCTGAAGCAATACTATCAGCAGGTTGATGACATCGGGAACGGCCTGTGGCGCGGTATTGCGCTGACCCGAGATGACTGCATTCGCCGGGACGTCATCAAATCGCTGATCTGTAATTTCCGTCTCGATTTTTCTGCCGTCACCGCGCAGTGGGATGTCGATTGTCGGCATTATTTTGCCGAAGATCTGCAGCTGCTCGAACCGCTGGCGAAAGATGGGCTGGTGGATGTCGATGAAAAGGGGATTCAGGTGACGCCGAAAGGCCGGCTGCTGATCCGCAACGTCTGCATGTGCTTTGATGCCTATCTGCGCCAGAAAGCGCGGATACAGCAGTTCTCACGGGTGATTTAAGCGAAACCCCGGCGGCGCATGGCCTGCCGGGTTGGTAAAACGGCTGGCCGGGCGGCCAGCGCGAACCTTGTTACTCCATTCCCAGCTCTTTCAGCTTGCGGGTAAGCGTATTTCGTCCCCATCCCAGCAGGCGTGCAGCCTCCTGCTTGTGTCCCTGCGTATGGCGCAGGGCGGTGGTCAGCAGAGTCCGCTCCATTTCCGGCTGAGCCTCAGAGAGCAGGTTTTGATGACCGGATCGCAGGGCGCGATCGGCCCATTGTCCCAGCAGCGTCGCCCAGCTATCCGGCTGTATATGCGTTGGGCTGTCCGGTACCGAGGTTTCAAACAGCTCGCTGGGAAGATCCTGGGTCAGAACTTCCTGACCTGCGGCCATCACCGTCAGCCAGCGGCAGGTATTTTCGAGCTGACGTACGTTACCCGGCCAGGCCAAACGGGTTAGCGCCGTTTCCGTTTCCGGATGCAGCAGCTTAGCCTCAACGCCAAGTTCGCGAGCCGCAACCTGCAGGAAGTGGCGAGCCAGGCGCGGAATATCCTCCCGGCGCTCGCGCAGCGGCGGCAGATGGACGCGTATCACGTTCAGACGGTGGAATAAGTCCTCACGGAATTTACCCTCCTGAACGCGCTGCTCGAGGTTTTGGTGGGTAGCGGCAATGATCCTGACATCCACCTTCACCGGCGCATAGCCGCCAACGCGATAGAACTGACCGTCGGCCAGCACGCGCAGCAGGCGCGTCTGCACGTCCAGCGGCATATCGCCAATTTCATCGAGGAACAGCGTGCCGCCATCGGCCTGCTCAAAACGGCCCTGGCGTACGGTGTTGGCGCCGGTAAACGCTCCTTTCTCATGGCCGAACAGCTCGGACTCGATCAAATCTTTTGGAATTGCGGCCATATTCAGCGCGATAAACGGCGCCTTTGCCCGCGGGCTGTGGCGGTGCAGGGCGTGGGCGACCAGCTCCTTACCGGTACCGGATTCACCATTGATCAGCACGCTAATGGAAGAACGCGACAGGCGGCCGATAATGCGAAAAACGTCCTGCATCGCCGGCGCTTCGCCGATGATATCGGCCGTTGGGCTGTTTATCGGCGCATTTCTCGGCTGCTGCTGCTCCTGATAGTGGCTGATGGCGCGGTCAACCAGCGCCACGGCTTCATCGATATCAAAAGGTTTCGGCAGATAATCAAAAGCCCCCTGCTGATAGGCGCTTACTGCGGCATCCAGATCCGAATGCGCGGTCATTATGATGACCGGAAGCATCGGATGGCGTTGCTTAATTTGTTTCAGCAGCGCCAGCCCATCCATCCCCGGCATCCGAATATCAGACAGCAGTACATCCGGGGTTTTGGTGGTGAGTGCATCAAGCACCTCGTTGCCGCTTTCAAACGTTGTACAACTCAAGCCTGCCCCGGTGAGCGCGCGTTCAAGCACCCAACGGATGGAGCTATCGTCATCAACGATCCAGGCTATCCCTCGTTGCATAAACACCTCTACTTCCGAATAGGCAGGAACACCGAGAATTCGGTATGCCCTGGCCAACTGGTAAATTCAATTTTGCCGGAGTGTCGATCGATGAGACTGCGGGCAATGGAAAGCCCCAAACCGGTACCGCCTTCGCGACCGCTGACCATGGGATAAAACAGCGTATCCTGTAAATGGGACGGAATTCCCGGGCCGTTGTCTTCAACGTCGATGCGCGCAGCGAGACGGTAGCGTACGCCATGCAGCGTCAGCTGGAAGGCGGTACGGGTACGCAGAATAATTTCGCCGCCTTCTGGCCCCAGCGCCTGCAGCGCATTGCGTACGATATTCAGCAGGACCTGTTCGATTTGGTCCGGGTCGTGCGCCAGCTCCGGCAGGCTAGGGTCGTAATCACGGGTAAGCTTGACGTTATCCGGCAGCTCCATCGAAACCAGCTTCACCACCCGCTCAGCGACTTTATGGATGCTTTCGGTAACGTGCATTCCGGGATGCTGCGGTCCCAGCAGGCGATCGACCAGATTTCTTAAGCGGTCGGCCTGCTCAATGATGACGTTGGTGTATTCCATCAGCGCCGGATCGGGTAGCGCCTTGCTCAGCAGCTGCGCTGCGCCCCGCAGGCCGCCCAAAGGGTTCTTAATCTCGTGGGCCAGGCCGCGGACTAAATCACGCGCCGCGATCTGCTGCGCGTGCTGTAGCTGCTCCTGGCTCAGACGCCGCTGGTTATCCATTGGCGCCATCTCCAGCAGGATTTGCCCTTCCGGCAGACGCTGTGCGGTTAAGGACAGAATATGCGAGCGGCCATCGATCACCAGGGTGACTTCGTTGTCGGTAAAGCCCTGGCCCGCCAGCAGGCTCTCCTGCATCAGACCGATATTCAGCGAAAAGTAGCTCAACAGCTCGGGGAGTGGCGTGCCGTATAGCTTACGTGAACTTTGCGCCAGCAGCTGCTGCGCCGCCGGGTTCGCGTAATGCACCGCCAGGTCGTCATCGACCAATAAGATGCTGTTGATTAAAGAGTTAAGGATCTGCCCAGCATCGGGCTGAGTGCCTGTTGCCATCTGACAGTCTCCTGAAAAGAGTGCACTATTTTAGTGCAGTATAGCTTTTTATAATTAAAAAGCGCATAAGATCAGCATGTTGGTGGAGAAAAAAGCCCATCCTGAGATGGGCTGAAAGTTTCCACGGCAACAAAATATCCTTGGTATCCCACGCCACAACACGGAATACCGAGGATTTACAGCAAAATTAGACGCTGTAGTACAGCTCGAACTCAACCGGGTGCGGAGTCATGCGTACGCGGTCGTTTTCTTCAATACGCAGGGCGATGTAGGCATCGATAGCGTCGTTGGTGAATACGCCACCAGCGGTCAGGAACTCACGGTCAGCGTCCAGCGCGTTCAGTGCTTCTTCCAGAGAGCCAGCAACCTGTGGGATCTCTTTCGCTTCTTCCGGCGGCAGGTCATACAGGTTTTTGTCCATCGCTTCGCCCGGATGGATTTTGTTCTTGATACCGTCAAGACCAGCCATCAGCAGCGCAGCGAAGCACAGGTACGGGTTGGCGGCCGGGTCCGGGAAGCGCACTTCGATACGACGCGCTTTCGGAGAGGTGACCACCGGAATACGGATAGAGGCGGAACGGTTACGGGCAGAGTAAGCCAGCATAACCGGCGCTTCGTAACCCGGGACCAGACGCTTGTAGGAGTTGGTGGTCGGGTTAGCCAAGGCGTTAATCGCTTTGGCGTGTTTGATGACGCCACCGATGTAGAACAGCGCTTGCTCAGACAGGCCAGCATATTTGTCGCCAGAGAACAGGTTTACGCCGTTCTTGGACAGGGACATATGGCAGTGCATACCGGAACCGTTATCGCCAAACATTGGTTTTGGCATAAAGGTCGCTGTTTTACCGAAGCGGTGAGCAACGTTGTGCACAACGTATTTGTAGATCTGAATTTCGTCCGCTTTTTTGGTCATGGTGTTGAAGCGGGTAGCGATTTCGTTCTGACCAGCAGTCGCGACTTCGTGGTGGTGAGCTTCAACAACCAGGCCCATCTCTTCCAGGATCATACACATGGTAGAACGGATGTCCTGAGAGGAGTCAACCGGCGGAACCGGGAAGTAACCGCCTTTCACGCCAGGACGGTGACCTTTGTTGCCACCTTCATATTTGGTGGAGGAGTTCCATGCGCCTTCGATATCGTCGATAGCCACGTGGGAACCGGAGATAGAAGCGCCAAAGCGAACGTCATCGAACAGGAAGAACTCTGGCTCTGGCCCGAAGAGTACGGTGTCTGCCAGGCCGGTAGAACGCAGGTACTCTTCAGCGCGTTTAGCGATGGAGCGCGGGTCACGATCGTAGCCCTGCAGGGTGCCTGGTTCCAGGATATCGCAGCGGATGATCAGCGTAGGTTCTTCATAGAACGGGTCGATCAGCGCGGTGGTCGCATCCGGCATCAGAACCATGTCAGATTCGTTAATACCTTTCCAGCCACCAATCGAGGAGCCATCAAACATTTTGCCTTCTTCGAAGAATTCGGCATTAACCTGATGAGAAGGAATCGTGACGTGCTGTTCTTTACCTTTGGTATCGGTGAAGCGCAGATCGACAAACTTCACTTCGTGCTCGTTCAGCATCGTCAAAACGTGTTCAGCGGACATACTTAAACTCTCCCGGATTGGTCATTGTCGTCGTGGTAACGAAAACTTTTTTACTACTTAAAGTGGCGTTGTTGCCTTAAAATAGATAAAGCGAAATCTGTGCCAACTTTTAAATGCTATGTAAAACGCTGTATCATGCGCACCATAGTGCAAAAGAACTGCACCATGATAGGAATAATGCACCAAAATAGTGCCTCAGTGTGAACGTTGAGCACCATTTTGGTGCACTTTTTGTTACGGTGCCCTTTTATCGCTCCGTGAAAGCGATCACAAAGAAACTCTGCAATACTTGTTTGCGGAGGATGTTTGTGATCCTGTTCAGTCCTTCGCTTATTACGTGTACAATAACGCGCTATTTCTAATGCCTGAGGCAAAGTTTGTGATCGAAAATCTGCGTAACATCGCCATCATCGCGCACGTTGACCATGGTAAAACTACCCTGGTCGACAAGCTGCTCCAGCAATCCGGTACGTTCGATGCACGTGCCGAAACACAAGAGCGTGTGATGGACTCCAACGATTTGGAGAAAGAGCGTGGGATTACCATCCTCGCGAAAAACACCGCAATCAAATGGAATGATTACCGTATCAACATCGTTGATACCCCTGGGCACGCCGACTTCGGAGGTGAAGTTGAGCGTGTTATGTCCATGGTTGATTCTGTGCTGCTGGTGGTTGATGCCTTTGACGGCCCAATGCCGCAAACGCGCTTCGTCACCAAGAAAGCCTTTGCCCACGGCCTGAAGCCGATCGTGGTCATCAACAAAGTTGACCGTCCGGGCGCGCGCCCTGACTGGGTTGTCGATCAGGTCTTCGATCTGTTCGTTAACCTCGACGCAACTGATGAGCAGCTGGACTTCCCTATCGTTTACGCATCTGCGCTGAACGGTATCGCGGGTCTGGACCACGAAGATATGGCTGAAGACATGACTCCGCTGTATCAGACCATCATCGATCGCGTACCGGCTCCGGACGTTGATATTGATGGCCCGCTGCAGATGCAGATCTCCCAGCTTGATTACAACAACTACGTTGGCGTAATCGGCATCGGTCGCATCAAACGCGGTAAAGTGAAGCCGAACCAGCAGATCACGATCATTGATAGCGAAGGCAAAACCCGTAACGGTAAAGTCGGTAAAGTCCTGGGCCACCTTGGTCTGGAACGTATCGAGACTGACGTCGCGGAAGCTGGCGATATCATTGCGATCACCGGTCTGGGCGAGCTGAACATCTCCGACACCATCTGCGATCCGCAGAACGTCGAAGCGCTGCCGCCGCTGTCCGTTGATGAACCGACCGTATCTATGTTCTTCTGCGTTAACACCTCTCCGTTCTGTGGTAAAGAAGGTAAGTACGTTACTTCTCGCCAGATCCTCGATCGCCTGAACAAAGAGCTGGTGCACAACGTAGCGCTGCGCGTTGAAGAAACTCCGGATGCCGACGCATTCCGCGTTTCTGGCCGTGGCGAACTGCACCTGTCCGTTCTTATCGAGAACATGCGTCGTGAAGGTTTCGAAATGGCGGTTTCCCGTCCGAAAGTTATCTTCCGCGAAATCGACGGCCGCAAACAAGAGCCGTTCGAAAACGTAACGCTGGACGTTGAAGAGCAGCATCAGGGTTCTGTGATGCAGGCTCTGGGTGAGCGTAAAGGCGACCTGAAAAACATGAATCCAGATGGCAAAGGCCGCGTACGTCTCGACTACGTGATCCCAAGCCGTGGCCTGATTGGCTTCCGTTCTGAGTTCATGACCATGACCTCCGGTACCGGTCTGCTGTACTCCACCTTCAGCCACTACGATGATGTTCGTGCGGGCGATGTTGGCCAGCGTCAGAACGGCGTACTGATCTCCAACGGTCAGGGTAAAGCAGTTGCGTTCGCACTGTTCAGCCTGCAGGACCGCGGCAAGCTGTTCCTGGGCCACGGTGCTGAAGTTTACGAAGGCCAGATCATCGGTATTCACAGTCGTTCTAACGACCTGACCGTAAACTGCCTGACCGGTAAGAAACTGACCAACATGCGTGCGTCCGGTACTGACGAAGCAACGGTTCTGGTTCCGCCGATCAAAATGACTCTGGAACAAGCTCTTGAGTTCATTGATGACGACGAACTGGTAGAAGTGACCCCTGCTTCCGTACGTATTCGTAAACGTCACCTGACCGAGAACGATCGTAAACGCGCAATGCGCGGTGCGAAAGAAGACTAATTCTCGCTGCCTGTTGATGCCCCAACCCCGCCTTTATGGCGGGGTTTCTTTTTTGGGCGCAAAGCGCTCACCTCATAGTCAAACCCCGCCTTTCCCGCTACAGTTAATTTTCCACGGTGCAAAAGGAGAGGGCCATGCTCTATATCTTTGATTTAGGTAATGTGATTGTCGACATCGACTTCAACCGGGTACTCGGAACGTGGAGTGATTTAAGCCGCATTCCGCTGGCGACGCTGAAGCAGCACTTCACCATGGGTGAGGCGTTTCGCCAGCACGAGCGCGGTGAAATCAGCGACGAAGCCTTCGCTGAAGCGATGTGCCATGAGATGAATATGGCGCTGAGCTATGAGCAGTTTTCCCACGGCTGGCAGGCTGTATTTGTGGCTCTCCGCCCGGAGGTCATCGCGATTATGCAAAAACTACGCGAGCAGGGACACCGCGTCGTCGTGCTGTCGAATACCAACCGCCTGCACACCACTTTCTGGCCAGATGAATATCCGCAGGTGCGCGCCGCGGCCGATCGTATCTATCTTTCGCAGGAGATGGGGATGCGTAAGCCTGAGGAGCGGATCTACCAAAGCGTCCTGCAGGAGGAGGGTTTTTCCGCTGCAGATACGGTCTTCTTTGACGATAACGCCGAGAATATCGCGGGTGCGAACCGGTTGGGAATAACCAGCATTTTGGTGACCGGAAAGGAGACCATCCCCGACTACTTTGCGCAATGATTATGTTAAAAACCGTTCATCAAAAAGCGAAGCACCGGTGCCGGCCGCTGCTGGCCTGGCTAAAGCTGCTGTGGCACCGGATTGATGAAGACAATATGACGACACTGGCGGGAAATCTTGCCTATGTGTCGTTACTCGCGCTGGTGCCGCTGATTGCCGTGGTGTTCGCGCTTTTCTCCGCCTTTCCCATGTTTTCCGAAGTGAGCGGGCAGATACGCCACTTTATCTTTGCCAACTTTATCCCGGCGACGGGGGATGTCATTCAGCGCTATATCGAGCAGTTTGTTGCTAACTCCAGCCGAATGACGGCGGTCGGCGCCTGCGGGCTGATCGTGACGTCGCTGCTGCTGATGTATTCGATCGATAGCGCGCTGAATACCATATGGCGCAGCGCGCGCGCCCGGCCAAAAATCTACTCTTTTGCGGTCTACTGGATGATCCTTACCCTCGGACCTTTACTGGCGGGGGCGAGCCTGGCGATCAGCTCATACCTGCTGTCGCTGCGCTGGGCCAGCGAGCTCAATAGCGTCATTGATGACGTGCTGCGCATCTTCCCGCTGATTTTATCGTGGGCGGCGTTTTGGCTGCTTTACAGCATTGTCCCGACGACGCAGGTGCGAAACCGCGACGCGGTGATAGGATCGCTGGTGGCCGCGCTGCTGTTTGAGGCCGGTAAAAAAGCGTTTGCCCTGTATATCACCGCGTTTCCGTCGTACCAGCTGATTTATGGCGTGATAGCCGTCGTGCCCATTTTGTTTGTTTGGGTGTACTGGACGTGGTGTATCGTCTTGCTTGGGGCTGAAATTACTGTCACTCTCGGGGAATACCGCAAACTAAAAAAAGAAGAAACAGAACAACTATGATTGCATTAATTCAACGCGTATCCCGTGCAAGCGTTACCGTGGAGGGCGATGTGACGGGTGAAATCGGCCCGGGGCTTCTGGTGCTGTTAGGGGTCGAGAAAGATGACGATGAGCAGAAGGCGAACCGCCTCTGTGAACGCGTGCTGGGCTACCGCATCTTTAGCGATGCGGAAGGCAAAATGAACCTCAACGTCCAGCAGGCTGGCGGCAGCGTGCTGGTCGTCTCACAGTTTACGCTGGCTGCGGATACCGAGCGCGGCATGCGTCCGGGCTTCTCAAAAGGCGCCGCGCCCGATGCCGCTGAGGCCCTGTATGAGTATTTCGTCGCGCGCTGTCGGCAGCAGGAAATGCACACACAGACCGGAAGATTCGCTGCGGATATGCAGGTCTCGCTGGTCAATGATGGTCCTGTAACTTTCTGGTTACAGGTATGAGTCAGCTTCCGGGCCGGCTGCGGGTAACAAAAGAGAGTACAGCTATGTATCACCTTCGTGTACCGCAAACAGAAGAAGAGTTAGAGAGCTACTATCAGTTCCGCTGGGAGATGCTGCGTAAACCGCTGCATCAGCCAAAAGGGTCGGAACGCGATGCCTGGGATGCCATGGCGCATCACCAGATGGTGGTGGATGAAGACGGAAATTTGGTTGCCGTAGGGCGGCTGTACGTTAACGCTGAAAATGAAGCCTCCATTCGCTTTATGGCGGTGCACCCTTCCGTACAGGATAAAGGGCTCGGGACGTTAATGGCGATGACCCTGGAGTCCGTGGCGCGCCAGGAAGGCGTGAAGCGGGTGACCTGCAGCGCCCGCGAGGATGCGGTGGATTTCTTTGCCAAGCTGGGGTTCGTTAACCAGGGCGAGATAACCACGCCAACCACCACGCCGATTCGCCATTTTCTGATGATCAAGCCGATTGCCTCGCTGGACGATATTCTTCACCGCGGTGACTGGTGCGGACAGCTGCAACAGGCCTGGTATCAGCACATTCCGCTCAGCGAAAAAATGGGCGTGCGCATCCAGCAGTACACCGGGAAAAAATTCATCACCACCATGCCTGAAGCGGGCAACCAGAATCCGCACCACACGCTGTTTGCCGGAAGCCTGTTTTCCCTCGCGACCCTCACCGGCTGGGGGCTTATCTGGCTGATGCTGCGCGAGCGGCACCTGGGCGGAACGATTATCCTTGCCGACGCGCATATCCGCTACAGCCAGCCGATTAGCGGCCGCCCGAGCGCGGTTGCGGACCTGGGGTCCTTAAGCGGCGATCTTGACCGCCTGGCCCGCGGCCGTAAAGCGCGGGTACAGCTTCAGGTGGAGCTGTTTGGCGATGAGAATCAGGGTGCCGTTTTTGAAGGCATTTATATCGTTCTGCCCGCGAAGCCGTTTGGCTCGTACGAAGAGGGCGGCAACGAAGAAGAGTAGCCCGTCCCTCTTACCTTATGCGGCGCCTGGTGAACCGCTTCGCCAGGCGATATCCCGCATAGCATCTCGCGCCGCCGGGCTGATCCCCCCAAGCTGAAAGAAGCCGTGAATAACCCCGAGGTAGCGCTGAGCGCTGCACTCGACGTTCTGCTGGAGCAGCCGGCGATATAAGGCTTCGCCTTCATCGCGCAGCGGGTCGTATTCTGCGGTAATAATATGCACCGGCGGCAGGCCGTTGAAGTCCTCTCGCCACAGAGGGCTCGCCTCCGGATGGGCAAAGTCGGTCGAGGGTAGATACATCTCGTAGCCGCTCAGCAGCGTATCCCGGGTGATGATGTAATCTTCGCCGTTGCTGACGTAGCTTGCCGAGCGGGCGGTGGCGTCCAGCATCGGGTAAATCAGGATCAGCCGCGCGGGCCGCCACTCTGTCGTTGTTTTCAGCCGCAGGGCGGTAACCAGTGCCAGATGCCCGCCAGCGCTGTCTCCGGCCAGCGTGATGCGCGAGGTATCTACGCCCAGCCGCCCGGCATGGCGGTGGATAATTAAGGCGCCGTTCTGCGCATCATCATGTGCGGCAGGGAAGGTATGCTCGGGTGCCAGCCGGTACTGCACGGCGATGACCCGGCAGCGGCTCTCATACGCCAGCTGCCGAAGCTGCGGATCGTGGGTGGCGAAGCCGCCGCTGATAAAGCAGCCGCCGTGATAGTAAATAACCGTGGGGAGCAGGCCGACGGCGTCCTGCGGCGATATCACGCGAAAGGTCATTCCTTCTATCACGATATCCTCGACCTGCACGCGGGTTTCAGGTTCTCCCGCCAGCACCGTACTGGCCACGTAGCCCGCTCTCCGGTCATCAATATTCTGCGCTCGCGAAGAGGGGCGGCCCGCCGCGATAAACTCATCAACCAGCCGGTTAATGCCTTTTTCCAGCGTCATCTGTCTGTCCTTTTCTGTATGGATATACAGCTTTATAGCCTGGTTTATGGCAGATGAACACGGGATTATTCAGGGCAGGTGCGGGGGAAATGGCGCGCAAAAGAGCGCGGTTTTGAGATATGCGGAGTGAGGACAGGCCGGGCAACCTGCGCTACCCGGCAATACGGTGGACTTTACTCGCCTTCGCCCGGGAACATAAACGGGTTGATAGAGCTTCTGGCGAAGCCTTCCTGCTCCATATGGGCATCCAGCACCAGTGAGGCAAGATCGTCGGCAACGGCTTCGACGTTGGGATCTTTTTCCTGATACATAATCTTCAGGTAAGTCCCGCAGTCGCCGCAGCTTTCAGCCTTGATAGCCGCCTGCTCGTTATCCAGCGACCAGTAGTGCAAATCGCGGCTCTGTTCGCAGTTGCTGCACTTCACGCGCACGACGTGCCATTCGGTTTCGCACAGATTGCAGTGCAGGTAGCGCAGCCCCTGAGTGGTACCGATTTGTACCATGCTGGAGACCGGCATCGAGCCGCAAACCGGACAATGCTGGCGATGCTCGCCGTACTCGGCGTGGGCTTTACCGGGGATCAGGCTCGCCATCTGCGCCCAGTAGAGCGACAGCGCGGCCCAGATAAACGGGGCTTTATCGCTACTGACTAAGGCAAAGTCGGACGCGAAAAGCGCGCTCGCCATCAGCTCAAGCTCCTGTTCGGACGCTTTTTCCAGGTTTTCGATCACCGCCAGCGCCGGGCCGCTCATTTCCGGCTTCAGCTCGGCGATAAGCGAATGCAGCAGCTTGTGCCAGTGCTTATCGCGCGGCAGGACGTGAATATCCAGCGGCGGTTTGCCCTGATCATTCGCGGCTTTAAGGCGGGCCGTCAAATCCATCTGCAGCGGATGGTCGTACAGCACCACTTCCTGGGCGTGAGCGATCAGCGCGGCAAAGCGCAGGTAGTCGCCCAGCGGATTGTCTTCCGCCAGCTTGCGCAGGCGCTCAGCGCGGCGGTTATAAAGATTTTTTAGCCTGGGGAACAGTAGCGGCGGAATATATTCCGCCGTGCGTTTCTCGCTCGAACCCAGCTCATCTTGCGGGATTATGCGAATACTCATTCAGTCTTTTTTTCCTGTTTCTGGCGAACTTCGCGATACCAGCGCGGGTGATGTTTCTTCGCCCATGTTTTGGTAACCCAACCTTCCACCATCGCGGTAATGGTGCCTTTCACCCACAGGGCGGCGTAGATATGCACCATGATAACCACAATTAACGCCACTGCGGCAAATGAATGCAGCATTAACGCAAATCGGATCACCGGGATTGAGAACGCAGGCGCAAAATACGGACGCCAGATGATCACGCCGCTTATCAGCAGCAGAACCAGGAAAATAATCGCCGCCCAGAACACGCATTTCTGGCCGAAGTTATAGCGCCCGGTGTCACCTACCTCCTCGTTGACGACGATCTTACGAATATTCTTCGCCCAAAAGATATCATCCCGATTGATTAGGTTGTGATGCCAGTAGCGGAAAAACATGATGATGAACGAGGCAAACATGATCACGCCCACAAACGGGTGCAGAATTCGCGCCAGCTGCGGGGTGCCCATAATTTGCATCAGCCAGTTGAAGGACGGGAAGAAGAACCCCAGCCCGCTTATCGCCGCCAGCATGAAGCAGAAGGCGGTGACCCAGTGGTTGATTCGCTCCGGCGCCGTGTAGCGCACGATGGTGTCACGTCTTTTCATTTGCGCACCTCGTCATTCTCTTCATGCAGGTTGTCTTCTTCCTCTTCCGCACGGTTCGGACCGACGCCGACGTAGTGGAAGATGCTGGCGGCGAAGGTCGCGGCAAAGCCCACCGCCGCGAGCGGTTTCCAGATACCTTTCCAGAACTTCACGGTGGCGCTGATTTCCGGGTTCTCCGGCAGGCCGTGGTACAGATTCGGCTTGTCGGCATGATGCAGGACGTACATCACGTGCGTGCCGCCGACGCCGGCCGGATCGTACAGGCCCGCATTGTCATAACCGCGGGTTTGCAGCTCGGCGACGCGCTCGCCTGCCAGCACCTTCATATCCTCTTTGGAGCCAAAGTGGATAGCGCCGGTCGGGCAGGTTTTCACGCAGGCCGGCTCCTGGCCGACGGTAACGCGGTCGACGCACAGCGTGCACTTGTAGACGCGGTTGTCTTCCGGGTTCAGGCGCGGGACGTTGAACGGGCAGCCGGCGATGCAGTAGCCGCAGCCGATACACTGCTCGGACTGGAAGTCGACGATGCCGTTAGCATACTGAATGATAGCCCCTTCCGACGGACACGCCTTCAGGCAGCCCGGGTCGGCGCAGTGCATACAGCCATCCTTACGGATCAGCCACTCCAGCCTGTCGTTTTGCTCCACTTCCGAGAAGCGCATCACCGTCCAGGATTTGGCGGTCAGATCGGCCGGGTTGTCGTACACCCCGACGTTGTGACCGACCTCATCACGGATATCGTTCCACTCGGAACAGGCCACCTGACAGGCTTTACAGCCGATACAGGTGGTGACGTCGATAAGCTTCGCCACCTCCTGCTGGTGGTCCCGCGCCTGAGGCGCGGGGGTGAAACCGTTAGTCGCGGAACGACGAATAATGTCTTGCGATTGATAAGCCATAAGCCGTCTCCCTTACACCTTTTCCACGTTCACGAGGAAGGCCTTGAACTCCGGCGTCTGCGTATTCGCGTCACCGACGAACGGCGTTAGCGTGTTGGCGATAAAGCCCTTCTTCGCCACGCCTTCATAGCCCCAGTGGATTGGAATACCGATAGTATCGATATCCTTACCGTCCACCTTCAGCGTGCGAATACGCTTGGTCACCACCGCCTTGGCCTTGATATAACCGCGGTTGGAGGAGACTCTGACGGTATCGCCGTGGGCAATACCGAGCCTATTCGCCAGCTTCTCGCCGATTTCCACGAACTGCTCCGGCTGCGCGATGGCGTTGAGCAAGGCGTGCTTGGTCCAGTAGTGGAAGTGCTCGGTGAGACGATAGGTGGTACCAACGTACGGGAACTTATCCGCTTTACCCATCTGCTCCAGGTCACCCTTAAAGACGCGGGCGGCCGGGTTGGAGACGACGTTGGGGTGCAGCGGGTTAGTGCCCAGCGGCGTTTCGAACGGTTCGTAGTGCTCAGGGAACGGTCCTTCCGCCATTTTATCGATAGCAAACAGGCGGCCCATCCCTTCAGGCTGCATGATAAACGGCCCGACGTCGCTGCCCGGCGCGGCGGCGCTGTAGTCCGGAATATCCATACCACCCCATTTTGCGCCATCCCATTTGAGGATCTGGCGTTTCGGATCCCACGGTTTGCCCTGCGGGTCTGCGGAAGCGCGGTTATACAGGATGCGGCGGTTAAGCGGCCACGCCCATGCCCAGCCCAGCGTATTGCCGAGGCCCGACGGGTCGGCGTTATCGCGGCGTGCCATCTGGTTGCCATCCGGCGTCCAGCTGCCGGCGAAGATCCAGCAGCCGCTGGCGGTGGTGCCGTCATCGCGCAGCTGTGCGAACGTACTCAGCTGCTGCCCTTTCTTGACGATAACCGCGCCGGTGGTCGGGTCGGTTATATCCGCCAGCGCCTTACCGTTGCTCTCCATCGCGACCTCTTCGGAGGCCGGTTCATGCGGAGTGGAGTAGTCCCAGGTCATATTCAGCACCGGCTCCGGCGCCGGGCCGCCTTCTTCGGCGTACATTTTCCGCAGGCGCATAAAGATACCGGCGAGGATTTCGCCATCGGTGACGGCAATCCCCGGGGCGTCCGCGCCTTTCCAGTGCCACTGCAGCCAGCGTCCGGAGTTGACGATAGAGCCGTTCTCTTCGGCGAAGCAGGTTGACGGCAGGCGGAAGACTTCGGTCTGAATTTTCGCCGGATCGACGTCGTTCGACTCACCGTGGTTTTGCCAGAAGGTGGACGTTTCGGTGTTGAGCGGGTCGATAGTGACCAGGAACTTCAGCTGCGACAGCGATGCGACGACCTTGTTTTTATTCGGGAACGAGGCGACCGGGTTAAAGCCCTGGCAAATATAGCCGTTCACCTTGCCCTGGTTCATCATCTCGAAGTACTGCAGAACGTCGTACCCTTTATCCCACTTCGGCAGCCAGTCAAAGCCCCAGCTGTTTTCCGCGGTGGCTTTATCGCCATAGAAGGCCTTCATCATCGAGACGAAGAATTTCGGGTAGTTGCCCCAGTAGTTCACCTGATCTTTCAGCAGCGGTTTTGGCGTGTTGGCGGTCAGATAGGTCTGCAGATCGGTTTGCTTCTCGCTCGGCAGGGTCATATAGCCCGGCAGGCTCTGCGACAGCAGGCCGAGGTCGGTCAGTCCCTGAATATTGGAGTGCCCGCGCAGCGCGTTCACGCCGCCGCCCGCCATCCCCATATTGCCGAGCAGCAGCTGGATCATCGCCATAGTACGGATGTTCTGCGCGCCGATAGAGTGCTGCGTCCAGCCAAGGGCATAGAGGAATGAAGCGGTTTTATCATGCGCGCTGGTTTCGGCGATATATTCGCAGACCTTCAGGAAGTCGGCTTTTGGCGTACCGCAGATATTTTCTACGACGTCCGGCGTATAGCGGGAAACGTGCTGTTTCAGCAGATTCCAGACGCAGCGCGGATGCTGCAAAGAGGTATCGCGTTTGGCAAAGCCGTTTTCGTCCAGCTCGTAGTTCCAGCTGGTCTTATCGTACCTGCGGTTTTCGGCGTCATAGCCGCTAAACAGGCCGTCATCGAAGCTGTAATCCTCACGCACGATCAGGCTGGCGTTGGTATAGGCTTCGGTGTACTCGCGGTTGAATTTTTCGTTATTCAACAGGTACAGAATGACGCCTGACAGGAAGGTAATGTCAGTCCCGGAGCGAATTGGGGTATAGAAGTCGGCTACCGACGCGGTGCGCGTAAAGCGCGGGTCGATAACAATGAGCTTCGCGCCATTGTGAATTTTGGCTTCCATCGCCCAGCGGAATCCTACCGGGTGCGCTTCAGCGGCGTTGCCGCCCATGACCACAATGAGATTGGCATTTTTAATGTCAACCCAGTGGTTCGTCATCGCACCGCGACCAAATGTTGGAGCAAGACTTGCTACCGTTGGTCCGTGTCAGACGCGCGCCTGGTTGTCGACCGCGAGCATACCGAGCGCGCGGGTGAATTTCTGCGTTAGGTAGCCGGTTTCGTTGCTGGAGGCGGATGCGCACAGCATGCCGGTCGTCAGCCAGCGGTTAACGGTGGTGCCGGCGTCGTTTTTGGCGATAAAGTGGGCATCGCGGTCTTCTTTCATCAGCTTAGCGATACGATCGAACGCTTGGTCCCAGCTGATTTGCTGCCATTTATCGGAACCTGGGGCACGATATTCCGGGAACTTCAGGCGGCTTTCGGAGTGGATAAAGTCCACCAGGCCAGCGCCTTTTGGGCAGAGTGCGCCACGGTTGACCGGATGATCGGGGTCGCCTTCGATATGAAAGATGGATGCTTTGGCGTTTTTCGCACCGTCACCGAGGCTATACATTAACAGCCCACAGCCAACGGAACAGTACGTACAGGTGTTGCGGGTTTCACGGGTACGCAGCAGCTTATATTGCCGGGTCTCCGCGAGCGCAATGGCCGGGGCAAAGCCCAGCGTTGCTGCCGTTGTACCTGCCATACCGCCAGCGCAGATCTTAAAGAACTGCCTTCTGCTGACCTGCATGGTTCACTCCTTGTATCGACATTGTCACATGTAGTTATTTACTTTGCGGTAAGGGTCGCAAAGGTTCAGAATTAGGGGCAATCACCCTCTTTCTTGAGGGGGTATGCAAAGAATACCACATTGTGTGTATGCCTGTTCCAATACGGTTAAAACAAAGTGAATAAGAACCCTCCCGAACAAATCGAAAATGTGATGAATGTCACAGGTTATCGCCAGGTCGCGCTGTGGAAGCGCGAGAATTTGCAACATTCTCAGCCGGACGAGTTAGCTGAGGAAGTGCCGGTCGCCCTGGTCTATAACGGCATCTCGCACGTCGTGATGATGGCCTCTCCCGGTGATCTGGAGCGCTTTGCCGTCGGTTTTTCCTTATCCGAAGGGATTATCAAAAATCGCTCCGAGATCTACGGCATGGATGTGGTGCAGGAATGCAACGGCCTTGCCGTCAGAATTGAGCTCTCCAGCCGTCGGTTTATGGGGCTGAAAGAGCGCCGCCGCGCGCTGGCGGGCCGCACCGGCTGCGGGGTATGCGGCGTTGAACAGCTAAACGATATCGGCAGGCCGGTGCAGCCGCTGGCGTTTACGCAAACTTTCAACCTTGCGAATCTCGATCGTGCGCTGGAGCACCTTAATGATGTGCAGCCTGTTGGCCGCATCACCGGTTGCACCCATGCGGCCGCCTGGGTTCGCCCATCGGGCCAGCTGGCGGGCGGGCATGAAGATGTTGGTCGTCACGTCGCCCTCGACAAGCTGCTTGGACGGCGCGTAGAGGAGGGAATCGACTGGCAGCACGGAGCGGCGCTGGTTTCCAGCCGGGCCAGCTACGAGATGGTGCAAAAAGCGGCGATGTGCGGCGTGGAAATTCTGTTTGCGGTCTCCGCCGCGACCGCGCTGGCGGTTGAAGTGGCGGAACGCTGCAACCTGACGTTGGTCGGTTTTTGCAAGCCTGGCAGAGCGACGATTTATACCCACCCGCAGCGGCTTATTGCGGGCTAAAATATAGTCAATTTTTTTGAATGATGAGAACAAATCCTTCCGCTTTTCGTTATGGGATGTGAGGTCTATTATTTATCACATCAAGGCACAACGCCTTATCCAAACAACTTAATTGAAGGATTTACATCATGAAAAACGTCAAAACTTTTGTCGCAGTTATTGCTCTTGCCGCTTCTTTTGGTTCTTTCGCCGCTGAAAGCGTGACCGCCACCGCCTCAACGATGGACGGGGCTGAAGCTAAAATTGCCGCTCAGGCACAGGCTGCTGGCGCATCGTCTTATAAAATTACCGAAGCCTTTACCGGTAACCGCGTGCATATGACGGCAGAACTGAACAAATAAATTCAGAGCTACTGTCGAAAGAGCGCCCCTGGGGCGCTTTTTTAGTTTATGCCCGCCAGCCTCAGCAGCGCGGTAACCACCGCCGCGGCGATAATCACCACGATCAGCGGCATTTTGCGCCAGGCGAGAAACACCGCGAAGCCCACCCCTAACACCCGCGCCATACCGGCAAAATGTTCGCTTTCATAAAATGTGGTCGCCAGGGCGACGGAAAACAGCAATACCGTCGCGGCGTCGGAGAGCAGCGCCTGGGAACGCTCGGAAAGCGCCAGCCGATTACCGAGCTTCGCGCCACCGAGGCGCATCAGGTAGGTTCCTGCCGACAGGATAGCGATCCCGGCGATAAACAGCGTGATGTCACCCATTATTTTTTCCTCGCCAGCAGGCCGAACAGGGAGAACAGCACCGGCAGGCCCGCAGGGGCAAAGGAGACCGCCGCAAGGGATAACGCCGCGCCGCTGCAGGCGCGGATTAAGGTGGTGCGGTTTTTAAACGCGGGAATGACCAGGGCCAGCAGAATGGCGGGGAAGACGGCATCGAGGCCAATGGTTTCCGGGGCCGGCAGGATCTTGCCGACCAATGCCCCAAGCAGCGCGCCCAGCGGCCAGATAATGGCTACGCCGAGTCCGCACAGCCAGTAGGCGGCTTTACGCTGTTCCGGCGTTTTTTGCGACAGCCCGAAGACCACGCTCTCGTCATTCATAATATGGCAGCCCAGCAGGCTGGCGCCGCGCCGGCCGACCAGATCGCGAACCGTTACGCCGAACGGCACGTGGCGGGCGTTGACCAGTAAGCCCGCGGCGGCGGCGGCCAGTGGATTACCGCCGCTGGCGACGATACCGATAAACATAAATTCCGAGGCCCCCGCCAGCACGCAAACCGACAGCACAAACGGCACCCACACCGGGAAGCCATAGGCTATCGCCAGCGAGCCGTAGGAGAGGCCGACGACGCCAACGGCCAGGCATACTAAGACTATCGCTTTTATCGTGTCTCCTTTGAGACAGGAGAAGTGCTGCTTCATACTATTTAGCCATATCGAACGAATTTCCATTATAATGAACGCAACCCCATCGACTTTCAAGTCGAACGAATCGTTCTATATAAAAAACGCGGAGCCGTGTATGACACAGCCAATTAGTCTGATTGCCAGAAGCCTGGTACGCGAGCGCTCGCGCACCGGGCTGTCGCTGGCGGAAGTGGCGCGCCGGGCCGGTATTGCCAAATCGACGCTATCGCAGCTGGAGTCAGGCAACGGCAACCCCAGCCTCGAAACGCTCTGGGCGCTCTGCGTCGCCCTCGATATTCCGTTTGCCCGGCTGCTGGAGCCGCAGGCGCAAAAAACGCAGGTGCTGCGTCGCGGGGAAGGGACGAAGGTGGTGGCTGAGCAGGCCCACTATCAGGCTATTCTGCTGGCGGCCTGCCCGCCCGGCGCCCGCCGCGATATCTATTTACTGCTGACCCAGCCGGGCGCTGACCGTATTTCTCACCCTCACCCGCCGGGATCGATAGAGCATATTATCGTCACCCAGGGCCGCGCGCGCGTGGGCCTGACCGAAGCTCCGGAAGAGCTGGGCGCCGGGGATTACATCTGCTACCCCGCGGATCGGGAACATCTCTTCCAGGCGCTGGAGCCGGATACCCAGGCTATTCTGGTCGCCGAGCAAAGTTAGCGTCATATCGCGACGATGACCGCGCCGCTCTCTGGACGTCCCGCCCGTATTGCGGGACACTAGCCGTTTCCTCCACCGTCGACTGGGATACGTATGTCGCTGAAAGCTATTGCTAAAGAACTTGGGATCTCGGTAACGACCGTCAGCCGCGCGCTGAACGGTTATGACGATGTGTCGCAGGAGACGCGCGCCCGCGTGGAGGCGGAAGCGCAGCGCCGTGGCTACCGGCCCAATACCTTCGCGCGGCGCCTTAAAATGGGCAAAATTGACGCAGTGGGTTTGGTTTTCCCCATCAGTCCGGCCCCGCTGAATAACAACGTGTTTCTCGACATGGTCGGCGAAATTAGCCACGAGCTGGCGCGCTATGAGATTGATTTACTGCTGATTGCCGACGATGAGCAGGCGGATAAGCACGGCTATATGCGAATGGTTCAAAGCCGGCGGGTCGATGCGCTGATTGTCGCCCATACCCTGGATGACGATCCCCGCCTGACGCAGCTGCTCTCCTCCGGTTTTCCTTTCCTCGCCCTTGGCCGTAGCCGGCTGCCGCAGCCCTATGCCTGGTTTGATTTTGATAATCAGGCCGGAACCTGGCGCGCGACCCGCCATTTGATTAGCCAGGGGCATCGGCGCATCGCGTTGTTGAGCGAAAATAACAATCAGGCGTTTATCACTCAGCGCCGTAACGGCTATCTGCAGGCGCTGCGTGAAGCCGGATTAGCGGACACATGGCTGCGCAGCGTGCCGCCAACCCGCCGCGGCGGCTATCAGGCGACGATGGAGCTGCTGCGTTTGCCGGAACCGCCAACGGCGATCGTGACCGACTGTAATACCCACGGCGACGGCGCGGCGATGGCGCTGTCCCAGCTGGGGCGCTTGACCGGCGATAATCGCGTGTCGCTGGTGGTTTACGACGGACTGCCGCAGGACAGCATTATTGAAACCCCGGTCGCGGCGGTGATTCAATCCACTCGCCAGGGCGTTGGTCGCCAGATTGCCGGCATGGTCCGTCGGCTGATTGCCGGCGACGATCTCACCTCTCTGCAGGTGCTCTGGCAGCCCGAATTTATCCCCGGCGACACCGCCTGATTTCTCTCCCGCTACGCTAATTTCTGAACTCGATCACGAATCCGAAACGTTTTGGTTGGCACCCGAAACGTTTCGGATCAACAGTAAGGCATTCCTTGTTGTGGAGATGTCTGATGTCTGATTCGATTTTACGCCTGCAAAGCGCAGGGGCCGATGTGGTAATCAAAACCCATCCGTTTGCCGAAATTATCTACTGGGGTCCGCATTTAAGCCATTTTTCGCCGCAGGATGCGGCCAGCCTGGCGCGTCCGGTGGCGAACGGTCGCCTGGACGTTGATTCCCCCGTGACGCTAATGGCCGAGCTGGGTCATGGTCTGTTTGGCGCGCCGGGGATCGAAGGGCACCGCCAGGGGCTGGACGGCTCGCCGATGTTCGCCACCGCTGAGGTTGTGCAGGATGGGCAAAGCCTAACCATTATCAGCGAGGACCCGCATGCCGGCCTGCGCCTGCGTAGCGAAATCGTGCTCGATAGCAGCGGCGTGCTGAGCGTTCGTCATGGACTGACCAACCTACGCGCGCAGTCCTGGCAGGTGGACCGGCTTGCGGTCACGCTGCCGGTTGCCGAACGTGCCCGCGAAGTGATGGCCTTTCATGGCCGCTGGATCCGCGAGTTTCAGCCGCATCGGCTGGTTCTTGAGCACGACAGCTTCGTGCTGGAAAACCGCCGCGGGCGTACCTCCCACGAGCATTTCCCGGCGCTGATCGCCGGCAGCACCGCCTTCAGCGAGATGCAGGGCGAAGTGTGGGGAGTGCACCTCGGCTGGAGCGGTAACCACCGCCTGCGCGCTGAGGTAAAAACCGATGGTCGCCGCTATCTGCAGGCGGAAGCGCTCTATTTACCGGGTGAGATGGCGCTGGCCGAAGGCGAAACGCTGTGGACGCCGTCGCTGTACGCCAGCTATTCGGCGCAAGGGCTGAACGGCATGAGCCAGCAGTTTCATCGCTACCTGCGCGAGCAGATCGTGCGCTTCCCGGACAACAAGCCGCGTCCGGTGCATCTGAATACCTGGGAAGGGATCTATTTCAATCATGATCCGCAGTACATCATGCGCATGGCGGACGAGGCGGCGGAACTTGGCGTCGAGCGCTTCATCATTGACGACGGCTGGTTTAAAGGGCGCAACGACGACTGGGCGGCGCTCGGCGACTGGTATCTGGATGAGAAAAAGTACCCTAACGGACTGACGCCGGTTATCGACCACGTGAAGTCGCTGGGCATGGAGTTCGGCATCTGGGTTGAGCCGGAAATGATCAATCCGGATTCGGACCTCTTCCGCGCGCACCCCGACTGGGTGCTGGCCCTGCCGGGCTATACGCCGCTGACCGGACGCCATCAGTTCGTCCTGAACCTCAATATTCCGCAGGCTTTTGATTATCTGCTGGAGCGGATGAGCTGGCTGCTGGGCGAACACGACGTGGATTATGTGAAGTGGGATATGAACCGCGAGCTGGTGCAGCCGGGACATAACGGTAAAGCCGCCGCCGATGTGCAAACCCGCCAGTTTTATCGCCTGCTGGATGCGCTGGTTGCCCGCTTCCCGCATATCGAATTTGAATCCTGCTCCTCCGGCGGCGGACGCATCGATTATGAGGTGCTGAAACGCAGCCATCGCTTCTGGGCTTCCGATAACAACGATGCCCTGGAGCGCAACACTATCCAGCGCGGCATGAGCTACTTCTTCCCGCCGGAAGTGATGGGTGCGCATATCGGCAACCGCCACTGCCACGCCACCTTCCGCCAGCACAGCATCGCCTTCCGCGGCCTGACCGCGCTGTTTGGCCATATGGGTCTGGAGCTGGATCCGGTGAGCGCCGACGAACAGGAGCGCGCGGGCTACCGCAAGTATGCCGCGTTGCATAAGCAGTGGCGCGATGTCATTCATCACGGCGTGCAGTGGCGTATGGATATGCCGGACGCCACCACGCTGGCGCACGGCGTGGTCAGTGAAGATAAGAGCCAGGCGATTTTCCTCGTCAGCCAGCTGGCGATGCCGGATTACACCCTGATGGCGCCGCTGCGGGTAGCGGGGCTGGACGCGGGCGCCCGCTATCGGGTAACGCTGCTCGATCACCCGGATATTCAGATTACGGGAGAGGGCGGTCATACGATGCGCAAGCTGCCGGAATGGATGATTACCCCGCAAACGGTGAGCGGCGAGTGGCTACAGCAGGCGGGGCTGGCGCTGCCAATCCTCGATCCGGAAAGCGCCATTTTGATTGGCCTGCAACGCGTGTAATGGTGACGGGCCGCCAGGCGGCCCTGACTGAGGAATATAAAATGAATCCGACTGCCTGTACCCATAAAAACAACCCTAATTTCTGGATTTTCGGCCTGTTCTTTTTTCTCTACTTTTTTATTATGGCCACCTGCTTCCCGTTCCTGCCGATCTGGCTGTCGGACGTCATCGGCCTGAATAAAACCGAGACCGGCATCGTTTTCTCCAGCCTTTCATTGTTTGCGATCTGCTTTCAGCCCGTTCTGGGGGTGATTTCCGATAAGCTGGGGCTGAAAAAACACCTGATGTGGATCGTGACGATTTTGCTGGTGCTGATCGCGCCGTTCTTCCTCTATGTTTTTGCGCCGCTGCTGAAAACCAACATCTGGTTGGGGGCATTAAGCGGAGGCGCCTATATCGGTTTCGTGTTCTCCGCCGGTGCCGGAGCGATGGAAGCCTATATCGAACGCATCAGCCGCAACAGCGGGTTTGAGTACGGCAAAGCGCGTACCTTCGGCTGCCTTGGCTGGGCGCTGTGCGCGACGACCGCTGGGATGCTGTTTAGCGTCAACCCCGAGTGGGTATTCTGGATGGGCTCGGCCGCCGCGCTGCTGCTGGTGGTGCTGGTGGCTATCGCTAAACCCCAGGCCAGCCAGACCGCCCAGGTAATGGATTCTTTGGGAGCGAATCGCCCATCGGTGGATTTAAAAACCGCCTTGCGGATGTTCCGTCAGCGCAAAATGTGGATGTTCATTTTGTATGTGGTCGGCGTGGCGTGCGTATACGACGTCTTCGATCAGCAGTTTGCCACCTTCTTTAAATCCTTCTTCGCTACGCCGGAATCGGGCACCCGCGCCTTTGGTTTTGCGACCACCGCCGGGGAGATTTGCAACGCTATCATCATGTTCAGTTCGCCGTGGATTATTAACCGCATCGGCGCGAAGAACACCCTGCTGATTGCCGGGATGGTGATGGCGGCGCGGATGATCGGGTCATCGTTCGCCACCACGGCGGTTGAGGTCGTGGCGCTGAAAATGCTCCATGCCCTGGAAGTGCCGTTCCTGCTGGTGGGGGCGTTTAAATATATTACCGGCGTATTTGACGTCCGGCTGTCGGCGACGATTTATCTGGTTGGCTTCCAGTTCTCCAAACAGGTGGCGGCGATTTTCCTCTCCGCCTTTGCCGGCAATATGTATGACCGGATTGGTTTCCAGGAGACGTATATGATCCTTGGCGGTATTGCACTGTCCGTGACGTTAATATCGGCCTTTACGCTTTCAGGGAAATCCGCCTCTGCCAGCGTCGGTAATAAAGCAATGACCATTTAATAAATTAACAGAATAAATTCTCACAGGGATGTGCTGAATAAATGGAGAACAGGTTGGCGATGGATATTAAAAAAAGAATGAACAGCGGTGAACTCTACTCTGATTCCGGACACGGGCTGCCAGAGGAGCGGCTGATGGCAAAGGCGCGGGCCTATGAATATAATCACTCGCATCCTTTCGCTCAGGAACTAAGAGACGATATTATCCAGCGAATGTTTGCGAGCGTGGGCAGGCAGTGCTGGATCGAGCCACCGATCAATATTGCTTACGGAATTCACACCACTATTGGCGATAACTTCTACGCGAATTTCAATCTGACGCTGGTCGATGATGCGGAGATTATTATCGGCAATGACGTGATGTTCGCGCCGAATGTAACAATCTCTACCGCCGGTCATCCGCTGCATCCGGATCTGCGCCGTTCGCTGCAGCAGTTCTCTCTGCCGGTCATCATTGAGGATGGCGTCTGGCTCGGCACCGGAGTGATTATTAATCCAGGCGTTACCATCGGCAAAAACTCGGTGATTGGCGCCGGCAGCGTGGTTAATCGCTCGATCCCGGCGAACGTTGTTGCCGCCGGGGTGCCTTGCCGGGTATTAAGAGATATTACCGATGAGGATAAAAATAAATATCAGCTATATACCGGTTGATAAATAAATATTGCATATTAATTAGCCGCTTTGACCATATAAAAATAATGAAGATAAAAAGGTGAGTTATTAACTCACCTGACCTTCCTGTTACCTCCGGAAAATAAAAATGAATAAAAAGACGATAGCGTTAGCGATTAGTTTATGTTTGATGGCGAGTTCAGCAGTAGCTAAAAATAACTCTCTGACGCTTGAACAGCGTATGGAACAGCTGGAAGCGCGGCTTGCCGCGGCTGAAAGTCGGGCAACGGTGGCGGAAGGCCAGGTGCGGGAATTACAGGCGAAGCAGAATGCCGCTATTTCGCTGGCACAAACGACCGTTGCGGTAAAAAGCGTCGCGCCTGTCGAAGAGCGCGCCAGGAATATTACCGCGCCGGAGCTTAAACTCTCCGGTTATGGCGATCTGAAGATCTACGGTGACGTTGAATTCAACATGGACGCGGAGAGCAAGCACGGCCTGCTAGCGATGACTAACGCCGATGTTGGCAGCGACCCGACCTATGATAACTGGGATTTAAACGGCCGCATTCTGCTGGGCTTTGACGGCATCCGCACCATGAACAACGGCTATTTTGCCGGATTCTCGATCCAACCGCTGGCCGATATGACCGGCTCCATGAACCTTGATGATGCCGCTTTCTTCTTTGGTCAGGAGAAGGACTGGAAGATAAAGGTCGGCCGTTTCGAAGCCTATGACATGTTCCCGCTGAACCAGGACACCTTTGTTGAGCATTCGGGTAATACCGCCAACGATCTTTATAGCGACGGTCACGGCTATATCTACATGATGAAAGAGGGGCGCGGGCGATCCGACGCGGGCGGTAATTTCCTGCTGAGCAAGCAGCTGGATAACTGGTATTTCGAGCTGAATACGCTGCTGGAGGACGGCACCTCGCTGTATGACGGCGGAGACTACCACGGCCGCGACATGGAGCAGAAAAAGAACGTTGCCTACCTGCGTCCGGTTGTCTCGTGGGCCAAGGATGAGTTCTCCGTCGCCGCGGCGATGGAGTCAAACGTGGTGAAAAATGCCTACGGCTATAGCAACGCGCAGGGAGACTTCGTCGATCAGTCCGATCGTACCGGCTATGGGCTGACCATGACGTGGAATGGCCTGAAAACCAACCCCGCCGATGGCGTGGTGGTGAATGTGAACACCGCGTATATGGATGCCAACAATGAAAAAGACTTCACCGCCGGGGTTAACGCGCTGTGGCAGCGCTTTGAGCTGGGCTATATCTACGCCCATAACAAAATCAACGACTATGCCGGGGTGATTTGCGATAACGACTGCTGGATTAAGGATGAGGGGACCTACAATATTCATACCATCCACGCGTCGTATCAAATCCCGAACGTGATGAACATGCAGAACTTTAATATCTATCTCGGGGCCTATTACTCCATTCTTGATAGCGATGTGCAGGCCAATAAGAGCGATGACGACGATCGCTACGGCGCGCGCGTGCGCTTTAAATACTTCTTCTGAGAACCGTAAAAAGCTGCCCCGCGAAACGTAGCCCGGCGGGGCAGCCGAGGAGTTTAATCCAGATAGAATACCGCCTTCAGATCGGCGCTGAGCGGGCTGTTATCGGCGTTTGCGGGCATCACGTCGCGCATATGCCGCCACCAGCGCTGACAGACCTCGGTTCCGGCGACCGCGTTCCAGCGGGCTTCAGATTCAATCTCCACCGTGGCGAACAGCAGGCTGCGCTCTTTATCGAGATAAATGGCGTAATGGTGCGCGCCATGCGCCTTCAGAACCGCCTCCAGCTCTGGCCATATTGGCGAATGCCGACGCTGATACTCTTCGTGCGCGTCGGGATTCACCTGCATCACAAACGCCTTGCGGATCATAACGCCTCCAGATACAGCTCGCGTACTTCGTCGCGGCTGGCGGTTCGCGGGTTGCACGGCGCGCACGGGTCGGCGAGGGCCTTGTCCAGCCAGCCTTCGATGTCGGCTTTGGTCACCCCAAGCTGGCTGAAGCCCTGCGGAATGCCGACGCGTTTGCTCAGGGTGCGAATCGCCTCGATCGCCGCCATGCTGGCTGCTTCATCGCTCATGTCGCGGGTCTCGACGCCCATCGCCTGCGCCACGCGGGCAAAACGGGCGACGGCGTTCGGGCGGTTAAAGTTTTCGATGATCGGCAGCAGGATGGCGTTGCATACGCCGTGGGGCAGGTTGTGGGTCGCGCCCGGCTGATGCGCCAGCGCATGAACCAGGCCGAGCCCGGCGCTGTTGAAGGCCATGCCCGCCAGATACTGGCCAAACGCCATCTGCTCACGTGCCTCAAGGTTATGCCCGTCGTCGACGGCTTTCGGCAGCCACAGATTAATCAGCCGAATGGCCTCAAGAGCATTGGCATCGGTTAGCGGATGGGCGCCGATCGAAACGAAAGCTTCGATAGCGTGCGTCAGGGCATCCATTCCGGTGGCCGCGGTGATGGAGGCAGGAATGTCCAGCATCACGCTGGCGTCATCGACGGCGATGTCCGGAATAATATTCGGATCGATAATCACCTCTTTTACCTGGCGCGCGGAATCGATGATGACCGCATTACTGGTCATCTCCGCCGCCGTTCCGGCGGTGGTATTTATCGCCACCAGCGGTACGCCGGCGTTTTTCACCTTGCCGACGCCGGAATAGGCGGTGGAAGGGGCCGGATTGGCGGTGAGGATTTTAACCGCTTTAGCGGTATCGATGGGGCTACCGCCGCCAAACGCGATGATGTAATCGCACTGCGCGTCGTGGAAGGCGGTAATGCCTTTATGCACCAGCGCTTCGGTGGGGTTGGGGAACACCTCATCAAACAGGTGCCAGGACATCTGGTGCGCGTCGAGCGCGGCAAACAGGCTGTCCAGCAGGCCCAGCGTCACCAGCTGACCGTCGGTGACGATCAGCGCTTTGCCCCAACGTTTATCGGCGACCAGATTAACCATATCGCCAATGGCGCCTGCGCCGTGCAGGCTGATTTTCGGCAATGCCAACATAAAGCTCATAATAACTCTCCTGTTAATGAAATTCCGTTCCCCCCACCGTCAGGCGAAGGGCTAATGTCTTCGTTGCAGGACCCGACGGGTGATAATCGGCAGCGAAATCACCGCGATCAGCATTGCGCCGATGATTATCGACATCACGATGCCCGGTACGTTGAGCAGGCTCAGGCCAAAGGTCACCAGCCCCATCAGGAAGGCGGCGATAATCACCCCAACCATGCTGCCGGAGCCGCCAAGGATGTTGATGCCGCCGAGCACCGCCATCGTCACAACCGCCAGCTCCCAGCCCACCGCCAGCGTTGGGCGGGTGCTGCCCAACCGTGACGTCAGCAGCACCGCCGCCAGCCCCGCCATCAGCCCGACCAGGGCAAACAGAATCAGGTTATGGCGCTTGACGTTGATCCCGGAAAACCAGGCGCCGGTCGGATTATTGCCAATCGCGTAGGTGCGGCGGCCAAAGTTGGTTTTATGCAGCAGGAAGGTGAAGGCGGCTGCCAGCAGCAGGAACAGCGCAAACTCAAACGAGAGCGCTCCCCAAACGTAGCCCTGGCCGAACCAGGCGAAGCTGTCCGGATAGTGGTTTAGCGCCTTATCGCCCAGCAGGATGTAGGTCAGGCCGCGATACAGGCTCATGGTGCCGATGGTGATAACGATCGACGACAGGTTCAGGCGCGTCACCAGGATGCCGTTAAACAGGCCGCACAGCAGGCCAACTCCTAGCCCAACGGCAACCAGCAGCGGCGTATCCATCCCCGCCGCCGCGCAAAAGCCCATCGCCGTGGAGCTCAGCGCCATGGTTGAGGCGACCGAAAGGTCGATCTCTCTGGCGATAATCAGCATCGCCATCGGCAGGACGATAATCGCCTTCTCGGTAAAGTTGAAGGTGGCGTCCGACAGGTTCCAGATATTAAGGAAGTAGGGCGACGCCAGCGCATTGGCCGCAAAAACGGCCAGAGTTACCGCCAGCAGGAAGCCTTCCCAGCACAGCAGGCGGCGCAGCGGTGACGTCGTCGTCGCGCGGCTTGTCATCTCTTCTGTGGTCACTATTTTGCTCATGGTTTCACCGTCTGTTTTTGCGAAGCCAGTACCGCGCTGCGCAGAATGAGCCGTCCGTGACGTTTGTTCCCACGCTCGTTAAGCACCACGGCGATGACAATAACCGCGCCGGAGATAGCCATTTGCCAGAAAGGTGAGATACCGATAACCGGTAGCGCGTTGTTGATAATCCCGAGGAACAGCGCGCCGCACAGGCAGCCGACCACGCGTCCGGTACCGCCCATCGTGCTAATGCCGCCGATGACGCAGGCCGCCACGACCTGTAGTTCGAAGCCGTTGGCGACGTCAACATAGGCGACGGCAAAGCGGGAGATCCACAGATAGCCGCAAAATCCCGCCAGCGCCCCGGAAAGGCAGAAGCTGATGAACTGCATTTTCCCGGCGTTAATGCCGGTGTAGTACGCCGCCGTGGCGTTGCCGCCTGCGGTGTACAGCGCCCGCCCGGTACGGCTATAGCGCAGGAAATAACCCACCAGCAGCAGGGCGGCGATGGCGCACCAGCTCAGCAGCGGCAGCCCCAGCAGCGAGGCGCGCGGCAGGCCGAGGAAGTCCGCGCTCATCTGATGCGAGTTAACCCAGCCGCCGTCGGAGAGCAGGAAAATAATGCCGCGATAGATGCTCATGGTGCCGAGGGTCACCACGATCGCCGGGATGCCGAGACGCCAGACCAGCAGGCCGTTAATCACCCCCATCAGCAGGCCAAGCAGGGTGGCCAGCAGCAGCGCCCACACCGGAATTTCCGGATGGTTGGCGTTAAGCAGGGCGACGATCATCCCGGTCAGCGCCAGGTTGGCGGCCATCGACAGATCGATCCCCTTGGTCAGCAGCACCATCATCTGGCCGAGGGCGAGGACGATCAGAATCGAGGTGTCGTTAAACATCTCGACCAGGTTTTCCGCCGCGATGAACGACGGCACCCGGCTGCCGATGCCCGCCACCATCAGGATAATGACCGCCGCCAGCAGCGCTTCGCGGTGTTTAAGCAGTTGTCGCCACATTACGCAGCCTCCCGGGCAATGCCGCTGGCGGCGCTGACGATGGTTTCTGCCGTCGCTTCGCCGGCGCGATATTCAGCCACCATCAGCCCTTCGTGCATCACGATGATACGGTCGGCCATTCCCATGACCTCCGGCAGCTCTGAAGAGACCATAATGACCGCCAGCCCCTGGCTCACCAGCTCGGACATAAACTGGTGTACCGCCGCTTTTGAACCGATATCGATGCCTTTAGTCGGCTCATCGAGAATGATCACCTGCGGATGGGTGGCCAGCCATTTGCCGATCACCACCTTCTGCTGGTTGCCGCCGGAGAGGGTTTCGACCGCCTGCTGCCAGCTGAAGGCTTTGACCTGCAGGCGTGAGGCATACTCATCGGCCAGCCGCCATTCGCGCGCGTCGTTCAGCACGCCGCTGGGGTTGAGCTTGCCGAGCTGGGGCAGGCTGATGTTCTGCGCGATCGGCAGGGCGATGATCGCTCCCTGCTTCTGCCGCTCTTCCGGTACGCAGACGATACCGGCCTGAATGGCGTCCGCCGGCTGGCGAAAACGCACCGGTTTGCCTTTCAGCACGATTTCGCCGGAGGAGGGATGCGATACGCCGGAAAGCGCCTGCATAAGTTCGGTACGCCCGGCGCCGACAAGGCCGTAGAAGCCGAGGATTTCACCTCTGCGCAGGGTGAAGTTGATATTGGCGAACTCGGTGGGATGACAGAGGTTGTTGACCTCCAGCACCGCCTCTCCCAGGGCGCAGCTCATTTTCGGGTAGGTTTGGGTAATGGCGCGTCCGACCATCATCGCCACCATCCGCTCTTCGGTGATCTCGTTGATGGCGCCGGAGCTCACGTACACGCCGTCGCGCAAAATGGTGTAGTAGTCCGCCAGCTCGAAGATTTCGTCAAACTTATGCGAGATAAACAGGATGGCCTTACCGTCCTGCTTCAGGCGTTCGACTATCTGATAAAACTCCAGAATTTCGTGCTGCGAGAGCGCGGCGGTCGGCTCGTCAAGGATCACCACCTGCGCCTCAAAGGAGAGCGCCCGGGCGATGGCCACCATGTGGCGCTGGGCGATGCCCAGCGTTTTTAGCGTAGCGCGCGGGTCGATCTGCACTTCCAGGCGGCGGAGAATATCCCCGGCTTTCTGGTGCATTGCGGGCCAGTCGAGCTTTTTCAGCAGGCCTTTATGCAGATACTGGCCGACAAAAATATTCTCGGTCACCGAGAGTTCGTCAAACAGCACCGTCTCCTGGTGAATGGCGGTGATCCCGACCTTATGCGCCGACTCCGGATGAGGCAGTTGAATCGGGATCGCTTTATACAGGATTTCGCCCTCTTCGGGCTGATAAATGCCGGTCATCACTTTGACCAGCGTGGATTTGCCGGCGCCGTTTTCGCCAATTAAGGCGGTCACTTTGCCGGGCCAGAGATCGAGCTGTACGTTCTCAAGGGCACGCACACCGGGGAAAACCTTGGTGATGCCCTTAAGCGACAGCAGTGGGGTGGACGCCGTCATGATAAGTCTCCGGTTTTTCCCCTGTTTCGATAGTGAAACAGGGGATGATGATTAGAAAATCCTGGAAAACTTATCGATGTTGCCGGCATCGTAGACGAACGGCTGCGCCATCGCGCCGCTACCGTCGGCATCCAGCTTCACCTTGCCCAGCCTGCCCATATCGGCTTCGGTTTTGGTTGCCGTGCCTTTGACCAGATCGTCGGCCAGGTACGTGGCGGCGTAGCCGAGGTCAATGGGGTTCCAGATAGCAAAGCTTTTGCTGGCGCCGGATTTAATCGCCCCGGCCATTTCGGACGGTAGCCCCAGCCCGGTAACGTACACTTTGCCAATCTTGCCCTGATCCTTCACCGCCTGGGCGGCGGCAACGATCCCCACCGACGAAGGCGAGACGATCGCTTTCAGATTCGGATACGATTTCAGCAGGCCGACCGCTTCGCGGTAGCTCTTGTCGGAGAGATCGTCCCCGTAGGCAACGGTGACCAGGTTGACAGAAGGGTACTTCGGCAGCACCTTCTTCATCTCTTCGATCCAGATGTTCTGGTTGGTTGAGGTTGGGGTCGCGCTGAGGATCGCCACGTCGCCTTTTTCGACGTTCAGCGCTTTTAAGGCATCCGCGGCGAGCCTGACGTTGGTTTCGCCAATAAGTGCGTTATTGGAAGGGTTTAAGTGGATCTGGCGGCCCGCCGGCGCCACGCCGGAATCCCAGGAGACCACTTTGATTCCGCGCTGCATCGCTTTTTTCAGCACCGGCACCACGGCGTCCGGATCGTTGGCGGAAATGGCGATCGCGTCCACCCCTTGGGCGATCAGCCCGTTCAGCACTTCGATCTGCGCTTCGGCGGTGGTGGTGGTGGGGCCGGTATAAATCACTTTCACATCGCCTAACTCTTTAGCCGCTTCCTGCGCGCCGACGTTCGCTGCCTCGAAGAATCCATTTCCCAATGATTTTGCCACGAGGGCAATTTTAACTTCAGCTAAAGCAGAACCGGACAACGCCAGGGCGGCAACGGTGAGGATCAAGCTTGTCTTTATTTTCATTGCTTTTACTCCACATGATTGAGTTAGTTTTCCGCTGTCTTTCTCCTTGCTGATGCGTAGGCTTCCCGCATGGCGAAAGGCTTCGGGTAGGGTTTGCAGGTGACAGAGTTCGCCCCGTCTCGGTGAGCGGGGCGCGATGTAATTATTGATAAAGGTCTAACGCGGACTGCATAGGCTGCACATCAAAGCGCTTGCCGAGGGCAATCAACTCTTCGCGGGTGATGGTCTGCTTCATTCCACCCATGGAGTAAACCTTCACCAGTACTTCAGCCGATTTCTCGGCGGTATCGATCAGGCCAAAGGTTTCATCCAGCGTCGGCCCGCTGCCGAAGACGCCGTGGAACGGCCAGAGCACCAGCGAATGCTTACGCATTTCCAGCGCGGTGGCCCCGCCGATTTCGTCGGTACCCGGCACCATCCACGGCAGAATGCCAACGCCGTCCGGGAACACCACCAGACATTCGGTACTGCCTTCCCAGAGCTTACGGGTGAACAGATCGCTGTTGTTTTCGAGGACGTAGGTCAGGGCGATCAGGTTGGTGGCGTGGCAGTGCATGATCACGCGATCTTTGCCGCCGGTCAGCCTGATGCGTTCGCTGTGGGACAAAAAGTGGGCCGGCAGTTCTGAGGTCGGCACCGCCTCGTGGGTCAAGCCCCACAGGATGTGATATCCCGCGCCGTCGCTGTCCACTTTGACCACGCCGAGGTTGGCGGCCGGATCGAGCTGCACGTTGCGGAAAAATTTACCGGAGCCGGTAACGATAAACGGCTGATTGGCCAGCGTCGGCATCGGCTGGCTCAGGGCGATATAGCGCGGTTTGGCGTGGAAATCGGCGGCAAAGGGTTCGATATCAGCCTCGTCGAGGCGTAGCGTCAGGTTACCGCCGTTGCGCTCATCCCAGCCCTTCAGCCAGGCATCGGTGGTGGCTTTAATCATGCCCTGGACGAACCAGGAGTCGATAATGGTGTGCATAGTCTTGTGCTTCCTGTTGATTCGGTACGGAGTTTATCCCGTACCCTAAATAGGTTGTATATCTGCCGGTCGCCGGGCGAGGTTAGTTTCCGCGCTGGCTGAGAACGCTCTTCTCGTAGCCGCGAACGCTATCCAGCCACTGGCTGCCCGCCGGGGTATCGTGACGCTGGCAGTACATCTCCCAGATGGCCTGCCACGGCAGGCATTTCTGCTCTTCCAGCAGCGCCAGACGGGCGGTGTAATCGCCGTCGGCTTCCAGCTGGCGCAGTTGTTCCGTCGGTTCCAGCAGCGCGCGCAGCAGCGCTTTTTTCATGTTGCGGGTACCAATCACCCACGCCGCGATGCGGTTGATGGAGGCGTCGAAGAAATCGAGGCCGATGTGCACCCGGTCAAACAGGTTGTGGCGGATGATTTCGCTGGCGATGGCCTGGGTTTCGTCATCCAGCAGCACCACGTGATCGCTATCCCAGCGAACCGGGCGGCTGACGTGCAGCAGCAGGCGCGGAATGTAGAGCATGGCGGCAGAGATTTTGTCGGAGATAACTTCCGTTGGATGGAAGTGCCCGGCGTCCAGACACAGCGCGGTCTGACGGCTGGCGGCATAGCCCATATAGAATTCATTGGAGCCGACGGTGTAGCTTTCGGCGCCGATACCGAACAGCTTGCTCTCCACGGCATCGATATGATGCGCCGGGTCGAACTTCTCGCTGATGACCTCGTCCAGCGCGTTCAGCAGACGCTGGCGCGGCGCCAGACGATCAACGGTAATGTCCTTCATGCCGTCGGGGACCCAGATATTCATGACCGACGGGGTGCCCAGCTGCTCGCCGAAATAGGCGGAAACCCGGCGGCTGGCCTTGCAGTGATCGATCCAGAACTGGCGGATTTTATCGTTGGCGTGCGACAGGGTAAAACCGTCGGCGCTCAGCGGATGCGAGAAGCAGGAGGGGTTAAAATCGAGCCCCAGGCCGTTGTTTTTGGCCCATTCAACCCAGTGTTTAAAGTGCTCAGGTTTGATTTCGTTACGCGCAACCGGGGTATCAGACTCCAGATAGATAGCGTGCAGATTCAGCCGTTTCGGGCCGGGGATCAGGCTCAGCGCCTGCTCGAGGTCGGCGCGCAGCTCGCCCGCGTTGCGGGCTTTGCCCGGATAGTTGCCGGTGGCCTGAATCCCGCCGGTTAAATTCCCTTCCGGGTTTTCAAAACCGGCGACGTCATCGCCCTGCCAGCAGTGCATGGATACGGGAAGCCGGTCCAGCTGGCGCAGAGCCTCCTCGACATCCACACCGACGGCGGCGTAGCGCTGTTTGGCAATTTCCCAGGCTTGTTCAAGTTGAGTGGTCATGCGCAAAGCTCCTTGGTCTGTTGTTGCTGAAACTGCGCAACGAAGCGGGCAATTTCATTTTCAGGATTAGGGATAAACGTGGTGAGCGCGTAGTTGTGGCGCACCACCTGACGGAAATCATCGACGTTGTTCAGTTCATCCAGCGTCATCAGCTGGATGCCGATATTGCCGAGCGTAGAGGCCTCGACGGGACCCGCGATGACCGTAATGCCGCAGGCGTCCGCGCACAGCTGATTGAGCAGCGCGTTCTGACAGCCGCCGCCGACGATATGCAGCTGGCTGAAGGGTTGGCCTCGCAGCCGGGCAAGTTCGCCGAGCACGCGGGCATACAGCAGGGCCAGGCTGTCAAAAATGCAGCGCGCCAGCTCGGCGTCGCCGCTGGGCACCGGCTGCCCGGATTCACGGCAGGCGGCCTGAATCTCGGCGCTCATATTGTCCGGGTTGATAAAGCGCTCATCGTTGCAGTCAATCACCGAGCGGCAGGCCGGGAGTTCGGCGGTATGGGCAATCAGCGCCGGCAGGTCGCTGACGTTCTGCTCTTTCAGCACCCGCTGCAGCAGCCACAGTCCCATAATATTTTTCAGCACCCGATAGCGGCCTTCCGCGCCGCCTTCGTTGGTGATATTGGCCTTCAGCGCCTCATCGCCGGTGCAGGGGGTTTTGCTTTCAAAGCCCATGAGCGACCAGGTGCCGGAGGAGAGATAGGCCGCATTTTTACCGGCCAGCGGAGAGGCGATCACCGCGCTGGCGGTATCGTGACTGGCGACGGCGACCACCGGGATCGCGTTGCCCTGCGGGCAGATCCAGTGACCAATCACGTTGCCGGGATGGGTCGGGGTACCGAACCACTCGCGCGGCGCGCCGCTCCAGTTCAGCAGATCCTCATCCCAGCTATCGCTGTTGATATTGACCAGCTGGGTGGTGGTGGCGTTGGTGTATTCCCAGTTCATCTGGCCGGTCAGACGGAAGCTGAAATAGTCCGGGATCAGCAGCGCGTGCGCGGCCTGGCTCACCAGCTCCGGCTGCTGCTCAACCAGGGCGCGCAGCTGGTACAGGGTGTTGAACGGCAGAAACTGGATGCCGCTGCGGCGGTAGATATCCGCGCGGCCCATCTGCTCTTCGGCATGCTGCATCAGGCCGTGGGTGCGGTCGTCGCGATAGGAAACCGGCAGGCCGACGCGCTGGCCCTGAGCGTCGAGCAGGACATAATCCACGCCCCAGGTATCAATGCCGATGCTATCGATAAGGATGCCCTGCGCGCACACCTTCTCCAGTCCGCGGCGAATTTCGCCTTCCAGGCGATCGATATCCCAGCAGTCATAGCCATCCACCTGGTGCAGGCTGTTGGTAAAACGGTGGATTTCACGCAGCGTCAGCGCACGCTGTCCGCTTTCATAGCTGGCGAGCATCACCCGCCCGCTGGAGGCGCCTAAATCAACGGCGACACAATGACGAAAACTCATGGCAGAGATCCTTCTGAAAATCATTGCCAGCAGTCTAAAAAAGTCGCCGGTCGCGCACCTTCTTGCCACGGACAGGGAAATTTCCCGGCTGGCAAGAAAGCAAAGGTGACCGTGAGAGAGCTCACAATTTCATTCTGTCGCTATGGGCGCGGGGGATGTGACGTTGTCCGCAGTTCCCGATCTTTCCGGCTGTTTCTTGAAAAAGCGGCAGGCTTTACGACGTTTGCGGTCGAAAATTGAAGGCCGGATTGCCGGTCCTTAATTACTATTTGCCACACTGATTGATAACATTTCTCATTTCGAGGGGGCTGCTATGACCGTATTGCACAGTGTGGATTTCTTTAAGTCCGGTACTTCTGCTGTTGCTATTGAGCCACGCCTCCCTCAGTCGGCGTTTCCGGAACATCACCACGATTTCCATGAAATTGTTATCGTTGAGCACGGGACGGGGATCCACGTTTTCAACGGCCAGCCCTATACCATCAGCGGTGGCTCGGTGTGCTTTATTCGCGATCACGACCGCCATCTTTATGAACATACCGATAATCTGTGCCTGACCAACGTGCTCTACCGCGCGCCGGATGCGTTTCGCTTTCTGAACGGGGTCAGCCAGCTGCTGCCGCAGGAGCAGGAGGGCAACTATCTCTCGCACTGGCGGGTTAATCAGGGGGCCTTGCAGCAGGTGCGGCAGCTCGTCAACCAGATGGAAAGCCTCGGCGCTGAGTCGGATGTGCATACCATTGCCAGTCGGGAGATTCTGTTTATGCAGCTGCTGGTGCTGCTGCGCAAAAGCAGCCTCGCGGAAGGGGCCGCCGATAGCGAGGCGCGGCTCAATCACCTGATGGCGTGGCTGGAAGATCACTTTGCCGAGGATGTTTGCTGGGAAGAGGTGGCGGCTCAGTTTTCGCTGTCGCTGCGCACTCTGCATCGTCAGCTCAAGCAGCAGACCGGCCTGACGCCGCAGCGCTACCTGAACCGGGTGCGGCTGATGAAGGCGCGCCATCTGCTGCGGCACAGCGATGACAGCGTCACGGATATCGCTTATCACTGCGGATTCGGCGACAGTAACCACTTTTCGACGCTTTTTCGCCGCGAGTTTTCCTGGTCGCCGCGTGATATCCGCCAGGGGCGCGACGCCATTCTTCAGTAACGCGAGAGCAGTCAACGTTTTAGCAAGCAAAATGCGAATAATGAAACGTTATTTGCGCCTGGAGTTGTCGCGGTGGCCGGTCAGTTGATTCTTCGCAAAGATGAGTTTTTTGCCTCACCTTCTCAGGCGGTGGCGGTAGCGGATCGCTACCCGCAAAACGTCTTCGCCGAGCATACCCATGAGTTCTGCGAACTGGTGCTGGTATGGCGGGGAAACGGCCTGCACGTGCTTAACGATCGCCCGTGGCGCATTACCCGCGGCGATCTGTTCTATATCCGCGCGGAAGATAAGCACTCCTACGCGTCGGTTAACGATTTGGTCCTGCAAAACGTCATCTACTGTCCGGATCGGCTGCGGCTCAACTTTGACTGGGCGGCCCATATTCCCGGCCTGTTTGGTACGCCGTGGCTCCCGCACTGGCGGATTGGCAGCTCCGGTATGACCCAGGTGCGGCAGGTGATTACCCAGCTTGAGCAGGAGAGCACCCGCAGCGATGCCCAGGCTAATCAGATGGCCGAACTGCTGTTTGCCCAGCTGGCGCTGATCCTGCACCGCCATCGCTACGCGACCGATAACCTGGCGGCGACCCAAAGTGAAGCCCTGCTCGATAAACTGCTGACCGAGCTGGCCGGCAGCCTGAACAGGCCCTTTTTCCTCGATCGTTTTTGCGCGCGGGAAGCGTGCAGCGAGCGCGCCCTGCGTCAGCAGTTTCGCCAGCAGACCGGGATGACGATCAACCACTATTTACGTCAGCTGAGAATTTGCCACGCGCAGTACCTGCTGCAGCATACGGAGCGGCTGATTGGCGAAATCGCCATGTTGTGCGGATTTGAAGACAGTAACTACTTTTCGGTGGTCTTTAACCGTGAAATTGGCATGACGCCGGGGCAGTGGCGGCAACGCAGTCGCGTCGCCGCTTAGGTGATTTAGTTCGCCATTCCCAGGCCGACAATATTGGCGGCGATAATGATGACCACGCAGCCGAGGCTGAGTACGCCGACCGGCCGGCGCCCGGCGTTTTTCCACTCCTTCAGCACCAGACCAACCAGCCCGCCGCACAGAACGTAGAAGCTCATATGCAGCATCCAGCTCATATAGTCGTACTGCGCCGGAATGCTGGCGTGGCCCCATGCGTAGAAAAAGAACTGCAGGTACCACATCAGGCCGCCGAGAGCGGAAAGCAGAATATTGGCGATGATGAGCGGTTTTGCCCGCGAGAAGTCTGCTTTTATCGACAGATTCTTCACTTTGGCCAGCCGAATAAAGCAGAATCCGAGGTTCACCAGCGCGCCGCCGCCCATGATGACCACGTAGCTAGGCAGGGCGGTGTACAGCGGGTCGACCCCTAGCGCCGCGGCGGCTTCGTGCATCGGTTTGGCGGCGTTCATCGCAAACGACATCCCCGCCGAGAAAATACCGCACATCACCGCCAGGAGCAGGCCTTTTTTCAGATTGAAGTCTTCGGCTTTAATGCCCATTTTGCGCTCTTTCAGCTGCCCCGCTCGGGTCACAATAGCCACGCCAATCACCGCGACCAGCACGCCGAGCAGCGTCATCTGGCCGCCTTTGGTATTGATTAATACCTCGAACTGACCGTTGAGAATAGGGGTCATTAACGTACCGACGATCAGGGTAATACCAATGGCGATACCGATCCCCATCGACATGCCGAGATAGCGCATGGTCAGGCCGTAGTTGATATTGCCGATCCCCCACATCGCGCCGAACAGGAAGACCGGTAGCAGAGTCGAGGCGCTGAAGGAGCCGTAATAGGCCCAAAAATCAGGTAACAGCATGGCGCTGATAGTCCAGGGAAGGATCAGCCAGGAGACAATCCCGCCGATAGACCACATGGTTTCCCATGACCACTGTTTAACTTGTTTGAACGGAGCATAGAAACAGGCTGCACTGGCCGCACCTATCAAATGCCAAAAAATACCCATCGTAATCGCGTGATTCATTGATTTTATCCTCATCTATTTTTTATCGGATAAATCTTCTTCCGACCCGATGAGTGTAAAAATCGGTCAGTTTTATCGCCTTCAGGCTGTTGCCACGTGTTGGGAAACCCTGGCAACCAACAGCTTAATTACTTGTTCCAGCTCACAAAATCGCAGGTATCACACTCTGTTATAACCTTATTAAAAATACGGCATTGATAAGCGTTTTCAATATCATTTAATTAACTATAATGAACCAACTGCTTACGCGGCCTTAACACTCTCAGCCGCTCGACAATAATGGAGATGATTATGAGTTTTACACTGCCAGCCCTGCCGTACGCTTATGACGCCCTGGAACCGCATTTCGACAAGCAGACTATGGAAATCCACCATACTAAGCACCACCAGGCTTACGTTAACAACGCCAACGCTGCGCTGGAAAGCCTGCCTGAATTCGCCGATCTGTCTGCTGAAGAGCTGATCGCTAAACTGGATCAGCTGCCGGCTGACAAAAAAGGCCCTCTGCGCAACAACGCGGGCGGTCACGCTAACCATAGCCTGTTCTGGAAAGGCCTGAAAACCGGTACCACCCTGCAGGGCGACCTGAAAGCGGCTATCGAGCGCGATTTCGGTTCCGTTGATAACTTCAAGGCTGAGTTTGAGAAAGCGGCAGCCACTCGTTTCGGTTCCGGCTGGGCGTGGCTGGTGCTGAAAGGCGACAAACTGGCCGTGGTTTCTACCGCGAACCAGGACTCTCCGCTGATGGGTGAAGCCATCTCCGGCGCTTCCGGCTTCCCGATCCTGGGCCTGGACGTGTGGGAACACGCTTACTACCTGAAATTCCAGAACCGTCGTCCGGACTACATCAAAGAGTTCTGGAACGTGGTTAACTGGGACGAAGCCGTAGCGCGTTTTGCCGCCAAAAAATAAGGTTGCATTGTGCTGACCGAGAAGCGAGTCTGATGACTCGCTTTTTTTATACCTGTAGCAGGGGGCAGCAGATGCATTATCCGGTGAACGTCTTTGTAGGCAAAATAAGGGATTACGAAGGAAGCCGTCCGAGCGCCATCGGGAAAATCCAGGTCGACGGTGAGTTAACCCTCGGCGATCTGGGGCTGGAAGGCGATGAGCAGGCGGAAAAGAAAATTCATGGCGGTCCGGATCGGGCGCTATGCCAGTACCCGCGTGAGCACTACGCCGACTGGGCCCGTGAATTCCCCCAGCAGGCCGACCTTTTCTGCGCTCCGGCCTTCGGCGAAAACCTTTCTGCAGAAGGGATGACCGAGAAAAACGTTTATATCGGCGATATCTTTCGCTGGGGCGAGGCGCTGATTCAGGTGACGCAGCCGCGATCGCCGTGCTTTAAGCTCAACTTCCATTTTTCCATCAGCGATATGGCCCAGCTCATGCAGAATAGCGGTAAAACCGGCTGGCTGTATCGGGTGGTGGCGGGGGGCGTGGTGTCCTGCGACGCGCCGCTGGAGCTGGTGTCCCGGGTGAGCGATGTCAGCGTACATGAGGCCGGCGCGATTGCCTGGCATATGCCGTTTGATGATGAGCAGTATCATCGCCTGCTCTCTGCTGGAGGGCTATCGGTAAGCTGGAGCCGCACCATGCAGAAGCGGCGCTTAAGCGGACAGATCGAAGATAATTCCCGCAGATTGTGGGGAAAATAATGCTCCCCCGGCTGCGGGCGCAGGCCGGGGGAAACCTCGTCAGGTGCGCTTATACAGCGGCAGCCAGATGGTCAGCCGCAGGCCGCCCAGCGGGCTGTCGTCGGCCTTCACCCAGCCGCGATGCTGCTGAATAGCGGCTTCGACAATCGCCAGTCCCAGGCCGGTACCGCCTGATTCGCGATCGCGCGCTTCGTCGGTGCGGTAGAACGGGCGGAAAATCTGCTCGCGATCCTCAGGGCTGACGCCCGGCCCGTCATCATCGACGTTAACCGTGATGCCGTCTTTATCCACCGAGAAGCTCACCGAAATTCGGGTGTGCGAGTAGCGTAGCGCGTTGCGTACGATATTCTCCAGCGCGCTTTCCAGCGCGTTGGGGTTGCCGTACAGCGGCCACGGCCCTGGCGGGTACTCCACGGTGAACGATTTTCCTACCTGCTCGGCCTCGAAGGCGGCGTTATCGAGCACCTCGCCCCACAGCTGGTTGGCTTTCACCGTCTCGCTGACCAGCGCGTTGTTGGCCTGATTGCGCGACATCACCAGCAGATCGTTGATCATGCTGTCCAGCCGATGCGCTTCCATCTCAATACGCTCCAGCTCTTTGCTCTCGCCGCTGCGGCGGCGCAGCAGGGCGGTGCCCAGTTGCAGGCGCGTAAGCGGCGTGCGCAGCTCGTGGGAGATATCGGAGAGCAGACGTTGCTGGCTGGTCATCATCCGTTCCAGGGCGGTGACCATCTGGTTAAAGCTGGTCCCGGCGGCCAAAAACTCCTGCGGGCCGGCTTCCAGTTCCGGATGCTGGCGCAGGTTCCCCTGGGCGACCTCGTCGGCCGCATTTTTCAGCTTACGCGCCGGTTTCGCCAGACTCCACGCCAGCCATAGCAGCAGCGGGGCGCTGACCAGCATGGTGACGATAAGCAGCAGCAGCGGACGGTCAAACAGCAGGTTGATGAAATCTGATTGTGACGTGCTGGCGGGGCGGATCAGATAGAGCTGATAATTATCTTCGCCATCCCTGACGGAAAACGGGCCGACCATTTCCAGACGACCGTAGCGTTTTTTCTGCGGATGATCGGCATTATCGGCCTGGCCGATAAAGTTGCGAATAATCTGCATTTCGTTGCGTTCTGCGCCGATAACACGCCCTTCGCTGGTGACCAGCAGCAGGCGCTGTCCCGGCGGAGCCCATTTATCTATCGCCCGAAACAGACGACGCCACCACATCAAATCATTGGGTGGATCGGTCGCCAGCTCGGCCTCAACGTGCTGCTCAATCATGATGCCCTGGCGTTGCTCGCTTTCCAGAAGTTCGGTCATCTGGCGCGAATCCAGCTTGGGCAGCATCAGAACCAGCATCAACACCAGCGCCAGCGTGAGCCAGAAAATAGCGAAGATGCGTGCGGTTAAACTTCCAATCATGAAGCTGAGACCATCAGATAGCCGCGCCCACGCAGGGTTTTAAACCACGGGTGGCCGTCTTTACGCTCCGGCAGCTTACGCCGCAGGTTAGAAATATGCATATCGATGGCGCGGTCGAACGGCGTCAGGCGTTTGCCCAATACTTCCTGACTCAGGTGCTCACGAGAGACCACCTGGCCAAGATGCTGCGCCAGCAGGTACAGCAGGGTGAACTCCGTTCCGGTCAGCTCCAGCGTTTGACCATCGAAATTGGCTTCCTGACGGCCTGGGTTGAGGCTCAATGCGTCAACCTCCAGCGTCGGTGAGCCGGCTTCGGTAGTTTGCTGCTGCTCGCTCCAGTGGGAGCGGCGCAGAATCGCGCGTATGCGCGCCACCAGCTCACGATCGTTAAACGGCTTAGGCAGATAATCATCCGCGCCCAGTTCAAGGCCGAGAACGCGATCCAGCTCGCTACCGCGGGCAGTTAGCATGATAACGGGAGTCTGGTGTGTCTGACGCAACTCTTTAAGCGTATCGATACCGTTTTTCTTCGGCATCATCACATCAAGTAAAAGTAGATCGATGCTGTCGTCCAGGAGAGCCAGCGCCTGTTCCCCATCATGGGCTACGAGCACGTTAAAGCCTTCCATATCGAGCAGCTCTTTTAACAGGGAGGTGAGCTCCCGGTCATCATCAACTAACAGGATTTTGTTCATTGTTTAAATACCTCCGAGGCAGAAATTACGTCATCAAGGCTCGCTAATCCATGACTTTACGTTGTTTTACACCCCCTGACGCATGTTTGCAGCCCGAATCGTAAACTGTCTCTCGTTGAATCGCGACACAAACGTTTTGGGAGTATGTGATGCGCAATGTTATTGCTGCCGTCATGGCCTCAACGCTGGCGCTAAGTGCTTATAGCCAGGCCGCTGAAGTCGTTACCAGCGTTAACTGGCTCCCCGGAGAAGACGGGGCGCAGCGCAGCAGTCAGGGCCATATGTTTGATGGCATAAGTTTAACCGAACAGCAACGACAGCAGTTACGAGATCTTATGCAACGGGCACGCCACGATAGGTTACCCGTTAATGTTAGCGAAATGGAGACAATGCATAGCCTTGTCACCGCAGAAAAATTTGATGAAAACGCTGTGCGCGCTCAGGCCGATAAGATGGCGCAGGAACAGGTTGACCGCCAGATCGAAATGGCGAAGGTTCGCAACCAGATGTACCACCTGTTAACGCCAGAGCAGCAAGCGGTTTTAAATGCTAAGCACCAGCAGCGAATGGATCAGTTGCGTGAGGTTGTAAGGATGCAGAAAGGCTCAGCGAAGATGCTTTCAAGTAGTAGCAATACCGTGCAACCCCAGTAACAAACCCTGTTTTCCTTGCCATAGACACCATCCCTGTCTTCCCCTCCATGATGGAGGGGTTTTTTTATCAATCACTTACCTCTGTATTCAAGCTAAAACAACGACTTAAAAAGAGTTGTGAAGGTTTGGAGCACTTTCAAATTTCCCGAAGCGTGGACAGTATGTGGACACTTCGGGGCGCACCTTATGCCGCAATTCCTCCCTGCAACGGGTTCAGCGTAACCGCGTTTTGCAGGTAGTCAGGCGACAGGTGAGCGTAGACCATCGTTTGTTGAATATTTGCATGCCCCAGGATCTGTTGCAGGGCGATAATATTCCCGCCATTCATCATGAAATGACTCGCAAAGGTATGGCGCAAGATATGCGTTGCCTGGTTCTCCGGGATATCCGGTTTCACCTCCCGCAGTATTTTGCAGAACCTTTCATAGTCCACTTTGAACAGCTTTCCGCTGGCCTCTTTTTTCACCTTACTTTCCAGTTCTTCAGAGATCGGCACCGTGCGCTTTTTCCCGTTCTTGGTCTTCAGGAACGTGACGCGGCAGTTAACGATATTTGACCGCTTCAGCGTGGCGACCTCTGACCATCTTCCGCCGGTACTCAGGCATAACAGGGCAACTAAAAGAGAATCCCCCTCCAGAACGTTCAGCAAATTGCTGATCTCTTCCCGCTCCAGAAATGTCATCTCCGGGTTTTCTTCCGCCAGTGGTGGAAGCCCGTTAACGGGATGCTGCCCGCCAAACTCCTCGATCTGTATTAACTTCGTAAACATGCCGGATAACCGGTACATCTCACGATTAATCGTTGATGCCTTAATCCCGGCACTCAAACGGCCGGATCGGTAGTCCATCAAATCCCTTTTACTCAGCCGACTTACAGCGGGATCGCCCAGGCCATTAATCGTCTTCAGCAGGTGATTGAACTCCTTTTTGCCGTTTTCATGGTTTTGCCCGTGGTACCGCCACCAGGCATTGAGCAGCTCACTTAAAGGCCGCCGGTCGGCGCGCTTTCCTGCCCATTCTTTTTGGCTTGCGTTCGCTATCGTGTATTGCTCAAACACAACAGCCTCAGCCTTTCTGTCAAACGTCTTGCGGATGCGGCGTCCTGCTGCCCCGCGAGGTCTAATGTCCACCATATAGCGACCATCATCGAGCTTCTTAATCGACATAAGAAAGCCCTCCGGCGCAGATTTCACTATCTTGGTAACAAATAGTGAAAATGTAAGATTTATAAACTGTTAACCAATCTGTTTCTCGGATTGGTCTGATTCCGTTGATTCTGGCCCAATGTGTGCGAGGGCCGGTGCGATCTGACCAGCCTGGGGCGCAGTCTTATCGGTCATCAACCATAGGGTGTATTTTTGGAACTGCGGTGTGTTTACTACTTGCGTTACGATTTGAATCCCAGGGTCTTTATGGCCTCCCTCATAGTTCTTCAGTGAACTAAGAGCTACCCCGCTAATTTCACAAAACTTTTTCTGCGTTAACCCTTCAGCCTTACGGATCTCCCGCAACTTCTCCGATATTTTCATTTGACAAGGTTTCCTTGTGGAGACTATATTCCCATCAAAGGTACCCATTGGGAAACCTTATCAGGCGTAAAAACCAGCCGCTAGAACGTTTTCAAACGGTTTAGAAAGGGCTGGATCTTACGAGATTAACACGAGCTAACAGGAGCGTGAATGATGGAAGCGAGCGATTACGCGATCAAATACCCGCTTGACGCCGTTCATGTAGAGAAGTTCGCCGAGCTAATCGGCAAACCGAAGACCGCAGTTGAGGAAATGATCAAGGCTAGAAAGCTACCGGTTATCGAGCTGCGCGACCCCAACAAACCCAACGCCCGCGCAGGTGAGCGCTGGGTTTATATCCCCGAGTTTAATCGCGCAGTGCGCGAGGCGTACTACAACCGCCCGGTAGAGCAGCGTGATGCCTGGTTGCTGTGGATGGGGCTTTAATGCGAACCGCCTCAGGGAGCAACTCTATGAAAAGTGGAATTGGCGGAGCGGTCTCGCAGCTGAATAGTAAAACCAGCCTTTATCGTGGCTTTACTATTCTGAAGCTCCCGCGCAAAAAACCATATAGCCGCCAGCGGTATCAGGTTACGCATGGCGGCCATTACTTCGGAATTGATTTTGCGTTAGCTGAAGCCTGCAAAACGATAGACCGAATTATGAATAACAAACGTTTCACCATTCATTAAATAGCCGAGGTAGAAAATGAAAAGAGAATACGCCGACAAAATTAACTCACTGTTGCAATGCTTCCATTTCAATAAAGAGTTTCTGGAATGGAACCACGATTATTCACATCAACTTTTACGCCACGGCGTATCCCATCTTTATCATTTTGCGATGCTCCAGGGCGAGAATGATGAAGCCACTCTGGAAGAGCTTCGCAACATCATCATTTCGATCACTAATGGCGACATCCCTAAGCCATACGATTTGCTGTCACTGGAAGCCGAACAGCCAGAGCCGATTGACCCAAAAGGCAAGACTATGATGTTTGCTAGTCCACTGGCGGTAACAGTGGAACTTACGCCGGAGATGGTACAACAGCTGAAAGAGACAATGGCGAACATCCCCCGCCAAATGAGAAAACCACAACTCTATTCTCGGGGATAGGAGCGCGTCATGTTCACAGAAGAGAAAACATCATGGGCACAGGAAATGCTGATCCGCGAGGCAGTAGAGAACGCAGAGCAGGGTTTTACTGTTCACCTGAAAAATGGTTGCGTCATTGGCGTACCAGCAAACAGCCCGTCAATTGATTTAATTATTTACGGTCTGGAAAAGGAAATTCGCGGTAATCATGCGCGCGCGCGAATAACCTTTATTGATTTTCTGTATCACTGGCACGAAAGGTTATTCAAGCTGGCTAAAAGAAAGCCGCGCTCTAACCACTAATTAACCAGCATTAAAAATAACGGCATTCATTTTGCCGGGGATTCGTTTTTCCTTTTTCAGGAGGTCGCATGTCGATCACGTCAATAAAACTGGATGGCGGGATTAGCGATCCAGAGTTTGTGGAAATAAGCGCCAACGCTCGGAAGCACGAACGCGCCCACCTTCTGGGCCTGCTGCGCATTTATGTCGGCCAGCTGAAAAAGGAAAGCGCCACCCCGGAAGAGATTTATTCATCAATCGAACAATGGGCCAACGCCCGCGAATTAACCATTAACGAGGGTAACAAGCAATGAATAACGTCATGTTAGATATTCGCGTCTTGGGGAAATCTCCTGACTCCCCCATTTTTGCCATCGAGTGCGCTTTCTTTGAGCCATCCACCGGGAAGATCGGCCCCAGATACTACCGTGCTGTTGATATCACAACAGTCGGCGGTATTTATCCAGAAGCGATCTTGCAGCTCATGAAGGGGGATTCAGCACAGCGGGCCGAGGTCATCAATGCAACGTGCAGCGCGATCGATGCTGTCGCGGGTGCCTGCCGCTTTATTGCGTCAACAGCGTCAAAGCACGAGAAGCTCTTTTGCTGGTCTGCTGGTGATTCGCTTAGTGTTGCGGCGCTGGCGCATGCCGTTTCTCGGTATGACTTGGAGCCATTCCTACCGCCATTTGAAGTTCGCAATCTCTCAACGCTAATCCACATTGCAGGTGTCACCGGCTACGCCCCGCATCCGCGCCGCTCCAAAAGCTACGTGCTAACCGATGCCGTTTATCGCGCCGAGCAGACCTGCGAGATCTGGCAGCGCCTGACCTCCCCGCACTTTGAATCGCTGTGAGGGCCGCCATGTATCCGCGTCTCTCCGTTATATGCAGCGCACCGCTGCCTGTCTGCACCAGGGCGCTAGCCGCCCTGAAATGCTTCGCCCGCGGTCAGCGCAATTTCTCCCGCGTCATGCCGCATGCCTATCTCGTGATCCGTATTGGTCGCCGCTGGCGCTTGCTCAGTAAGAACGGCGGCCAGCAGTGGCGGCTGATGACCCACGAGACCTACAACCAGGAATACCGCAAATGAACCGGTCACCCGAATGCGCCAAGGGCGCATTGGCCGCCTTACGCGAAGCCAAAACACTCAATCTCGCAAACGCGACAGCGATCGGTGTGCTGGAAAGCCCGGAGGCCGCGAAGACCCTCGTTAACCTGATGAATCTGGTGCTTGACCCGTTAATCCAGAAATACACCGCGATGGAGGCGAACCGTGATTAAGTCCCCGATCAAATGGGCCGGCGGTAAAACCCGCGTGATGCCGCAGCTGCTGAAGCGCCTGCCGAAAGCTGATTGCCTGATTGAGCCATTCGTTGGCAGCGGCACCGTATTCATGAACACGGAATACCGCCGCTACGTCCTCTGCGACAGCAATCGCGCGCTGATCAACTTCTTTCTAGCGCTCAGAGATGACACAGAACGATTGATAGCGATCGCTAAGAACCTGTTCAGAAATGGCAATAACGAAGATAGCTATTACGAAGAGCGCAAGTTGTTCAACCACCTGTCGTGGGATGACGAGTGTGCAGATGATTACGTTGTACGGTGGGCGGCATCATTTTTGTACCTGAATCGCCACTGCTTCAACGGTCTTTATCGTACAAATCTGGACGGCGGTTTTAATGTGCCATTTGGCCGATATAAACAGCCATATTTCCCCGAAGCCGAAATGCGCTTATTCGCCGAAAAAGCGCGGGATACCAACGCGCTCTTTCTTTGCAATGATTTTCGCACTTCCATTCCGTACATCGCGAAGAATCGGCCGGACTCAGTAATTTACTGCGACCCCCCCTATATCCCGGCCAGCGAAACCGCCAACTTCACCGCCTACGGCAAGCCGTTTACCCTGGACGACCATCGCGCCCTAGTTACAACCCTGCTCGATGCTCATCGCCAGCACGGTACCTGCTCGGTGATATCCAACAGCGATACCCAGGAAACCCGCGAAATCTATTCCGCTTTCAATCTCCATGCCTTCAGCGTGCGCCGTTCTGTTAGCGCCAAAAGCCGCGATATGGCCGGTGAAGTGATCGGCGTTCTTCGCGGCGGAGTGGGTTGCAACTCTGGCGCATGTGGAGCTTGGACGAGCGCCACTGAACATCTGCGGCCGGCGGTGATGTGGATCGGGTTTGACCTGGCCGCCGGATTCGATAACGGGGAGCCATCTGATGAACACGCTTGATGCCGTTGTGACGCGAGTTCTGGACGTTCGTCCATATCGCCATTTCTGGGTCGTCGAGGTGGAGGTGCTGTGCTACGGCGATTACAGCAACACGATCATCATCCGCGATAGCGAAAAAGAAGCCCGCCAGGTTAGGCCCGGCGACACGGTAACGATCTGAGGGACCGCAAATGAACGAAGAAACCAATTATCGCCGCTTCTGGCGAAACCTTGTTATCTGCTGCGCGCTCTGCTCGCTGCTGTTCTGGCTTCCGATGGGCTATCTCGCCTTTCGTATTTTCTCTGTGGTGTGGGAGGCGCTGTGGTTGCTTATTACAACGAAATAGACCCCCACGCAGCACAGCACCTGCGCAACCTTATCGACGCCGGCCATATTGCGCCGGGCGTCGTTGATACCCGCTCAATTGAGGATGTAACCCCCAATGACCTTATCGGATTCAATCAGTGCCATTTCTTCGCCGGGATCGGCGGATGGTCTCTCGCGCTGCGTCGCGCAGGATGGCCAGACAGTCGCCCGGCATGGACAGCATCATGCCCCTGCCAGCCTTTCAGCCAGGCAGGCAAAGGGCTTGGGTTTGCTGACGAGCGGCACTTATGGCCCTCCGCACATTGGCTTGTCGGCCAGCGCCGCCCTGTCGTGGTCTTTGGCGAGCAATCTGGCAGCGCTGACGCGAACGACTGGATCGACCTTGTACAAGCTGACGTGGAAGCCCTGGGCTATGCCTTCGGGGCGACTGCGTTTCCGTCTGCGAGCGTCGGCGCGCCGCACCGGCGAGATCGCGCTTATTGGGTGGCCGACGCCGATCGCCAGCAATGGGAGAGGCGCGGGGAATTTCAACCGACAGGGGGGGGTAAACCTTCAGACAGCTGCGTTATTGGCTGGCTGGACAACACCGAGCGCGACCGATGGAGTGCGCGGAGGTACGGGGATCACCTCGGGAATGACGGGCAGCAGCCTTACGCAGATGGTGAAGATGGCGGTATGGCCGACACCGACGGCAACGGATGGCAAGGGCGGTTATCCGGGCGGCAGAGTACGGGACGGGAAGTTGTCAACGGACAGGCTGGATGTGGCGGCACAGCTTGCGGGCTGGCCGACACCGTGCGCGCAGGATTCAGAGCACAGCCCAAAAAATCCAATGAGAAGAATAGTATCCAAAGAGAAGAGGCAAATCATGCTAGCGCACTGCGCGGGGCTGATGCTGCCGGTCCGGTTAACGGCTTCTGGCGAGATGCTGACTGGCTGTACTGCCGGGATGGAAAGTGGCGGCCAGTTAGACCCGGATCATTCCCGCTGGCTGATGGGGTTCCCGCCAGAGTGGGAAGACTGCGCGCCTACGGAAACGCTATCAACATTGAAGCGGCGGCAGCGTTCATAAAGTCCTATATGGCAGCGGTGGATCATGTCTGATTCCGCTGCTTTAGCATGGAGCTGGAACGCCAAACGGCAGGCTATTAACCCCAATAGCGTTGCAGATTCTGCGATTGAGTATCTCACCCCGAAAGGCGAGCGGAAGACGCTCGCCTATGCGGATTTGGTCGATACCGTTTATCGCACCCCCATGCGCCCGCGCGAAGGTGCCGCGCGTGAAGCATTCGACCGCAAAGGACGCGCCCACTACCTGCGCCGCCGGGTTCAGACTCTACCGGCGTTTATCCGCAAGCGGTTCTCTCTGCGCCTGGAATCGCTGGAGCGTCACGACCCAAAAGAGGCCGTGCGCTGGCTGTTCAGTACGTTTGAACGCCATGTGTTACGCCGTGTCGATGCGGTAAACGCACAATACCTACCGCAGGCCGCGCTCCCGGCGATCCTTGCGCCCCTCCGTGATGATTTTCACCTGCTGCCCTGGGCGGACAAAAAACGCCTGAAACGACTGGCCTATAAGCTCGCAAACCTGATGAAAAGCGAGTTTATGCGCGAGTTTGATTTCCAGTACGGGAAAACCGCCGATGTCGAGTTTTCCACGCTCTACGCTTACGGCTATATCGCCAGCAAGGCTACAGCGCTCAATATCGCGATCCCTGGCTGGAGCCGGTATTGCGAAGAGGAGCTGGAGGCCGAAGAGGCGCTGCGCGCCGTTGCGCGCCTTCAGTCGGAAAAGTGGTGGTTAGGTAAAATCCGCCGGATACATGACTGCTGGCGCGAGCACCTCATGATCGCCGCGGGCTATGTCAGTAAGGTAGCGTCGCCGTATTGTTCTGATCCGTGCTTCAAAGAGTGGATAGCCCAGAAAAAAGCGAATTTCGAATACCTTCAGGCTATGGAGCTGGAAGATCAGGCTACCGGTGAGCGCAGCTCTTTGCTGGATAAGGTCATGGGTAGCACGTCCAACCCCAAAAACGCCCGCGCCGAGCTGATGGTGCGCATGCGCGGGTTTGAGGATATGGCAACCGAAATGGGGCTGGTTGGCATGTTCTATACGCTAACCGCGCCGTCTCGTTATCACTCTACGCACGTAAAATCAGGCAAGCGTAACGACAAATATCGCGACGCCGGCCCGCGCCAGACGCAGAAATACCTCTGCAAAGTCTGGGCGCGCGTGCGTGCAAAATGGGGCCGAGAGGGTATTCGAACTTTTGGCTTTCGTGTCGCCGAGCCGCACCACGACGCCACCCCACACTGGCACCTGTTGCTATTCCTGCACCCGGAAGAGGTGGACTATGCAACGGCCATTTTCCGCAAGCATGCGCTGAAAGAGGACGGTAACGAGCCGGGCGCGCAGGAGCACCGCTTTACCGTTACGCCGATCGATGAAAAATTTGGCTCTGCAACGGGCTATATCGCGAAGTACATCTCTAAAAATATCGACGGCTACGGCATGGACGGCGAGTTAGACGATGAATCCGGCCAGCCCGTCAAAGAGATGGCAAAGCGCGTGCGCGCGTGGGCGTCGCGCTGGAATATCCGCCAGTTTCAGCAGATCGGCGGCGCCCCGGTGACCACCTGGCGCGAGCTGCGCCGGTTAGGAAACCGCGAGCTGGTTCTACATCCTGAGATCGAAGAGGCTCGCGCAGCAGCTGACGCAGCGGACTGGCCAGGGTACACCAACGCCCAGGGCGGCCCGTTAGTGCCTCGTGACTGCCTGCGCGTTCGTCTCAGCTATGAATACACCGAGGAGGGCAATGATTATGGTGACACGGTCGCCAAAATAACCGGTGTCTATTGCCCTCTCACCATCCGTGAATCCGTCATTTTTACCCGCACCACCGAATACAAAATTGTGCCGAAGCGCAAGCCGTCGCCGGTCGAGAATTTGACCTTAGAAGGCCGCGCAGCGGCCCCTCGGAGTTCTGTCAATAACTGTACGGGGCGCGCCGGATCGGACGAAAAACCACCGTCAGAAACGGCGCTGTCAGCTGATAAAACCGCGCCCGACGACAGTTCAGTGACAGAACTTCCGCTGAATATCGATGTTTTGAGGCGATATTCACGCCAGCAAAGGCAGGAAATCACCAGCAGGCTAAGAAAATCCGCCCGGGAAAGCTCAGATCAAGCCTTCACGCGTACCGCGCGCGGCCTGCGCACGTCGATTGATGACGAAAGCGCGCTGACATGGGGGCCAAAAGTTACCGCTGCGAAAGATATGAGCCTGACGCCGGAAGAGGCCGAGCAGCGCTGGCGCGAGCAGCTGCGGATCGAGGCGGAACGGCGCGCAGATAACTACGCGGCGGCGGTTGCGGAGTATCAGAAGAAAAAAGCCGAAGCCGCACTGCGCCAGGCGCAGCAAAAAGAAGCGCCGCAAAAACACGATATCTCCGAAGAGATGATCGCCAGCATCGGCGCGCAGCTGCGCGACTGCCGGATTTTCGTCAGTGATGAAGTTGTGCGGTCAGTCGCGGGCGGCGCACGCGTTCGCCACGGCGGCGGCCTGCTCGCGGCGGACAATGGCCGGTTGCATGAGGTGAGAGTGTGGCACGCAGGCGAGAAAGATAAACCAACTTCCGAATATATGGCAGTGCGTGACCTGGTCACGCGCTGGAAGAAAGCAGCTAAACGGAAAAACAAGAGGTAAATATGAAACATTTCAGCACTAAAGCCATCGGGTCAGTTATCGCAGAGATGAACCGGCAGGATAAAAAGTGGGGCGCTGACCGCGACCAACATCCGTTCGTCTGGCAGACAATCCTTAGCGAAGAGGTCGGCGAGTTTAGCCAGGCAATTTTGCATGATGAATTTGGCGGCCCTAAATTGGGAACGGCGCGCGAAGAGATGGTGCAGGTTGCCGCCGTCGCTCTCCAGATTATCGAACACTACGATCGCCTTTGCGCCCCGAAGGCAGAATCCGAACAAGCGCAGCCAGCGCTCGCGCTGCCAGCCATCCCGGCAGGGCGTGAAACAATCGGCGGCTGCGACTGGGTGGACTGGAATGAGCTGTCAGCGCTCGGCCTCATTGTCCGCATTAACGCCGAAATTCTTCACCCGCTTGGACTGGCAATTTTCCGTGATCCGGCCTCCGGCATCTCCGCGGGCGCCATGATTGCGCCAGATGGAAAATGGGAGTATGCGCCCGATGTTATCGAAGGGCTGCGGGTAAGACTCTCCGATCACTCCGGCAAATATGGTCACTTTTGACCGTGCTGGCCATTCTATCGAGCACCGCCATTTTTGGCGGTGCTGCAGGTTTTGTTTTTGAGGAGTGAGAAGACTATGAGCTATCTGGGAAGCAAGGCGGCCAGCGGTGTTTATCAAAAAATCATCGCCGAGATGCCGCCACATGATACCTACATTGAAACGCACCTGGGCGGCGGCGCGGTGATGCTGCGCAAGCCCCCAGCGCGGCATAATTGGGGGATCGATATAGACCCGGAAACCGTCGAGGCGTTTAACCAGGGCAACCCTGATTTTCTTGATAGACTGACCGATACTCTGCTTATTGATGTTGGCGATGCCGTCGAGTTCTTGCGTTGTTTCGATTACGCCTCTGCCGGTCGTGTCTTAATATACTCCGATCCGCCATATCTCCACGAAACGCGCTCCAGTTCTGCGCGTTATCGCTATGAATACACCGTTGGCGATCATTACCGCCTGCTGGGCTTGCTCTGCTCGATGCCGGAAAACGTGAGCGTAATCGTGTCGGGCTATCCCTCTTCGGTTTATGACAACGCCCTGCCGGGCTGGCGTAGCAAAGAATTTCAGGCCATGACCCGCGGCGGCGTGCGGACAGAGAAAATCTGGATGAACTACCCGGAGGGGGGCGCGTACACGCATAAGTTCGCCGGTAAAGACTACAATGACCGCTACCGGATTAAGCGAAAAGCGCAGCGCTGGAAAGACAAGTTTTCGGCCCTTCCCGCCGCCGAGCGTTTGGCGATAATGCAGGCGCTTTGCGAAGTTGATGGCGATTGATTAGCCGATAGTTACGGAAAAATAGCCGATACACTATATATAGTGTTATTCCGAAATATTATTCGCACGCACAGCAAAAACTGTTGCTATGGTTCATGCTTTACTATACATAACGTAACCAATACCGATATCAATTTGGTGCGCATTGCGCATACATCCAGGCAATCGCGCGCAGTGATTGCCTTTATATTTCTGAATTTTTTCAACTTCTGGATAGCAACAGAACAAAGGAGGCGGATATGTCATTTGCATTTGGATTGTCATTATCCGGGGCTATGTTCAGTTCGAAAGAGCGGCTGACCAAGGCTCTGAAGGACAACAAAAACAGCTACACGATTAGCCGAGATGGTTACGTGTCCCTTGACCTCAATAAAAAAGAGGTCGTTGATGCTATTACTCGCCAGATTGAGAAGCTCGGCGATATCAAGGAAGAGTCTGGAAAGAAAGGTGAATGAATACAATCATTCTCGCCGTCGCTTTGATTAGCGGCTACCTCTACGTCACACGATCAGTTTCTGCGAGATATAAATTTAAGCGTTCCGAAGGTTGGGACGCTTATTTTTATGTAGCCGCATGGGGCGTTCTGTTCACCCTTGCCGCATGGCTTTTATGTTCTTTCATCAGTGTGTTGGGAATTTTCCGCTGGGTATATAGCTTCTTGTTGTCTCATGGTTTTATTGAGGCAAACACTATCAAGCGCGTCTTCCCCCTGTCCCCCGCTGAGCAGTTTAAATTCGCTGATTTCAAATTCGCAGTTTTTGGCGTGACGTCAATGTTTCTGGCGTGGGCGGCAGGACATGGCATGAGATGGTATGTCTGTAGCAGCACCGACCGGAGGATTGATGCGCTGGTTAAAGCCGTACATCACGACCCGCTCGAAAGCCTTCTCATTGAGGCCGCCGTTAGAAAGATGCCGGTTATCATCACCCTGGGATCGAGAAAATTCTACGTTGGGATAGTGGATTGCCCTCAGTTTGAGCATGGCAAGACGGATTATTTACAGATGTTACCGCTACTTAGCGGGTATCGTGACAAGGATAATCTGACGGTTAATGTCACCACGAACTACAAGCGCCACTATATGGATAGCGGAATTCTTGGTGGCGCCAGTGATGGCCAGGTTACTCTTGCGGACTTCAGGACGCTGGTTCCAAGGGATGAGATCGAAGGTATCTCGTTTTTTGATACCGACACATATTCGCAATTCAAAGCAAAAGAAGAGTCGGACAAGGTAGGTTCAGCCGCGCTATCACCCAGCTTTGTTCCGAGAAAAAGTGATAATCTGCCACCCCAACAGCAATAACAAAAATGAGGCCCGAGAGGCCTCTTTTTTTTGCCCGTATAATTGCAAGAAGCTGCACAAATATGCGTAATTTTTGAAACGTCGTTTTTACTACGCGGCGCCAGCACTGGCGCGGCTTGGGCGGTTTGCACAAAGTGCACAAAAAGAGGCGTGTTTAGCGCGCAGGCGAGGCGGGGGAGCAAGCGCGCGCAAAGGGGGTAGGGAAGGGGTCGGCATGCTTCGCCAAAAGCCTCCTGCCGGGCGCGCACCATCGCAGTGCATCCGGCCCGCGATGGCGTGCTCGGCCCGCAGAATGGCGCTGGCGGCGTCTGGTTGGGGATATGACGTTGAGGTTTTGCGGGTTGGCCGACATGGCCAGGAATGGTGGTGCTGCAGGTCGGTACCGCACCGCCGGGAATGGCGGTGCTGCCTGGTGTTACTGTGCGACGTCGAGCAGGGCGTAAGGGTTGAAGCGGATCACCTCTTCGCCAAGCCAGTCGTTAATGTGTTTCATGGCTTCCATGACCGGCGTCAGCTCGTTGATGGCATAGACGCGGGCCGCCTTCTCAATGTCACCGAAGGAGCCGCTACCCTCCGGGATGACACCCATCAACTGAGGCGGCACGCGGTGGGCGGCCAGCATGTCGGCGCGGGTGGAGGTCTTCACGCCAACAAACTCATCCTTAGCCGTGATCTGGCTGAACGGCAGGATCTGCACCGAGTCTTTGCCGCCGCCTGGCGCATGCAGCAGGATGTTTTTGAATGCCCCACCCCGGCGTGTGTCGGTCAATGTTTTCTTCAGCTTGTCGAGACTTTCCTGATCGGCCATCGCGCTGTTTACATAGACGATGCACCCTGCGTGCGACCCGTTATCGTAGTAGAGCTTGCGAAACTTGTCGGCAGAATGCGACAGGTTGGCAGACAGCAGGCCGGCGAGGTACTCCGGCATGCCGTAGATCTCCTGGTGTATATCCGGGTTGAGGACGTGGCACACAGAGCCGGGGATGAACGAGTGATCCTGTAGTCCGGCCTGGATAAACCAGTACGTGTCGAGGTCGGAGCCCCGGCGGGTATATTTAGCCAACGAGTTGCGAAACCCCAGCGGCCCATTCAGGCGATTCTTTCGCATCTCAAGATACCCGTTACCGAATACAAACCAGTCCAGCGCAAAGGCGCTGAACGCCTGGCGGGAAAGCAGTTTATGCGGGATAAAGCACCCTGACAGCACGTTACGCTTGAAGTACAGCGCGGACTGGTGCCAGCTCGCGTAACCGAACTGACGCGCCAGCCCGTACCAGTCAACCGGCGTTTCGTAATACCGCCCATTGTCGGCGCAGTACATGTTATCCAGCAGATCATGGGCGCCACTGACCGGCCAGGGCCCGTCGAACGTGAACGCGTTCAGGTCGGGCGCCGCCTTTAACGCTGCGGCGAGATCGGCTTGCTCCCGGGCGTACTGCCTGCCGCGTGGTTTTCGTTTGCTCAAGGTTAATACTCCGTAACTGTCATGCCGCTGCCGCCTTCCTGACCCAGCGGCTCGTTAATGGTGGCGAGCATCGTCGCCCAGGCGACGTCGCCGTGACTGACGCCGCGCGATCGGTCTGTGTCATAGGTGATGAGTCCGCCTGGCGTAACGACCTTGCGCACCGAGCTGAACGCGGTGATCAGGTCGTACTCGCCCCGGTCATACTCCCAGCGCCCGCCGCGTACCAGCTGCTGCATCTTCAGTACCAGCATGCGCTTACTAGCCAGGGAGAACTGATAACAAACCGCCGCCGGGAAATGCTTCTTCACGATCTGATAGACCGCCTCGCCAATGCCGCTGCCATCAATGCCGATGTGCTGCACGTTGTAGCGTGTCAGCATGCTAATGATGAGGTTGGCCTGCTCTTCGAACTCCATGCCGCGTATGCGCTGCGTTTCAATCGTGCGAAACTTGCCGCCGGCCACCATCGGCACGGCATTGACGGAGATGGCGCCGCTGTCACCTTTGCCGCTCGACCCGTTGGGGTCGTAACCAATCCACACGGGACGATCGGCCATCGGGCGGGAGGCATACGGGCGCCAGTCGGGCCAGTCGTCGTAACCGTCCGCGCCGCAGTTGATCAGCTGGTTGTAATCAAAGGCGTTTTCACCGCTCTTGATGAACTGGCACCCGTAGAGATTGTCGTATTCCTCGGGGCTGTTTTCGTCGCGGATTTCGTCGATATCAGTCAGATCCCAGCCGTTGTCGATCGCATCCTGCAACGTGACGATCTGGCGCCAGATTTTGTCCGGACACATCAACCCGCTGTTGAGCGTTTTCCAGGACGTGTCGAACTCAATCCGCTTGCCGTGACTTCGCCCTTTATTGAAGGCTTCACCCGTCCAGAAGGGGTACGCTTCGTGACTCTCCGCCGACGGCGTGGAGAAGTAGGTACGCGTCAGCCCCTTCAGGGTTGCCATTGCGCCGGCCACTTTCTTCAGGTTGGTGAACTGACCGACCCAGAAAAATTCATCAAAATACAGGTTGCCGGTGTAGGACTGCGCTGTCGCCGCGGACGTGCCGAGGAAGTGCAGCTCGGCGCCGTTAAACAGCTGGATCATGTCGCCGCCCTTTAGTTCAACGTCCACTTCCTCCGCTGCGGAGCGAATGAAGCTACGGAACTGGTACGCCTGGCGGCGGCTGGCCGATAAAAATATCTGGTTGAGCTGATGCTTGTATTTCACGTCACCGGATAGCGCGCGCAGCAGCGCCTCGCGAGCAAAATACCACGTCGCCCCAACCTGGCGACTTTTCAGGATCATGCGGTTGCGGTGGTGGTGATTCTCATACCAGCCTTTCTGATGCCAGTGTAGCGAGTCGATAATGTTGGCCCGCAGCGCGGAGATCTGCGCCTCTGAAAAGAAGTTTTGCTTTTTGCGGATCTTTTTCTTCGGCTGCGTCGCAGGCGTCCCGTTATCCAGCTTTTTCAGTTGGCGCGTGAGCAGGTCAATTTCCTTGAAGTCGCCACCGGTCTTTGTGTCCTTACTGGTGAGCTGGATTAGTCGGGCATCAATGGACGTCGTGACGCGCTGGATCGGTGGCGTGGTGTCCCACTCATCGCGTTTTTTCCAGGAGTAAACCGTGTTTTGGTTAATCCCCATCAGGCGTGCGATTTCCGCCGGCGGATATCCCTGCCAGTAGAGCTGTCGCGCACGTTGCATGATGAATGCTTCTTCAATCGCCATTAATCCTCCTCGCTTCCTGCCGGGGAGATTAACCCGCGCGCGCGTGCCCTTTCGCCCGCTTTTGGTTGTGGCGGAACCCTCACAACAACAACGCGTTGAGAGCGCACGGCACCCCCTGCCATCATCTCCGGGAACTCAAAAAACCAGCGAGTAAACGAACATGGCAGGCACAGCTAAACCCCGTAAGAAGTTTCGCGTTGCCGTCTCCGGGAATACCGTCGATGGCCGCGAAATCCAGCCGCAACACCTCCGCGATGCGGCGGCGAACTACAACCTTGAGGTGTACGCCGCGCGGGTAAATATCGAGCACTACCTCTCCCCGTATCCGGGTAGTGATTTCGGCGCGATGGGGGATGTAGTGGCGCTGAGCGTCGAGGACATTACCGATGGGCCACTGGCCGGCCGCACCGCGCTTTATGCGGAGATCGAACCCTCTGAGCGCATGAAGCAGATGACCGATAAAGGTCAGAAGGTCTACTCCAGTATTGAGCTGCACCCGCAGTTTGCCCTCAACGGCAAGGCTTACATGATGGGCCTGGCGATGACTGACACCCCGGCAAGCCTTGGCACCGAGCGCCTGAAGTTTGCCGCGCAGCAGCGCGCGCAGGTGATGGCTTTCAATAATCAGCAGGCGGAAGCGCCGATGATCACCGAGGCGATTGAGGCCGAAATGATCGAACTGGCCACCCAGCGCAGCGACGAGGGCGCCAAGTGGTACACCCGCGTGATGGATATTCTCGGAAAGGGGCAGAAAACCGACGATCAGCGTTTCAGCCAGGTGCATCAGGCCGTCGAGGCCGTGGCGCAAGCGCAGTCCGACCAGCTCGACCGCTTCAGCACCATCGAGCAGGAGCGCCAGCAGGATAAAGCCGCCATCCAGAAGCTGACCAGCGACCTCGACGCACTGCGTCAGCAGCTCGGCAACACTGACGCCAACTTTAGCCAGCGACCCGCGGCTAACGGCGGCGCGAACGCGCAGCTGGCTGACTACTGATAATCACTACGAGAGCAGAGAACATGGAAAATAATACCCGCCAGCTGTTTGATCAGTACATCGCGCACCAGGCGAAATTAAACGGCGTCTCGCCCGCGGCGATTGCTGCGAAATTTGCAGTAGATCCCTCCCGGCAACAGCGCATGGAACAGGCCGCGCAGGAAAGTGATTCCTTCCTGAGCAAAATTAACGTGTTTCCCGTTAACCAGCAGATCGGCCAGAAGATACTGATCGGCAGTAAAGGGCCGCTGGCCGGCGTAAACAACGGCACCACCACGCGCCGCAACCCAGGCCAGAATCATGCGATGGAACCGTTTGATTACATGTGCCGCAAAGTCAACTACGACTACGGGATCGGCTATGAGCAGCTTGATGCCTGGGCGCACATGCCGAACTTCCAGCCGCTGATTAGCGCCGCAATGGCCCGTCAGATGTCGCTTGACCGCATCATGATCGGCTTTAACGGTACCAGCTATAACGACCCGTCAGACCGTGCAGCCAACCCGCTATTGCAGGATTGCGGCATCGGCTGGCTGCAAAAAATTCGCACCGAAGCGCCACACCGTGTGATCTCCGGCGTCACCGTCACCTCGCGCGATGAGGACAACAAGATCATTACAAAAGGCACCTACGGCAACCTGGGCGCCGCCGTGTACGACGCCAAAAACAGCCTTATGGATGAGTGGCACAAGCGCAACCCGGATAACGTTGTGATCCTGGCGGGCGACCTGCTGACAACCGGCAACTTCCCGGCCATCAACGCGATGAGCCAGACCAACCCGAACACCGAAATGCTGGCCGGTCAGCTGATTGTCGCGCAGGAGCGCGTAGGCAACATGCCGACCTTCATCGCGCCGTATTTCCCGGTGAACGGCATCCTGATCACGCCGTTTAAAAACCTGTCGGTGTACTACCAGCGCGGCGGTCTGCGCCGGACCATCAAGGAAGAGCCGGAGTACAACCGCGTCGCGACGTATCAGTCCTCTAACGATGACTTTGTGATCGAGGACTACGGCAACGTTGCATTTATCGACGGCATTACGTTTGCCGAAGCGCCGGAAGGCGGCGAGTAACCGCACGCTGGCGGGCCTCGGCCCGCCATTAATCGGGGAAGAAATGATGCTGACACCGGCACAAAAACATTTTCAACGCGTCATGGCTGAACGTCATGGCAAGGCGGCCGATTTGTCCGATGCGGCGCGAACGGCGCATGAGCAGATCCTGCACCGCATGCGCATGGATATGGCCGCGCTGAAAAAGATTCAGGGCGAGCAGGCGAAAGCCGCGCTCAAGCGCCAGCTGCTACCCAATTACGAAGGGTGGATCGAGGGCACGCTCGAAGGCAACAGCGGCCGCCAGGATGAGGTGATCACCCGCCTGATGATTTGGGCGATTGATATTCGTGATTACCCGCTGGCAGCGCGCATCGGGCGGTATGTCATCGCCCATAACATGGCGATGCCTGACCGTTTCAACCGCACCGCCGCAACCGCGCTGGTCGATGAGCTTTGCGACCCGATTCTGATCCAGGTCAAAGCGGATGAAAGCACCGACGTGACGCCATATCTGGCGGTGCTCGATGACGTGGCGGAGTTTACCGCCGGCAGCGATATGCCGGACATGGTACGCGCCAAACTCCACAAGGCCCGCGCCTTTGCGCTGCGCAACGGGACGCCCGCCGAGCAGGAAACCGCGTTAGAGCTGCTGCGCACCGCGCTGATCATGGACCCTGGCGCCGGGGTGAAAAAGCTGATCGACAAGCTCGCCAGCCAGCTGAAGAAGGCCGCCGCAGCGAATGCCAGCACTGAAAAGAATGATGCCGGCGGCACAGGAGATGGCGGGCAGGGCGAGGCCGCTGCAGCACCGCCGGAAGTGGCGGTGCCAGCTGAGAAAACAGCAGCAAAAACCGCCCGCAAAAGTACAACCCGGAAGCCGGCAGTGCGCAAAACAACCACGAAAAAAGCGCCTGCCGCCAAAAAATAACCGACTTGCGCCCCGTGCGCTGGCGGCGCGGGCGGAGATCTGCAACGCATTGCGTTTTCTTTTCTCCGTCCGCTCACCGCCACCTTTTTCAGGAGACTACACGATGAGCCTTGTAGCCCCTCGCACAGTAACCCCCTCTGCGGAGGATGTGCCGGACGTTGACGACGGCGGGGAAAAAGTCACCGCTGGCGCGTTCTGGCCCGAAATCGCGCTGAGCGACGTCCGCAAAAAGATGCGCATCACCGGCACGGTGACCACTTCACGACTGAAAGAAGCCGTTATCGAAGGCGTGGCGCACGTCATCGAACAGCTAACCGACTGGCAGGCGGAGCAGGTGGCCGCTGGTTACAGCAGCCTCGCCGATGTTCCGGCCATTGAGATCGACGGCGAAAGCGTGAAGGTGCATCGCTTCCGCCGCGCGGCGTCCAGCATTGCCCGCGCGCATATCCTCGGAACGTTTCGTGACGTGGACACCACCGGCGACGCCGGGGAAAAGCGCGCGGCCGCGCTGCTCTCACAGTCGGATGACATGTGGCGCGATGCCCGCTGGGCGATATCCGATATTCGCGGCACTGTGCGCAATTCTGCGGAGGCGTTCTGATGAAAGTCAAAGCGTTGCAGGGCGACACGGTGGACCTGTTATGTCAGCGCTACTACGGCACCACGCAGGGGGTGACTGAGATCGTTCTTGCCGCCAATAAAGCGCTGGCCGGTCAGATCTTTCTCGACGCCGGCCAGGTGGTGGAGCTGCCGGAAATCAGCACTGCCGCGACAAAGGAGACCGTACAACTATGGAGCTGATAAACCGCGCCTGGAACTGGACGGTATACCTCTGGTCGCTGCTCCTCGGTGGCGTCGGCATGATGACGCAAAAAGACTGGTTGACCGTCATCGCCGCGCTGACGGGCGTGGTGGTGGCTGCGCTCGGCGAGCTGCATCGCCGCCGCATGGCGCGCATCCAGGAAACCAACAACACGCTGCTGAATGAACTGATCGACGCTATCCGCGACGACACCGAGAACCGGCAGGACGTTAAAGAGCTAATCCGCACCATCCGGGAGGCGCCGCGATGAAAAAGGGAATTATTGCCTGTTCCATCGCCGCGATCATCTCGCTGGCCGCCACATTGTGGCCGCAGACGCTGCGAACCAGCCCGGAAGCACAACTGAAGACGGCGAAGTACGAGGACTGCCGAAAAACCCCGTACTACTGCCCGGCGGGCGTGCTGACGGTGGGCCTTGGTTCCACCTCAAAGGTAGAAAATCGCCAGTATGCCGAGGGTGAGATCGCCGAGCGCTGGGTTAACGACCTCCTGCGTGCTGAGAAATGCGTTAACCGTGAATTTAACGGTGCCGCTGCGCCGCAGAAAGTCTTCGAGGGCATGACCGACGGCACGTTTAACGTCGGCTGCACCGGGCTGGGCTGGTACACCAACAGCAAGGGCCAGAAGGTACGAACCACCCTCTGGCGCGACGCACAGGCGGGCAACTGGAAGGGCGTCTGCGAACGACTGACGGACTTTGTGAACTCCGGCGGCAAGCGTTTGCAGGGGCTGGTCAACCGCCGGGAAGAGTTCAAAGCCTGGTGCTTATCTGATCCGGCACTGAAGGGGGCGAAATGAAAGCGACCGCCATTCTTGCCATCGTGATATTTGCCCTGCTGATCGCCGCTGTCAGCGCCCTTGCATGGCAAAGCCATAAGCGCGAACAGGCCGAAAAATCGCTGACCGGCACCCGGGAAGAACTGAAGCAGACCGGCGATGTGCTGACCGAGGTTAGGGCGCTGCGCCAGGACGTCAGCCAGGTTGAGGCCAGGCTGAAAACACTAAACCAGCAGCGCGCCGTAACGGGAGAGCACCGACGTGAAAACATCAAAACCACACTGGCCGGTAACGAATGCGCCATTGCTCCTCTGCCTGCTGCTGGCGCTGACAGCCTGTACCAGCGAGCCGAAGAAGTCGCCGCCGCAGATTATTCAGGAGCCACTACCAGAAAGCCTGACGGCAAAAACTGACGTTCCGCCACCACCGGCCAGGCCGATGACGTGGGGCGGGCTGGCTGTCTGGACAGATTCATTACTCGACGCGCTGGATACCTGCAACGCCGATAAGGCGGGGATCCGTGAGCTGGAACTACGGCGTATCGCCAGGGGGATAAAGTGAAAAAAGCTGAACTACTGCGTGCCGCGCTGACCGCCGGTAACACCTGGTGCAAAGCCAACCCGGAACAAATCACGGTCTGGGTGGAGAAGGGCCATATCCAGATCGAGGCGACCGGCGAAGCGTCGTTCATGTACCACTACACCATTCAGGTGCTGGCGATGGATTTTCCCGGCCAAATTGATGATCTCATGCTGCCGCTGCTGGCGTGGGCATGGCAGCAGCAGCCCGATCTGCTGCTGAATCCCGACAATAACCGCAAGGTGGAATTTGATGCCGATATTGTCAACGACGACGTCGCCGACATTCTGTTTAAGGTGCCGGTCTGGGAGCGCGTCATGGTGACCGACGACAACGGCACACTGAAGGCAGAGCATCTGGCCGAGTCGCGCCCGCGCTTCAACGGTGGCGAGTGGGAGATGGTCTTTAATCCTGAGTCCGGAGGTGCACTGGCATGAGCAACGATCCGTCGTTTCATCAGCTTGATGAGGTGTTTGCGGCCATTCTGGAAGGAGTGTCCGTACAAGGCCGCCTGCGCATGGCCAGGGGAATGGCTACGATGTTGCGCCAGAGCCAGAGCAGGCGCATCGGCAAGCAGGAAGATCCGGACGGCACGAAATATGAAGGCCGCCGCCGCAAGGTGCTGCGTGCGCGTGCAGGCATCAAATTCATGTGGCAGGGGCAGGAAAGAAGCCTGCGCAACTGGCGTACAACCCGCAGCAGGCGGGGGCGCATGGTGAGCGGTTTTGACGTCGAGCGCGGGGCGCAGCGGTCATTCTATCGCGAGGATATTGAGCGTTATCTCGATATCAACCTGAGTGAAACGCGCCGCAATACCACTACGGCCGAGCCGATGTTCCGGCGCCTGAGAACCGCGCGCTTCCTGAAGTCACGCGCCACGGCCGATGGCGTTGAAGTGGGCTATTCCGGCGTTGCTGCGCGTATCGCGAGAGCGCATCAGGAAGGGCTACGTGATCGGATTAATGACAGCGGTGCAATGGCGGACTACCCGCGCCGCGAGCTACTAGGCCTGAGCAAAGCCGACCGCACGGCTATTTTCCGCCACGTGATCAACTCACTGGAGGGGCGCTGATGGAGATTGCCGGGCTGCTTCGCCTGCTTGAGAACGTCGCCTGCACCGGCACGGTGACGGAGATCGACGAGGGAAAATGGCGCGTCCGCGTGCAAAGCGGCGAGCTGGAAACCACCTGGCTGCGCTGGAACGCACAGCGCGCCGGTGCGTTTAAAGTCTGGGTGCCACCATCCATCGGCGAGCAGGTCTGGTTCCTGTGTCTGGGCGGCAATACCGATATCGCCTTTATTGGCGGCAGTCTTTACAGCGACGACAACCCGGCCCCTGGCGCATCACGCAACGAGATGGTGGTGACTGCTCCCGATGGCGCCAGGTTCCGTTATGACGCGGCGGCCGGCGCATTGCAGGTGACGGGCATCAAAACCGCAGCGATCGAGGCATCGGTAAAAATCACGCTCGATACGCCGGAGGTGGAATGCACCAACCTGCTGACCACAAAGAGCCTGAATGTCAGAGAAGGCGGCGAGATGCACGGCGATATCACTCACACCGGCGGGGCGTTTACGTCTAACGGTGTGCAGGTGGACAACCACAATCACGGAAAAGTCGAACGCGGCGGAGACTGGACAGAGGGCACCCGATGAGCGAGAGATATCGCGGTATGAATGCGACCGGCACCGGGACGCTGACCGATGAGGATCATGTGTGGCAGTCCGTGGGCGACATTCTGCTGACGCCGGTAAACACCCGCGTCATGCGCCGCAATTACGGCTCACTGTGCCCTGATCTTATCGACAGCCCGCAAAACGACGTCACCCGCCTGCAACTGATGAGCGCGGCAGTCATCGCGTTGGCGGCGTGGGAGCCGCGGATCGTGCTGGACACCATCAATGTGACGTATTCCGCCAGTGGCGCCGTGACGGCGGAGCTGTCGGGGATGCTGACGGAAAGCATGGAAAAGAGCACCAGATCAGTGACGTTAAGGAGTGCCAGCAATGCCGACAATTGACCTTTCGCAGCTGCCACAGCCGACCATTATCGAAGAGCTGGATTTTGAAGAGATCCTGATCGAGGTGAAGGCGGTGATGGTGGCCGCCTATCCGGTCGACCAGCAGACCGCAGTGATTGCCGCACTGGCGCTGGAATCCGAGCCGCTGAATATCATTGCTCAGGCGATAGCCTATCGCGAGATGCTACTGCGCCAGCGGATTAACGAGGGAGCCGCCGCCAGCATGCTGAGTCATGCGACCGGCGACGATCTGGATAATATCGCGGCCAATCTGGATACAGAGCGCCTGGTGATTACCGAAGCGACGGATACCACAGACGCCGTGATGGAAAGTGATGAGGCATTACGCCTGCGCGCGCAGGCTGCGTTTGAGGGGATGAGCGTTGCCGGGCCGTCTGCGGCCTATGAGTATTTCGCCCGCAGCGCTAGCGGTAAAGTCGCTGACGCCAAAGCATCCAGCCCGGCCCCGGCGGAGGTGGTGGTTGCCGTGCTGTCTACCGAAGGTGACGGGACCGCATCGTCGGATCTGCTGGCTGCCGTGGCGGAGGCGGTAAACGATGAAGATGTTCGCCCGATAGGGGATCGGGTCACAGTGCGCAGCGCCGAGATCGTGGATTACGAAATCGACGCCACGCTTTACCTGTACCCAGGGCCGGAGTCAGAGCCGATTATCAACGCTGCTGACGCCTCGTTGCAGAGGCTCCTGAAGCAGAATGATAAGAAGATTAGCCGCGACGTTGCGCGTTCCGCGATCTCAGCAGCGCTGCACGTTCAGGGCGTGCAGCGCGTAGAGGTTAACTCACCGCCGGAGGATATCAAGATTAGTGATATTCAGGCGGCCCGAAATATCGGCTACCACATCGAAAACGGCGGCACGGATGAGTAACACGCTGCTCCCCCCGTCTTCCAGCGCGTGGATACGCAGCGCTGAGGCCGCCACGGCGAAGTTATCCGGTATAACGGTTGCTATCCGCACACTCTGGACGCCGACCGCCTGCCCGGTTGATTTACTGCCGTATCTGGCCTGGGCGCTGTCGGTAGATCGATGGGACAGGGACTGGCCGGCAGCACGAAAAGTTGCGGCTATCCAGCAATCCTACTGGCTGCATCGCCGAAAAGGCACTCGCGCCGCCGTGCGACGAGTGATTGAAGATATGGGGTTTTCTGCCACGTTCGCGGAGTGGTTTGACGTCGGCGACGAGCCCGGAACGTTCAGGCTTGAAGTGGACGTGAATGACGTCGGACTGACGCCAAAAACACTGGACGAATTAAACCGCCTGGTTGCTGACGCAAAACCGGTCAGCAGACATTTATCCCGAATGACTATATCGACCAGCTCACAAGGGGATATCTGGACAGGACTGGCCTTGTTTGACGGGGATGTTATCAGCGTTTACCCGCCGGGTTATCAGCCTGATGGCAGCATTCATTACGACGCGCAGCAGTATTTCTTTGGTAGCGTGACTTTTTCAGGAAAGTGATATGAATATTTCAGAAGCAATTAGCTGGGTTGATTTTATCTATCAAATCGCCCGGGAGGATAAGGTTGAAGGGGGAACCGGTGGCGTTGCCAATCTTCAGGCAAAGCAGCTGGCAGACCGTACGCAGTTTCTGAAAATGCTTATCGAGAGCATGTCAGATTACCGCGAGTATACGTTTATTAAAACAGAGGCAGACCCGGACGGAACGATCGCCGGCCTCACCGGTACGCCTGCCGGGAAAATGTTTCGCGTGGCTCAGAGCGGCGCGGAAATACTCAGTTTTCGTTACTACCTCAATAATTCTGGTGTAGCTGAAGAGGTCACCGGGTTGCTGGGGAGGGGTTCCATCACGAATAACATTCGCACGTTTGATTCACTCTCTCTTGCTGAAGAGGATTTGTCTGTCGGAAATATTTTACCCGGTGCGCGCGTTTATATTCGCAGCGCCGACAATTCAGCCATTGTTGATGAATATATTAATAACGACGGCACGCTTGAAAAAACCGGGGAATACATTCCGTCAAAAGACGGTGTCGTTAAACCTACTGATGAATACCGCGATGGCGTGACTTATATCTGGGGCAAAGTCATGGAAAGCGGGGAAATCCTCCCAGGTACCCTTCAGGGGCTGGACGGACTTCCTGCTGATGAAAACGTTGCAGCATACGCAGCCAAAGGCGTGGCAGTCTATCAGCTTAATCCCGCCGACGTTCCTGCTGGTCACGCGATTGTCAAAGACGGGGTAGTTTTGCTGGAAGCCGACCAGTCAGGGCGGATTAATTACCTCCCACCGCTCAATCGTCGCGCCCGGCAATCGGTGAATCAACGGCCTGAAATGGTCCTCACACCGTTACCCGCCGCCGTGCGCGCGGCAGTCGAACCGCTCGCCCTGCGTGCCTGTAAATATATGCTGGTTACCTGGGTGCCGACGTGGGTACCGATGGCGGGAGGAACCGGGCTACCGGCCACAGGCTCGACGATGGACAGCATAGAGCAATATCCGCTGATGCTGGCCGCAGTAGTTCACTGGATAAGCTGGTGTGATGCCGGTTACGCCACCTGGGATGAAACGTTTATTGGCGTCAGTTATGACACTGCCGTTTCCTGGATTGTGCAGGGGCTGGATTTGGTGGTCAGTGCGCACCTGGCGAACGGTGGTTGGTGGGGAGGCCCGCCGCCGCCGTGGAGCGAAGCCTCTGAAGATGTGGCGGTAACTTTTGGCTCACAGGCGGCAGAGCTGGCACGTAATGTGGCCAGCCACTGCGACCTGATGAGCGCCCACCTGACGACAGCCCAGAAAGCAAAAGTCACCGCAATGGTGGTGCATGAAGCCAATCGCTTTGTGAAATACACCCCTAAATACCGCTGGACGCGCCCGGATATCCGGGGGCAGGTGACGGATAACTACCCGACAGGCGATTCCAAATCAGAGGAAATCGCCTGGAATCTGGCTATCCTCGCCCGCGCGCTGATTTTAGCCCCGGATAATGCTAATGCCGAGCGGTGGGCCGAACGGCTGATCACCATGCAAATTGCGGCGCTGGGTGACAGAAACGACCTGACCGAGACGATGACGATTAACGGGCTGGCACCGTGCGACGTCATGAACGGGACAAACGTCAACCCGACCCGCCTCGTTGAAAACCACGGGGTTGCTGACGGGCAGGACGTCTCGCGTTGGTACACGATGGCATCGTTGTCAGGCAGTGAGTGGATGCTTCGCACGTTCATTCTGGCTGGCAAGCCGGTACCCTCGGCAGCCCTCTGGCATATGGCCGATACCCTGCGCGCGCTGGCCTACAATCCTGATGGTTCGGTCTGGAGTATGGACTGGAGGGAGCCTGTCGGCGAACTGTCCTATGCCCCGGCGATTGCCTACATGTTTGCCGACCCGCGGCAGGACTATATCGACACGCTGCTGCACCGCCTGGAGATTTTTGCCGGGCAGCAGGACGACACCACCGGGGCACTGCCTGCCGGCGCGTTTAACTGGCCGGTCTACGGCTCTTCCCAGCCTGGCGAATTCCTGAGTTACATCCGGATGTCTGACCGCATGTCAGTCCCGCTAACCTGCCCGCGTGCCACCAATGCACATTACACCAGCCTTGCCGCTATTTACCGGAGCGTTTAATCATGACCCTTGAGATTGTACCGGGCACTCTGACCAGCCCTGACCCGTCCATTAAAAATTATGCCCCATATGCTCCCGCCATAGGTGTTACCGGCTATACCGACCGCTGGCGCCCGGCGCTGGATTTTGCCGCCCGCGCTGTTGGTGATGCAGTCACCACATATCCCAGCCCCCTGATGCCAGATAACATCCTTGCCGGGGATACAACCAATCATCCGGTGATTGTCGAACAGTCCGGTATTCGTATGGTCGACTGCGCCACACCCGGTGCGCTGGCGGCACTGACGGACATTAACCGGAAATTCGGTGACGTCAGTCTGCTGGCTGTGTGGTATGAGGTTCACGGCTCCGCATCCCACTCAATTCTGACCATCGGAGGATTACGGTTCAGTCGTGCAAGCGCCAGCTGGGGTCTGTCCAAAATGTCCGGCGCTGCGGGCGCCACACTGAGCATCTCCAACGATCCGGCGGCTGGCGGCGTGGCGATTTCAGCGCGTCGCTATGCAGCTATTCTGACCATCCCCGCCGATGGCGCAGTTGCAGTAACATTACGACTTATCGGCGCAGGCACGGCGGCAGTAACGACATCAGGTGTGGTGACGCGCGGCGGGTCAATGGATGAGCAGCGACGCCTGCGTTTCGGTAAAGATTCGGGCAGCTCAGCGAATACCGGCCCGCAATTTGCTGAAATGGTTACCTGGGATCGCCTGCTGACGACGGAAGAAATCGCCATCGCTGCTGGCTATGCCGCGAGCGCATACAGTCTTTAGCCAGGAAAATATATGAGCAGAACATACAGCGCCATACTGACAGCGGCGGGGGTGGAAAAACTGGCGGCAGCGGCACTGTCCGGCGAATCTGTCGGGTTCGCTGTGATGGCTGTTGGTGACGGCGGCGGAACATTACCCACTCCCTCATGGGAGCAGAGCGGGCTGATTAATGAAATTTACCGCTCACGGCTAAACCGGGTGGTGATTGCAGACCAGGCGAATAACGTCATCCGCGCGGAACTGCTGATACCTCCGCAAGTGGGTGGGTTCTGGCTGCGGGAGGCGGCACTATACGACGATGAGGGCGCCTGTCTTGCGGTGGCAAACATGCCGGAATCGTACAAGCCTCTACTGGCTGAAGGGGCGGGCCGCTTCCAGGCGGTCAATCTGTGGATAGCCGTCAGCAATACTGCCAGCGTGGAACTGAAGGCCGACCCGTCCGTTATTATGGCAACGGTGGAAGAGGTTGCCCGAGCCAAAAGCGAAGCGAAAGATTACACCGATGAGGTGGCCGGCTCGATAAATACCGACACTCAACAGGCTATCGCAGACGCCATCACAGCGGCAAAGCGTGATTTCTGGGAGGAAGACAACCCAATCGGCACAGTGAAGTTTTACGCGCAGAACGTCAATCCGAACGATCGCTATCCGTGGTCGGAGTGGGTTTATACCGGCGAAAGCAAAACAATCCGCGTCGGCAAAGCGGATGGTTCAGACGTCGGCGCGACCGGCGGCAGCGATACCGTCACGCTACAGCAGGCCAACCTGCCCGCCGTACAGATTGACGTAAGCGGCAAAACCAGTGAGCAACCTCAGCAGGAGCTGACCACGAAACCCGGTGGCAGGCACAAGCACGGCGGCGTACCGAGCCGGGACAATCCGTGGGAGATTGGCGGCGATATCAGCCAGCGCTTTAACCCGGCGAACCTGGGCGACACGGATGAGGTCGAAGATCATGAGCATGATATTGATATCCCACCGCATGAACATGACGTCAACGGTAAAACCGACAACCTCGGCGAAGGCAAATCGTTTAGCGTGGTCGAGGCCCACACCCTGCTGATGTGCTGGGCGAGGGTCGCGTGAGTATCGAGTACCGTCAAAACTAACGGTGCTGCAGGTTGTCAGAAGTGGCGGTGCGGTACCACCATAGTCAGAAACGGCGATATCTGCCAGCAGTGAAAGCCCCTCAGATGAGGGGCTTTTTTTGTGGGTTAAAACAGACTGTTAAGGGAGTTTGAAACCGAGTTAACGGCTTTGGTTGCGCTGGTTTTGAGATCATCCAGTACATCACTGACCGACGACGTCTGTAGCTTCTCCCGGAAATCCGCATCCGCCCGACTCAGACTGATAGTGAACTCAATCTTTTTGGGGTTGCCGTAGCGGTCAAACTCCGTCTTTCCCCGCTCCAGACGCGTCATAACGTACATCCCGTAAATCTGCCCGTCACCTTCAATCAGTGGCCAGGGGCGACCGGCAAAGCCGATCGTCTCCAGCGCCGATAGAGACCACCGGCCGCCGGTGATTTCCGGGTAGAGCACACCGTCAAGGGTGATCGTATCGTCACCCGGTCCGATATACTGCCAGGCCGCTGACTGATTAACCCGGTCATTCTTAACGTGACGCCACTCCTGCGAGTGCCGCAGCTGCTGATACGGGACAGTGCGCAGCGTAAAAACAAACATCCCGAATACCATCATCATAAAACCTCCTTACTCCCGATCGCGGAATGAACCACGGTTAGTTTTGCGGGTGCTGGCCATCAGATCGCGCACCGCGTTGTGAACCATTTTTTCAAGCTCCTGATCCGAGCGTTTGCCGACGTCGTTAAAGACCAGTTGGAAGAACGGCGCCGCACCCGAAGAGGCAGCGACCGGCGCAGACGCTGCCCCTTGCGTCGCCGTCGGTACCGACAGAACGCCGCCGGCCGCCGCCGCAGACACGCGCGGCACAGGTTGCGGAATAATCCGCGCCTCCTGATAGGCACCGCGTAGCGCCAGTGCGCGCGGCAGGTTTTTAAAGACAATGTCGCCGGGGTCGACTTTCTTCGTGTTGTTAGCCGTTGCTTTGGTATTCGTATCGATGTTTTTCAGGTGGCCCTGAACGCCGGTAATGACCGGCGGCTTACCGCCACTAACTGGTTTGGATACCGTCGCCTGACCCAGGGGTAGTTGATGCCCGGCCAGCGCTGTCGCAGAGGCTTCAAGTTCCCGCTGTGCCTTGTCAGCCTGCTGCCTGGCCTTGTCTATCCCTTCTGGAATAAGATCCAGCTTTTCAAGCAGCCAGCCCACGCCATTCATTAACTGCTGTAGCGGCCACAGCAGGAAACTGAGCGCAGAACTCATCACCCGCCCGAAAGTCTCCCCGGCGGTAGCGCATTTATCCAGCGTATCCTTGCTGGCCTGCATCGGAGACAGCAAGTCTTTGAACCATCCCCACACTGCTTTAATGGCATCACCCAAGGAGGAGAATACTGGCGCCATCGCTGAGAATGCATTCCTGAGCGGGGTTAATCCCTCCCATATCCCGCGAAGGAAACCACCAAAGAATGCTTTAATGGGCTCCCAGAATTTCCAGATAATCAGCCCAGCCGCGATAAATGCCAGCGCAATCAGACCGGGGATGCCCAGCAATGTAGCAAGAATGACGCGCGTCCCGGAAAGAACCAGATTGAGCCTGGCAATACTGGAAGTCGCAGTGATCGAGGACAGGCCGATGTTTTGAATGGCTAGTCTTAGCTTTGCAAAGGGGCCGACGTAGAAACTGACGGCGAGACTCGCTACGCCTATCGCTCCAGTCAGGGCCACAAGCGCGGCAGTGACAAGCACCAGAGTCTGTGTAAGCTCCGGGTTTTCACTCACCCACGCCCGCAGGTTGTTGACGAAGGCCGTCAGTGTCTGCGTGATTGTCCGAAGGCTGGTATCCATCCCCGTCAGCACTTCCGTGCGCAGCCCGTCGAATGCCCCGCCCAGCTTACTGATATCACCGGGCAGGTTATCGCGCAGGGTGTCGCCCAGCCTGTCGGCGCTTCCCCTGGTATCACCGAGGCGATTAGAAACGTTCGCCAGCGCCGAAAGAAACGCCGGGATCTGATCGATAGACAGGTCTTCAATCGGGGTACCAAAAAGCGAAATCGCGGCATTAGCCCGCGTCGCCGGATCCTGAATGGACAGCAGCCCTTTTGCGGTCTTCTCCATCGCCTTACGCGCACTTTCGCCGCCGGTGGCTATTGCCGATGACATGGCTGCCGCGTCAAGACCGATTGCCTTGTAGGCGCTGACGCTGTTTTTTGACATGTCAGAGCCGCGAATGCTGAATTCCTTGATGGCATCCCCGGTCTTATCCAGCGCGAACTTACCCTGCTGCGCCATATTGACCAGCAGCGACATGGTTTCCGCGCCGGTGAAACCCATATTGCGGAAGTGGGTAGAATACTCATGAAGGATTTCCGGCATCTCGCCGCGCATCTGCGTGGAAACGCGCTGCATGCCAGACGTGATAAGGTCGAATGCCTCATCACTGCTGCGGGCGAGCCCGTTTTTCATCATGATCGCTGCCATCTGGATATGTTCCGTCATATCCCCGCCGAGGGCGGCTTGCAGATCCAGCGCCTTGCGGGAAATGCGCGTGAGTTCCTCGTCACCCACCGCACCGAGCGCGCCCAGCGTGCTGCGAACACCCGCCACAGCCTCGGATATACGGGCTAAATCGCGACTGACGCCAGCGGCGTTAATGTTCTGAATGATGCGAGAGTAGCGACCGCCGGATGCTGCGCTCTCGCCATTCTGAGCGGCAATAACGGAGGCGTGCTCCTGAGTCTGAATTTGTGGTGCCATCAGCCGCGAGCCCAGATAGAACCCCCCGGCACTGGCCGCCGTCATCGCCAGCCCGGCGCCGCGCATCCTGCCGGCGATCTCTTTCGCGCGGTCATACTGCATGCGCGCTTGCGTGGCAGCAGCGAGCTGGCGGCGTTCGCGCTCAAGGGTCTGGTTATATTGCTCGGTTCGGCGAATGGCGCTGGCAATGGTCTGACTGCCACCCGCAAGGGAGACGCCGTGACGACGGAGCGCCTCGGAGGCTCCCCGGAGACTCTCTGTCTCTTTATCACGTCGGACTTTGAGGCGATCCAGCTTCGCCGCGAGATCGGTCATCTGCTGGCGTTGCTTGTCCGTCAGCGTAGCACCTGACCGCTGCGCCTGCTTCAGTCCTTCCAGCGTGCGGGTAGTGTCGTCGATAGTGCGGGAAGTTTTTTTAACACTGTCGCGTAGACGGTTGAAGGCGGCAGATTGCCGCTCAACCTCTTTGATTGAGCCCTGCGTTTGCTTGAGGGAGTCCGAAAGGCCGCCAATCGCTTTGCTGGCGGCACTGACCGGGCGGGTGAGCTTATCAATAGCACTGAACGCAACGCGAATACTAAGATCCATCGTCGTCATCCTCCTGTTCATGGTTGCCGCTTCTGATGGCCGCCTTCTCGCGCCAGGCCATCAGCTCGCGCAGCTCCATGCCGTACATCTCGGAGGGCGGCCAGTGAAAAATAACTGCAATGTCGGCGATCAGATCGTCGACGTCAGAAAATACCGCCTCTCTTATTCGTTCCCCGTCTCCGCCCCGTTCGGTACGGACGGCGCCGGTTTCGTCAAAAAAGGCGTGATCTCTTCACAGAGCGCAGTGAAGTCACCGGTTGCCAACGCGGCAATCTCGGCGCTGGTCAGCTGCGGACTGGTGGTGCGCGTCAGCAGGGTGGAGACCGCATCAAAATCGAAGTTCAGCACGTCAACCAGACGCAGACCACGCAACGATCCAGCCTGTTTGATGGTGTCGGTGATAGTGATGGTGATAATTTCCTGATCGCCGCGCTTAACCGGCTTACTGAGAATAACGGACATAGCATTTTCTCCGGGCGGCCATCAGGCCGCCTTAAAGGTGAGTAACAAGGGTTATCAGCTGCCGAGGCCCAGCGCCGACATAATGCGATCCGGGTAGAGATTCTCCCCGTTGCGCTTGTAGATAAAGTTCAGCAGGTCGATTTCCAGCAGCGGCTTATCGTCCACTGACAGCTTGTAGTAGGTGTTTTTGATGGCGTAGGTGTGGTTGGTATCATCACCCTGTTTCGCATCACCCGGATCGATTTCGGTGATACGCCCGCGCATCTCAACTTCCAGTAACGAGCTGGTGCCGCCGCTGTAAAACTCGCCGACAAAGCGCAGGCGCATTTCGTCGATATCACCGCCGTATTTCAGGATCAGCTCTTCAACCACGCCACCGACAATCATTGATGCGTCCAGCGCGCCGGAATCCAGCCCCAGATCAACCGCTACCGAACCGAGCATACCGCCGCCCTGGTAATCTTCGGTCTTGCGGGTCACTTTCGGCAGCGTCACGCTGGGGACTTTGCCGATATGGTTCACGCCGTCCACAAAGACGGTGAACAGCCGGAGTTTTTTAGGAATAGCCACTATTCACCTCCCAGCGATGCAAAAGCGGATTCGTAATACTGATCGGTGAACGTCTGGATCATTGTCAGATCTTCCAGCGGTGGCACCGGGCTGTAGTTGTAGCGCACGATGGCTTTACCCTGACGAATGCCCGTTACCGGGTTATCAACGACGTCATACCAGGTCGCCGCGCCAATCAGCTTGCCCGCCGTGACCAGCGCCTGAAGTTTGGCGTTAATCCCGCTCACCACGTCTTTCACGTTCGCGGGGGTCAGTGGGGTATCCACGGTGGTGAACTGCGCTTCTGCGATACTGTCCGCCAGGATCTGCGCGGTTCGCGTGAACACCTCGAAAATAAATTCGCCGGTATCCGTCGTGCGGTTGCCCCAGAAGCGGAATCCGTCGCGCTTAATCAGCGTGGTGATCTCGTTGGCATTCAGCTCGTTGGCGTCAGAGTCTTCCGCCTGAAGCGCCCAGAACACGTCCTTCGCAATCCCCAGCACGTTTTTGACCGGCACATTAGACAGTGATTTATGCCAGCCCTGCTCGTTGTCGATAAGCGCCCGCAGACCCAGCGCATAAGCCACGGCCGGGAATTCTTCATTCACACCGGTCAGCGGGTTATAGGCGATGAAGTTCGGCCAGATCAGCATTCCCTCGCGCTCCGCAAACGTCTCGCGGTAGGTTTTTGCCTCCGCAATGGTGTCGCAGCCGTCGCAGTAGCTGTATGAGAACGCCCGCAGCTGCTTCGCGATAACACGCAGCTGCGCGGTCACTTCGGAGGTGTCGTACTCCGGAATACCGAGAATGCGCGGGCGATAGCCGGTTTTCTGCTCCGCCGTCAGAAAGGCAAACATCCCGGTATAACTGCCGTCAGCCTGCGTGCCGCCGATAATCAGCTGCGACTGTGTTGGATTGCCTTCACCGGCCTCAGCCTCGGCAACGCGCACCACTATCACGCGGGTGCTGACCTGGTCGGAAATGGCCTTCAGCGATTTGTAGAGCGAACCGGTTTTGCCTGCTTTGCCGAGCACGCTGATAACACGCGTCACAAGCACCGGAGTGTTAAGTGGAAAGGTGGCAGGGTCGGCGTCCTCGGCTACCGCGACCAGACCAATGACCGTTGAATCAATGTCATTGATCGCGGTCTGGAGGTCGGTATTTTCCTTGACGCGCGCCCCGTGAAAAAAGTTGTCGGTCATACTCTACCGCCATCATGTTGAGTGAGTTCGCGGTCATCATCGCCGGGATGGCGGGCCGCTGTCGTGCCATCAGGGTTGTGACCGGTCTGTCACAACAAAAAGCCATCGCCAGTATCGCGCGCGCATGAAACCATCAACGGCGGGGGAATGCATATGGCACTGACGACAGACACTATCGACAAAGCAAAAGCGCTACTTGACGAAGGGGTACAGCGATTCCAGGACTATCAGTCCGAGCTTTCGCGCGTGCCGGCGTTCAGTATCCTGATGGGCGGCAAAGCACTGACGCAGCTGGATCCGCGCATTATTTCGCTGGAGCTGACCGACAACCGCGGATTTGAGGCCGACGAGCTGACCATTGCTATCGACGACAGCGACGGATTGATTGAACTGCCGCCGCGTGGTGCTGAGCTGTCGGTATCGCTGGGGTGGCAGGGTGAGCCGCTGGTTTACAAAGGGGTTTACACCGTTGACGAGGTCGCCCATTCGGGGCCGCCGGACAGACTGGAGATCACCGCCCGCAGCGCGGATTTTCGGGATGAGTTCAACGTCAAGCGCGAGGTGTCATGGCATGACGTGACGGTTGAGCGCATCGTGTCAGCCATCGCCAGGCGTTACAAACTGACGCCGGTGATTTCCGAGCAGCTGATGAGCGCCGAGATTGATCACGCCGACCAGACCCAGGAAAGTGATATGTCATTTCTGACGAGGATGGCCGACCTGCTGGGGGCTATTGCCACCATCAAAAACGGTAGCCTTCTGTTTATCCTGCCGGGTGGCGGCGTCAGCGCGAACGGCAAAGCCCTGCCGCAGTTTGCGATCACCCGCTCCAGTGGCGACCGGCATTCCTTCCGCATCGCCGACCGTGACGCCTACACCGGCGTGCAGGCGTACTGGCTGGATCTGGAGTTCGGCAAAAAGAAGAAAGTCACGGTCAAGGAACGCAAGAAAAAGACTGAGAACAAGCCGCGCAGCAGCGCAAGGGAAGGGGATTATATCGCCGGTGAAGACGGCAACGTATTTGTGTTGCGTACCACGTTCAACAACGAAACGGCCGCCCAGCGGGCCGCTGCGGCAAAGTGGCAACAGCTCAAACGCGGCGCCGCCGAATTTAATATGACGCTGGCTTACGGCCGCGCAGATCTGTACCCGGAGATGCACGGCACGGTATCGGGATTCAAGACGGATATGAATAATCAGGACTGGATAATTGCGAAGGCCACGCACACGATCGACGACGGCGGATTTAAAACGCAGCTGGAGCTTGAAGCGAAAATACCTGAATGGATTGCAGAAACGGAGAGTTAACGGCCATAATATGAGCGAGTTCAACTCCCGCCCGGGAGGCCATCATGTTCAAGTGTCCTATTTGCGGTGCCGTTGCCAAAACGCGCACCAGTCGCCCATTGAGTAATACCACCGTACGGCATTATCACCAGTGCCAAAACTTTGAATGCAGCATTACTTTTACCACGCTAAACAGCGTTGAAAAACTGGTCACAAAGCGCGGCCATCGCGAAAAGTTACCGCCTGGATTTATCCCTTCAGATGCGTTTCCGTCATCCCACTATGGCGATCCGCAATTAAGTCTCGCCGTATAAAACAAGCCCCGCATTTCGCGGGGCTATTTTCTTGTCAATTCAGAGTAATCCGATAAAATCAAAATGTTTTGTAACAAATGGCAATTATTAAATAATTAAGGGGATGCATTATGGCTTTGGTCAGTTGTCCGGAATGCAGGAAGGAAGTAAGTGATTCCGCTTTGAGGTGCCCATCTTGTGGCAAGCAGCTAAAAAAACCACGCCGCTCAATTTTTGGGAAGTTAATTAAATGGGTATTCATCCTGTTTAATATCTTCATGATCTACGCTGTTTTTAAGGGGTTAGGTGGCAGCGGCGAGGTGATCAGTCAAGCCTCATCGGACGCGGAAAGAGCTGGGGCCGCTTTGGGAGCGGGGTTGGGAATGATGGCTATGGGGACCATTTGGGTTATTGGTGATGTAATAATCGGAACCCTTGTATTTCTCACAAGACCAAAGGGATAACCACATGAAGAAGAGTTGTTTATTTCTTGCGACCTTCTTCGGTGCGCTCATTTCTTTGGGGGTTCACGCGCAAGAAAAGCCGAAACCAAAGACAGAGGAAGCCCCCACAATAAGCAAAGATGATTTGGCAAAGTGCCAGGCCGAGGAAAACGGTACAAAAAGGTTAGGTTGCTACGATCTGTTGTTGCCGCCAAATGAGATACAGAGCCCGGAGGAAAAAAGCGACACAGGGAAGTGGCAAGTATCAACGGTCGAATCAGATATTGATGACTCGACAAATGTTTTTGCTATGCTGACAGCCGATTTACCGATCTCATCAAATTTTGGAAGAACCTCCACCCCCGTACTTTTTATTACATGCAGAGAGAAGAAGACTGAGTTATTCATTAACTGGGATGTCTATTTAGGACTTGGTGAAACCTCTATGCTTCACAGGCTTGATAAGCAAAAGGCGGTCACAAAAGTGTGGGATATATCAGGTAATACAAAAGCAGTTTTCTACAGGGGCAGGACAATTGATTTTATCAAGAGTCTTGAGAAGTCTGGAAAAATGCTGGCGCAGATTACTCCATATAATGAAAATTCAGCCACCACCACTTTCGATCTCAAGGGACTTTCAGAGGCCATCAAACCACTACAGAAGTCATGCGGGTGGAAGTGAGCGCAAAAGGAAGCCACGGGTAACCGTGGCTTTTTGTCGATATGGTCGCAGTGTGGACACTGCTTGATAAAAATCCTTTTTTATCAGTTGGATGATGCCGCCCTTAGCGCACCATCCCTGTCTTCCCCCACATGATGTGGGGGTTTTTTTTGCCTGTCATTCAGCTAAACGACCTCCCGCTTGCCATCCGTCGTAACAATAGATCGGGTTATACTAAGCGCATTGCGGGTGAAGGAGCGTTTATGAATCAATCTTATGGGCGGTTGGTGAGTCGTGCGGCTGTTGCGGCGACGGTGATGGCCTCCGCGTTACTTTTGATCAAAATTTTTGCGTGGTGGTATACCGGCTCTGTGAGTATTCTGGCTGCGCTGGTGGACTCGCTGGTGGATATTGCCGCCTCGTTAACCAATCTCCTGGTGGTACGTTATTCGCTGCAACCTGCCGATGAGGAGCATACCTTTGGCCATGGCAAGGCTGAATCGCTGGCGGCGCTGGCGCAAAGCATGTTTATCTCCGGGTCGGCGCTGTTCCTGTTTTTAACCGGCATTCAGCATCTGGCTCGTCCGGAACCGATGCAGGCGGCGGGCGTCGGGATGATTGTGACCCTGATTGCGCTGCTCAGTACGCTGGTGCTGGTGACCTTCCAGCGCTGGGTGGTGAGAAAAACGCAGAGTCAGGCGGTGCGCGCAGATATGCTTCATTATCAGTCTGATGTTATGATGAACGGCGCTATTCTGGTGGCGCTGGGCCTCTCCTGGTACGGCTGGCATCGAGCCGATTCGCTATTTGCGTTAGGGATTGGCGTCTATATTCTGTATAGCGCGCTGCGTATGGCCTATGAGGCCGTCCAGTCTTTGTTAGACCGCGCGCTGCCTGATGAGGAACGTCAGGACATTATCGATATCGTGACCGCATGGCCGGGCGTCAGCGGGGCACACGATCTACGGACGCGGCAGTCAGGGCCGACTCGCTTTATTCAAATACATTTGGAAATGGAAGATAACCTGCCATTGGTTCAGGCACACGTCATTGCCGACCAGGTGGAGCAGGCGATTCTGCATCGTTTTCCGGGTTCCGATGTCATTATCCATCAGGACCCCTGTTCTGTGGTGCCGCTGGCGCGACAGGGTGTTTTTTAAGCTTTGAGTTATAGTCTGTAAACTCGATGTAAAATGTGGGGCAGGCCGGCATTATTTGTATAAATTACCGCCGTTTGGTCTGACCTGAATCAATTCAGCCAGAAGCGTTTGATATACTATTGCAATTATCGTCGTGCACTCCTGGTAAGGGAGCGCTTCAGGCAACAGGATTATTTTTTGCTTCCTAAGTTCAGAGGTAGTCATGATTAAGAAAATCGGTGTGTTGACAAGTGGCGGTGATGCGCCGGGCATGAACGCGGCAATTCGCGGCGTTGTGCGCGCGGCATTAACGGAAGGTCTGGAAGTTTTTGGAATCTATGACGGTTACCTCGGGTTGTATGAAGATCGTATGATCCAGCTCGACCGCTATAGCGTTTCCGATATGATCAACCGTGGCGGCACCTTCCTGGGGTCAGCACGTTTCCCGGAGTTCCGCGAAGAGCATGTTCGCGCCGTGGCCCTTGAGAACATGAAAAAGCGCGGGCTGGATGCGCTGGTTGTTATCGGCGGTGATGGTTCGTATATGGGGGCGATGCGCCTGACTGAAATGGGCTTCCCGTGCATCGGTCTGCCGGGCACTATCGACAACGACATCAAGGGTACCGACTACACTATCGGTTTCTTCACTGCGCTGAGCACCGTTGTTGAAGCAATTGACCGTCTGCGTGATACCTCTTCTTCACACCAGCGTATTTCCGTCGTTGAAGTCATGGGCCGCTATTGCGGCGATCTGACTCTGGCGGCCGCCATTTCCGGCGGCTGTGAATTCGTCATGGTGCCTGAGGTTGATTACAGCCGCGACGATTTGGTCGCAGAAATTAAAGCGGGTATCGCCAAAGGTAAGAAACACGCGATTGTGGCGATCACTGAGCACATGTGCGACGTCCACGAGCTGGCTGACTACATTGAGAAAGAGACTGGTCGTGAAACGCGTGCTACCGTTCTGGGCCACATTCAGCGCGGCGGTTCCCCGGTTCCTTATGACCGTATTCTGGCATCCCGCATGGGCGCCTACGCAATTGACCTGCTGCTGCAGGGCTTCGGCGGCCGCTGTGTTGGTATTCAGAACGAGAAGCTGGTTCATCATGACATCATCGACGCTATCGAGAACATGAAGCGTCCGTTCAAAAATGACTGGCTGGATTGCGCGAAGAAACTGTACTAAGTTTCGGCGTAAAACAAAAAGGCCTTCTCAGAGAGAAGGCCTTTTTTATTGGGCGGGTTATTCGATATCCAGCGCATCCTCGGAGAGGATGATTCCGGTATTATCGGCGTACAGATGGTCGCCAGAGAAGAAGGTTACGCCGCCGAAATTGACGCGTACGTCGCTTTCGCCGATGCCTTCACCTGCGGCACCTACGGGAATGGCCGCCAGCGCCTGGATGCCGATATCCAGCTCCTCCAGATCGTCTACCTGACGCACCGCGCCGTAAACCACCACTCCTTCCCACTCATTCTGCACCGCCAGACGCGCCAGGTCTGCGTCAATCAACGCCCGTCGGACGGAACCGCCGCCATCGATCAGCAAAATATGACCACGGCCGTTCTGTTCGAGCATATCGTATAGCAACCCGTTATCCTCGAAACATTTCACCGTGATGATTTGTCCACCAAACGACGACCGTCCCCCAAAGTTGGAGAACAGAGGTTCCACTACGTTGACATCCTCCTGGTAGATGTCACAAAGCTCGGAAGTATCGTATTTCATAGGCTTAACGTTCAGTTGCTGCGAGAGTTTTTAGTATATCTCGCGAAACCCATTGTTGGCAAAATCATCAATTGTTAATTGATATTTGTCAGTTAACCCACCAGCTTGCTGCAAATAATCCCGATGACAAACAGCAGGTTGGTTAACAGGGCCGCTTTTACCGTACGTTCCAGCATCGGACGCATCGCCACCGGTTCGCGTTCGCGCATGACAAATCGCACCTGCTTCACCAGCAGCGGCGTAGCGAGGATAAACAGCCAGCCCCACGGGTTGTGCAGAGAAAGCAGATTAAACAGCGCCAGGCATAGCGGAGCGCCGATTAACAGGCAGGCGTGGTAGCGGCGGGCGTTGATCGGACCAAGGCGCACGGCCAGCGTGTTTTTGCCGTTTTCCCGGTCGCTATCGATATCGCGCAGGTTATTGATATTGAGTACCGCCGCCGCGAGCAGGCCGCAGGCCGTTGCCGGCAGGAAGACGCTTGCGGCAATCGTGTGGGCCTGAAGGTACCAGCTTCCCGCCACGCTCAGCCAGCCAAAGAAGACCAGCACCGAAATATCGCCAAGGCCGATATAGCCGTAAGGGCGGGTACCGACGGTATAGGTGATTGCCGCCACGATGGCCAGGCCACCCAAAACCATAAAGCCAATAAAATCGGCCATGGTTTGCCAGGCGGAAAACAGCAGAGCCAGTCCGGAAAGACAAATCAGCACTACGGTGAGGATTAGCGCGCGTTTCATCTGCGCCTGGCTGATCGCCCCTTTTTGCATCCCGCGCAGCGGGCCTATGCGATCGGGCTTGTCGCTGCCCTTTACCGCATCGCCGTAATCATTAGCCAGATTAGATAAAATTTGCAGCAGGCCGGCAGTAATCAGCGCCAGCAGAGCCACCCAGGGATCGAAATGACCCTGGTGCCACGCAAGCGTCGTGCCGACAACGATAGCGGCAAAGGCCAGAGGCAGCGTTTTGGGGCGCAGGCTTTCCAGCCAGGCCTGGGTTCGGTTTATCGGTTGTTCAGTCATAATTCCCGGCCAAAAAAATGGGGCTATATATAGCCCCATCGATTGTGATGAAAATACATTGAACCGGATTATAGGATAAAACGACTCAGATCTTCATCTGCCACCAGAACATCGAGATGTTTACCGACATATTCAGCATCAATGGTGATGCTCTGGCCGTTCATTTCGCTGGCATCGTAGGAGATATCTTCAATCAGACGCTCCAGGACGGTGTGCAGACGGCGCGCGCCGATGTTCTCGGTCGTTTCGTTGACCTGCCATGCGGCCTGAGCGATACGCTTGATACCCTCTTCGGTGAACTCGATGTTCACGCCTTCGGTCGCCATCAGCGCTTTATACTGCACGGTAATCGAGGCGTTCGGCTCGGTCAGGATGCGCTCGAAATCTTCGGTAGTCAGCGCTTTCAGCTCAACGCGAATCGGCAGACGACCCTGCAGTTCAGGGATCAGGTCCGACGGGCTGGCCACCTGGAATGCGCCGGAGGCGATAAACAGAATGTGGTCAGTTTTCACCATGCCGTGCTTGGTTGAGACGGTACAGCCTTCAACCAGCGGCAGCAGATCGCGCTGGACGCCTTCGCGAGACACGTCCGGGCCGGAGCTATTGCCGCCGCGCTTACAGATTTTGTCGATCTCGTCGATAAATACGATACCGTGCTGCTCTACCGCGTCGATCGCATCCTGCTTCAGCTCTTCCGGGTTAACCAGTTTTGCCGCTTCTTCTTCAATCAGCAGCTTCATCGCGTCTTTGATTTTCAGCTTCCGCGGTTTCTGCTTCTGCCCGCCCAGGTTCTGGAACATGGACTGCAGCTGGCTGGTCATCTCTTCCATGCCCGGAGGGGACATGATTTCTACGCCCATCGGCGCAGCGGCAAGGTCAATCTCGATCTCTTTATCGTCGAGCTGGCCTTCGCGCAGTTTTTTACGGAATGCCTGACGAGCCGCGGACGGCTCCTGATTTTGCTCGGCCTGGCCCCAGTTATTTTTCGCCGGCGGGATCAGCACGTCAAGAATGCGCTCTTCCGCCAGCTCTTCCGCACGATAGCGGTTTTTATCGATGGACTGCATGCGGACCATTTTGATCGCCGCATCGGTCAGATCGCGGATGATGGAATCCACTTCTTTACCGACATAGCCCACTTCGGTGAATTTGGTCGCTTCAACTTTGATGAACGGCGCGTTGGCCAGCTTTGCCAGGCGACGGGCGATTTCAGTTTTACCGACGCCGGTTGGGCCGATCATCAGAATGTTTTTCGGCGTAACTTCATGGCGCAGCTCTTCGGTAAGCTGCATGCGGCGCCAGCGGTTACGCAAAGCGATAGCGACAGAACGCTTAGCCGCGTCCTGACCAATAATATGTTTGTCCAGTTCGCTGACAATTTCGCGTGGGGTCATTTCAGACATGGGAGATCCTTACGCTTTAGAGGCTAATTCTTCGATGGTGTGGAAATGGTTGGTATAAATGCAGATATCGCCTGCAATATTCAACGCCTTCTCTGCGATGTCGCGAGCGCCCATATCGGTATTTTCCAGCAGAGCGCGGGCAGCGGCCTGGGCGTAGGGACCACCGGAGCCGATAGCAATTAAATCATTTTCTGGCTGCACCACGTCACCGTTACCGGTGATGATCAGGGAGGCATTTTCATCCGCTACCGCCAGCAGCGCTTCCAGCTTGCGCAGCATGCGGTCGGTACGCCAGTCTTTCGCCAGCTCAACGGCGGCTTTGACCAGATGGCCCTGATGCATTTCCAGTTTACGTTCAAACAGTTCAAACAGCGTAAAGGCGTCTGCGGTGCCGCCGGCGAAGCCCGCAATCACTTTGTCATTGTAGAGACGGCGGACTTTTTTCACGTTGCCTTTCATTACGGTGTTGCCCAGCGTGGCCTGGCCATCACCGGCAATAACCACATGGCCGTTACGGCGAACACTAACTATTGTTGTCACGAGCAGACCCCTTGGTTACAAAAGCGGAATAGGGGCCCCGCGCTTTACGCGGGGCGGAATGCAATTATAGATGGGGGGGATTTTGAGGGTTTCAACCCCTGGCGGCGAGACGAATGCAGTTTGCGTGTCCGGCCATTTTCAGGCGGCCGATCATGTCGTTGGCATTTTCCTTGCCTTTCAGCGGCCCGATGACCACGCGATTCCAGCCGTTGTTGGTGGTGATGTGCGAGGCAAAGCCTTCAAAGGCCAGCTGAGCGCGCACGGTTTCCGCCTGTTCAGCACCTTTAAAGGAGCCGCACTGGATCATCCAGCTGCGATCGTCTTTCTTCTCGGCAGCGGCTTTTGGCGCTTCTTCAACCCGCGCAACCGGCGCGGCCGCCTGTGTTTTAGGCGCCGTTGCGGTATGCGCTGGCGTCTGCAGCAGATCCTGATACGGCTGCTGCGCGGCCGCCGTTTGTTTCGGCTGCTGTACCGGCTTCGGCTGCGGGATCGGCTGTTCTGCGACCCGCTGCTGCACGCGCGGCTGTTGCACCGGCGCCTGCTGCTGGGTTTGCGCCCACTGCTGCTGCTGTACCTGCTGCTGAGCCAGACGCTGACGCTGCAGCGTCTGCTGACGCTGCGCCGGGGTCTGTTCGTTCCACGGCACTTCGGTCAGCTGAGTGGGCTGCTGGCGCATATCGGCCTGCATCTGGGCCAGCAGCTGGCGCTGTTCGTTGGTCAGCTGTTCGGGCTTCATCACTTCGCCGCCGGCCGTCGGTTCAGTAGGCGCACGTACGCCAGGCTGACGACTTTCCAGCTCTTTAATATAGCGCCAGCGCTCTTCCGGTTTCGGCGGTAGGCCGTTGCCCGCCACCTGGCGATTTTGCAGCGCTTCAGCTTCTTCTTTTTTGTGGTGCGTGATGAAGTACAGTCCACCGATAAAGGCCACCAGCACTGCCGCCGCGATTGCCACCATAGTAGGTGAAACAGCAGGAAGGCTGCTTTGCTTGTTCCTTGAGCTTCGGGTATTGCTCTTTTTGCGCCGCGAAGAAGCCGGTTGGCTGCGGCGTACATAATCTCGTTGTGCCACTATCGTTTCGCTGTCTTATTCATTCGTCAGCCCGCCATGTTACTTAAGCGGCGGGCCTTTGACCAGAAGAGCAGGCCCGAAAGCCTGATGGTTATGCTCTGATTTTTCGCGTACTGCCGCGAACGATCAGCTCGCAGTCAAGAAGTCGCGAGCCGCTGTTGACGCTGTGGCCGTGTAGCTGGTCCAGCAATAGCAGCATCGCTTCGCGGCCAATATCAAAGCGCGGTTGCGCAACGGTCGTCAATGGCGGATCGCAAAATTCAGACAAAGAGATGTTATCGAAACCAATAATAGACAAATCGTCAGGAATTTTCAGGCCGCGGCGTTTTGCCAGCGACAGAGCCCCCAGCGCCATAATATCGCTATGGCAGAATACGGCCGTTGGCGGCACGGGCAGCGATAAAAGCTGCTCGAGGGCGTTTGAACCGGCTTCATAGGTAAAATTACCGCGCGCAATATACTGCGGCTCGACGGTTATCCCGCTACGGCGCAGCGCCTGAACGTAGCCCTGCAGACGGTAGTGACACAGCGGCATCTCTTCCGGGCCGGCGATACAGCCAATACGCTTGTGCCCCAGCTCGTGCAGGTAGTTGACGGCGTTGAATGCGGCGGTGAGGTTATCGATATGCACCGTGGGCAGCTCAAGCTCCGGCGCAAACTCATTCGCCATTACCATCGGCGGCAGATTGCGCTGCTCCTCTACGCCGGCATCGAACGGCAGCCGGGAGCCGAGCAGCAGCATGCCGTCGATCTGCTTGGTAATAATCAGGTCGATAAAGGTTTTTTCCTGACGGTTTTGATGGGCGCAGTCGCCGATCAGCACCAGGTACCCCTGTTCCGCAGCGGTGATTTCGATACCGCGGATGATTTCACTGAAAAAGGGATCGCAAATATCCGGCACAATCACCAGAATCGTGCGCGATTCGTTGCGTTTCATATTCCGCCCGAGCGACTGCGGCAAATAGCCGACTTCCAGCGCCGCCTGCTCCACCCGATTACGGGTAGTTTGTGAAACCTTATCGGGATTCATTAACGCTCGGGATACGGTTGCCGTTGAAACGTTAGCCTTCAGGGCTACGTCTTTCATCGTGGCGGCAACCACCTGTTTTTTGGGCTTCACCTGTTTTCTCCTCGCTGACTGGCGCAGACACATCCTTTGTGTTCTGACATCAACAACATTTTTATCAGATAGTCGATGCGGAGAGTTACAGAATTTTCATGAAAAACGTGATGAGCATTGAATTTTTTCGATCCTCCTCGCAAGAGAAGGCTTAACCTTCAATAGGATCGACGTCCAGCATCCACTTCACCTTGCGCGCTTCCGGCAGCGTATTGATCAGGGCCAGCGTACCGCTGACGATATGCTGCAGGCGAGTGCGCGACGGGTGCTGCAGAAGGATCTGCCAGCGCCAGCGGCCTCCGCGCTTTGGCGCCAGCGCCGGAACCGGGCCAAGAACCCACAGCTTATCGTCGGCCAGCGGGCTGGCCTGCAGCAGGTTACGCAGCTGCTGCAGGAACAGCGGGGCCTGCTGGTTGTTATGGTCTTCCGCGCGAATCAGCACGTGGCTGGTCCACGGCGGCAGCTGCATCGCCTGACGTTCGGCGAGCGCCTGATCAGCGAAGGCGTCATAGCCTTTATATAACAGCGTTTGCAGCAGCGGATGCTCAGGGTGGTGGGTCTGGAGGATCACCTCGCCCTGTTTTCCGGCGCGGCCCGCGCGGCCTGATACCTGGGTGTAGAGCTGGGCGAAGCGCTCCGCCGAGCGGAAATCGGCGGAAAACAGCGCCCCGTCAACGTCGAGCAGAGAGACCAGGGTGACATCCGGAAAGTGGTGACCTTTTGCCAGCATCTGGGTGCCAATCAGAATACGCGCCCCGCCGCGATGAATATCGGAGAGATGCTGCTCAAGCGCCCCTTTGCGGCTGGTCGTATCCCGGTCAACGCGGGATATTGGCACTTCGGGAAACAGCGGCGCCAGCGCCTGCTCCAGCTGCTCCGTGCCGAGCCCTACCGGCACCAGATGCGTCGAGCCGCAGGAGGGGCACTGACGCGGTATAGGCCGCTGGCTGTCGCAGTGGTGGCAGCGCAGATGATGCTGCGCCTGGTGCAGGGTGTAATAGCTGTCGCAGCGCGGGCATTCGGCAATCCAGCCGCAGTCATGGCACAGCAGCGCCGGGGCGAAGCCGCGCCGGTTTAAAAACAGGATGACCTGATTATCGGCCTGCAGGTGCTGGCGCATCCGGGCAATAAGCGCGGGAGAGAGCCCTGCCTGCAGCTGCTGGCCTTTCAAATCCAGCACGTGCTGCTGGGCCGGGCTGGCGTTCCCCGCGCGCCTGGTCAGCTTCAGCTGGCGATATTTGCCCTGGCGAACGTTGTGTAACGTCTCCAGCGCCGGCGTTGCTGAGCCGAGAATAATCGGGATTTGCTCGCTGTGGGCGCGCCACACCGCCAGGTCGCGGGCGTGATAGCGCCAGCCTTCCTGCTGCTTATAGGAGCTGTCGTGCTCTTCATCAATAACGATCACCCCGAGGTCTTTAAATGGGGTAAATAGCGACGAGCGGGTGCCGATAACTATCGCCGCCTCGCCGTTTTTAGCTTTCAGCCACGCCGAGAGGCGTTCGCTATCGTTAAGTCCGGAGTGCAGGACCTCAACGGGAGCGTTAAAGCGCTCGCGAAAGCGGGCGATGGTTTGCGGCGTCAGGCCGATTTCCGGGACCATCACCAGCGCCTGGCGGCCTTGCGCCAGCACGTTTTCCAGCACGCTCAGATAAACTTCGGTTTTCCCTGAGCCGGTGATCCCCGCCAGCAGCCAGGTGGAAAAGCGGTCAGAGGCGCTGTGGATCGCCCCGACGGCGGTGGCCTGTTCGGTATTCAGGCGCAGCCGCTCTCCGGGTACGGTAAAGCCGGTCCGCCAGTCGGTAAGGGCCGGCGCTTCGTTCGCCAGCTCGCAGAGCCCTTTCCCGCGCAGCGCCTGCAGCGCCGCGTCGCTGAACTCCAGCTCCGCTACCTGGTGACGCCAGATTTTTCCCTGACGCAGCGCGGCCAGCGCCTGCTGCTGCTTCGGCGAACGCTTGAGGCCGTTGATGTCAACCGCCTGGCCCTGCTCGGTTGCAAACCAGTACCAGAGCGGCGTCGCGCTGGCCGGTTTTCCCTGGCGCAGGGCGATGGGGAGAGCGTGAAACAGCACATCGCCAATCGGGTGATGGTAGTAGTCGGCAGCCCACAGCAGCAGCCGCCAGATAGAGGAAGAAAAAACCGGCTCGGCGTCCAGCGCTTCTGCGACCGGCTTGAGCCCATCCAGCGGCAGCTCGCTGCGCTCGCTAATCGCGGTGACAATTCCAATGCGCTCCTGTTTACCAAACGGCACGCGCACGCGACAGCCCGCTTTGACCGTGATGCCCTCAGGGAGCAAATAGTCAAAGGTACGAGGCAGCGGAACGGGCAGGGCTACGTGGGCGACGGGCATGTCATCTTCCTGACTTGAAATCTGGCCGGTTAGTATACACATTGTGATAAGGGCTCGCGGATCAGTTTGCATCTGCCGGTCAAATTCTGTATGATTCGCCGCCTTTGGTGTGCTTCGTGCAGCATCAAAGCGTATACTATTACCCATGAATTCCGCACGGCGGAAAGTCTACGGGAAATTATTAACATCGCGTGGTGTCTGGCGTTAGGGCTGGAAGAGCGACGCGGCCTTAACTGAGGTTCTCCCATGAAAAAAGATATTCACCCGAAATACGAAGAAGTTACTGCTAACTGCTCTTGCGGTAACGTCATGAAAATCCGCTCTACCGTAGGTCACGACCTGAACCTCGACGTGTGCGGTAAATGCCACCCGTTCTACACTGGCAAACAGCGTGATGTTGCTACCGGTGGCCGTGTTGACCGCTTCAACAAGCGCTTCAGCGTACCGGGCAGCAGCAAGTAAGTTGCCGGAAGAAGAAGCCGCCTCAGGGCGGCTTTTTTGTTTCTCTCGCCGTCAAACGCTGAGAAATAAAAAAGGGCAGAAGTTGTCTTCTGCCCTTTTTTATTGGCTTAGTATTCCCACGTATCCGGGTCGATGCCCATCTCACGCATAATCTGTTTCGCCGCTTCAGGAATTTCATCACTGCGTTCTTTACGCAGGTCTTCATCGTTAGGCAACGGTTGACCGGTAAATGCATGCAGGAACGCTTCACACAGCAGCTCGCTGTTGGTGGCGTGACGCAGGTTGTTGACCTGACGACGCGTGCGTTCATCTGTGAGGATCTTTAACACCTTCAGAGGAATGGAAACCGTAATTTTTTTTACTTGCTCACTCTTCTTACCGTGCTCAGCGTATGGGCTGATATATTCGCCGCTCCATTCAGCCATGAGATACCTTTAATCCTCTAGTCATTAGTTAAGGGCCTGAATCTTGAGTCCGGGCCATAATCGCGCGTAGTTTACCGCATGACTCATCTTTCCGACATGAGATAAGCCGATACGGATGTGCGCTAATGCATATAATTTTAACGGCTATTTCCAGTTTGCTCAATCTATACGCAAAGAAGTTTAGATGTCCAGATGTATTGACGTCTATTGTGACAATGATTACTCTGGAGTCTGACATTTCACCGATTCAGCCCAGGAACTGCCCAACATGACGCGTAAACAGGCCACCATCGCAGTGCGTAGCGGTTTAAATGACGACGAACAGTACGGCTGCGTTGTCCCGCCGATCCACCTTTCCAGCACCTATAACTTCACCGGCTTTAACGAACCTCGTGCCCATGACTATTCCCGTCGCGGCAACCCAACTCGTGACGTGGTACAGCGCGCCCTGGCGGAGCTGGAAGGCGGCGCGGGTGCGGTTCTGACCAATACCGGCATGTCGGCTATTCTGCTGGTGACCACCGTTTACCTGAAACCGGGCGACCTGCTGGTGGCGCCGCACGACTGCTACGGCGGCAGCTATCGTCTGTTTGATAGCCTGGCGAAACGCGGCTGCTACCGCGTGCTGTTTGTCGATCAAAACGATGAGCAGGCGCTGAGCGCTGCGCTGGCGGAAAAACCGAAGCTGGTATTGGTCGAAAGCCCAAGTAATCCATTGCTGAGAGTGGTGGATATTGCGAAAATCTGCACGCTGGCGCGTGAGGCGGGGGCGGTGAGCGTGGTGGATAACACCTTCCTGAGCCCGGCTCTGCAAAATCCGCTGGCGCTGGGAGCCGATCTGGTGTTGCATTCATGCACCAAATACCTGAACGGCCATTCAGACGTCGTCGCCGGCGTGGTGATTGCCAAAGATCCGCAGACTGTCACCGAACTGGCATGGTGGGCGAATAATATCGGCGTCACCGGCGGGGCCTTCGATAGCTACCTGCTGCTGCGCGGTCTGCGTACGCTTTCCCCGCGTATGGAAGTTGCCCAGCGCAACGCGCAGGCGATCGTCGACTATCTGAAAACTCAGCCGTTGGTGAAAAAACTGTATCATCCGTCTCTGCCGGAAAATCAGGGGCATGAGATTGCTGCGCGTCAGCAAAAAGGTTTTGGTGCGATGCTAAGCTTCGAGCTGGATGGCGATGAGCAGACGCTGCGTCGTTTCCTGAGCGGATTGTCGCTATTTACGCTGGCGGAGTCGCTGGGAGGCGTAGAAAGTCTGATTTCTCACGCTGCGACGATGACCCACGCAGGTATGGCGCCTGAAGCACGTGCGGCGGCGGGGATCTCAGAAACGCTTCTGCGTATTTCGACCGGTATTGAAGATGGTGAAGATTTAATTGCCGACCTGGAAAATGGCTTCCGGGCAGCAAACGAGGAATAAACATGAGTGTGATTGCGCAGGCAGGGGCGAAGGGTCGTCAGCTGCACAAATTTGGTGGGAGTAGTTTAGCGGATGCGAAATGTTACCTGCGCGTCGCGGGGATCATGACGGAATACTCGCAGGCTGGCGATATGATGGTTGTCTCCGCCGCCGGCAGCACCACCAACCAGCTGATTAGCTGGCTGAAGCTCAGCCAGACCGATCGCCTCTCTGCGCATCAGGTACAGCAGTCGCTGCGTCGTTATCAGATGGAGCTGATCTCCGGTCTGCTGTCGGCAGACGCTGCCGACACGCTTATCGCGACCTTCATTCACGATCTTGAACGACTGGCGGGTTTACTGGATAGCGGCGTCACCGATGCGGTATACGCTGAGGTGGTTGGCCACGGCGAAGTCTGGTCCGCGCGCCTGATGGCTGCGGTTCTCAATCAGCTGGGGCTGGAAGCCGCGTGGCTTGATGCGCGTAGCTTCCTGCGCGCCGAGCGTTCGGCACAGCCGCAGGTGGATGAAGGTTTATCCTACCCGCTGCTGCAGCAGCTCATGGCGCAGCATCCGAACAAACGTCTGGTGGTAACCGGCTTTATCTCGCGTAACAACGCCGGAGAAACCGTGCTGCTGGGACGTAACGGCTCCGACTATTCCGCGACCCAAATTGGTGCCCTTGCCGGCGCGTCCCGCGTCACTATCTGGAGCGATGTCGCCGGCGTCTATAGCGCTGACCCGCGTAAAGTGAAGGATGCCTGCCTGCTGCCGCTGCTGCGCCTGGATGAGGCCAGCGAGCTGGCTCGCCTGGCGGCGCCGGTTCTGCATGCGCGTACGCTCCAGCCGGTCTCCGGCAGCGATATCGATCTGCAGCTGCGCTGCAGCTACACGCCCGATCAGGGTTCTACGCGTATTGAACGCGTTCTGGCCTCCGGGACCGGGGCGCGAATTGTCACCAGCCATGACGACGTGTGCCTGATTGAGTTCCAGGTTCCCGCGGGCCAGGATTTCAAGCTGGCGCACAAGGAGCTGGATCTGATCTTTAAACGCGCTCAGCTGCGCCCGCTGGCCGTTGGCGTCCATGCCGACCGCAAGCTGCTGCAGTTCTGCTATACCGCTGAAGTGGCGGACAGCGCGCTGAGGCTGCTCGATGAAGCCGGTTTACCGGGCGAGCTGCGTTTGCGCCAGAAGCTGGCGCTGGTGGCGATGGTTGGCGCGGGCGTCACCCGCAATCCGCTGCACTGCCACCGCTTCTGGCAGCAGCTGAAGGGGCAGCCTGTCGAGTTTACCTGGCAATCTGAAGAGGGGATTAGCCTGGTTGCCGTGCTGCGCGCGGGCCCAACGGAGAGCCTGATTCAGGGTCTGCACCAGTCGCTGTTCCGCGCGGAAAAGCGTATTGGTCTGGTGCTCTTTGGTAAAGGCAACATCGGTTCCCGCTGGCTGGAGCTGTTTGCCCGCGAGCAAACCACGCTTTCCGCCCGCACCGGCTTTGAGTTTGTCCTCGCCGGGGTGGTGGATAGCCGCCGCAGCCTGCTGAATTATGAAGGGCTGGACGCCAGCCGCGCGCTGGCCTTCTTCCATGATGAAGCCGTTGAGCAGGATGAAGAATCGCTGTTCCTGTGGATGCGTGCCCACCCGTATGATGATTTAGTGGTGCTGGACGTGACCGCCAGCGCGCAGCTGGCCGATCAGTATCTTGATTTTGCCAGCCACGGCTTCCACGTGATCAGCGCCAATAAGCTGGCCGGGGCCAGCAGCAGCGATAAGTACCGCCAGATCCACGACGCGTTTGAGAAAACGGGGCGTCATTGGCTGTACAACGCGACCGTCGGCGCCGGACTGCCGGTAAACCACACGGTGCGCGATCTGATCGATAGCGGCGATACCATTCTGGCGCTGAGCGGTATTTTCTCCGGGACGCTCTCCTGGCTGTTCCTGCAGTTTGACGGGACGGTACCCTTTACTGACCTGGTCGATCAGGCATGGCAGCAGGGGCTGACTGAACCGGATCCGCGCGTTGACCTTTCGGGTAAAGACGTGATGCGTAAGCTGGTGATCCTCGCGCGTGAGGCGGGCTATGATATCGAGCCTGATCAGGTGCGCGTTGAATCGCTGGTGCCGGCGCACTGCGAAGAAGGGTCCGTCGATCACTTCTTTGAGAATGGCGAAGAGCTGAACGAGCAGATGCTACAGCGCCTTGAGGCCGCCCGTGAAATGGGCCTGGTCCTGCGCTATGTCGCGCGTTTCGACGCCAACGGCAAGGCGCGCGTTGGCGTTGAAGCCGTGCGCCAGGAGCATCCGCTGGCGGCACTGCTGCCGTGCGATAACGTGTTTGCTATCGACAGCCGCTGGTATCGTGATAACCCGCTGGTGATCCGCGGCCCGGGCGCGGGGCGCGATGTTACCGCTGGCGCGATTCAATCGGATATTAATCGCCTGGCGCAGCTGCTGTAGTCTCCGTATCAGAGAGGCCGGGCGCCCGTCCGGTCTCTCTTTCCGCCAGGCCTGGCGAACACCTCTTTGGCGGCAAACAGCCCGTTCAGGGCGGCCGGGAATCCGGCATAGACCGCCATCTGCATGATCGCTTCAACGATCTCTTCCTGCGTCAGGCCGACGTGCAGTCCGGCTGCGATGTGCACCTTTAGCTGCGGGGCAGCATTGCCTAAAGCGGTCAGCGCGGCAATGGTGGCGATTTCACGACTGCGCAAATCGAGCCCGGGTCTTGCGTAAATATCGCCAAAAGGGAACTCAACCAGAAAGCGGGCAAAATCAGGGGCGATGTCGCTCAGGCTGTTAACGACGGCTTCGCCGCCCTTACCGTCAACGCGCTGCAGCATTTCCATACCGGTAGTAAAACGTTCTGAAGTCACGATCTTTCCTCATAATGTGGGGTGTGATGAGGAGGTTAAGAAAGTTTGCCGGGCTTGAGTAATACCCTTTTCGTGATACCTTTTCGGTATGACAAATTTACGCCTCTATTCTCTGGATCTTCGTCTGCTGCGCTATTTTGCCGTGGTGGCGGAGGAGAACAATATTAGCCGGGCGGCGCAGCGCTTATTTATCTCACAGCCGCCGCTTAGCCGTCATATCCGTCACCTGGAAGAGCAGCTGGGAACCGCGCTATTCGTGCGCCATACCCGGGGCCTGATCCTGACCGAGGACGGGCAGCGGGTGCTGGATATGATTCGCCCTCTGCTGGCGCTACAGGAACAAACCTTAACCGCCCTGGGCCAGCTGTCTGATAGCGGGCAGCCGCCGCTGCGGCTCGGGCTGACAACCGCCTTTGAACAGGGGGTCTTTACCGCCGCTGAAGCTGCGCTGAGGGATAATGCCCGCACTTTGCAGATTAGCCGTCACGGCTCGCCATCCCTGGCGCAGCAGGTGCGCAAGGGCCGGCTGGACGCGGCGCTGGTGGCGCTTCCCCTTGATGCCAGCGGGCTGATTTTATCCCCCTTGCCCTATCAGGAGCCGCTGATCGCCGCGCTGCCGGCGTCATGGCCGGAATCCAGCGTCGCCGGACTGGCTCTAAGGGACTTTAACCATCGGCCGCTGTTTTGGTTTAAACGCGAGCGCAATCCGGCATTTTTTGACTACACCCGACGGATGTTTGAACGCGCGGGGTATACGCCTGCCTACGTGGAAGAGCCCGTAGAACATGACGTTCTGCTGGCCCGCATCGCGCGCGGGGAGGGGATGATTTTGCTGCCGGCATCCTTTGCCGCTATCCAGCGTCAGGGCGTGGTATTTCATCCGCTGGATGGGGCCAGCCTGCATTTTCCGCTGGCGTTAGGCGTGGTAACGCTGCCGCAGAATGACGCTTTGCTTGCGTGGCTGATCCCTGTGCTTGAAGAATCATTAGCTTAGCGCCAAACCCTACGGCGTTTAGCCGAAATGACGTGAACTAATTTCATCTTCCCTGAATATTCCTCACTCTTTACGCTGATTTTTCTGTTGACGCCCGGGCTCTTTTCCGTCATTTTTACATCTGGACGTCTAAACGTATAGAAGTTCGCAACACGACAAACAATAAAATGCGATTGATGAGGTAAGGTATGAGCTTTTTTCACGCCAATCAGCGGGAAGCCCTGAATCAGAGCCTGGCAGAAGTGCAGGGCCAGATTAATGTGTCTTTTGAATTCTTTCCGCCGCGGACCAGTGAAATGGAGCAAACCCTGTGGAAATCCATCGATCGCTTAAGCAGCCTGAAGCCAAAATTTGTTTCAGTGACGTACGGGGCTAACTCCGGTGAACGCGACCGTACCCACAGCATCATCAAAGGTATCAAAGAACGTACCGGCCTTGAGGCGGCGCCGCACCTGACCTGTATCGACGCCAGCCGCGACGAGCTGCGCACAATTGCTCAGGATTACTGGAACAACGGGATCCGCCATATCGTCGCCCTACGCGGCGACCTGCCGCCGGGTAGCGGTAAGCCGGATATGTACGCTGCGGACCTGGTTACGCTGCTGAAAGAAGTGGGCGATTTTGATATCTCCGTTGCGGCTTATCCGGAAGTCCATCCGGAAGCGAAAAGCGCCCAGGCGGATCTCCTGAACCTGAAGCGTAAGGTCGATGCTGGCGCGAACCGGGCGATTACCCAGTTCTTCTTTGATGTTGAAAGCTACCTGCGTTTTCGCGATCGCTGCGTCTCCGCGGGGATTGATGTTGAAATTATCCCGGGCATTCTGCCGGTATCCAACTTCAAGCAGGCGAAGAAATTTGCCGACATGACCAACGTGCGTATTCCAACGTGGATGTCGAAAATGTTCGAAGGTCTGGATAATGATGCGGAAACTCGCCAGCTGGTGGGGGCGAACATCGCCATGGATATGGTCAAAATTTTAAGCCGCGAAGGGGTGAAGGATTTTCACTTTTACACTTTAAACCGCGCGGAGATGAGCTACGCGATTTGCCACACGCTGGGCGTGCGCCCGGCGGTGTAAAAAAAGGCCCTCTTCGAGGGCCTTTTTTGTTTATTCCCACTCCTCCAGGAAACGTTGCCCGTACTGGTCAGCGACCAGCAGCGCGGCGTAGACCTGATCCGCCGTGGCTCCGCCAGGCATATTATGGATAGTTTCTCCCTCTGCGCAGGCGGCTTCGGCGACGATCCGCATTTTACGCGGAATATCCTCTTTGATATCCAGCTGGGCCAGGGTGAGCGGCAGGCCCACGCTGTGACACAGAGCGGCGGCGGTTTCAATCTCTTCTACCGGCGCGTTTTCCAGCACCAGCTGCGTCAGCGTTCCGAAGGCAACCTTTTCTCCGTGATAGTAATGATGGGCGTCCGGCAGGGCGGTCAGGCCGTTGTGAATCGCGTGCGCGGCGGCGAGGCCGCCGCTTTCAAAACCGACGCCGCTGAGATAGGTGTTGGCCTCGATAACTTTTTCCAGCGCAGGCGTGACAACATGCTGCTCCGCCGCCAGCATCGCTTTTTCACCCTCTTCAATCAGCGTGTGGTAGCACAGTTCAGCCAGCGCCAGCGCCGCCTGCGTGCACTTACCGCCGGCCATGGTGGTAGCGCCGCTGCGCGAACAGGCGCGGGCTTCAAACCAGGTGGCCAGCGCGTCGCCGATACCGGCCGCCAGCAGGCGTGGCGGAGCGCCGGCAACAATCTGGGTATCAACAATAACCATGTTTGGGTTGCGCGGCAGCATCAGATAGCTGTCGAACTCGCCCTCGTCGGTATAGATAACCGAGAGCGCGCTGCAGGGGGCGTCGGTGGAGGCGATGGTTGGGGCAATCACCACCGGTAGATTCATAAAATGTGCTAATGCTTTTGCGGTATCCAGCGTTTTTCCGCCGCCGATACCCAGCACGGCATTGCAGCGGGCTGAGCCTGCAATATCGCGCAAGCGATTGATTTCATTATGTGAGCATTCGCCACCGAACGGGGCGATTTCGGCGACAAGGTCGGCTTCGGTCAGGCTTTGACGCAGCTTTTCTTCGGCAAAGCCCAGCACAAACTTGTCGCCAACGATAAGCCAGCGCTCGGCCAGCGGTTTGAGATAGCCACCGAGGCGGGTGATAGCATTTGCACCCTGAATGTATTTGCCTGGCGATTGAATGATGCGATCCATTTCTATTCCTCCTGGATGACCGTGATACCGCCCTCGGGCGGTTAGCCGATCGGGTTACAGGTTCAGATTTCCAAAAGCGCTACTCCAGTCGTGCTCAAACTTCTCTATTGCTGATTCTACCGCAGGCGTGCCGAGCATTTGTTGCGCTACATCTAAAGGAAGGGTGATAGCTTCACACCCGGCCAGCAGGCAGTCCAGCGCCTGGCGCGGGGTTTTAAAGCTGGCGGCCAGGACTTTGCTGCCCGGCGCGTGCAGCTCCAGCAGGGTCTGCAGCTCCTGCACCATACGGATGCCATCGCCGCCCTGGGCGTCAACGCGGTTGACGTAAGGCGCGACGTATTTTGCCCCGGCCAGCGCCGCCAGCACACCCTGAGAGGCGCTGTAGACCGCGGTACCGAGCGTGGTGATACCCTCTTTTTTCAGCAGCTTTATCGCGGCGAGGCCTTCGGCGGTGACCGGGATTTTTACCACAATGCCGGGTATGGCGTTACTCAGGCGTTTTGCTTCTTCAACCATGCCCTGCGCGTCGCGGCTCATGGTCTGGGCAAACAGGACCCCATCCGGGCCAACGGCTTTTTGCAGGCGCGGCAGAACGTCCCAAACCGACGTTTTTCCCGCCGCGATGATGCTGGGGTTGGTGGTTACTCCGGCCAGCGGGTAGATGCGTGCCAGGCGTTCAACTTCTGCTACGTTCGCGGTGTCCAGATAGAGTTCCATAGCCTTTCCTCAATTCTCAATTCAGTGACGTTGAGATAAGAATACGGCCTCTGCCCGGCGGGTCGCCAGATGACAAATTTGCCAAAAACTGGATAAATGTACGCATTGCGGGTAAGGGTGACTTAGATCACGTTTATCCGCCTGTGCCTGGCGTTCCTGGAGAGATCCGTGGGGATGGCTGACAGGGAGAACTTACAAAAATCTAGTTTTCCGCCGGCGGATGCTTTTCCGTCAGCTGGCTATGATACTGGCGACGATATTCTGACGGCGAGCGTTCGGTATTTTTACGAAACAGGCGGCAGAAGTAGTTACTGTCGGCAAAGCCGCAGGCGTGGGCGACATCCTTAACCTTCATATCATGGCCCTTTAGCAGCATTCGGGCCTGTTCGAGACGAACGTGGTTCAGGTATTCGTTAAAGCCCATGGGGCCGCATTTCTGGAACAGATGGGAGAGATAGTTGGGGGAGAGGTAAAACTCCTCGGCGACCGACTCACGGGTTAAGGGTTCGGCGAAGCGAGCATCGATATATTTTCGGATGGCTTCAAACAGCGCCTGGCTGCGGGAAGAGGTTTGAACCTGGCTGCCGAGAAGATCGGCGCAGTGGCTTAGCAGGCCGATCACGATGTAGCGCGCCGTTTGCTGCTCCTGCGGCTGCATCTGCATTTCATTGAGAGCCTGCAGCAGAAAGGAGCCCACGCGAGGGCCGCGGCGCGGCGTCTGCACTCTTTCTTCAATATGCAGCGTCTTGCCGTCCCAGCGCTGGAGGGTGAACTCCAGCTGCTGCTTACCAAACTGAATGCTCAACGCGGTGCAGGGCGCCTGCCACTGCGGAAGATTCCAGCCGCCTGCGGGGATATACAGCACATCATAGCGGGCAAGCAGCGCCGGCTCGGCCTTGATGCCGGGATCGCCGCGCTGGCCTTCGAGGATAACGTCGAGGCGCGGAAAATCGACCTGCAGCGCCAGCCCGGAGGCCGGGCGATGCTCCGTGGTAAAGCGAACCTGCCTGATTGCCGTCGGGCCTTTAATTAAAGCGTCAATGTGCTGACTGAGATGGCCGTCCATTCCTGCTCCTTAAAAAGCCCCACGTTTTTATCATACCCGACATCGCGGGAAGGGCAAAAGTCAGGCGGATCTCCGCGCATCAGATGTTGCACAATATAAATGTTATGTTATATCGTAACCATCGATTGCAAAAGTTAACTCAGGAGAGAGTAATGACCAGAAAGATACCCGCATTTGCGCTCGGCGTCGGCATGCTGCTGGCCGGTAGCCAGGCTTTTGCCCACGGCCACCACAGCCACGGCCCCGCATTGACGGAGGCGGAAGTTAAGGCGAGCGAAGGCATTTTCGCCGATAAAGACGTCAAGGATCGCCCGTTAAGCGACTGGGATGGAATCTGGCAATCGGTGAATCCGTATCTGCTTAATGGGGACCTGGATCCGGTGCTGGAGCAGAAGGCCAAAAAAGCGGGGGGGAAAAGCGTCGCCGAGTATCGGGAATATTATAAGAAGGGGTACGCCACCGACGTTGATCAAATTGGGATTGAAGACAACGTGATGGAGTTCCACGTCGGGAAAGACGTTAACGCCTGCCGATACGCCTATTCCGGCTATAAGATCCTGCACTATGCTTCCGGCAAGAAAGGCGTGCGTTATTTATTTGAATGCCAGCAGGCAGACTCGAAAGCGCCAAAATTCGTTCAGTTTAGCGATCATACGATTGGCCCGAGAAAATCACAGCATTTTCATATCTTTATGGGGAATGATTCGCACGAGTCCCTGCTGAAAGAGATGGACAACTGGCCGACGTACTACCCTTATGCGCTGCATAAAGAGCAAATTGTCGACGAGATGCTGCACCATTAATAAAAATCCCCGGATAGGGCGCGTACGGCGCTATCCGGGGATTTATGCTGACGAAGGGCGGAGGTTAGCCGGTGTTACGCATACCAGCAGCAACGCCCGCGATGGTGACCATCAGCGCCTGCTCAACGCGCGGGTCCGGATCCTTGCCCTGCTCTTCCGCCAGACGTGAACGGTGCAGCAGCTCGGCCTGCAGGACGTTCAGCGGGTCGGTATAGATATTACGTAACTGGATAGACTCGGCAATCCACGGCAGATCGGCCATCAGGTGAGAATCGTTGGCGATATCGAGCACCACGTTGATCCCTGAAGACAACAGCTCGCGCAGCTCGCTGCCGAGGCCCCACAGCTCTGGTTTCACCAGGCGCTGATCGTAATATTCCGCCAGCCACAGGTCGGCCTTCGAGAACACCATTTCCAGCATCCCAAGACGGGTTGAGAAGAATGGCCAGTCGCGACACATGGTTTCCAGCTCGTTCTGTTTGCCATCTTCCACCACTTTCTGCAGCGCGGCGCCGGCACCCAGCCAGGCCGGCAGCATCAGGCGGTTCTGCGTCCAGGCGAAGATCCACGGGATTGCGCGCAGTGATTCTACCCCGCCGGTAGCACGGCGTTTCGCCGGGCGTGAGCCGAGCGGCAGTTTGCCCAGCTCCTGCTCCGGAGTGGCGGAGCGGAAGTAAGGTACGAAGTCTTTATTTTCACGAACGTAGCCGCGGTACATTTCACAAGAAATGTCGGACAGCTCGGCCATGATATCGCGCCACTCCGGTTTGGGTTCCGGCGGCGGCAGCAGGTTTGCTTCGAGAATGGCGCTGGTATACAGCGACAGGCTGCTGATGGTGACTTCCGGCAGGCCGAACTTGAAGCGGATCATTTCGCCCTGCTCGGTGACGCGCAGACCGCCTTTCAGGCTGCCTGGAGGCTGAGAAAGAAGCGCCGCGTGCGCCGGGGCGCCGCCGCGGCCGATAGAACCGCCGCGACCGTGGAACAGCGTCAGCTCAATACCGGCTTTTTCGCAGGTTTTGATCAGCGCGTCCTGAGCCTGGTATTGCGCCCAGGAAGCGGCCATGACGCCCGCATCTTTCGCTGAGTCAGAATAGCCGATCATGACCATCTGCTTGCCCTGAATAAAGCCGCGATACCAGTCGATATTCAGCAGCTGGGTCATCACGTCGTTGGCGTTATTCAGATCGTCCAGGGTTTCAAACAGCGGAGCAACCGGCAGCGCGAAGCCAATACCGGCTTCTTTGAGCAGCAGGTGCACGGCCAGCACGTCAGACGGCGTCTTCGCCATGGAGATCACGTAAGCGGCAATGGATCCGTGCGGCGCTTCGGCGATCACTCTGCAGGTATCGAGAACTTCGCGGGTTTCATTGCTTGGCTCCCACTGGCGTGGCAGCAGCGGGCGCTTGGAGTTCAGCTCGCGGATCAGGAATGCCTGCTTGTCGGCTTCTGACCAGCTTTCATAATCGCCGATACCGAGATAGCGGGTCATTTCGCCCAGCGCTTCGGTATGGCGGGTGCTTTCCTGACGGATGTCGATACGTACCAGCGGCACGCCGAACGACTTCACGCGGCGCAGGGTATCGAGCAGCTCACCGTTGGCGATAATGCCCATGCCGCAGGCCTGCAGGGATTTATAGCAGGCATAAAGCGGCTCCCACAGCTGTTCGTTTTGGGTAATCAGGCCGGCGGGTTTCGGCAGCTTCTGTCCTTTCAGGCGAGCTTCCAGCCAGGACTGCGTATCCATCAGCTGGGTACGCAGCTTTTTCATCAGATAGCGGTACGGCTCCTGCGCCCCTTCGGCGCCGGCCATCTCGCGCAGTTCGTCGGTACACTCGACCATCGACAGCTCGGAAATCAGCAGCTGGACGTCTTTGAGGAACAGATCGGTGGCTTTCCAGCGGCTGAGCAGCAGCACGTGGCGGGTGATATCGGAGGTTACGTTTGGGTTACCGTCGCGGTCACCGCCCATCCAGGAGGTGAAGCGCACCGGGACGAAGTCAACCGGCAGCTGATAGCCGAGGTTTTCTTCCAGCTGTTCGTTCAGCTCGCGCAGGTAGTTCGGCACGCCTTCCCACAGGCTGTTTTCGACGACCGCAAAGCCCCATTTCGCCTCGTCAACCGGCGTCGGGCGATATTTACGGATTTCATCGGTGTGCCATGACTGGGCGATCAGCTGGCGCAGGCGGCGCATCAGCTGGTGGTGCTCGTAGTCAGCGATCTCTTTGTTATCGAGCTGCTTCAGGCAGTTATTCACTTCCACCATTTTGTGGATCAGCGTGCGGCGGGTGATTTCGGTCGGGTGGGCGGTTAACACCAGCTCCAGCGACAGCGACTCCACCGCTTTTTTAATGGTGTCTTCGTTGAGATGGGATTGGCCTTTGAGCTTTCTCAGGGTACGGGCAATCACTTCCGGATTGCTGGCCGCTTCGCCGTTTGGCGAAATGCTGTGGTACTGCTCAGCGGTATTGGCCAGGTTCAGAAACTGGCTGAAGGCGCGTGCTACCGGCAGCAGCTCATCGTTGGACAAGTTTTGCAGCGTGGTGAGCAGTTCCTGGCGATTGGCTTCATTGCCCGCGCGTGAAGACTTGGACAATTTACGGATAGTTTCGACACGATCAAGAATGTTCTCTCCAAGTGCATCCTTGATGGTATCGCCCAGCACTTTACCGAGCATACTGACATTACTACGCAAAGCGGAATATTGTTCGTTCATGTTACCCCAGACACCCCATCTCATTTTATTTTGTTATATCCGCTACTCGGCAACGATGAGCCGCGGATAAGCAGCCGTCTTTTATAAAGCCACGTAAAAACCCCCACGTCAATTGTTGCGAAATCGCTTCAGCAAACGAATAAATGGCGGCAATTTGCGAAATTTAACTCAGAGGTCGCTTGATAAGCATTGCTTATGGGAATGTGACAATTGTCACTGTCCCGCCCCTGGCTAAAGGGCGGGAAAAGAGCGATTTTAGTGCCAGCAGAAATGATGGACCACCTGGCTGATAAGCTCGCGGGTAGGCTTAATAAACCGGGTTTCCAGAAACTCATCCGGCTGGTGGGCCTGGTTGATTGAGCCAGGGCCGAGGACCAGCGTCGGGCAGATGGTCTGGATAAACGGCGCTTCGGTGCAGTAGTTAACGACTTCGGTTTGTGCGCCGAGCAGTTTTTCCACCACCTGCACGAGCTGATGATCCGGCGGGCACTCATAGCCGGGGATCGGCGGATGGAGTTCGCTAACGGTTAAACGACCCGGCCAGCGTTCGCTGACCGGCGCCAGCGCTTCATCCAGCAGTCCGTTGAGATCGTTGAGCGTCATACCCGGCAGCGGACGAATATCCATATGCAGCTCGCAGCAGGCGCAGATGCGGTTAGATGCGTCGCCGCCGTGAATCGAGCCGAGGTTGAGCGTCGGGTACGGTACGGTGAAGGCGGCAAAGTGATAGCGCTCTTTCAGCACATCGCGCAGCTGCATGATGCGGCCAATGGCGTCGTGCATGAGTTCAATGGCGTTAACTCCGCGCGCCGGATCGCTGGAGTGGCCGGACTGGCCCTGAACGCGCACGGCGGTGGAGATATGGCCCTTGTGCGCTCGCACCGGCTGCAGGGACGTTGGTTCGCCGATAATCGCGCAATCCGGGCGCAGGCGGGTGGTTTCGGCAAAGTAGCGGGCCCCGGCCATGCTGGTCTCTTCATCGGCGGTAGCCAGAATATAGAGCGGTTTTTTGAGTTTACTGACATCAACATCGCGCAGGGCGTCAAGAATAAAGGCGAAGAAGCCCTTCATGTCGGCGGTGCCGAGACCGTAAAGCTTGTTGTCATGCTCGGTGAGGGCGAACGGATCGCGGGTCCAGCGGCCATCATCGAACGGCACGGTATCGGTATGCCCGGCGAGCAGCAGGCCGCCGGCGCCCTGGCCGGTACTGGCCAGCATGTTAAATTTATTGCGCGTATCCGGTACCGGCTGAACTTCGACATTGAAGCCAATTTCACGAAACCAGCCTGCCAGCAAATTGATTAAAGTCTCATTGCTTTGATCCAGCGACTCTTCGGTTGCGCTGATGGAGGGTGTGGCGATCAATGCGCGGTAAATCTCGATAAACGGTGGTAAATTGTTTTTCATTGTTGACACACCTCGGGTCATGATAGTATCAATATTCATGCAGTATTTGTGAATAAAAATACATTATCGTTGAGCGTAAGAAAACCCATCTAATGTAAGGAAATACTCTTACGGCTTAACAGGGTGAGGAAGATAACGGTCTTCCCAGGCAAACAGATGTAAGAAGGTGAAGAGCCCCAATGTTGAATACGCTGATAGTGGGTGCCAGCGGTTATGCCGGCGCAGAGCTAGTGACCTATGTAAATCGCCATCCTCATATGACCATAACCGCTTTGACGGTCTCCTCGCAAAGTAATGATGCGGGGAAATTGATTTCCGATTTACATCCGCAGCTGAAAGGTATTGTCGATCTGCCGCTGCAGCCAATGTCAGATATCAGCGAATTTAGCGCCGGGGTGGATGTCGTCTTCCTTGCAACCGCCCATGAAGTGAGCCACGACCTGGCGCCGCAGTTTCTCGCCGCCGGCTGCGTGGTGTTCGATCTCTCCGGCGCGTTCCGCGTGAACGACGGCGCTTTCTACGAGAAATATTACGGCTTTACTCATCAGCATCCGGCGTTGCTTGAGCAGGCGGTATATGGCCTGGCCGAGTGGAGCGTCGAGCGGCTTAAAGAGGCAAATTTAGTCGCCGTTCCGGGCTGCTACCCGACCGCAGCCCAGCTGTCGTTAAAACCGCTGATCGATGCCGGGCTGCTGGATCTTAACCAGTGGCCGGTGATCAACGCGACCAGCGGCGTTAGCGGAGCGGGCCGTAAGGCGGCGATCGGCAACAGCTTCTGTGAAGTGAGCCTGCAGCCGTACGGTGTTTTCAACCATCGTCACCACCCGGAAATCTCTACTCACCTTGGTGCTGAGGTTATTTTTACTCCGCATCTGGGCAACTTTAAGCGCGGCATTCTGGAAACCATCACCTGTCGTCTGAAACCGGGCGTCAGCAAAGAGCAGGTGGCCGCCGTTTTCCAGCAGGCATACGCCGATAAACCGCTGGTACGTTTATACGATAACGCGCTGCCGGCATTGAAAAACGTCGTGGGTCTGCCATTCTGTGATATCGGTTTTGCGGTCCAGGATGAGCATATCATCGTGGTGGCGGCGGAAGATAACCTGCTTAAAGGCGCAGCGGCGCAGGCAGTACAGTGCGCGAATATTCGTTTCGGCTTCGCTGAGACGCAGTCTCTTATTTAAGGTGTGATGATGAACCCATTAATTATCAAACTCGGCGGCGTGTTGCTGGATAGCGAAGAAGCGCTGGAGCGTCTGTTTACCGCGCTGGTGAATTACCGTGAAACGCATCAGCGTCCGCTGATTATCGTGCACGGCGGCGGCTGCGTGGTCGATGAGCTGATGAAGCAGCTTAACCTGCCGGTAAGCAAGAAAAATGGGCTGCGGGTAACGCCGGCGGATCAAATCGACATTATTACCGGCGCGCTGGCGGGAACCGCCAATAAAACGCTGCTGGCGTGGGCGAAAAAGCACGGTATAGCCAGCGTTGGCCTGTTCCTCGGCGATGGCGATAGCGTTAAGGTGACTCAGCTTGCCGAAGATCTGGGGCACGTTGGCCTGGCCCAGCCGGGCTCGCCGGCGCTGATTAATACCCTGCTGGCGAGCGGCTACCTGCCGGTGGTTAGCTCTATCGGCGTTACCGATGAAGGGCAGCTGATGAACGTCAACGCCGATCAGGCAGCGACCGCGCTGGCGGCGACTCTCGGCGCCGATCTGATCCTGCTTTCCGACGTCAGCGGTATCCTTGATGGCAAAGGTCAGCGCATTGCGGAGATGACCGCGGAGAAGGCGGAGCAGCTGATTGAACAGGGTATTATTACCGACGGCATGATCGTAAAAGTGAACGCCGCGCTGGATGCGGCGCGCGCGCTGGGTCGCCCGGTGGATATTGCCTCCTGGCGCCACGCGGAGCAGCTGCCGGCGCTGTTTAACGGCACGCCGATCGGCACGCGTATTCTGGCCTGATTGAAAACATTTGCAGACGGGAAGCGTAGGGCTTCCCGGCAGAAATAAACAAATTTGAAGGAAGCACATTATGGCACTTTGGGGCGGGCGTTTTACTCAGGCAGCAGATCAGCGGTTCAAACAGTTCAACGACTCTTTGCGCTTCGACTATCGCCTGGCGGAGCAGGATATCATTGGCTCTGTTGCCTGGTCCAAAGCGCTGGTGACGGTTGGCGTGCTGAGCGCTGGCGAACAGCTGGAGCTGGAAGAGGCGCTGGGCGTCCTGCTGGAAGAGGTGCGGGCTAACCCGCAGCAAATCCTTGAAAGCGATGCTGAAGATATTCATAGCTGGGTGGAAGGCAAGCTGATCGACAAAGTCGGCCAGTTGGGTAAAAAACTGCATACCGGCCGTAGCCGCAACGATCAGGTGGCGACTGACCTGAAGCTGTGGTGCAAGGATACTATCGCCGAGCTGCTCTCTGCGAATCGTCAGCTGCAGGGCGCGTTAGTTGAAACGGCGCAGAATAATCAGGATGCCGTGATGCCGGGCTACACCCATCTGCAGCGCGCGCAGCCGGTTACGTTCGCCCACTGGTGTCTGGCCTATGTGGAAATGCTGGCGCGTGATGAAAGCCGTCTGCAGGACTCCCTGAAGCGCCTCGACGTCAGCCCGCTGGGCAGCGGCGCGCTGGCGGGTACCGCCTATGAAATCGATCGTGAACAGCTGGCCGGCTGGCTGGGCTTCGCTTCCGCGACCCGCAATAGCCTGGATAGCGTGTCCGACCGTGACCACGTTCTGGAGCTGCTTTCCGGCGCCTCGATTGGGATGGTGCACCTGTCGCGTTTTGCTGAAGACCTGATTTTCTTTAATACAGGCGAAGCGGGCTTTATTGAACTCTCCGATCGCGTGACCTCCGGCTCATCCCTGATGCCGCAGAAGAAAAACCCGGACGCGCTGGAGCTGATCCGCGGTAAGTGCGGCCGTGTTCAGGGGGCGCTGACCGGCATGATGATGACACTGAAAGGCCTGCCGCTGGCCTACAACAAAGATATGCAGGAAGATAAAGAAGGGCTGTTTGACGCCCTCGATACCTGGCTTGATTGCCTGCATATGGCCGCACTGGTGCTGGACGGCATTCAGGTGAAGCGCCCGCGTTGCGAAGAAGCGGCGCAGCAGGGTTACGCCAATGCGACCGAGCTGGCGGATTATCTGGTGGCGAAAGGCGTACCGTTCCGTGAAGCGCACCATATTGTCGGCGAAGCGGTTGTCGAGGCGATTGCTCAAGGTAAGCCGCTGGAAGCGCTGGCGCTGGCGGACCTGCAGAAATTCAGCAGCGTGATTGCCGATGATGTCTACCCCATTCTGTCGCTGCAATCCTGTCTTGATAAGCGCGCGGCCAAAGGCGGTGTTTCACCGAAGCAGGTTGCGCAGGCGATCGCCGATGCGCAGCAGCGCCTGGTTTAAGCCGGTAGCCTGCTGGCCCCGGCGGGCGTATTAGGGACCAAAAATTAGAAGCTCGAGCGATGCTCGGGCTTTTTTATGCAAAAAAAAGCGGACACGAGGTCCGCAAAAGTTCACGTTGGCTTTAGTTGTTCGGTTAGGGAAAACGTTGAGGCAATTCGGTGATTTTCTGATACCGGCCTCGTTTCTGGGCTTATTATTGAACAGAAAACTTGATAGGGATAATCGTTCGTTGCTATGCTATCTATCGCCATGAACTATCATGGCGACGGAGGATGAATAATGAATATTCGCGATCTTGAATACCTGGTTGCGCTAGCCGAGCACCGCCACTTCCGGCGCGCCGCGGACTCTTGCCACGTTAGCCAACCCACGCTTAGCGGGCAGATCCGCAAGCTGGAGGATGAGCTTGGGGTTATGTTGCTGGAGCGCACCAGCCGTAAGGTTCTGTTTACCCAAGCTGGACTGCTGCTGGTGGATCAGGCGCGTACGGTGTTGCGCGAAGTAAAAGTGCTCAAGGAAATGGCAAGCCAACAGGGCGAGACGATGTCCGGGCCGCTGCATATCGGCCTGATTCCAACTATTGGCCCGTATCTGCTGCCGCAGATTATCCCGATGCTGCACCAGACTTTTCCAAAGCTGGAAATGTATCTGCATGAAGCTCAAACCCATCAGCTGCTGGCCCAGCTGGATAGCGGCAAGCTTGACTGCGCTATCCTGGCGCTGGTTAAAGAGAGCGAAGCCTTTATTGAGGTGCCGCTGTTTGATGAGCCGATGATGCTGGCTATCTACGAAGATCACCCGTGGGCCAACCGTGACCGCGTGCCGATGTCCGATTTAGCCGGGGAGAAGCTGCTGATGCTGGAAGATGGCCACTGTCTGCGCGATCAGGCGATGGGCTTCTGTTTCGAGGCCGGTGCGGATGAAGATACGCATTTCCGCGCCACCAGTCTTGAAACGCTGCGTAACATGGTTGCTGCCGGGAGCGGTATTACCCTGCTGCCTGCGCTAGCGGTGCCGCAGGAGAGAAAGCGCGATGGCGTGGTGTACATTCCGTGCATTAAGCCCGAGCCGCGACGCACCATTGGGCTGGTTTATCGCCCCGGTTCGCCGCTGCGCAGCCGCTATGAACATCTGGCGGAGGCCATCCGTAGCACTATGGATGGCCATTTCGACGAAGCGTTAAAACAGGCGGTTTAAGCCATTTAACGCGGCTACCCGATAGGCTTCCGCCATCGTCGGGTAGTTAAAGGTGGTGTTGACGAAGTACTCGATGGTGTTACCGCCACCTTTCTGCTCCATAATCGCCTGGCCGATGTGAATAATTTCGGCCGCGCGCTCGCCAAAGCAATGAATGCCAAGGATCTCTTTCGTTTCCCTGTGGAACAGGATTTTCAGGGTTCCCACGCTCATACCGACGATCTGCGCGCGCGCCAGGTGCTTGAACTGTGCGCGACCCACTTCGTACGGGACCTTCATGGCGGTCAGCTGCTGCTCGGTTTTACCCACTGAGCTGATTTCCGGAATGGTATAGATCCCGGTTGGAATATCTTCAATCAGATGGGCCGAAGCCTCGCCTTTAATCAGCGCCTGCGCGGCGATGCGTCCCTGATCGTAAGCGGCCGAAGCCAGGCTCGGATAGCCGATAACGTCGCCAACGGCATAGATATGCGGCAGCGCGGTCTGATACATGCTGTTCACCTTCAGCTGGCCGCGGCTATCGGTTTGCAGACCGATATTTTCCAGCGCCAGGGAGTCGGTATTACCGGTACGACCGTTGGCATACAGCAGGCAGTCTGCCTTCAGTTTTTTGCCCGATTTCAGATGCATGATCACGCCATCATCCACGGCTTCAATCTTCTCGTACTCTTCGTTGTGACGAATCACCACGCCGCTGTTCCAGAAGTGATAGGAGAGGGAGTCGGACATCTCCTGGTCGAGGAACGCCAGCAGCCGATCGCGGGTGTTGATCAGGTCCACCTTCACTTCCATCCCGCGGAAGATTGACGCGTATTCGCAGCCAATGACCCCTGCGCCGTAGATGATCACATGGCGCGGTTCGTGCTGAAGGCTGAGAATGGAGTCGCTGTCGTACACGCGGGGATGGGAAAAATCGACGTCCGTCGGATGGTACGGACGTGAGCCGCAGGCGATAACGAATTTTTCGGCGGTGACCGTTTCAACGGTGCCGTCGTGACACTCCAGGGCCAGCGTATGGTCATCAACGAAGTGCGCATTGCCCTGCAGGATTTCGCAGTGGTTGCGCTCATAGAATCCCTGACGCATATGGGTCTGCTGGTTAATGACGCTGTCGGCATGGTTAAGAATGTCGGCGAAGGAGGAGCGAAGAAGGCGGGAATGGTCGCTGTAGAGAGGGTTTTGGTTAAACTCGATAATACGGCTGACGGCGTGGCGGAGCGCTTTCGACGGGATGGTTCCCCAGTGGGTACAGCCACCGCCGACGTTATGGTAGCGTTCAATAACGGCAACGCGGGCTCCCTGTTTAACCAGTCCCATCGCAGCGCCTTCGCCGCCGGGGCCGGAACCAATTACTATTGCATCATAATCCCAAGAGTGCGACATGGCATTACTCACCTGTTTTATACATAAAATAAACACGATGATAACATTCGCCGCAGTTTAACCCAATTATCGTTGTGCTTTTTTGCGGCATAAAAGCATGATCGGCTCGTAAACAATCTTTCACAAACCAGTGTAAACCGATTAGTTTTATCTCTGGTATAGTGCCAGCAGGGCTATTGGAAGGATTCATACAACGTGATGGGCGTAAGAGCGCTACAAAAAGAGAAAACCCGGCGTTCGCTGGTAGAAGCGGCATTTAGCCAACTTAGCGCCGAACGGAGTTTCGCCAGCTTAAGCCTGCGTGAAGTTGCGCGTGAGGCGGGGATCGCGCCGACCTCCTTTTATCGTCATTTTCGCGATGTCGATGAGCTCGGTCTGACGATGGTCGATGAGAGCGGACTCATGCTGCGCCAGCTAATGCGCCAGGCGCGCCAGCGTATTGCCAAAGGCGGCAGCGTGATTCGCACCTCGGTCTCTACCTTTATGGAGTTTATCGGCAATAACCCGAACGCTTTTCGCCTGTTGTTGCGCGAACGTTCAGGGACTTCCGCGGCGTTTCGTGCCGCCGTGGCGCGCGAAATTCAGCATTTCATCGCGGAACTTGCCGATTATTTAGAAATCGAAAATCACATGCCGCGCGCCTTTACTGAAGCGCAGGCCGAAGCGATGGTCACCATCGTGTTTAGCGCCGGCGCTGAGGCGCTGGACGTCGGGCTTGAACAGCGTCGACAGCTGGAAGAACGGCTGGTGCTGCAGCTAAGAATGATCTCGAAAGGCGCGTATTACTGGTATCGCCGTGAACAAGAAAAAATATCAAATCATTCCGTATAACGTGAAGGACGAGCAATGAAACACTCAGTTCAAGATAAAGGTACGCTGCTGCTGGCGCTGATCGCTGGCTTATCGATTAACGGAACCTTCGCCGCATTGTTCAGCTCGATTGTTCCCTTTTCCATTTTCCCGGTGCTGTCTCTGCTGCTGACGGTCTACTGCCTGCACCAGCGCTATCAGAACCGGAGTATGCCCGTGGGGCTGCCGGGCCTGGCTGCTGCCTGTTTCATTCTCGGGGTTCTGCTGTACAGCACCGTGGTGCGGGCGGAGTATCCGGACATCGGCTCTAACTTCTTCCCGGCCGTGCTGTCGGTCATTACGGTATTCTGGATAGGCTACCGGATGCGTAACCGGAAGGATGCGGCGGCAGAGTAACCGCTTAACGCCAGAACCCGGCAAGCATTGTGGTGCCGGGTTCTGTAAAAATCGCCTACCTGCGGGTTAATAAGACGCCGCACTCCATATGATGGGTATACGGGAACTGATCGAACAGCGCCAGACGCGTAATGTCATGGGTCTGGCTGAGGGTTTCCAGGTTCTGGCACAGCGTCTCCGGGTTGCAGGAGATATACAGAATTCGCGGATATGCCTGTACCATTTTCTCCGTTTCGCTATCCAGCCCGCTGCGCGGCGGATCGACAAAAATCGTCTCACACTGATAGCTTTGCAGGTCGATACCCTGCAGGCGGTTAAACTCCCGCACGCCGTTCATTGCCTGAGTAAACTCCTCTGCCGCCATACGGATAATCTGCACGTTATCGATATGGTTGGCCGCAATGTTGTACTGCGCCGCAGCGACGGAAGGTTTGGCGATTTCCGTGGCCAGCACGCGATCGAAATTACGCGCCAGCGCCAGGGAAAAGTTGCCGTTACCGCAGTACAGCTCCAGTAAATCCCCGGTTGCTCCTTGCGTACTCTCCAGCGCCCACTCCAGCATCTGGATATTCATCGCCGCATTCGGTTGGGTGAAGCTGTTCTCAACCTGGCGGTAGATCATTTCGCGACCGGCCACCGGCAGACGTTCGTCGATGTAGTCCTGATCAAGCTCGATTTTCGTTTTGGTTGCCCGGCCAATCAGGTGCACGTTGAGATTTTGCGCGCGCAGCGCGTCGCGTAATGCTTCCGCCTGTTGACGCCACTCGTCGCCAAGCTTTTTGTGATACAGCAGCGATACTACGGCCTGGTTGCTCATGGTCGTCAGGTAGTCGACCTGAAATAGCTTATGCCGCAGAACCGGGTTATCGCGCACGCCGTCGAGGATGGCGACCATCAGCTGATTGATAAGCTCGCTGGCCGCCGGGAAGCTATCGACGCGAATCCGCGATTTGGTCTGCTGGTCAAACATAATGTGGTAGAGATCGTCCCCATCGTGCCACAGGCGGAACTCTGCGCGCATGCGATAGTGGCTGACCGGCGAACGAAAAACCTCCGGAACCGGGGCGGCAAAAGGCGCCATCATTTTTTGCAAACGAATGACTTTCTCTGCCAGCTGCGCTTCATATTGTTCGGTTGGAAGGTGTTCGGGGGTCATGATGCATCCTGAATAAAATAAGTACGCGGGGATTGTAGGGAAAGCATCAGGGAAGTCCAGCCCGGATGATGGATCAAATATAATTATAGAAGTCTGGACTTCTATATGTTTCTGATTATAGCATTGTGTAACCGGTCCTGTGAGTTAAAAGGGAACCCAGTGTAAATCTGGGGCTGACGCGCAGCGGTAAGGAAGGTGGGATGAACGCAATCTGCAGACACTGCCGATATCCGGTGGGAAGTCCTCATCCATAACACGCCCCGAGCCCGAAGACCTGCCGGTATACGTCGCATTTGGTTTCTATCATCGCGTGCTACTGATGAAACCCGCGGCATCCTTTATATGTTACGGATGCTTTTACAATGATTAAAAAAGCTTCGCTGATGACGGCTCTCTCCGTCACGGCATTTTCCGGCTGGGCGCAAGACAGCAATTCAGACACGTTAGTGGTGACAGCAAATCGTTTTCAACAGCCGGTCAATACGGTCCTTGCACCGACCGATGTGGTTACCCGGGAAGATATCGATCGCTGGCAATCAAAGGATTTAAACGACGTGATGCGTCGTCTGCCGGGCGTTGACGTCGCACAGTATGGAGGAATGGGGCAGACTTCTTCCCTGTTTATTCGCGGTACTGAGGCGAAGCAGGTGCTGGTGCTGGTTGATGGTATCCCAATGTCCCGCCCCGGTATTACGAATAACCCCGATCTGAATCAAATACCGCTGTCGCTGGTACAGCGCGTGGAGTATATCCGCGGCCCGCGTTCGGCTATTTATGGTTCCGGTGCGATGGGGGGCGTGATTAACGTCATCACCCATGCCGATAAAGAACAATCTAAGATCACCGCCGGCGTTGGTTCTGAAGGCTATCAGCAATATGATGGCACCCTGCGTCATCGCTTTGGCGATACGGTCGCCACGGTGGCCGGCTCTTATGAGGGTAACAAAGGCTTTAACGTCCAGCCAGGCTCAACCTGGGACCACGACCAGGATCGCGACGGCTTCCGTAGCAAAGCGTTCTGGGGCAGCCTGGAGCATAAATTTAACGATAGCTTTGATGGCTTCTTCCGCGGTCGTAGTTACACCAACAACACTGATTACGATTTGGGAAGCCCGCCGTACACTCCAGCCTACAGCGCAGATGAAGAGCAGCTCTATAATCAGAGCTGGGACGCGGGACTGAAGTACAGTTCCGGGATCTACTCTTCACAGCTCGTCGCCAGTTATCAGAAGGTCAAAGACTACAACTACAGCAGTATCTATGGCCGTTACAATGATGGTACCACGCTCGATCGAATGACCCAGCGTAATCTGCAGTGGGGTAATAACCTTATTGTTGGTCATGGCTCGGTGAGCGCTGGCGTAGACTGGCAGCAGCAGCGTTTGACCTCGTCGGATACGGTATTATCGGACACCTACAAGCGTGATAACACCGGCCTGTATCTGACCGGGCAGCAGCAGTTTGGCGATGTGACCCTCGAAGCCTCCGGCCGCGAAGATCACGACGAACAGTTTGGCTGGCACGGAACCTGGCAGACCACTGCCGGCTGGGAGTTTGTCGAAAACTATCGTGTGACCCTGGGCTATGGTACCGGCTTCCTCGCCCCTTCGCTGGGACAACAGTTTGGCTCGACCCGCTTTGGCATCAACTCAAATCCAAACCTGAAGCCTGAAGAGTCGCAGCAGTGGGAAGCCGGACTTGAAGGGCTAACCGGACCGCTGGACTGGCGTCTCTCCGCATATCACTACAAGATTACTAACCTGATTACCTACTACTCAGACCCTGTCACCTATGAAGGCGAGTATGACAATATCAACGCCGCGACGATTAAAGGCGTTGAATGGACGGGAAGTGTGGATACCGGTATTTTCAGCCATCGCGTCACGTTGCAATATGTCGACCCGCGTAATGATGATAATGGCGAAGTCCTGGCCCGACGCTCTAAGCGGCAGGCGAAGTACCAGGTGGACTGGACGATGTTTAACGTCGATATGGATGTGTCGTGGCAGTATTATGGTAAGCGCTACGATAACAACACGTCCCAGTACAATAATACGCAAAGAATTTTGCCAAGCTACAGCACGCTTGATGTATCTGCCGCGTATCCGATCACCGATCGCCTGACAGTTCGTGGTAAAATAGCCAACCTGTTCGATAAAGATTACGAGACAGCTTATGGCTACCAAACTGCAGGACGAGAATACTACTTGTCTGGCAGCTACACCTTCTGATCCACGTCCCACCGTGCTGGTGTTTGACTCCGGCGTCGGTGGGTTGTCGGTTTATAATGAGATTCGGCAGCTGCTGCCGAATCTGCATTACATCTACGCTTTCGATAACGTGGCTTTTCCTTACGGGGAGAAGAGCGAAGAGTTCATCGTTGAGCGCGTGCTTGAAATTGTCACCGCTGTTCAACAGCGTTATCCGCTGGCGCTGGCCGTCATTGCCTGCAACACCGCAAGTACCGTTTCCCTTCCCGCTCTTCGTGACCGCTTTGCTTTTCCCGTTGTGGGCGTGGTTCCGGCGATTAAGCCTGCGGCCCGCTTGACGGCTAACGGCGTCGTCGGCCTGCTGGCGACGCGCGGTACGGTCAAACGCCCCTATACGCGTGAGCTGATCAGCCGCTTTGCTAATGAATGCAAAATAGAGATGCTGGGTTCCGCGGAGCTGGTCGAGCTGGCGGAAGCGAAGCTGCACGGCGAGCCGGTGCCGTTGGATGAACTGCGGCGTATTCTGCGCCCGTGGCTGCGAATGGCCGAACCGCCTGATACGGTGGTGCTGGGCTGCACCCATTTCCCTCTATTACAGGAAGAGCTGCAGCAGGTGATGCCGGAAGGAACGCGAATGATTGATTCCGGTGCCGCCATCGCCCGTCGCACCGTCTGGCTGCTGGAACATGAGGCGCCGGATGCGAAATCCAGCGATCCAAACCTGGCATACTGCATGGCGCTGACGGCGGAAACTGAACAGCTTTTACCCGTTTTACAGCGCTACGGCTTTGAAACGCTGGAAAAACTGCCAGTTTAGGCCCGTTTTGGTGAAAAAAGAGACGGTTGAAAAGTTTTTTGAAAACAGGACTTGTCAACGTCAGAGAACTGCCTATAATGCGCCTCCACTGACACGGAACAACGGCCAGCACGCCGCCGGGTCAGCAGGCTTCAGCGCTGAATATCAGCCGCGAAAGCCGACGGAGAAAAGCAAAATAAACGCTTGACTCTGAATGAG